>NZ_AFXQ01000006.1 GCF_000224415.1 Citricoccus sp. CH26A | reverse complement strand
ACCGCTCACCGTCGGCGGTGATGGTCCCGTGGTTGCCCACGCCCGAGCCCCCGTAGGTCTCGGCGTCCGTGTTGAGCACCTCCTCCCACTCCCCCGCGAGTGGCAGCCCGAGACGGACGTCGTGGTGGGGATGGCCGGCGAAGTTCGTGACGCACACCAGGGGGCGGGCCTCCTCGCCGTCCGCACCGGGCGCGGACCAGCGGATGAAGGAGAACAGGTTGCGGTCGCCGTCGTTCTGGTCGATCCACTGGAAACCTGCCGGGTCGTTGTCCTGGCTCCAGAGCTCCGGAGCGTTGCGGTAGACCATGTTGAGGTCCCGCACTGCCTTCATCAGCCCCTTGTGCTGAAGGTTCTCGGTGAGCCACCAGTCCAGCCCGTGGGATTCCTTCCACTCGGACTCCTGCCCGAACTCGGATCCCATGAAGAGCAGCTGCTTGCCCGGGTGGGCCCACATGAATCCGTAGTAGGCGCGCAGGGACGCCAGTTGCTGCCAGCGGTCGCCGGGCATCTTCCGCAGCAGCGAGCCCTTGCCGTGGACCACCTCGTCGTGCGAGAGCGGCAGCACGAAATTCTCGCTCCACGCATAGACGAGGGAGAAGGTCATCTCGTTGTGGTGCCAGCGCCGGTTCACCGGGTCCTCGGACATGTACTGGAGCGAGTCGTGCATCCAGCCCATGTTCCACTTCAGGCCGAAGCCGAGCCCGTCCTGGTCGGTGGGTGCCGTGACACCCGAGAACGCGGTGGACTCCTCCGCGACCATGACCGTTCCGGGGTTGCGCTTGTAGGCCGTGGCCGTGGCCTCCTGCAGGAAGCTGATCGCCTCGAGGTTGTGGTTGCCCCCGTGGATGTTGGGGATCCATTCCCCGTCCTCCCGGGAGTAGTCGAGGTAGAGCATCGAGGCCACGGCATCCACCCGCAGCCCGTCGATGTGGAACTCCTCGAGCCAGTACAGCGCATTGGCCACCAGGAAGTTGCGCACCTCGGTTCGGCCGTAGTCGAACACCAGGGTGCCCCAGTCCGGGTGCTCCCCCTTGCGCGGGTCCGCGTACTCGTAGAGCGGCGTGCCGTCGAACTTCGCCAGCGCCCACTCGTCCTTGGGGAAGTGGGCGGGCACCCAGTCCAGCAGGACGCCGATACCGGCCTGGTGGAGGCGGTCCACCAGGTACTTGAAGTCGTCCGGGGTGCCGAACCGTGAGGTCGGTGCGTAGTAACCGGAGACCTGGTAACCCCAGGACCCGCCGAAGGGGTGCTCGGCCACGGGCATGAACTCCACGTGGGTGAACCCCTGCCAGGAAACGTACTCCACGAGCTGATCGGCCATCTCGCGGTAGCTCAGGCCCGGACGCCAGGACCCGGCGTGCACCTCGTAGATGCTCATCGGCCCGTCGTGCGGATCCGTGCTCGCCCGCTGCTCCATCCAGTCCTGGTCGCCGAAGACGTACCGGGAGTCGTCCACCCGCGAACCGGTCGCCGGGGGCACCTCGGTCCAGCGGGCCATGGGGTCGGCCTTGTCCCGCCAGTGCCCGTCGTGGCCGAGGATCGCGTACTTGTACACGGTCCCGGCGCCGATACCGGGGACGAAGATCTCCCAGATCCCGGAGTCACCCAGGGAGCGCATGGCGTGCTGGTGCCCGTCCCAGCCGTTGAAGTCGCCCTTGACCCGGACGGCCTGGGCGTTGGGGGCCCACACCGCGAAGGAGGTGCCGGTGATCTCTCCCTGGGGGGACGAGTAGTGACGGACCCGGGAACCCAGGACGGTCCACAGGGTCTCGTGCCGTCCCTCGCGGAACAGGTGCTGGTCCAGTTCACCCACCGTGGGCAGGTACCGGTACGGGTCGTCCTGCTCGGCGGCGTCCAGGCCGGGGAAGGACACGAGGATCCGGTACCCCGGTACCCGGCCCGGGTGCGTGGCCGGCAGCGTCCCCACCCAGATGCCCTCGAGTTCGTGGCGCAACGGGACCACGGTGCCATCGTCGGTCCGGACGGACACCTCCTCCGCCATCGGCCGCAGGACGCGGAAGGTGACGGTGCCGGCATCGTCCAGGTGCGCCCCGAGGACCTCGTGGGGCTGGTGGTACCGGCCGTGGGCGACGGCGGTCAGCACCTCCGTGCGCACCCCCAGGGGGGCGGGGCTCCCGGTCTCTCCCGCGGCGGCGGCCCCGGTTGCGGCGCTCCCGGGTGCCGCGGCGGACGGCGCCGCGGCGGGGGCCGGAGCGTCCGGCGTCGTTGATTCGGTGTTCTCGGCGTGCATGGTGTCCTCCTGGGGTTCACCCTCGATGACTCTCTCCACCGTATCCCGCGTGGGCGTGGCTGCCACGGTCCCGGCGGAGGCCGCGCCCCGGCCGAGGGCCCGCCGGACGGCCGCGGCGGGGACCTCGACCCAGTCCGGCCGGTGACGCAGCTCGTAGACCGTCTCGTACAGGGCCTTGTCCAGCAGCAGGGCGGTGAAGACCGTCGAGGCCGTGTCCACCGGCTCTCCCACGGTGCGCCCGTAGCCTGCCAGGAAGGCCCGCTGCGTCCCGGCGGTCCACTCCGGGGTCCCGGCCAGCGCACCGGCGTAGTCGAAGGACCGCAGCATCCCGACGACGTCCCGCAGCCGCAGGTCCCAGCCGGAGCGTTCCTCGGCCTCCCGCAGTGGTTCTCCCTCGAAGTCCAACACCGTCCAGCGGGTCGTGCCGTCGGCGTCGGAGGCGAGCACCTGGCCGAGGTGGTAGTCGGCGTGGATCCGCTGCAGGGGCGGCAACCCGGCCGCCGCGTCCGCCGAGCGCAGCGAGGTGAGGACCTGCTCCACGCGGTCCGCCAGGTCCTCCCCGACGGTCGCGGCGGCCTCGCGCCAGCCCCACTCGATCCGGGTGGCCAGTTCGGACAGGACCTGGGGCGCCCGGCCGGTGCCGGTGGGCACGGAGCGCGTTCCGAGGGCCTCGGCGAGGGCCAGGTGCAACCGGCCCGTGGCCTCGCCGATCCCCGTGGCCTCGGCGAGGAAGTCCTCCCCGGCCTCGGCGGCCTCGGTGGCCACCCGCCAGGCGTCCCTCGACCCGGTGATGAACTCGCGCAGGACGCAGGCCTGGCCCGAGACCCACTCCTCCGGCGTGCCACGCCACCCCGCCGTGACCGAGCCGTACGTCACCGGGACCTCGCTGGAGCCGGCGGCGGACAGCGCCAGGCCGATCTCGACGTCGGGGTTGGCTCCGGCGGCCAGGACGCGGAAGAACTTGAGGATCAGCGTGCCGGGACCGGCCTCGATGACGACGGAGGTGTTGGACTGCTCGCCCTGCAGCAACCGGGCCCGCAGGGTGTCGGCGTGGAAGGCGGGCCACTCCTCGAAGCCCGCGTAGGCGTGCCCTGCGGACCGCCGGTCCGCCGTGGGCAGTTCGCGCCGCATCATCTCGAGCCAGGCGGCCACGAACTCCGGGTCGTGCGTGCCGTCGTAGACCCAGCGGGGCCCGGAGGCGGTGTCCCAGCGTCCGATCAGCGCGGCATCCCCGCCCTCGAGCGGTTCCTCGCGGATGGCCACGGGCACGGACAGGGTCACGGTGTCGTCGTCCCGTCCGGCCGTCACCACCTGCAGCTGGAGCTGGACGTCCTCCCGGCTGGCCGTCAGCCGGATCCCGCCGACCCGGTGCAGGTCGAAGGTGCCGCGCACCGGGAACCAGCGCTGGGACGGCAGCCAGGCGGAGAGCAGCTCGGGGAAGGAGGCGGAGGAGTTCTGTTCAGTGGTCATCGGACGCTCCCTGCGGACATCTCGGGGGTGATCACGGGAAGGGCGGTCGTGTAGGGGTTTCGCTTGCCGGCGAGCGCGGTCCGGTCCGTCCCGCCCATCAGGTCCGGCCCGGTGCGCAGGCGCAGCCAGAAGAACCCGTGTCCCGGCAAGGTGACCGGCAGGCGGCCGTCCTCCCCGATGTCCAGGAAGGCCCGGCCACCGAACACGTCCCGCAGGCCCCGCCCCTCGTACCCCGGCACGCTCAGCCACGTGGCCACCGGGTCCGGGGACAGGTTGAACACGCACAGCACGGTCTCGGGGTACAGGTCCTCGTCGTCACTGATCGGCAGGTCCCGGACGAAGGCGAGGACCTGTTCGGCCTCGGCGTCGACCATCGTGAAGTCGCCCAGCCCGAAGACGGGGTGGCGCTTGCGCACGGCCAGCGTCTCCCGGACCCAGTGCAGCAGGGAGCCGTTCGAGGCCAGCTGTGCCTCCACGTTGACGTGGTTGTAGTGGTAGACGAGGGACTGGATGACCGGCAGGTAGAGCTTGCCGGGGTCGGCGTCGGAGAACCCGGCATTGCGGTCCGGGTTCCACTGCATCGGGGTGCGTGAGGCATCACGGTCCGGCAGCCAGATGTTGTCCCCCATGCCCAGCTCGTCCCCGTAGTACAGGAACGGCGAGCCCGGCAAGGACAGCAGCAACCCGTGGATCAGCTCGAGCTCGGAGCGGTTGTTGTCCAGCAGGGACGCCAGCCGGCGGCGGATGCCGACGTTGGCGCGCATCCTCGAGTCCGGGGCGTACCAGCCGAGCATGGCCTGGCGTTCCTCGGGCGTGACCATCTCCAGGGTCAGCTCGTCGTGGTTGCGCAGGAAGGTCCCCCACTGCGAACCGGCCGGGATCTGCGGGGTCTCGGCGATGGCCTCCAGGATGGCGGTGGCCTTGTGGTCGCGCAGCGCGTAGAAGATCTTCGGCATGATCGGGAAGTGGAAGCACATGTGGCACTCCGGGTCCTCCTCGGACCCGAAGTAGTCGACCACGTCCTGCGGCGGCTGGTTGGCCTCGGCGATGATCACCCGGCCCGGGTACTCCGCGTCCACCATGGTCCGCAGGTCCCGCAGGAACACGTGGGTGCGCGGGTCGTTCTCACAGTCCGTGCCGTCCTCCTCGTAGAGGTACGGGATCGCATCGGCACGGAAGCCGTCCACGCCCATGTCCAGCCAGTACCGGACCACGTCGTAGAGGGCCTCGATCACCGCCGGGTTCTCGAAGTTCAGGTCCGGCTGGTGGGAGAAGAACCGGTGCCAGAAGAACTGCCGGCGCACGGAGTCGAAGCTCCAGTTCGACTCCTCGGTGTCCACGAAGATGATGCGGGCGTCCTCGTACTTCTCGTCCGTGTCGCTCCAGACGTAGAAGTCCCCGTACGGCCCGTCCGGGTCCGACCGGGACTCCTGGAACCAGGGATGCTGGTCAGAGGTGTGGTTCAGCGGCAGGTCGATGATGACGCGCAGGCCGCGCGCGTGGGCCTCGGCCACGAGCCGCTTGAAGTCGGAGACGGTGCCGAAGTCGTCCAGGACCTCGTAGAAGTCCGCGACGTCGTACCCGCCGTCCCGCAACGGGGAACGGTAGAACGGCGGCACCCAGAGGCAGTCGACGCCCAGCCACTGCAGGTAGTCCAGCTTGTTGATCAGCCCGTCGAAGTCCCCGGAACCGTCACCGTTGCCGTCGTGGAAGGCCCGTACGAGGACCTCGTAGAACACGGCGGTGCGGAACCAGTTCGGGTCATGGGAGATCCCGTGGGTGTGGAGCTGGAACGAATTGGCCATCGGGTGCAGTGTCTTCCGTCGTGGGTCGTGCGTCGGTCCGGCGAATCCCCCCGGGGTCCGCGGCGTGGTCTCTCGGCGCGCTGCGGTCGCTCAGTCGCGACGCACCACGCGCAGCACGTGGGCCGGCTCGACGTGCGGGTCCAACCGGACGTAGTTGTGCGCCGACCACTGCCAGCGGGCACCGGTGATCAGGTCCTCGACCTCGAACCGGCCCTCGGCGTCCAGGTCCTGCGGACGCAGGTCCAGCGCGGCCAGGTCCAGGTGGGCGGTGGCCTCCTTGACGTCGTGCGGGTTGCAGTTGACCACCACGATGACGGTGTCCGCGTGACCGGGCAGCCCCTCCACCAGCGCCGCGGGATCCTCGACGCCCGGGAAGACGGGGCCGACGTCGGGCAGGTCCTCCGTGCCCGTCGCCGCCGCGGCGTGCCAGCCGTCGGCCCGGTGCCGGCGGGTCTTGGAGAAGACGAGGATGTCCTCGTTGTCCGCCTCGTGCAGGGTCAGGTTCTGCAGGTCCTGGAAGGCCGGGTGGGCCCGGCGGATGTGGTTCAGCCGGGTCAGGTAGGGGGCCAGCGAGCGCCCCTCTGCCTCGGCCGCGGCGTAGTCGCGGGGCCGGAACTCGTACTTCTCGTTGTCGATGTACTCCTCCGCGCCCGGACGGGCCACGTGCTCGTACAGCTCGTAACCGGAGTACATGCCCCACAGGGGGTTGGACAGCGCGGCGAGCACGGCCCGGATCTTGAAGGCCGCGGGCCCGCCGAACTGCAGGTACTCGGTGAGGATGTCCGGGGTGTTGACGAAGAAGTTCGGCCGGTAGAACGCCGCCGTCTCGGCGGTGACCTCATGGAGGTACTCGGCGATCTCGTCCCGGGTGTTCCGCCACGTGAAGTAGGAGTAGGACTGCTGGTACCCGGCCCGGCCCAGGGCGTGCATCATGGCCGGGCGGGTGAAGGCCTCCGCGAGGAAGACCACCTCGGGGTGACGGCGGTGCACCTTGGCGATCAGCCACTCCCAGAACCACAGGGGCTTGGTGTGCGGGTTGTCCACCCGGAAGATCTTCACGCCGCGGGCCACCCACAGCTCCACGACCCGCAGCACGGCCCGGCGCAGTCCGCGCGGGTCGTTGTCGAAGTTCAACGGGTAGATGTCCTGGTACTTCTTCGGCGGGTTCTCCGCGTAGGCGATCGAGCCGTCCACCCGGGTGGTGAACCATTCGGGGTGCTCGCTGACCCACGGGTGGTCCGGGGAGCACTGCAGGGCCAGGTCCAGGGCGACCTCCATGCCCAGTTCCTCCGCGCGGGCGACGAAGCGGCCGAAGTCCTGCACCGAGCCGAGCTCGGGGTGGATCGCGTCGTGGCCACCCTCCTCCGAGCCGATGGCCCACGGCGAGCCCGGGTCCTGCGGCCCGGCCGTGAGGGTGTTGTTGGGTCCCTTGCGGTGGGCGCGGCCGATCGGGTGGATCGGGGGCAGGTAGACGACGTCGAAGCCCATCCGGGCGATCGCCGGGAGCCGCTCGGCCGCCGTCGTGAAATCGCCCGAGGTCCAGGTCCCCGATTCCGGGTGGTAGACCGCGCCCTCGGACCGGGGGAAGAACTCGTACCAGGCGCCCCGGCCGGCCAGGGCGCGCTGCACGTCCAGGGGGTACTCGGTCGAGGGCGAGACGAACTCGCGGATCGGGCGGGCGGCCAGGACCTCCGCCAGGTCCGGGTCATCGGCCGCGGCGAGCCGTTCGGCCACGTCGCGCGTGGTGTCCTCGAGGCCGCGCACGGCGCGGGCCAGGACGGCGCGGTCCGTCTCGGAGCGGTCCGGGTCCTCGGCCGCCCGGCGGAACAGGGCACCGCCCTCGGCCAGCATCAGCTCGACGTCGATCCCCGCCGCGATCTTCACGGTCGCCGCGTGCTGCCAGGTGGCGACGGGGTCGGACCAGCCCTCGATGACGAAGACGTGCGGACCGATGTCCACCGGACGCAGGACGGCCCGGTACTCGTCCAGTCCGGGCGCTCCCTCGGTCATGCGCACGCGGTGCACCTCGGACCCGGAGGGTCCGTAGAGCACGGCCGTGGCACCGAGCCGGTCGTGTCCCTCGCGGAACACGGTGGCGCGCACGGGGATGTCCTCTCCCACCACGGCCTTGGCCGGGTGGGCGCCGCAGTCGATGACCGGCTGCACACCCGTGACGGGGATGCGGCCGACCCTGACCTCGGAGCGGAACATCGGGGCAGTGATGGCATTCCTGGAAGCTCCCACGCGGTCGACGTTACCGGTGCGATGCTCGGCTGGCCAACGACATATCCGGCGGCGACCGCGCATGACGTGGTCGCGGGGCCCGCGGGCAGAGGGTTCACCCGGTGGTCGACCCGGCGTCGACCGGGTGTCGACCGGGATTCACCCGGTGCCCGGAACGGGCCGCTGGACCGTGGATAATGAGGGCCTGTGAAGGCTATCCGTCGGTTTACCGTTCGTACCCACCTGCCCGAGTCCATCGCGGGACTGAGCCGCCTGGCCACCAACCTGCGGTGGTCCTGGCACCCCCAGACCAAGGCCCTGTTCCGCGACCTCGACCCGCAGGCCTGGGACGAGCTGAACCAGGACCCCGTGGCCCTGCTGGGCTCCTTCGACCGGGCCCGGCTCACCGAGCTGGCCGCCGACGAGTCGATCGTGCAGCGGGTGGCCGCGGCCACCCGGGACCTCGACCGCTACCTGTCCGAGGACCGGTGGTTCCAGCACGAGGTCGCCGGCGTGGAGCCGGCGCCCCGGCCGATCGCGTACTTCTCCCCCGAGTTCGGCATCACGGCCGTGCTGCCCCAGTACTCCGGCGGCCTGGGCATCCTGGCCGGTGACCACCTCAAGTCCGCCTCGGACCTCGGCGTGCCGGTCATCGGCGTCGGGCTGCTCTACCAGTCCGGGTACTTCAAGCAGTCGCTCTCCCGCGATGCCTGGCAGCAGGAGACCTATCCGGTGCTGGACCCGGACAACCTGCCGCTGACGCTGCTCAAGGAGCAGGACGGCTCCCCGGCGCTGGTGTCCCTGCCGATCCCCGGCAACCGCACCCTGCACGCCCAGGTGTGGCGGGCCGACGTCGGGCGCGTCCCGCTGCTGCTGCTGGACTCCAACGTCCCGGCCAACGACGACACCGCCCGCTCCATCACCGACCGGTTGTACGGCGGCGGCGGTGACCAGCGCCTGCAGCAGGAACTGCTGCTGGGCATGGGCGGGGTACGGGCGCTGCGGCAGTACTGCCGGCTGACGGGCACGGACGCCCCCGGCGTCTACCACACGAACGAGGGCCACGCCGGGTTCCAGGGCATCGAGCGCATCGAGGAGCTCATGGCGGCCGGGCTGGACTGGGAGGCCTCGCTGTCCTCCGTGCGGGCGTCCACCGTGTTCACCACGCACACCCCCGTGCCCGCCGGCATCGACCGCTTCGACCGGCACCTCGTGGAGCAGTTCCTCCGTGCCGGCCTGGCCCCACACGTCCCGGTGGAGCGCATCATGGCCCTCGGCGCGGAGGACTACGTGGGCGGTGACCACGAGGTGCACAACATGGCCGTCATGGGCCTGCGGCTGGGCCAGCGGGCCAACGGCGTGGCCAAGCTGCACGGGGTGGTCTCGCGCGAGATGTTCAAGGGCCTGTGGCCGGGCTTCGACGCCGACGAGGTGCCCATCACCTCGATCACCAACGGCGTCCACGCCCCCACCTGGGTGTCCAGCACCGTATCGGACCGGGCCATCGAACTGTTCGGCACCTCCGCGGTGGCCGGACACGACTGGGAGCGGGTCTTCGAGGTCCCCGACGAGGAGCTCTGGGAGATGCGCCGGACGCTGCGCCGGGCCCTGGTCCGGGACGTCCGCGCCCGGTTGCGGTCCTCGTGGCTCAAGCGCGGTGCCTCGGCGGCCGAGGTGGCCTGGACCGAGAACGTGCTGGACGAGGACGTGATGACCATCGGCTTCGCCCGGCGGGTCCCCACGTACAAGCGCCTGACCCTGATGCTGCGGGATCCGGAGCGGCTCAAGCGGCTGCTGCTGGACCCCGAGCACCCCATCCAGCTCGTGGTGGCCGGCAAGTCGCACCCGGCCGACGAGCAGGGCAAGCTGATGATCCAGGAGATGGTCCGGTTCGCCGACGACCCGGAGGTCCGTCACCGGATCGCGTTCCTGCCGAACTACGACATCCAGATGGCCTCCACCCTGATGCCCGGGTGCGACGTGTGGCTGAACAACCCGCTGCGCCCGCTCGAGGCCTGCGGGACCTCGGGCATGAAGGTGGCCATGAACGGCGGGCTGAACCTGTCCGTGCTGGACGGCTGGTGGGACGAGATGTATGACGGCGAGAACGGCTGGGCCATCCCCTCCGCCTCCTCCGCCGCCAGCGCCGAGGAACGGGACGACGTCGAGGCGGCCGCCCTCTACGACCTGCTCGAGACCCAGCTGGTGCCCCGGTTCTACGCCGCCGAGGACTCGGACCAGGCCGGTGCGGCCGGGCCGTCCCGGGCCTCCCGGGACGGTATCCCGCACCAGTGGCTGGCGATGGTCAAGCACACCATGGCCACCCTGGGCCCGGCGATGTCCGCCGACCGGATGGTCCAGGACTACGTCAACGAGCTCTACCGCCCGGCCGCCGCCGCCGGCCGGACCCTGGACGCCGACGACTACGCGAGGGCCCGCGAGCTGGCGGCCTGGAAGACCCGGGTCCGCGCCGCGTTCGGCCAGGTGGTCGTGGAGCACGTGGACTCCCTCGGCGTGCGCGAGGAACCCCAGATCGGCGACGAGCTGCAGGTCTCCGCGTACGTCAGCCTGGGCGACCTGCAGCCGGCCGACGTCTGCGTCCAGGCCGTGTACGGCCGGGTCTCCGCCACCCCCGCCGGCAGCCTGGAGGAGGACCGGCTCCTGGACACGGCCACCCTCGAGCTGGCCCCGGCCGAGGACCTGGGCGGGGGCCGGTGGCAGTTCACCGGCTCGCTCGTGATCGACCGTTCCGGTGCCTTCGGGTACTCGGTGCGCGTGCTTCCGCAGCACGAGCTGCTGGCGTCCCCGGCGGAGATGGCCCTGGTGGTCAACGCGGGCTGACCCGCCCTCTCCGCCCGGCATCCGGAGGTCGACGGATGGCCTGGATCCGGTGATGCCACCGGGTCTGCGTCATCCCTCGACCTGCCGTGCGGTGTGGGGTGGCCGCAGCAGGCCGGTCAGACGGAGTAGACGGAGATCGAGTTGCCCTCGATCATGTCCGTCTCCCCCGGGGAGAACAGGGCGCCGCGGCGCAGGTCGCCGTAGTGGGACGTGGACAGCTGCAGGGTGAACGTCCGCAGGTCCGCCCCCGTGGGGTCCGTGATGCCGCGGAGCTCGTCCGGGGTGGGCAGGTGGAACCAGGACTTGGACAGTCCCCCGTTGAAGACGATCAGCCCCTTGCTCAGCCCGCCGGGGACCCCCACGAGCAGCTGCAGCAGGCGATGGGACGGGTCCGACCACTCGTCGTGGGCCATCGGCACGCCCTGGGCGTTGAACCACATCAGGTACCCGGGATCGCGGGCCGGGTACGTGTAGGGCTGCCCGGCCAGGAACTCCTTGCGGATCGCGATCAGCCGGCGCGTGGTGGACAGCATGCGCTGCTGGCGCTCGCCGAGGTCCCAGTCGGTCCAGGAGATCTCGTTGTTCTGGCAGTAGGCGTTGTTGTTCCCCCGCTGGGTCCTGCCGATCTCGTCCCCGGCGGTGATCAGGGGGACCCCGAGGGAGAGCATGAGCGTGGCCATCAGGTTCCGGGCCGTCTGGGACCGGGAGTCGCGGATGTCCTCGTCGTCGGTCGGACCCTCCACCCCGTGGTTGTAGGACCGGTTGTGCGAGTTGCCGTCCCGGTTGTCCTCCCCGTTGGCCTCGTTGTGCTTCTCGTTGTAGGAGACCAGGTCCCGCAGGGTGAAGCCATCGTGCGTGGTGACGATGTTCACCGAGGCCAGGGCGGACCGTCCGGACCCAGCGAACAGGGCGGCGGAGCCGGCCAGACAGTCGGCCAGCCGGGCGGTGGACCCCCCGGCGCCACCGTGCTCCATGGCGCCGCGGTCGGCCACCCAGAAGTCCCGCACCACGTCGCGGAAGCGGTCGTTCCAGTCCGCCCAGCCGAGGGGGAAGTTGCCGGTCTGCCACCCGCCGATGCCCACGTCCCAGGGCTCAGCGATCAGCTTGGTCCCCGCCAGCACGGGGTCCGCCTGGGCGGCCACGAGGAACGGGTGGTGGCTGGTGAAGTGGTGGGCGCCGTCCCGGCACATCGTCACGGCGAGGTCGAAGCGGAAGCCGTCCACCTGGAAGTCGCTCACCCAGCGCCGCAAGGAGTCCAGGGCCATCCGGACCACCTGGGGGTCGCTGAAGTCCAGGGAGTTCCCGCAGCCGGTGGTGTCCAGGTACCGGCCCATGGCGTCATGGCGGTAGTAGTGCTGCTCCCCCAGCCCGCGCCAGCAGAAGACCGGACCACCGGGTCCCTCCTCCGCGGTGTGGTTGTAGACGACGTCCAGGATCACCTCGATCCCGGCCGCGTGCAGCAGCTTGACCATGCCCTTGACCTCGTCCTGCACGGCCTGGGGTCCGGCCGCCTGCGCGGCGGCGGTCGCGTAACCGGGGTGCGGCCCGAAGAAGCTGACGGTGTTGTACCCCCAGTAGTTCTCCAGGCCCAGGCGCTGGAGGTGGGACTCGTCCCGGTGGTGGTGGATGGGCAGCAGCTCGACGGCGGTCACCCCCAGGTTCCTCAGGTACTCCACCATGACGGGGTGGGCCAGTCCCGCGTAGGTCCCCCGCAGTTCCTCCGGGATCCCGGGGTGCAGCTTGGTCTGGCCGATGACGTGGGCCTCGTAGACGACCGTGTCCCGCAGCGGAACGTGCGGCTTCTGGACGCCGCCCCAGTCGAAGTCCGGGGGAACCCGCACCGACCAGTACCGGCCCTCGCGCTCCACGACGGCGTCCCCGTACGGATCGATCAGCAACTGCGGCAGGTCGTGCACCTTGCCCGAGGACCGCCTGCGGACCTTCCAGACCCCGGGAATGCGCCGGTCACGGGCGACGAAGGCGTAGAGGCTTCCATACCCCAGCCCATGGATGGTCCCGTGGTGGACGTGGTCCGTGACGTCGTACAGGGGTGCACGGCGCAGGTCGACCGAGGTGGGGACGGCGTCCGGCGGGAAGTCCGGATCGGTGAAGACGACGTCCACCGCGGACAGGCCGGGGGCGTACACGGCCACGTTGGCCGCCCCGGGGACGTCCACCACGCCGGGAACCGAGTCGGCCACGCCCAGCGGGAACGCCCGGGACCGGTGGCCGCTGGCGCCGCGCAGCCCGGCCGGGACGCCGCCGCTGGGCCGAGGGGTCATGGGCATCAGGCGGTTTCCTCCTGGACCGCCCCCTCGGCAGCCGGCCGGTGCCCGGACCGCTGGACGGCGATCTCGTACAGCGAGATGCCCACGGCCATCGAGGCGTTCAGCGATTCCATGTCCGAGGCGATCGGGATGGAGACGATCTGGTCGCAGTTCTCCCGGACCAGCCGGGACAGGCCCTTGCCCTCCGAGCCGACCACCAGGCACACCGGCTCCGTGGCCAGCGGCAGCCCGGGCAGGGACTGGTCACCGCCGCCGTCGAGGCCCAGGACGAAGATGCCGAGCTTCTTGAACTCCTGCAGGGCGGTGTTGAGGTTGCCGGCCTGCGCCACGGGGACGCGCACCGCGGCACCGGCCGAGGTCTTCCAGGCCGTGGCGGTCACGCCCACCGACCGGCGGGAGGGCACCACGATGCCGTCCGCGGAGAACGCGGAGGCGGAACGGATGATCGCGCCCAGGTTCCGCGGATCCGTGATCCCGTCCAGTGCGATGAGCAGCGGCGGGGCCGCCTGGTAGCCCTTCTCCCACTTCTGCACGGCCTGCCGGGCGAGGCCGAGCGCATCGGCGTACTCGTAGGGCGGCACCTGCAGCACGAGGCCCTGGTGGATGGCGTCGTCCGTCATCCGGTCCAGTTCGGCCTTGCTGTTCTCCAGCACCGGCACCCCGCGCTCCGCGGCGAGCTTGAGGGCCTCCCGGACCCGCTCGTCCATCTCCACCCGGGTGGCCACGTGCAGCGCCTTGGCCGGGATGGACGCGCGCAGGGCCTCGACCACGGAGTTCCGCCCGGCCACGGTCTCGTCACCGTGGCGGGAACGGGTGTTGCGCGTCCCGCCGCGCTTGGCCGAGGAACGCTCGGCCAGCTGCTTGGTCCGGTGGGCCTTGTGGTAGACGCGGTCCTCGGCCTTGGGCGTGGGGCCCTTGCCCTCCAGCGCCTTCCGGCCGTGTCCACCGGTGCCCTTCAGGGGGCCCTTCTTCCCGCTGTTGCCGCGGGAGGATCCGGAGCGTGGTGCTGCGGCCATGTCGGTGGTGCCTTTCTGGCGAGGGAGGGGACTGCCCCAGTCTACGGCCCCGCACCACCGGGACCGGCCCCTACTGCAGGGACCAGCGGGCGCCGTCGGCCGAGTCCTCCACCACGACACCGGCCGCGGCCAGGGTGTCCCGGATGGCGTCCGCGGTGGTCCAGTCCTTGGCGGCCCGGGCCGCGGCCCGGGCGTCGAGCTGGGCGCGGATGAGGGTGTCGAGGGCGTGCTGCGCGGCCGGGTCGGTCCCGGCCTGCGGCTCGGGGACGTCGTCCAGGCCCAGGACCTCCACCATGGACTGGACGTCCGCGTAGTGCTCCTCGACCGCCGCCACGTCACCGGCGGCCAGCGCGGTGTTGCCGGCCCGGACGGAGTCGTGCAGGACGGCCAGGGCCTGCGGGACGTTGAGGTCGTCCTCCATGGCGGCGCGGAAGGCCGGCGGCACGCTGCTGAACGCGGCCACGTAGACGGCCTCCACGGCCTGGCCGTCCCCGGCCGCCGCGGCCTCCTCGCGCTGCAGCTGGGCGTCGGCCACCACGTCGGCGCCGCGGTCCAGGAAGGCCTCGATCCGCTCCACGGCGGCCTCCGCCTCCTGCAGGGACGTCGGGCGGTAGTCCAGCGGGGACCGGTAATGGGCCTGGCCCAGGAAGTACCGGACCGCCTTGGGCCGGGCCAGGGAGAGCATCTCCTCCGGGGAGATCGTGTTGCCCACCGACTTGGACATCTTCTCGCCCTCGTAGGTGACCATGCCGTTGTGCAGCCAGAAGTTCGCGAACCCGTCCCCGGCGGCGGCCGACTGGGCCAGCTCGTTCTCGTGGTGCGGGAAGCGCAGGTCCAGTCCCCCGCCGTGGATGTCGAACCGGGACCCCAGGTACTTGGTCGCCATCGCCGAGCACTCCAGGTGCCAGCCCGGCCGGCCGCGACCCCACGGTGACTGCCAGGTCGCCGTCCGGGGGTCGGAGTCCTTGGCCCCCTTCCACAGCGCGAAGTCGCGGGGATCGCGCTTGCCGCGCGGGTCGGCGTCGGGCGCGTCCTGCATGTCCTCCACCCGCTGGCGGGTGAGCTCGCCGTAGGCGGTCCAGGAGCGCACGTCGAAGTACACGTCCCCCGAGCCGTCGGCGGCCGGGTAGGCGTGGCCGGCGTCCACGAGGCGCTGGATGAGCTCGAACATCTCGGGGATGTGCCCGGTGGCCCGCGGTTCGTAGGTGGGCCGGCGGACCCCGAGCGTGGCGTAGGCCCGGGCGAACTCCTGCTCGAAGCGGTAGGCGAGGGCGAACCACGGCTCCTCGGAGGGGTAGAGGTCGTCCTCCTCGAAGTCCGGCGCGTAGGAGGCGGCGGACTTCTCCAGGATCTTGTCGTCGATGTCCGTGACGTTGCGGACGGACGTGACCCTCAGCCCGGTGTGCTCGAGCCAGCGGACCAGGATGTCGAAGACGATCGCCGAGCGCACGTGGCCCACGTGGGGCATGCCCTGCACGGTGGCACCGCAGTAGTAGAGGGAGACCTCGCCCTCGGTCAGGGGGACGAAGTCCCGTACCGTCGCGGTCCTGGTGTCATAGAAGCGTTGTGCCACGGTGAGACTCTAGTCCAGCCGGTAGACCAGGGCGGTGGCCACCGCGGCCAGCCCCTCCCCGCGCCCGGTGAACCCGAGGGCGTCCGTGGTGGTGCCGGAGACCGCGACCGGCGCACCGGCCGCCTCGGACAGCACCCGTTCGGCCTCGGCACGGCGCGTTCCGACCTTCGGCCGGTTGCCGATCAGCTGGACGGACGCGTTGCCGACCCCGAATCCGGCCTCCCGGACCAGTCGCGAGGCCTCGGCGAGCAGCGTGGTCCCGGCAGCCCCGGACCATTCCGGGCGCGAGGTCCCGAAGTGCTGTCCCAGGTCACCGATCCCGGCGGCGGAGAACAGGGCGTCGCACAGCGCGTGGGCGACCACGTCCCCGTCCGAGTGCCCGGAGAGGCCGGGCTCGCCGGGCCAGTGCAGGCCGGCCACCCACAGCGGGCGGTCCGCGCCCTCCGGGGCGAAGGCGTGGACGTCGGTCCCGATCCCGCTACGGGGCAGGATCGGGGGCTCTCGGTCGGTCATCGGTCCTCCTGCAGCAGGGCCCTGGCCAGCACCAGGTCCAGGGGCGTGGTCACCTTGAACCCCAGCGGGTCACCGGGTACCACGGCGACCCCGTGTCCGGCCGCCTCCATCACCATCGCGTCATCGGTCAGCGCGGGGCCACCGGCGGCCGCACGGTGCGCGGCCTCCAGGGCGGTCAGGTCGAATCCCTGGGGGGTCTGGACGGCGCGCAGCGTCGACCGGGACGGGGTCCCGGTCACCCATTCCGGTTCGTGGTCCAGGCCCGACCCCTCCTCGATGTCCGGCGCGGCCCGCTCACCGGGAGCACCCGGCACGGAGACGGTCTTGATGGTGTCCACCACCGGCAGGCCGGGCACGACGGCGACCGCGCCGGCCTCCAGCGCGGCGGTCACCGCGCGGAACACCGCCGGGGGGACGAACGGCCGGGCGGCGTCATGGACGAGGACGGCGTGGCGGCCGAACGGGCCGGCCGTGCTGTCCGCCACGGCACCGGCACGGACCGCCGCGAGTCCGGCCCGCACCGAGTCGGCGCGCTCGGCTCCGCCCGGCACGGCCTGCACGGTCAGCCCGGTCCGGGCGGCGAAGTCCCGGCACACCTGTTCCAGCGGTTCGGCGGCGCGGGGATCGGGTGGCACGACCACCACGATCCCGGCCAGGTCGAGGGCGGCGGCATCAGCGGCGCGCGCCACCGAGTCCAGGCAGTGCTGCAACAGGCTGCGGCCGTCGCCGAGGTCCACGAGCGCCTTGTGCAGGCCGGCCTGCAGGCGGGAGCCGCTTCCGGCGGCCACGATCAACAGGGTCGAACGCATGCTGTCAGTCTAGGTTCAGTCCGCTCGTTCGCCGGACCGGACCGACTCGGTGATCGGGGTCTGACCGGGGCCGGGACGGAAGCGGCGCGAGGGGCTGCGAGTCCACTGCCCCTCAGGCGGCGAGGGTCTCGTCCAGCAGCTCGGTGGCCTCGTCCTCGGAGGTCTTCTTGGCCAGGGCCAGCTCCGAGACGAGCACCTGGCGGGCCTTGGCCAGCATGCGCTTCTCCCCGGCGGACAGTCCGCGGTCCTGGTCCCGTCGCCACAGGTCGCGCACGACCTCGGCCACCTTGATGACGTCCCCGGAGGCCAGCTTCTCCAGGTTGGCCTTGTAGCGGCGCGACCAGTTGGTGGGCTCCTCGGTGAACTCCGCCTGGAGCACGCGGAAGACCTCCTCGAGGCCCTCACCGTCCACGATGTCCCGCACCCCGACCAGGTCCACGTTCTCCGCCGGCACCTCGATCGTCAGGTCGCCCTGGGCCACCTTCAGCTTGAGGTACATCTTCTCTTCACCCTTGACGGTGCGCATCTTGATCTCCTCGATCCGGGCCGCACCGTGGTGGGGGTAAACAACAGTTTCTCCGACCTCAAAAACCATGTGAGTGGTCCCCTTTCACTCCGGCAAAGTTTACCACGTCACATTTTCGGAGCGCGTGTCGATGCTTGCGCCCGCGGCGGGAACGGACACAATTCGCCCCCGGTGGACCGTCCCCCGACCGCGTCACGCCCCCGTCGCGCAGCGGGAGGGGAGGGGCCGGTACGGTAGTCTCGTGTCAGCACCGCGCCCTGTCATCTGCCGTGCCGTCGGCACCGGCGGATGGCCCCCGCGCACTTTGTCCGCACCCGAGGAGATCCCACCGTGAAGCTCGCCGCCCGCAAGGCCACTGCCCGCAATGCCGCCGTGGCCGGACTGGCTGCCGTCGCCCTGCTGGGCGCCACCGGCTGCAGCGCCATCAACCAGCAGGCCACTACCCTGCAGTACGCCCCGTCGGACGGCATCGTGGCCAATGTCGGCGAGGCCGAGCTGCGCAACGTCGCGCTGATCACCAGCGGTCCGGACACGGAGGCCCGCTACATCGGCACCATCGCCGCGGACACCTCCGAGGAGAACCTCGAGGTGAGCATCACGGTGGACGGCACCGAGACCCGGTTCTCCGTCCCGGCCGGCGAGTCCCTCAAGCTCGAGGACCCCGCCAACGAGCAGGTCATCCCGAGCTCGGGTGGCTTCCCCGGCGGCATGGTCGAGGCGACCGTCGAGGTCACCGGCGGCGCCGAGACCGCCACCGAGCAGGTCGACGTCACCATCCTGGACGGCACCCTGCCGGAGTACCGTCCGTTCGTGCCCGGCGGTGCGGACGCGAGCCCCGGCGCCCACCTCTACGAGACCCCGGCCGCCGAGGAAGGCGGCCACTGACCACCGCCCCACGGGGCGCCGGTCAACCAGCACGACGGCGAAGGGCCGGCACCGCACGGTGCCGGCCCTTCGCCGTCGGTGACCGGCGCCCGCGGCGTCCTGCCGTCGGGCTCCGGTCCGCGGCACCGGTGGCCGACGGACAGGCCGTCGCGTCCCCGGCGCCGGGCGCCCCTCAGGGCTCGAACTTGTAGCCGAGCCCGCGCACGGTCACGAGGTACTTCGGGTGGGAGGGATCGGGCTCGATCTTGCCGCGCAGTCGCTTGACGTGGACGTCCAGGGTCTTGGTGTCCCCCACGTAGTCCGACCCCCAGACACGGTCGATCAGCTGGCCCCGGGTCAGCACGCGGCCGGAGTTGCGCAGGAGCATCTCCAGCAGCTCGAATTCCTTCAGCGGCAGGGACACCTGCTCCCCGTTCACGGAGACGACGTGGCGCTCGATGTCCATCCGGACGGGTCCGGCCTGGACGGTCGAGCTGATGAGCTCCTCGGGCTCCCCCTGGCGGCGCAGCACCGCGCGGATGCGGGCGACCAGCTCACGGGAGGAGTAGGGCTTGGTGACGTAGTCGTCCGCACCGAGCTCCAGTCCGACCACCTTGTCGATCTCGGAGTCCTTCGCAGTGAGCATGATGACGGGGACGTTGGAGCGCTGGCGCAGCTGGCGGCAGACCTCCGTGCCGGACTGGCCGGGCAGCATCAGGTCCAGGAGCACCAGGTCGGCCCCGGCCCGGTCGAATTCCACGATCGCCTCGTGGCCGTCGGCCACGACCTCCACCTCGAAGCCCTCCTTGCCGAGCAGGTAGGACAGCGGGTCGCTGAACGACTCCTCGTCCTCCACGATCAGAATCCGGCTCACGACTGGGCTCCTTCCCCGGCGGCAGGCGCGTTGCCACCCCGTGCTTCCACTGACCTGCCGAGCTGCACACCAGCGTCGGGTTCCATCTCCGGGAGGCGGACCGTGAACGTCGAGCCCCGGCCCGGCTGTGACCAGACGGTCACTTCCCCCCATGATTCGAGATTACATGTTTGACGATGCTCAGTCCGAGACCGGTACCGCCCGTCTGGCGCGACCTGGCGGCGTCGATCCGGTAGAACCGCTCGAAGATCCGGTCCTGTTCGTCCTCCGGGATCCCGACCCCCTGGTCGGTCACCGAGATCTGGGCCAGGCCGCGGACCGACTTCAGCCCGACGCCCACCGTGGTGCCCTCCGGGGAGTAGCGCACGGCGTTGTCGATCAGGTTCCGCAGGGCGGTCATCAGCTGGTCCGGGTCCCCGTGCACCGTGGACTCGATCCGGCCGGCCACCTTGATGTCGATGTTGCGGGCCTCCGCCGGCAACCGGGAGCGGTCCACGGCCTCGCCGACCACCCGGTTGAGGTCGACCGGCTGCCCCGCCCGCACGGTGTCCTTGGCCTGGAGCCGGGACAGTTCGATGATGTCCTGCACCAGGGCGGCCAGACGGGTGGACTCCACGCTGAGCCGGCCCGCGAAGCGGCGCACGGCCACCTCGTCGTCGGCGGCGCCGTCGATGGCCTCGGCCAGCAACGAGATGGCGCCGACCGGGGTCTTCAGCTCGTGGGAGACGTTGACCACGAAGTCGTGGCGCATGGCCTCGGTCCGGGAGATCTCGGAGCGGTCGTCGGCGAGGATCAGGATGTACTCGTCCGCCAGGGGCGCCACGCGCAGCTGCACGACCAGGATGCCCTGGCCGACCGGGCCCCGGGGCAGCTCGTAGCGGCGGTCCACGATGATCCCGTCGGCGCGGACGCGGTCGGTGAGCTCGAGCAGTTCGTCATGGGCCAGGCTGTGGCCCCGCACCAGGCCGAAGGCGTAGGCGGAGGGGTTGGCTCGGACCACCCCGTTGACGGCGTCGACCACCACGTAGGCCCGGCCGATGACGGACAGGACCTCGGCGGCACCGTCCGGGATGCTGGGCTCGCCCACGGTCAGGTGCACGGCGCGGCTGCGCTCGGAGATGCGGAAGGCGACCATGGACAGCACGCCCAGCACGAGGCCGATGAGGCCGCACACCACTCCAACCACCACGGGATCCGTCACGCGGTCCAGACTACCCACCGCGCACCCCGTGCCCGGCGCAGGGCATACTGGCACCGGAACGTTCCCGCGGTTCAACGACTGTTCATCTTCCCTGGGAAGGATGACCGAGGCCCCGTGCCCCGTCCGGGGTGCCGGCGCCCTGCGCCGCCGGGACATTCCCGAGCCCATTGACCGGAAAAGAGGGACCATCCATGCGTGAACTGTTCCAAGCCGACCTGAAGGCCCTGGGCGACCAGCTGGTGGAGATCGCCGGCCTGGTCCGCGAGGCCATGGAGAAGGCGCGGACCGCCTTCGAGACCGCGGACGTGGAGCTGGCCGAGGCCGTCATCTCCGAGGACGCCAGGATCGACTACCTGCAGACCTCCGTGGACGAGAAGGCCATCGAGCTGCTGGCCCTGCAGGGCCCGGTGGCCACCGACCTGCGCTCCGTGGTGGGTGCCCTGCGGATGAGCTCCTCGCTGGAGCGCATGGGCGACCTGGCCCGGCACATCGCCCAGCAGGCCCGCCGCCGCTACCCGGACCTGGCCGCCCCGGAGCCGGTCCGCGAGGACTTCCGGCAGATGGCCGACCACTGCGTGGCCGTGGCCACCGAGGTCGAGAAGCTGCTGGCCACCCACGACACGGTCCACGCCCAGGAGATCGTCAAGCACAACGTGGCCATCAACGAGCTCCACGCGAAGAACTTCAAGACCGTGAACTCGGCCGGCTGGAACGCCAGCGGTGCCACCACCGCGGACGTCACGCTGGCCTCGCGGTTCTTCGAGCGCTTCGCCGACCACGGTGTCTCCGTGGCCCGCAAGGTCACCTACCTCGCCACCGGCGAGTGGGAGCCCGTCATCGAGATCGACTGACCCGTCGCGGCCCGGGCCGCGACCGGCCCCACCGACGACGACGGCCGTCGCCTTCCGCGGAAGGTGACGGCCGTCGTCGTCGGTGCGGGATCCGGTCTACTTCTGGGCCCCCTGGGCGGCCACGGCGGCAGCGCCGGCGGCGGCGGCCTCCGGGTCCAGGTAGCGCCCGTGCGCCGTGATCGGCTTGAGGTCCTCGTCCAGCTCGTAGTACAGCGGGATGCCGGTGGGGATGTTCAGCCCGGCGATGTCCTCGTCGGAGATGCCGTCCAGGTGCTTGACCAGGGCCCGCAGCGAATTGCCGTGGGCGGCGATGAGCACGGTCTTGCCGGCCTTGAGGTCCGGCACGATCTCGGACTCCCAGTAGGGCAGCAGGCGGGTCACCACGTCCTTGAGGCACTCGGTGCGCGGGGCGTCCTCGCCCAGGTCGGCGTAGCGCGGGTCCCCGGACTGGGACCACTCGGAGGAGTCGTCGAGCACCGGCGGCGGGGTGTCATAGGACCGGCGCCAGACCATGAACTGATCCTCGCCGAACTCCTCGCGGATCTCGGCCTTGTCCTTGCCCTGCAGGGCGCCGTAGTGGCGCTCGTTCAGCCGCCAGTCGCGCTTGACCGGGATCCACTGCCGGTCGGCGGCCTCGAGGGCCAGGTTGGCGGTGGTGATGGCGCGCTTGAGCAGCGAGGTGTACAGCACGTCCGGCAGCAGCCCCTCCTCGGAGAGCAGCTCACCGCCGCGGACCGCCTCCCGGCGGCCCTTCTCGGTCAGGGGGACGTCCACCCAGCCGGTGAACAGGTTCTTCTCATTCCAGTCGCTCTGGCCATGCCGCAGCAGGACGAGCTTGTACGGGGTCTCAGCCATGGGCACATCCTATAGGCGGCCCGAAGCCCGGAACGGTCAGTAGCCGTAGTGCGACGGGCCTCCCCGGCCGAACATCTTCAGCTCGGTGCGCGGTCCGGCCAGGTACACGGCGGCCACGCACAGGGCCGCGATCTGGAACAGGCCGAAGCCGGCGCCGAGGCTGCTGATGGAGCCCAGGAACGTCAGGACCCCGACCACGCCGGCCACGCCGGTGAGGATCAGCCAGAACGACTTCTGCTTCTGGCCGGAGCGCTCGAACTGGTGGGCGGGCCGGGTCAGGCAGTCGCCCAGCGCCCAGACCTCGAGGACCACGGCCACCACCGACAGTGCGATGTACAACCAGTTCTCGATGGAGGTGACCAGGATCCAGGCGCTCATGGGGACAGCCTAGCGGTGGGCGCGGTCCTCGGCCGCGGCGGCGCGCAGTGCCTGCACGAGGTCGTCCCACAGGTCGTCCACGTGCTCGATCCCGCAACTGAGCCGCAGCAGCCCGGCGGGCACGGTCCTCGGCTCCGCGGCGAAGCGACGCCGGCGCTCGACGAGCGACTCCACACCGCCCAGCGAGGTGGCCGGCACCCACAGCCGCAGGGCCCGCACCGCGGCGTCGGCCGCGGCCGCGGACTCGTCCTCGGCCGGATCGGCCCCGTCCTCACCGCGGCCGGCGGCGACCTCGACGGTCAGCACGGAACCGAAGCCACCGTGCATCTGCCGCGCCGCCAGGGCGTGCTGCGGGTGCCCCGCCAGTCCCGGGTAGCGCACGGCGGCGATCGGCAGGGTGCCCTCGCGCCGGGCCGCCTCCGCCCGGCGGGCCAGCTCGGCCGCGTTGGCCTGCGAGCGCTCCAGGCGCAGGGCGAGGGTGCGCATCCCGCGCAGCGCCAGGAAGGCCTCCATCGGCCCGGCGATGGCCCCGTGCAGGGTCCGGTGGGCGTGCAGCCTGGCCTGCAGCTCCGGGTCGGCGGTGACGGCCGCGCCCATCACCACGTCGGAGTGCCCGGCCAGGTACTTGGTCACGGAGTGCACCACGACGTCGGCCCCGAGGTCGAGCGGACGCTGCACCAGGGGCGTGGCGAAGGTGTTGTCCACGACGACGAGCGCCCCGGCCGCGTGCGCGGCCTCGGTGAGCGCGGGCAGGTCCGCGACCTCCAGCATCGGGTTGGTCGGGGACTCGAGCCACAGGATCGAGGCCCCCTCGAGCGCTCCGACGACCGCCGCGGTGTCCGTGATGTCCACCTGGTCGACGCTCAGCCGGCCGGAGTCGCCCATGCTCTCCAGCAGCGAGGTCAGGCCGTTGTAGGCGTGCTGCGGTGCGATGACGCGTGCGCCGACCGGGACCAGGTGCAGTGCCGCGGCGATCGCGGCCATGCCGGAGGAGAACAGCAGGGCCGGGGTGGACTGTGGGTCCGGCACCCCCTCGAGCGCGGCCAGCAGCTCCTCGGGTCCGTCCCAGGAGGGGTTGGACATCCGGCCGTAGACCCGGCGGTCGGCACCACCCCCGGCCTCCCATCCCACGAAGGTGGAGGTGAGGTGCACGGGCTCGTTGACGGGCGCGTCGACCTCCTTCGCGGGACGGGCGGCACTGACCAAGAGGGTTTCGGGATGCATGGGCCACATCGTACGTCCGCCGCCGGGCCCGCGCCGTGGATCGTTCGGCACCGTGACGCCGCCGCCGGTAGGCTGGATCGGTGACTGAGACGCCTGCTGCCACCGTCCCCGGAACCCGAGGGCGGGGCGTGTTCATCGCCTTCGAGGGCGGGGACGGTTCGGGCAAGTCCACCCAGGCCCGGTTGCTGGTCGAGCGCCTCCGGGCCGCCGGCCACGACGTGCTGCCGACCCGCGAACCGGGCGGGACCGACATCGGCGAGCGGCTCCGCGAGCTCGTCCTGGATCCGCGGTATGCCCCCATCGACGCCGTCACCGAGGCCCTGATGTTCGCCGCCTCCCGGTCTGCGCACGTGCGCCAGCTGGTGGTCCCGGCCCTGGCGGACGGGCGGATCGTGGTCACCGACCGCTACGTGGACTCCTCCGTGGCCTACCAGGGCGCCGGACGGGACCTCGGTACCGAGACGGTGGCGCAGCTGAACGAGTGGGCCACCGACGGACTGCACCCGGACCTCACGGTCCTGCTGGACGTGGCCACCGGCACGGCCGCCGCGCGGCGGGCCCTGCGCGAGCAGTCGGCCGGGGGCGCCGGGCCGGACCGGATGGAGTCCGAGCCGGAGTCCTTCCACGCGCGCATCCGGGCGGCCTTCACCGACCGTGCGGCCGCCGACCCGGGCCGGTACCTGGTGCTGGACGCCGCGCGGCCGGTTCCGGAGCTGGCCGATGAGGTGCTGGAGCGGGTCACCGGACTCCTGGGCCAGCGGGACCGCTCCGGGGCGATGGCCACCGACGGGACACCGTCCGAGGGGAGCCGGTCATGACCGCGCCCTCCCCCGTCCCCGCGGACCAGACCGCCCCGGTCGCCCTGGCGCCGGCCTGGGCCGACCTGGCCGGCCAGCAGGCCGCCGTCGAGCAGTTGTCCCGGGCCGCCGCGGCGGACCGGCCCACGCACGCCTGGCTGTTCACCGGCCCGCCGGGATCCGGCCGGTCCAACGCGGCCCGGGCCTTCGCCCAGGCGCTGCAGTGCGAGGTCGAGGACCCGGAGCGGCGGGGCTGCGGCAGCTGCCACGCCTGCCTGACCGTCGCCGCCGGGACCCACGCGGACGTGAAGGTGCTGGCCACCGAGAACGTCACCTACAAGATCGACGAGGTCCGCGACCTGATCGCGCTCGCCCAGGACCGTCCCACCTCCGGGCGCTGGCGCATCTTCATCATGGAGGACGCGGACCGGATGACGGAGCGGGCCACGAACGTGCTGCTCAAGGCGATCGAGGAACCGCCCGAGCGGACCGTCTGGATGCTGTGCGCCCCCTCCCCGCCGACGTGCTGGTCACCATCCGGTCCCGGTGCCGCCAGGTGGGCCTGCGGATCCCCGCCGTGCGGGCGGTGGCGGACCTGCTGGTGGAACGCGACGGCCTGGACCCGGACCTGGCCCTGTTCGCCGCCCGGGCCTCCCAGTCCCACGTGGGCATGGCCCGGCGCCTGGCCCGGGACGAGGGATCGCGGTCCCGCCGCGAGTCCGTGGTGCACCTGCCCCTGCGCGTCAAGGCCACCTCGGACGCCGTGGCGATGGCCAAGGAGCTCGTGGAGGTCACCCAGCAGGAGGCCGCCTCCTCCGCCGAGGTCCGCAACGCCGAGGAACGGCGGAACCTGCTGCGGTCCCTCGGCCTGGCCGAGGACGAAAAGGTTCCCGCCAAGCTGCGCCACCACGTCAAGAGGCTCGAGGACGCCCAGACGGCGCGGAACAAGCGTGCCGTGCACGACACCCTGGACCGGGCCATGATCGACCTCACGGGACTGTTCCGGGACGTGCTGGCCCTGCAGCTGGGCACCGACGCCGAACTGGTCAACGAGCACCTGCGCGACGAGCTGGCCTCCTATGCCCGGGCCGCCTCCCCGGAACGCACCGTGGAGCGGATCGACGCCGTCTCCACGGCCCGGCGCCGGCTGGCCGGCAATGTCCCGCCCCTGTTGGCGCTCGAGGCGATGGCCACCAGCTTCCTGCCGGACCGGATCCTCGACCGACGACCGCCCGACCATCCCTGAGAGGCCCCGCGTGCGCCAGAGTCCCCGTGCTTCCCTCCGCCCCCTCGGCAGCAGTCCCGGCCGTCGGGTGCCCCTGCTCGCCGGCCTGTTGGCCGCGGGACTGTTCCTGACCGGCTGCACCCCCGAGGGCGGGGCCGGTGGCGGGACGGGCACCGGCGCGGAGGGGACGACGTCGGGAGGCGGGCAGGAGGCCACCGGCGGGTCCGCCGGCCCCGGGACAACCGCCCCCGGGGAGGTGCCCGACGGCCTCGGGGAGTACTACGACCAGGACCTGCAGTGGCAGGACTGCGAACAGGACCGGGGCGGCTTCGAGTGCGCCACCGCGAGTGCCCCGCTGGACTACGCGGACCCGGGCGGGGACAGCATCGAACTGGCCCTGGTCCGCTCGGCCGGGGCCGGGGAGGACGCCCCGCACCTGCTGGTCAATCCCGGCGGGCCGGGCGTCTCCGGCGTGGACATGGTGGTCGAGGGACTGGACTACGCCGTCTCGGCGGACGTCCGGGAGCACTACACGGTGGTCGGCTTCGACCCCCGCGGCGTGTCCCGCTCCGCCCCGGTCACCTGCCTGACGGACGAGGAGATGGACGAGGCCCGGGAGGGCCACATCGACCCCTCCACGGACGAGGGGCTCGACCAGCTGCGCGAGTCCGCCCGCGAGTTCGCCGAGGCCTGCGAGGAGCACACCGGGGAGGTCCTGGGCCACGTGGACACCGAGAGCTCCGCGCGGGACATGGACCTGTTGCGCGCGGTGCTCGGGGACGACCGGCTGAACTTCCTGGGCTTCTCCTACGGCACCGACCTGGGGGCCACCTACGCGGGGCTGTTCCCGCAGAACGTGGGACGCATGGTGCTGGACGGCGCCATGGACCCGTCCCTGCCCGAGTCCGAGGTGACGCTGGCCCAGGCCGCCTCCTACGAGGAGGCGCTGGCCTCCTGGGCGGAGTACTGCCTGGCCGGCAGCGACTGCCCCCTCTCCGGGACTACGGAGGACGCGGTGGCCCAGGTCCGGCGCCTCCTCGAGCAGGTGGAGCAGTCCCCGATGACCGCCTCGGACGGACGCCAGGTGCCGGCCAGCACGTTCGTGTCCGGGATGATCCTCGCGCTGAACGCCGACGAGAGCTGGCCCGTGCTGACCACGGCCGTCCAGGACGCACTGGACGGCAACCCCGACCTGATGCTGCACCTGGCCGACCTGGGTGCCGGACGGGACGAGGACGGCACGTACGACTCGAACGTCACCGCGGCGATCACCGCCGTCAAGTGCCTCGACGGGCCGGCGCCGGCGGACACGCAGGTCCTGCGCGAGCAGGCCGCGGAGCTGGACGAGGCCTCCCCGACCCTGGGCCGGTTCCTGGCCTACTCCGGGCTGTACTGCGCCGTGTGGCCCGAGGCCCCGGTGAGCGAACCGGCCCCGGCCAGCGCTCCGGGCGCGGCGCCCATCGTGGTCGTCGGCACCACCGGGGACACCGCGACCCCCTACGAGTGGGCCTCGGTCCTGGCCGAGCAGCTGGAGTCGGCCGTCCTGGTGACCTGGGAGGGCCAGGGCCACACGGCCTACGGTCGGGCCGGGGACTGCATCGAGGACGCCGTGGACGCCTACCTCGTGGACGGGACCGTACCCGAGGACGGGCTGACCTGCCCCTGACGCCTCCGGGTCCGTGACCGGCCGGCGCGGGTGGCGGTGACCGGTTCAGGTGGCCGGTGCAGGTGACCGGCCGGGGACGAGCCCCGTCAGCGGCCCCGGACCAGCGCCGGGATGTCCCGGACGGAGGGCACGACGGCGGTCGCCCCGGCCGCCGTCAGCGCCGGCCCGTCGTGGTAGCCGGAGAGCACGCCGACCGTGAGCCCGGCCCCCGCGCGCCGGCCGGCACGGATGTCCCCGACCGTGTCTCCCGCGACGAGCACGGAGCGGACGTCGTCCAGGTCCAGGGCCAGCAGGGCGGTGAGGATCATGTCCGGGTAGGGCACGCCCCGGCCCGCGTCCGAGGGGCACAGGCTCAGGTCCGAGACGCCCATCCACCCCAGGGACTCCAGGATCATGTTCTGCGTGTGCCGGGCGAAGCCGGTGGTCAGCACGATCTTCAGCCCCGCCTCGCGCAGTTCGGCCATGGCCTCGGCGGCTCCCGGAACCGGCCGCACCCCGCGCTCGGCGAGCAACTCGTCATAGGCGGTCTCGAAGCGCCGGTTGGCCCGCCGGGCGACGACCGCGTCCTCACTGAAGATCGAACGGAAGACCTCGTGGCGGGGGGTGCCGCGGGACCGCCGGAAGTAACCCACCAGCGCGTCATGCCGGGAGCCACCCGGTTCGATCCCCTCCTCGCGGAGGGCCGTGCTGAACGCCTCGTCCTGCAGGCCGCCCTCGTCGACCGTGGTGCCGGACATGTCGAGCACGGCCAGCCTCAGGGGGCGCGCCGGTTCCAGGCCGGGCCCCGGACGGGTGGTGGAGGGCATCGTCACGTCCGTTCTCCCCTCGACGACGGCCCGGGCAGGTGCCGGGGTCTCGTTCATGGTCGTCCCACTCCACCGCACCCAGCTGTCCGGGGGTTGGCCGTGAAGTGAACGTCATCTGTGGGTTGTGGACCGCACCGGGCGCCCCGGTGCGGTCCGTCCGGCCCCGGCTGCGTGACACGCTTTGCCCGGCAGGCCACCCTGCCGCTACCATGGACAGCCGTGGCACTCGCACGGCGGGCGCCACGGTAACGCCTCCTTAGCTCAGCTGGCCAGAGCAGCTCCCTCGTAAAGAGCAGGTCGCCGGTTCGAATCCGGCAGGGGGCTCCGCAGCAGACGCGCTCCGCCTCCGGGACTCAGGTCTCGGGGCGGAGCGTTTCTGCTTCCTCCACCGCCGCGATGACCTTCTCGGCCCGGCGTCCCACGGACTGCAGGGAGGACTGGCCGAGCCGGAACATGGCGGCCGCCTGCGCCGTGGTGGCCAGGTCGTTGGCGGCCCGGGACAGCACCCGGTGCAGGTCCGAGACGGGCGCCGGGATCTCCATCCCGTGCTCGGGGTGTTCCCGCCGGGCCTCGACGCACAGCCGCCGGACCCGCGGCAGCAGCTCGGCCAGCACGTTGCCGGCGTTCACCAGCCCGTTCATCTCGTCCTGCGGGATGCTCCCGCTGCGCTGCGCCTCGTCCACGACCTGCCAGTACCGGTCCAGGGACCGGGCGAACCAGTCATAACAGCGGCGCCACAGGTCGGTGCCGAGCTCGCGATCGTCCTTCCGCTGCTGGCGTCCGCGTGCGAACGGCCCGGCCATCACGGGCGGTGCCGCTGCGCGCCGGAGTGCACGGCGTCGGCGGTGTCCGCGGCGGCGGCCTCGGTGACGAGCAGTACCTTGCCGGTGCGATCCGCCTCCTCGAAACGGTCCTGGGCCTGTGCCGCACGGTCCAGGGGGAAGGCGGTGTCCGTCGTCGTGCGGATCTTCCCGGCGCTGACCAGCGGCCAGACCTGGTCGCGGACCTGGCGCATGATCTCCGCCTTCTCCTGCACCGGACGCGGCCGCAGCAGGGTCCCGGTCACCGAGCCGTTGACGCCCATCAGCTTCCCGAGCGGCAGGGTCCCCGAGCCCCCGCCCTGCAGGCCGATGACCACCAGGCGGCCGCCCCGGGCCAGGGCGTCGACATTGCGCTCGAGGTACTTCGCCCCGATGACGTCCAGGATGACGTCCGCGCCATGCCCGCCGGTGATATCCCGCACGCGCTCCACGAAGTCCTCCTCGCGGTGGTTGACGGCGGCCTCAGCCCCCAGCTCGAGGCAGCGCTCGACCTTCTCCGGGCTGCCGGCGGTGGCCAGCGGACGCGCCCCCAGCGCGGCCAGCAGCTGCAGGGCGAAGGAGCCGATGCCCCCGGTGCCGCCGTGGACGAGGACCCAGTCCCCGGCCTGGACGCCCGCCTCCATCACGAGGTTGGACCAGCACGTGGCGGCCACCTCCGGCAGGCCGGCCGCATCGATGAGGGAGACGCCGTCGGGCACCGGGACCACCTGCCCCTCCGGGACCGCGACATACTCGGCGTACCCCCCGCCGGTGAGCAGGGCGCAGACGGGCGTGCCGAACTCCCAGGGCCCGACGCCGGCCCCGGTCTCCTCGATCGTCCCGGAGACCTCCAGCCCCGGCCCGTCCGGGGCACCGGGAGGCACCGGGTAGTTCCCCGCCCGCTGCAACAGGTCCGCCCGGTTGATCCCGGCGGCGTGCACCCGGATGAGCACCTCCCCCGGTCCTGCGACGGGGATCTCGGACTCGACGACGGTCACGACCTCACGACCGCCGGCGCCGGTGTAGGAGATGGCCTGCATGGTCGGGTGGGACGCGTCCCGGGGCTGCGTGGTCATGGTTCCTCCGTGGCTGTGGGCAATCGGTGCACGCCGGACGCGCGCGGGCAGGGCTCCGTCCATGATCTACCGTCAGGCCGGTTCCCTGCCACCCGCACGGCAACCGGGCGCCGGCCGTCTAGACTGGACCTTCTGGATGGTTGTCCGAGCGGCCGAAGGAGCTGGTCTTGAAAACCAGTGCGCGGTAACCCCGTGCCAAGGGTTCGAATCCCTTACCATCCGCGTAAACAAAGGGAAGCGGCCCCGCTCAGCGGGGCCGCTTCCCTCGTCTCCAGGGCCATTTAGTCCCGATTTGTGGCCGAACTGTGGCCATTGGCGCGAGACGCCGCCCGCGGGATCATGCCAGCGCGTTGCTCCGCGGCAGCCGCGGCGACGGACTGCTGTACACCTTGCGGCGGCCTCCTGTCCGCTGCCGGAACACCTTGGGACTTGCCTTGGGAGATGCAACGGCACTGGTGCCGCGTCCTCTGCACCAGTGCCGTTGTCGTTTCCGCCCGGATCCTATAGATGAACCGCCTGGTCTTCTGGCAGTGTCCAGGGGAAGGCAGGACGTTCCTTGGCGGCGAAGGCCCTCCGTCCCTCGGCCAGGTCTGGGCCGGTCCGGAAGTCCTCCCAAGTTCGAGTCCAATCGGCCTCGTAGGCGTGGCGGGCGTCCTCGGAGATGTCCACGCCGGAGCCTCGTTCGGCGTAGCCGTCCAGCAGGCGTTTGTGGGATACGTTGGAGAACAGGGACCGAGACCGGATGGTCGATACGACCCCGGCGGCCTGCGCCGCGAACGTCTCGGCCTCGAACAGCACGGTGACGAGTCCCCACTGCTCGGCCTGTGTGGGGGTCACCTCAGAGGCGGTCAAGAGCAGGTATTTCGCGCGGTCCATGCCCACGCGGTCCGCGAGTCGCTCGAGCCCGGCTCGCGGATAGACGATGCCCAACTTCGAAGGGGTGACGGCAATACGGGCCGTCGTGGACGCCACCACGACGTCGGCCGCGGCTGCGATCTGCCAGCCTCCTCCCATGCAGATTCCCTCGACGAGGGCCACGGTCGGCTTCCGGGTGGCCCGGATGGCCGCGTCGGCTTCGCTCAACCGGTCCGTGCCCGGACCGGCTGATCCATCGTCCGCCCCGTCGAAGAGCACTTGGTCGAACTGGTCGAGTCCTGCCCCGGCACAGAAGTTGCCGTCGGCCCCCTGCAGGGTGATGACCGCGACGTCCGGATCGGCGTCGAGTCGGGTGACCGCCTCGGTCAGTTCTAGGCACATGGCCTTGGTCAGCGAGTTTTTGTGACTGGGCCGGTCTAGAATCAGACGGCCGATGCCGTCGGTGACGCTGACCGTGATGCCGCCGGTTTCGGTAGCCGCGTTCATCGCTGACCCGCCCCCGCCAGCTCGTGCAAGTCGTCGCGGATGATGCCGTCTGCCGCCATGCGGTCCACGTCTTCGTCGCTGTGGCCGAGTCCGCGCAGGATGTTTCGCGCGTCGGCCGACAGTCGAGGTGGCGCCGTGCGGACGGTGACCGGCTCGCCGCTCACCGTGACGGGGCCACGCAGCAGGCGCAGTTGCCGGCCGTCCGGGGTCGTGGTGTCCCGGATCATGCCGAGGGCCTGTGTCTGCTCGGAGTCCATGGCCTGCTGGTAGTCGAGGATGGGTCCGGCCGGGATGCCGAGCTGGCGTAGTTCGGCCAGCCACGTTTCGGCTGGCCGGGTGGCCAGTGCCTGGGTGATCTCGGCGTCGAGTGCCTCGCGGTGGGCGGTGCGGTCCTGGCCGGTGGCGAAGCGTGGGTCGGCCGTCAGGTCGGGGCGGTCGATGAGGGTGCAGAAGTCCGTCCAGTGCCGTTGTGTGGAGACCGCCAGGACCATGGAGTCGGTGGCGGTGGGGTAGGAGCCGTAGGGGGTGATGCTCGGGTGGCTGTTGCCTTGGCGTTCGGGGGCGTGCCCGGTGGTGATGGCCTTCTGGCCCTGGAACACGGACATCGCCAGGGCGGTCTCGTACAGGGATGTGGCTCCGGAGCGTGCCAGGTTGCCGCGGTCACGGCCGAGCAGCAGGGACACGGCGGTGAAGGCCGCGATCATCCCGGAGGCGATGTCCACGATGGGCAACCCGACGCGGTAGCCCTCACTGTCGGCCGGGCCGGTCACCGAGGTCAGGCCGGTGATGCCCTGGATGACTTGGTCGAGGCCGGGCAGGTGCTTGAGAGGGCCGTGCAGCCCGTAGGCGTTCACACTGACGTGGACGAGATCGGGGTTGGCTTCGGCCAGTTCGTCGGGTCCGAAGCCCATCTTCTCCAGGGTTCCCAGCTTGTAGTTCTCGACCAGCAGGTCCGCCCGAGAGAGCAACTGGCGGAACAACTCCTTGCCTTCGTCGGTATACAGGTCGAGCCAGAGGGATTCCTTGTTCCGGTTCGCCGAGTCGAAGTACAGGCTGTCCTCGCCGTCGAAAGGGGGCCATTGGCGTGAGGGGTCGCCGGCGCCGGACTCGATTTTGATGACGCGGGCGCCCATGTCGGCCAGCAGGGCCGTGCAGTAGGGGCCGGCCAGGGCTCGGCTGAGGTCGATGACGGTCACGCCGTCGAGGGGAAGCGCGGGGGTGGTGGTCATGACGGTCTCCTTCGGGTGGGTGTGGTTATTGGAGCCGGCATCAGAACGCCGAGGGGAGGACCAGGGTGCCGATCAGCATGAGCGGACCCACGAGGACCATGGACAGCCCCCACTTGGTCAGGATGTTGGTGATGCGGGGGCGCTCGACCTCATCGACCGTGGCTACCACGGTGGCGCCGACGGTCGAGAACGGGGAGACGTCCACGATGGAGGAGCACACGCCCAGGGCCGCGATGACGGCCCAACCGGCAAGGTCCCCGCCGGACACCAGCGGGATGGCCAGTGGCACCAGGGCGGCCAGCATGCCGGTGGTGGAGGCAAACGCGGAGACGAGTGCCCCGATGAAGCAGATCACGAAGGCGGCGATGAGCGGCGCGCCGATCTGGCTGGCGGTTTCGCCGAGCATGTCCACGGCGCCCACGTGCTGCAGCACGCCGACGAAGGTGATGATGCCACCGACCATGAGGATGGTGGACCAGTCGATCTTGGCGACGGCGCCCTTGCCGGTTTGCGGGTCGATGAGGGCGAGCACGGTGGCGAAGACGAAGCACAGGATCCCGATGTCCGGGTCCATGCCCATCATGGCGACCACGATGACGCTGACCACCAGGCCGACCATGCACAGGATGGTGGCGATCTGGGCGACGCTCATCCGGGTCTTGGGCGCTGGTGCCTGAGCTTCGCGTTCCAGCAGTGCCGTGGTCACGGACTGGGACCGGGCGGCAAACTGTTCCTTCTCGAAAGGGTGCTGCGGCAGTGGTGACTTACCGGCAAGGCCCGGGCGCGGGGTCGCATCCGGGTCGATGCGCGGGGCGGATCTGAGAAGCCGAAGGCCGCCGAACATGAAGAAGGCCGCCACCGTGAGCACTAGGTTGAAGGCGAGGGCGATGGCGAACAGCACCAAGGGATTCAGCGGGATCCCCACTGAATGGGCGGTCCCGTAGGTGACGATGCCGAAGAGGCTGGTGGGTGCGAACCCGCCGGCGCTGATGCCCGAGCCGACGGCGAGGCCCATCAGGGCCCGGTCAATCCCGTATTTCTTGGCCAGCGGCATGGCGATCGGCAACATGACCAGGCCGGCCAAAGGCGCGCCCATGGCGGCGATGCCAGTGGTGAGGGCGAACATGGCGAAGGGCAGCACGGCGGCGCGGTCGCCGACCCGGGCGATGACGGCGTCGATGAGGCGGTCGACGGTCCCGTTGGCCTGAGCGATGGCGAAGAAGTAGGTGACACCGGCCAAGAGGATGAGCAGCGAGACGGGGAAGCCATCGATGACCTCGTCGAGGCCCATGCCGCCCATCCAGATGCCCACCCCGGCAGCCGCGGCCAGCATGATGACGCCCAAATGGACCTTGCGCAGAGTGGCGACCACGAAGACCGCCACAAAAATCAGGATGGCCGCGAAGGAAACCTCCATTGCCGCCCCTCCTTCCTTGTGGTTCACTAGGTGAACCAACGGTTCACTGACTGACACCGAGTAACCTAGATCACATTCGTGAGTCGGTCAACAGACCAGATGGAGGCCGAGTTTGCGGACCTCCGGGAAGAGAGTCACGCATGGCGACCCACAGTGTTTCGGCCGCGCTCGGGCTGGTCGAAGATCTGGCAGCAGCAGGTCCGCTGGGCCTGTCCGAGCTGGCTCGACGGCTGGACATGTCCAAGGCCACGGCGCTGCGGTTATTGCGCACGCTTCAGGAAGGCGGGTGGGCGACGCAGGCACCGGCGCCTTCGCTGGCCTGGTCCCTGACGCCGCACTTCGCTTGGCTGGGGCGCGGGGTCTCGGTGGACACCACGCTGCGGGAGATGGCGCTCGAGAGCATGAACCGTCTGCAATTGCAGACGAAGGAAACGGTCCATCTCGTGGCACAGGAGGCCGGGCATTTGGTGCTCATTGAACGCCTCGACTCCCCGCATGAGCTCAGGGCGTTCTTCCCGCTGGGTACTGTCATCCCATACCACGCCGCGGCCACCGGGCTCGCCTTCCTGTCCGCCCTACCTGACGAAGAGATCGACAACATCCTCGAAGGGTCGCTGGCGCCCCGCACGCCGCAGACCCTCACCGACCGCCACGCGGTGCTCGACCGGGTGCGTCAGGTCCGCAAAGAGGGGTTTTCCCTCAACAGCAGTGGACTGTTTGAGGGAATCAGTTCGGTCGGCGCGCCCCTGGTGGGCTCGGAGGGCATCCCCCTCGGCGCCCTGTCTGTCTCAGGCCCGAGCAGTCGGATGACCAGGGAACGCTGCCTGGAGTTCGCACCCCTGGTAGTCGACGCTGCGAAGGAAATCGGCCGCCGCGTGCAGCGGTTGTAGCACCTCGGTAGGGTGCTGCGTGGATCGGCCAGTGTCGGCCGGTATAGGCCCACTCGTCGTGGATGCTCAGCCAAGCCAGTCCCCATCGGGCGCGAGAAGTCGACGGGCGTTAGCGTGGGACCTGAATGCTCCGCTCAGCGGGGCCTCTTCCCTTGTCTCCGAGGCCGATTAGGCCCCATTCTTGGCCGAACTGTGGCCATCGGTGCGAGACGCCGCCCGCGGGATCATGCCTGCGCGCTGCTCCGCGGCGGCCTCGCCGACCCCCGGCAGCAGGTGTCCGTACGTGTCCACGGTGAGCTTGATCGTCGAATGGCGCAGCACCTTGGACACCACGGCCACGTCCACGCCGGCCGCGATCATCAGGGACGCCGTGCCGTGCCGCAGATCATGCAGCCGGACGCGCCTGAGCGGCCGCTGAGTGCCTTCCGGGTCCTCCGCGCTCACAGGGACGGTCACACCCTCCTGAAGCTCCAAGAACCGCGCAGTGAGCCAACTCGGCCGGATCGGCGCACCGTCCTCCCGGGCGAACACCAGCCCGTGGTCCCGGTATGCGTCCCCCCATGCCTCCCGCTCCTCGCCCTGCGCCAGCTGCTGGGACAGCAGCACAGACACGGTCCCGGCATCCAGGTGCACCACGGCCGCGCTGTCGTCCGTCTTCGGCTCCGTGATCCCGATCCCCGGGTGCGCTTCTCCGCAGTACTGACAGCTAGCCTCGACCGACTGAAGGTTCATCTGGACGACCTGCTGACGGATGACGACCCGGCGGCGCACCAGATCGACGTCATCCCAGCGCAGCCCCAGCGCCTCTCCCCGCCGCAACCCGAGGTACGCCACGACATGGAAGAGCGCCGCCAGCCGGTCCCCGGCCACCGCGTCCAGGAACGCTCCGGTCTCCTCCGGCGTCCATGGCTCGACCCTCTTTCGCGCCTCCCGCGGCATGTCGAGATCTCTGGCCGGATTCCACGACAGCAAACGTTCCTTCACGGCAGCCGCCAGCGCCGTGCGCAGCGTGGCCCGCACGCGGTGCACCATGGCCGCGCTCCGGCCCTCCGCTACGGTTTGGAGCATGGCGTAGACGTGCTCGGGCCGGAGGTCGCGCAGCTTCAGTCGGCCAAGCTCCGGCCGAATGTGCAGCTCGATGTGCGACCGGTAGGTGTCCACCGTTGTGGGCTTCAGCCCCGCTGCTTTCCGCGTCAGCCAACGGTCCAGGTACTCCCCCACGGTCTGCCGCTGGTCATCCGTCCAGGTGCCGGCCCCCACCGCGGCCATGGCGTCTGACAGCGCTGCTTCGGCTTCCTCACGAGTTACATAGCCGCCCTTGGAAGGCCGTCGTCGCTTCCCCGTCACCGGATCCGGGCCGGCATCCAACCTGTACGACCAGGTACCGTGACGCCGCTTGCACGCCAGCGGTCGCCCGTCCCGTCCCCGAGGCAACTCCTCCGGTTGGCACGGGCACCGCTTCCACACGTGCCCCTTCATGACTTCCTCCGACCCGCGATCAGATCTTGATTTTCATCCGTGACGTCGTCCTTGCCGGAGTGACCGAATCTCACATGAGGAAATATCTTCTCGAGGTCAATGACCCTGTCTTGATCCACTGATCCAACGCGGTGCTCACCCAACTGCGCAGCAAGCTCCCCGAGGTCCAGCGGGGGCTGGAAGGCATTGGTCCAGTAGGACACGAGCGCCTCAGCGCTCCACGAGACCCATTCGACGTTTGTCGCGCCATGGGTGAAATCGATCAGCAGACGAAGCGCCTGTGCGCGATCGCCCGCCGTCCCGAGAGCTGCGTCAACTTCCCGCATCTTTGCTTTCACGCGGATGTACTCCTCCCCGATCTCTTTGAGTTCTTGATCGAGTTGATGCACTTGCTTGGTCGCTTCCTGCAAGCGGAGTTGGAGGCCACTTTCCCATGGCGTGAATAGATCCGACACGTCCATGTCTAGAGCTTGCGCAATGGCCGGAATCTCGGTGGCCCTAACCGGCCTGTCCCCTCGCTCGACTTTGGAGATCGTGGCCTGAGACCAGACCAGCCCCTGAATCGCCAGGCGCTCAGACAGTTCCGATTGAAGGATCCCCAAACGCTGCCTGCCAGCCTGAATAGCGCGGCCGATGCCTTCATCTGTCAGTAGTGCCATTCGGACACAGTACTACGAAATGACATACGAAAGCCCTTGACCGCAGTCGGGATGAGAGATTACGATTTGAAGTGCAGAGACGGTTTTCGACATTCCTAAATCGAATGGAGACGCAATGAGCATCGAAAGTACGGCACGCCCCGAACAGCAGACAGTAAGCCTTCCCTATGCCGGCCGCGTGCTCGGCATCGGGAAAAGCACGGCCTACGAGCTGGCCGCGCGCGGCGAGTTCCCCGTGCGCGTGCTGCAGCTAGGCAGAAAGAAGCTTGTCAGCCGGTCTGAGCTTGAGGCTTTTCTGGCCGGAGAACCTAGGAGTGTCTGAGGGCATAGAGAACCGGCGGCAGAGCATGTCGCGGCTAACGAAGCGGCAAGAGCCGAAAGCACGAGAAAGGGCGTTCGCACACGTCTGGGGAGACCTGCGAACGCCCTTCGGAACCAGCCACTTTTCAGGAGTCAGGATCCATGACCCATTCTAGCGCGAGCGATTTTCCGTGTATCGACCCGCCAGCCGGGTTCACCCTGGACCCGGGCGGCCGGATCGCTTACGGCCCCCAGTCCGGGGAGGTTTACTCCATTTGGACGCCGAACCGGGACGTGGAGGTGGTGGTCCGGGAGGATGCCGCCGGTGGGCACAGCCTCGCCGCAGCTCGTGACCTACGCGACGACCTCGACGCCGTCGTCGTGGCTCTCGGCATTTTGGGGGTGACGGCGTGACCGCGTCCCCGCCGTGGCGCGGCGAGCCCCGGGAGCGTGGCTGATGGGTGCCTCCAACGCGCTGCTGGTCTCGCACTACTGGAAGCACCTAGGCCACCGCGACCACCGTCTGCTGACCTTCATGGCGCTGGTTTCCTTGGACGCCGGCACGCCACCGGTCTACTTCGGTGGCTGGCAAGTCGGTGCCCGGCATCTCGGCCTCGATCCCGAAGCCAACCCGGATAGCGCGGCCGAACAGTTCCGCCGGGTAACGGCCAGCCTGAAGCGTGCAGGCGCCATCGTCCCCAATGGCGCAGCGCGCCATGGTAATCGAGCCGAATACGCCCTGACCCTCGACCCGAACACGACGGCGACCCCGACGATCACCCGAAGCGGCACCGGGCGGCCCGTCACCACCTGGGCAGTTGTCCACAGGACTGACCCCAGACCGCAACGCAGCCCCGCCGAAATGGTGCCCCTGAGCCCCACCGAAACGGTGCCCCAGCAGCCCCACCGAAACGGTGGGTCGAGCCCCACCGAAACGGTGCCCCCTATGAGGACTGAGGAACCACTAGAGGAATACAGGCAGGAGGAACTGGTTGAGTCCCAGCCACCCTCACCAGCGCCTGTGGAAAACTTCGGCGCACAGACGGCAGACGGAATCGACACGGAGATCTATGCAGCCGCAAGTGCTTATCTCCAAGCCCGACCGATGCAGCACCTGGCCCTGATGGAACAGGCCGCGGCCGAGCTCGGCCCGAACTGCTCCGTCCGCCGTCAGGTCATCACCGCGGCCGCGCTCGGCGGGTGGCAACCGAAGGAAACCGCGGCATGAGTACCCACAAGCCCCCAGCCATGCAGCCGCCGCTGCTGGCCACCGTCACGCCCCTGCCGATCCAGTCGCTGAAACACCGCACCCGCGACCTGCTGCACACCCTCAACGCCGCGGACACCTCCGCCACCGATGCCCAGGCGCAAGCCCTCGCCGGGCACGGCATGACGGGCCTCGGCTGCTGGACCCCCAGCCGCGATCTGCGAGCTCTCGACCGGGCCGCGAACCAACACTTCAGCATCGCCCGACGCGCTCAGCGCGCAGCCGAGCAGCACATCGTCCGGGCCATCCGGAAGGAGACCACCCGATGACCACGACACAGGTAGACCTCGACCGCCTCCGCCCCGTCATTACCGCCATGGTCCGCCAGTACGGCGGACCGGCGCACGACATCGACGACCTGCTCCAAGAGACCTGGCTCTCCCTCCAGACGGTGAAGTTCGACCCGGACCGCGGGGACTGGCCCACCCTGTGCCGCGTGGTGGCCCGGCGCCGGGTCCATGACTACTACCGCAAGACCGCCAGCAACGGCTCCCAGTGCAACGGCGGCAAAGCGGACAGTCTCGAAGCCCTCACCGCCACACAAGGAGACTCAGCCGTCCATGGTTGCGTGGACGACGACACCGGGCGCGTGGACGCCGCCGACGAGCTCCGGCAGGTGCTGGGCGTGCTGCACCTGGTCCAGGATGCTCTCGGCATGGACGCCGGACGGGTGGAGACCTTTCTGCGCCTGCATCTGGTCTACGACGGGGACACCACGGCGGCCAGCGCAGCCCTCGGCGTCTCCGTCAACTCCCTGCGGTCCCTTTCCCGTGACGTTGTCGCCCTGGCGCAGGTGATCCGCGCCGCACTGGAGGCGCCCGAGGACGCGCCGTCCATCGTGGCGACGGTAGCCAGCGTGCCCAGCGCGATCGGCCGGCACGCACCGGTGTACCTCGGCGCAGCCCAACGCGCTGGGGGCGTCACGGCCGTGGACGCGCACGCCCTGGCTCGCATCACTGGGACACCGCGCAATACCGTCCGCCAGTACTGGTCACGGATCCGGGTCCTGGCCCGCGCCGCAGCGTGGGCCTTCCAATACAAGGGTTGGCCCGCCGCCGACCAAGACCAGCTGTTCCCCGGGGACCTGTGATGCTGCGCCGGTTTCGTCGGTCCCTCCGGGCCTCTGGCCGTCGGGTCCGCAGGGCCCGCCGAGCGTGGGTCCGTCAGTCCGTGGACGCCGCCCTGCCGCCGTCCCTGGAAGGGCGCGTCCCGGACTGGGCGCGGGGTCCGCGAGGGCGCGTCCTGTTGTCCGCGCTGGCCGTCGTCGTGCTGCTCGGTTGGCTCCTACTGCTGGCCCTCATCACCCTGTAGATGCCCCACCAGGACCGGGTTATCCACTCTCCGAACACACCGACAGACTTCGAAAGCAGGGCTCCTGGCCCAGCCCTTCGAGGCCGGTCGTTATGAAGGAATCTCATGGCCAAGGCGCGCCGCTCCTCTCCTCGTCGTCCTCTCGTCGTCCGCTGCGGGTGGTGTGATGAGCCCTTGACGGACCCTTCCGGGGGCCGGCGGTACTGCTCGGACGCCCACCGCCAGGCCGCCTACCGGGCCCGACACCGGCCCGTCCCCGAGGGGTCCGAGGTGGAGCAGCTGCGGGCACAGGTGCGAGCCTTGAAGACGACCGGCGCCGGCTGGAAGTCCAACTGCAGAGCGCCGAGGCAAGGGCCGTAGACGCGGCCGAGGAAGCCGAACAGTACGCCACTATGTGGGAGAAGACAGTGCGGTCCAATGGCCTGCTGGTGTCCTCCCTCGCAGCCTCGGAAGATCAAGCCGAGAAGCTGCGGACCGAGCTGGAGACGACGGGCGTGCGGCATGCCTATCGCTACGGGTACGAAAAAGGGCACAGGGACGCCGCAGACCAGATGACCCGGCGGGAGGACGTCGACGAACTGACCGCCTACGCGAAGCTGGCCGGATACATGGAGGGGTACGCGGCAGGCGAGAAGGGCAGTCCGAAGTTGACGATCCAGGACCTGCTGCCGAGACCCTAGCTCTGGCCTCGGTCGGGCGGCTGGTGTTCACTGAGCCATGGGATCGTCCGTGGCGCATGAGCGCAGTGGCAGCCCTCGGCCGCCGGAGCGCCGATCGCCGCGCAGGAGGCGGGTGCGCACCTTTCTTGCCGCGCTGGCCCTGCTGTTCGTCCTGGTCGTGGGCGGCCCGCATCTCGCCCTGTGGTCGGGGGATCCGGTTGCGGCGAAGGACTGCGTCGTCAGCCCGGCACCACCGCTACCCACCCCCGCCGCTGCGCGCGCGACCGCGCCGGTGGACGCTGCGGCATACCCCGGTGCTCTGGCCCAGCAGGGCGGCACGGTGTCCGATGCCAGTTGTTTGACCCGGACCCCGGTCTTCGGTGTCGTCCGCCCGGCCAACGAGGACGAGGTGCGGACTGCCCTCGCCTTCGCCGAGGAGAACGACCTGGTCGTTTCCGTCGGGGGCACGCAGCACGCGATGGGCGGGCAGGCGTCCTACCCCGGTGGGCTGGTCGTGGATATGCGCGGGCTGAACGCGATCACGGTGGACGAGCACGCCAGGACGGTCACGGTGCAGGCCGGCGCGACGTGGCATCAGGTGCTGGAGGCGGTGCACCCGCTCGGGCTGTCGGTGGCCACCATGCCCAGCGTGGATGTGCTCAGTGTCGGGGGCACGGTCTCGGTCAACGCGCACGGACTGGACTTTCGCGCCGGGAGCCTGTCGTCCACGATCCGCTCCCTGCGGGTGATGCTCGCCGACGGCACCGTGCACCGGGTCGGCCCGGACCAGGAGCCCGAATTGTTCCAGGCCGTCGTCGGCGGCTACGGGCTCTTCGGGGTGGTGCTCGACGTGGAGCTCAACCTGGTCGATAGCGAAATGTACCGGCTGCGCAGCACCGTCATCGAGCACCGCGACTTCCCGCAGGTCTTCGCCTCGCAGGTGGCGGTCGACGACGCGGTGCGGTTGACCTACACGCACCTGTCGACCTCCCCGGACAGCCTGCTGCAAGAAGCGATCGTCTACACCTATGAGCGGGTCGACACCACCGAGCTGGTCCCACCACTGAAGGAGCGGGCCTCGGACCCGGTGAGTCGGTTGATCTTCAACCTGGCCCGTACCGGTGATCTCGGGCAGCGCCTGCGGTGGACGGCCCAGCGCGAGCTGTTGCCGCGGGTGCGTGGTTGTCTGCAGTCGCGCAACGAGGCCCTGCGCGAGGCTGAGGCGTGCATGGTCGGACGCAACCAGGCGATGTACGAGAGCCTGGGCTTCCTGCAGAATAGGCTCCCGCAGTACACCGACGTGTTGCACGAGTACTTCCTGCCCCCCGAACAGATCGTCCCCTTCCTCGACGAGCTGCGTGTCCAACTCGGCCGTCACGACGCCCAGCTGCTCAGCGCCTCGATCCGTTCGGTCCACCGCGAGGACATCGTCCTGGACTACGCGCAGGGGGAACGGTTCTCGGTGGTGCTCTTCCTCAGCCAAGAGGTCAGCGACGAGGCCAGCGCGGACATGGCCTCCCTGACGCGTGCTCTGGTCGAGTCCTCCCTGGACCTCGGCGGCACGTTCTACCTGCCCTACCAACAGCACTACACCAGGGAGCAAGTAGCGCAGGCGTACCCGCGGCTCGAGGAGTTCTTCGCGACCAAGCGCCGCTACGACCCGGGGCTGCGGTTCCAGAACAGCTTCTCCGCACGGTTCGGATGATCGGTGCCGCATAGCACGTCGGCCACGGGGCCTAGCAGCGCGCCCGGGCGGATCGCCCGTCCGGCACCGACACATCCCACCAACTACACCGGGCCAGCACGGACGGCGCTTGGATCGCCGTGCAGCGCGGGGGCGGTCCCTGCCGTCAAAGCCATGGCAAACCCGTGTGGGCGCCCACTCCCCAGGAGGCACCTGATGCTGTCCGCGCTGGCCCTCGTCACGCTGCTCGGCTGGCTCCTACTGTTCGCCCTCATCACCCTGTAGACACCCCACCACGACCGAGCCATCCACTCTCCGAACACACGGACAGACTTCGCAAACAGGACTCCAGGCTCGGCCCCTCGAGTCCGGCCTCGCAGCCGCACTTTTAGCAGGCACTACCAACACCAAGATTCGTCAGCACACGTCTGGCACCAAGGTGCACTTGGGGACATTTTGTCCGTGACGATGTAACGGGTGCCCGTTATGAAAGGGAACCATGGCTAAGGCCCGCCGCTCCTCTCCCCGTCGTCCTCTCGCCGTCCGCTGCGGGTGGTGTGATCAGCCCTTGACGGACCCGTCCATGGGCCGGCGGTACTGCTCCGACGCGCACCGCCAAGCGGCCTACCGGGCCCGGTGCCGGTCGGTCCTCGAGAAGTCCGAAGTGGACCAGCTGCGGGCTCAGGTGCGGTCTCTGAAGGACGATCGGCGCCTGTTGGAGGTCCAGCTGCAGGGCGCCGAGTCAAGGGCGGCAGACGCGGCCCAGGAAGCGGAACAGTACGCCACCATGTGGGACAAGACGGTGCGCTCGAATGCCCTGCTGGTGTCCGCCCTCGCAGCCTCGGAAGAACAAGCCGAGAAGTTACGGACCGAACTGGAGACCTCCGGAGTCCGGCACGCCTACCGCTACGGGTACGAAAAAGGGCACATGGACGCTGCGGATCAGATGGCCCGGCGTGAGGACGTCGACTACCTGACCGCCATGGCGCAGATGGCTGGATACGTGGAGGGGTACGAGGACGGGTCCAAGGGGCGGCCGAAACTCACCCTCCAGGACATGCTCCCGAGACACTAGAACCGGCGGCCACAGCGTGCAGCGCCGAATCGTCAGTCAGAGCACGAATCGCACCGTCCGGTGGCCGGCAGCGTGATGCGACAAGTGGGGCAAGCTGCGGCCTGCCTCGATGAAGGACGTTGCTTAGGAGTCGGCCCAATTTTAGCTTGGGTCGTTGATGACGTCTGCCGTCGTTTCGGCGTCTCTGACCAGTCCAGTTGCTGCCGTTCCCGCCATTCGTCCCCGTCGCCGAAGGTGTCCTCAACCCGGCGGCCCCTCCATTCGCGGCCGCCATCGGCTCGGGCCTTTGCGGCGTTTCCAGTGAGGTTCCGGGCTCCGCGCTTAGACCTCAAGGTCGAGAGCACCAATCAGCGTGATGGCAATCCGACCGTCCAGTCTTATGGACGTGGCAGTTTGAGCCGCCGGCGAGCCCATCCGATGGGTGCAGTCAGGCATCAGCTGAAACCGAGGCTTCAGGTGCTGTGCCGCCGGGCCGCCCTGGATCGGACTCATCAGGGGATGCGGCTTTCTCCAGGTATACGTTGTGGTGGTAGTCATGGTGCGACTTGACGATGCTTGACACGTCAACGTTCTTCAACCGGTCCACCGCGGGCTCGAATCCGCTGTATCCGGCAGGGGTCTGTCCCGCCTGTGCAGCCGGATAAACGTACTTAAGGACATCGTCCATTTTGGAGTGGTAGTTGTACACCGCGTCATCAACCGTGGCCGTCAGCGAGTGCCAGTCGCTTTTGGCGCCGATGGCAGGTCCGAGCAAGTGCGCCGCGTGAACGCGTGGCCCACCAGGTTTGGTGCTCAGCGTCTGGGCTGTGACCACCATCGCCCTCGCGCCCAGGCTGTGCCCGATCAGCACATAGGACTCCTCATCGGTCCGAGCCAACAGGTCGGCGAGGATGACGCCGGTCTTGTCTGCACGGTTCTTGGCGACGTGCCAGGGGTTCTTCGCCAGGTCCGCGGCGATCAGCGCCGGTGCGACCGCGTTGATCTTTATCGCGGCCGATTTGGCTGCCCTTGCTGCGGCATTCTTGAGGGCCGCTATCCCGAAAGCGCCTGCAGCCCCGTTACCTCCAAGCAGTTCCAGGTGTCTAAGTTCCCTGGCACCCCAGTGGACGCGGTAGACGGGAGAGTCCGGGTATCGGCGGGTGACAATGTCCTTCCACTCGCCCCAGCCCTTGCCACTTTCGCTGAGAAACCCATTGCAGACCACCACAGGAATGCCGGTACCCCCCCTGAGCATCTCAATGTGGAAGGACTTGTCCTGCTGGACGTAGGCGTTCATGACCGAGGCCCCCAGGCTTCCGCCCAGGGCAGCACCCAGACCGGCGACCACATAGGTGCCACCGACCATCCCTAAACCGCCGATCGCCAGTGATCCTCCCCCCAGAAGGGCGAGACCGAAACTGGTGGCCGCGGCCCCCGAGTAGCCGCCGACCATCGCCCCGATCGCGCCCCCGACGACGGGGGCACCGAAGTAGGCGAGTGGCGTCGCCAAGGCAACGCCGGCGCCAACAGCGCCTGCGATCTTGGCGTTACGTGCCAAGTTCGGTTTGTCGTACGCGAGGAACTCCTCATACTCGTTCAGCGCTGCCAGCTCGCTATCGGCCTTGGCGAAACCGGGAATGTCGTGTCGATGCTCCGCACAATAGGGCTGCATCTTTAAGGCGGTCCGGTCGCGAACCGCCATGTTCTTACACCCGATTCCGGCGCAAGACCACGTTGGGGTACCACATCCGTTGCAGAGGTAGGCAGGCAGTTGACCGACGGGCTGCTTCACCTTGCGGTGCCCTTGTTGCTTGATGCAAGCAGAACACCACCCGAACTTCTCTTCGTCCGAGAGATCGTCGGCAAGGTCGGCCACCCACTCGGTGATCTTCCTCGCCTCTTCGGCTCGCTTCTCGGCGTTCTTCTGCTGGCCGAGGTCCGGCAGGTTAACGGCCTGAAACCTGGACAATGCGTAAGCCCAGGCATGGTCCACGAGAAACGCGTGGGTTCCGAGCCCAGACTTCTCGAACTGGGGAATCGGATCAGTCGCCGCGCCCGAGAGCGTCAGGGACTGACCCTGAGGTGGCGTCACCACGCATTCAAGTCGGTGTCCATCGAGGACTCGGGCAACAACCTTGGACGTCGTCATGACATGGATATTCTCACGGTTCGACACGTGAGCGTGCCCGCGTGGCGACCAGCAGACTCAAATGGATCCGCCGCCGTTTCGCTTCGACCTTTGGAACACAGATGGTGATTGATCAACGCATCACCATGGGCTGAGGACGCGAAGACATCGTGCACCGCAATAGGGACTGCTGCACGAATAGGTGACATCTGATCTGTGACGCTGTGAGGCGTTGCTGGAAGGATGAGCACCGTGCCCAAGCCCTATCCCCGGGAGTTCCGCGACGACGTCGTGCGCGTCGCCCGCAACCGTGAACCCGGCCAGACCATCAAGCAGATCGCCGCGGATTTCGGCATCGCGGAGTCTTGCCTGCGCAACTGGATGCGCCAGGCCGACGTCGAGGACGGCGCCCGGCCCGGAACGACCGCCGCAGAGAACGCGGAACTGCGCGAGGCCAAGAAGCGCATCCGGTTGCTGGAGCAGGAGAACGAGGTGCTGCGCCGCGCCGCGGCCTACCTGTCGCAGGCCAACCTGCCGTCAAAAGGACGCTTCTATGCCGGGAGTCAAGCCATTCGCCTGCGTAGCTCCCGGTAGAGGGAGCGGCAGACGTAGCGTTTGAGGCAGCGCCTGATCTCCCGTTTCGAGAGGCCTTCGGAGCGTCGGCGTGTCACATAGTTGCGGGTGGGTTGGTCGTAGCTCATGCGGGTTCGGACGACGACGTCGACTGCGCGGTTGAGTTGGCGGTCGCCGGATCGGGAGAGCCGATGGCGGGTGGTGTTTCCCGACGATGCTGGCAACGGTGCTATTCCTCCAAGGGACGCGAAAGCGGCTTCAGATCGCACGCGGCCGTGGTGGGAGTACGCGGTGACGAGAATCGCGCCGGTGACTGCTCCGACTCCGGGAATGGTCTGCAGACCGGGTGCGAGAGCTTCGGTGAGCTGGGCGAGGTGGCGGTGATTGTCTTGAAGGAGACGAGTTTGCTCGACAACGGTCTTGGCGAGCCGGCGCGCTTCTTCCCGGAACACCCGCGTGGTGGCATCGTCGCGTCCGGTCCGCCATCCGGCAATGGCTGCGACCTGGGTGTCTGTGAGCGGTTTGCGGGCGTCGACGGCCAGGTTCGTGCTGCGTAGCAGCGCGGTGAGTGCGTTCCGGTTGGCGGTGCGCTGCTGGTCCAGGAGGGAGCGAGCCGCAAGCAGTACCCGCAGGGCTGCTCGATCTCCGGTGCGGCGCGGTTGAGCGAGGCGGCGCAGGTCTTCGCCGATCACCACCCGCGCCGCGGCCTCGGCATCGATGGGATCCGACTTGCCCGTTCGGGCACGCGACGGTCGCGACAGTGGCCGGATCTCGGCCACCTCGATACCGGTGGCGGTCAGGGCTGCGGTGATGCCGGCACCGTAGGAGGAGGTTCCCTCGACGGCGGCCAGCACTGTCGTTCCTCGCGATCGTCGCCCGATCCAGCTGATCGCGCGGTCGAGCCCCGCGCTGCTGGTCGGGAACGTGCCGGTGTCGACGACGACACCGGTGCGCGTTTCGACGATGCAGTAGGTGTGAGAGCGGGCATGGGTGTCGATGCCGACAACGTGTTCGAAGTGTTCGGCGACTACAGGCATAGTGAGCTCCTTCGGGGTATCAGCACTGCGGCGGGCTGGCCCGGGGTCGCTCAGAGACACTTCTGTAATGAGTCACGCCGTGGGGGCGGACAGGCTTCTGATCAAGGCATCTGCGCGGACAGACCGAGCCGTAGTTCGACCGCGGACACGTCCTTTTAAAGACACCGCCACCGGGCGGGTCGGTTCTACCCGGAGTCACACGACCGAACTACGGCTCAGCCTCTCAGCCGGCCACAGGCCCGCCAGAAGCCATTACAGCGCTACCCGCTCGTGAAGGAGCTCGCCGCCGACGGAGTCCCCGTCACGGTGACGTGTCGGGTCCTGAAGCTCTCCCGCCAGCCCTATTACCGCTGGCTCGTCACTCCGGTCACCGACGCCGAACTGGCCGAGGCGCACCTGGCCAACGCGTTGTTCGACGCCCACTGCGACGACCCCGAGTTCGGCTACCGGTACCTGGCCGACGAGGCCCGCGATGCCGGCCACGCCGCGTGCGACCGGACGATGTGGCGGGTTTGCTCGACCAACGGGTGGTGGTCGGCGTTCGGGAAGAAGCGCGGCAAGAACGGCAAAAAGCCCGGCCCGCCGGTCCACGACGATCTGGTGAAACGCTACTTCACCGCCGACGCCCCGAACGAGCTCTGGTTGGCCGACATCACCGAACACCGCACCGGTCAGGGAAAGCTCTACCTGTGCGCGATCAAGGACGTGTACTCCAACCGGATCGTGGGCTACTCCATTAGCGACCGGATGAAGTCCCGCCTGGCCGTGGATGCGCTCAACAATGCCGTGGCCAGACGCACCGAAGTGGCCGGCTGCGTGGTCCACACGGACCGGGGGTCTCAATTTCGGTCCCGGAAATTCGTGCGCGCCCTGCACCGTCACGCCATGGTCGGGTCCATGGGCCGGGTCGGCGCGGCCGGGGATAACGCCGCGATGGAGAGCTTCTTCGCGCTCCTGCAGAAGAACGTCCTGGACCGCCGCCAGTGGACGACCCGCCAACAGCTGCGGATCGCGATTGTCACCTGGATCGAGCGGACTTACCACCGACGCCGCCGGCAAGCAGCCCTGGGCCGATTGACCCCCGTCGAATACGAGACCATCATGACCACACCGGCCGCTCAGGCAGCCTGACCCACCCTGTCACCTATTCGTGCAGCAGTCCCATTGATGCGTGCCCAGGGTGCGCCCTCGTATGTGCTGATCATGTGGCTGATGTCTAAGCAGTCCGAACTGGAACTGACCGACAAGCAAGTTGAGACGGCCGTTGATCGCCTGACAAGCTTCTTCGTCCGGCGTAACTTGACGGGGTACCCACCCACGTATGCCCTCGCGAAGCTGTTCATGACCACTATCGACGCTGTGGGTAATGCCCGTGGTGATGAGGTCCTGGCGGTCGTCAGCGAACGTCTAAATTCTGTTTCGGCGTCGGACGAAGAGTTCCGGGCGCGCCTGGTGGGGCGGATCTACGAGGAGAACACAGACGTAACGAGGTTCGTACTCGCAACGTTGGCCGAGGATGCCATGACCAAGGAGACGAAGGTGGACCTGTGGCGTCAGGAGAAGAACCATTTCGTCTGGACGATCGAGCACATCCTTCCGCAGGGCGAGAACTTGCCATCCGCGTGGCAGGAGATGCTCGGGGGCCCAGAGGCAGCCATGCAGGTTCAAGAGGAGCACCGGCACCGACTCGGTAACCTCACCATTACCGCCTACAACAGCAACCTTGGTAATAAGTCGTTTATGGAGAAGCGCGACCGTCAGGACTCCAAGGGCAGGTTCATCGGATACCGCAATAATCTCTCGCTGAACACCGAGCTCGCCACGCGAGACTCTTGGACCGCCGATGACATCGACAGTCGGACAACGTCGCTGGCCGATATGGTGATTAAGCGCTTCCCACTCCCTTGATCCCGCGGTCTCCCTCAGACGCCGCACGCTACGCCCAGGCTCATCTCAAAAGCCAGGATCTCTCGGACCAAGGCGGCTCGATTAGGGTGCGACCCAGCGCTAGCCTCAGGCCGGAGCTCAACGAAGTGGCGAGTACTAATCCGATGAAGCGACTATTGAGGCAGAAGAACTCCTGCCTTGTTTCTGCCCGCATTTTGCCCTCAGATGGCCCTATACCCACTATTCTCGCCGTATCGAATATTTCGAAATCATGCGGAAGTCCCCACTGGGATAGGCGGTGGGGGATTTCGGAGACCATGTGCCCGCCGTGGCGGACTACCTCCCGGGTATTCGAGCATCCCCATGCCGACTGTGGCGAAACACTCTGTTCAGACAACGCGCCGTCACTCTGAACGATCCGGAAAATGCCGGTGCCGACTGTGGCCATTCTGTGGCCACAGGCGCAGCAACGTCGCAACACGAGGAAGCACGCGACAGACTCAAATGCGCGTGATTCCGGGGAACTTGGGACACCGCGAAACCGTCCGGAACCCGCCATTCCGGGGTCGCCGAAACTTGAAAACCAGTGTGCGGTAACCCCGTGCCAAGGGTTCGAATCCCTTACCATCCGCTCTCCGCGGCATCACGCGCCGCATGCTCCCGTGTCAGGCGGGGAACCGGTCCGCCGTGCCCCTGCATCTGTCGTATGCCCTCCCGTTATTTCCGGCGTCACCGAGACTTCATGCGGGGGTGGTGCGATGATGGGACCGTCGTCCTTCTCGGACGGCGGTCGTCCACGCCGGAATCAGCCCCGTCGCCGGCTGGACCGCACCGTTTCTGGGGCACCAGAGGAACCACAGACTGATGCAGCCAAGGAAATCCTTGCTGGCCGGTGTGCTCACCGCGGGGCTCGCCATCGCCCCTGCCGCAGCGCTCCCGGCCTCCGCCGACACCACCGTGCCGACCGTGACCGCCGGGGAGGCCATCGAGGCCGCCGCCGTCCCGGCCGCCGAGGGCACGGAGAAGATCTCGCTCCTGAGCTTCAATGACTTCCACGGCGCCCTGTCCCCCGACTTCTCCGGCACGCAGTTCGCCGACACCGTGGAGGACTATCGTGCCGCGTTCGAGGCCGCCCAGGGGGAGGGGTCCACCCTGTTCACCAGCGCCGGGGACCTGATCGGCGCCTCGGCCTCGGTGTCCAACGTCCAGCAGGACGAACCGACCCTGGAGATCATGAACGCCCTCGACCTGGACGTCTCGGCCGCCGGCAACCACGAGTTCGACAAGGGCCTGGACGACCTGCAGGACCGCGTGCTGGAGATCGCGGACTTCGATATCCTGGCCGCGAACTTCGTGGACCCGGAGACCAAGGACCCGGTCCTGTCCTCCCACGAGGTGTTCGAGGTGGGCGGCGTGACGGTCGCCGTGATCGGCGCCGTGCCGAACAACCTCTACGCCACCACCACCGGTGCCGGCCTCGAGGGCAATGAGGTCCCGTACCACGTGGACGCCGTCAATGAGGTCGCCCGGATGCTCTCGGACGGCGTCGAGGACGAGGACAATGAGGAGGCCGACATCATCGTGGCCTCCTACCACGACGGTGCCGACGGCAACGGCTCGCTCGAGGAGGAGACCGCCCGTTCCGAGGTCTTCGAGCGCATCGTCAACGACACCGACCCGGCGGTGGACGTGATCTTCAACGGCCACTCCCACCAGGCCTATAACTACGACACCACCGTCCCCACCGAGGACGGACCCAAGAACCGCCCGGTGGTGCAGGCCGGTCAGTCCGGCAACCTGCTCGCCGCCGTCGAGCTCGAGATCGATACCGAGACCTCCGAGGTCCTCGGCTACGACTCCTCGCTGATCGAGCAGTCGGAGCAGGATGCCGCAGCCGCCGCCGCGGAGTCCGAGGCCACCGCCGCCGTCTACGCCCTGGAGCAGGCGGCCGTCGCGGAGTTCGAGGAGCTGCAGAAGACCGAGATCGGTGAGATCGACGCATCGATCACCACCGACTACAAGGTGCGCATCGCCGAATCGGGATCCTGGCGAGCCGGCGGCACCCGACGCCAGGAGACCACCCTGGGCAACTGGGCCGCCAATGCCCTCAAGGACAGGGTCGCCCTGTCCAATCCCGCCGTCGACCTGGGCGTGACCAACTCCGGCGGCCTGCGCGCCGAACTGCTGTACGACCAGTTCACCGCGGGCGGTGAGTTCACCGCCAAGCCGACCGCCGCACACGGCACGGTGACCCTCGGCGAGGTCCTCGACTTCGCGCCGTTCGGCAACACCCTGGTCTACTTCGACCTCCCGGGCTCCTCGATCAAGCAGGTCCTCGAGGAGAACTGGCAGAACGGGCAGAAGACCAACCACCTGGGTTGGTCCGAGGAGCTGACCTACACCTTCGACGACTCCCGTGCCCAGGACGACAAGGTCACCGGCATCTGGATCGGCGGCGAGCCGGTGGAGATGGACCAGGTGTACACCATCGCCACCCTGTCCTTCCTGGGTGACACCTCCTGGGTCGGCACCGAGAACCCCGCCCCCGACGGTTACGAGGGCTTCGCCACCGGCCAGCAGGGGTACGTCGACCTGGGCATCATGGACAACCAGGCGTACCAGGAGTACATCCAGGCGCAGACCGCCGCCACCGGTGACATCCGTCCGGACTTCTCCAAGAACTCCGTGGAGGTGACGGGAGCTCCCGGGACAGTGGCCCCCGGTGAGGAGATCGTCCTGACCCTGGACGACCTCGAGCTGGACTCCGACGGCGCCGGCGAGGCCACCGACGTCGCCGTGGCCTTCGAGGCCACCGACGGCACGGTGACCGAACTCGGCTCCCAGGACATCGCCGCCGAGGGTGAGACCGTCACCCTCGCCGGGATCTCCGCTCCCGGGACCGCGGCCGAGGGCACCCTGGTCATGACCGTGACCTACGACGACCGGTACGCCTCCACCTCCGAGGTGCGCCTCCCGCTCAGCGTCAGCGGCACCGGCCAGCCGGGTGCCGGCACGGACAACCCGAACAAGGGGCCCGGCAACAACAGCGGCCGGGACAACCCGAACAGGGGCCCCGGCAACAACAGCGGCAACCACGACGGCGGCCGCGCCCCCGGTGAGAACCAGGGCAACGGCACGGGCCCGCGCTCGTCCTGATCCGACGCATTGACATGGACGGAACACCGGCCGTCACGGTGATGCCCCCGGGATTCGTCCCCGGGGGCATTGCCGTCCCCGGGCCCGGCCGGAGGGTACTGCACCGCCGTCCACCCGCGGCCAACCGCCGGACACCGGCCGTTCAGCGTCACATGTGACCATGTCAACCGTCCTTCACCGCTCGCACCACCGAAAGTGACTCCATGAAGACCACCCACCGACTGACCGCCGTCGGGGCCACGCTGGCCCTGCTCTCCGCGGCCGTCGTCGTCCCCGCCCAGGCCTCACCGGCGGGTGACGCCGTCGTCATCAGCGAGGCCTACACGAACGGCGGGTCGGCCAACGCCGTCTACACGCACAAGTTCGTCGAGCTCCACAACCCCACGGACACCCCGGTTTCCCTGGAGGGCTGGTCCCTGCAGTACCGGTCCTCCGGCGGCAGCTCGGCCCCGACCGGCGTCGTGCGGCTCTCCGGCACGATCCCCGCCCGGGGGTACTACCTGGTCCAGGGCAGCTCGAACGGCTCCGCCGGCCAGGCCCTGCCCGCCCCGGATGCCACCACGGGCGTGTCCTTCTCCGGCACCAGCGGGACCCTGGTGCTCTCCGACCAGTCCGCGGCCCTGACGGGACTGTCCACCGGTTCGGTCCTCTCCGGCCAGGACGAGCGCTTGGTCGACCTGCTGGGCTACGGTTCCTCGAACACCTTCGAGACCGCCGCCGCGCAGTCCCCGTCCGCCAACTCGGACCCGAGGTCGATGAACCGTGCCGCCGGTGGTGTGGACACGGACGACAACTCGGCCGACTTCAGCCTCTCCGGGACCGTGACGCCGACGAACGCCTCCTCGGAACCGGGCGACCCCGGTGACCCGGCCGACCCGGCCGACCCGGCACCCGAGGATCCCGTCACCCCCACCGAGGTCATCCCCATCGCCCGGATCCAGGGCGCCGGGGAGGCCACCCCGCTGGCCGGGCAGGTCGTGACGACCCGCGGCGTGGTCACCGCGGTGTACTCCACCGGCGGCTACGCCGGCTACTACCTGCAGACCGTCGGCACCGGCGGTGACACCGGCGACGGTGACGGCGACGGCGCCTCGGACGGCATCTTCGTCTACTCGCGGGACACCGTGGACGACGTCGCCCTCGGTGACCACGTCCAGGTCACGGGCACGGCCGGCGAGTACTACGCCCTGACGCAGTTGACCGTGGCCGACGGCGGCGTGGAGGTCCTCAACGAGGACGCCGCGGTGGAACCCACGGAACTGGAGTTCCCGCTCACCGAGGCCGAGAAGGAGGCCCACGAGGGCATGCTCATCGCCCCCGCCGGCGACTGGACGATCACGGACAACTACGACGTCAACACCTACGGCTCGCTGGGCATCGTGCCCGGGGACAGCCCGCTGCTGAACCCGACGACCGTCGCCGAGCCGGGTGCCGCGGCCCAGGCCGTGATGGCCGAGAACGACGAGAAGCTCATCGTCCTCGACGACGGCGCCGGCACGAACTTCATGCGCTCCCCCGGGAACCAGAACGCGCTGCCGTACCTGGACCTGGACGACCCGGTGCGCGTGGGCTCCGGAGTCGACTTCACCACCCCGGTGATCCTGGACTTCCGCTACGGCGCCTGGAGCTTCCAGCCGCTGGCGCACCTGACGGACGAGAACGCCGACCAGGTCCAGCCCGCCCGGTTCGAGGACACCCGGACCGGCGAGGAGGCGCCCGCCGAGGTCGGCGGCACCGTCTCCGTGGCCACGTTCAACGTGCTGAACTACTTCACCACCCTGGGGAACCGGTTCGAGTCCTGCGACGCCTACGAGGACCGCGAGGGCAACCCCATCACGACCAACCGGTGTGATCCCCGCGGCGCCTACGACGAGGTCAACCTCGAACGCCAGCAGGCCAAGATCGTCGAGGCCGTCAACGGGCTGGACGCGTCGGTCGTCGGCCTCGAGGAGATCGAGAACTCCGCCGTGTTCGGACAGGACCGCGACCACTCGCTGGCCACCCTGGTCGAGGCGCTCAACGCCGATGCCGGGGCCGAGAAGTGGGCGTATGCCGAGACTCCCTCGGTGACCCCGGACCTCGCTTCCCAGGACGTCATCCGCAACGCCTTCATCTACCAGCCTGCGATCGTGGAGACGGTCGGGGAGTCGGTGATCCTCGACGACCAGGTCGCCTTCGACAACGCCCGCGAGCCGCTGGCGCAGGTGTTCCAGGCCGTGGACGGGGATGAGTCCACCCGGTTCATCACCATCACCAACCACTTCAAGTCCAAGGGTTCGGGCTCCGGGGCCGGCAACACGGACATCGGCGACGGCCAGGGGGCCTCCAACGCGGACCGCGTGGCCCAGGCCGAGGCCCTGGTCGCCTTCGCGGCGCAACTGCAGGACGACACCGGCGTGGAGAAGGTCCTGCTCGTCGGCGACTTCAACTCCTACGAGAAGGAGGACCCCATCCGGGTCATGGAGGACGCCGGGTACGTCTCGCAGGCCCCGAAGACCGGTGAGCACACCTACGCCTTCGACGGCTCTGTCGGTTCCTTGGACGGCATCCTCACCAACGCCGCGGCCGAGGCCACGGTGACCGGTGCCGATGTCTGGGACATCAACGCCGACGAGTCCGTGGCCCTGGAGTACTCGCGCTACAACTACGTCAACGAGATGCTCTACGCCGCAGACCAGTGGCGTTCCTCGGACCACGACCCGGTCCTGGTCGGACTGGACCTCGCACCGGCCGACGCGGAGGACCCGGGAGAGCCGGGCGAACCGGGTGAACCGGGCAACGGCGCGGACAACCCGAACAAGGGCCCGGGCCACAACAGCGGCAACCACGAGGGCGGCAACGCCCCGGGCCAGAACAACGGGGTGGGCCAGGAAAACGGCGGGGGCCAGGAAAACGGCGGGGGCCAGGAAAACGGCGGGGGCCAGAACAACGGGGCAGGTGCCCCGGGCCGCGGCGGGGACCACCCGCATCGGGGTCCGGGCCACCACGGTGGTCCGGGCACGGCCGGCGATCACCCCACCCGACCCTGATCTCAGGGACCGAACGCCCCGCTGAGGCCGGTCGACGCCCCGGCCGCGGGGAGGGTGCCCCCGGGACCTGCCAGGTCCCGGGGGCACCGTCGTCAGCGGACCAGGAGGTCCCAGACCGCGCGGGCTGCCGCGTCCGCGTCACCGAGCGTCCGGGCGCGGCCGTCCGGGTCCTGCCCGGCCTCGGCGGCGATCGCGGTGCCCCACTGCACGGAGGCCAGCTGCAGGCCGAGGACGAACACGCGCTCGTGCACCCGCCCCTGGGCGTCCTTGAGCCGGTAGGGCCGCCCGGTGACGTCGAAGCCGCGCCCCGGAAGCACCTCCCCCTCCTCGTCCTCCACCGCGTACGGCACGGCCGTGCCGTCCCTCAGCAGGGAGGCCACCAGGGGCGAGGAGGACTGCTGCACCCGGTTCGCCGGCATCATCGCCTCGACCATCCACCGCCCGTGGTGCACGTCCAGCGCGGCCTCGTCGGTTCCCACCTGCGGACTGGAGACGGTGAACAGGGACCGGCCGGCGTCGGCCTCGAACTGCGGGTCCGGTCCCACGAACCGGACCAGTCCGGCCCGGGCCAGGGCCAGCAGCTGCTCCACGCGCAGCAGGGGCGGACCGGAGGCCAGCCCCTCGACCAGGACTTCGAACCACCCGGACACATCCCGCCGGCGGGAGGCATCGGTGATGCGCCGCTCCGCCACCAGGCGCTTCACCTCCAGCCGCGCGGCGTGCAGGGTGCCGATCGCGACCATCAGCGGGGAGTCCTCCCCCGCCGCGGCCTCGGCGCAGACACCCGCCAGGAAGTCGACGACCTCGTCCTGATACTCGGTCCCCGAGTCGAACACCTGCCGCTCGAACGGCCGGGCGAGGGCGCGGATGTCCAGGAAGGGCATCCCCGGCTGGTAGGTGTGCAGCAGCTCCTGGGCGTGGTGCGCGGTCACGGGCTCGCCGCGGCCGGCGGCCTCGAACTGGCCGACCAGGCCCGCGAGGAACTCCCCCGCACGCTCGGCGCCGCCCAGGACCTCCGGTCGGGTCCGGGCCATGGTGAAGTAGTAGGCCCGCACCACGTCACGGTGGATCAGCGGCCACAGGTGCACCATGAAGTCGAGCGTCCCGTGCTCGTCCTGCAGCCGGTCCACCTCCTCCGGGACCAGGTACTTCAGGGACACCGCGTGCGGGACGAACGTCTCCAGTTCGGCCTTGGGCAGGTAGCAGACCCCCCGGCGGGAGGCCGGGTGCATCACCGGCTCGCGACCGGACGGCTCGTAGCGCAGGGCGCGGCCCGGTCCGTCCCCGCTGTCCACGAACCGCCCGCCCCGGCCGAGCGTCAGCTGCGCCATCGCGTCGAAGAAGTTCAGCCCCATGCCACGCACCAGCAGGTCCTCGCCCGCGGGCACGGCGTCCCAGTCCACCTCGGCCGGCAGGTTCGGCCCCCGGTAGTCCAGCCCCAGTTCCGCGGCCGACGACCGCAGCCCCTGCTGCTCCCGGTTCAGCCGGGCCGGGACATGGCCCAGGCCCAGCACCACGGCGTCCGCCTCCAGCGTCCGCCCGCCCTGCAGCCCCAACCGGACCCCGCCTTCGGGGCGCGGTTCCAGGCACTCCACCTCGGTGCGTTCCCAGGTGATGGTCCCGACGGCGCCGCTGGCCTCGAGCGCCCGGGTCACCTCCCAGTACAGGTCGGACAGGTACAGGCCGTAGACCGCGCGGGGCGGGTAGTCGGTGCGGTCGAGGTCACCGGCCCGGTCCGGGTAGGACATCCGCCACTGGTCGAAGGTCTGGCCCGCGGAGGAGGCGCGCAGTCCCGGGGTGCCGGCCGCGGCCGCCGTCGGGAAGAAGGAGGGGGTGTTCATCAGCAGCAACGGCGACTGGTCGGTGCGCCAGACCCGGCCGGGGCCCGGGGCGTGCGGATCCAGCACCACGATGTCCACCACCGGTGCGGACGGTCCCGTTCCCGCGTCCCGTGCCTCCTCGATCACCGCCAGGAGCCGCTCCAGGAACGTGGTGCCCCGAGGTCCGGCTCCGACGACGGCGATCCTGGCCGGGGGCGGAACGTCGGGAGTGGGCGGCATGGGCGGTGTCCTCTCGGGCCGGGAAGGGTGCTGTCCCCCAGCCTAGGGGGGAGGACCCGGCCGGACGCAGTCCGTGGTCTGATGGAGGGATGGCGAAGACACCACCCGTGACCGGCACCGACGACGAGTTCCTCTGGCTCGAGGACATCCACGGCGAGCGCCCCCTGGAGTGGGTGCGCCGGCAGAACGCCCGGACCGAGGCGCAGCTGGACACGGAGGGGTTCCGCCGCCTGCGCGACCAGGTGACCGAGGTCCTGGACGCCCCGGACCGCATCCCCCACGTCAGCAAGCGCGGTGGGATGTACTACAACTTCTGGCGGGACGCCGAACACCCCCGCGGGGTGTGGCGGCGCACCGACTGGGAGTCCTACCTGGCCGGGGACCCCGACTGGGAGGTGCTGCTGGACGTCGACCGGCTCGCCGAGGAGGAGGGCACCCCCTGGGTCTTCTCCGGTGCCCGGCTGCTGCGCCCGGACTGGGACCGCGCGCTGGTGCGCCTGTCCCCGGACGGGGGTGACGCCGTCGCCGTGCGTGAGTTCGACCTGACCGCCCGGGCGTTCGTTCCCACCGACGGCCGACCCGGGGACGGCGAGCGGTCCGCGGGCACGGATGCGTCCCTGCCGGGCTTCAGTCTCCCGGTGGCCAAGACCCAGGCGTCGTGGATCGACCGGGACCACCTGCTGGTCGGCACCGTGACAGACCCTGATCCCGACGCCGGCGACGCCACCCAGTCCTCCTACGCCAGCACGCTGCGGATCCTGGCCCGGGGACAGTCCCTGCAGGAGGCGCAGACCGTGTTCTCGGTGGACCGCGGGCACGTGGCGGCCTTCGGCGGCCACGACTCGACACCGGGGTGGGAACGCACCGTGGCGATCGACGCGATCGACTTCTACCGCTCCACCACGTGGCTGCGGGACCCGGAGGCCGAGGGACCGCGGCCGGGCTGGCGGCTCGTGGACGTGCCCGAGGACGCCGAGGTGGACGTGCACCGGCAGTGGCTGGTGCTGTTCCTGAAATCGGACTGGGACCGGCACCTGCCCGACGGGACCACCGTCCGCCATCCCTCCGGCTCCCTGCTCGTGTGCACGGTGGCCGGCCTCCTCGACGGGACGGAGGAGCCGCAACCGGCCTTCGTGCCCGGCCCGGAAGCCACCCTGTCCTCCTGGTCGTGGACGAGGTCCCACCTGGTGCTGACGGTGCTGCGCCACGTGGCCTCCTCCGTCCTGGTCCTCCCCCAGTCGCTCCTGGGCACCCCGGATGCCGCCGCGAGCGCCCGGCCCCTGGTCCTGCAGACCCCCAATCCCGCCGACCCCTACCTGACGCTCTCGGTCGGGGCCGTCGACGACGAGGACGAGGACTGCGGCGACGACCTGTGGATCACCGCCACCGGGGCCCTGACGCCCCCGACCCTGCTCCGGGCGACCCTGCCGGCGGTCCTTCCCGCGGCCCCGTCGGCCGGGGCGACCGGGCCGGGCGCCCCGAGCCCGGGGACCGGTGCGGCCGGCGTCGTCCCCGCGCTGGTGACCGTGCGCACCGCCCCGCACCGCTTCGACGCCACCGGGCTGTGCGTGCGGCAGTACTTCGCGGTGTCCGCGGACGGCACCCGCGTCCCGTACTTCCAGGTGGGACCCGAGGACCTGGAGGCCGACGGGACGCACCCGGTGCTGATGGACGGCTACGGCGGCTTCCTGGCGTCCAAGCTGCCGGCCTACTCCGGTGTCCACGGACTGGGCTGGCTGACCCGGGTCAACGACGCCGGACGGAGCGGGATCCACGTGATCGCCAACATCCGCGGCGGCGGTGAGTACGGGCCGGACTGGCACCGCGCGGCGCTGCGGGAGAACCGGCACCGGGCCTACGAGGACTTCGCCGCGGTCGCCCGGGACCTCGTGCACCGGGGGGTCACCGACCGCGCCCACCTGGCGGCCACGGGACGCTCGAACGGAGGGCTGCTCATGGGCGTGATGGCCACCCGGTACCCCGAACTGTTCGGCGCCCTGAGCTGCGGGGTGCCGTTGCTGGACATGCGCCGGTACACGGTGCTGTCCGCCGGGCACAGCTGGATCGCCGAGTACGGGGACCCGGACGATGCGGACCAGTGGGAGTTCATCCGGACCTTCTCTCCCTACCACCTGCTGCTGGACGAACCGGTGGCGGACGCGACGCAGGGCCGGGACGGGGCCGGAGACGGCACCGGGCACCCGGACCTGCTGGTGTGGACGGCGACCTCGGACGACCGGGTCGGTCCGGTCCAGGCGCGCAAGATGGCCGCGCGGATGCAGCGCCTCGGGGTGCCCAACGCCTGGTTCCACGAGGACCTGGAGGGCGGGCACGCCGGGGCGAGCGACAACCGCCAGGCGGCGGCCATGCACGCCAGGTCGTTGGAGTTCCTCTGGCAGTCGGTCGGTGACGGCGCCCGGGTCCCGGGGGTGCGCCAGGACGCCGGGACGGCCGATCCCGCAGGCGTCGGCGGGCCTGCCCAGTGACCTGGCCGGGGCGCGCTTTGATTCGGAGCGCCCGAGGCGGCTAACATGGCAGGGTTACCGGCCGTCGAGCCGGTGGCCGAAGGAGACGTGCCAGAGCGGCCGAATGGACTTCACTGCTAATGAAGGGCCCGGCGAAAGTTGGGCCGGGGGTTCAAATCCCCCCGTCTCCGCCCGCGATGCCGCGGGACCCGTTGTCCGGGTCCCGCGGCATCTCTCGTTCCGACCGTCCTTGCGGGTCTCCTGCAGGGGCCCAGTCACCCCTCCGCCTTCCCGCCGCCCGGTCGACGATCCGGAGCCTCCCGCGCGGGACCTCCGCATCGACCGCATCGACGTCCGCGACCTTGGCGGATCCTCTGAAGAGGCTGGTAACTCCCTGTTTGAGGTGACAAGCCCCCGGGTGGCGTGCCTAGCGTCAGGGGTAGGCACTCGGTCGGTATCCCACCTGCTTCCGCGACCCGGACAGGCGAGACCGGTCGATACCGAATCCTCGCCGGTTCATCCCGGCAGGTGCGTCTCCATCAGGCATGTGAACGCATGCCGGACACCACGAGTAAGGGGAACATGCCATGCAGGATTTCACCTCAGTCGAGAAGCTTCAGCACGCCACCGTCTACGGCACTGACGGGGACAAGATCGGGTCCGTCGGCCAGGTCTACCTGGACGACCAGACCAACCAGCCCACCTTCGTCACGGTCAAGACCGGGTTGTTCGGGATGAAGGAGACCTTCGTACCCGTCTCCCAGGCCACCCAGTCCCAGGACGGCCTCCAGGTCCCGTTCGACAAGGCCTTCGTCAAGGACGCCCCGAACATCGACGCCGACGGATCCCTGACGCCCGAGGAAGAGCGCCGGATCTACGAGTACTACTCCCTGGACTACCCGGCTGGCGGGCGGCACGGCGATGACGCCGTCGGCTCCCCGCGGGCCGCGGGGACCGGCCTCCGGCAGGACACCGACCCGGACGTCGGACGGACCGCCGCCAGCGGCACCGCGGCCGGCGGCGTGGGTGGCCTGGGTGTCCAGCGCGGTCACGCGAACGACACCGCCGCCGACCTGGACCGCGATGTGGATGCCGGCGGAGCCGACCGCCAGGGCGGCATCCACACCACCGGCACCGGCGGGGCGGACACCCACGGCGCCGGCACCGACCGCGAGTCGGTCGTCGTGCGCGATGAACAGCTCGACGTGGGCACCGAGGTCCGCGAGACCGGGCAGGTGCGGTTGCGCAAGCACACCTACACGGACACCGAGACCGTCGAGGTCCCCGTGTCCCGCGAGGAGGTCGTCGTCGAGCGCGAGCCCATCGATCCGAACTCCCCCGAGGCCCTGAGGAACACCGGCGACGAGGAGGTCGTGGTGACCACCCGCGAGGAGGTGCCGGTCGTGGACAAGACCGCCACCGCCGAGAAGGTCACCGTGGACAAGAACCGCGTGCAGGACACCGAGCGCGTCTCGGGCACCGTCCAGCACGAGGACGTCGAGGTGGACGGCGAGGGCGACGCCCGTCGTCGCTGACCCGACCCACTCATGAAGGCGCCCGGTCCCCTCGAGGGGCCGGGCGCCTTCGCGTGTGCCTCAGTCGTCCTGGCCCTGTTCGCGCTGCAGGATGTGCAGGAACTGCAGTGACTCCTCCGCGGTCAGCACGGTGTGCGCCGACAGTTCCAGCGCCGCTTCCTCGATGCGGCCGTCGCGCACCATCGCGGTGAGCTGGTCGCGGAGGAAGGGGGGCAGGTCCGCGCTGGAGACCCGCACCGTGGTCTCATCGCGGACCACTTCCAGCTCGAAGGGCCGATCTGCCGGCAGCGCGTCGGTGAGCCAGTCCTGGGGCACCACGAGGTTGGTGGTGTCCGGGGCCTCCTCGGTCGCGGAGTCCCCCGGCCCCGCCGGGCCGTCCTGCGCCGGCGACGGCTGGGGTTGTCCTGCCGGCCCGGCGTCCGCGGCCGGTCTCGGGGCCGGTCCCGGGGCCGATGCCGGGCCCGGGGCGGACCCGGGGCGGACCCACATCTGCGGATAGGTGGCCAGTGCCTGGACGTCCAGCATGGACTCGAAGGTCCCCAGGCCGGTGGACTGGCGGTAGGCCATGACGGCGTCGCTGGTCCGGCCCGCGGCGATGAGCCGGTAGATCTCCCGGTGGGACTCCTGGTCGAGCCGGCCCGAGGCCACGCGGGCACTCTCCGAACTGACCCGGCCGGCCAGGGACCGCCTGCCGCGGCGCCGCTGTCCGGCAGCGCCGGACTCTGGGGTCGGGGAGGACGCGCGGCGGGAGAGCCACCAGGCCCCACCGCCCACGATGGCGCCCACCACCACGACGATCAACGCCGGCACGAGGTATTCCATGGGACCAGTCTAGGTGGCCCCCCTCAGGGCGCGTCGACCGTCCAGACCCGGTGGCCGGGGGCCACCCTGCCGGGATTCTGCGAGGTGAACAGCACCACTCCGGGGTACTCCTCCAGCTCGCGGCGCAACAACCGCAGGCCCTCCTCGTCCAGGTCCGTGTCGATGCCGTCCAGCACGAGCAGGGGCGGGTCGTCCAGCAGCGCCCGGCCCAGTTTCAGGCGGGCGATCTGGGACCCGGTGAGCGGGTGCCCGCCGTTGGTGATCCTCGTGCGGGCGCCCTTCGGCAGGCTCGGCAGCACCTCGTCCAGCCCCACCCGGGCCAGGGCCTGCGCGGCCTGATCGTCGGTGGCCGCGGGCTTGCGGTAGGTGATCGCGCGCGAGACCGTGCCGCGCTCCAGCGGCACCCTCCCGGAGGCGTGGCCCACCAGCCTGCGGCGCTGGCGGCCCGGGGCCAGGGTGTAGTCGTAGCCGTCCACGGTCATCTCCAGGTCCGGCACCGGTTGCCCCGGAGCAGCAGGGGTGTTCTGCCCCGCGAGCAGGTTCAGCAGGAACGGGTGGACCCGGCCCGGGTCCTCGGACCGGACGTGGATGACGTCCCCCGCGTGGGCCTGGAGCATCGGCACCCGTTGGCCCTGGACCACCATGTTCCCGATCCTCAGGCCGTGGCGACCGGAGGCGGGCCGGTCCCGGGGGCGGTCCTTCCAGCGCTCCTCGCGGTCCCTCTCCGCCTTCTCCAGTGCTGCCGCCTCGGCGAGCAGCGGGGCCTGGATGCGGCGGGCGGCCTTGTAGTTCTGCCGGTACTCCACCACGCGCCCCAGGTCACCCAGCGGGGTGGTCATCACGCCCACCAGGGTCATGGACGAGGCCACCCCGGCGGCGTCGATGATCCCCAGGGCGCCCAGCACCACCACGGTCGCGGTGGCCAGTGAGGCCGCGGTGATGGCCGAGGCGCGGACCAGCCCGGTGATCCGGGCGCGGGCGACGGCGGCACCCACCACCTTGCCCGAGTCGCGGTCCAGCGCGTTCAGTTCGCGACGGACACCGCCGGCGGCCTGGATGGACTCACCGGCCCGGACCGTGTCCGCGATCCGGGCGGACATCCGGCCCCGACGGCGGCGCAGGTACCGGGCGCGGGTGAAGGTCGCCCTGGCCAGCGGGGGCACGGCGAGTCCGAACAGCACGATCGGCAGGCCGACGGCCAGGCCCACCCGCCAGTCGGCCAGGGACAGCACGGCCAGCACCACCGCCACCAGGGGCAGGGAGGTCATCAGCGGGACGATGCCCTGGGAGACCCAGTTGCGCACCGCGGTGAGGTCGTTGGAGGCCCGGGTGATGGTCACCCCGAGGGAGGGGTTGCCCGCGCCGGCCAGGGAGGTGCCGATGAGCTTGCGGCGCAGTTCGTACACGTAGTCCTGGCCGAGGTCCTCCCCGGCCACCCGCTCGGCCCAGCGTGCACCGAAGACGGAGAGCACGGCCACGCCCAGGACGGTCAATTGCGGCCAGGGGACGAGGGGCCGCGCGCCGGCGACAGCGGCCGGGTCCAGGGCCGATCCGTCCGGCGCGGTCCCGGAGTTCAGGGCGGCGTTGTACTGCGCCGGGGCGCCCAGCAGGGCATCCACGCTGAACGCCATCACCAGTGCCATCACTGCCTGGAAGATGCCGAGCAGGACCAGGATCACCAGCAGGTGGCGGCGCCGGCCCGCCCAGATCGTGGGCATCCGCTCGGACGTGCCGGTCGCCTCGGCGGTGCCCTCGTCCTCGAGGTCCGCTGCGTGACCCGCGGCGTAGGGGGTCTTTGTGGTGTCGGGGGTGTCCAGGATGTCCTCCAACGTGGGATGGGTGGTGGCCGTCCCGGGGACCGGCCGCGAGGCCGTGATGCGCTCCACCCCGCGCTCAGTGCCGCGGCAGCAGCGCGGTGGAGACGGCGGCCCCGGTGAGTGCGTAGGTGTCGATGACCGGAACGGACAGGACCGCGCGGGCCTCTGCGGTGGCCAGCGGCGAGGAGGTCAGCACGCCGGACACCGCGGCGACGTCCAGGCCCGCGGCCTGCAGCTCGCGCACGCCGCCGACCGCGCCGAGGGCGTCCCCGGCTGCGAACACGATGCGGTCCACGACGGCGTGGAACAGCGGATCCCGCAGCAACCGGGCGGTCTCGCCCTGGTACACGCCGTCGGCGATCTCCACGACGACCACGTCGGTGTCCGTCCCGGACAGGGCGTCGATGACGTTGACCGTCAGCGCACGGACCTGCTCGAAGTCCAGCCGGAAGGTGGTCGGGTACCCGAAGTCGGTGAAGTCCAGGACCCTGGCGGCGCCGCCGTCGCGGTAGATCATCGGGTCGTTGCCCGCACCGGTGCCGGTGGACTTGCCGGCCGAGACCGTCAGGCCGGCGTTCGTCAGGCCGTTCACCAGGGTGGCCATGGCCGTGGACTTCCCCGAGTTCATGGAGGTGCCCAGCACCCCGATGACCGTGGGCCGGCCCGGCAGGGTGCCGGCCAGCTCGGTGGCGGCGGCGCCGAGCGGAGGGACCGGGTTCAGGGCGTAGGGCGCGAACCGGGTGAGGTTGACGACGCCGAGGTCGTCGGCGAGCAACCCGAGCGGCTCGATCCGGGTGGGGTCGTCCACGCTGACGTGCTGCTCGGTGACCATCCCGGCGACCCCACCGGCGGCCACCAGGTGGCAGGGCTCGAGGGAGTCCGGCACGTGGGCCAGGAACTGGTCGGCCGCGTAGCGGTGGCCGTAGGCCAGCATGATGAGCGCGCCGGGGAACAGGATGGCCTTGCGGGACTCGGGGGTCTCTACGCGCTTGTGGTTGAGGATCTCGGTCACGCGCGCCACCACCACGTCACCCGCCTTCGGGGTGACGGTGGGGCCGGCGGCCAGGTGGAACCCGGCCCGGTCCGCCTCGACGGCGTGGGCCACGAAGCGGGTGGTGTAGGACGCCTGGACGCGGGCGGGCAGCTCCAGCCGCTGGTAGGTGGCGCCGGCGGTCTCGACCAGGGGAAGGGTGCTGGCGGTGTTGGTCATCTCGATCGTCATGGCTGATGCCTCTCACGTGCGGTGCGTCGGTGACCGTCCGGGGTGTTCCGTCGGCCTCGTCACCCATGGAACCAACCGGCCATGAACGGCACATGAGCGGCGGATGAGAGGGCTCTCATCTTCGGTGCCGGCCGCGTCAGGTCCTCCCTGAACTGGGACGATGCCGCATCGAGGATCATCACGGAACGGGTGCCGTGAGCCTTCTCACGCAGGGGTGTCGCGGGGCAGGAGCACCGAGGCGAGCGCGAGGGCCAGCAGCGCCAGCACCACCGTCATCAGGACCGTCCCGGGCCAGCCCAGTCCGGTCAGGAACACCCCGCCCAGCCAGCCGAACACGCTGGAACCGGAGTAGTAGCCCAGGTTGTACAGGGACGCGGACTGTGCTCGTCCGGCCGTGGCCGCGGCCCCGGCCCAGCCGGAGGCGACCGCGTGCGCGGCGAAGAACGCCCCGGTGAACAGCACTGTGGCCCCGAGCACGACCCACACGCTGGGCACCAGGGTGAGCAGCACGCCGGCGACCATCACGGCGGTGGCCGCCCGCAGCACCGCCCGGCGCCCGTGGCGCGCGGCGAGCCGGCCGGCCAGCGGTGAGGTCCAGGTCCCGGCCAGGTAGGCCAGGAAGACGAGGGAGACCAAGGTGATCGGCAGGCCGAAGGGCTCCCCGAGCAGGTGGTAGCCCAGGTAGTTGTACATGGCCACGAAACCGCCCATGAGCAACGTGCCCTGGGCGTAGATGCCCAGCAGCACCGGGGAGCGCAGATTGACCGTCAGGGCCTCTACGGCCCGCCGGAGGGTCGTGCGGTGCGGGGTGAAGCGGCGGGCGGCGGGAGCCAGGGCCAGGAACCCGGCCGCGCAGACGACGGACAGCAGGGTCACCACCAGCATCCCGAGCCGCCAGTCCACGAGCTCGCCCAGCGGGGCGGCGACGATCCGCCCGGTCAGCCCGCCCACGGTCGTGCCCGAGATGTAGGTCCCGGCGGCGGCCGCGGCGGAGAGCCGGTGGACCTCCTCGTTGAGGTACGCGATGGCCAGGGCGGGCACGCCACCGAGCGCGAGCCCTTCGAGGAAGCGCAACGCGAGCACGGCCTCGAAGGCCGGGACGGCGGTGGCGACCAGGGAGAAGGCGCAGGCCGCCAGGACCGCGCAGCCCATGGTGCGCTTGCGGCCGAACCGGTCCCCGGCATAGGACCAGGGGATCACGCTGACCGCCAGCCCCAGGGTGGCCAGGGACACCATCAGGGCGGCGTCCTGGGCGGAGACGGCCAGGTCGGAGCTGATCAGCGGCAGCATGGCCTGCGGTGAGTAGAGCTGGGCGAAGGTCGCGACGCCGGCCAGGAACAGTCCCAGCAACAGCCGCCGGTAGCCTCCGGCGCCCGGCACGTGGCCGGACCACGCAGCACTGCCTGAACCGTTCACGATGGCGACTCTAGACCCTCGGTGCAGGCCCCTCCGTCCGGTGTCGCGGCACAGCACACCGGCACGGGCACGGCACGGGCCCGCGGATCCGGACCGGGGACTGGCCTAGGATGGCATGTCGTGATGACTTCAGTTGACCTCAGCCAGTCCTTCAAGGCCTACGACGTCCGCGGCATCGTCGGCGAGACGATCACCGTCGCCTCGGTGCGCGCGGTGGGTGCCGCGTTCGTGGACGTGCTGGGACTGGCCGGGGACCGGGTCCTGGTGGGTGGGGACATGCGTCCCTCCTCCCCGGAGTTCGCCCGTGCCTTCGCCGCGGGGGCGACGGCACGCGGCGCCGACGTGGTCATGCTGGGGCTGGTCTCCACGGACATGCTCTACTACGCCTGCGGCGTGGAGCAGGCGGCGGGCGTGGTGTTCACCGCCTCCCACAACCCCGCCGAGTACAACGGCATGAAGATGGCCAAGCCCGGGGCCGTCCCGGTGTCCTCGGACACGGGCCTGTTCCAGATCCGCGACGTCGCCCAGGGGTACCTGGACGCCGGTGACGTGCCCGCCGGTGAACGCACCGGGTCGGTCACGGAACAGGACATGCTCTCGGGCTACGCCTCCTACCTGCGGTCCCTGGTGGACCTGTCCGACATCCGCCCGCTGAAGGTGGTCGTGGACGCCGGCAATGGCATGGCCGGCAAGACGACGCCCGCCGTGCTCGGAAATGCCGTCCTGGAGGCGCTGCCGCTGGAGATCGTGCCGCTGTACTTCGAGCTGGACGGTACGTTCCCGAACCACCCGGCCAACCCGCTGGAGCCGGAGAACCTCCGGGACCTGCAGCGGGCCGTCACGGAACACAGCGCGGACCTGGGCCTGGCCTTCGACGGCGACGCGGACCGCTGCTTCGTGATCGACGAGCAGGGCGCCCCGGTCTCCCCGTCCGCCGTGACCGGCCTCGTGGCCCGCCGGGAGATTGTCCGGGCCAGGGCCGGTGACACCGTGAACGGCACCGTGCACGCCCCCGAGGCCGAACCGGTCATCATCCACAACCTGATCACCTCCCACGCCGTGCCGGAACTGGTGGCCGCCGAGGGTGGCCGCGCCGTGCGGACCCGCGTGGGGCACTCCTTCATCAAGGCGGTCATGGCCGAGGAGAGCGCCGTGTTCGGCGGCGAGCACTCCGCGCACTACTACTTCCGGGACTTCTTCAACGCCGACACCGGGATGCTGGCCGCCATGCACGTCCTGGCGGCACTCGGGGCCCAGGAGGGACCGCTGTCGGAGCTGGCCGCCGAGTACGACCCGTACTCCGCCTCCGGTGAGCTCAACTCCGAGGTCGAGGACAAGGCCGGAGCGGTGGCGCGCGTGCTCGAGGTCTTCGCCCCCACGCTGGCCGGGGACACCGCCTCCTCCGGTCAGGACACCGTGGCGGACGACGCCCACCTGCAGGGATCAGGCTTGGCCGGCACGCGGGTGCGCGTGGACCGGATGGACGGCACGACGGTCGCGGCCGTGGACGGCGCCTGGTGGTTCAACCTCCGCCCGTCCAACACGGAGCCGTTCCTGCGCTACAACGGGGAGGCCCGGGACACCCCGACCATGGAACGCGTCCGCGACGCCGTGCTGGCCCTGGTCCGACAGGCTTCCTGAGCCCGGTTCCCGAGCGCCGTTCCTGAGCGCCGTTCCTGCGTCCCCGTCCCCAGGGACGCCACCCCAGGGACGACACCGCAAGGCCCCCTGGCGCGTGCGCCCCCCCAGATGCCGTCCTGGCCCTCCTAGCCCGCGAGCGCCAGGACGAGGGGCAGCACGCCCTGGGCGCCGGCCTCGCGCAGTACCCGGCCGGCCTCGGTCAGCGTCCAGCGGCTGTCCGCCCGGTCATCCACCAGCAGGACCGGTCCGTGCCGACCCGACTCCTCGGCGGAGGCGAGCTGGTCCCGCATCGGGCCGGGCACCGTGTACCGCTGCCAGACCGAGGCCAGGCGGAACGCGCTGTTCCCGCCGGACTCGCTGCGCGGGACGTCGCTGGCGAACTCCAGGTGGCCCAGGTAGGGCAACCGCCCGATCCGTGCGATCCCCTCCGCGAACGAGGTGACCAGCTGGTTCCGTGACGTCGACGGAACCGAGACCACGGCGATCGGACGCTGCTCCCACTCCCAGGCGGTCAGGACCTTGACGGCCGCCTGCAGCAGGTCCTCGTCGATGGGCGCGTCGACCACACCGTCCCGGGTGGTGGCGAAGAGGGCCCGCAGCCGGCCTCCCCAGCCCAGGTCGGTCAGGCGGGCCACGGCCCGGCCCTCGCCGTTCTGCAGTTCCTCGGGGATGCGGCCCTTCAGGGGCACGCCGAGCCGGTCCATCCCGCTCGGCCAGGTCCGGCGCGGCTCGATGGGCACGCCGACGCGGCCCATGGCCCGCGAGGCGCTGTCCCGGGCCGTCTCCGCCACCGCAGTGGGATACCAGGGGCCGGCGCAGTTGTCGCACCGGCCGCACGGGGTGGCCTCGGGGTCGTCGAGCACGCGGGAGAGGAACTCCATCCGGCAACCGGTGGTGTTCTCGTAGTCCAGCATGAGGTTCTCTTCGTGCACCCTGGCCTGCGCGACCCGGCCGTACCGCTCCCCGTCATAGGTCCACGCCTGGCGGGTGCGCTGCCAGCCGCCCTGGGTCCGCTCGACCGCCCCGTCCACGGCCAGCACCTTCAGCAGCAGTTCCAGCGGGGTGCGCTTGACGTCCACGCGGGTCTCCAGGGCGGGCACGGACAGCGGCCGGCCCGCCGCCTCCAGCTCGTTCAGCACCGTCCGGGCCCGGTGTTCGTCCGGCATGGACGTGGTGGCGAAGTACCGCCAGATGTCCCGGTCCTCGGTGCCCGGCAGCAGGAGCACGTCCGCGTGGTCCGTGGCCCGGCCCGCGCGGCCGACCTGCTGGTAGTAGGCGACCGGGGAGCTGGGCGCTCCCAGGTGGATGACGAACCCGAGGTCCGGCTTGTCGAACCCCATGCCGAGCGCCGAGGTGGCCACAAGGGCCTTAACCCGGTTCTCCTTCAGACCCTGTTCCAGCTCCGCGCGTTGTTCCGGATCCGTCCGGCCGGTGTACGCGGCCACCTCGTGCCCGGCCTCCCGCAGGGCCCGGGCAGTGTCCTCCGCCGCGGACACGGTCAGCGCGTAGACGATCCCCGAGCCGGGAAAGTCCCCCAGGTGGGTGAGCAGCCACGCCAGCCGGCTGGCAGGGCTGGGCATCCTCAGCACCCCCATCCGCAACGACGACCGGGCGAGCGGGCCCCTCAGGACGAAGACCTCCTCGGTGCCGGCGACGCCGAGCTGTTCCGCGACGTCCTGGACGACCCGGGCATTGGCCGTGGCGGTGGTGGCCAGGACGGGGACACGGCGCTCGCCGGAGCCCGGCAGCTGGGCGATGAGGTCACGGATCCGCCGGTAGTCCGGACGGAAGTCGTGACCCCAGTCCGAGATGCAGTGTGCCTCGTCCACCACGAGCATCCCGGTGCGGCGAATGAGGTCCGGCAATTGCACGTCCCGGAAGTGGGGGTTGTTCAGCCGCTCCGGGGACACCAGCAGGACGTCCACGGAGTCCTCGGCGAGGCGTTGCTGGACCAGGTCCCACTCGGTGGCGTTGGCCGAGTTGATGGCCTCCGCCCGCACCCCCGCCCGGGCGGCGGCGGCGACCTGGTCCCGCATCAGGGCCAGGAGCGGGGAGACGATGAGGGTCGGTCCGGCGCCCCGGGCCCGCAGGAGCAGGGAGGCCACGAAGTAGACCGCGGACTTCCCCCAGCCGGTGCGCTGCACCACGAGGGCGCGACGACGGCGGGCGACCAGCGCCTCGATCGCCTCGTACTGCCCCTCGTGGAACTGTGCGTCGGGGTGGCCCACGAGCCGGCGCAGGATCTCCAGCGCCTCGTCCTTCAGGCCGTCCGGGCGCTCGGCACCGCCCCCCGTCAGCAGGTCGATGTCTGCCTGGCCGTACTCTTCGTCCACCATGCGCCCAGTATTCCAGCCGGCGGGGACACGCTAACCGGCACGCCGCCGCACCGTGAAGTCGGGGCCTCGCCCGGTGGGCTGTGCAGTACCTCGGGTCCCCCATGGTCCTGGATCTGGGACAATGGAGGGGTGAAGCTCAACGCGTTCGGCGACGTCTGCCTGCGCACCCTCATGCTCCTGGGCGCCCAGCCGGACCGGCAGATGACGGGCCGGGAGATCGCCGAGTCCGTCGGGATCCCCTACAACCACGTCAGCAAGGCGGTACTGGAGCTCAAGAACCGCGGCGCCCTCGAGGTGTCACGCGGGCGCCATGGCGGGGCCCGCATCACCCCGGTCGGCCTCGGGCTGTCCGTGGGCGGCCTGTTGCGCGACCTCGACACCCAGCCGGACATCGTGGACTGCACCGGTGCCGTCACCGACGGTGGGCGGCCCTGCCCGCTGCTGGACGGCTGCAGACTGCGGTCCGCGCTGGCCCGGGCGCGGGAGGCCTTCTACGCGGAGCTGGACGGGACCACGGTCGCCCAGCTGACCGGCCCGCCCGAGCCCGTTCAGCTGCCGACGCCGGCGGTCCGCTGACCGGCCTCCCCCGCGCCCCCCGGAATCGCGGCCGCACCACCTCCAGCCATCGCCAGCGCCTCCGCCACCGCCACCGCCATCCTCAGCCACTTTCGGCACCCCTCCACCAGTGCGCCCTGGACTCCCCGGACTCCTCCTGACTCCCCCAGGGGCGTTCGGTGGCGTCCCGTGGACGGGTGTGACGCGCTCGTTTTGACGTGAACTTCTACGAGGTGTAGAAATCAGAGTGTCAATCTTGCATACGCCAAGCAAGTTTCATCGACGAAGGAGTCGACATGCTCTCGGACACCGCCCGCCCCGTCATCGAGGCCACGCTTCCCGTGGTGGCAGCCCACCTGGACGAGATCACCCCGAAGTTCTACGCCCGCATGTTCGCCGCGCGCCCCGAGCTGCTCGACGGCATCTTCAGCCGCGCCAACCAGCGCAACGGCACCCAGCAGAAGGCACTGGCCGGTTCCATCGCCTCCTTCGCCTCCCACCTCATCGAGCACCCGGACACCCTGCCCGAGAAGGTGCTGACCCGCATCGCCCACAAGCACACCTCCCTGGGCATCGTCGAGGAGCAGTACCCCATCGTCTACGAGCACCTGTTCGCCGCGATCGTGGACGTGCTGGGCGAGGCCGTCACCGAGGAGGTGGCCGCGGCCTGGACCGAGGTGTACTGGCTGATGGCCGACGCCCTGATCAAGATCGAGAAGGGCCTGTACGCCCAGCAGGCGAACGACCAGGCCTGGTCCCCGTGGCGCGTGGTCGCCAAGGAGCCCGCGGGCCGCGGCAGCGTCACCTTCCGCCTGGAGCCCGCGGACGCGACCCCGGCCACTGTCGCCCGCCCGGGCCAGTACGTCTCCGTGCGCGTGCGCCTGGCCGACGGCCTGCGCCAGTGCCGCCAGTACTCCCTGTCCGAGGACGCCGCCTCGACCACCACCCGCGTGTTCACCACGAAGCTGGACGAGGGCGGGGAGGTCTCCCCCTTCCTGCACCACAGCGTGCAGGTGAGTGACGTCGTCGAACTGTCCAACCCCTACGGGGACATCGAGCTCGACACCTCGGACGCCCCCCTCGTGCTGGCCACCGCCGGCATCGGCTGCACCCCCAGCGCCTCGGTCCTGCAGACCCTCGCCGCGGAGGCCTCCGAGCGCCAGGTCCTGGTCCTGCACGCCGAGCGCACCGAGGGCGACTGGGCCCTCAAGGACCAGATGCGCGAGAGCCTGACCGCCTTGCCGAACGCCGATCTCGCCCTGTGGCTCGAGGACACCACGGACGCCAGCGCCGAGCTGGCCCCGCGCCCGGGATTCATGGACCTGGCCGCCGTCGATCTCCCGGCCGACGCCAAGGTCTACCTCTGCGGGCCACTGCCCTTCATGAAGGCCGTGCGCTCCCAGGCGATCGCCGCCGGCATCCCGGCCACGGACATCCACTACGAGGTGTTCGGGCCGGATCTCTGGCTGGCCGCCTGAGCCGGCCGGGCCGGCGTCGTGCCCCACGACGCCGGCCCGCGCCCACCTGACGAGAACGGGCCGGGCCCGGTGGTCACCCACCGGGCCCGGCCCGTTCGTGTCCCGCCCCCCGGACGCGGCCGAGGGGGCTACCGGCGCCTCAGGCGCCCAGTCGCTGCTTCAGTCCGTCCAGCTGACCGCCGATCGAGGCCGGGAGGGAGGAGCCGAACCGCGCGAACCACTCCTCGATGGAGGCCACCTCGGCCGTCCACTCCTCGGTGTCGACCTTCAGGGCGTCCTCGAGGTCCTCGGCCGAGATCTCCAGCCCGGTCAGGTCCAGGGACTCCGGGGTCGGGGTGCGGCCGATCGGGGTCTCCGTGGCATCGGCCGTGCCCTCGAGGCGCTCGACGATCCACTTCAGCACACGTGAGTTCTCGCCGAAACCGGGCCACGCGAAGCCGCCATCGCGGTTGCGACGGAACCAGTTGACCAGGTAGATCCTCGGCAGCTTGTCCTGGGCGACCTTGCCCGACTCCCGGACCCAGTGCTCGAGGTAGTCACCGGCGTCGTAGCCCATGAACGGCAGCATGGCCATCGGGTCGCGGCGGACGACGCCCACGGCGCCGGCCGCGGCCGCGGTGGTCTCCGAGGACAGGGTGGCGCCCTTGAAGATGCCGTCCTCCCAGTCGAAGGACTCGGTGACCAGCGGGACGGTGGTCTTGCGGCGGCCACCGAAGAGGATGGCGTCCAGCTTCACGCCGTTCGGCTCGTTGTACTCCGGGGCCAGCATGTCCGTCTGCTCGATCGGCGTGCAGAACCGGGAGTTGGGGTGGGCCGCCGGGGTTCCGGACTCGGGCGTCCAGTCGTTGCCCCGCCAGTCGGTCAGGTGCGCCGGGACCTCGTCGGTCATGCCCTCCCACCACACGCCGCCGTCGTCGGTGAGGGCGACGTTGGTGAAGATCGAGTTGCCCTTGGCGATCGCGCGCATGGCGTTCGGGTTGGTCGACCAACCGGTCCCCGGGGCCACGCCGAAGTACCCGGTCTCCGGGTTCACCACGCGGAACTCGCCGTCATGGCCGGGGCGGATCCAGGTGATGTCGTCACCCAGGGTCTCGGCCTTCCAGCCCTCGATGGTCGGGTCGATCAGCGCGAGGTTGGTCTTCCCGCAGGCCGAGGGGAAGGCGCCGGAGATGGTGTAGGACTTGCCCTCCGGGTTGGTCAGCCGCAGGATCAGCATGTGCTCGGCGAGCCAGCCCTCGTCCCGGGCCATGACCGAGGCGATGCGCAGCGCGTAGCACTTCTTGCCCAGCAGGGCGTTGCCGCCGTAACCGGAACCGTAGGACCAGATGGAGCGCTCCTCGGGGAAGTGCACGATCCACTTGGTCTCGTTGCACGGCCAGGCGACGTCCTCCTCGCCGTCCTCCAGGGGGGCGCCGACGGAGTGCAGGGCCGGGACGAAGAACGCCTCGGTCTCCTCCATCTTGCGCAGCACGTCGGTGCCGATGCGGGCCATGATGCGCATGGAGTTGACCACGTAGGCGGAGTCGGTGATCTCCACGCCGAACTTCGGGTCCTCGGCGTCCAGGTGACCCATCACGAAGGGGATCACGTACATGGTGCGCCCGTGCATGGAACCGGCGAAGGCGTCCTGGAGGATGCCCTTCATCTCGCCGGGCTCCATCCAGTTGTTGGTGAAGCCGGCGTCCTCCTCCTTCTCGGAGCAGATGAACGTGCGGTCCTCCACGCGGGCGACGTCGGCCGGGTCGGAGAAGGCGGCGTAGGAGTTCGGGAACTTGTCCTCGGCGAGCTTCACGAAGGTGCCGGCCTCGACCAATTCGGCGGCCAGGCGGTCATACTCCTCCTGCGAACCGTCCACCCAGTACACGGAGTCCGGCTCCGTCAGGGCGGCGACCTCCTTCACCCAGTCGAGCAGCTTCCCGTACGAGGTCGGGGCCTCCGCCACGGCTCGGTCTGCGAAGGTGAGTGAGGAGTTGTCTGCCATGGGGGTTCCCTCCATTGGGTAGCGGCTGCCTTTGGGGTCGCCTCCGGAACGGGCCGTCAGTGGCCGGCACTCCGTTGTGCGTACACCGTCTCCGGTGCCTCATTCTACCCACGCAGATCACACGCCCGTTCCGGTGACGTCACCTACCGGACACCCGGCCCCGGCACCGCACCCCCTCCCCGCATGCCCGGAATGACCCGCCGGGGGACCCACCCCCGGGGCCCACCGGGACCCCGATCGAGGCCGATTTGGCGAACGGCAGGTGAATCGCTATAGTTCTTCAAGGCCGTTCGCGGCGATGCGCCCTTAGCTCAGCTGGATAGAGCGTCTGTCTACGGAACAGAAGGTCAGGGGTTCGAATCCCTTAGGGCGCACCAGGTAATGAAGACGGAAGAGGCCGGACCCCCACGGGTCCGGCCTCTTCCGCATCCACGCCCTTCCGTTGACCGTTGGCGGACCGTCTACGATCAGGCATGCGGGTACCCGCCGGTCCTCGCCGATCCAGACGAATCCCAGGCGGCGTCGATGACCCAGGCCAGTTCCCCAGAACCCCCCGCACGGGATCCCCGGCAGGACCGGCCGTCCCCGCCGCCCCCGCAGACGGCGTCGCCCCCGCCCTCACCGCGGGACCGGCCCGTGCGGTCGGGCCCCGAGGCCACCCGGACGAAGCTCCGCACCGCGCTGGACGCCCTGGGCCATCCCTTCGGCTTCGGCTTCGTCCTGACCCTGGGCGCCCTGACCGCCGTGGTCCTGGCCCTGGCGCTGTCCAGCCTGACGACGGTCCTGATGTACATCCTGCTCGCCCTGTTCGTCGCCCTCGGGCTCGACCCGGCGGTGCGCGCCCTCGAACGGGCCGGGCTCGGACGGCCGGCGGCCATAACCCTCACCTTCACGGCCTTCGTCCTGGCCGTGGTGGGCGTGCTGGCGCTGATCATCCCCGCCGTGGTGGGGCAGATCGTCGTCTTCGTCCAGCGCATCCCCGGTTTCGTCGATGACGTCATCCGGTCCGAGGCCTACGCCCGCCTGCGGGAGATGTTCGGCGACGGGCTGGGCACGCTCACCGGTCGGGTCGAGGACTTCCTCACCGACCCGGGCAGCCTGTCGGTGATCGGCGGGGGCGCGCTCCAGGCGGGCTTCGGGATCGCCAACGGGTTCTCCGGACTGCTCATCGTCCTGGTGTTGTCCCTGTACTTCCTGGCGTCGCTGCGGCAGATGAAGCAGTCGTTCTACCGGCTGGCCCCGGCGCGCAGCCGTGAGGTCCTCGAGGACCTCACGGAGAGGATCACCCAGTCCGTCGGCGGTTACCTGGGGGGCATGGTGATCCTGGCCCTGTGCAACGCCGCCGTGGTCCTCATCCTGCACCTGGTGCTCGGACTCGCGTTCCCGGCGCTGATGGCGGTGACCGCGTTCTGCATCACCCTGATCCCGCTCGTGGGGACGGTCCTGTTCTGGGTGATCGGCAGCGTCCTGGCCCTGTTCACGGGGCCCGTGCCCGCCCTGTTCTTCGCGATCGCCTACCTGGTGTACATGCAGGTCGAGGCCTACCTGCTGACCCCGCGCGTGATGACGCGGGTGATCGCCGTCCCCGGTTCACTCGTGGTGATCGGCGCCCTCGTCGGCGGGACGCTGCTCGGCCTGCTCGGCGCCCTCATCGCCATCCCCGTGACCGCCGCGGCACTGCTGGTCATCCGGAACGTCGTGATCCCCCGTCAGGACGCGAAGACCTGAGGCCGCCCTCGACGTGGCCGGCGCGTCAGGGGCGCGGCACGACGAAGTGCGTCATCCGCGCGTCGCGGCCGTCCAGGGTGGCCCACTCCCCCGGCACGGCGAACACCTGCAGGCCCAGCGTGGGCAGCCGCTCGGCCATGCTGACCACCGCCTCCTCGTCGGAGTCGATGGAGGACAGCCGCATCCCGAGGTCCTGGACCCACGGCAGGTGGCCGACCACCATCAGGGTCCGCACCTGTTCCTCGGTCTCGTTGATCACGGCGAGGGCGCCGGTGTCATCGGTGTCGTAGAGGCGGGAGTCCAGGTAGGGGGTCGGCGCCTTCTCGCCCAGCTCGCTGCAGACCCAGGTACAGGTCTGCCGGGTGCGCACGGCGTCCGAACACAGGATCATGTCCGGGTAGATCCCGTGCTCCACCAGCCACTTCCCGGCCAGCGGTGCCTCCCGGTTGCCCCGCCCGCCCAGGGGCCGCTCGTGGTCCGGCACGCCCTTGGGCCAGTCGGACTTGGCGTGGCGGAGGATCACCAGGGTCTTCTCCCCGGTGCGGTTCCGGGAGGCGGGGTTCACGACGTCGGAGGGCATGGACCCAGCGTAGTGGTCGCCCCGACTGCCGGGACCGCCGAGGTCACAGGGCGTTCTGCCCGGTGATCTTCCGTCCGATCAGCAACGACTGGATGAACTCGGTGCCCTCGTAGGTGTGCACGACCTCCATGTCCGTCAGGTGCCGCGCCACGTGGAAGTCGAGCAGCAACCCGTTGCCGGCCAGCAGGTCCCGCGCCTGCTGGGCGATCCAGCGGGCCTTGTTGGCGGTGTGCATCTTCGCGATCGAGGCCATCGACCCGGTCCACTGGCCGGTCTCCTGCAGGTGGGCCATCCGGAAGCACAGCAACTGGATGGCCGTGAGCTCGGTGAGCATCTGTGCCAGCGTGTTCTGCACGAGCTGGTTGGACCCGACCGGGCGGCCGAACTGCTCGCGGACCTCGGCGTAGGTCACGGCCGCCTCGAAACAGGCCAGGGCATGCCCCAGCGCCTCCCAGGACGCACCACCGCGGGTGGTCGCCAGGACCCGGGACACGTCCCGGAAGCCCCGGGCCCCCGGTAGCCGGTTCTCCTCGGGGATCCGCAGGTCCCGGAAGGACAGGTTGGCCTGCAGGATCGCCCGCTTGCCGACCTTGCCCTCGATGACCTGGTAGTCGAAACCCTCCGGGCGGTCCTCCGGGTCGCGGGGGTCCCCGCGTTCCATCACGAAGGCCTTGACCTGCCCGTCGGCCTCGTCGCGGGCGAAGATGATGACCAGGTGGGCCATGGAACCGTTGCCGATCCACCGCTTGGCACCGTTGATGACCCAGGTGTCGCCCTCGCGGCGGGCGGTGGTGTCCAGGTTCACGGAATCCGAGCCGTGCCGGGGTTCGGTCAGCGCGAAGGCCCCGATCCTGCGCAGGGCCGCCATGTCCGGCAGCCAGCGCCGTTTCTGCTCCTCGGAGCCGAGCATGTTGATCGTGCCCATGGACAGGTTGGCCTGGACGCCCAGGAACGTGTTCATCGACCCGTCCCCGCGGGACAGCTCCACCGTGGCCAGTCCGGCGGCCAGCCGCGAGAGTCCCGGCGCGCCGTGCCCGGTGATGGCCCCTCCGACCACGCCCGTGGCGGCCAGCGGTTCCAACAGCTCGTAGGGGAACTCGGCCCGTTCCCAGTAACCGTTGATGACCGGGAGCACGTCCCGGTCCACGAAGGCCCGCACGGCGGCCCGGGCCCGCCGTGCGTCCTCGGGCAGGTCCTGCTCGAGCAGCAGGTAGTCCGTGTCCCGGGCCGTGGTGAGCCCGGAGCGCAGGGAGTCCAGGTATTCCGCGGTGTCCTGCGCCCAGTCCACGGGGTGGGGGTCGGTGGCCTGCGGCATCGCCTCAGTGTCCATAGCTGTACCAGCCCTTCCCGGTCTTGCGGCCGAACTCGCCGGCCCGGTACTTCTGCTCCAGCAGCGGGTGCGGCTTCTCGGCCTCGTCCCCGGTGAGCTCGTAGGTGGCCTGGCGGATGAGGTAGGTGACGTCCAGGCCCACCAGGTCCATCAGCTCGAAGGGACCCATCGGGTGGCCCAGCGCGTTCTTGGCGGCCTCGTCGATGTCCTCGACCGAGGCGACACCCTGGGAGTACAGGTCCAGGGCCTCGTTGCGGACCGCGCCCATCAGCCGGTTGGCCACGAAACCGGGCACCTCCTTGGTGAGCAGCACCGGGATCTTGCCCATGGCCCGGGCCACGGCCTCGACGGTCGCGACGGTCTTCTCGGACGTCGAGTCGTGACGGACGACCTCGACGGCCTTCATGACCAGGGCCGGGTTGAAGAAGTGCATGTTGCACACCTTCTCGGGCCGGCCCGTGGCATCGGCCACCGCGGAGGAGCCGTAGGTGGAGGAGTTCGTGGCCAGGATGGCGTGGGGCGGGGCCAGGCGGTCCAGCTCGGCGAAGACCGAGCGCTTGACGTCGAGCTTCTCGGTGGCGGCCTCGATGACCAGGTCGGCGGTGGTGATGGCCGGTTCCAGGTCGGTGGTGAACGTGATCCGCTCCCAGGCCGCGTCAGCGCTCTCCTGGTCCATCCGGCCCTTGGCGACCCGGCCCTCCAGCCAGGTGCGCATGTCCTGCTCCGCGGCGGACACCGCCTCGGCGGCCACGTCCCGGACGGTGGTGGTGAACCCGGCCACGGCGGCCGCCATGCCGATCTGCCGGCCCATCGCCCCGGACCCGATCACCAGGATCTGCCGGACCCCGGTGTCCGTGGCCGCCGGGGGCGTGGCCTGTCCCGCGTTCTGGTTCGTCGTCATCGCTGCATCACCCTTCGGGTCGTCCATGTCGTGTCGGTCGCGCGCGTCATCGGCCCCGGAACTCCGGGGTGCGCTTGTCGAGGAAGGCGGCGGCGCCCTCGGCCTTGTCCTCGGTCGTGTACAGCAGGGTCTGCGCCAGCCGCTCGAGCAGCAGGCCCGTCCTCTGATCGGTCTCCGCGCCCTGGCCGATGACCATCTTGGCCAGCCGGATCGCCAGCGGACCCTTGGTGAGGATAGTGCCCACGGTGGCTGCCGCCGTCGGGAGCAGCTCGGCGGCCGGGACGACCGCTGTCACCAGGCCGTAGCGTTCGGCCTCGGCGGCGGTGAGGATCCGGCTGGTCAGGATCATCTCCACCGCCCGGCCGGTGCCGACCAGCCGGGACAGGCGCTGGGTCCCGCCCGCGCCGGGCAGCACGCCCAGCGTGGTCTCCGGCAGGCCCATCCTCGCGTGCTCCGCGGCGATCCGGATGTCGCAGCTCATCGCCAGTTCCAGTCCACCGCCCATCGCCACGCCGTTCAGGGCGGCCAGGGTCGGCTTGGGGTAGTCCTGGATCCGGTCGTACAGCCGCTGCATGTGCGCCGCCAGGCCGTAGGGCAGGTCGTAGTGCGCGAGCTGGGAGATGTCCGCACCCGCGATGAACGCCTTCTCCCCGGCGCCGGTGAAGATCACGGCGGAGACGGCCTCGTCCTCCTCCCAGGCGTCCAGGACCCGGCCGATCTCGGCCAGCACCGTCCGGGACAGCGCATTGCGCTTGTCCGGGCGGTTGATGGTGATGGTCCCGACGGCGCCGCTCACCTCGGCCAGGATCGTCTCGAAGGCCTCCGGGAGGCTCTGCAACGAGACCGCGATGTCGACCTGCTGGTGGGTCTGCTGGTCGGTCATGGTCACTGCTCCGTTCGGGTGAAGGCGCCGATGCCGGTGAGGGTGCGGCCGATGGTGAGTTGGTGGACCTCGTCGGTGCCCTCGTAGGTGCGCACGGACTCGAGGTTGTTGGCGTGGCGCAGCGGGGAGTGCTCCAGGGTGATCCCGTTGCCGCCGAGCATCTCGCGGGCGTCCCGGGCGATGCCGATCGCGACCCGGCAGTTGTCCAGCTTCCCGGTGGAGATCATCGCCGGGGTCAACGCCTTGGGGTCGGTGTCCTTGGTCCGGCCGATCTGGTGGGCCAGCAGGTACCCCTTGTTGATCGCCACCGCCATGTCCGCCAGCTTGGCCTGCGTCAACTGGTAGGACGCCAGCGGGGCCCCGAACTGTTCCCGGCCCAACGTGTAGTCCAACACCGCGTTGAACGAGTCCCGCGCGGCGCCCATCACCCCCCAGATGATCCCGTAGCGGGCCTCGTTCAGGCACTGGAACGGGCCCTTGAGCCCGACCGCGCTCTCGGCCGGCAGGATCGCCTCGGCCGGCAGGCGCACTCCATCGAGGTGGATCTCGCACTGCACCGAGGCCCGCATCGACAGCTTGGACCCGATGGCCTCGGCGGAGAACCCGGGAGTGTTCGTGGGCACCACGAACCCGCGCACCCCACGCCCGTCGCCGTGCTCACCGGTCTGGGCCCAAATGATCGCCACATCGGCCAGGGTCGCCAACCCGATCCACCGCTTGGTCCCGGTCAGCACCCAGTCCCCACCCGGCTCCTGACGGGCGGTGGTTCTCATCGAGGCCGGGTCCGAGCCGGCCCCGGGCTCGGTGAGCCCGAAGCAGCCGATCGCCTCACCCTTCGCCATGGCCGGCAGCCACTGGGTCTTCTGGTCCTCGGAGCCGTGCTTGTGGATCGCGCTCATCGCCAGCGAGCCCTGCACCGAGACGAAGGTCCGCAGCCCGGAGTCCCCGGCCTCCAACTCCTGGGCCGCCAGACCGTACTGAACGGCCGAGCGCCCGGCGCACCCGTACCCTTCCAGGTGCATGCCCAGCACCCCGAGCTTCCCCAGCTCCGGGACGATCTCGCGCGGGAACACCGCCGCCTCGTACCAGTCAGCGATGTTCGGGCGGATCACCTCGTCCACCAGGGACCGGACCTCCAGGGCCAGCTGCTTCTCCTGGTCGGAGAACAACCCGTCCATCCCCGTCAGGTCCACCGGACCCAGGAACGAGGCCGAGAGATCCCCCGACGCAGACCGACCGGTCGGTGCGGTGTTGATTGCGGTGTTCACTTCTGTGCTCCTTGTGCCTGGGCCTGCTCGACGAGTTCCTTGCGCAGCAGGTACTTCTGGATCTTTCCGGAGGGGGTGCGGGGCAGCTCGGGGACGATGATGAGGCGCTCGGGCCAGTACGGCTTGGCCAGCCCCTTGGAGTCGAAGAACGCCCTCAGGGTGTCCATCGTCAGCTCCTGCGCGCCCTCGCGCATGACCACGGCAGCGGCCGCGGTCTCCTGCAGCCGCTCGTGGGGAACGCCGATCACGGCCACGGCCTCGACGTCCGGGTGCTCGTAGAGGACGTTCTCGACATAGGTCACCGGGATGTTCTCCCCGCCCCGGATGATGACGTCCTTGGTGCGCCCGGCCAGGCGAACGTAGCCGTCCTCGTCCATGGTGGCGAGGTCGCCGGTGTCGAACCAGTCGCCGTCGAACTCCTCGCGGGTCTTGTCGAGCTGGCCGAGGTAACCGCGGAACAGGAACGGGCCGCGGATCTGCAGCTTCCCCTCCTCGCCGGGGGCAGCGGGGCGGCCGTCGAAGCCGATGACCCGCGTCTGCATCCCGTCCAGGGCACGCCCGTCCGTGGAGATGATCTTCTCGTCCGGGTCGGAGGGGTGTCCCATGGTCACGAGGCAGCACTCCGTCTGCCCCCAGCCGCCGAAGACGCTCATCTCCGGCAGCTTCTCCCTGGCCTCGGCCACGTAGGACCGTGGGATGGGGGCGCCCATGCAGCAGAAGTGCCTCAGGGAGCTCACGTCGTGCTCGGCGAGGTTCCTCGCGCCGATGAGGTCGTGCAGGAAGGGTGTGGCCGCCGAGGTGTGGTTGATCCCGTGCTTCTCCACCAGTTCCACGAACTCCTCGACGTCCCACACGTCCTGGAAGACACCCGTGCCACCGAGCATGATCGGCAGGGAGACGCCGTAGAGGAATCCGGTCAGGTGCCCGAAGGTCGAGGCCATGTGGATGACCGAGTGCTCGTCCAGGCCCAGCCGGTCCGGCCACGGCAGCGCGCCGGACAGCACCGAGTTGTGGGTGTGCATGACGCCCTTGGGACGGCCCGTCGTCCCGGAGGTGAACATGATGAGCGCCAGCGAGTTCGGGTCGGGACGCAGCGCCGCCAGGTCCACCGGGTCGGACTCCCGGCGGGCCCGGCCGCGGGCCAGGAAGTCCTCCCAGGACGTGAAGCCGTCCCGCGCCCCCTCACCGTGCACGATCACGGTCTCCCGCAGGTCCGGCAGCTCCGGGCGCAGGCGGTCGACCATGTCCGCGTAGTTGAACTTCCGGAAGGTCTCGGTGATGAACAGCACCGAGGTGCGCGCGGTGGCCGCCATGAAGCCGATCTCCCGGTCGCGGTAGATCGGGATCAGCGGGTTGGCGACGGCGCCGATCCGGTTGGCGGCCAGGTAGATGACCAGCCACTCGTACCAATTGGGCAACTGGATCGAGACCACGTCCTCAGCCTGGACGCCGGACTCCAGCAGGGCGTGGGCACAGTCCTCGACGTCGGAGGCCAGTTCGGCATAGGTATGGGAGCCGCGCACGTCGATCGTGCAGGCCTGTCCGGGGCGTGCCGCGACGGCGTCGTCGAGGTAGTCGACCAGCAGCCTGTTCCGCCAGTGTCCGGACTCGGTATAGGTGGTGATCTCCTCGTCGGTGAGGAGCATCTCGAAGGTATGGGGCATGGTGTTCTTCCTGGTCGGGCAGCCACCGGGGGTAGGAAAGCGGGGCAGGGCGGTCAGAGCATCGTGAGGCCACCGGAGACCGAGAGGGTCTGTCCGGTGATGTACTTCGAGGCAGGGGAGGCCATGAAGGCCACGGCGTTCGCCAGGTCCTCCGGCTGGGCCAGCCGCCGCAGCGGGATGGACTTCTCCAGGGCCGTGCGCAGCTTGGGGTTCTCCGCGGAGATCTGTTCGAACAGCGGGGTATCGGCAGGGCCGGGGCACACGGCGTTGGCCGTGATGCCGTGGCGTGCCGCCTCCCGGGCCAGGGTCTTGGTGAAGGCCACGACGCCGCCCTTGCAGGCGGAGTACACGGCCTCGCCGCTGGACCCCACGCGCGCCGCATCCGAGCCGATGTTCACCACGGTGCCGTGGCCCTGCTCGACCATCCTGCGCACCACGGACTGCGAGCAGTGCAGGACCCCGTAGAGGTTGATGGCGATGACCCGGTCCCAGACGTCCACCTCGGACTCGAGGAAGGGCCCGACCTTGTCCCAGCCGGCGTTGTTGACCAGGACGTCGATGCGCCCGAAGGTGGAGAAGACCTGCTCGGTCATCGCGTCCACGGCGGCACGGTCGGTGACGTTCACGGGGATGCCGATGGATCCGTTGCCCAGTTCGGCGGCGGTGGCCTCGGCGGCCTCGCCGTTGAGGTCGGCGACGACGACGGTCGCCCCCTCGGCGACCAGTCGGGTGGCAATGCCCTTGCCGATGCCGCTGGCTGCGCCGGTCACGATGCAGATCCGGCCCTGCAGGTTCTCCTCGTTGACGGTGGTGGTCTGTTCAGTCATGGTGTCCTCCATGGTTCTGGCGGTCTGGTGGAGTCGGGTGGAATCTGGGGTGACGCTGGCGCGTGAGCCGCACCGGCTCAGGGAGCCACCGCGCGGGGCAGGTTCTGCCGCGAGATGATGAGCTTCATGATCTGGGCCGTGCCGTCGCCGATCTGCAGGCCGAGGACGTCGCGCATTCGCTGCTCGATCGGCCGGGTCGTGAGGTAGCCGAACTGGCCGTGGGACAGCAGGCACTGGTTGATGACGTCGTACGCGGTCTTCGGCGCCCACCACTTGCACATGGCTGCTTCCTTGGTGTGCGGCAGGCCGGCGTCCTTCAGTGACAGCGTCTTCTGGCACAGCACCCGGGCCGCGGTCAGCAGCGTGTCCGCCTCGGCCAACGGGAAGGACAGTCCCTGGAACTTGCTGATGGGCTGGTCGAAGGCCATCCGCTGGCTGGCGTACTCCCACGTCTCGTCGAGGGTGACCTGGGCGGCGCCGATGACCTGGAGCCCGATGAGGGCACGGGAGAAGTCGAAGCCCTGCATGACCTCGGTGAACCCCTTGCCCTCGGCCCCGAGCAGGTTCTGTTCCGGGATCCAGGTGTCGGTGAAGGTGACGAACCCGCGGCCCACGCACTTGGTGCCCATGTCCGGGGTGCCCTGCCGCTCGACGCCGTCGCGGTCGAGCTCGACGAGGAAGGCGCTGATGCCCCGGCCCCGGCGGTTCTCCTCGGTCCGGGCGAAGACCACGGTGGCGCCGGCGTGGAGGGCGAAGGACATGGACTTGGTGCCGTTGAGCACCCAGCCGCCGTCCTGGCGCCGGGCGGTGAGGCCGGGGTTGCCGGCATCGGAGCCGCCGTCGGGCTCGGACAGGCCGATGGCCACGATGTCCTCGCCGCTGGCGATCTTCGGCACCCAGGCCTTCGCCAGCTCGGGTCCCGCGTTGCGGGCCAGGATCTGCCCGACCAGGGAGCCGACCACCTGGACGTAACCGACGTTGATGTCGCCGCGGGAGATCTGCTCGGTGATCATCCCGGAGGTCAGGGCTCGCTCACCCCGTCCGCCCAGCTCCTCCGGGAGTTCGGGGGCGATCAGCCCACGTGCGCCCATCTCCAGGCGCAGGGCCGGGTCGATGATCCGGTCCGCCTCCCGCTGTTGGTAGCCCGGCGCCAGCTCATCGGCCATTGCCGCCGCGGCATCGATGTAGCCCTGCATCGCCGTGTCGATCGTGAAGTCCATGGGTCCCTCGTCTGGTCCTGGTGGGGTGGTCGTGGTGGGGTGGTCGTGGTGGGTCTGCCGACGGTCAGTGGCTGACGACCTTGGAGGCGAAGTCGGGGGCCCGCTTCTCGGCGAAGGCGATGGCGCCCTCCATGCCCTCGGGTGACACGGCGTAGAGGTCCAGGGCGGACATCGCCATGGCGCTCAGGCCGGCCTGGTGCTCGGTGTCGGCGTTGAAGGACTGCTTGAGGAAGCGGATGGCGGTCGGGGACTTCGCCGCGATCTCGTCGGCCCAGGCCAGGGCCTCGTCCATCAGCCGGTCCGGTTCGACGACGGCGTTGACCAGGCCCCAGCGCTCGGCGGTGGCGGCGTCGTACTTGCGGCAGAGGTACCAGATCTCGCGGGCGCGCTTCTCGCCGACGATGCGGGCCAGGAAGGCCGAGCCGAAGCCCGCGTCGAAGGACCCGACGCGGGGCCCGGCCTGCCCGAACTGGGCGGTGGAGGAGGCGATGGTCAGGTCGCACAGCACGTGCAGCACGTGCCCACCGCCGATGGCGAGGCCGTTGACCGCGGCGATGACCGGCTTGGGCAGGTCGCGGATGGTCTTGTGCAGCAGGCCGATCTCGAACATGCCGGACTCGCTCGGGCCGTAGTCCCCGGTCTCGGCGCGCTGCTTGACGTCCCCGCCGGTGCAGAAGGCCTTCTGTCCGGCCCCGGTGAGGATCACGGCCTGCACGCCGCGGTCGGCCCAGGCCAGCTTGAGGGCCTTGATGAGCTCCTCGACGGTCTGGGAGCGGAAGGCGTTGTAGCGGTCCGGGCGGTTGATGGTGATGACGGCGGCGGCGTTGCGGCGCTCGTAGGTGATGTCCCCGAAGTCCGGGACGGCCGGGGCCTGGGACGAACCGGTGGTGGCGGTGGTGTTCTCAGCGGTCATGATGGTCCTTTCCGTGGTGGCCCTGCCGCGTCTCCGGGCAGGTCCAGGGGTGGGTGGTCGGGGCGACCCGTGCTCAGGCGGGCGCGCCCAGCAGGTCGGCGTACGTGTCTCGGTGGTCGGGGTGCACGGCCGTGGCGAGCATGAGGGCCGACTGGCTCGCCACGAACTCCTCGAACGTCATCCTCGGTGCGAAGTACCAGTGCTTCAGGGACCACGAGTGGGCGATGAGGAGCAGGTCATAGGAGAGGATCCGGGTGTCGACCGGCATCAGCAGGCCGCGGTCCAGGGCCTCCTGGATGGCGTCGGTCAAAGGCTGGGCCGTCCTGACCTCGAGGTCCTTGATGAGCCGGCGCCCCTCCTCGTCCAGGGTGTGGGACTCGCGGTACGTCAGCAGCACGGCCTCGCGGTTGTCGTCGACCACCCTGCAGTAGGCCGAGAAGGCCGCGACCATGCGCCGCACCGGGTCCGCCTCCGGCGCCACGGCCGCGGGGATGAGCCGTGCCATGTCGTCCAGGACGCCGAGGATCACGCCCTGGACGAGTTCCTGCTTGTTGGCGAAGTAGCGGTAGATCAGGCCCACGGAGACGCCCGCCTCGTCGGCCACCGCCTGCATGGAGACGCCGTGCGAACCGCTGCGCTCCATGAGCCGCGCCGCCGCCTCGAGCAGTTGGCGGGTCCGGGCGTCCGAGCGGGCCTGGCGCGCGGCCTCGGCCGGTACAGCCAGTTCTTCCGCGCCCTTCAGCACCATGGACCTGCCCCTTCAGTTTGTGTGAATATTGGTTCAGCAAGAATGAATGCTCGTTCATTCGTGACTGTACTCACACATCGACGGCGGGGTCAAGGGTGCAAGGGGCGTTAAACGACGAGGACCCCGGATCCAGTGGATCCGGGGTCCCGCGGGGCCTAGAGGGCCTGGGTCAGATGCTGTATTCCGGTGCCGCCCACACGACGACCTCGGGATGCTCGTAGAAGCGGTATCCCTGGCCGCGCACAGTGCGCACGGTCCCGGACAACCGGCCCAGCTTGGAGCGCAGCCGACGGATGTGGACGTCGATGGTGCGCTCGTTCGGCACGTCCTCGGCGTTCTTCCACAGCGATTCCAGCAGCTCGTCGCGCCCCACCGTGCGGCCGCCGTTCTCCACGAGGTAGTTCAGCAGCTCGAACTCCTTGTAGGTGAGGTTCAGTCCCTCGCCGTCCAGCATCACCTCGCGGCGGGCCAGGTCGATCAGGACTCCGGGCTGACGAGTGGAGACGGGTGCGGGCGCCTGCAGCAGGTCCGGCCGGGCGCCCTGCTGGATGGTGGGATCACCCAGCACCTGGCGGACGACCTCCAGGTCGGCCCCGGGGGCGCCAGCCGGGGCGATGGCCACGGCCGCCGCGGACTGCGAGCCCGGGACCAGGGACTCCACGTAGTGGCGCAGCTCGTTGGCCAGCCGCGTCAGGGAGGTCCCGGCCGCCGAGGCCGCGGACTCGTCCATCCCCACGTAGATCACGAAGCCCCGAGCCTCGGTCTCGGTGGCCACGGCCTGGGGGCCGGGAGTGCCGTTGGGGGCCAGCACCGGCGTCGGAGCGGTCTGGGGCTCGGCGTCCCGCGCGACCGCGCCGGAGTCGCCGTGGTCCTGCACCGACTGCAGCGGACGGGTGCGGGGCATCCCATAGGTCCCGCCGTGCTCGCGGTAACTGCGGACCCGGGCCGCGCGGCGCTGGGCGTTGCGGACCGAGATGTGGACGTATCCCTGGGGGCTGGTGGTCATGTCGATGAATCCTTGCGTCGATCTCCTCGTCGGCGCGGAGCCAGCAGGTCGGACCGGATCACGGTCGTCCCCGCCCGCCGCGCACCGGCCAGGAGCCGGCCTGGTCGCACCGCCGACGCCATCGCCGGGCGGACTGGGCCTCAGGGAGGCCGACCAGGTCGCGGAACTTCATGTGACAACCCTGAAGCGTCACAATCTGTTCTCGCAAGTAACAATGGTCACGTCGTCTCACATCGTGAGACGCATGTACCTTTTTGTGACGAAGGTCACGTCATTTGAGGGGTCTGAAGCACTCCTCCGGGTATTCCGGGGTAAGTTACCGCCTCTTTGCCCCGGCGTCCCCGTTTGTTACCGAGCCCGTTGCCGGGGCGACGCCTTCTATTCGGCGACGCCGTAGAGACGGTCACCGGCGTCCCCGAGCCCGGGGACGATGTAGGACTGTTCGTTCAGGCGCTCGTCGACGGCCGCCAGGTAGATGTCCACGTCGACGTCGGCCAGCTCGCCCTCCAGGCGCGCGATGCCCTCGGGCGCGCCCAGGAGGCAGATGCAGGTCACCCGGCGGGCCTTGCGGGCGTACATGAACCGCACCGCCTCGGCCAGCGTCCCGCCCGTGGCCAGCATGGGGTCCAGGATGAACACGTGCCGGCCCGTCAGGTCGGCCGGCAGGCGCTCGGCGTAGGTGACGATGTCCAGGGTCTCCTCGTTCCGGGCCATCCCCAGGAAGCCGACCTCCGCCGTCGGCGCCATCCGGACCATGCCCTCGAGCATCCCGAGGCCGGCGCGCAGGATCGGCACCACCAGCGGCGTGGGCCGCGCCAGCCGGACCCCGGTGGTGGTGGCGACGGGGGTCTCGATCCGGACGGGCTCCACCGCGACGTCCCGCGTGGCCTCGTAGGCCAGCAGCATGACCAGTTCCTCGGTCAGCTGCCGGAAGATCATGGACGGGGTGTCCCGCTTCCTGAGGACCGTGAGCTTGTGGGCTACCAGCGGGTGTTCGACGAGCTGTACGCGCATGGTGCCAACCCTACAGAAGGAGGGGCCACGCCCCCTCCGGATAGGCTCAGTCTCCATGGATCCCGAGCACGATTCCTGGATGGCGCTGGCCCTGGACGAGGCCCGCCGTGCCACGGACACCGGTGACGTGCCGATCGGCGCGGTGGTCCTGGGCCCGGACCGGACCGTGCTCGGCACCGGTCGCAACGAACGGGAGGCGAGCGGGGACCCCACCGCCCACGCCGAGGTGCTGGCCCTGCGGGCCGCGGCCGCCGCGCGTCGGGCCTCCGGGCACGGCGACGGGTGGCGGTTGGAGGACTGCACCCTCGTGGTCACCCTGGAGCCCTGCGCCATGTGCGCCGGGGCGATCGTCCTGGCCCGCGTCCCCCGACTGGTCTTCGGCGCGTGGGACCCCAAGGCCGGGGCGTGCGGGTCCGTGTTCGACGTCGTCCGCGAGCCGCGGCTGAACCACTGGGTCGAGGTGTTTCCCGGCATCCGCGAGCAGGAATGCGCGGAGGTGCTGACGGGGTTCTTCCGCGCGCACCGGGGCTGAGGGCCGCGGACCGGAAGCGGCCCGCCGGACCCCCAGGACCGGCGCTCCCGGCGCGTTGACCGGTGACTGGCGCCGGGGAAGAATTCACGGCAAGGCCGGCCCGTCCGGGACCGGCACCGAACCGGAAGCTGGTCCGTCATGGCTGGACCCCGACTCTCTCCCGAGGCGTTACGCACCCTGTCCTCAGCGGTGCGCGGCACGGTGATCGGACCCGAGGACGCGTTGTACGACGACGCGCGGAGCGTGTGGAACGCGATGATCGACCGCCACCCCGCGGTGGTGGTCCGCGCCGGTGACGTGGCCGACGTCGCCCCCTGCCTGGAATTCGCCGGACGCCACGGGCTGCCCGTCGCGCTGCGCGGCGGCGGCCACAGCGTGGCCGGTTACGGAACCGTGGACGACGGTCTGGTGCTGGACCTCGGGGGCTGCCGCGACGTCACGGTCGAGGTGGACACGGGCACGGTGACCGTGGCGCCGGGCGCGACGCTGGCGGACCTGGACCGGGCCACCACCGCCCACGGGCTGGCCGTGCCGATCGGGGTGGTCTCGGCCACCGGGGTCGCCGGGCTCACCCTGGGCGGCGGTTTCGGCTGGCTGACCCGGAAACACGGGCTGACGGTGGACAACCTGCTGGCCGCGGACGTCGTGACGGCCGACGGGCGCACCGTGCACGCCAGCGCGGAGGAGAACCCGGACCTGCTCTGGGGGTTGACGGGCGGCGGCGGGAACTTCGGGGTCGTCACCTCCTTCACCTTCGCGGCGCATCCCCTGCCGCCCACGGTCCTGGGCGGCAACCTCATCTACTTCCGGCCCCGGTGGGAGGGGGCGCTCAGGGCCTTCGCCGACTGGACCCGGGACCTGCCGGACGAGATGACGGCCATCATCACGGCGCTGACTCCCCCGCCGGACTGGGACCTCGGCGCCGATCCGGTGCTGGTCATCGGCTTCGCCTGGGCCGGCGCGGAGCACGGCGACGGGCTGGACCACGCGGACGAGCTCGCCGGGATGGCCCCGCCGGACGCCGAGGAGGTCGGCCCCACGGCCTGGCCGGAGTGGCAGTCCGCGATGGACGGCCTGTTCCCGAAGGGTGTCCGCGCGTACTGGAAGAACTCGGGGGTGCTCCGGCTGGACGACGAGGTCATCGCGGTGCTGTGCGCGCGGGCGGAACAGCAGACCTGGCAGGGCACGGCCTTCGACCTGCACCACATGGGCGGGGCGTTCCGGCGCGTGGACCCCCGGGCGACCGCGTTCCCGGACCGGAGCCCGGAGTACTGGCTGAACGTCTACGGCTTCTGGGGGTCGGCGGCCGACGACGAGCGCAACATCGCCTTCGTGCGCGGCCTGGCCCGGGACGTGGAGCCGTTCTCCGGTGGCGCACAGTACGTGAACTTCATGGCCCGGGAGCCCGAGGGCCCCTCCTCCGGAGCGGACGAGGGGGACCTCTGGCGCCGGGCGGCATCCCTCTACGGCGAGGAGAAACTGGAGCGCCTGGCCGCCCTGAAGGGGTGGTACGACCCGCAGAACGTCTTCCGGCTCAACCACAACATCCCGCCCCTGCGAATGGGGGCCTGAACAGGATTCGGCGGTCCACCGCCTCCTCCGGTAAGATGGACCGGTCTGGTGACGTGTCCGAGCGGCCGAAGGTGCAACACTCGAAATGTTGTGTAGGTTCACCCCTACCGTGGGTTCAAATCCCACCGTCACCGCCGACTGACAGGCCCTCGCCCCGCAATGACCGCGGCGGCGGGGGCCTGTTGTCTATCGGCGGCAGTCACAGACCACTGACGCCGGACCTTCTGGAGAGGCAGGACGATGAGCACTACGAGCACCCGCGCGACCCTTCCGACCGACGCCGAGGTCGTGCAGTGGCGGCGAGACTTCCCGCTGCTGGCCACCGAGGTCAACGGCCATCCCGTGGCCTACCTCGACTCCGGCGCCACCTCGCAGAAGCCGGCCGCCGTCTTGGACGCCGAGCGCGGCTACTACGAGCAGCTCAACGCGGCGGTCCACCGCGGCGCGCACACCCTGGCCGCGGAGGCCACGGTGCTCTTCGAGGATGCCCGCGCCGCCGTGGCCGGTTTCGTGGGGGCCGCCGAGGACGAGGTGGTCTGGACCTCCAACGCGACCGAGGCCCTGAACCTGGTGGCCTACGCCTTCTCCAACGCCAGCGTGGGCCGCGGCGGCCAGGCGGCCGAGCGCTTCCGCCTGGGGCCCGGGGACGAGGTCGTGGTCACCGAGCAGGAGCACCACGCCAACCTGATCCCCTGGCAGGAACTGGCCGCCCGGACCGGTGCGACGCTGAGGTACATCCCCGTGACCGACGACGGCGCCCTGGACCTGGAGGCGGCCGGGACCGTCATCACCGACCGCACCCGGCTGGTGGCGTTCACCCACGTCTCGAACGTGCTGGGCGTGGTGAACCCGGTGCAGCAGCTGGTGGCCCGCGCTCGCGAGGTCGGTGCCCTCGTAGTGCTCGACGCGTGCCAGTCCGTTCCCCACCTGCCGGTGGACTTCCCCGCGCTCGACGTGGACTTCGCCGCCTTCTCCGGCCACAAGATGCTCGCGCCCACCGGGATCGGCGCCCTCTACGGCCGCCGGGAACTGCTCGCGGCCATGCCGCCGTTCCTCACCGGCGGGTCGATGATCACCACCGTCACCATGGAGGCCGCCGAGTACCTGCCCCCGCCGCAGCGCTTCGAGGCCGGCACCCAGAAGGTGTCCCAGGCGATCGCGTGGGCGGCCGCGGTGGACTACCTGCAGCAGATCGGCATGGACCGGATCGCCGCCCACGAGGCCGTGCTCGGCCGGCGGTTGCTCGCCGGCCTCCGGGAGATCCCGGGGATCCGGGTGCTCGGCGGGGACATCGAGGGTGAGCGGGTCGGCCTGGCGAGCTTCGACGTCACCGGGGTGCACGCCCACGACGTCGGCCAGTTCCTGGACGATCGCGGGATCGCGGTGCGCGTGGGCCACCACTGCGCCCAGCCGCTGCACCGCCGTTTCGGGGTGACCGCCTCGACACGGGCCAGCACGTACCTCTACACGACCGAGGACGAGGTCACCCGCTTCCTCGAGGGCGTGGCCGGCGTCGGCGAGTTCTTCGGGGTGCGCGCATGAGCGCCGCCGACCTGCAGGGCCTCTACCAGGAACTCATCCTGGACCACGCCAAGACCCCCTCCGGCACCGGGTTGATGGAGTCCGCCGACGGGCAGTCACACCAGCTCAACCCCACCTGCGGGGACGAGATCACGCTGCAGGTGCACCTCGGCGAGGGGGACGCCGTCGCCCACCTCCGCTGGGAGGGTCACGGGTGCGCGATCTCCCAGGCCTCGGCGTCGCTGCTGTCCGAGCTCGCCGAGGGCCTGTCCACCGCGGAACTGACCGAACGGATCGACGCCTTCCGCACGGCCATGCAGTCGCGGGGGAAGATCCAGCCCTCCGAGGAGCTGTTCGGCGATGCTGTGGCCCTGGGCGGGGTCTCCCGCTACGTGGCCCGGGTCAAGTGCGCGATGCTCGCCTGGGTGGCCGCCGAGGACGCGCTCGCCCAGGCGACCGCGGGCCGCTGACCCCGTCTCGGCCATGCACCCCCGGCACCCCGATCGACGTCCGCAGCCTCGCCGGCGGCCGCTCCTGACGTCGCCGGCCGCGGTCGTGCTCGCGGCACTGGCTGCACTCCTGGGCCTGACCGGTTGCACCAGCCCGGGCGGCGGCACGGGTGGGGGTGAATCCGGCCAGGCCGAGACGACCGGGACGTGGACCACCGAGACCATCGCCGGGATGAGCGTGGACCTCTATGTCCCCGAGACCACCCCGGCCCACCCGGACGGCAGGGCCCTGATGGTCACCCTGCACGGTTGCGTGCAGAAGGCCGCGGACCTGAGGAATGGCGGGAACTGGGCGGCCACGGCGGATGAGTACGGCATGGTGGTGGCCGTCCCGGCCGCCCCGGATGGCGGAGTACTCCTCGGGTGCTGGGACTACTACGGCGTCAACCACTCGCGCACCTCCCCCGCCCGGCACGACGACAACCTGCTGGGACTGGCCTCCGCCCTGACCTCCCGCCCCGGGCTGGGGGTGGACGCGGACCAGGTGTACCTCACCGGGCTGAGCGCGGGCGGCGCGCAGGCCATGGTCATGGGCTGCCTGGCCCCGGACGTCTTCGCGGGCATCGGCATCGGCGCCGGGCCCACCGTGGGCACCACCGCGGGGCAGCTCTCCTGGGTGGCCACGTCCACGGCCCGGGGCACCTCCACCTGCCGGTCCTTCGCGGGTCCGGCGGAGGCCTCCTTCGACACCCAGCTGGCCTCCATCGTCTACGACGGCCACGACTCCGCGCTGGCGCCCGGTTACAACACCCTCAACGCCGAGATCATGGCCGGGCTGTACGGCGCGTCCTCGACGTCGTCGTTCCCGCTGGCCGGCCTGGACGGGGCCAACACCGCCGGGACGGGCACCCTGTACTCGGACGCGGACGGCCCGCGGGTGTCCCTGGTCCAGAACACCGGGCTCGGACACAACTGGCCCGCGGGCGGCGGTCCGGGCGGCACCTACATCTCCACCGACAGCGTCGACTACCCGGCGTACGTGACGGAGTTCTTCTTCGAGAACAACCGCCGCACCGGGCCGCTGCCACCTGGGTAGCCGACCCCCACGCAGGAACCGGAACCCACCGCCGGCCCGGAGCAGTGTGTCACCGCGGCCGATGCGGGCCACCGGTCTGCCGGTCCAGGAAGTCGGTGATGACATCCCAGGTCAGCTGCTGGCCCGGCGGCGGGGCCGGGTCCAGGTGGGCGGACTCCACCTCGGTGTCCAGCACGGAACCGGACGCGGCGAAGCGGAAGTCGTGGCCGACGTCGGCCACCTCGTAGTAGGCGGTGGGCACCCCGGCGGCGTCGAGGGCCGCGAACAGCAGTGAGCTCTGCTGGTACGGCACCACCCAGTCGTCGGTCCCGTGCGCGATGAGGGTGGGAGGGTCCCCGGCGTCGATGTACGCCAGGGGGCTCGCGGCGATGGCCAGGTCCGGGTGACGGAGCGTCGAGGCCCCGATGAGCCGGGACTCGAAGGCCTGCAGGTCGTCGTGGCAGTGGGTGACCCCGTAGGACTCGTTGAACCGGTCACAGGCCCCGGGCAGCATCTGCGAGGTGATGGAGAGGAAATCGGTGGGGGCGAAGAAGTTCACCACCGCGTGCACCCGCGAGGACACCCCCGTCACTCCCAGTTCCCCCTCCAGCGCCGGCTCGCCCGACGTCACGCCGAGCATGGTGGCGATCCAGCCGCCGGAGGAGTTGCCGGCGGCCACGACCCGGTCCGGGTCCAGTCCGAACTCCTCGGCATGGGCGCGGATGAAGCGCACGGCCGCCTTGGCGTCGTGCACCTGGGCCGGGAAGACCGCCTGCTCGGAGCTGCGCACCGAGAACAGCGCCACCGCGTAACCGCGCCGCGCCAGCTGTTCCGCCACCGGTTCGCCGCCCAGGTTGCCGCGGTCCGACGTCCAGCCCGAGCCCTGGCTCCACAACACCACGGGGTACGGACCCCTGCCCCGGGCGGGCACGAAGAGGTCCAGGGTGCCCGCGTTGCCGGGCAGGACCGCGTACTCGAGCCCCAGCATCGCCTCGGCGCCCCGGGGCAGGACCCGGGACGACGGCGGCCCGGCCTGGGCGAACAGGGCCGGCACGGCCACGGCGATGACCACCGCCAGGGCGATGACCGCCATGAGGACCCCGCTGGGGGTCCAGCTGGGGGTCCAGCGCCGCGGGGACCGACGGCGACGGGAGGGTGACCCGGGGTCCGCCGGCGTCGAGGATCCGGGCGAGCCGGCGGGTGGCCCGAGGGCGTCGGCGGGAACGTCCATGCTGGAGCCTTTCGCGGACCGGGCCGGCCCATCCGGCGATGCCTCCACATTAACCGGAGGAATCGCCCCGGTCAGGGCACGGTTCCGTCACGGGCGCACCGCAGGAGGAGATGTCAGGATGGACCCATGAGCGTGAGGATCCTGACCGTTGGCAAGAAGCACGAGTCCTGGGTGTCCGAGGGCATCGACCGCTACTCCAAACGCCTGAAGAAGCCCTTCGACCTCTCCTGGCAGCTGCTTCCGCACTCGTCCCGCGAGGGCGACGCCGCGCGTGCCGAGGAGTCCGCACGGATCCTGGCGAAGGTCGACGGCCGGGACCACCTGATGCTGCTCGACGAGCGGGGCAGGGGCTTCGACTCCCCCGGCCTGGCACGCCACCTCCAAGGCCGGTTCGACCTCGGCCAGCAGGTCACGCTGGTGATCGGCGGTGCCTACGGCGTGGACGCCTCGGTGCACGAGCGGGCGGACACGGTGTGGTCCCTCTCGAAGCTGGTCTTCCCGCACCAACTGGTCCGGCTCATCCTCGCCGAGCAGCTCTACCGGGCCCAGGAGATCACCGGGGGCCGGCCCTACCACCACGTCTGAGCACCGAGCGGCCGTCCCGGCCCCCGTTCCGGTGTCCGCGCCGGGGCGTACGCTGATGCCGATGACAGTTCTCCCGGATGCGCAGGCGGTCCTGGACCGCTTCACGCCCGCCACCCGCGAGTGGTTCGCGGGAGCCTTCGCGGCGCCCACGGACGCCCAGCTCGGCGCCTGGGACGCGATCTCCAGCGGCCAGCACGCCCTCGTGGTCGCCCCGACCGGTTCCGGCAAGACCCTCTCGGCCTTCCTCTGGGCCCTCGACGGGTTCCTGCGGCCTGCCGGGGACACCTCGCCGCCCTCCGGCCCGGCACAGGACCCCCTGCCGGGTGACCTGCCCGTTCCGGCCCCGGGGAAGCGACCGAAGAACCTCACCCGGGTGCTGTACGTCTCCCCGCTCAAGGCCCTCGGCGTGGACGTGGAGCGGAACCTGCGGGCGCCGCTGATCGGCATCACCCAGACCGCCCGGCGACTGGGCGAGGAACCCCGTGACGTCAGCGTCGGCGTGCGCTCCGGTGACACCCCGGCCCGCGAGCGCCGTCAGCTGGTCAGCAATCCCCCGGACATCCTCATCACCACCCCGGAGTCGCTCTACCTGATGCTGACCTCCCAGGCCCGGTCCACGCTGGCCGGGGTGGAGACCGTCATCGTGGACGAGGTCCACGCGGTGGCCGGGACCAAGCGGGGCGCGCACCTGGCCGTGTCCCTCGAGCGCCTCGACGCCCTGCTCCCCGCCCCGGCCCAGCGGATCGGGCTGTCCGCCACCGTGGAGCCGAAGGAGGAGGTCGCCCGGTTCCTCGGCGGCATCCAGCCGGTCCGGGTGGTGGCCCCGGGGTCGGCCAAGTCCTGGGACGTGCACGTCACCGTCCCGGTGCCGGACATGACCGAGCTGCCCTCGGCGGCCGGCGCCCACGACCTCGGACCCGGCTCCGGCCTGGAGGCCCAGGCCTCGATCTGGCCGCACGTGGAGGAACGGATCGTGGACCTGGTCGCACGGAACCGGTCGACCATCGTCTTCGCGAACTCCCGGCGGCTGGCCGAGCGGCTCACCGGACGGCTCAACGAGATCTGGGAGGAGCGCCGGCTCGCCGCGTCCCTGGACGCGGAGGCCGGAGCGGACGCGGCTGACGGTGGGCACGGCGGTGGGCCGGAGGAACCGGCACGCCTCGGTGAGGTCCTGGCCGGGGCGGTGCCCGGCGCCCGGGGAGACCGGCCGGCCCCGGGACACGCTCCCGCCCAGCTGATGGGCGGGTCCGGCCAGTCCGCCGGGACGGTCACCGAGGGCACCGGCACCGAGTTCGCCCGGGCCCACCACGGTTCGGTCTCCAAGGAGCAGCGCGCCCTCATCGAGGACGCGCTGAAGACCGGCCAGCTGCGCTGCGTGGTGGCCACCAGCTCGCTCGAGCTCGGCATCGACATGGGCGCCGTGGACCTCGTCATCCAGGTCGAGTCGCCGCCGTCGGTGGCCTCGGGCCTGCAGCGCGTAGGCCGGGCCGGGCACCAGGTCGGGGAGACCTCCTCCGGCTGGTTCTTCCCCAAGCACCGTGGTGACCTGGTGGACACCACGGTCGTGGTGGAGCGGATGCTGGCCGGGAGGATCGAGTCCCTCACGGTGCCGGCCAATCCGCTGGACATCCTGGCCCAGCAGACCGTGGCGGCCTGCGCCCTGGACGAACTCGACGCCGAGGCCTGGTTCGACCGCCTGCGCCGCACCGCCCCCTTCGCGACCCTGCCGCACTCGGCCTACGAGTCCGTCCTGGACCTGCTCTCGGGCCGCTATCCCTCGGACGAGTTCGCCGAGCTGCGCCCCCGCGTGGTCTGGGACCGCGAGGCCGGTACCCTGACCGGTCGCAACGGCTCCCAGTGGCTGGCGGTCACCTCCGGCGGCACGATCCCGGACCGCGGGCTGTTCGGCGTCTTCCTGGCCGGCTCCGAGGATGCGGCGGGCGCCGGTGCGGACGGCCCGACGGCGGCCGGCACCGCCCGCACCGGCGGCCGCCGCGTCGGCGAACTGGACGAGGAGATGGTCTACGAGTCCCGGGTGGGGGACGTCATCGTCCTGGGCGCCACCAGCTGGCAGATCCAGGACATCACCCACGACCGGGTGCTCGTCATCCCGGCGTTCGGCCAGCCCGGGCGGCTGCCGTTCTGGCGCGGCGACGCCGAGGGCCGCCCCGCCGAGCTGGGCGAGGCGGTCGGGGCCTTCCGCCGCGAGGTGGAGACGGCGCAGTCCGCGGCCGCGCCGTCCTCGGAACCCTTCGCCGAGGACGGGGGCGCCGGCACCGGGACCCGGGCCGCGGACCGGTTGGAGGCCGCGGGCCTGGACGAGTGGGCCCGGGACAACCTCACCGCCTACCTGACGGAGCAGCGCGAGGCGACCGGGGTGCTGCCCACCGAGAAGACCCTCGTCGTCGAGCGCTTCCACGACGAGCTGGGCGACTGGCGCGTGGTGCTGCACTCCCCCTACGGGATGCCGGTGCACGCCCCGTGGGCGCTGGCCGTGGGCGCCCGGCTGCACACCCGGTACGGGATGGACGGCTCGGCCATGGCCGCGGACGACGGGATCGTGCTGCGCGTGCCGATGATGGAGGACGAACCGCCCGGGGCCGAGCTGTTCCTGTTCACGGCCGAGGAACTGGAGGAGATCGTCACCGCGGAGGTGGGCGGATCGGCGCTGTTCGCCGCCCGGTTCCGGGAGAACGCCGCCCGCGCCCTGCTGCTGCCGCGGCGGGACCCGCGCAAACGTTCACCGTTGTGGCAACAGCGCCAGCGGGCGGCCCAGCTGCTGGAGGTCGCCCGGAAGTACCCGCAGTTCCCCATCATCCTGGAGACCGTCCGGGAGTGCCTCCAGGACGTCTACGACCTGCCGGCCCTGAAGCGGCTGGCCGGGCGGATCGAGGACAAGTCCCTGCGCCTGGTGGAGACCACCACGCAGTCCCCCTCCCCGTTCGCCCAGTCCCTGCTGTTCGGCTACGTGGCCCAGTTCATCTACGAGGGCGACTCCCCGCTGGCCGAGCGCCGCGCCGCCGCCCTCTCGCTGGATCCCGGGCTGCTCAACGAGCTGCTGGGCCGGGCCGAGCTGGCGGACCTGCTGGACCCGGGCGTCATCGCCACGGTCGAGGCCGACCTGCAGCGGCTCTCCCCCACCCGGCGGGTCAGGGGAACCGAGGGACTGGCGGACCTGTTGCGACTGCTGGGCCCGCTGACCGCCGCCGAGGCCGCCGCCCGCATGCAGTCACCGGAGGCCGAGGACCCCGAACCGGGTGCCGGTGCCGCGACGGAACACCAGGCCGCCACCTTGCTCGACGAGCTGGTCGCGGCGAACCGGGCGCTGCGGATCCGGCTGGGCGGGCGGGAACACTACGCCGCCATCGAGGACGCCGCCCGCCTGCGCGACGCCCTCGGCGTCGCCCTGCCCATGGGCGTCCCGCTGGCGTTCATCGAACCGGTCACCGACCCCCTCGGTGACCTGGTCTCCCGCTATGCCCGCACCCACGGCCCCTTCACCGCCACCGAGGCCGGCACCGCGCTGGGGCTCGGCGCCGCCGTCGTGCTCCAGGTCCTGCAACGGCTCGCGGCCGAGCGCCGCGTCAGCGAGGGACGCTACCGTCCCGGCGGGACGGGACAGCCAGGGCCGCTGGACACCGAGTGGTGCGAGGTCGAGGTGCTGCGCCGCATCCGGCGCCGCTCGCTGGCCGCCCTGCGGGCCGAGGTCGAGCCGGTGGAGCAGCCCGCCTACGCCCGCTTCCTCGCCGACTGGCAGCACCTGGATCCCGCCCCGGGCGGCGGCTCTCCGGCCACCCTGCGTGGCGGGGACGGTGTGGCCACCGTCCTGGACCAGCTCTCCGGCGTGCCGGTCCCGGCCAGTGCGTGGGAGTCGCACGTGCTGCCGGCCCGCGTGCGCGACTACGCCCCGTCCCAGCTCGATGAGCTACTGGCCACCGGGGAGTTCCTCTGGTCCGGCACCGCCGCGGCGGCCGGCAACGACGGCTGGATCGCGTTCCACCACGTCGACTCGGTGGACCTGAGCCTGGCCCGCGCCGAGGACTTCGAGCCGAACCCGGTGCACCGGTCGCTGCAGGAGGTGCTCGACGGCGGCGGGGCCTGGTTCTTCGGCCCGCTCGCCGGCCGCGTGCGCGAGAGCTGGAGCGGTGAGGACGACCGCCCGACGAACGCGGACGTCCTCGCGGCCCTCTGGGACCTGGTCTGGGCCGGTCGGGTCGGCAACGACACCCTGGCCCCGGTCCGCGGGCTGCTGGGCCAGGGGCGGACCGCCCACAAGTCCCGGGCGCGCACCCCCCGCGCCCGGCCCGCCCGTCCCGGACGCGGAGCCCGCCTCTCGCGGCTGCGGCGCCTCGAGGAGGTCACCGGTTCCCTCGACGCCGCCCTGTCCGGTGACGACGGGACGTTCCACGGGTCCTCCGGGACGGGTCTTCCCACCGAGCTCGGGCCCACGGGAGCCGCGCGGGCGGCGGGACGGTGGTCGTTGCTGCCGGTCCCGGCCACCGACCCCACCCTGAGGGCCCACTCGGCCGCCGAGTACCTGCTGGACCGCTACGGCGTCATCACGCGGGGCTCGGTCATGGCCGAGGAGGTGCCCGGGGGCTTCGCCACCCAGTACCGGCTCCTCACCCGGATGGAGGAGGCCGGCCAGGTCCGCCGCGGGTACTACATCGAGCACCTCGGCGCCGCCCAGTTCTCCACCGGGGCCACCGTGGACCGGTTGCGCGGCTTCGCCCGCCAGGACGTGGCCGAATCCCCCGCGGCGGGTCCGTCCACGGCGGCCGCCCCCGGCACCCCGGCCGGTGCGACGTGGTCCCCGCCGGCCCCCTCGGCCGCCGCCTCCTGGACGCCGCCCGGACGGAACCCCCGTCCTGACCCCGGTCCTCCCGCCGTCGCGCTGGCCGCCACGGATCCCGCCAACCCCTACGGCGCGGCCCTGCCGTGGCCGGAGATCCCCGCCGGCCAGGACGGGGTGCGCCCCACCGGCCAACGTCCGGGACGCAAGGCCGGAGCCGTCGTCGTGCTCGTCTCCGGCGAGCTGGTGCTGTACGTGGAGCGCGGCGGGCGCACCCTGCTGTGCTTCTCCGAGGACCCGGACGTGCTCGGGCCCACGGCCCGGGCCCTGGCGTGGGCACTGCGCACGGCGCGGGTGGAGAAGATGTCGCTGGAGAAGGTCAACGGCCTGCCGGTACCGGGCACGGCCCTGGCCGCCGCGCTGCTGGAGGCGGGCTTCTACTCCTCGCCCTCCGGCGTGAGGTTCCGGACGTGAGGCCCGCCAGGACCTCACGGGAGCGCCCCGGAGGCCGGCATGCCCGAGGGTGACTCCCTGGTCCGGGTGGCCAACCGGTTGCGCCCCGTGCTGGCCGGGCAGTCCCTGCTGCGCACCGACTTCCGGGTCCCCCAGCTGGCCACCGCCGACCTGTCCGGCAGCACGGTGGACGCGGTGTGGCCGCGGGCCAAGTACCTCGTGATCGAGACCGGTGAGCGCGCCGTGCTGTCCCACCTGAAGATGGAGGGGCACTGGGACGTGTACGCCCGCACCGGTCCCGACGGCGGCCCGGTCCGGCCCCGGTGGCGCTCCCCCGGCTGGCAGGCCCGGTGCGTCCTGGAGACGGCCGGGGACCAGGTCGTCGGGTTCCAGCTCGGGCTGCTGGAGGTGCTGCCGACGGCCTCCGTCGCCGAGCGGCTGGCCTTCCTGGGACCGGACCTGCTCGATCCGGCCTGGGAGGACCCCGCGGAGGCGTCCCGGTTGCTCCAGGAGTCGGTGGCGCGGCTGCAGGCGGACCCGCAGCGACCGATCGGGCTGGCCCTGCTGGACCAGCGCCTGGTCTCCGGGATCGGCAACATCTACCGCTGCGAGACCCTGCTGCTGGCCGGGCTCCACCCCCACCGGCCGGTGGGTGCCGTGCCGGACCTGCCCGGACTGGTGCTGCTGGCACGGGACCTGATGCGGGTCAACACCGGTCCCGGGCCGCGGGGCACCACCGGGGTCCTGCCCGACGGCGACGCCGCCTACGGCGTCCGGGTGCGGCCCGCCCCGGAGGTGCGCCGCGCGGGGGGCCGCCGGGACGCGGGCGGCGCGCGGTTCACGCCGGGCGGGGTTCCCGTGGACGGCGGTCCGCGCGGCCGCGCCGGATCGGCGGGCGCCGCGAACGCTGCCGGTGCTGCCGGTGCCGGGCTGCCCACCCGCCGGCAGCCGAACTACTGGGTCTACGGTCGGGAACGGAAGGGCTGCCTGCGCTGTGGCGGACCGGTCGTCGTCGAGCAGTTCGGGGACCTCGAGTCCGGGACCCCCGAGCGCGTGCTCTTCTGGTGCCCCCACTGCCAACGGTGACGGCCGGGCGGACGGGGCGGGGTCGGCTGACGGGGTGGTTGCGCACGGGTTATCGTGAGGGCCGGAACGAACGCCGGGGCCTGACACGGTGGTGAGCCTGCGGGCCGCCCACCTCAGGGCGTCCCGGGACCACCTACGGCGCCGGGAGCACGGACGCCGACGCGACAGGAGGAGCCATGGCCGACCCCTTCCCCGACGACCCCGCCCGCCGGACAGTGGCACTGGTGCTGGCCGGCGGCCGCGGATCACGGCTCTCGCCGCTGACCGATGCGCGGTCCAAGCCCGCCGTCCCCGTCGCCGGGCAGTACCGGCTGATCGACGTGGTGCTGTCCAACCTGACCCACTCGGGGCTCCGGGACGTGTGGGTGGCCGAGCAGTACCGTCCCTTCACCCTGAACCAGCACCTGGCCGGGGGCAGGCCCTGGGACCTGGACGGAACCCGCCACGGCCTGCGGATCCTGCCCCCCGCGGAGGGTCGCATCGAGGAGGGGTTCTCCGCCGGCAACGGCCACGCCCTGTTCCAGCAGCTGTCCCTGCTGGAGGCCTTCGGCGCGGAGACCGTCGTGGTGCTCAGCGCCGACCACCTCTACCAGTTCGACCTCGGTCCGGCCCTGGAACAGCACCGCGAACGCGGCTCGGACCTGACGGTCGTGACCACCGAGACCGACGAGGACCCGTCCCGGTTCGGCGTGGTGCAGGTGGCCCGCGACGGCACGGTCACCGACTACGACTACAAGCCCGAGGACCCGGCCGGGAACCTGGTGGCGGCCGAGATCTTCCTCTTCGACGTCGCCGCCCTGGCCCGGGCCACCCGCCGCCTCACCGCGGAACGAGACGATCCGGAGGGCACCTCCCTGGGTGACTACGGGGAGACGATCCTGCCGCACTTCGTCCAGGAGTGCCGCGTCCACGAGTACCGGCTCGAGGGGTACTGGAGGGACATCGGGACCATCGACGCCTACTTCAAGGCCCACATGGAGCTGCTGGAGCAGCGGGGCCTGCAGTTGAGCAGGCCCGGTTGGCCGTTGATCACCAACGCCGAGTCCACGCCCCCGGCCTGGATCGACACGAGGGCCACCGTCTCGACCTCGCTCATCTCCGCCGGCGCCCGGATCCACGGCGAGGTCGAGCACAGCGTCATCGGGCCCGGCGTGGTCGTGGAGGCCGGGGCCAGGGTGTCCCGGTCGGTCCTGCTGGGCCAGGCGACCGTGCCGGCCGGCGCGGTGCTGGAATCGGTGATCGCCGACGTCGGCGCCGAGATCCCGGCCGGCCGGTCGGGCCGCACCCGGCCCGGCCCCGGCAACATCACCGTCCTGGTGCCGGCCGACCGCGGCCCGGACAGCGACGACGAGACCACCGGCCACTGACCCGGACCGCCGGGCCGGACAGGTCAGGTGCGGGATCCGTCGCCGTCCGGGGACGTCCCCGGCGCCGGATCCCGCACCTGGTGCACGGGTGGTGCGGGCCCGCGGTGGAGCGGGCCCGCACCGGCCTCACCGCACGTCGGCGGTCTGGGCCTCCTCCGCGTCCTCGAGGGTCACGCCGGCCTGGCGCAGCCCGCGCTCGACGGCATCCACCAGGTAGGGCCGCAGTCCGCCGGCCGGCACGATGACATCCACCGAGCCCACCTCGCGGGCCCGCTCGATGCTGTGCTTGCGGTCGAACTCGGAGCCCACCTCGCTGAGCTTCTCCGAACGCACCTCGGCGCGCAGCTCGGTCAGCTGGACGAGCATCCGGGCACGGTCGGTGTCATCCGCGGCCTCCACGGCGGCGATCAGCTCCTGGACCCGCGGATCCGCAGCCACCCGGGCGTTGACGTCCTTGGTGAACACCACCGCGGCGGCCGAGGACCCGCCGAGCACCGAGGCGTAGGCGCCCTCGACGGCGGCGACCTCCATGGTCTCGTTCAGCGTGCCCGAGAAGACCACGAAGGCACCACCGTGGTACCGCGTGAGCACGCAGAACACGATCGGGCCGTCGAAGTTCACGATCGCCCGGCCGATCTCGGCGCCGTACTCCAGCTGCCAGGTCCGCATCGACTCCGGGGAGCCGTCGAAGCCGGACAGGTTGGCCAGGACCACCAGCGGCCGGTTGCCGCTGGCCGCGTTGATCGCCCGCGCCGTCTTCTTGGACGAGCGCGGGAACAGGGTGCCCGCGGTCCACTGGTCCGGACCGTCGGTCGGGTACTGGCCCGTGCGCTGCACCGCCCGGGACTCGATGCCCACGAGGCACACCGGGTGACCGCCCAGGTGCGCGTCGAAGACCACGGAGGTGTCGGCGTCGGCCATGTCCGCCCAGCGCTCGAGCACCTTGTGGTCCTGGTCCGCGACCGCCCGCATCACCGTGCGGATGTCGTAGGGCTTCTTCCGGTCCGGGTTCGCCTCGGCCGAGAAGATGTCCCCGACCGTGGTGAAGTCGCTGGACGGGTGGGTGTGCGGATAGGTCCGCACGTCCCGGTCCACCGGGTCCGACGTGAGGGCCGGGCGCGGGAAGCGCTCCCCCGGGGCGACGTAGGCGTGGTCGTAGTGCGCGAACAGCACGTCCACCGCCGAGGCCAGGTCCGGGGCCCAGTACTGCGCCTGGCCGTTCGGGCCCATGACGCGGTCGTAGCCGCCGATGCCGAAGTTGTCCTCGGCGGAGACACCGCCCGCGTAGTCGAGGGAGTGCTTGCCGGTGAGCACCATGGCGCTGTCCGGGGTCATCACGAGGATGCCCTTGGTGTGCATGAGCATGGTCGCCTCGGCGTTCCAGTACGGCTGCGCGCCCACGTTGATCCCGGCCACGACGATGTTCACCTCGCCGCCGCCCTGCGTGAAGGTCACGATCCGGCGCAGCGCGCGGGACACCCAGTCCATGTTCTCGGTGCCGCGCTCCATGGAGATCTCGGCACCGGCGGACAGCGCGAACCACTCGACCGGGATGCCCTTCTCCTCGGCGAGGTCGATCGCGGCCACCACCCGGGCGCACTCCGGCTCGGCCAGCGAGCCCAGCGCCTTGGTCGGGTCCCCGAACAGCACCACGCGGCTCATGCCCTCGGGGTACCGCTTGGTCGGCGTGGTGACCACGCCGGCCACGATGCCCGCCGTGTTCTTCCCGTACGGACGGTCCACGGGGACCATCCGGCCGGCCTCGTCCAGGTCGTGTTCGCTGAACGAGCCCGTCTCGCCGGTGAGCATCGGGATGATCTCGTACGGGTACACGTTCCCGCGGGACCGTGCCCGGTGGACCTTCTGCGTGTAGGCGTCCATCGGCGGCAGCGGTTCCGTGTCCGGCTCCGTCACCCGGATGCTGACGCCTCCGGCCTCGAAGACGTAGCGCAGGGCCTGCTCGTGCGGCTCCGCGCCCGGCCGGTCCTGCATGCGGAAGACCAGGGTGATCTCCTCGAGGCCCACGCCCAGGGTCAGCGGACGGAGGTTGCGGGCCACCACGGCCGCGATCTCCTCGATGCGGTGGTCGAACACCGGCCAGGCGTACAGCACCACCCGGTTCGCGAACAACCGGCGCTTGGTGCCGCGCCGGGCCTGCGCGCGGCGGATGCCGGCCAGGCAGGCGGCGATGGTGCGCTCGGCCACCGGCAGTCCGGTGACGTTGCCCTCCGCGTCCAGGTCCGGGGTGACGTCGCGGATCTCGGCGAGCGCCACGATGCGCTCGTCGGCCGGGTTCTCCTTGGCCTCGAGGTGGAAGAGGAAGGTGTCCGGTTCGGCCGGCAGGCGCGTCCCGTTGAACTCCTTCAGTCGCCACAGTTCCACGCGCTGCCCCGTGAGCGGGTGCATGTCCCGCGTGACCCGCTCCTCCTGCAGCTGCCCGCCCGAGGGGCGGAAGGTGAACTGCCGGTGGGACGAGCCCGCGGGGCCGAAGGCGGCGACGCTGACGCGCCGGGCCGTGGCAGTCCAGCCGGTCGCCGAGAGCGCCTCACGCAGCGCGTCGGACATCTCGTCCGGGTCCTCGGGACGGCCGTCCCAGGACAGGTAGAGGTCCAGGACGATCTCGCCGTCGAGTCCGCCGGCGATCGGCTCCAGGGCCGAGAGGGTCTCCCGGAGCCCCTCGAAGGACCCCACGGCGGAGACCAGCGCCAGCCGGGTCCCGCGCAGGTCGAAGGTCCCGGTGATCACGGGGCGCCCCGCCGCCGTGACCGACTGCACGTCGGTCAGGGTGCGGATCTTGTAGAACCGGCGCGTGATGGCCTCGAGCAGTTCGGCCTCTCCGGTCCGGTTGCCGCGCACCGACTCCCCGACCAGGCTCAGGATCGGCTCCGGTCCGGCGACGATCTCGTCGATCCGCGCCTGGCGGTCACCGGCCTCCGGGTGCGCCGCGAGGTAGGAGACGCTGCCCCGCACCCGGTCGAAGACCTGTTCACGGGCGGCCCGGATGCGCGGCTCCTCGAAGAGGCGGTACCGGAGGTTGCGGGCCACGTCGCCGATGACCGGGAACCTGGCCTGGGTCGCCACGACGAGCCGGTCCAGCACCTCCTCCACGCCCCCGATCGTCCGGCCGATCGGCTGGCGTTCCTCCAGCCAGCGCTCGAGCAGCCCCAGGACGACGGGCACTTGGTGGTCGATGCGCTGCTGGGCCAGGAACAGGCGGAAGACCGCCTGCTCCAGCTCCGGCGTGCGGTCCAGGCTCATGACGTCGTAGTGCCGCAGGGCACGGGAGAGCCGGTCCTGGAAGGACGTCGGCAGGCCCTCGACCTCGGCGTCCAGGGAGTGCAGGTAGGTGTGGAAGTGCTCCCGCGGGCTGTGCACGCGGGTGTCCAGTTCGTCCTCCCGCAGTGCCGGCCGGTTGCGGGCGAGTTCGCACAGGTCCGCGAACGTCGTCAGCAGGTCGAGCTCGGCCTGGACCAGCCCGGCATCGTCCAGGGATGCGCGCTGCACGACCTCGTCGTAGTCGGCCAGCAGGTCCTTGCCCCGGGTCTCGCTCACGTCGAAGCCGGTGAGGAGGGCCCGCAGGCCGTGCAGGTGGGCCAGGGCCTCGCTCCGCGAGTTCTCGCCCGTGGTGATGTCCCCGGCGGTGAACTCGACCCGCGGGGCGTCGTCCGCGACGGCCTGGTCGTCCGCGGACTCGAGCCGGACCAGGGAGGCACCGGCGTCGACCTGGGTGTTGACCGCCGCCAGCACCTCCTTGACGCGGCCGGCCTGCGGGGCGCGCACGGAGGTCTCCATCTTCATCGCCTCGAGCACGACGAGCACGTCCCCGGCCTCGACCTCGTCCCCGACGCTGACCGGCACGGACATGACGACCGCCGGGGAGGGGGTGCGGACCAGTCCGGCCTCGTCACGCGAGATCCGGTGGGAGACGCCGTCGACCTCGATGAGGTGGCCGCCGGTGCCCTCCACGGCGACGACCATGGAGGTCCCCTTGCCGGTGACGACCCGGCGCTCGTACTCACCCAGTCGCTCGACGTCGACCTGGGTCTCCCCGTGGTCGCCGATCACCCGGTACCGGTGCGGCCCGGTCTTCTTGACCGTGAAGGCGTAGGGCTGGCCCTGGTAGGCGAGCTCGACCGGGCGGCCGACGGTGTGGTCGGCGCGCGGACGGCCACCGTAGGCGGCGGCGAGGAAGCGCTGGCGCTCCAGGGACTCCTCCGCCTCATACACCTCCGCGGCGGCCGTCAGCAGCGCGATGTCGGCCTTCTCGGACAGGGACGTGCCGGTGCCCGCGCCGGTGCGGTCCAGCCAGCCGGTGTCCGCCGAGGCCGTGATGACCTCCTCGCGGTCCAGCAGGTCCAGCAGGAAGGACTTCGTGGTGGTGCCGCCCTCGATGACCACCGTGGTCTCCCGCAGTGCGGTGCGCAACCGTGCCAGCGCGGAGTCGCGATCCGGGCCCCAGGCGATGATCTTGGCGACCATGGAGTCGAAGTCCGGCGGGATGACGTCGCCCTGGCCGATGCCGGTGTCCACGCGGATGCCCGGTCCCAGCGGCAGGTCGAGCAGCTTCACGGTGCCGGGTGCGGCGGCGAACTCGTTGTCCGCGTCCTCGGCGTTCAGCCGGGCCTCGACCGCGTGGCCGTTCTCGGCCGGCATCTCGCCCTCGAGCGGCTGGCCGGCCGCGACCTGCAGCTGCAGGCGGACCAGGTCCAGTCCCGTGGTCTCCTCGGTGATCGGGTGCTCCACCTGGAGCCGGGTGTTGACCTCGAGGAAGGTGAACAGCTGCTGTTCGGGCTGGTAGAGGTACTCCACGGTTCCGGCACCGAGGTACCCGGCGGCCCGGACCAGGTCGGCGGAGACCTGGCGCAGGTGATCGGACTGCTCCCGGCTCAGCAGCGGCGAGCTGGACTCCTCGATGACCTTCTGGTTGCGGCGCTGGATGGAGCAGTCGCGCACGCCCGGGGCCCACACGTTGCCGTGGGCGTCCGCCATGACCTGCACCTCGACGTGACGGGCGTGGGTGACCAGCCGCTCCATGAACACCACCGGGTCACCGAAGGACCGCAGCGCCTCGCCCTGGGTGCGCTCGAAGGCGGTCTCGAGCTCGTCCTCGGCGTACACCTTGCGGATGCCGCGGCCGCCGCCCCCGCTGCGGGCCTTGATGATCAGCGGGTAGCCGATGTTCTGCGCGTGCCGGCGGGCGTCGGCCATGCTCTCCACGGGCCCACCGCTCCATGGGGCCACCGGGACGCCGACCTTCTCGGCCAGCAGCTTCGCGGTCACCTTGTCGCCCAGCCGGCGCATGGCCTCGGCCGAGGGACCGATCAGGGTGATGCCCAGCTTGTCGCACAGCTCGGCGAACGTCGGGTCCTCCGCCACGAAGCCCCAGCCCACCCAGGCGGCGTCCGCCCGGGACTCGACCAGCGCACGCTCCAGCTCGGCGTAGTCCAGGTAGGGGCTGCCGGTCCCCGTCTTGCGCAGGGCCACCGCCTCGTCGGCCTGGCGGACGAACATGGCCCGCCGCTCGGCCTCCGTGTACATGGCCACGGTGCGGATGCCGTGGCCGAACTGGGCGTTCACCTCCTTCACGGCCCGGATGAGCCGCACCGCGGCCTCACCGCGGTTCACTACTGCGATACGTTCGAACATTCCTGACGTCACCGTCTTTCCGTCACGGGGCTGGGGGGAGTTGTCGGGGTCCACGTGCTCAGTTGAAGGCAACGGCCACGTCCTCGACGGAGGACCCGTGCTCGAACACGTGGGTGTCGGCGGCGGCGGCCGGGGCGGCCATCACGGCGGGGTCGACCCGCATGATCGCGTAGCCGGCCACCGATCCGGCGCCGAAGCCCGGCGCGAAGATCCGGGTGGGCCGGTCGATCACGCCGTCGCGGACCGCGTCGAAGATTGCCAGGGGAATGGACGCGGAGGAGGTGTTCCCCACCCGGTCGATGTTGAAGAACAGCTGCTCGGGAGTCAGGCCGGACTTCGTGGCCAGGTCGATGACCATGGACTTGTTGGCCTGGTGGGGCACGATCAGCTCGACGCTGTCCAGCAGGGAGGAGGCCCGCCCGTCGGGATCCGGCAGCTCGGAGATCTCGCCCAGCATCTGGGCGAGGTACCGCCCGGCCAGGTCCTTCACCTCGGGCCCGTAGACGGTGAGGTTGTTGTCGAACTCCGGGTTGGGCCAGATGATCGAGTTCACCTGGCTCACCGGGCCGGACGCGTAGGTGTTGAGGTACTCCAGGTCCGGGGTCTCGCCCTCGGGCGCGACGCCGATGAGCAGGGCCGCGGCGCCGTCGCCGAAGATCATCCGCGAGGGCCGGACGTTGCCGATCTTGTCCGAGAACTTCTCGGCGCAGACCACCAGCACCGGGCGCTCGACGTCCTGCAGGATGCGCGTGGCCTCGGCGAGCGCGTACGGCAGCCCCGCGCAGGCCGCGATGAGGTCGTAGGAGGCGTTGGTCTGGTGGATCCCCAGCTCGCCGGAGACGTAGGTGGCGATCGAGGGCATCAACCGGTCGTTGGTGCACGTGGCCACGATCACCGCCCCGACCTCCTCGGGCCCCACGCCGGCGTGGTCCAGCGCGGACCGGGCGGCGTTCAGGGCCAGGTCCTCCACCTGGGAGAAGGTGTAGAGGCGCTCGCGGATCCCGGTCTTGTCGACGATCTGCTCGGCGGTCATCGGGGACCAGTTGTAGGCGGAGTTGCGGATCAGGTCGTCGTTGGTGCAGATCTCCTCGCCCCCGGCCACCGCCAGGGAGAGGATCCGGGGCTGCACGGTCAGGTCCCGCACCACGATGGGCTTGTACGGGCGGACGGGGGCCTTGGCCTCGACGGCCGGGGCCCCGGCGCGACGGCGTCCGCTGTGGCCGGCGGTGGCGCGGCGGATGAAGCGCTGGACGTCGCGGCTCTTGGGGCGGTAGACGATCACGTAGTCCTCGTCCCGCAGCTCCCGGGCCTCGACCAGCTCGGTCTTCGACCGGTCCCAGGGGAACTGGTTGTGCAGCACCATCGACCAGCGGCGCAGGGCCTCCAGCTGGGGGACGTCCTCGTGGACGTCCAGGATCTCCTCGTCCCGGAACACGGGGTAGTTGGGGTCGTAGTCGGTGATGCGTGCCACCAGCTGGGACGGGTCGGCCAGGATCTGCCCGACCGTCGGCTTGATCGCGGACAGCTCGGTGGCGTGGAACTTCCGGTGCGCGAACACGTCGAAGAGCGTCTCGAAGACCTCGTCCTCGATCGTCGCGTCCCACCGCGCGTCCAGGGTGGGGTAGACCTCGCGCACGGCCTCGACCTTCCGGCTGCCGTCCTCCCACGGGGTCAGCGCGGGGATGTAGACGTCCTCGCGGTTGCGCGGCACGTCCTTCCACCGGGTCACGTGCTTGTCGTACATCGTCATCGCGTACCGGTTCGTCCAGAACAGGTTCATGGCGATGTCGCGCAGCAGGTCGGAGCGCCGGGCGTACTTGCCCTGCTCGATCCGCTGCAGGATCTCCGTGCCGCTCGGTGCCTTGGACTCGAAGTCCCGCTGGATGACCTCCTCGAGCGTGTCCAGGCTGTCCAGTGCCGTCACATCCAGCTCCGGGATGAAATTGGAGGGGAAGACGAGCCTCCCGTGGCTGTTCTTCATGACGGACTGCAACATCGTGATCTCCTACTGTCTGGACCCATCGGCCTGGTGCGCCGCGGCGGTCTTCTCGCCCCTCCGGGGGTCAGCTACCCCTTCAGTCTCATGGTGATGTGGGTCTCCACGGGAAATGTGAACTGTCATGGCCCTAAATCCGCCCGGAGGGTGAACTCTTGCCCGTTTTAAGTGTTACCGGAAGGTTTATTCAGGTTACTAATTAGTAAATTCGAACTTACTGCTTAGTAGGAGAGCGTAATTGATCTCGTGCAGGTCTGGAAGACTAGAGCCGTGTCCGTTCCCCCTCCCCTGCCCGTGCGCGACGGCGTCAACGCCACCCGCCTCCGGCTCCCCCCTCGGGCTGGGACAGCGTGCTGGACTACGTGCTGCACCGGTGGGGCCATGTCGACCCCGACGGCATCGTGGAGCGGTTCCGCACCGGCGAGGTCCGCGCCGCCGACGGCACCGTGGTCACCGAGGACACCCCGCTGGGGGTGCACGAGTCCGTCTGGTACTACCGGTCCGTGCCCCACGAGGAACCCATCCCCTATGAGGTGACGGTCCTCCACCAGGACGAGCACCTGCTGGTGGCGGACAAGCCGCACTTCCTGCCCACGACCCCGGGCGGCCGCTTCGTGCAGGAGTCCGCCCTGGTCCGGCTGCGCAACCGGCTGGGACTGGACCACCTCGTGCCGATGCACCGCCTGGACCGGGCGACGGCCGGCGTCGTGCTGTTCTCCACCCACCCGGACACCCGCGGCGCCTACCAGGTGCTCTTCGAGCGCCGGCAGGTCTGGAAGGTCTACGAGGCCGTGGCCGCCCTACCGGCCGGGACACGGCCCGAGACGCTGTCCGCCCGGTTCCCGCTGACCTACCGGAACCGGATGGACAAGGTCAAGGGCGTGCTCACCGCCCGGACCCTGGACTACGGTCCGCTGCATTCCGGGCACTCACCCGGCGCCCCGGCCCGGAAGGGCCGGCGGACCAACCGGCCCACCATCGGCGCCAACGCCGAGACCCGCATCGAGCTGCTGGGCACCGGGGTGTCCACGGGCGCCTGGGCGGGAACCGCGGTCGCGCACCTGCGGTTGTTCCCGAGGACGGGACGCACCCACCAGCTGCGCGTACACCTGGCGGCACTGGGCCTGGGCATCCTGAACGACCCGTTCTACCCGCGACTGCTGGACGCCGCCCCGGACGACTACGACCGGCCCCTGCAGCTGCTGGCCCACACCATCGGCTTCACCGATCCGCTGACGGGCGAGCAGCGGCAGTTCAGCTCCGGGCTGCGGCTGCGGGAACGACCCGTGGCATGACCGGGCTCGACGCGGCCTGGATCGAGTCCCTCGGCTGGTGGTTCCACCCGCTGACCGCGCTGCTGGTGGCCCTGGACGCGCCGGTGCCCCCCGTGCCGAGCGAGCTGTTCGTCATCGGCTCCGGGGCCATGGCGCAGCTCGGGACCGTGGGTCTCGCCCCCTCCCTGCTCGCCGCCTGGCTGGGCTGCTGGGCCGGGGACGTGGGGCTCTACGCCCTGTTCCGGTACCGGCTCACCGGCCTGCTGGACCGGGCCACGTGGGGCCAGCGCATCCACCGGGGCATCCTGCGGCTGCTGGACCGGGCCGGCCCGGCCCCCAGCTACGCCACGCTGTTCGTGCTGCGGTTCGTCTCCGGCGGGCGGACCGCCTCGATGGCGACCGCGGGGATCGCGTCCCTGCCCTGGAGGCCCTTCCTGGTGCTGTCCGGCGGTGGAGCCCTGGTCTGGACCGTCTACATGGTGGGCCTGGGCTGGGTCACCGGGAGCGCGACTGGCCTTCCGACATGGGCGAGCGCGGTGGTGGGCATGGTGTTGGGTACCCTTCTAGGGTTGGTCATTGCGGGGGTGATCGCCGTCCGGCGGCGCTCCAGGGAGGGGTGAATGGTGGACGAGACGTCCTCTTCCTCGGCCGCGCTGCACCGGATGAAGGCTGCAGCGGACAGGTCCACCGGCCCGGTGTCGCCCGGCCCGGTCTCCGGGTCGCGCCCGGAGGAACACGCCGACGGACCCTCGTCCGGCCGCCCGTCCGACGGTCCGTCCGGGGAGCGTCTCGGCCGCCAGGACGACCCCCCGGCCGGCCGTGGGGTCGAGGCCGTCGACCGCGGTGACCGCGGGACGCCCGGGGAGCGCGGGCCGGAGGGTGTCACGGCCGCCCAGGCGCGGTTGCGCCACGCCAACCTGCGCGAACCCGTCAATCCCGTGGAGGCCCTCAACGAGTGGCTGGACGGGCTCGGGGAACCGGACTGGGACAAGGTCTCCCAGGCGATCTACGAGTCCCCCGCCCATGCCAAGGCGGCCTACGAACAGGCCAAGGTCCGCCTGGCCGAGGAACGCGAACGCCGCGCGGAGGAGCGCCGGCAGGCCGAGATCGCCCGCCGCGAGGCCGCCGAGCGTGCGGAGGCCGAGCGCCTGGAGGCCGAACGCCTCGCCGAGGAGGAACGGCTGGAGGCCGAACGTCTCGCCGCCGAGCGGGCCGAGGCCGAGCGCCTGGCCGCCTATCGCCGCGCGCAGGAGCAGGCCCGCCTGGAGGCCCAGCGCCGCGCCGAGGAGGAGGCCCGGCTCGAGGCCGAGCGCCGGCTGGAGGCCCAGCGCGCCGAGGAGGAGGCCCTCCGCCTGGAGATGGAACGCCAGGAGCAGGAGGAGTGGCTCCGGCGCCAGCGCGAGCGGGAGACCTGGGCGTTGCAGGCTGCTGCCCGCGAGGCGGACGGCACCGACTGGGTCCCCCGGCGGAGCGCCGCCCCCTGCTCGAGGAGCGGGGCGAGGACCTCACCGACGCCGAGCTGCTGGAGCGCGCCCGGATCTTCCTGCCGGAGTGGCGGCACCGGTACCGCATCCTGGAGAAGGCCCAGGCCATCGAGGCCGCCACGCTGGGTCCCCGGTCCGCACCGGCGGCCTACGCGTCCCCGGAGGCCTATGGGGACGACGAGGACTTCTGGGATCACGTGGGGGAGCCCGAGGTCGTCCGGTACATCCCGCCCTACAACCTGCCTTCCCGCGATCCGGACCCCCTGCCGGGGTTCCCGGACCTGCTGCGCCAGGTCACCGTGACGATCGCCTGGCTGCTGTTCGTGGCCGGCGGGATCTACGGGCTCGGCTTCCTCGGCGAGGACCCCACCGGACCCTGGCTCCACGACCTGCACGGCGGCCGCTTTGCCGGCGGGTACTCGATGCTGTCCATGGCCTCGTGGGCCATGCTGGTCTGGCCCCTGCTGTGGCTCGCCCTGGGCGTGTACACCGTCCACCAGTGGATGCCGTCCCAGGCCGCCGCCGCGCGCCAGCGGGCCACCGGGTGGCGCGTGTCCGGGGCCATGGTGGCGGCCGTGGCGTGGTTCGTGATCGCCCGCAGCGGGGTCATGCTCGGGGCCGAGCTCGTCGTCTGGCTGGCCCTGACGTCCCTGCTGGTGGGCTCCATCCACCAGCTGAACCTCTACACCGCCCGCACCCGGGTGGAACGGGCCATCACCGACGGGATGATCGGCCTGTTCACCGGCTGGGCGGTCATCTACGCGGCCACGAACACCTCCATCTGGCTGCAGTCCCTGGGCCTGAACCTGCTGTGGATCCCGGGCGCGGTGTGGGCGGTGCTCACGATCGTCGTCGTGGTCTGGGGTACGGCCATGATGGCCATGACCGAGCGCGGACGCATCACCATCGCCCTGGGACTGACCTGGGGGCTGGTGGCCATCCTGGTACCCCGGCTGGTCGGATCCATGCACTCCGTATGGGTCGCGATCGTCGCCGCGATGGGCCTGTTCGTGGTGCTGCTGGCCACCGAGAACCGGCGCTACCGGATCAACCACGCCGAGCACCGGGCGACGCTGGGCCACGCGGTCGACGACGTCTGACCGGCTCGGGACGAGCCGCGCCGGGCCCGGACCGGCCCGGCCCGGCGTTCATCGTCCCGGGCCGACCGGCTCCCACCGGCCGCGGGCGCGGCGCAGGACCTCGAGCCGCCCGGTGGTGGCCACCTCCATCACCGCCATCCGCATCTGCGCCGCGGCACTGAGGGCCGCGCGGTTCTCCCCGTCCCAGGTGGACTCCGGCACCGTGAACCGCAGGACGATCCGCGGCACCCGTGCCACCACCTCCAGGTCCTTGGCCTCCACCGTGTACACGGACGCCAGGGCGGCCTCCGCGGTGGCCATGACCTCCTCGGGTGCGTGGCCGGGCAGCAGGTCGCCGATCTGCAGGCGGGCACGGAACGAGGGCATGGGAGCCATTCTAGGAAGCGCCGGCCGGGGGACCGACGGAATACGGCCGGGCCACCGCGTGGTTGTGCCCAGCATGAGCCTTCTCTTCGAACCCGCCACCGTGGCCGGCCAGACCCTCCGCAACCGCCTGATCCTGCCCCCGATGTGCCAGTACATCGTGGGCACGAAGGACGGCGTGCCCGGCCCCTGGCAGATGGTCCACCTGGGCGCGCGGGCGGCCGGTGGCTTCGGCATGGTCGTGGCCGAGGCCACCGCCGTCGTCCCCGAGGGGCGGATCTCCGACCAGGACACCGGGCTGTGGAACGACGCCCAACGCGACGCCTGGGCGCCGATCACCGACTTCATCCGCTCCCAGGGCGCCGTGCCCGGGATCCAGCTGGCCCACGCCGGGTCCAAGGCCTCCACCTGGCCGGCCCGTCCCGGCTTCGACCAGGGCCCCATCCCGCTGGAGGAGGGCGGCTGGGAGACGGTCTCGCCGTCCGGCATCCCCGCCGTCTCCGCGACCGCGCCCACCCGCGAGATGACCGAGGCGGAGATCGAGGAGGTCATCGCGGCCTTCGTCGCCGCGGCACGGCGCGCGGATGCCGCCGGCTTCGACGCGGTGGTGGTCCACGGCGCGCACGGTTACCTGCTGCACCAGTTCCTGTCGCCCGTCACCAACCACCGCACCGACCAGTGGGGCGGTTCCTTCGAGAACCGCACGCGCCTGGTGCGCCGCGTGGTCGCCGGCATCCGCGAGGTCTGGCCCGAGGACAAGGTCCTGGGCCTGCGGCTCTCGGGGTCCGACTGGGTGGAGAGCAGCTGGGCCGCGGAGGACACCGTGCGCCTGGTGCGCACGCTCGTGGCCGACGGGCTGGACTGGGTCGACCTGTCCTCCGGTGGCATCGGGGACACCTACCTCGGCCCGAAGGGCCCGGGTTACCAGGTGCCGCTCGCCGAGGCCGTGAAGCGTGGCACCGAGGACCTCGACCTGGCACCCGGGCGCGGCCTCGCGGTGGACGGGCCCGACGGCGGCGCCCGCCGGCTGTTCGTCTCCACGGTCGGCTCCATCACCTCCGACGAGACGGCCGAGGCCGTCCTGGTCAACGACCGCGCGGACGCCGTCGGCATCGGCCGCGCCGCCCTGGTGCGCCCGAACTGGCCCGCCGAGGCGGCCCTGTCCCTGGGGGACGACCGCTTCCGCCAGTTCGTCGCCGCGCCCTACCACGGCGGCAAGTGGGGACGGCCCTGAACCGGCGGCTACCCTGACTCAGGTGCTGCCCTTCCTGCTGATCCAGACCCGCGCGGACGACGCCGTCGCCGCCGACGAGGTCCGCTCCACCACCGTCCTAGGCGGTTTCGGCCCCGGCGAGCTGGTCACGCTGCGGTTGGACCGGGTCGTCGCGGCCGCGGGGCCGTCCTCGGGCGGGACGGCCGACCTGGACTGGGCGCAGCTGGTGCCCCGGCACTCCGGGGTGATCGTGGGCGGCAGTCCCTTCACCTCCTCGGACCCGGACGAGTTCAAGTCCGACCTGCAGATCGTGGTGGAGGCCGAGCTGCGCCGGCTGCTGGACGTCGTCCTCGAGCGGGACGTGCCCTTCCTGGGTGCCTGCTACGGGGTCGGCACCCTCGGGCTGCACCAGGGCGCCACGGTGGACGGGACCTTCGGGGAGCCGGCCGGGGCCGTCGTCGTGCGCCTGACCGAGGCGGGGAGTGCGGACCCGTTGCTGGCGGGCGTGGACCCGGAGTTCGAGGCCTTCGTGGGGCACAAGGAGGCCATCCGCACCCTGCCGGAGCACGCCGTGGTGCTGGTGGCCGGGGACGCCTGCCCGGTGCAGATGTTCCGGATCGGCCGGCACCAGTACGCCACCCAGTTCCACCCGGAGCTGGACCTGGAGGGACTGCTGTACCGGCTGGAGACCTACGCGGACAACGGCTACTACGACCCGGCCGAGGCCGAGGAGCTGTTCGCCCGGGTACGGGCCGCCACCGTGACCGAACCGCGCAAGGTGCTGGAGAACTTCCGGGCGCGGTACGCGCGGCGGGGCTGAGACCCGTTTGGCCCCTCCCCGGTCAGGCGGCGTGACCGGCGCCCCGGACTCGGGTAGAACTGAGGCATGAGTGTTCGCACCCCCGACCCGAATCCCGGGTGGCTGTCGGAAGAGGATCTCTACGAGGCCCGCCGCCGCCTGCCCATGGTCTACGTGGAGGCCCTGCCCGTCCGCCTGGATGCCCTGGGGTACGTGTCGGAGATCGGCCTGCTGTACCTGGCCGACGGCGGCGGGCACCTGCGCCGCACCTTCGTGTCCGGACGCGTGATGTACCGCGAGACCGTCCGGGCCGCGCTGATGCGTCACCTGGAGAAGGACCTGGGCCCGCTGGCGCTGCCCCAGCTGCCGCCGTCGATCACCCCCTTCACGGTGGCCGAGTACTTCCCCTCCCCGTCCGAGACGGGCCTGACGGACGACCGCCAGCACGTGGTGTCCCTGGCCTACCTCGTCCCGGTCACCGGTGAGTGCCAGCCCCGCGGCGACGCCCTCGAGCTGACCTGGCTGACCCCCGAGGAGGCGCTGAGCGACGCGATCCAGGCCGAGTTCATCGGCGGCCGTGGCAACCTGGTGCGCCAGGCACTGGCCCACGTGGGCTGGGGGCGCTGACCCATGTCCGCACCGAACACGGCCGGCCCGGGCGCCGGCTCCGCCGCCTCGCCCGCCTCCGCCGCGCCCTCCCCCGCGCGCCCCGTCTCCTCCCCGCCGTCCCGGCACGACATCGGCGGGGACTACCTGCGCTCCGTCAAGGCCCAGCAGGTCCAGCCCGGCGACCGGTTCCTGACCCGCAGGGGTGAGCCCTCCGCCCCCGTGACGCAGACCCGCATCACCCGGGACGACTTCGGCACCCCCGCCCTCGTCATCGCCACCCTGGCGGACGAGCGGCAGGTCCGGATCGCCTTCGGCTCCACCATCAGGGTGCGCACCCACCGGCCCGCCCCGGCACTGGACACCGCGGCGGACCTGGCCCCCGTCCAAGAGGGGTCCCCGGAGTCCGTCGTGGTCGAGATCGCCCAGCGCCACCCCGACGACCAGCGCCTGCTGGCCCTGGCCGCCAAGCTCTCGCGCGGGATCAACATGCGCTCGGGTGCCCAGCTCGAGGACATCGACACCATGGCCCGTTACCTCTTCGTGGACCTGGACGACTCCGACGGCGCGCTGCAGGCGACCACGCTACTGACCTCGCTGCCCTTCGACGGGGCGATGGGACGGTGGAAGTCGATCGAGTCGGCCCTGGCGCTGGCCGCGAACATCCACCATCACCGCGGCGAGCGGGCCGAGGCCGAGGCGACCGGGGCGCGGCTGCGCGAGCCCGACGAGGCCGAGCCGGACCCCATCCGCGCCCAGCGGCAGGCGGAGTTCCGCCAGCGCCAGCTCAACGAGCCGAACCTCTACGACCGGGAGATCCTGCGCGCAGAGAGCGCCGGGGACCTCGCGGCGGAGCGCGGGTGGCGCGAGTCCCGCCTCTCCACGCTGTTCTACCTGCGGGCCCGCGGTGGCTCCAAGACCTACACCGGCGAGGAGCTGGACCGCCTGGTCCGGCTCGAGGTCCAGGCCCTCCGGGAGCTCGCGGACCGGCAGGCGGCGGCCGGCCCCGAGGCCTGACTCAGTCGCGGGCCTCGGTGGCCGGGTCGGCGTCGCGCCGGACCCACTTGCGCCAGGCCCAGGGGTAGAGCACGCAGGCCACGCCGACGGCCGCGCCGATGACGGTCTCGATGAACCGGTCCCTCAGCAGTGCGGGGCCGTCGACCGGTGACCCGGTGCCCACCGTGACCAGGACGGTGGACAGCAGCGCGAGCGGGGTGACCACCACCTGGGCCAGCACGTACTGACGGGCGATGTAGAGCTCGGCCAGGGTCTGGAAGAGGGCGATGATGAGGATCATCAGCCAGGGTTCGGGCCGGAGCCAGAGGATCCCGGCCATCAGGATCAGCCCGAGGAAGGTGCCGATGACCCGCTGCAGGCCGCGGTTGACGCGGTACCGGGTGGAGTGCCCGGCCAGCGGGACGACGGCGGCGACCATGGCCCAGTAGTTGTGCTCGATGCCCAGGGCGGGCCCCAGCGCCGTGGCCAGGGAACCCGCCGTCCCGGCGGCGATCGCGTACCACAGGGCCTCGAGCCAGATGATCCGGTGCTCGTCCGAGGTGGACCGGTCGCGGGGGGTCCAGGTGATCGGCTGCCGGCGGGACGGCAGGACGCGCGAGCCCAGGCCCACCACCACGGCCCACGCCACCACGGCCGCCGCGGTCAGCATCGCCTCGCCGAGCGGGGGCTGGTAGGGCACCGAGGCCACGGCGGCGAAGGCGAAGATGTGGAACAGCGAGCCCGCCGGGCGCAGCCTCCAGTACCCGGCGACCACCGTGCAGAGGCCGGCCACCACGGTGGTCAGGCCGACCAGCGCCCAGGGGCTCTCGGACTCGGAGACGCCGCTGCGTCCGGCCAGGGTGGCCGCCAGGATGACCGCGACCATCAACAGCCCGGCGCGCATCTGCATGTGCAACCGGACCCCGTGCGTGGTGTTGCGGCCGTAGATGCCGGTGAACGCCCCGAAGGAGGCGAAGATCGCCAGGTCGATCCGGTCCATCAGCAGCAGCGCCAGCAGCGGGACCAGCACCGTGATGCCGCAGCGGATCCCGACCTCGTGGTCCTTGTTCGCCGGCGCGATGGTGAACAGCGACGGGACCGGGTTGAGGTCCGACATCCGCATGCACGCCTCCCCTCTCCCGTGGTGGTCCCGATGCCTCCTGACTGATACATACCATGGAGGACGTGCCTGAAACCGTTGACTCCCGCCCTGAAGTGACCCACCAGACCCGTGACCGTGAGGCCGGTGACATGCCGGCCCCGGCCTCGCCGCGGGACGCCGGCTTCGTCGTCGGGAGCCGGCTGACCGGTCCGGACGGGGCCGCGATGGCCGGGCGCACCGGGACCATCACCACCCCGCACGGGCTGATCCAGACCCCCGCGTTCATCCCCGTGGCCACGCAGGCCACCGTCAAGGCCGTCCTGCCGGAGGCGATGGGCGAGATCGGCGCCCAGGCGCTGCTGGCCAACGCCTACCACCTGTACCTGCAGCCCGGCCCGGACATCCTCGACGAGGCCGGGGGCCTGGGGGCGTTCATGAACTGGTCCGGGCCCACCTTCACGGACTCCGGCGGCTTCCAGGTGATGAGCCTGGGCTCGGGGTTCAAGAAGGTGATCGACATGAAGGGTCCGGCCGCACCGTCCGGGCAGGGGGCGGACGACGCCGTGGCCCCCGGCAAGGAGCGGCTGGCCAACGTGGACGAGGACGGGGTCTGGTTCAAGTCCCACCTGAACGGGGACCGGCACCGGTTCACCCCCGAGGTCTCGGTGGGCATCCAGCACCAGCTGGGCGCGGACATCATGTTCGCCTTCGACGAGCTGACCACGCTGCACAACTCGCGCGGTTACCAGGAGGAGGCGCTGGAGCGCACCCGCCGCTGGGCCCAGCGTTGCCTGGACGAGCACGCCCGCCTGACCGGCGAGCGCGCGGCGAAGCCCTACCAGGCCCTGTTCGGGGTCATCCAGGGCGCCCAGTACGAGGACCTGCGGCGCAAGGCCTGCCGGGACCTGGCCGCCATGACCACGGAGTTCCCCGACGACGGCGGGGTCACCTCCCACGGCTTCGACGGCTACGGGATCGGCGGGGCGCTGGAGAAGGAGAACCTCGGCACGATCGTGGGCTGGTGCGTGGAGGAGCTGCCCGAGGACAAGCCGCGGCACCTGCTGGGGATCTCCGAGCCGGACGACCTGTTCACGGCGGTGGAGAACGGGGCGGACACCTTCGACTGCGTCTCCCCCACCCGAGTGGCCCGCACCGGCGCGTTCTACACCGCCGAGGGCCGCTTCAACCTGCCCGGCGCGCGCTACAAGCGGGACTTCTCCCCCCTGGAGGAGGGCTGCGACTGCTACACCTGCGCGCACTACACCCGGGCCTACATCCACCACCTGATCAAGGCCAAGGAGATGGTGTCCCACACGCTGATCTCCCTCCACAACGAGCGGTTCACCGTCCGCCTCGTGGACCGGATGCGCGCCGCCATCCAGGACGGGACGTTCTGGGACCTGAAGGACGAGGTGCTCGGACGGTACTACGCCTCGTCCCGGCGGGCCCCCTCCGCGCGGTGACACGTTCCCGCGCCCACCGGGTCCGGGGGCGCGGGAACGTGTCACCGGGGTGGCCGCGGAACAGCCCTAGCGGGACGCCGCGTGCGTGGACAGCTGCTCGAGGGACTCCAGCAGCTCCCGGGTGTACGGGTGCCGCGGGGCACCGAAGACCTCGTCGGCCGGTCCGTGTTCCACCGCCTCGCCGTCCTTCATCACCAGGATCTCGTCGCTCATGTGGTGGATGACGCCCAGGTCGTGGGAGATGAACAGGTAGGTGGTGCCGAGGCTCTCCTGCAGTTCGGTGAGCAGGTCCAGCACCTGGGCCTGGACGGAGACGTCCAGGGCGGAGACGGCCTCGTCCAGCACCACGACCCGCGGTTCCGGTGCCAGCGCCCGGGCGATGGCCAGCCGCTGCCGCTGGCCGCCGGACAACCGCAGCGGGTGCTTGGCGAGGTGCTCGGGGGCCAGGCCCACCAGTCGCGCCCAGTGGTCGGCCCGCTCGGCCAGCTCCGCCCGGTGGGCCCGCCGTGCCCGGCCCGAGGCGAACGGCCCGGGGGCCGAGCCGGCGTCGAGGGCGTCGGTGAGGATCCGCCGGCCGGTCCAGCGCGGGTCGAAGGAGCTCAGCGGGTCCTGGTAGACCACGGTGACCTCCCGCCGCCGCGGCCGGCGCCCCGCGACGGACAGCTCGCTCCACGGCGCCCCCTCCAGCAGCACGGTGCCGGCGTCCGGGGTCACGAAGCCCAGGGCCATGGAGGCCGTGGTGGACTTGCCGGACCCGGACTCCCCCACGATGCCCAGGGTCTGCCCGGCCCGCACGTCGAAGGAGACGTCCCGGACCACGGCCCGGTCCCGCCCGTCCGGCCCCCGGTAGGACTTGGTCAGCCCGCGTGCGGTGAGCACGGCGGGAGGCTCCGCCTCGGCCTGCCGCGTGCGGGCCGGCACGGTCCTCCCGGGCCGCTCCCGGGCCCGATCGGCGGCCCGGGCCCGGCCGGCCTCGGTGAGGTACTCGCCCTTGGTGTGGCCGGAGGGTACGGCGTCGAGCAGCTGGCGGGTGTAGGGGTGCTGCGGGTCCGCCAGCACCTCCGCCGCCGTGCCCGACTCGACGATCCGGCCGCCCTGCATGACGAGCACCCGGTCGGCCAGCCGGCCCACCACGGAGAAGTCGTGGCTGATCAGCAGGATCGCGGTGCCCTGGTCCTTGCGCTGGGCCAGCACGTCGAGCACCTGGGCCTGGACGGTGACGTCGAGGGCGGTGGTGGGCTCGTCGGCCACCACGAGCGCGGGATGGTTGGCGATGGCCGAGGCGATCAGTGCCCGCTGGCGCAGGCCCCCGGAGAGCTGGTCGGGACGCTGACCGGCCCGCAGCCGCGGCTCCGGCACGCCGACCTCGGCCAGCAGCCGCTCCACCCGGGTGGCACGCTCGGCGCGGCCCCGGACCCCGTGCAGGCGCAGGGACTCCCCGATCTCGGCGCCCACCGTGCGCAGCGGGTCCAGGGAGACCAGCGCGTCCTGGAGGATGAAGCCCACGTCCCGGCCGCGGATGGACTTCCAGTCCCCGTCCCGCAGCGTGAGCACGTCCCGGCCGAAGAGGGTGGCCGTGGCGGCCTCCACGTGGGCGTTCGGGCCGGTCAGGCCGATCAGCGTGCGGGCGGTCACCGACTTGCCGGACCCGGACTCGCCGATGACCGCCACGCACTCGCCGGGACGGATGTCCACGGAGAGGTCGTGGACCACGTGGCGGCGACGGCCGAGGGCGTCGGTGAACCAGACGTTGAGGTCCTCCAGGACGGCCAGGGCACCGGTGCCGTCGGGGGTTCCGCCGGCGGTGGGGGGTCCTGAGGTGGCGGGGGCTCCCGGACCGGTGGTGGACCGGACGGATCCGGCGGGTGCCAGGGCGGGGATGACGGTGTCGATCAGGGCGTTCATGAGCGGTCTCCTTCGAGGGTGGACTCCACGTGGCGGCCCAGGACGGTGGCGGTCAGGGCGGTGGCCAGCACGGCCAGGCCCGGGATGATCTCCAGCCACCAGGCGGCGGTGATGTAGGGGCGCCCGGCTTCCAGCAGGGCCCCCCACTCCGGCGACGGCGGGGCCACGCCGAAACCGAGGAACGCCAGGCCGGAGGCCCAGACGATGGACTGGCCGATGCCCAGGGTCAGTACCGCCAGCAGCGGGCGCAGCGCGTTGGGCAGCACGTGCCGGGTGAGGATCCTCGCCGGGTGGTGGCCCAGAGCGCGGGCGGCCTGGACGTAGCCGGAGCGGCGCACGGACATCACCTGGGCGCGGACCATCCGGGCGTAACCGGGGGCGATGCCCAGGCCGACGGCCAGGATGAGGGTCTGCACGGACGGCCCGTAGACGGCGATGAACACCATGGCCAGCAGCAGGATCGGGAAGGCGAACAGCACCTCGATGCCGCGGCCGATGATCGCGTCCGCCCAGCGGCCGCCCAGCGCGGCCCAGGACCCGAGGACCACGGCCAGCCCCACTCCCACGCCGGTGGCACCCAGGCCGATCAGCAGGGAGGACCCGGTGCCGTGGACGATCCGTGAGTAGAGGTCCCGGCCGGACTGGTCCGTGCCGAACCAGTGGTCTACGCCCGGCGGGGCCAGCGGGGCGTCCAGGTCGATGGCCCGGGGGTCCGCGGTGGCCAGCAGCCCGGGGGCGAACGAGGCGATCACCAGCAGCACCGCGAACGCGCCGGCGACCCAGACGGTGACCGGCACGGGCCGCCGGGACACGGAGGTGCGGGCGGTGCGGTCCGCGGTGCCGTGACCAGGGGTGGGCGACGCCGGGCCGGCGGGGACGGACACCCGGCCGGCGGGTGCGGGGGTCAGGGGCGTGGTGCTCATGCTGCCTCCTTCAGGCGGGGGTCGACGAGGATGTAGGCGGTGTCCACCACGAGGTTGGTGATCACGTAGATCACGGCCACGAGCATCACCACTCCGCACACCACCGGGAGGTCGCGGCCGTTGACCGCCGTGACGAGGACCCGGCCGAGACCGGGGCGGGCGAAGACGTTCTCGGCGATCACGGCCGCCGAGAACTGGGCCCCGACCGCCCACCCGGTCAGGCTCAGGCCCGGCAGCAGGGAGTGGCGCAGCACGTGGCGCAGTCGCACGCCGCCGTCGGACATGCCCCGGGCGCGGGCGGTGAGGACGAAGGGGGCGTCCAGGGTGCGTTCGAACTCGGTGCGCATCACCTGGGCGAGGAAGCCGGCCAGCGGGATGCCGAGCGTCAGGGCCGGCAACACCAGGCCGGCCGCGCCACTGCCCGAGACCACCGGGAAGATCCCGAGCCACAGGGCGAAGACCACCAGCAGGATGATGCCGAGCCAGTACTGCGGCAGCGCTGCCGCCGCGGACTCCAGGCCGGAGAAGATCCTCGAGACCCAGGGGGTGCGCCGGGCGGTGAGCACCAGGAGCACCACGGCGAGCGCCCAGGCGATGGCCAGGGCCGTGAAGGTCAGCACCACGGTGGGCGCGATCTGGTCGCCGATCACGGTGGTGACGGGCTGGTAGAGGGTGTAGGAGATCCCCAGGTCGCCGCGCAGCAGGCCGCCCAGGAAGTCCAGGTACTGCACGATCAGCGGCTCGTCGAACCCGAACGCCTCGTTGACCGGCGCGAGCTCCTCCGGGGTACGCTCCTGGACCTGGCCGGTCTGCTGGTTCAGCAACAGGGTGGCGCGGTCACCGGGCAGCAGGGCCTGGATGAGGAACGTCAGAGTGGCCGCCGCCCACACGACGAACACGGCCCCGAGGGCCTTGTGGCCGACGACGAGGGCCACCGCGGCCGGTGACGGCCGGTTGCCGCGGGGCGGGCGGTCCCGTGCTGCCGCGGGGTGCGATACGGAGGCTGATGCCGGGTGCACCGGCGGTGGGGTGGAGGGCGACGGGCCGGGGTGTCTGGTGCTCAGGGACATGGGTCAGTCCTCGCTCTCGGCCGGGGCGTCCGCACTGTCTGCGGTGTCCGGGGTGTCTGCGGTGTCCGGGGTGAGGGTGCCGGAGGCGTCCCGGGCATCCTGGGAGGTGAAGTGGGCGTCGTGGAACACCGGGCCGCCCTGGGCAGGGTCGAGCCAGAGACCCGTGACGTCCCCGCCCACGGCCAGCGTGTTGGTCTGGGTGTACAGGCCGATCGCCGGCGCCAGCTCGCTGAGTTCGTGCTGGGCCTGGGAGAACCGCTCCGTGACCTCCTCGGGCGTGGGGGCCTGCAGCGCGGACTGGATGGTCTCGAACACCCGGGCCTGGTCCAGGAACGTGGTGTTGGCCCCGTTCGGCGCCTCTTCGGTGGAGGGGCGGTAGTTGATGTTCAGGATCCCGGCGTGCGGGCTCGTCCAGTACCCCACCTGGGCGTCGTAGCTCTCCGGGGTGGAGAACGCGCCCCCGAAGAACTCGGATGGCGTGCCCGGGCGCAGCACCAGGTCGAAGCCGGCGGCCCGCGCCTGCTCCTGGAAGTTCTGGATCACGGTGTTGCCGTCCGGGGTGATGATGCTGTTCAGGCCGTAGACCACGAGTGCCTGCAGGCGCCGGCCGTCCTTCGTCCGGGTGCCGTCGGGGTCCCGGCCGGTCCAGCCGGCCCGGTCCAGCAGCTCGTTGGCCCGATGCAGGTCGAACGGGTACTCGGCGGCGGCCTCCTCGTCGTAGTCCGGGGTGGTCTGGGAGAGGTAGCCGCTGGGCTCGAACGGGACGGTGCCGAGGAAGGCCGAGGCCACGTTGGCCTCCCGGTCCGTGGCGAGGCTCAGGGCCTGGCGGACCTGCTGGTCCGTGAAGATGCCCCGCTGCGTGTTCAGGCTCATCACCACGGGCCGGCCCGGGGTGATGTACTGCGTGAAGTCGTAGTCCTGGCGGGCCTGGGCGATGTTCACGGCCGGCACCTCGCCGATCGCGTCCATCTCCCCGGACAGCAGCGAACCGTACCGGGAGGTGTTGTCCGGGACGATGTTCCACCGGATGCCCGCCACGTGAGCGGGGCCCTGGTGCCGGGCGTTCTGCGGCGCCCAGTCGTAGTCGTCGTTGCGCTCGAACTCGATGTACTCCCCGCGCTTCCAGTCCTTGACGGTGAACGGCCCGGAGCCGATGGGCTCGGTGCAGTTCTCCTCGTCGGTGCGGGTCTGCAGGGCCGTGGGCGACTGCAGGCCGAAGTAGGACTGGGAGATGGTCGACAGGAACGGGGAGAACGGGGCGGACAGGTGGATCCGGACGGTGTGCTCGTCCAGCACCTCGGAGTGGTCGTAGAACCCGCCGAGGTGGGCTGCGGCGGTGCCGTTGCCGCCGTCCAGCCAGTAGTCGAAGTTGTAGGCCACGGCCTCGGCGTCCAGGGCGGTGCCGTCCGTGAAGGTCACGTCCTCGCGCAGCCGCAGCGTCCAGGCCCGGCCGTCCTCCGACACCTCCCAGCCGGTGGCGATCCAGGGGACCACCGAGCCGTCCTCGGTGTGGGACACCAGGTTGTCCAGGACCTGGCGGGCGGTGAAGTTCTCCTGGATCCAGCCGCCGAAGATGCAGTTGGGCTCCTGGAGGTGGCCGTACTCGATCACGCCGCCTTGGACCGGCCCGGCACCGGCGGCGCCGGTCAGCGCCGCCTGCTCCGGGTCGGCGTCGGGACCGGTGCCGGGGCCTGCGGCGCAGGCGCTCAGGACCAGCGTGGTCGCGGTCAGGACGGCGAGCCCGGTGGTCCGGGGCCCGGGGAGTCGGGGGGTGCGGGGCGTCGTCCGGAGTCCGGGCGCGCTCGGGGAAGGTGGGGTGCTCATGGGGTTCCTCTCGCCGTGGTCCAGCGCAGGCAGAAGTGGGTGGTGGGGCTCAGGCCCCGGTCGGCACGGCGGCGAAGGCGCCCCGGTACCGGGCGGCCGGGTGCGTCTGGGGCAGGCGGTCCCGGCCGAAGAGCTTCTGGCGCAGGGTGCCCGGTGCGTACTCGGACTGCGCCAGGCCGCGCTCGCGCAGCACGGGCAGGACCTGGTCCGCGAACTCCTCGAAGGAGCCGGGGATCACCCAGTTGATGACGTTGATGCCGTCCACGCCGGCGTCCTGCCATTCCTGGAGCCGGTCCGCGATCTGCTCGGGGGTACCGACCAGGCGGTTGTTGCGGTGGCTGCGCCAGGCGACGTCGGCGACCACGGGCTCGCGGTCCGTGATGGCCTTGGAGGTCCACTCGGAGAAGCCCTTCTGGGTGTTGGTCTCCAGGTCCTTCAACGGGGTCTCGGGCGGGTAGACGCGGCCGTCCGGGTCGACCAGGGCGGCGTGGGCCAGGTAGCCCTCCACGGAGGCGTACTCCTCGTACTCGACCAGCTTGCGCCGGGCCTGCTGCTCCGTCTCGCCGATGACGAAGCTCAGGCCCTGGAAGAACTTGATGTCCTCCGGTGCCCGGCCGGCCTCGACGGCGCGGCGGCGGGTGTCCTCGATCTGCTGGCGCGCGATGTCCGGGGTCGCCGCGATGAGGAACACGGCCTCGGCGTTGCGGGCGGCGAAGTCCCGGCCGGAGGCGGAGGATCCCGCCTGGTACAGCAGCGGCGTCCGCTGCGGGGACGGTGAGGGCAGGTGCGGGCCCTCCACCGAGTAGCGCCGGCCCTCATGGTGGATCTTGTGGACCTTCGCCGGGTCCGAGTACCGGGAGCCCTGCCGGTCCTTGACGACCGCTCCCTCGTCCCACGAGCCCTCCCAGAGCTTGTAGGCGACGTCCACGTACTCCTCGGCCCAGGCGTAGCGCTCGGCGTGGTCGGTCAGCCGCGGCAGGCCGAAGTTGCGTGAACCGTTGTCCTGGGTCCCGGTGACGATGTTCCAGGCGATCCGGCCGTTCGAGATGTGGTCGAGCGTGGAGAGCTGGCGGGCGAACTGGAACGGGTGGGACTGGAAGACGTTGGAGGTGGTGGCCAGGCCCAGGTGCTCGGTCACCACGGCCAGCGCGCCGAGCAGCACGGTCGGGTCGTTGGAGGGGATCTGCAGGCCCTCGTTGACGTACACGGAGTAGTCGGCGTCCGCGTCGCCGTAGTGGCCGACGACGTCCGCGAAGAACATGGCGTCGAACCTCGCGGCCTCGAGGGTGCGGGCCAGGTCGATCCAGGTGCGGACGTCGGTGAACTCGGTCTGCCCGGCGTCGGGGCGACGCCACTGACCGTGGTGGATGTGACTGGTGGTGTTCATGACGAACGCGTTGAAGTGCAGGGGCGTGCGGGCGATGGGGGCCATGGTGTCTCTTCCCGGTCGGTGGCACTCCGGGGATGCCCGGAACGCACCGGGGCGCGCGCAGGCGGCCTCGATGCACCGGGCGGGGTGCCGTACTTGCCGGTCACGGGTGCGTGCCGGCCGAATCATCACCTGGAGCACCCCACTACAGCGAGAGGGTTGCTGTCCGGTCAGCCAGGGCTTATGGCCGGATCTCGTGATTCCGTTACCGAGCGTAGACCCCGGTGCCGGTCCCGCCAAGGGATCCGCCGGTATCGGTTAACGTCCCGTCATCCCCGGGCGGGGTGAGGGCCACCGGGTCCTTCCATGACGCTGGAGTGACATACGGCGACATCTGCGCGGGTCCGGGCACGCGAGGGCCCCCGCCGTGCGGTGCACGACGGGGGCCGGTGGCGCAGGGCCGGACCGTGGGTCAGGCGGAACCGATGCGGTAGGACCGGGACGGCGGGGTGGCGTTGACCTCCCACTCGCCGATGATCCGCGCGCGGTAGATGAGCGGATTGTGGCTGGCCAGCACGCGTGCGTTGCGCCAGTGCCGGTCCAGCCCCCTCGCCTGGCTGGTGGCGGAGGCGCCGCCCACCTCGAACAGCTGGGTCGCGGCGGCCAGCACGTTCCGGGCGATCACCTGCTGGGCCTGGTAGACGCGCACGTAGAGGGCGTTCACGTCCTCCTCCGGCAGCACCTCCCCGGCGGCCTCCCGCCCGAGGACACCGCCCAGGGCCGCCACCACGGAGTCGAGGGCGGCGCGGGCCGCGAAGGCCGCGGAGGACAGGTCGCCGACCACCTGGAGCACCTGGGCGTCGTCGCGGGGCAGTTCGGTCACGCCGTGGCTGAAGGACCGGCGCCGGCCCCGCACGTAGTCCCCGGCATCCCGCACGATCGCCTGGGCGATACCGGTCAGGGTGGCCAGGTGCAGGAACTGCCAGGAGGCCTGGCCGGTGGCCACACGGGTGCCGTCGTCCAGGCCGGAGGTGTAGACCTCCTCCGGGTCCACCGGGGTGTTGTCGAACACCGTGGTCCCCGAGGCCGTGAGCTGCTGGCCGAAGCCGTCCCAGTCGTCCAGGAGCCGGACCCCGGGGGCGTTCGCGGACACGGTCGCGGCGATCTCCTCACCGCGGGCGTCGACCGCCGCCACGATGATCCAGTCCGCGTACAGGGACCCGGTGGAGTAGTACTTGGTGCCGTTGAGCCGCCAGGTGCCCTCGGCGTCCTGCACCAGCCGGGTCGTCCCCTCCCCCACCGCGTTGTTGACCTCGGTGATGGCGTTGCCGACGACGGCCCCCGCACCGAGGCGGCGCAGCCACCGGTCCCGCAGCACCGGGTCCGGGTGGCCCAGGATGTTCTCCTGGTTGATCAGGTGGGCACGCAGCGCCTGGGCCAGGTTGGAGTCCGCGGCGGCGAGCTCCACGATCAGCTCCGCGGACTGGGCGAAGCCCAGACCGGCGCCGCCGTACTCCACCGGCACGCGCAACGAGGTGAAACCGGCCTCGGCGAGCGCGCGGACGGCGTCGCGGTCGATGATCCGGTCGGCCTCCCGTGCGGCGGCGCTCGCGGCGATGGAGCGGAGGACGGGGGCCAGCCGTTCCCGCACCTCGGCGAACCGTGCGGCGGACTGCCCACCCGCCCCGTCCGGGGACGCGGCGGTGGTCGGGGCCTGTCGTTCTGGCGTCGTGGTCATCATGCTCCTTCGGTGGTGGATACGGTGGGCGTTCCCGCGCCGGCGGCCGTGGCGCCGGCCCGCGGGTCGGAGTTGCGGGCGGTGGAGTGGAACGGTGGGACGGTGCCGTTGATCCGGTAGTCCCCGACCGCCTGGGTGCGGTAGATCAGCGGGGTGTGGCTGGCGACGGTGCGGGCGTTCAGCCAGTGCCGGTGCAGGTGCCGCGAGGCGTCCGTGGCGGAGGCGCCGCCGGACTCGAAGATCTGGTTCGTGGCCTCGAGGATCAGCTCCGAGACCACGACGGTGGCCTCGGACAGGGCGACGTTGGCGCGGGTGTGGGCGTCCAGCACCACCGGGTCCTCGAGGTCCAGGTGGCCGCGCACGCTTCGGTAGGAGTCCTCGACGACGGCGGCGGCACCGGTCACGATGTGCCGGGCGGCGGAGACCTTGGCGGAGACGGAGCCGATGACCTGGTGGACCAGCGGGTCCTCGGCAGGGGTCTCGGCGGCGGCGTGGTCGTAGGTGCGCCGGCGAGCGCGCACGAAGTCCGTGATCGAGGACAGCGCCGCCACGCCGATGCCGGCCTGCGTGGCGGCCAGCACGACCCACAGCACCGCATAGGCCAGCACGCCGGTGGGGACGTTGAACTCCTGGGTCCGGTGCGCCCGCACGGGGACGTCGTCGAAGGTGGTGGTGCCGGAGGCGGTGAGTCGCTGTCCGAAGCCGTTCCAGTCATCGGTGCGCGTCACGCCCCGGTCCCTGGCGTCCACGACGGCGAAGATCGGTCCCTCGTCCTCGCGGCCGGGCCGGGTGGCCGTCACCAGCAGGTAGTCGGCGAAGACGGCACCGGTGGAGTAGAACTTGTCCCCCGTGATCTCCGCGATCTCGGTGTCCCCGACCGCGGCGGCCGCCTGGGCGGTGTCCGGGTCCGCATCGACCCAGCGCACGGGACGCCGGCCCGCGGAGGGTGGCAACTCGACGAGGGCGTTGCCGAAGATCCTCCCCGCGGCCACCTCGGCGAGCCACCACTCCGACACGGGCCCCTGGGACTCGTTCTGGTGCTGCTCGGTGAACATGAAGTGCCCGTGCAGGGCCTGCGGCAGGTTCGAGTCCGCGGCGGCCAGGTCCACCAGCAGCCCGGCGAGCTGGGGAAGGCTCGCCCCGATCCCCCCGCGGTCGCGGGCGAGGCGGACCCGGGTGAATCCCGAGCCGCGCAGGTGCTCGATGGCGGCGAAGGCCAGTTCGTGGTCCTGCTCGCGCTGGTGGGCCCCTTCGGCGATGAGCCGGAAGACGGGGGCGAAGTGCTCGCTGAGCTGGGCGTCCGTGGGTGGTGCCCCGGCGGTGGCGGCCCTCAGCTCCTCGAAGCGGGGCAGTCCGGCCCGGGGGGCGTCACCGGGGACTGGGGTGTCCTGCGGGGTGGCGGTGTGGGTCACGATGGAGCCTTCCGGTCATCCGTGGCACCCGGGGCCCGTGCGGGCCGCGCGGGGGATGCCCGGCCCGCGGCCGCGCGTGGTGTCCCCCGAGGTGGTGCCGTACTTGCCCGCAGCGGTCGCGTACGGGCCGAATCATCACCTGGAGCACCCCACTACGGAGGAGAGGGTTGCCGTCCGGCCAGCCAGGGCTTGGCACCGGATCTCGTGATTCTGCAGCCACCGTAGGCCGCGGCCTGCGCCGGTCCAACCGTCGGGGTCATGTTTCGCCACCGCGGGTCACATAGCCCGCCCGTCCCGCTCGCGCGCCCCGTGGATGACGCCCGATGACGTCGTCAGGACATCGGTACCGGGTGACGTCCCCGAGGCGGCATCCTCGTCGCGGGGTGGGAGACGCCCCTCCGGCGTGGGCGGTCCACCGCCCCTCGGTGAGGGCTCAGCCCACCGCCGGGGCGCCGTCCCCGTCCTGCAGCGCTCGCAGGGTGTTCTTGCGGATCTTGCCGGTGGCGGTGCGCGGCAGCTCCTGCACGAACTCGACCCGGTCCGGGACCTTGAACCCGGCCAGGCCCTGCCGGCAGTGGGCCCGCAACTCCTCGGCGGTGACCTGCGCACCGGCCTCGGTCACCACGAACGCCACCGGGCGCTCACCCCACCGGTCGTCCTGCACGCCCACCACGGCCACGTCGGAGACCTTCGGGTGGGCGTGCAGCACGCCCTCCACCTCGATGGAGGAGATGTTCTCCCCGCCGGAGATGATGATGTCCTTGGCCCGGTCCATCAGCTGGATGTAGCCGTCCGGATGCATCACCCCCAGGTCACCGGTGTGGTACCAGCCGCCCCGGAAGGCCTCCGCGGTGGCCTCGGGATTCTTGAAGTACTCCTTCATCACGCCGTTGCCGCGCAGCACCACCTCGCCGAGGGTCTCGCCGTCGGCGGGCACCCGGTTCAGGTCAGCGTCCATGACGGCCACCTCCCCGGCGTGCACCATGGGCACGCCCTGCCGGGCCATCAGCCGTGCCCGCTCGGCGGCGGGCAGCCGTGCCCACGCCGGCTGCGGCTCGCAGATGGTGAACGGGCCGTAGACCTCGGTCAGCCCGTAGACGTGCACGGGCGTGATGTTCAGCGACTCCAGTGCCTCGATCACCGACGGCGGCGGTGCGGCCCCCGCGGTGGTCATCCGCAGTTCCCGGTCCAGGGGACGGGCGCGCTCGGACTCGTGGATCATGGCGCACACGATCGGCGCCCCGCACAGGTGGGTGATGCCCTCGTGGTCGAACGCGTCCCAGATGGCGTCCTGACGCACGGCCCGCAGGCAGACGTGGGTGCCCGCCGCGGACGTCACGGCCCACGGGGTGCACCAGCCGTTGCAGTGGAACATCGGCAGGGTCCACAGGTAGCGCGTGGCCCCGGTGTAGCCGTTGTGGAACACCGCACCCTCGGCCGCCAGGTACGCGCCGCGGTGGGTGTAGAGCGCGCCCTTGGGCGGTCCGGTGGTGCCGGAGGTGTAGTTCAGGGTGATCGGCGCGTGTTCGTCCGCCACCCGCCAGGGCAGGTCGGGGCCGGCCGGCCCCTGGGCGAGGAAGTCCTCGTAGGTGAGCGAGCCGGCGTCGGCGTCCACCGGGCCGGCGTGCCCGGCCTCCGGGTCCACGATCTCGACCACCAGGGGGGCCTGCGGGAGGTTTCCGACGACGTCGCGCACCGTGGCGACGACGTCACCGTCCGCGAACACGACCCGGGCCTCGGAGTGCTCCAGGATATAGGCCAGTTCCCGGGCGGTCAGCCGCGGGTTGAGCGGGCTGAGCACGCCCCCGGCCAGGGGCACGGCGAAGTGGGCCATGAGCATGGCCGGGATGTTCGGGGCGATCACCGTGACCGTCTCACCCGGCTGGATCCGTGCCCGCACGGCCCGGGCCAGCTGCTGGACCTCCGCGGCGAACTCGCGGTACGTGGAGCGGCGGGCCCCGTAGACCACGGCCTCGCGGTCCGGGAACACGGCGGCGGCCCGGCCCAGGAATCCCAGGGGCGTGAGGGGTTCGGTGGAGGCGGAGTGGACGTCTGCCGGGGCGGCGGGCGCGGGGCCCGGCTGGGCCTGTGGCGAATGCTGCGTCATGGCGGGCTGTGTCATGGAGGTGATCCTCTCAGGCGAAGGCGGAGACGCCGGTCAGGTCGCGGCCGATGATCAGGGCCTGGACGGTCTCGGTGCCCTCGTAGGTGTGCAGGGCCTCGATGTCGGCGAAGTGCCGGCCGACCTCGTGGCGGATGAGGATGCCGTTGCCTCCCAGCAGGTCCCGGGCGTCCTGGGCGATGGACCGTGCGGCCCGGGTGGCGGAGTACTTGGCCAGGGACGCCTGGGGTCCGGTGAGGGTGCCGCGGTCCTCCAGTTGCGCGGCCCGCAGCACGAGCAGCTGGACCTGGGTGAGCTGGGAGAGCATCCGGGCCAGGCGCTCCTGGACGATCTGGGAGGCGGCGAGCGGGCGGCCGAACTGCCGGCGCTGCTGCACGTACTGCAGGGCGCCCTCGAAGCAGCCCAGGGCCTGGCCGACGGCGGACCAGGCCACGCCCACGCGGGTGGAGAACAGCACGCGCGAGGTGTCGCGGAAGGAGGTCGCGTCCGGCATCACGTGGTCCTCGGGGACGAACACCCCGTCGAGGGTGATGTCCGCCTGGTGGATGGCGCGCAGGGCGATCTTGCCCTCGATGACACCGGCCCGGTACCCCTCGGACTCCTGCGGGACGATGAAGCCGCGGACCTTCTCGTCCTCGGTGGAGCGGGCCCAGACCACGGTGATGCCTCCGCTGGCACCGTTGCCGATCCACTTCTTGTGGCCGTTGAGCAGCCAGCCGCCGGCGGTGGGCGTGGCCGTGGTCTCCAGGCCGACGGCGTCGGAGCCGTGCGTGGGCTCGGTCAGCGCGAAGGAGCCGAGCAGCTCGCCACGGGCCAGGGGCGTCAGGTACCGCTGCTTCTGCTCCTCGGAGCCGCACAGTTCGATGGACCGCATGGCCAGCCCGCCCTGCACGGCCACGACCGTGGCCAGGGAGCCGTCCCCGCGGGAGAGCTCCATGGTGGCCAGGCCCGCGGCCACCCGGGAGACCTCCGGCAGCCCCTCCACCGCCACGCCGTCGCGCAGCAGGTCCATCCGGCCCATCTGCTCGACCAGGTCCAGCGGGTACTGCGCCAGGTCCCACGCCCGGTGCATCTGCTGCAGCACCTGGGGGGTGACGAACTGGCGGGCCCGGCGCCAGAGCGCCAGTTCCTCGTCCGGCAGGTCGGCGAAGACCGCGTAGGCGTCGGTGTCCAGCGCGGCGCTGACCTCGTAGTCGGGCTCCGCGGTGGGAAGCTGCGGGCGATCGGTGGGTGCCGACACGTCGGACTGGGTGGTCATGGGGGCCTCCGGAGACGTTCAGGGTGATGCCCACCACTATCCGATGACACCCAGTCTCATGTCAAGAGACGCAGTATCATGAGCACATGGACCAGCGCACCGCCCCGCAGACCCTGACCGCCCTGCTGCGCCTGCTGGACGCCCAGGGCTGGGACGGCACCACCGTGGACGAACTGGCCCGCGAGGCCGGGATGAGCCGGGCCACCTTCTTCCGGACGTTCGGCGGCAAGGAGGACGTGGTCTTCGCCGACCACACGGACATGCTCGCCCGGCTCGAGGACTTCCTGGCCGGCACCGACCATGACACCGCCTCGGCCCTGCGCGAGGGGTTGCTGCTGGTCTTCCGCCATCACCTGGAGGATGCCGACCGCACCATGACCCGCCATCGGCTGCTGCGCCAGTCACAGGCCCTGCGCAACCGGGAGCTGCTGACCTCGCACCGCTACGAGGCGGTGTTCCGCCACTGGCTGGCCGACCGCCTGGCAGCCACGGGCGCCCTCGGGGACGAGGCCGACGTCGGGCCCCTCTCGGCGGCACTGGCCGGAGCCTGCGTGGCCCTGCACAACTCCTACCTGCGCCGGTGGCTGCGCGAACGGGACGACACCCTGCGGGAGGAGTTCTCGGCGCAGGCCGGGCAGCTCATCCGCGTGCTGCTGCAGGGCTACCGGGAGCCGGCGGCCGCCGCCGAGGCGCCGGCGCAGCGACCCGTCGCCGTCGTGACGGTGGTCGGGCAGCACGCGGACACCGAGGAGATCGTGGACGCGGTGCGCCGGGCACTGGGCTGAGGCCGTGCGGCACCCCGGCCCGGGCCGGGGTCAGGCGTAGGCCGGCTCGGCCCGCTTGACCCGGCCGATCACCCACATGGTCACCGGGGACAGCACGATCTCGACGACCGACTTGAACACGAAGCCGACCACCACGTAGTTGAGGAACGTCGGCACGTCCGTGATGCCGATGACCCCCGCGGCGATCGAGCAGAACACGAGGGTGTCCAGGAACTCTCCGACGAGCGTGGAGGCAGCGATGCGCCCGAACAGCTGTCGCTCCCCCGCCCGGCGCTTCAGCCGGACCATGAGCCAGGAGTTCGCCAGCTGGCCGACGAGGAAGCCGAGCAGGGAGGCCAGCACGATCAGGGGGACGGGGGCCAGGGTGCGCACGAGGGCGTCCTGGCCGTCGTACCACTCGGCACCGGGCAGGGCGATGATCACCCAGTAGCAGCCGGCGGCGAAGACCGAGAGGGCGAAGGTCGTGATGATGGCCCGTCGCGAGGCCCGGAAGCCGTACACCTCGGAGACGACGTCACCGATGATGTAGGCCAGCGGGAACAGGAAGAAACCGCCGTCCGTGACGATCGGCCCGAAGGTCACGCCCTTGGAGGCCCCGATGTTGGACAGGATCAGCACGGTGGCCATCACGGCGGTGAAGACGGCGTACAGGCCGGTGCCGGTGGGGGCGAAGCGGGCCGCGGTTCCCGACGGCGGCGCGCCCCGAGGCCGGTCGGGCGCCGGCGCGCCGCCGGACTGGCCGTCGGGCCGATCCTCCGGCCAGGCGGCAGGGTGGACAGGATGGTGGTCTGCGGGGGTCATCGATTCCTCTGAGGTGGTGGTTCGCCTGGCGGACGGCCGGCTGTATTAGCACTCACGGTCCTCCGGACACGGCGGTCGACGGTCTCCACGACCCCGCACTCACCCGCTGCCCCGGGTGGCGTCGGAAGGACGGTCCATTGTTTCACAGCGGCCGGCGACGGCCCCGCGCGGGGGCCGGCCGGAGGCCGCCCCGGCCCCGGGGCGTCGCGGCCGGGACGCGCCTGGGCAGCGTCTACGCTCGGATCATGACGACACCCGGATGGCCCGCCCTCACTCCCCTGGTCCGCGAGCGCCGCTTCGGTGTCATCGACCGGCCACGGCTGGCCGAGCACCCGGCCTTCGCGGCCGCCTCGACGGTTGCGGTGGTGGGGTTGAGCCTCATCGACCCGCGCCGCCTGGACGGTGCCGCCCAGACGGCGTATCGCCTGGCGACCGCGGCCTTCACCGGTGGCTACGTGGCCGCCACCGTGCCGGTGGACCTGCCGGTGGGCACCGAGACGCGCGCCGCCGTCGGGACGGCCGCGGGCGGCCTGGCCCTGGGGCTGGCGGACCAGTTCGAGCGGCTCGACGGGCGGGTCTCCGACTGGCTGACCCAACGCGGGGTGAACCGCCCGCGCTGGGTGATGGCCGGACTGGGCGCGGCCGGCGCACTGGCCGGATACGCCTGGGACCGCGCCGAGGGGAGGCGGTGGCTGTCCGTCCTCGAGGCGGCCGGGGACACCGAGGCCGGGATGGACCTGCGGCCCGTGGCCCCCGAGGTGCGCGCGGTCCTCGAGGCACTGCTGGTCGACGGCGTGCCGGGCGTCGAGGCCCTGCGGCGGCAGCTGGACTCCGTCCGGGAGCAGTGGCAGGGCGAGGGGTTCTCCCCGGACGCCTGGTTCGAGGTGGAGGAGGACGCCCCGCGCATCGCCCCGCGGACCCAGGTGTGGCCCGTGGCCGGGCTCGTCCAGTGGGGCGGGGTCTGGTTCGAAGCCCGGCTGCAGGTCCACCAGGGCCGGCTCGAGTCGCTGTCCCTCACCGTCGCCGACGACCAGCGCGGCGGCGGACCCGACGAGGCGACCGCCTCCGGACTGCTGGACCGGTGGCCCCGGGTGGAGGAGCTGGAGATCGCGGTGGAGACCCCCGACCCGGTCCGCTGAGCCCGCGCGACGGTCGGTCGGCCCCGCAGGATCCGGGGCAGGTTCAGCGCAGGTGGGCGGGAGCGTCGGCCAGCGGACCGGCGCCGGCCAGATGCCGGGAGTTGTGGACGGTCATCAGGCGGATCTCCGCCTCGGAGTAGCCGTGCTCCAGCATCAGGTCCGCCACGATGGCCAGGCCGTCCTCGACCGGTGGGTTGAAGGGCTGGCCGAGGTCGGTGGAGATGACGGAATTCTCGATGCCGGCCCCGCGGATGTTGGCGTGCCAGGTGTCCCAGGAGACCTTCCCGGTCAGCGGGGTGGTGAGGCAGCGCTCGAGGAACACGCCCTGGGCGGCCAGCGACTGCTGCGCCTGCAACCCCATCCGCTGGGAGGTGAACTCGGGGTGGGTGATGATGATCCGCTCGACGCCAGCCGCCCGAGCCGCCGGGACGAGGGCGGCCGACTCGTCCTGGTGGAGGTGGCCGGTCGCCAGGACCATGGAGTGCTTGGCCATGACCTGGAGGACCTGGGCGGTCCGGGCGGTCGGGATGCCGGCGGGATCGAGGACCTGGACCGCCTCCGCCCTCATCCCGGCGTCCTCGAGGTCCTGCTGGAGCTGCGCCCACATGGGCGGGGTGGCCCCCTCGGGTTCCTCCGCCAGGCAGGAACGCTGGTTGTCCGAGTCCACGGTGGGGAACCAGACGACCCTCGCCCCGCCACGGCCGGCGATCTCGACCGCCACCGGGTTCATGCCGCCCACCGAGGCGTTCAGCGTGATCGCGCCCAGGGCCTCCACCTCGGGGACGAGACGGCGCACGTGCTCGGCGCGCTCCGCCGTCGGGACGTAGTGGGACTTGATGACGAACCCCGCCAGGCCCAGGTCCCGGAAGCGCCCGGCCAGGGCGATGTCATCGATGCGGCGCGTCATGACGTCGGGCGCCACGTGGACGTGGAGGTCGTAGGCACCCCGGACCAGCTCCCGGGCCCGGGCCGAGGGGACGGGATGCTGGCTCATGGCACGAGCATAGACAGGGGCCGACTAGATTGCCAGCAAAGTTGTTGACAATACGAACCCCTATCGGGAGAGTTAATGTGATCCAGTTCATAGCCGACCATTCGGGAGAACGGCACTCATGACCTCCTCACCAGCCACTGCCTCGGGATCCTCGGCCTCGACCCGCCGGACCCCGACCCCGCACGAACGACGCAAGGTCCTGGGTGCCAGCTTCATCGGCACCGCGATCGAGTGGTACGACTTCTTCATCTACGGCTCTGCCGCCGCCCTGATCTTCGGGCCGCAGTTCTTCCCCTCCGAGGAACCCATCACCGGGACGCTGGCGGCGTTCGCGACCTTCGCCGTCGGCTTCATCGCCCGCCCGATCGGCGGGCTACTGGCCGGCCACTTCGGAGACCGGATCGGCCGGAAGAAGATGCTGCTGATCACCATGCTCGTCATGGGCGGGGCCACCGTGGGGATCGGCCTGCTGCCCAACTACGCCACGATCGGCGTGTGGGCACCGATCCTGCTGGTCCTGCTGCGCTTCACCCAGGGCCTCGGCGTCGGGGGTGAGTGGGGCGGGGCGGTGCTCATGGCCGTGGAATACGCGCCCCGCAAGCGCCGGGCCCTGTACGGCGCCTTCCCCCAGATGGGCCTGCCCGTGGGCATCATCGTGTCCAACCTGGTCTTCATCGTGGTGACGGCCTCGCTCGCCCCGGAGGCCTTCGCGGCCTGGGGCTGGCGGGTGCCGTTCCTGCTCTCGGCGGCGCTCATCCTCGTGGCGCTGTACCTGCGCTTCAGGGTGGAGGACTCCCCCGTCTTCCAGCAGACCCAGGAGCGCCAGGAGGTCGACCGCTTCCCGCTGGGCCGCCTATTCCGTGACCACGGTGGCACCACGGTGCTGGCCGGCCTGGCCTCTGCCGCGCCGCCGGCCATCGGCTACATCTACTCCGTGTACATGCTGGCCTACGGCACGAAGGCCCTGGGACTGCCCCAGCCCGCCATGCTGTGGCTGATCGTGGGCGGCGCGGTCATCCACCTCGCCACGGTCCTGCTCGGTGCGGTGCTGGCGGACCGGTTCGCCCAGAAGCCGGTGTTCGTCGCCGGTGCCGTCCTGGTCGTCGTCGGGGCCTTCCCCTTCTTCTGGCTCGTCGACACCGCCCAGCCGGTGCTCATCCTGCTCGGCTTCGCGCTGGTGCTGCTGGCCCAGTCCCTGATGGCCGGCCCGCAGGCCGCCCTGATCGCCGAGTTGTTCCCCGCGAACGTGCGGTACTCGGGGGCCTCCACGGCCTACCAGATCGGCTCCATCGTCGGTGGCGGCTTCGCCCCGCTCATCGCCACCAGCCTGTACGCCGCCTTCGGGGCCTCCTGGCCGATCTCGCTGTACATCCTCGTCCTGGGCGTCGTCGCCCTGGCGTGCATCCTGCCGCTGAGGACCGGACGGTATGACGCCTCGGCGGAGGCCGCCTGACCCCCACCCCCTCCCCTTCCACCAGGACCCGTCCTCCAGCCGGAGGGCGGGCCCTGGGCATGCGCCGCCCTTCCGCCAGGCGACAACCGGCGCGTGGACCAGCCCCATGGCAGACGCACGGCAGACGCACGGCGGCCCCGCGACCGGAGGGGTCGCGGGGCCGCCGTGGAGCTGCCTCAGGGACGGGTGCCGGTCAGACGGCCCCCACCTTGCGCCAGGACCCCTCGTAGTTCTCGCGGACCTCGGAGGAGTAGGGCACCGGGGAGACGGTCACGTTGACCTCGATCTGCCGGTGGCGTTCCACGGTGGTCTTGCCGGAGCCGCCGCCGGGCTCGCCCCACACGACCTTCAACCGGTCCCCGACCTGCACGCCCGGGTCCACCACCGCGAGGGAGAGCGCGGTGCGCTCGTTGAACGAGTACCCGGTGAACATGGACAGCCCCACCACCCTGCCGGACTCGTCCACCACGGCGTCGAAGTTGGACGAGCCGTAGTTGGCGTTGGGCAGGTCGAAGAACTTGTAGGGCAGCTCGCCCTTGCCGTACATCGAGGCGTGGATGCGCGCCATGTCCTCGTCATCCCAGGCCAGGGTGACCTTGTGGCGCTGGGCGGACGGGTCCATCTGCTCCAGGGCCTCGCGGCCGATGAAGTCGTGGTCGTACTTGATGAAATTGCCGTAGCCCAGCTCGAACGGGGTGGTGTAGTAGTCCTCGATGTCCTCGGAGACGAAGGAGCCGGCGATCGAATTCATCGCCTCGTAGGAGTCCTCCCCGAGCCACCGCCGGTACTCGGCGAGCATGCCGTCCCCGGAGTAGATGGCCGGCAGCGGGGACGGGATCCAGCCGGATTCCAGGGTGTTGGAGGAGTACGCCCGGGCGCCGACGGCGGTGAGGCCGAATTCCTCACCGGCCTCCATGAACACCTCGCGGACGCGGTCGTAGTCCTCGTAGGGGCCCCACAGCTCCAGCCCCGGGGCGCCGGCCATGCCGTGGCGCAACGTGCGCACCTGCGTGCCGCCGACGTTCATGGAGCTCATGTGGAAGAACTTCAGCTGCTCGACGGGTCCGCCGTTGACCTTCTCGATCACGTCCCACGCGCGGGGGCCCTGGATCTGCAGGCGCCAGAACTCGCGGGTGACGGCCTTGCCCATCGGGCGGGACGGCGAGCGCCGGTCCACGGTGAGTTCGACGTCGTAGCCACCGGTCTCGGCGTGGAAGGTGATCCAGTCCGTGACCGGGGCGCGGCCCACGTAGGTGTACTGGTCCTGCTCGTCATGGAACAGGATGCCGTCGCCGATGACGTGGCCGGCCGGGGTGACCGGGACGATCTGCTTGGCCCGGTTGACCGGGAAGTTCTCCAGTGAGTTGATGGCCACCGTGGACAGCAGCCGGTGGGCGTCCTTGCCCCGGATGATCAGGTTGTCCATGTGGTGGGTCTGGTCGAACATGACGGCGGAGTCGCGCCAGGCGCCCACCTCGTCGCGCCAGTTGGTGAACTCCGGGGCCACCACCGGGTAGATGTACGCGCCGGCCTTCACGTTGCGCATGTGGTCCACGGGGTTCCCCGCCGCGTCCAGCACGTCCTGCAGGGTCTTCTTCTCGGTCATGACTGTCTCCTCGCGTCGTCCGGCCGTCGGCAACGATCACCCGGCCGCCAATACCTCTCAGCATAGGTATTGCGGTGTGATCTGGGCAACACTCTTGTCAACGATCTGCGAGACCCCTTTAACGCCGAACGCCCCCGGCGCTCCCGAGGTCACCCCTGGTGCAGGGACCCACGGGGATCCACCAGGGGCGACGCCGGGACGCCGGGGGCGCTGGACGCCGGGAGCGGGAGGACGGGTCAGCCCACCTCAGCACTCCGGGATGTTGACGGCCACGTTCACGGCCAGGCCGCCGCGGGAGGTCTCCTTGTACTTGGACATCATGTCCCGTCCGGTCTCCCGCATGGTGTTGATCGCCTCGTCCAGGGTGACCCGGTGCGAACCGTCCCCCACCAGGGCAAGCCGGGCCGCGTTGATGGCCTTGACCGAGGCGATCGCGTTGCGCTCGATGCACGGGATCTGGACCAGTCCGGCGATCGGGTCGCAGGTCAGGCCCAGGTTGTGCTCCAGGCCGATCTCCGCCGCGTTCTCGACCTGCTCCGGCGTACCGCCGAGCACCGCGCACAGGCCGGCCGCCGCCATCGAGCAGGCCGAGCCGACCTCGCCCTGGCAGCCGACCTCCGCACCGGAGATCGAGGCGTTGCGCTTGAACAGCGTCCCGATCGCCCCGGCGGTGAGCAGGAAGTCCACGACGGCGTCGTCGTCGCACTCCCGGAACCGATCGAAGTAGTGCAGCACGGCGGGGATGATGCCCGCCGCCCCGTTGGTCGGGGCGGTGACCACCCGGCCGCCCGAGGCGTTCTCCTCGTTGACGGCCAGGGCGAACAGGTTGACCCACTCCATGGCCCAGAGGGTGTCCTTGTCATCCCCCGCGGCCTCCTGCTCCTGGAGCCGACGGAGCAACCCGGGTGCCCGGCGCCGGGCCTGCAGCCCACCGGGCAGGGTCTCCTCGGTGCGGCTGCACCCGTTCTCCACGCACTCCCTCATGACCGCCCACACGTGGAGCAGGGACGAACGGACCTCGTCCTCGCTGTGCCGGGTCAGTTCGTTGGCGAGCATCACCTCGGCGATGGACTTGCCGGACTCCCGGCATCGCTGCAGCAGCTCGGCCGCGTCGGCGAACGGGTACGGCTCCGGGTTGTCCTGGTCCTCCGGTTCCGGCGTGCCCAGGTCCTCGGCCGTCACCACGAAGCCGCCGCCCACGGAGTAGTACTCCTGCGAGGCGACCAGGCCACCGGCGGCGTCATACGCGGAGACGCGCATGCCGTTGGGGTGGCCCGGCAGGGACTGGCCGCGGTGCAGCACCACGTCCCGGTCCTTGTCGAAGTCGACCTCGTGGGTGCCGTCGAGGGCAAGCCGGCCGGTCTCGATCGCCTCGAGGACGACGCGCGGAGCCTCGTCCGCCTCGATCGTCTCGGGGTCCCGGCCGGCCAGCCCCAGCACGACTGCGGCATCCGAACCGTGCCCGATGCCCGTGGCCGCCAGGGAGCCGAACAGCTCTCCCTGGACCCGGGCCACGGACTCCAGCGTCCCGCTCTCCGCCAGGCCGCCCACGAAGATGCGGGCGGCACGCATGGGTCCCACGGTGTGGGACGACGACGGCCCCAGCCCGATGGAGAACAGGTCAAGCACGCTCAGGGTCACAGAACCTCCTCATGGCAGAACTCCTCGGCAGCGTCCAGCACCCAGCGTACGAGGTAGTCGGCGAAGGAGGCACGGGGGTAGACCCGGTATCCACTGTCCGCGTAGCGGTGCAGGACCACCGGCACCGGCCCGAGCTGAGTGGCGATGGCGGTGCCCACCCCGAACGACCGGGGGTGCAGGTCGGCGTGGCACCCCTTCTCCAGGACCTCGCGCACCCTCGGACCACGCAGGTCCAGGACGCTGCGGTTGGCCGAGAGGTCCACCGCCTGTCCGGGCAGGCCCTCCAGCGCGTCCTCCAGCTCGCGCCCCTCGCCGGGCACCTGCTCCCGGGAGACGTCCACGGCGAGGAACTCGTCCGGGGACAGCCACACCACGTGCAGGCCGTCCGGGTCTCCGGTGACCTGGCCGTGCCCGGTGGGCAGCGGCACCCCGAGCACGCCCTCCAACGCGGTGGCCGAGGCGGAGCCCGGCCGGGCGCGCAGCCCCAACTGCACCGGGAAGGCCAGCTCGCGCACGGCCACCGCGCCCTGGGAGCGTTCACCCACCTGGGCCATCTCGGCGGTCAGGTGTGCGGCCGGGGTCCGGCGGAGGCCTGCGGCCACCTGGCCGGATGCCTGGGACTGGTCGATCGTCATGGTGTTCTCAGCCATCGCGACGGCTCCCTTCAGGGTCAAACAGGACGGGTGAGGTGATCTCGACATCCACGGATCCGTCCCCGAGCGGGGACTTCACGATCTCGCCGAACCGGTTGCGGCCGTTGTCCACGAGGGCCAGGCCGAAAGGCCGGCCCAGGGCCGCCGAGTTGTAGGAGGAGGTGACGTGACCGATCATCGGGACCGGGCCGGCGTCGGGGGTGATGGGGGTGTCCGCGGCGACCAGCTGGGCGCCTTCCGCGAGCCGCGTGGTGCGGTCCACGGGCAGCACGCCCACCAGGTGCCGGCGGTCCTCCCGGGCCGTGTAGGGCCGGGAGTAGGAGCGCTTGCCCACGAAGTCCTTGAGCTTCGAGACGGCCCACTCCATACCGGCGTCCTGCGGGGTCACCGTGCCGTCGGTGTCCTGGCCGATGATGATGAGGCCCTTCTCGGCGCGCAGCACGTGCATGGTCTCGGTGCCGTACGGGGTGATGTCGAACTCCGCACCGGCCTCGGCCACGGCCTCCCACGTGGACAGCCCGTAGAACGCCTCGACGTTGATCTCGAAGGCGAGCTCGCCGGAGAACGAGATCCGGCAGATCCGCGCCGGGGTCCCGTTGGCCAGGGTGGTCTCGCGGAACGCCATGAACGGGAACGCCTCGTTGGAGACGTCCAGCTCCGGGGCCAGCTTCGCGACCACGGCGCGGGACTTCGGCCCCACGACGGCGATCGTGCTCCACTGCTCGGTCACCGAGGTGAACACCACGTCCAGTTCCGGCCACTCGGTCTGGTGCCATTCCTCGAGCCAGTCCAGCACCTTGGCGGCGCCACCGGTCGTGGTGGTCATGAAGAACCGGTCCTCGGCCAGGCGCATGGTCACGCCGTCGTCGAAGAGCATGCCGTCCGCGGTGCACATCAGTCCGTAGCGGCCCATGCCGACCTTCAGCTTCTTGAACCCGTTGGTGTAGATGCGGTTGAGGAACTCACCGGCGTCCGAGCCACGGATCTCGATCTTGCCCAGCGTGGTCCCGTCCATGAAGCCGACGGACTCGCGCACGGCGGCGCACTCGCGCAGCACGGCCGCGTCCATGTCCTCCCCGTCCTTCGGGAAGTACCAGGGCCGCTTCCACTGGCCCACGTCCTCGAACAGGGCCCCGTTCGCCACGTGCCACGGGTGGATCGAGGTGAGACGGGCGGGATCGAACAGCTCGCCGCGGCGGCGTCCGGCGACGGCGGCGAAGGCCACCGGCGTGAACGGAGCCCGGAAGGTGGTGTTGCCGACCTCGCCCAGGTCCGACTCGTTCAGGGCGGCGGCGATCACGCCGATCGCGTTGACCCCGGAGGTCTTGCCCTGGTCGTTCGCGGTGGAGATGGAGGTGTAGCGCTTGACGTGCTCCACCGAGCGCATCCCGGCCCCGGTGGCGCGCAGCACGTCGGCCACGGTCTGGTCTCGCTGCAGGTCCACGAAGTGGGTACGCCACTCCCGCGGCTCGCCCTCCAGGGCCGGCACCAGCCACAGCGAGCGCACCGATCCGTACTCCGACGACGGCGCCTCGGGCACCCGGACCGTGGCATCGAAACCGGTGTGCTCGGCGGCCAGGCCACCGGCCTGGGCCCCCTGGGACAGGGCGCCGGCCAGGGTGTACTCACCGGTGACCGCACCGGCCACGTGCTGGTCGGCGACCGGCGCGGACGGCACGAAGCCGGCGATCTCGGCGTTCCAGTGCAACCGGCCCTGGCGCTGGCTGTGCAGGTGGACCACCGGCGTGAACCCGCCGGCCACGGCGAGCAGGTCGGCCTCGAGGCGCTCGGGAGTGCCGGCGATGGCACCGGACTCGTCGATCCGGGCCACGGTGATGCCGCTGATGCGGCCGGCCGGGCCCTCGCCCTCTGTGTCCACCACCGCGGCGCCGAAGATGCCCCGTACGCCGGTGGCCTCGAGGACCTCCAGGGCGGTGGTCGAGGCATCCGGACGGGAGTCCACCACGGCGGCGACGCCGATGCCCGCGGCGTGCAGGTCCTGCACGAGGAGGTAGGCGGAGTCGTTGGTGGTGGCGACCGCCACGTTGGTGCCGGCGGCGGCCGCGTACCGGTTCAGGTAGCTGCGGACGGCACCGGCGAGCATGATGCCCGGGCGGTCGTTGTTGGCGAACACCAGCGGGCGCTCGTGGGCGCCGGTGGCCAGCACCACCTGGGAGGCGCGCACGTGCCAGATCCGCTGCCGGGACACGCCCGGGCGCTCGCGCGGCTCGAGGTGGTCGGTGCGGTGCTGGACGGCGACGACGAAGTTGGCGTCGTAGCTGCCGAAGGCGGTGGTGCGCGGCAGGTAGGTGAAGTCCTCCGCACCGGCCAGCTCCGTCAGGGTGTCCTGGGCCCACTGACGGGCGTCGACGCCGTCGATGGTCTCGTCCCGGCCGGACAGCAACGACCCGCCGGCCGTGGGCTGGTCGTCCATCAGGATGGTGCGCGCACCGGTCCGGGCGGCCTCGCGGGCCGCGGCCAGTCCGGCCGGGCCTGCGCCGACGACCAGCACGTCGGTGTGCACGTACTTGTGGTCGTAGACCGCCTCGTCGCGTCCCGGGTCGAGCGTGCCCAGGCCGGACAGGTACCCGGCCCGGAGACCCTCCGTGAGGCCCACCGTGGTCGCCGGCAGCATGGACTCGTCCACGTGACCGGGGAACCGGGCGGAGACCGTCACCAGGGCGTTGGGCTCCTCCACGCCGGCCGCGAGGATGCCGCGGGGCCGGCCGAGGTACATGGACGGGCCGCAGTCGAGGCGGCCGGCGGCCACGAGGGCGCTGGCGAGGGTGTCACCGTGGTGACCGGTGTAGTCCTGGCCGTCCACGGAGAAGGTGATGGTGCGGGTCCGGTCGATGGAATGACCGGGGGCCCGATCGGCGTCCAGTCGTGCGCTGCTCACAGGGTGCCTCCCGCGGGGCTCGAAGGGGTGTTGGAAGGGGTGGAGGGGCCGGCCGGCGCCGCGCCCGGGTGGGGGTCGGCGACGTCGGGCCGGGGCTCGCCGACGCGATAGGTGGTGGAGAACTCGTAGGTGTGGGTGTCACGCAGGGCGTTGAACCACTTGCGGCACCCGGCGGCGTGCTGCCAGCGCTCGGCGAACAGGCCCTTGGGGTTGTCCCGGTAGAAGAGGTACTCGGCCCAGCCACGGTCGTCCAGGCTGTGGGGATCCGCGGGGTAGGCGACGTGCGCCTGGCCCCCGTAGTGGAATTCGATCTCGTCTCGGGGGCCGCACTCTGGGCAGGGAATGGAAAGCATGTCGAAGGCTCCTGAAGCTGTCAGTGGGCCACGGCGGCGGCGCCGTGCTCGTCGATGAGGTGGCCGGTCTCGAAGCGGTCCAGCGCGAACGGTGCGTTCAGCGGGTGTGCCTCACCGGTGGCGATGGTGTGGGCGAAGGTGTAACCGGACGCCGGGGTGCCCTTGAACCCGCCCGTGCCCCAGCCACAGTTGACGTAGAGCTCGTCGATCGGGGTGTTGGACACGATGGGCGAGGCGTCGAAGGTCGTGTCCACGATGCCGCCCCAGGTGCGCAGCAGGTGCGCCCGGGCGAAGATCGGGAACAGCTCCACCGCCGCGGCCAGCTGCTCCTCCACCACGTGGAAGGCACCGCGCTGGCCGTAGCCGTTGTACGAGTCGATGCCCGCACCCATCACCAGTTCGCCCTTGTGCGCCTGGGAGACGTATACGTGCACGTGGTTGGACATCACCACGGTCGGGTGGACCGGCTCGAACAGCTCCGAGACCAGGGCCTGCAGCGGGTGCGAGGAGATCGGCAGGCGGAATCCCGCCAGGTCGGCCAGGACCGAGGAGTGGCCGGCGGCCGCCAGTCCCACCTTGCCGGCGTTGATGCGGCCACGGGTGGTCTCGACGCCGACGACGCGGTTGCCGTCCTTGACGAAACCGGTCACCTCGCAGTTCTGGATGATGTCCACGCCCATCTCGTCGCACTTGCGGGCGAAGGCCCAGGCCACGTGGTCGTGCTTGGCGATGCCGGCCCGGGGCTGGTAGGTGGCGCCCATGACCGGGTAGCGGATGTCGTCCCCGATGTTGATGATCGGGCACAGCTCCTTGACCTGCTTCGGGTCCAGCCATTCGGCGTCCACGCCGTTCAGGACGTTGGCGTTGACCCGTCGCTGGGACTCGCGCACGTCCTGGAGGGTGTGCGCCAGGTTCATCACGCCGCGCTGGGAGAACAGGAAGTCGTAGTCCAGCTCCTCGGGCAGGCCCTCCCACAGCTTCAGGGAGTGCTCGTAGATGGCGGCGGACTCATCCCACAGGTAGTTGGAGCGGATGATCGTGGTGTTGCGGGCCATGTTCCCGCCGGCCAGCCAGCCCCGTTCGAGGATGGCGATGTTGGTCATGCCGTGCCGGGAGGCGAGGTAGTACGCGGTGGCCAGTCCGTGGCCGCCGCCGCCGACGATCACGGCGTCATAGCTCTTCTTGGGCTCCGGGTTCCGCCAGAGGAAGTCCGGGTGCTCGGGCAGCAGGTCAGCCATGGTCAGGCTCCCAT
>NZ_AFXQ01000007.1 GCF_000224415.1 Citricoccus sp. CH26A | reverse complement strand
GCTAACACCTCATCCGGATGTTCTCCGGTGACGGCCACACGGTCGAGAACCGCAACGAGGGCATCGTTGCCGGAGACTACTTTGCCCGCGAGTACTACCAGGAGACCTTCCGTCGGATCTTCGACCGGCTCCACGCGGACGGACTCTTCGTGCAGACGCGGTTGGAGATCATCAATCAGGACCTCTATAAGCTGTCGCCGTTCAAGGAACTCTCCCCCGAACAGGACGAGTCCGTCCGCGTGATGGCGGAAGCCGTCTTGGCGGACATTACTGCCGATTCGCAGGATCAACCGCCCAGCCCACCGATGGTGGTCACCGGCGGGCCAGGCACCGGCAAGACTGTGCTGGCAGTGGTGCTGATGAAGCTGCTCGCCGACCTTGCCACCCAGTCCGATGCCGAACTGGAGGATCTCATCCAGGACGGCCGCCCCTTCAGCGACCTGTTCACCAGGGAGAACAGGGATCGGCTTCAGGGCTTGCGGTTAGGGTTGGTCGTCCCGCAGCAGTCCCTGCGGAAGTCCATCAAGAACGTCTTCAAGCGAACTCCGGGGCTCAGCGCGGACCAGGTGGTGGATCCCTTCGCCATCGGATTACAGGACCAGAGCTACGACGTGCTGATCGTCGACGAGGCCCACCGACTGAGCCAGCGCGCCAATCAGTCAGCCGCTATGCACAACGCCCGGTTCCGCGAGATCACGGAGAAGCTCTTCGGTGCAGATGACCTCACCAGGACCCAACTCGATTGGATCCGAGCTAGGAGCCGCCACCAGGTGCTGATCCTCGACCCCCAGCAGACAGTGCGTCCTGCAGACCTCCCCCGAGCCACGGTGGACGCCCTGATAACTGGTGCGGAGTCCCAAGACCGACTCTTCACCCTGCAGTCTCAGCTCAGGGTCAATGCAGGCGACGACTACGTCGAGTTCTTCGGATCCGCGCTCCGAGCGACCAGGACCGACGGTCTCCCGCAGCCCCCTGAGGTCGGAGACTACGACCTGCGGATGTTCACGGATCTGGGACAGATGCGGGACGAACTCCTCCGCCTGGACGGCCGCCACGGCCTCTCACGCCTACTGGCCGGTTTCGCGTGGCCCTGGAAGAGCAAGAAAGACAAGACTGCGACCGACATCTCGATCGACGGACTCGACCTGAGATGGAACTCCACCGCGACCGACTGGGTCGGGACACAGAACTCCAGGTATGAGGTGGGATCGATCCACACGATCCAGGGATACGACCTCAACTACGCCGGGGTGATCATCGGCCCGGACCTGTCTTACGACGAGAGGACCGGCCGGGTAGTCTTCAACCGCGATTCGTACTTCGACGTCAAGGGCAAGGAGAACAATTCCAGGCTGAAGATCGAGTACACCGACGAACAGATTCGCGAGTACGTCATCAACGTCTACAACGTGTTGTTGACGCGGGGCATCCGCGGCACGTTCCTGTACGTCTGCGACGAACCTCTTCGGAAGCATCTCGCCAGCACATACTTCCCCGGGATCCTCTCGGGTGCCAGCGAGGCCCCCTTCGTCGGGACCTCACCAAAGACCTTCTCGGACTTCGCTTTCGATCCCGATCCCCGGGCCGCATACGCACCCGTGTCCCCGGACGCCCGGGCTGTCATGATGCCGGTACTCAAGCCTCGCGATGCCGGGGACGTCGTCACCTGAGGCGACTCTGAGACAGTGGAAAGCCGGGGTGGGGTGCCCATGGCACCCCACCCCGGCGTAGAGATCAAGCCGACTACACCCGGCTGCTCTCACGCTCCTCCGCGACCGCACCCTCCGACGGGCCGGCCGGGCCGGCGTCGGGCCCGCGTCCCTCACCACCGTGCGGACCGGACCCATCACCACCAGCACCCCCAGCCACCCGCTCCCGCCGGTGCCGCAGGTGCTGCAGCGCGGACACCGCCAGGGCCAGCGCCAGCACCGAGTACAGGATCACCGTCACCGGGCTGGAGACCAGGATGGACGGGTCGCCCTCGGACACGGTCAGCGCCCGGCGCAGCTCGGTCTCGGCCAGCGGGCCCAGCACCACGGCGATCAGCACGGGGGCCAGCGGGAACTGGTAGCGGCGCATGATGAACCCGAGCAGGCCCACCGCCAGCACCACCCACAGGTCCAGGGTGGCCGAGCTGATGGCGTACACCCCCAGCATGGACAGCACCGTGATCCCGGCGTACAGGTAGTGCCGCGGGATGTAGAGCATCTTGGCCCACAGCACCGCGAACTGCATGTTGAGGATGACCAGCACCACCAGGCCGATGAACAGCGAGGCCAGCAGGGTCCACACCAGGTCCCCGCTGCGCTCGAAGAGCAGCGGTCCGGGCTGCATGCCGTACTGCTGGAAGGCCGCGAGCATGATCGCCGCCGTCGCCGAGGTCGGCAGGCCCAGGGCCAGCAGGGCGCCCATCGCGGTGCCGGCGGTCGCGTTGCCGGCGGCCTCCGGGGCGGCCACGCCCTTGATCGAGCCGACGGTGCCGAACTCGGCATCACCACGGCGCTTGGCCAGCTTCTTCTCGGTGCCGTAGGCCAGGAACGTGGGGACCTCGGAGCCGCCGGCGGGGATGATGCCGAAGGGCACGCCGAACGCGGTGCCGCGCAGCCAGGCCGGCAGGGCCCGGCGGAAGTCCTTGCGGTCCAGGCGGGCCCGGCCGTTGGGCTCGATCTTCGTGGCGGAGGGATCCCGATGAATCCTGCCGGCGATGTGCAGCACCTCGCCCAGGGCCAGCAGGCCCACGGTGATGACCACGATCGAGATGCCGTCGAACAGCTGGGGCAGGCCCAGGGTGTACCGCACGGTGCCCGAGGGCCCGTCCACGCCGACCATGGCCAGCACCAGGCCGATGCCCAGGGCGGCCACGCCCTTGACCACGGACTCGGAGACCACGGAGGAGATCGCCAGGAAGGCGAACACGGCCAGGGCGAAGTACTCGGCCGGGCCGAAGGCGGTGGCCATCTTGACCAGGGTGGGGGCGAAGAACACCACGAGCGTGGTGGCGATCAGCCCGCCGACGAACGCGCCCACGGCGGCGGTGGCCAGGGCCTTGGCGGCGCGGCCGTCCTTGGCCATCCGGTGGCCCTCGAAGGTGGAGGCGATCGCCGAGGAGTTGCCCGGGGTGTTGAGCAGGATGCCCGCGGTGGAGTCACCGAACAGGCCGCCGAAGTAGACGCCGGCGAACATGATGAACGCCGCGGTGGGGTCCAGGGTGAAGGTGATCGGCAGCAGCAGGGCCACCGCCATGGCCGAGCCCAGCCCGGGCAGCACGCCCACGGCGGTGCCCAGGATGGCGCCGATGAACACCCACAGCAGGTTCATCGGGGTCAGCGCGGCGCCGAACCCCTCGAAGAGCATAGTCAGCTGTTCCATGTCAGAGCAGTCCTTCCAGGAAGCCCGAGGGCAGGTTCAGTCCGAGGCCGGCGTTGAAGGCCAGCTGGATGACGGCGGCGAACACCAGGGACACCACGATGTCGAACCCGGGGCGCTTGCTGCCCAGGGCCTTGCAGACGATCCAGAACAGTCCGGCGGCGGAGAACACCCAGCCCAGCACCGGCAGCACCAGGATGAACAGGGCGATGCCGCCGACCACGAGCCCGACGGTCTTCCAGTCCGTGTAGGTCTTCCAGTCCGTCGGCAGCGTGGCCTTCGGGTCCTGGCCGGCGATCCGGCGGCGTCCCTTCTCGGAGGCGTGGGCCAGGTCGCCCAGCAGGTCCGAGGAGAAGTCGGCGTTCTCCGCGTCGTCCGTGGGATCCGGCAGCCGCGGGGTGCGCAGGACCTGGATGGCGTGGACCACGGCCACCGCGTACAGCAGCACGCACACGATCGTGGGGAAGAACTGCGGTCCCGGCACCGAGGTGCCCAGCACCGTCATGGTCGCCGTCTCGTAGGCCAGCCAGGTGGCCAGGCCTGCCACCAGCACCGGCATGATCAGTTCGCTGCGCCCGGACCAGAAGGACCGACGCGCGGTCCCGCCGGCGGTGCGCTCCGGCGTCGGGGTCTCCATCAGGGTGCTCACAGGCCGAGTCCTTCCACGATGTCTTCGGTGCGGGCGATCTCCTCGTCGAGGAAGGAGTCGAACTCCTCGCCCACCATGTAGCTGTCCGTCCAGGAATTGCGTTCCAGCGCGTCCTGCCACTGATCCGTCTCCCGGTACTCGGCGACGATCTCCTTCAGCTCCTGCAGGGCCTCGCCCTCCACGCCGGGAGCCGCGGCCAGGCCGCGCCAGTTCGCCATGACGGCGTCCACGCCCTGCTCCTTGAAGGTGGGCACGTCCACTCCAGGCAGTCGCTCCTCGGAGGACACGGCCAGGGCCCGCAGCATGCCGGCGTCGATCTGGTCGGCCACCTCGTTGTAGCCGGACATCCCCGCCACGGTGGTGCCGGAGAGCATCGACGTCAGCGCCTCGCCGCCGCCGGAGTAGGCGATGTAGTTCGTCTTCGCGGGGTCGATCCCGACCTCCTCGGCCAGCAGCCCGGTGAGCAGGTGGTCGATCGAGCCCAGGGAACCGCCGGAGATGGAGGTCCCGCCCGGGTCCTTCTTCCAGGCCTCGATGAAGTCGTCCAGGGTCTGGTACGGGGAGTCGGCCGGGACCACGAGGGCGGCGAAGTCGTCGGCCAGGCGGGCCACGGGCTGGACGTCGTCCAGGGTGGCGCCGGCGTCGGCCAGCTCCACCGCGCCGACCATCACGCCGCCGGTGACCATCAGCATGTCCGAGCGGCCCTCCATCTGGGCGAACTGGCCCAGGCCGATGGTCCCGCCGGCGCCGGGCACGTTGACCACCTGGACGTTGTTGGAGATGCCGCCGGACTTGATGGCCTGCTGGGACTCGCGGGCGAACCCGTCCCAGCCGCCGCCGGGGGCGGCCGGGGCCATCAGCACCAGCTTGGAGCGGGCGGTGGCCTCGCCGCCGTCCGCGGCGGCGTTCACCAGGGCCAGCCCGACGACGCCGGCCGCAGCCACGCCGAGGATGGTCCTCTTGACTGTCCGTGTGCTCATTGCTTTCCGTACTCTCAGTGCGAAGGTCTGGTTGCGGCCCGCATAGGGTTGTGAGCCGGATCACTACCGTGGCAGACCCGTGACGCGTGGCACAGTGGAAAACTGGTTGTGGTCATAAGAGGTGGTTAAGAAAGTTCTGGTCACGAGCACCTCCGCCAGCCATCCCACCAGCAGTCCCCCACACCAGCCCCCGCAGCCCCCGCAGTCCCCGCAGTCCCCGAGCACAGGAGCAGCCATGGCCCTCGTCGGCGCCACGCCCCGCACCGGCCGGCGCATCCGCCGCCGGCTGCTGGCGCTGCAGGTGGCGATCGTGCTGGTCACCGTGCTGGCCGTGGCCGCGGTGGTGCTGTTCGTCCAGGACCGGTACACCCGGGAGCTGGCCTTCGAGGAGGTGGACACCGTGGCCACCGCGATCGCCGCGAACCCGGAGGTCATTGACGACGTCAACGACCCGGACGCCGCGGCGAGCATCCAGCCGATCGCGCACCTGGCCGAGCGGTCCGCGGGAGTCTCCTTCGTCGTCGTGGTCAACCGGGACGGGCTGCGGGTGGCGCACCCGGACCCGGAGCTGATCGGGCAGCCGGTGTCCTCGGACCACGGCCCCATCCTCAGCGGCGAGAGCTTCCGCGGGGTCGAGGAGGGACCGGTGGGGGTGACCCTGCGCTCCAAGGTGCCGATCTGGGACGGGGACACCGTGGTGGGCAGTGTCTCCGTGGGCATCCTGCAGTCGGAGATCCGCGCGGACCTGCTCGAGGTGGTGCTCGGCTTCGCGCCCTGGATCCTCGGCGCCGCGGCGCTGGGCACCGCCGTGGCGGCCTGGGCCTCGCGTTACGTGCGTCGGCGGATCTACGGGGCCGAGCCGGAGGAGATGGCCGGGCTGCACCAGTCCCGCCAGGCCCTGCTGCACAGCGTGGGCGACGGCGTGGTGGGCGTGGACGAGCACGGCACCATCACCCTCGCCAACGACGAGGCCCGCCGGCTGCTCGGCGTCTCCGCGGACGTGGAAGGACAGTTGGCCTCGGAGGTGCTGGACGAGGACGTCGCCGCCATGCTCCTCTCCCCCGCCGCCGGCCCCGAGGCCACCGGGTTCGTCCTGGCCGGCGAGCGCATCCTGCTGGCAAAGGCCCGGCCCGTGCTGGTCGGCGGCCGGCCGGTCGGGCGGACGCTGACCCTGCAGGACCGCACCGAGCTCGAGTCCACCTTCCGCGAGCTCGAGGGCCAGCGCAGCATGACCGAGGCGCTGCGCTCCCAGACCCACGAGTTCTCCAACCGACTGCACGTCATCTCCGGACTGCTCTCCCTGGGTGAGGCGGCGGAGGCCGAGGAGTACGTCCGCACGCTGACCGGGCCGCTCGGCAGCTCGGGGACCCCCGACCTCGGTGACGCCTCCCTCACCGCGCTGGTCGGCGCGAAGGCCGCGGTGGCCCGCGAGGCCGGCGTCGAGCTGACGGTGGCCGCGGACAGCGGCGCCGACCCGGACTGGCGCGCCGACGACGACACCCTCACCGTGGTGGCGAACCTGCTCACCAACGCGATCGAGGCGGCCGGCGACGGCGGCCGCGTCCTCCTCCGGGTCCGCGCCGGTGGTGCGGGGGCGGGGGCCGGTGACAGAGACGGCCGGAGTGCCGATCAGGGTGGCGGTGAGGATGCCGCCCGGTCCGAGGTGGCCGTCACGGTGGAGGACTCCGGCCCGGGGCTCGACCCGGCCGCCGCCGACCGGCTGTTCCGCTGGGGCGAGTCGACGAAACAGCGCGAGGGCACCACCGCTCCCCCGGTCGGCGGGCGCGGGGTGGGCCTGGCCCTGGTGGACCGCATCGTCCGACGCCGGCGCGGCCGGGTGCGCGTCGAGGCGTCACCGCTGGGCGGGGCCCGGTTCCACGCCGCGTGGCCGGGTGAGAATGACAGTGAAGTGCCCGCAGGCGGAGCGGCCGGCAGCCCAGCCGGTAGCGCGGCAGGCAGCGAGGCGATTCCGGAGGACCACGGCGCGACGCCGGCCGGTCGGGAGCAACGGACGGCCCCGGAGACGCGGGCGGACCAGGCGACACGAACAGACCAGGAGAGGAGGCTCGGGTGATCAGGACGCTGATCGTGGACGACGACTTCGCGGTGGCCGGGATGCACCGGCGCTTCGTGGAGGCCCTCGAGGGCTTCGAGGTGGCCGGCGTGCTGGAGCGCGGGGTGCCGGTGGCCGGGTTCCTCGCCGAGCACGAGGTGGACCTGGTCCTGCTGGACGTGCACCTACCGGACCGCAGCGGAGTGCAGGTGCTGGAGGACCTGCGCGCGGCGGGTTCGGACGTCGCCGTGATCATGGTGACCGCCGCCTCCGAGCGGGACACCGTCCGCCGCGCGGTGGGCCAGGGCGTGGACGGCTACCTGGTCAAGCCCTTCAGCCGCGACGAGTTCAACGAGCGGTTGCTGGCCTTCGCCGCCCTCTACGCCGATCCCGCCGGCGCCGACCAGCAGTCGCTCGACGAGGAGGAACTGGACCAGGCCGAGATCGACCGCCTCGTGCGCGGGGCCGCCGGGCTGCAGCCGCGCGCCGAGGGGTCGGCCGCGAGCGCGCCCGCCGGCACGGTGACCGGTGAGGCGGCCGGCGGGGCGGGTGAGGCCGGGAGGACCGCCGGGCCCGGTGGCGCCGCTGCCGGCTCTCCCAGCGGGGCCACCGAGGGCGCGGCCGCCGAGGCTGGGCTCCCCGCCCGGTTGCCCAAGGGCTTCTCCGTCCCGACCCTGCGCCTGGTGGCCACGGCCCTGCAGGAGGCCGGGGCCGGCGTCGACCGTTCGGCGCGGGAGGTGGCTGAGGCCTGCGGCATCTCCCGGGTCAGCGCCCGGCGCTACCTGGACCTGCTGACCAGTCACGGCCTGGCCGAGCTGCGCCCGCGCTACGGCGCCACGGGCCGCCCGGAACACCGCTATCTCTGGACGGGCGACTGACGCGCACCCGCCACGGCAGGGCCGGCCAGCGCGGTTGTCGAGGCGCCGGGACTACGCCGTCTCGTGCAACCGGTCCGTCGGCAGCTCCACCGTGATGGTGGCCCGCAGGTCGGCAGCCTGGGCGACGGGCCCGGACAGGTCGTCGAGGGCGCGGGCCACGGTCAGCCGGTCGCGGTGCACCTCCTGGATGAGCACCTTCACCCGGCTGCCGTCCCCGGTGTCCAGCCACCAGGCCTCGGCGAGCATGGAGAGCCCCAGTGCGTCGAGCAGCGCCTCGGCCTTGTCCAGCTCCATGGGCTCCCCGCGGCGGCGCTGCAGCAGGTCGAACGGCACGAACCCGCCGTCCTCGGTGCAGTGGATGTAGCCGACGTGCTCGCCGTCCGCGCCGCGGACGTGGTCGAAGGTGTCGGTGCTCGGCATCCCCAGGCTCATGCCCGCCATGCTACGGCCGGACTGAATCTGCCCCCCGTTCTGCCCCCCGTTCCGCCGTCCGATCCGAACCCTTGACGTCACTGTGCACGACTGTATACAGTCGTGCACAGCAATCGACCGCGGCGCGAGACGCCCCACTGGAAGGCACCCCATGACCACCTCCGCACCCGAGACCACCCGCGAGGACCAGCCCGCCCTGGACGCCGACGTCATCGTCGTCGGCGGGGGCAACGCCGCCTTCACCGCCGCCCACGCCGCAGCCGTGCGCGGCCGCAAGGTGCTGCTCCTGGAGAAGGCGCCGAAGGACGAGTTCGGCGGCAACAGCTACTACACCGCCGGCGCCACCCGCATCGCCCACGCGGGCCTGGAGGACCTGGCCGACCTCGTCGAGCCGGACGAGCGTCACGCGACCACCGTGGTGCCGCCGTACTCCCCCGAGGACTACACCGCGGACCTGGTCCGCGTCACCGAGGGCCGCAACGACCCGGACCTGACCGAGGCCCTGGTCCACGAGGCCGCCCCGAACCTGCGCTGGCTGAAGTCCCTGGGCCTGAAGTACCGCCTGATGTACGAGCGCCAGGCCTACCAGCGCGAGGACGGCTCCTACCTGTTCTGGGGCGGGCTGCACGTGGGCAACGTCGGCGGCGGTGAAGGCCTGATGCACGACCACCTCGCCGTGGCCGAGAAGCTCGGCACCGAGGTCCGCTTCGGCCAGGACGTGTTCGGGCTGGTCGTGGAGGACGGGAAGGTGCGCGGCGTGCAGGTCCGCCAGCAGGACGGCACGGTGACCGAGCTGCGCGCCGAGTCCGTGGTCCTGGGCGCCGGCGGCTTCGAGTCCAGCGCCGAGTGGCGCCGCGAGCACCTCGGCGAGGGGTGGGAGAACGCCAAGGTGCGCGGCACCCGGTTCAACAACGGGGACATGATCGCCGCCGGCCTGGCCATCGGCGCCCAGAAGGCCGGCGACTGGTCCACCTGCCACTCCACCCAGTGGGACGCGTTCAACCCGGACAACGAGTCCAACCGCGAGCTGACCAACCGCCTGACCCGCCAGTCCTACTTCCTGGGCATCATCGTCAACACCGAGGGGAAGCGCTTCGTGGATGAGGGCGAGGACTTCCGCAACTACACCTACGCCAAGTTCGGCCGCGAGATCCTCAAGCAGCCCGGTTCGGTGGCCTACCAGGTCTTCGACGCGAACCTGCGGGCCATGCTGCGCACCGAGGAGTACGACATGCCCGGCATCTCCGTGGAACAGGCCGACACCCTCGAGGAGCTCGCCGCAAAGATCGGCGTGGACCCGCAGTCCCTGGCCACCACGGTGGCCGACTACAACGCCTCGATCGACACCTCGGTGGCGTGGGACCCGACCGTCAAGGACGGCCGCAAGGCGGACACCACCCCGGTGAAGTCCAACTGGGCCACCCCGCTGACCGAGGGCCCGTTCTACGCCTACGCCGTCACCTGCGGCATCACCTTCACCTTCGGCGGGCTGAAGTCGGACACCCACGGTCGCGTGCTCGACGCCCAGGGCGAGGCCATCCCCGGCCTGTACGTGTGCGGGGAGATGCTCGGCGGGCTGTTCTCTGCCAACTACCCGGGCGGTTCGGGCCTGGCGGCCGGCGTCGTCTTCGGCCGCCGCGCCGGTACGCTGGCCTGACAGCCTGACCCACCGGCCGGCGTCGTGCCAGTGAGGCCCGACGCCGGCTGGCAGGACCCGGTGCGCGTCCCGCCCCTGCCCCGCCGGGCGGGGGCGGGACTCGTCCGAGATCGACCCAGCATCGAGACGGCGGAGAGCCGCAGCAGACCAGCAGGAAGGACAGCCGATGGCCGTGAAGGTGGATGCGACCGCGATCCATGCCGCGCTCAAGGCCGAGATCCTGCACGGCGCGCACGAACCCGGCACGCCCTTCCGCGAGGTGGGCCTGGCGGAGCGCTTCGGGGTCTCCCGCACCCCGGTGCGCGAGGCGCTGGGACGGCTGCAGCAGGAGGGTCTGCTCGAGCGCGGCGTCCGCGGGCTGCAGGTGCGCCGCCTCGACCCCGAGGAGCTGATGCAGGTGTACGACCTGCGCATCCTGCTCGAGGGACAGGCCGCCTTCGAGGCCGCGAGCGCCCGCACCGAGATGGACCTGGTGCGCCTGGACGCGCTACTGGCCCGGGACCGCGAGCTGCAGGACCCGGACAACGCCACCCGGCTGACCACCAACGTCGAGTTCCACGAGGCCCTGTGGTCGGCCACCCGGAACCCGGTGCTCAAGGACCTGCTGGACCGGCTGGCCACCCACCAGATCCACGCCCCCGTCTCCACGCTCACCCGGCCCGGGCGCTGGGACCAGGCCCTGGACGAGCACGAGCACATCGTGGACCGCATCCGCGCGCGGGACGGCGAGGCGGCACGCGAGGCCATGCGGGCGCACATGACCACCGCCCGGACCCTGCGGCTGGCGATGTTCCAGGACGCGGCGCGGCGGTAGGCCCTCGCCCCCTGGACGTCACGTCATGGTCGGTGGCCCGTTACAGGTGCTCCACCTCCACGAAGACGACCGTGCCTGACGCCTCCCGGTTCTCCACCCGGTGCTCGGTGCCGGCGGGACGGGTGTAGCTCTGCCCCGTCACGAGCTCGGCCACCACCTCGCTGCCGTCGGCATTCGTCACGTGCATGGTGCGGGAGACGAGCGGGATCACCACGTACTCGTGGTCATGCCGGTGCATGGGGATGGTCTGTCCGGGGTCGAGCGTCCACTTCGTCACGCGAAAGTGGTCGTTCTCGAGCTGGACCTCGCAGCGGGGGGACTCAGCGCTCATGATGCTCCTTCGCGACTGCAGGGGCTGGCGTGTGACGACTGACACAGCATAGGCCGGATTCTCGCTGCGCCAGGCGCACCCCTGACGGCGAGACCGAGTCTCCGCTAGTGGAGAGAGGGACCCGCACCGCGCCCCGTCGCACGCCGCGAGGACGGCACTCCAGCCCTGCCGCCCTGCGCGAGTTCGCTGCTATCCTCTTTTTTGTTCGTCAAGACGAACATTTGCGGGAATGCGTGATGGAGGGAGTCGCGATGGCGCGACACAAAGGATGGGCGACGGTCCTGGCCGCCGCCCTGACGGCAGCAACCCTGGGACTGACGGGGTGCTCGGGGCCGGCCGGGACGGACGGTGACGCCGGCAACGGGGCCCAGGGAGCGGACCCGGACGCCCCCATGGTCCTGACCACGTTCACCGTGCTGGCGGACATCGCCCGGAACGTGGCCGGGGAGCACCTGCGGGTGGAGTCGATCACCAAGGTCGGGGCGGAGATCCACGGGTACGAACCGACGCCCCGGGACGTGGCCAAGGCCTCCGAGGCGGACCTGATCCTGGACAACGGCCTGAACCTGGAGCTCTGGTTCGAGCAGTTCTCGGACCAGGCCGGCGTGCCGCACGTGGTGGTCTCCGAGGGCGTGGAGGTCCTGGACATCACGGGGGACGCCTACGCCGGCCTGCCGAACCCGCACGCCTGGATGAGCCCGCAGAACGTGCAGGCCTACGTGGACACCATGGTCGCCTCGTTCAGCGACCTCGCCCCCGAGCACGCCGCGGACTTCGCCGCCAACGGGGACGATTACAAGGCGCAACTGCAGCAGGTCCAGGACGACCTCGTCGAGGACCTCGCGCACCTGCCCGAGCAGCAGCGCGCCCTGGTGACGTGCGAGGGGGCGTTCTCCTACCTGGCCCGGGATGCCGGACTGGAGGAACGCTACATCTGGCCGGTCAACGCGGAGCAGCAGGCCACCCCGCAGCAGATCGCGGACACCATCGAGTTCGTCCGGGACCAGGACGTCCCGGCGGTGTTCTGCGAGTCGACGGTCTCGGACGCGCCCATGCAGCAGGTGGTCGCGGCCACGGACGCCGTCTACGGCGGCACGCTGTACGTGGACTCCCTCTCCGAGCCCGACGGGCCGGTCCCCACCTACCTGGACCTCATCCGCCATGACGCGGACACCATCGTCGCCGGGCTCACGGGACAGGGCGACTGATGGGCGCCATCGAGGTCACCGACGTGGTCGTGCGGTACGGCAACGTGCTCGCCCTGGACGGCGTCAGCGCCGGCGTCGCCCCCGGGCGGGTCACCGGACTGATCGGGATGAACGGCTCCGGCAAGTCCTCCCTGTTCAAGACCGTCATCGGCAGCCTGCGCCCCGAGCGCGGACAGGTCCGCATCGATGGCCACTCCCCCACGGTCGCCCGGCGGCAGGGATTGATCGGCTACGTCCCGCAGAGCGAGGAGGTGGACTGGGCGTTCCCCGTCTCGGTCCGGGACGTGGTCATGATGGGCCGCTACGGGCGCCTCGGCCTCACCCGCCGGCCGCGGGCGGCCGACCGGGCTGCCGTCGAGCAGGCCCTGGAACGGGTGGAGCTGACCGACTACGCGGACCGGCAGATCGGCCAGCTCTCGGGGGGCCAGCGCAAGCGGGCCTTCGTGGCCCGGGGCCTCGCCCAGGACGCCCGCGTGCTGCTGCTGGACGAGCCCTTCGCCGGCGTGGACAAGGCCTCCGAGGCCACGATCGTGCGGTTGTTGCGCCAGTTGGCCGACGACGGCCGGACCGTCCTGGTCTCCACCCACGACCTGCACGCCCTGCCCGAGTTGGCCGACGAGGCGATCCTGCTGATGCGCCGGGTGCTGTTCCACGGGCCGGTGGCCGAGGCCCTGCGGCCGGAACGGCTCGCGATGGCCTTCGGCCTGGACCCCTCCGCGACCCCCGCCACTCCCGCGACCCCCGCCGCCCCCGACCGGATCGAGACGCCATGACCCCGCTCGAGCTGCTCCTGGAACCGCTCCAGTACGACTTCATGGTCCGCGCCCTGGCCACCGCGGCCATCGCCGCCGTGGTCTGCTCCCTGCTGTCCTGCTGGCTGGTACTGGTGGGTTGGTCCCTCATGGGCGACGCCGTCTCGCACGCCGTGCTGCCCGGGGTGGTGATCGCCTACGTGCTCGGCGTGCCCTTCGCGCTGGGCGCCCTGGTGTTCGGCTTCCTCGCCGTGGCGCTGATCGGCGGCCTGCGGGACACCAGCCGGGTCAAGGAGGACGCCGCCATCGGCATCGTCTTCACCACGCTGTTCGCCCTCGGTCTGGTGCTGATCTCGGTCACCCCCAGCCAGACGGACCTGAACCACATCATCTTCGGCAACATCCTGGGCGTCTCCACCGCCGAGCTGGTGCAGATCGGGGTGCTCGCCGCCGTCGCGTTCGCCGTGCTGGTCATCAAGCGCCGGGACCTGACCCTGTACGCCTTCGACCCCACCCATGCGCACGCGATCGGGCTGAACCCGCGCCGGCTGGGCGCGCTGCTGCTTGGTGTGCTGGCCCTGACCTGCGTGGTGACCCTGCAGGTGGTCGGGGTGATCCTGGTGGTGGCGCTGCTGATCATCCCCGGCGCCACCGCGTACCTGCTCACGGACCGCTTCGGGCGGATGCTGGTGATCGCCCCGCTGGTCTCCGTGGCCTGCTCGGTGGTCGGGATCTACCTCAGCTACTGGTTGGACGCCGCCTCGGGCGGGCTCGTGGTGCTGGTGCACGGCGCCGTGTTCGCCCTCGTCTACCTGTTCGGGCCGCGGCACGGGTTGCTGGGCCGGTACCTGACCCGACGGCGGCACGGGCCGGCCGGCGTCGGGCCTCCCGCCGGTGCGGCGGTCCCGGTCCCCGGGCCGGCAGATACTGCGGGCGGGGCGTCCCACCCGGTGCCCGGCGGGTCCTCCCCCACGGTCGCTAGCGCGGCGCCGCGCTGACCCAGACCATCTCCGCGGCCGGGCGCCCCAGGGCCAGGGCGTCGGCCCGGCCCTGCACCCGGACCTCGACCGAGTCCGAGTAGGGGGCCCCGGCCCGGACCTCGACCCGCGTGCCGACGCCGATACCGCGGTCCGCGAAGAACTGCAGCAGGCCCGGGTCCGCGTCCGAGATCCGCTCGACCGTGCCGGCGGTGCCCGGTTCCAGGGCCGAGAGCACGACGGCGTCCGGCAGGTCGACGGCCCCGTCCGGCCCGGGGATGGGGTCACCGTGGGGATCCCGGCGCGGGCGGCCGAGGTAGTCGTCCATGCGCTCGACCATGAAGTCGGAGACCGCGTGTTCCAGGGTCTCGGCCTCGTCGTGCACCTGGTCCCACCCGTAGCCCAGGACCTCCACGAGGAACGTCTCGATGAGCCGGTGACGGCGCACCATCTCCACGGCGAGCTGCCGGCCCTCCTCGGACAATTCGACCGACCCGTACGGGGAGTGCAGCAGCAGGCCCTGGTCGGAGAGCTTGCGGATCGCGTCCGAGGCCGTGGACAACCGGACCCCGGCACGGGCCGCGAGCGCCGAGGGCGTCACCGGTTCGTCCGACCACTCCTGCAGCACCCAGACGACCTTGAGATAGTTCTGGGAACTGGTCGAGAGCCGGGAGACAGACACGCTCACAGGATAGCGACACCGCGTCACCGGGCAGGGTGACCGCGCTGCCGGACGCGCCGGCGCCTCAGAGCCCGAGGTGCTGGGCCCGCTCGAGGGCGTCCGAGGCCTTCTCGGCGCCGAGCTTGGCGTACAGGCTCCGCAGCTGGCCCTTGATGGTGTTCTCGGACCGGACGGTGTGCTCGGCCATCTGCCGGCGCGTCATCCCCTGCCGCAACAACTCCAGCACCTCCCGCTCCCGGGCCGTCAGCACGGGCGGTTGTTCGCGGGCCAGCACCGGCTGCGGCAGCGCGGACAACCGTGCCGCCTGGTCCTCGGTGACGATGCCGAACCGCAACAGGTCCGGTAGGCACCCCAGGTGGACGAGCGTGACCAGGTCGATCAGTTCCCCGTCCGGGCCGGACAGGTCCGCGGCCTCGTCCGGCAGCCCCTCGGCGGTCCCGTCCCCCGCCACCGACGTGGCATAGGACCGCAGCAGTGCGGCCACCGCCCGTTGCTGGCGCCCGACGCGCGGTGGCCGGCTCAGGGCGCGCAGGGCACCCTCCACGGACCCCTGGCCCAGGCAGCGGCACGCCTCCAGGTTGGCCAGGGCGGAGTTCTGCTGCCAGCCGCGGATCTCCGAGGCGGTCCCGCCCACCAGTTCGGCGTAGTGGTGGGCCTCGGTCAGCAGGCGGTCGGCCAGGGCGGCCCGGGAGGCGTAGGGCCGGTCCCGGCGCAGGGTCCGGAGTTGCGCTCGGGCGGTGTCCGGGTCCCCGCGGAGGGTACGCAGCAGCGCCAGCAGCTGGGCATGCGCCGACCAGAACTCGTCCGTGTCCGGTTCGGCCGGCAACCGGGCCAGCACCTCGCCGGCCGTCTCCAGGTCCAGTGCCGCCAGGGCACACCAGGCACGGGCGAGGTCCCCGCACCTGCTCACCTGCCGCCGGCCCCTGCCGACCCTGGACAGCGGTTCGTCCAGTTGCGCCAGCCAGGACCGGGCCGGCTGGAACTCCCCCTGGTGCGCCGCGAGCAGGGCCAGCTTCGACAGGGCGTCGGCCCTCAGGAAGTCGTGGCTGGCGTGACGGGCCAGGTGGAGGGCGCTGGTGTAGGCCAGTCCCGCCTCGTCGAGCCGGTCGGCCAGGTGCAGGCACAGGCCCGCGTGCAGTTCGGCGATGCCGGCCAGGGGGATGCTGATGGGCCCGGAGTCCAGCGCCCCCCGCACGGCTCTGCGCAGCTGGACCGCGGCGTCGGCGGCCGCCGCGTAGTGGCCGGACAACCGCAGGTAGCTGATCTCCACCATCCCGTACGCCACCGCACGACCGTTCGGCGTGAGGTACTTGCGGGCAGCGCGCGCCCGCAACCGGGCCGCGGTCCGGTCCTTGCGCAGGTCCGGTTCCACGGTCGGCAGGGGCAGGGTCAATCCCTCGGGCCCGGCCGAGGCCATGATCCGCAGGGCCACGCGCAGGTGGTCCTTCTGGGCGAGCACGGGCTCGGGGATGCGGGCCAGCAGCGACCGGAGGTACCGCGCGTCGGACGTGAACAGCTCGGCGGCCCGGTCGGCCAGCACGGTGTCGAAGGGGACCCATGCCCCGCGCCGGGCGGCGGTCTCCAGGGCCACGCCCACCCGCCCGGCCCGGTCCGTGGCCTCCACCGCGGCGCGCACCATCGCCTCCACCCGGTCGGGCGCCTTCTCCTGCAGCCAGTCCGTGAGGCACCACCGGACCAGTTCGGGCATGAACCACCGTCCCGCGCCGTCGTCACGGACCAGGGCCTCGGTCACCAGGTCCCGCAACGCCGGGGCGGGGGACCCGCTGGCCGGGTGGAAATGACCCAGGACGGCGTCACTGAACTCCGGTAGGTAGGCCGTCTCGGCCATGACACCCCAGGGGTCACGGGCCCTCAGCCACTGCAACAGGGGAACGATCAGGGCCTGGCGTGCCGCCCGGGGGGACGGTGACGGGGTGAGCAGCGCCCGGACGGCCACGAGCCACCCCCCGGTGAGACGGTAGAGCGCCGTTGGATCCCCGGACGCCTGCGGCACCGGCCCACCGGCCCGTGACCCCATCAGCGTGCCGATCTCCTCGGGGGTCAGCAGCACGTCCGTCGCGTCGGCGAAGCGGCACGGGTGGACGGCCGCCACGTCGTGGATGGGGGCGTTCGCGCTGGCGACCACCGCCACCGGGCCGTCCTGTTCGGCCAGGCACCGTCCGACCCGTCGGCTGAACGCCTCGGCGTCCTCGAGCGCGCTGTCCCACCGCAGGACCCGTTCCTGCACTGCGGCGTCCGGGGCCTCCCGGGGCGCTCCCGGGCCCCGTTCCACCCAGCCGGCCGCGAACCATTCCGCACCCGTCCCACCGGGCGCCCGGATGACGAGCAACCGCTCATCCGGGACCGGCTGCCGGAGGAATCGTCGCAGGGCAGGGTGCGGCTGCCCCGCCCCGTTCGACCGCGACGTTCCCGCCGCCTGAACGTGGCTCAGACCTGTGTCCATCATTGAGTTCTCCCCTCTCAGCCGTCAGTTTCTCATGTCCGGACCGGTCCGGAGCGTCCTGCGTCACACCACCGGGCCACCGGGGCCTTGACCGTTCCCCGGCACGGGCCGGATCATCGGCTGCACGGCGGCCGGCCCCTCCACGTGACCCATCCACCGTTCACCCGTCCGGCCGCCCAGGGAGGCGCTCATGGAGGTCATCGACCTGACCCGCATCACCCCGGAGCTCACGCCCTCGGTCGGCGGCAAGGCGGCCGGGCTGGGCGCCCTCATCGCCGCGGGCGAGCGGGTGCCCGCCGGGTTCTGCCTGACCACCGCGGCGTACCGGGCCGGGACCATCCCCGAGGACGCGGTCCTGACCGCCTACCGCCAGCTCGGCGGCGGCCCGGTCGCCGTGCGGTCCAGCGCCACGGCCGAGGACCTGCCCGGCGCCAGCTTCGCCGGACAGCAGGACACCGTCCTGGGTGTGGAGGGTGAGAGAGCGCTGCTCGAGGCCATTCGGCAGTGCTGGGCCTCCCTCGACAGCGAGCGCGCCGTCGCCTACCGGGCCGGGCAGGGACTGCAGGACGAGGACCTGGCGATGGCCGTCGTCGTGCAGGAGATGATCACCCCGAGCGCCGCCGGGGTGATGTTCACCGCCAACCCGCTGACCGGCACCCGCACCGAGACCGTCATCGACGCGGTCCCGGGCCTGGGCACCGGCGTGGTGGACGGCACCATGGACACCGACCACTACGTGCTGCCCGCACGCGGTCCCGTCCCGGAGGACCAGCACCACGGCTGCCTCTCCCCCGGCCAACTCGCCGAACTGCGCGCGGCCGGCCACCGGGTGCAGCGCGCCCTCGGCAGCCCCCAGGACATCGAGTTCGCCTACGACACCCAGGGCGCCCTGTGGCTGCTGCAGTCCCGGGCCATCACCACCCTCTTCCCGCTTCCGGCCGGGATCGATCCCGAGGACCCCCGGATCTACATGGAGGTCGGCCACATGCAGGGCCTGCGGCGCCCGGTCACCCCGATGGGCGTGTCCGTGATGCGGGAGGTGACCCGCCGCTGGTTCCAGATCATCGGGGTCGACGATGCGGCGGTCTCCTCGTTCCTCGTGCACATCGGCGGCCGGCTGTTCATGGACCTCACCGGCTTCGTCCGCAGCCCGCGGATGCACGACCGCGTCCCCGAGATGGTGAAGGTCTACGGCCCGGCGGTGGCGCGGGGCGTGCGCCGCATCCTCGACGACCCCCGCTACGCGCCACGACCCGCTCCCCTCGGGCGTCGTGCGTTATCCCTCCGTGCGACGACGCGACTGCTCCTGGCCTTCGTCCCGGCCTCGCTGTTCGGCGCCCTACGCGCCCTGGCGCGGCCGGCCGCCGCCCGCGAGCGCGCGTTCGACGAACTGGACAGGGTCCGCCACCAGCCCCGGCCCGCCCCGGCGGACGCCGCCGGCCGGATCCGCTCCGCCGCCGGACTGCAGGACGCCACGATGACCGGGCCGATGATGCGCGCCCTGCCGCCGTTGTGGGCGGCGCTCATCGCCCAGGGAGTGGCCCGATGGTTGCTGCGCGGCATCCTGCGGCCGGGTGAGCTGAACGCGACCCTGCGCGGCATGCCCCACAACGTCACCACGCAGATGGACCTGAGGCTGTGGTCCGTGGCCGAGGCGGCCCGCCCCACCGCGAACTGCTGCTCGGCACGGCCCCGGACGAGCTCGCGGCGCGCTTCCTGCGCGGCGAGCTACCCGAGTTCGGCCTGACCGGGTTCCTGAAGGAGTACGGGATCCGCGGCAGTGCCGAGATCGACGTCGGCTCCCCCCGGTGGGCCGACGACCCCACCCCGGTCTTCGCCGCGCTGGCCGGGTACCTGCAGGTGTCCGACCCGGACCAGGCCCCGCCCGCCCGGTTCGCCCGCGCCGCAGCCGAGGCCGAGGCCGCCCTGGCGGACCTCACCGACCGGGCCCGGCGCCTCCGCCCGGTCCGGGGCCGGATCGCCCGATCCCTGCTGCGCCGCAGCCGCGAGCTGGCCGGCCTGCGGGAGCTGCCCAAGTTCCTCTGGCTCACCCCCCTGGCGGAGGTCCGCCGGCAGCTGCTGGCCGCCGGGGCCGAACTCGCCGAACGGGGGATCCTGGACCACCCGGACGACATCCTGTTCCTGACGCTGGACGAGGCCCTCGAGGCCGCCGGCGGAGCCGACCTGCGCGCGCTGGTGAGCGACCGCCGTCGGGAGCACGACCGCGAGACCCGGCGGCGGCAGGTCCCCGGGCTGCTGCTTTCCGACGGGACCAATCCGCAGGCCCTGCCGGACGAGCGAGTGGCCGAGCACGGACCGGACGTGCTGGTCGGCCAGCCGGCCGCCACCGGTGTGGCGACCGGGCCGGTGCGGATCGTCCACCACCCGTCCGAGGCGCGGCTGCAGCCCGGTGACATCCTCGTCGCCCCGACCACCGACCCGGGCTGGACCCCCCTGTTCCTCACGCTGGGTGGCCTCATCACGGAGACCGGATCGCCCATCGCCCACGGACCCACCGTGGCTCGTGAGTACGGCATCCCCGCGATCATCTGCGTGCCCGACGCCACCACCCGGCTCACCGAGGGGCAGGTGGTCACGATCGACGGGGCCACGGGGCTGGTCCGGATGCACGGCCCCGACGAGCCGGACGGCGCCGAGGACGAGGATGGCCTGAAGGCAAACCCCTAGTCCGCGAGAAGTCTCTCGCTCTCTCGAGGGCGGGGCCTGCGGCGGGCCGTCCGGCAGCGCGTTCCCTTAGCGTGTCCGCCGCCCCGCGTAGGGTCACCACCACGATCGAACCCGCCGCACGCGGGACATCCCCTTCGATCCCTGCTCCGGCAGCACCCCGGAGAAGCGGCATTGCAGTCCCCACCGCACTGCCGTGTGACACCGACCATCGCTTCCCCCGCGAGTCTCATGAAGGAGCTTCCCATGACCGGGAACCAGTCATTCCCCTCGGGCACCTCGCCCCACGACCCTGTTGTCGCGTCTCCCTACACCGACCAGGCTGCAAAGAAGTCCGCACGACCCTGGTACCGCAAGAAGCGGTTCGTCCTGCCCACCGGCCTCCTGGCCCTGTTCGTCGCCGCAGGGATCGCCGGTGGCGGCGGGGACGTCCCGGAGACGGAGGCCGCGCCGCAGGGCACGTCCGTCGCCAGCCCCTCGGCCGCCCAGCCCACCGGGGACGCCGGGGCAGAGGCCAGTGCAGAGGCCAGCGCGCGGGCTGAGAAGAAGGCCCAGGAGTCCGCCGAGGCAGAGGCTGAGGCTGAGGCCGCGAAGAAGGCCGACGCTGAGGCGCGGGCGGAAGCAGAGGCCGAAGCAGAGGCTGAGGCTGAGGCCGCCGAGGAGGCTGCGGCCGCGGCCGGCACGGTGAGCCAGCAGAACGCCCTGCGGTCCGCCGAGAACTACCTGGACTTCACCGCCTTCTCCCGGCCGGGCCTGATCGACCAGCTGGAGTTCGAGGGGTACTCGACCGCGGACGCCACCTGGGCCGTGGACCGCATGACGATCGACTGGAAGGAACAGGCCGCCGCGTCGGCGGCGAACTACCTCGACTTCACGTCCTTCTCACGGCAGGGCCTGATCGACCAGTTGGTCTTCGAGGGCTTCACCGCGGAGCAGGCCACCTACGGCGTGGACCAGACGGGCCTGTAACCGGGCCTGTGACCGGACCGGGGCTGGGTCCACGCTCACCCGCGGACCTCCTTCGCGACTCAGTCCTCTCCAGTCCCCGCGCAGGACACCCCGGGTGCCGCACGACGACCCGTCGGCCGCCCGGGGTGCCTGTTGTCCCGACGATGCCTGCTCTCCGAACAGTGCCTGCTCTCCAGGCCAGGGTTCGGCCACCGGACGATGCGCCCTCACCGGTGGGCACGGACTCGAGTGGGTCAATCCCCGTTTTGACCGTGACCATCGGGGATACTGGACTGATCCCACCGTCTCACTCGCCTGGGTCACCGTGTCCCGAGATGCCTCCGCGGACACGCTACCGACCGGATCCCGGTCAGCACCTGGCGTCCTCCCCGAAAGCACCGTCCCCATGAATCTCCAGCGCGTCCTGTCCGCAGGTTCCGCAGCCCTCGCCCTCGTCCTGATCAGCGCCGGGTGCGCCCCGAGCGCGGATGATGCGTCCACCACCCCCACGGCCACCACGACGGCCACCACGACGGCCACCGCGAGCGTGGCCGCGTCCCCGGCAACTCCGAGCGCTCCTGCCACCTCGACCGCGGCCACCACCACGGTCCCCCACACGCGGGCCACGGCAGACCGGTCGATGGCCGCCGGCACGCCGTCACCGTCCATCGCCCCGCAGCGCCAGGATTCCGGACAGGCAGCGGCCGGGACCGCACTGGCCGTCCTGGAGACCCTGCCGGTGAAGGGACGGGCGCCGAAGACCGGTTACGACCGGGACCAGTTCGGCCCGGCGTGGGCGGACGTCGACCGCAACGGTTGTGACACCCGGAACGACATGCTGGCCCGCGACCTGGCCGGGGAGCGGTTCAAGCCCGGCACCCGTGACTGCGTGGTCCTCTCCGGGGTCCTCGATGATCCCTACACCGCCACCGAGATCCACTTCCTCCGCGGCCAGGACACCTCCAACGACGTGCAGATCGACCACGTGGTCGCCCTGTCCGACGCCTGGCAGAAGGGTGCCCAGCAGCTCTCCGCGGACGAGCGGATCCGGTTCGCGAACGACCCGCTGAACCTGCTCGCCGTGGACGGACCCGCGAACGCCCAGAAGTCCGATTCTGACGCAGCCTCCTGGCTGCCCCCGAACCGGTCGTTCCGCTGCGACTACGTCGCCCGACAGATCGCCGTCAAGGCGGAGTACGAACTCTGGGTGACCTCCGCCGAGCAGGATGCCATGACCCGCGTGCTCACCGGCTGCCCGGACCAGGCACTTCCCACCGCGCAGACCGCCGCGACCGCGTATCCGGTCATCACCCGTTCCACGCAGTCACCCGCGCCGGCCCAGGCGCCCATCAGGACCCGCGCCCCGGAGCTGACCCCGAAGAAGGCCCAGACGCCCGCGCCCCGCAGGACCTACACCCCTGCCCCGCCCACGACGGCGGCGGCGACCGTCTACTTTAAGAACTGCACCGGCGCGCGCGCCGCCGGCGCGGCCCCGGTCCGCCTCGGGGACCCCGGGTATGCCCGCCACCTGGACCGCGATGGCGATGGGGTCGGTTGCGAGTGACCCTCCGGCGGCCCGCGGTGGACCGCGGGGATGTCCGTCAGGGTCCGGTCCGGGCGGCCACCGCCACGTAGGCCCCTCCCCCTGCAGGAACCCGCGCAGCAGCGCGGTGGGCCTCCTCCCGCTCCCTGTGCCTCAGAGTGCGGCGGGCCCGGCGACGTGGTCGAACACCAGGCTCGTCTGGGTGGTGGCCACGATGGGGTTCGATGACAGGTGCTCGAGGACGAACTGGCGGATGTGCTCGGTGTCCCGCGCCGTGAGGTGGATCAGGAAGTCGTCCATCCCGGCGAGGAAGAAGTACTGCGTCACCTCCGGCACGGTCTTGAGCGTCTCGGCGAACGTCGCGATCTGCTGGCGTGCCCCGGGCCGCACGCGGACGCTGATCAGCGCCTCGATGCCGCGCCCCAGGGCCTGGGGATCCACGTCGATGGTGAAGCGCCGGATCACCCCGGACTGCTGCAGGGCCTTCATCCGGGCCAGGCACGTGGAGGGGGCCACCCCGAGGGCCTCGCTCAGGGCCTGGTTGGTCATCCTCGCGTTGTCCCGCAGCAGCTCCAGCAGGCGCCGGTCGAGGTGATCCAGCTCACGCTGAGGCCGCGGATCCTTCGACGCTCCCGGGCCGGGACGGTTTCCGCCTTCGAACATTCCTCCAGTATCCCTCGACGTGTCGAATATTCTGCAGTCTTAATGCGCAGATTCCGTCCTTTCGGAAGAATATCTCTCCGAATCACCCGTTTCTTCGGAAGGCATCTCATGATCATCTCCGTCCCCCGCGAAGTGAAGAACAACGAGTACCGGGTCGCGATCACCGTGTCCGGCGTCCACGAACTGACCACCCGAGGCCACCAGGTCCTCGTCGAGACCGGGGCGGGCACCGGGTCCGGCATCACGGACGAGGCCTACCGTTCGGCCGGGGCGGTCATCATCGCCGACGCCGATGAGCTGTGGGCCCGGGCGGACATGGTCTTGAAGGTCAAGGAACCGGTGGCCTCCGAGTACCGCCACTTCCGGCAGGGGCTGATCCTGTTCACCTACCTGCACCTGGCCGCCGAGCCGGAGCTGACCCAGGCCCTCCTGGACGCCGGCGTCACCGCGATCGCCTACGAGACCGTGCAGACCGCGGACCGCCGCCTGCCGCTGCTGGCCCCCATGAGCGAGGTCGCAGGACGGCTCTCCGTGCAGGCCGGCGCCTCCGCCCTGGCCGCCCCGGCCGGGGGCAAGGGCGTCCTGCTGGGCGGCGTCCCCGGGGTCCGCCCGGCCAAGGTCGTGGTCCTGGGCGCCGGGATGGCCGGCACCAACGCCGCGGCCATGGCCGTGGGCATGGGCGCCGAGGTGACCATCTTGGACATCAACGTGGACCGGCTCCGCCAGCTCGACGCCCAGTACGCCGGCCGCCTCAAGACGGTGGTCTCCAACGCCCTGGAGGTCGAGCGCGCGGTCGTGGACGCCGACCTGGTCATAGGCTCGGTCCTGATCCCCGGCGCCAAGGCCCCCAAGCTCGTCACCGAGGCCATGGTCGCCGCCATGAAGCCCGGCAGCGTGCTGGTGGACATCGCCGTGGACCAGGGCGGCTGCTTCGAGAACACCCGGCCCACCACCCACCAGGACCCCACCTTCCGGGTGCACGAGACCGTGTTCTACTGCGTGGCCAACATGCCCGGAGCGGTGCCGAGCACCTCCACCTACGCGCTGACCAACGTGACCCTGCCCTACGCCGTCGCCCTGGCCGACCTCGGCGTCGACGCCGCCCTGTCCGCCGACCCCGCCCTGGCCGCCGGCCTGAACACCACGGACGGTCACGTCACCCACCGCTCGGTGGGCGAGGCCCACGGCCTGCCCTACCTGGACCGCCGGGAGCTCGTGGCGGCCTGACACCACCCAGGGGCCGGCCCGCCGCCGGCTGCGACACGACACCGAGGACCGGTCCCCACCCCAGGGTGGAGACCGGTCCTCGGCCATGACGTCCCGGACCGCGCACCGGCCGATCACCTGACATGATGGCCGTAGAGACCGCACGCCTGCCCCGTGGGAGGAAACCCGCCATGACCGACCTCACGGCCCCGCCCAGCGCCTTCATCCAGGCCTCGGGCTTCATCGCCGACGAGGTGTCCGCCACGCGAGTGCGCGGCCACGCAGACTTCGGCCCCCAGCACCACACCGACCAGGGCGTGGTGCACGGTGGTGTCTACGCGACCATCGTGGAGATCGCCGGCGGTGCCGGGGCGAACACCGCCGTGGCCGAGCGGGGACAGTTCGCCGTGGGGGTCCACAACGCCACCGACTTCCTGCGGGCCAGCACCGGCGGCCGGGCCCTGGTGACCGCCGAGGCGCTGCACCAGGGCCGGACCCAGCAGCTCTGGCAGGTCGTCATCACGGACGAGGTCTCCGGCAAGGTGCTGGCGCGGGGCATGCTGCGGGTGCAGAACCTGGACCTGCCGGAGCGATAGGCCACCGGGCCAGTACCGCCCCGGCATGGGCCCGGATGGCGCACGGTGGTCACCGGCTGCGGCGGCCTGCGCTCACGTGGTGGACTCGTCCCCTTCGCCCAGGTCCTCGAGCAGCACGCCGTGGCGGACGTCCCACGTGACGACGGCCTGGTCCCCCGGCCCGAAGCGCGTGGCGTCGTTCGGGGTGCGGACGATGCCGCTGGTCCCGTCGAAGAGGACCACGTCGTACCGCCAGCCCACGCCGAGGTACGTGGCGGTCTTGACCGCCACCGGCAGGGCGTTCTCCGTGCTGGAGGCCGGGACGTAACCCGGGAGTTCGAGCGAGAGGTTCTCCGGCCGGACGAGGACCGCCAGGCTCTCGACCCCCCGGCGCTCGCCCGGGACGGTCACGTGGTCGTCGCCCACGGCCAGGGTGGTGTTCCCGTCGCGGACCGTGGCCGTGGAGCTCGGGGCCCGCAGCACGGAGGACTCCCCGAGGAAGCGCCCCACGAACAGGGTGTCCGGACGTTCGTAGAGCTCCACGCCCGTGCCGACCTGCTCGATCTTGCCGTTGTTGAACACGGCGATCCGGTCGGAGAGGGACAGGGCCTCCTCCTGGTCGTGCGTGACGTAGACGAAGGTGGAGCCGACCTCCTGGTGGATGCGCTTGATCTCCAGCTGCAGCCACTCGCGCAGCTTCTTGTCCAGCGCGCCCAGGGGTTCGTCCATCAGCAGCACCCGGGGGTTGTAGACCAGGGCCCGGGCCAGCGCGGCGCGCTGCTGCTGGCCGCCGGACAGCTCCGCCGGGTACCGGCCGCCGTACTCGGCCAGGCGCACCATCTGCAGGGACTCGGCGATCCGCTTCTTCTGCTCGGCCTTGGGCATCTTGCGGCGCTGGAGCGGGTAGGCCACGTTCTCCTCGACCGTCATGTGCGGGAAGAGCGCGTAGTTCTGGAACACCATGCCGATGTCCCGCTTGTGCGCCGGCAGCTTGGCCACCGGCTTGCCGTAGATGTGCAGCAGGCCCTCGGTGACGTCCGCGAACCCGGCGATCATGTTGAGCGTGGTGGTCTTGCCCGAGCCACTGGGTCCCAGCAGCGTCATGAACTCGCCCGGCTCGATGACCAGGTCGATGTCGTCCACCACGGCCTTGTCCCCGTACCGCTTGGTCACGCCCTTCAGGCTGATGCCGGCCTCGTTGATCTGCCGGAGGGTGCTGGTGTCCAGCGAGGCGCCCCTGAGGTCTCGCTCACGGGGTTCCGCTGCGCCCACGCTGTGCGCTCCAGTCTCGGTCATGTGAGGGCCTTCCTCTTTCGGGTGGCAAGCTGGGCGACCAGCATGACGGTCACGGAGACGGCCATGGTGATGACGGCGACGGCCGCGACCGTCGGATCGGTGCTCTGCGTGACACTGCGATAGATCTTCACCGGAAGCGTCTGCAGGCTCGGATCCTGGATGAACAGGGACAGGATGATCTCGTCGAACGAGGTCACGAAGGCGAACAGCGCCCCCGCGGTGACGCCCGGCACGATCAGCGGCAGCGTGATCGTGAAGAACGTCCGCGCCTTGCTCGCCCCCAGGCTCGCGGCGGCCTGCGCGAGCCGCGGGTCCACGCCTTGGAGGCTGGCCATCACGTTGATGATGACGAGCGGCAGGGCGACGATCGTGTGGGCGAACACGAACCCGGGGATGGTGCCGAGCAGGTCGAGCCGGATGAACAGCGAGTACAGGCCGATCGCGATGACGATCCCGGGGACGATCATCGGCGCCAGGAAGTAGTTCTCCAGCAGGGACTTGCCCCGGAACCTGACCCGGCTCAGGCCGAGGGACGCGAGCACCCCGGTCACCGTGGCCACGGTCGCGGTCAGGATGGCCACGAGCACCGAGTTGCCGAGCGCCTTGAGCCATTCGCGGTCGGTGAGGAAGTTCTCGTACCACTGCAGCGACCAGCCCTCGGGCGGGAAGTTGAAGGAGGGTGAGGCGTTGAAGGAGATCGGCACGATCACCAGGGTCGGCACGATCAGCAGGAAGATGACGAGGACGGAGAAGGCGACGAGGACTCTCTTCATGGTCATTCCGGCTCCACCCCCGGGGCGAGGCTGGCCCCCCGGACGAACCGGTTGAAGACCACGAGGATGATCAGCGTCACCACGAGCAGGGCGATGCCGAGCGCGGCGCCCTGGCCCCAGAGCAGGAACACGCTGACCTGCTGGTAGATGAGGGAGGAGACCATCGCCTCCTTCGGCGAGCCCAGCAGCGAGGGGATGATGTAGAAGCCCAGGCCCAGGATGAAGACCGTGATCGATCCGGCGAAGATGCCCGGCCGGGACAGCGGCAGGTAGACCCTGAAGAACGTGGTGATCCCGTTCGCGCCCAGGCTCGAGGAGGCCGACAGCAGGCGGCGGTCGATCTTGGCCAGCGCCGAGTAGATCGGCAGCACCATGAAGGGCAGCAGGACCTGCGCCATGCCCAGCGCGACGCCGAAGGTCGTGCGGATGAGCGGTTGGCGGCCGACGCCGATGGCCTCCAGGAAGTCATTGATCGGGCCGGTGTCCGCCAGGAGCACCATCCAGGCCAGCGTGCGGACCAGGATGCTGGTCCACAGCGGCATCATGACGAACAGGGTGAGCCATGCCCGGGCACGCTCCCCCACGATCGTCATCAGGTAGGCGTACGGATAGGCAACCACCAGGCACGCGAAGGTGACGACGAGGGAGGTCAGGAAGGTCCGGGCGATGACCTCGAGGTTGACGGGGTTCGTCAACAGCCACTCATAGTTCTGCAGCCCCGGTTCCGGGTCGGTGACGCTGCGGACGAACACGTCCACCAGCGGCACCAGGAAGAACATGGTGACCACCGCGATGGCCGGCAACAATAGGAGCAGCGGGCCCCACTTGACCCGTGATCGGCGGGACGGCCCCGCGCCGGCCGGCGGGGCGGCCAGCGCGGGGTCGGTCGCGAGCGCTCGCGTGGCGGAGCTCATGGGTCAGCCCCCGGTCACCCAGCCCGACCACTCGGTGGCGAGCGCGTCGTAGTTCTCGACCCAGAAGTCGACGTTGGGGTAATGACCCGTCTCCAGGTTCTCCGTCGTCATCCAGGTCTTCAGCGTCTCGTCGAGCTCGGGCTTCGCCTCGGTGTTGATGGGGCCGTACGAGGTCTCCTCGGTCATCGTGGCCTGCTGCTCGGCGCCCCCGTAGAAGTTCACGGCCGCGAACGCCGCGTCGAGGTTCTTGGTGCCCTTGGGGATGCCGGTGGAGTCGACCATGACCATCCACTCGTCCCACATCGGCGCCACCGGGGCTCCGGCCGCCGCCGCTCCGTACCCGCGGCCGCTCCAGACCAGGCCCATGACGGCCTCGCCGCTCTCGAGTTGCTGCTGGGCCTGGGCGCCACTCGTCCAGCCGATGACGTCGTCCCCGAGCGACCGGTACTTCTCCATGGCCGTGGGGATCTGCTCCGGGGTGAGGTTGGCGGTGTCCCCGCCGTCCGCCACGATGGCGAACTCGAGCATCTGCGGATCGACGTACTGCGACATGCTGACCGTGCGCTTGCCCGGGAACTTCTCGGTGTCGAAGAAGTCGGCGGCGCTGGTCGGAGGGTTGTCCCCGAAGGCCTCCGTGTTGTAGGCCACGACGAGCCCGTAGAGGATCTGCGGCACCATGCAGTCGTCCGTGATGGTGCCCTCGGGCACCTTGGAAATGTCCACCTTCGAGTAGTCATACTCCTCATACAGCGTGCCGCAGAAACGGGCGGTGTCGAACTGCGTGGTGTTGACGAGGTCCCACGTCGTGTTCCCGCTCTCCACCATCGCCTTGAGCTTGCCGGGATCGAAGGCGTCCTGCTGGAACGTCGCCCCCGTCACCTCGGCGAAGGGGGTCCAGGCCGCAGTGGTCTGGCCCTCCTGGAAGATGCCGCCGGAGCCGGCGAAGGTGAGCGTGACGTCCTCGAAGACCCCCTCGGGGACCTCGCCCGCCACGGGCGTCCCGAGGTCGTAGGTCGCCGAGGGCTCCGGTTCGGATGAGCCACAGCCGGCCAGCGCGACCGCGGCCGCCATACCGAGGGTGACCGTGCGGATCGTACGCCGCCGCGGGGATGTGGTGTGCATGGGTACTCCTCAGGTTGTCCGTAGACCCCGTATGCCTGCCCCGCAGAGCCGTTCCGTACTGAACAGGCGTTAAGTCCTGCTTGCGATGACGTTCAGAATAGCAATATGGTGGGCAAACACAATAGCTGATCCCCACTCTCGTTGTGACAGTCCTCACGCCGCATTCCCGGCGGGAAATGCGATCAGGAAGGCACCGGAATGCACAGATCGTCTGCCCACGTCAGCGCGGTACGCCTCCCCCTGCCCGGCGACGGTCACCCATGACCGCCGAACAGTCCGATGCCACGGTTCCCGACTCCGTCACCGGCAACCCCGGCCCCCGGGTCCGGCAATTGCGCACCGACCGGGGCATGGGACTGCGGGAGCTGGCCTCGCTCACCGGCACCACGGCCAGCTTCATCAGCCAATTCGAGCGGGGGGAATCGGGCGCCAGCATCGCCACGCTGGTCCGCATCGCCGAGGCGCTGGGCATCAACCTCGCCGATTTGTTCACCCAGCATTCTCCGGCGGGACGGGTCATCCGGCTCGGGCGCCATCCCGCCATCCAGTCCCCCGGATACCGCAAGGTCCTCCTCACCCCGCCGCCCCTGCAGGCCATCGAGGGATACCGCCTGGAGTTCGACCAGGGTGAGGGCACCGGTGATGAGCCCTACACCCACGGTGACGCCCAGGAGATCGTGACCGTCATCGACGGGACCGCGGAGGTCACCATCGGCGAGGAGAAGCACGTGCTCGAACCGGGTGACACGGCCGAGTACCGCACCTCGACCCCACATGCCATCCGCAACGCCGGCACCGGCACCGCGATCGTCCTGGTGATCACGAGCCCACCCACCGTCACGACCCTGGACATCGGTCCACAGATCGTCCCCGGCACCTGAGCCGCCCCGGCCGCCCGCGGGCGACCGCCGGAACCCACCCCCGAAGGAGCACCCGTGTCCGTCCCCCCGCCGAACCCTCCCGAGGAGTCCGCCGACGTCGTCGTCGTCGGTGCCGGCTTCGCCGGCCTCATCGCCGCGCGGGAACTGGCGAACTCGGGCCTCGACGTCGTGGTCCTCGAGGCGCGCGACCGCGTGGGCGGCCGCGTCTGGACGGACCACCGCCTGGGGCACGACCTGGAGCTGGGAGGGACCTGGGTGCACTGGGTGCAGCCCCACACGTGGGCGGAGCTGACGCGGTACGGGCGGGGCATCGTCCGCAGCCCCCGCACCGAGGAGGCGTACTGGCTGGGTGCCGGCGGCCAGGTACGGACCGGCACCCTGGAGGAGTTCAACGCGCTCATCGCCCCGGGGCAGGCGCGCATCGTCCGAGATGCCCTCACCGCCCTTCCCCGGCCCGCGGATCCCGCCGCCTCCCCGGACCTGGCCGCCCTGGACCCCCGCTCGCTGCAGGACCGCCTGGACGAGCTCGACCTCGGCGAGGAGGAGCAGCGCGCCAACGAGTCCGTGTGGGTGGGCCACGCCAACGCCAGGCTCGACGCCGTCGGCCTGGTCGGCGCGCTCCGGTGGGCCGCGGCCACCGGAGGGTTCTGGGAGCTGATGCACGAGGCCTCGGCCACCTATCGGGTGGACGGGGGCATGACCGCCTTCGCCGGGGACATCGCCCGGGACGTCCGCGGGAGCATCCGGCTGGGCCAGCGCGTGCGGTCCGTCCGGCAGGACCCGGACGGGGCCACCGTCGTCTACGGCGATGCAGCGAACGCACTCCGGGCGCGGCGCGTAGTGGTGACCACCCCGTTCAACGCCATCCACCGGATCGACTTCGCACCGGCGCTGACCGGGGCGGTGGCCCGGATGAACGCCGAGAGGTCCGCCTCGCGCGGGGTCAAGGTGTGGATCAAGGTCCGGGGGCCGGTCCAGCGGTTCTTCGCCTACTCGAGCCAGGAGCACCCCCTCTCCGTCGTCAAGAGCGAGTTCATCGCCGACGACGCCTCGATCCTCGTGGGGTTCGGCCCGGACCACGAGGCCTTCGACGTCACGTCCGTCCGCGACGCCCAGGCCGCCCTCGACGTCTGGCGCGACGACCTCGAGGTCCTCGACGTGACTGGACACGACTGGATGGCGGACGACCTGGCAGGGACGACCTGGCAGCTGTTCCGCCCGGGGCAGCTCACGCGGGACCTGGCCGGTCTCCAGGAACCCCAGGGAGCCGTGCACTTCGCCACCTCCGACAACGCCAACCTCTGGGGCGGGTTCGTCGACGGCGCGATCGAGAGCGGACTGCGGGCCGCGGCCCGCATCCGGCACGAACTGGCAGGGTCCGCGGAACCGGTCGCGCCCCCCGTCGTCGTCGGGAACGCCGGAAGCCTCGGGAACGTCGGGAACGTCTGGAAGAAGGAGTCACGATGAAGGTGGTCATCGCCGGAGCCGGCCTCGCCGGCCTCACGAGCGCATGGGAACTGCACAAGGCAGGCCACGAGGTCGTGGTGCTGGAGGCGCGGGACCGGGTGGGCGGCCGCACCTGGTCGGCCACCCTGCCCAACGGGGTGATCACCGAGCGCGGCGGCGAGTACATCTTCCCCACCGAGTTCGCCATCCGCCGCCTCGCGGCCGAGGTGGGCGTGCCCATCATGAGCCACGGCGTCCGGTACGCCCGGCGCACCCTCAACGGCCGGCACGTCGACGTCGACACTCTCACCCGGCGCATGGACGCCGCCCGGGACACCCTCCGGCGCATGCTCGAGGACGGGGAGCGGTCCGTCTCCGTCGCGGCCGTGTTCCGGGAGGCCCTCGGTACCGGGTTCCGGGATGATCCCGTCTACCGGCGGCTGGCGACGTCGCTGGCCGCGGACCCGGAAGCCGTGAGCGCCGAGGCCGCCGTGCTCCACGAGTCCTCCGCGGGAGACCTCTACGTCGAGGACGGCGGGCGGTTGGTCCACGGCAACCAGTCCCTCTCGCTCGAACTGGCGCGCAGGCTGGGCGCGGCCGTCCGGCTCGAGAGCCCGGTGGCCGGCGTCGAGCAGTCACCGCGGGGCGTGCGCTTCGAACTGGCCGACGGCAGCAGCGTCGACGGCGACGCCGGCGTCGTCGCCGTCCCGCTCCCGCTCCTGCGCTCCCTCCGGCTCGGCTTCGACCTGCCCGAACGCATGAGCACGGCCCTCGACCACCGGCTCATGGGGGTCGCCGCCAAGCTCGGGGTGCCGGTCTCGACGTCCGAGCAGGACTCGGCCGTGCAGAGCGCCGAGCACACGTGGTGGTCCTGGCAATCCCTCAGCATCGACGGCGAGCACCGCGTCGCCGCCCTGTCCACCTTCGCGGGCGGGCCGGACGCGGTCGCCGCGCTGGACGTCGGGAACGGGCCCTCGCTGTGGGCGCAGAAGCTGCGCCAACTGCGTCCGTCCATGGTGCCGGACGGTGAGCCGCTGCTCACCACCTGGGCGGACGACGTCTGGACGCGCGGCGCCTACAGCGCGGCAGGACTCGACTGGAGCGCCGCGGACGCCACGGCCTTCGACGAGGCCGCGGGCCGCGTGGCGATCGCCGGTGAACACACCGGTCTGGCACAGTCACTCTCGGGCGCCGTGGCCTCGGGCTACCGCGCCGCGGCGGCACTCGACCGGGTGCTCCAGGCATGACGACGAAGGAGCAGGCGATGACGCAGACCCCAGCCTTTGACAACTACGTCGGCGGAGCATGGGTGGGTTCGGAGGACCGCACGGAGAACGTGAACCCCTCGGACCTCTCGGACGTCATCGGGCGCTACGCCCAGGCGGACGCGGACACCGTCGCCGAGGCCGTCCAGGCCGCCCGTCACGCCTGGCCGGGGTGGGCGGAGGCCGGCCCCCTGGCCCGGTCCCAGGTCCTGTCCCGCGCGTCCGGGCAACTGGCGGCCCGGTCCGCCGAGCTGGGGGACCTGCTCGCCCGCGAGCTCGGCAAGCCGATCGCCGAGGCCGTGGCCGAGGTCAACCGGGCCGCGCAGATCTTCGACTTCTTCGCCGGGGAGGCCCTGCGCAACGCCGGGACGGTGATCGACTCCGTCCGCCCGGGACTGATCGCCGAGATGCACCACGATCCCATGGGCGTGGTCGGCGTCATCACCCCGTGGAACTTCCCCATCGCCATCCCGGCCTGGAAGATCGCCCCCGCACTGGCCTTCGGCAACGCTGTGGTGTTCAAGCCGGCCGGCATCACCCCCGGGTGCGCCTGGGAACTGACGAGGATCCTGGCCGACGCCGGGCTCCCGGACGGGGTGCTGAACCTCGTCATGGGCTCCGGCGCGGTGACCGGCGCGGCCCTGACCGGGTCGTCCGCGGTGGACGCCCTGAGCTTCACCGGCTCCCAGGCCGTGGGCCGGGGACTGGCGGCCGCCTGCGCGGGCCAGGGGATCAAGGTCCAGTGCGAGATGGGCGGGAAGAACCCGTTCGTGGTCCTGGGCGATGCCGACCTCGACCACGCGGTGGAGTGTGCCCTCAACGGGGCGTTCTTCTCCAACGGACAGCGGTGCACCGCCTCCTCACGGCTGATCGTCACCGCCGACGTCCACGACGAGTTCGTGGACCGGCTCCTGGCCAGGGTCGGGGCGATGACGGTCGGGGATGCCCGGGATCCCGGATCCGCGGTCGGCCCCATCTCCAGCCGCGGGCAGCTGGAGGGCAACCTGGCCTATGTCCGCACGGCCCGCGAGGAGGGCGGGGAGGTCCACGGCGGCGAACGGCTCCGGCGCGCCACGGACGGCCACTACATGTCCCCCGCCCTGGTCACCGGGACGACCAACGCCATGACGATCAACCGCGAGGAGGTCTTCGGGCCCGTGGCGGCCGTCATCAGGGTGGCCGACTACGACGAGGCGCTGGCCACCGCCAACGACACCGAGTTCGGGCTGTCCTCGGGGATCTGCACCGGCAGCCTGGAGCACGCCACCGACTTCAAGCGCCGGTCCCAGGCCGGCATGGTCATGGTCAACGCGCCCACGGCCGGAGTGGACCCCCACGTCTCCTTCGGCGGGCGCAAGGGTTCCAGCTACGGGGCGCGCGAACAGGGCAGCGCGGCCCGGGAGTTCTACACCCAGCACAAGACCACCTACACCGATCCCCGGTGATGCCGGCGACCGGGCCCGCCCCCGCCGGAAACGACCGGGATCCGGACTCCCGCGCCCTCCTGCTGATCTCCGAACGCATCAACGCCCGCATCGAGGACATCGCCCGGCGCCTCGCCCAGACCTACCGGGACGAGGTCATCGAGTACCGCGCCTTCGCCGACGGCGTCGTCGAACGCGACGTGCTGCCGCTCGCCTCGGAGAAGATCCGCCAGATGCTCACCTCCCTGATGACGGAGACCCCGCCCGCCGAGGAGGAGATCCGCCTGAACGCGCGGGCGGCCGCACGCCGCTTCCACCAGGCCGTGCCCCTGCCGGCGTTGCTGCGCGCCTACCGGGTGCGGGAGCGCACCATCTGGGACGAGCTCGTGGACTGTGCCGACCTCCAGGACCCGGCCCAGCTGCGGGTGCTGCTCAGGCTGGCCGGCCGGGTCATGGAACACGTCGACGTCATGTCCGCTGCGGTGGTCCAGGCCTATGTGGAGGAACAGGCGGGCCTGCGCCGGAACCGGCCGATCCTCCGCAGTGACGTCCTGGAGGCCCTGATCCACGGGCGGGCGACGCCGGAGGGGCGCGCCCGGCTCCGGGACGCCCTGGACCTGCAGGGCTTCGATCTCGAGGGCCACCGGCACGCGATCCTCACGTTCCGCTTCCCCCCGGGGCAGCAGGACCTCGCCCGGGCCCAGGAGGTGACGTCCCGCGTCCTGGGGGAACCCCTCGAGGGCACGACGCGCGGGCGGCTGGGCCTGATGGGACTGCGGGACGAGGAGATCGTCTGGCTCGTGGAGGCCCCCGAGCACGGCCGCGGCCTGCAGGAGGCCGCCGCCCGCGCCGTGCAGGACGTGGAGGGGCTGGTGGCCGGGGTGGGCAGCAGCGGCGGCGGCGTGGATCACGCGGCGGTCAGCTACCGGCAGGCGCGGGCCGCGACCGACATCGCCCTGACCACGCCCGGCGCAGACCGGGTCCAGACCCACCGCGACGTGCTGCTCGGCCTCACCCTCGCGGAGGGGGCCGATGCCGCCGGACTCGTGGAGTCCGCGCTCGAGCCCCTGCTCGCCTATGACCGGGAGCACGGCTCGGAGCTGCTGGAGACCCTCGAGGCCTACATCCAGCACCGGTACCAGGCCGCCCGTGCCGCCACGGTCCTGCACGTCCGCCCCAACACCGTGCTCTACCGCCTCAAGCGCATCGCGCGGATCACGGGGCACGACCCCATGCATCCCGACGGGCTGCTGGTGCTCTCCCTGGGGATCCGGACCCTGCGGAGTCGCCGGCGCACGTGAGGGATCCCGCGTCCGGCCACGAGCACGGCCGGGTCGGGACGCGTGGCCCGGCCGGTTCCCGGTGCACCGGTCCCTGACGAATCGTCAATGCCTGGTCGGCAGGACTGCGCAATCGGCAGTTCTGCCCCGCGGTGCGGATCCCTAGGCTGGGATCCACACCGCAGCCGCGACGACCCCCGGAGGGACACCCGATCATGTCAGCCACGCCCCACCTGCATCCGGACCGCGTCGCGTCCCCGATCGCGGACCCGGCGACCGCGGAGGGCCACCTGCCGCTGGACGGGGTGCTGGTGGCCGACTTCTCCCGGGTGCTGGCCGGCCCGCTGGCCACCATGACCCTGGCAGACCTCGGGGCGCGGGTGATCAAGGTCGAGCGCCCCGGAACCGGTGATGACACCCGCTCGTGGTCCCCGCCATCGTCAGCCACCGGGGCGACCTACTTCGAGTCCGTGAACCGCAACAAGGAGTCCGTCTGCTGGGACCTGGCCGACCAGGACGACCTGGAGAAGGCACGCCGGCTCGCGGCCCGGGCAGACGTGCTGGTGGAGAACTTCAAGCCCGGAGGCCTGGCGGCCCTGGGCCTGGGGTACGAGGAGCTGTCCGCCCTCAACCCCGGCCTGGTCTACGCCTCCATCTCCGGCTTCGGGGATGCCGGTGGGGCGCACCTGCCCGGGTACGACTTCATCGTGCAGGCCGCCGGGGGGCTGATGAGCATCACCGGCACCCCGGAGCTGCCGATGAAGGCCGGCGTGGCCCTCGTCGATGTCCTGACGGCGAAGGACACCACCATCGCCGTGCTGGCGGCGCTGAACCGTCGCCAGGCCACCGGCCGCGGGGCCCACCTCAAGCTCAACCTGCTCTCGTCCCTGCAGGGCGCCCTGGCGAACCAGGGCCAGGCCTGGCTGGGCGCCGGCGTGGTCCCGTCACGCATGGGCAACGACCATCCCTCGATCGTCCCCTACCAGTTGCTGGACTGCCAGGACCGGCCACTGGCCGTCGCCATCGGCAATGACGGCCAGTTCCGGCGGTTCGTCGAGGCACTCGGCCTGGCGGCCGTGGCGGACGACGAGCGGTTCGCCACGAACTCCCAGCGCGTGGCCCACCGCGAAGAGCTCCGGGGCCTCCTGGAGCAGGCCCTGGGACGGCGCCCCGCGGCCGAGTGGCGGGACACCCTGGTGGCCGCCGGCCTGCCGTGCGCCCTGGTCGGCGGGATCGACGAGGGCGTCGACCTGGCCCAGGGCCTCGGGCTCGATCCCGTGGTGGAGCTCACCGGCCCCACGGGCGAGGTGACCGGGCGGCAGTTCCGCCACCCGACGCAATGGGACCCACCCCTCGAGCACCCCCGGCTGGCCCCGCCCGCGCTCGGCCAGGACACGGAGGCCGTGAACGCCTGGCTCGCCCGGGACCACTGACCCGCTCCCGCTGAGGCGTGCAGGCCGCGGTTCCCTCCCGCCGTGTCAACCCTCCTGTCCACACTCCCGCTTCCCCCGTTCCCCGCTTCCGTTCTCCCCGCCCCTCTTCCGTTCTCCCCGCCCCCTCTTCCGTTCTCCCCGATCAAGGACCTGACATGACCGCGAACACCGCCACTGACAACACCCCGTCCACCCCGGCCACCGCATCGACCGCCGACGCGGCCACCGCCTCGGTTGCCACTTCCACCGGTCGGTCTGCGTCGGGGGATCTCTCGGCCTCGTTCCTGGGTCCGGTGGACCTGACGGGGATGGACGGGTTGTTCTCCGACCAGGAGAAGGACCTGGCCCTGGAGGTCCGGTCCCTGGTGGACGAGGTGATCCGTCCGAACATCGCCGACTGGTACGAGGCGGCGGTGTTCCCGCGTGAGATCGTCCCGGAACTGGGGAAGCTGGGGGTGCTGGGCATGCACCTGGACGGGTACGGGTGCGCGGGCCGCTCGGCGGTTCAGTACGGGTTGGCGGCCCAGGAGCTGGAGGCCGGGGACTCCGGGCTGCGGACCTTCGTCTCGGTGCAGGGCTCGCTGGCGATGAGCGCGATCCACAAGCACGGCTCCGAGGACCAGAAGAACCAGTGGCTGCCGGCCATGGCCGCCGGTGAGGCGATCGGCTGCTTCGGGCTCACCGAGCCCGGGGCCGGCTCGGACCCGGCCTCGATGAGAACCACCGCCCGTCAGGAGCCGGGTGGGGACTGGGTGCTGACCGGGACCAAGCGGTGGATCGGGTTGGCGACCCTGGCCGATGTGGCGATCATCTGGGCCCAGACCGGTGAGCACGGCGACGGCCGTGGGGTGCGCGGTTTCGTGGTGCCCACGAACACCCCCGGGTTCTCCGCCGAGGCGATCGGGTCCAAGCTGTCGATGCGGGCCTCGGTGCAGTGCGAGATCCACCTCGATGGAGTGCGCCTGCCCGCGGAGGCGATCCTGCCGGCCGAGAGCGCGGTCGGGCTGAAGGGCCCGTTCCAGTGCCTGAACGAGGCCCGCTACGGGATCATCTGGGGCGTGATGGGCGCCGCGCGGGACTCGTTCAACGCGGTGTTGGACTACACGCTGGGCCGGGAACAGTTCGGGGCCCCGCTGGCGTCCTACCAGTTGACGCAGGCCAAGCTGGCGGACATGGCGGTGGCGATCAACAAGGGCTACCTGCTGGCCCACCAGATCGGCCGGGTCAAGGACACCGACCCCAAGGCGCTGACCCCGGCGATGATCTCCACCGGGAAGCTGGACAACTGCCGGGTCGCGATCGGCATCGCCCGCGAGGCGAGGGAGATGCTCGGGGGCAACGGGATCACCCTGGAGCACTCCCCGCTGCGCCACGCCAACAACCTCGAGTCCGTGCGCACCTATGAGGGCACCGACGAGGTCCACCAACTCACCATCGGCCGCACCCTCACCGGCATCGGCGCCTTCACCCGGACCCAGGCCTGAGACGGCCCAGCAGCAGACCGGCCCGGACCTGACCGGGACCGGGACCGGGGCCTGACCCGGAGCGTCGCCGGAGGGTTATGCTTCGCGCATGAATGAGCAGGGGACCTCGCGCCGGATCGTCACGGGCCTGGTGGATGCCGGCCTGGTGGACGCACAGCGTGCGGAGGACGCCGTCTCCGTCGTCGAGCGCCAGCTCGCCCCGCCCGGTGCCGTCGGCGCTCCGGAGGAACGCCGGCGGACGGGCCCGCGACTGACCGAGGTGATCGCCTACGCGGGTGCCGCGCTGGTCGTCGTCGCGGTCATCCTGCTTGCCGCGCAGTACTGGGGCGATCTCACGGCCCTCCAGCGCAGCCTGATCCTCGGGGGCATCGCCGCCGTGCTCCTGGCCGGTGCCCTCGTGATCGTCCGGGCCGCGGGCGGCGCCTGGCTGCTGCGCGAGCGGCTCGGCCCGCGTCCCCGGTTCTTGGCCGGGACGCTCGTGGTCGCGGCGTCCATCGCGGCCGGCGTCGCGCTGGGCAGCTGGATCCTGCACGAGAACTTCCCGCCGCCGTCCTACGACCTGCACAACGTGTCCATGACCTCCGGGGTGGTGCTGGCCCTGGTCATCCTGCTGGTCGGCTACGTGCTGGCCCCCTCGCCGCTGCTGCACCTGGCGCTGGCGCTGGCCACCGTCGTGTTCCTCACCAGTGTCTGGACGGGCGATGGCTACCGTGCAGAGGTGCTGCGCGCCGTGCTGATCCTGGCGGTGGGCGCCGCATGGCTCGCCCTCTCCCTGCTCGGTCGGTGGTGGGCCGAACCCCAGCTGGGCGGGACGGTCGGGGCAGTGCTGCTGCTCCTGGGGGCGCAGATCCTCCTGGCGCATCCTGAACCCGGCTGGGCGTACGCGGTGACGTTCGTCGTCGCCCTGGCGCTGTTCGGCCTGTACTGGTGGCGTGGCTGGTGGCCCTTCCTGGCCGTGGGGGTCATCGCCCTGACCACCGCGGTCACGGAGGCGCTCATCGAGTGGACCGACGGCTCCCTCGGCGCCGGCGGCGCCACCCTGGTGGCCGGCCTGGTCCTGCTGGGATCCTCCGGTGCGGCCGTGGTGCTCCGCCAGCGCCGGGGCCGCCGGGCCCAGGAGGCCCCCGCCGCCTGAGGCCGGCGGCCCGCACGGCGCCGTCGGCTCAGCGCTCCAGCGTCAGATCCACGTCGCCGATCCAGGGGCGGGCGATCTCGTCATAGGTGCCGTCGTTCAGGGCGATGTCCAGCCACTGGTCCACGTAGTGCTTGAAGACCACGTCCCCCTGCGGGAGCATGTAGCCCTTCTGGAAGTAGTCGAAGGGCTCGTCCGGGTTGACCGCGCAGAGCTCCTCGTACTCGTGGTCGATGTACAGCACCTCCGAGCGGTCGGTGGTCATCACGTCGGCGCGGCCGGCCACGATCTCGTCGAAGATCGTCAGGTTGTCGTGGGTCTTCAGCTCGCCCTCGGGGTAGTGCTCGCGGGCGAACTTCTCGTTGGTGCCTCCCTCCGGGAAGATCGAGGTGACGCCGGGACGGTTGATGTCCTCGATGGACCGGTACTTCCCGGCGTCCTCGCAGCGCGCGATGGGCGTCTTGCCGTCCTCCAGGGTCGGGGCGGTGAAGAAGACCTGTTCAGCACGCTCGGGGTTCATCGAGATGCCGCCGACCGCGATGTCACAGCCGGCGAGGTAGTCGTCCATGAGGGTCTTCCAACTGGTCTGGACCCACTCGACCTCGACGCCGAGGGTCTCGGCGAGGTCCCTGGCCATGTCCACGTCGATGCCCGTGAACTCCCCGGACCCCTCCGCCTGCTCGGTGAAGGGCGGATAGTCCCCGGTGGTGCAGACCGTGAGACGGCCGGAGTCCTTGATGGCGTCCAGCCGCGAGGCGCCGGTGGAGTCACCCGCACCCACGGCGGGCACCGGTGAACCCGCCGCGTCACCCTGGGCGCCCCTGATCTGGTCGGCACAACCGGTGAGCGTGAGGGCGGCCAGGCCCAGCAGGGCCAGGGCGGGGCGGAATGGCGTCATTCGGGTTCTCATGGGGCTCCTGAGGGTGGCAGAGGTGACCTGGCTCATACTATGCAGGCGCACCCCGCGGTCCCCGCACCGGCGCACCCGCCACGCGGCCCGTCCCTTGACGTGACTCGGGTCACATGCTTCCATCTATGCAACCTCGTTGCAAATCCTGCAACCTCAACCTGGGTGGTTACACATGATCCGAAACTCCTCCTCCGGCGCTGCCTCTCAACCCCTCACCAGCCAGCATCCCGGTTCCGGCACACCGGGCGACGACGCCCCCGATCTCTCCCTCAGCGGGCAGCCCCGCCCCGAGGAGATCCGTTCCACCCGACGCCGGGTGGTTGCCGCCAGCTTCATCGGCAACTTCGTCGAGTGGTTCGACTACGCCGTCTACGGCTATCTCGCGGTCACCATCACCGCGGTGTTCTTCCCCGAGTCCGATCCGCAGACCGGCCTCATGCTCACCTTCGCCCTGTTCGCGATCTCCTTCCTCGTCCGGCCCCTGGGCGGCTTCGTCTGGGGTCACCTCGGCGACCGCATCGGCCGGCGGACGGCCCTGTCCTGGTCGATTCTGCTGATGTCGCTGGCGACGTTCTGCATCGCCCTCATCCCCTCCTACGCGGCCATCGGGATCTGGGCGCCGATCATCCTGCTGCTGCTGCGGGTGGTCCAGGGATTCTCCGCCTCCGGCGAGTACGCCGGCGCCTCCGCCTTCCTGGTCGAGTACGCCCCGGCCAACCGGCGCGGTCTCTTCGGGGCCGTCGTCCCGGCCTCCACCGCCGCCGGCCTGCTCCTGGGCTCCCTCATCGCCGCGCTGCTCACGGGACTGCTCGACTCCCAGCAGATGAGCGACTGGGGCTGGCGACTGCCCTTCCTCCTGGCCGCGCCCATGGGCCTGATCGGCCGCTACATCCGCAACAAGCTGGAGGACACCCCGGTCTTCCGCGAGCTCGCCGAGGAGGATGAGGCCGTCAAGGCCCCCGTGAGCGACCTGTTCAGAAAGCACTGGCGGAGCCTGCTGGTGGCCTGCGGTGCCGTCCTGCTCAATGCCGTCGGCTTCTACGTCATCCTCAGCTACATGCCGACCTACCTCTCCCAGGAGATCGGCCTGAACGCCACCCTCTCCTACATCGCCACGACCGTGGCGCTGCTGACCTACATCGGGTTCATCTTCCTCACCGGCATGCTCTCGGACCGCTTCGGCCGGAAGAAGGTGCTGATCAGCGCCTCCATCCTGTTCATCGTGCTGACGATCCCGGCGTTCTCCCTGCTGGGCACCGGGAACTTCCTCGTGATCGTCCTCGTCCAGATCCTGCTCGGCGCCCTGCTGACCCTCAACGACGGCACCCTGCCCAGCTTCCTGGCCGAGATGTTCCCGACCAAGGTCCGTTATTCCGGCTTCGCGGTCAGCTTCAACCTCTCCAACGCTATCTTCGGCGGGACGGCGCCACTCGTGGCCACCTGGCTGATCGCCACCTCCGGCAGCGACCTGGCCCCGGGCTGGTACCTGATGGCGGCCGCCGCCGTCTCGTTCGTCGCCGTCGCCCTGGCGGCGGAGACCAGCCGCCAGCCGCTGCGGCACCGGTGACCGCCGCGGCGGCACCCTGACGTGCTGCCACGGGCCGCGCCGCTCACCCGGCCTTCGAGGTCGGTGTGTTGCGGCGCGGCTTCACCGGCCGCTGGTTCAGGCTGCGGGCCAGCTCCCGCCGCTGGACCGGGGTGGTCCCACCGCGGATGCCATACCGGCCGTGCAGGTCCACTCCCGTCTCCTGCGTCATCGCCTCCGCGAGGCACTCGCTGACCACGGGGCAGTCGTTGCAGATCGCCAGGGCCGCTTTCTTCTCCATGGGGTCCTTCGAGAAGAAGAGCTCGGTGTCACCCGGACCGCACTCGGCGTACAGCTTCCAGTCCCCCTCGGGCTTCCACCCCTCGGAGGGGTGCGCGGTGAGCGCGGTCAGCGGCGGCATCGGACCGCGGGGCAGGTCCCGCACCGGCCCGCGTGGCCCGGGAGCTATGGATGCCGGGCGGCCGGAGGCTGGGAGGCTGGGGATGGTGATGCCGGAGCCTGGGGTGCCGGGGGCTGTGACCTCGGCGTCCGCGACACCCAGCCCCGGGACGTCAGGCTCGGCGACACCCGGAGAGGGAACGCCGACCGCGCGGGCGCCTCGAGGAGTGACGCCCTGCGCGGGGACGCCCGAGCGGGCACCCCCTGGTGCCGGGCGGCCCCGGAACGCGTCCGCGGCGTCTCGGAGTGCGGGGTTCATGATGGCCATGACTGCGTCACCTTTTCTGTTCGAGCAGCGGCGAACCCCGAGCATGGTGGTGGCGGTGCTCGCCGCGGTCCGGGAACCGATGGGGTCGACGCCGGACCTGGGGTGGAAATCGACGGGTACATCTCGACGGTTACGCACGAATTACCGCTCCGGAGCCGAAAAGGTTGCAGGACACCTCCGGCGACTGTCCCCGACCGGTGGATGACACCGCGGATGACCACCCCCGCAGGGGTGTCCGCAGGACGCGGCCCCGCGACAACTAAACCCGTCCGTCCCCTGTGGTCAGATGTTGGATGCCGTCGGAACCGGCCCTCCGGTGCGGTCCCGAGGGCGTTCCGGGGTGCCGCCGTAGCGGCACCCCACCTGATCTGCGAGGAGGGGACCCCGCCCATGATGGGACCACATCACGCCGCCTGCGGTGCGGCGGCCTGGGTGCTGATCGCCGCCGACGGTGAGCTGCCGCTGGGGCCGCTGGCCGGCGTCGGGCTGTTCGGCACGGGCACCGAGGCGTTGCTGACGCTGCCGGAGTCCATCCCCCTGGGGTTCGGACTGCTGGGCGGGATTACGGACCTCGGGGTCCTGGCCGGGGCGATCGTCGCCGCCGGCGCCGCACTGCTGCCGGACGCCGACCACCGCCACGCCTCCATCGCCCACTCCCTGCCACCGGTCTCGGAGTGGTTGTGCCGCATCCTCGGCCGGGCCGCCGGTGGGCACCGCAACGGGACGCACTCGCTGCTGGGGATCGCCGCGTTCACCCTGATGGCGTGGCTGCTCTCCCGGATGACGCTGCCGACCGAGGCCGGCGCGTTGCAGCTGGGCGCCGGGATCGGGACGGTGCTGCTGTCCGCCTTCGCCGTGAAGGCACTGCGGTTCATGCCGGACCGGGCGCGCAGGGCCCCCTGGCTGGTGGGGATCCTGTGCGGGGCGCTGGTCACCGTGGGGCTCGGCGCGGAGAGCTCCTGGTTCGTGCTGGCGGTGGCAGTGGGCGTGGTGGTCCACGTCGCCGGGGACATGCTCACCGACGGCGGCTGCAACCTGCTGTGGCCCGTGCGCCTCCGGCGGCCACGGGAGCTGTCCCGGACACCGCTGGTGCGGGAGATGTGGAGCAGTGGCGGGCGGATGAAGCTGCCCGTGCTGGGCCCCACCGGGTCACGGCGTGAGTGGGCGGCGGCCACCCTGATCTCCGCGGTCGCCATGGTGGGCATGCTCAGTGCCGCGTGGGGCGTCGGCGTCCAGCTCCTCGGCCCCGCGCTCTGACGCATCCGGCCCTCCGCTCCCGGGCCGCGGCAGACCCCTAGGAGGCACCCCGCGGTAGGGCACCCTCGAACCGGGGTCCGCGCGGACCGGCCTAGCCGGCCTCCTCGGACAGCATCCGGCGGGCCTCTTCGAGCGCCCAGCCGGAATCCTTGTCCAGTTGCGCCAGGGCCAGCAGGTTCCCGATGCGCTGCTCCCGGCTGAGCTTGGCCGTCTCATCGGCGAGGTTGATCATCGTCAGCACGCGGGCGTGGGCACGGCGCCCCCGAGCCTTCGTGCGCGTGTCGTTCGCCTCGGTGTCCCGCAGGATCTCGAGTGCTTCCGCCAACAGGTTCTTCATGGTCCGGTCCCCCACCGTTGATCGTGAGCCATCAACCGTACCCGACGGCAGCCGAGGCGTCGTGGCCGGGGTCACACGGCGCAGTATTCCCCCACCCCTGGGGGACCCGTCCGGGGCCGGGATCGGTCCCGCCAGCACGCCCCGGGTGATGAGGCCCGCATCACTCACGGTAGATTCGGAACCGGCGGGTGACGGACACCCCGGCTACCCGCCGTCCTTAACACCGAGACGAGGATCTGGATGCACCGACCGATGTGCCAGCCCACTGCTCTGCCCCGGCCCGCCCTGCCCCGGACTGCACGGCGGGAGGTGGACCCATGCTGACCCCCACCGCGCGCGGCCCGCTCAGCGTGTGCGTCCTGGAGTCCCTGCGCACCGGGGACACCTCCCGGGCTGCCGATGCCCCGGACGCCGGCAGCCCCGAGGACGCGCAGATCACCCTGTGGGCCCTGTACGAACAGCACTACCGGGGCTTCGAGGACGTGGCGGGCGACCTGGAGTGGGACCCGCAGCTGATCGCGGTGCGACGGCGCCTCGAGCAGGACTTCGAGCGGGAGCTCCGCGCCCGGACCCCCGGGTGCCCGAGCCCGGGAACTTTGCCGAGGACTTCTTCGCGTTCGTCGCCGACCACGACGGCCCCTCGCTGGCGGCCCACATCCACCGCTCCGCGTCCGATGACCAGGTGCGCGAGTTCCTGCGCCACAAGTCGATCTACCACCTGAAGGAGTCGGACCACACCACCTGGGTCATCCCCCGCCTGTCCGACACCGTCAAGGCCGCCGTGATGGAGTTGCAGTACGACGAGTACGGCGGCGGCAACCCGCACCGGTTGCACGCCCACCTCTTCGCCCAGGGCCTGGCGGCCAGCGGCCTGTCGGCCGAGTACGGCGCGTACATCGACGAGGTCCCGGTCGAGGTCCTCGAGCAGAACAACGTGATGTCCCTGTTCGGGTTGAACCGGCGGCTCCGCGCGGCCTCGCTCGGGTTCCTCGCCGCCTTCGAGGCCACCAGCTCCTCGCCGTCGCGCAAGATCGCCGGCGGGCTGGAGCGCCTGGGCTTCCCGGCGGAGATGGTCGAGTACTACACCGAACACGTCGAGGCCGATGCGGTGCACGAGCAACTGGCCGTCCGCACGATCTGCGGGGCCCTGCTGGCCGAGGAGCCCTCCCTGCACGAGGACGTCTTCTTCGGGGCGTGGACCAGCCTGGACCAGGACGACCGCTACGCCCAGCGCATGCTCGGCGCGTGGACCTCATGAGCGAGGAACCGGGCAGGCTACCGGGCCAGGGACCGGGCATGACCCCGGGCCACCCGGACGTGATCTTCTGCCCGGGAGGCCCGATCCTGCTCCGAGGTGATCACGTGGTGCAGGACGAGGACGGCAACGAATACCAGACCACCCGGCCGGTCAGCGCCGTCTGCCGCTGCGGCGGCTCCGCCATCAAGCCGTGGTGCGACGGCACCCACAAGGTGATGCGCAGGCGCCCCGGCCGCTGACCGGCGCACTGGCTGAGCGGCTGGGCAGCCTGGTCAGCGGGTGAGCCGCACGACCACGCCGCGGTCGAAGACGCGGGTCTCGACCGCGCTGACCGCACCGTCGGACCGCTGCCCCGCATAGGCGGCGATCAGCTCGGCCTGGGCGGTGTTCCCGAGCTGGAGCAGCGCGGAACCGCCCCCGGTCAGGTGACCGACGATGAGGTCGGCGCACGTCCGCGCCAGGTCCAGGCCGTCGTCGCCGCCGTCGATCGCCAGGACGGGGTCCGCCGGGAACCGCGAGGTCTCCGCCGAGCGCACCCACGGCGGGTCCGCGATGATCAGTGGGAACAGTTCGTCCTCACCGAGCGCCTCGTCGATCCGGGCCAGCCGGAACTCGACGCGGGAACCCAGCCCGTTGGCGGCCGCATTCGCCACCGCGAACTCCCGGGCCACCGGATTGACGTCGACCATGACCAGGTCGCGGTCGCCCGCGCGCACGGCGCCCAGTCCGATATGCCCGACGCCGGCGCACAGTTCCAGCACCGGACCGGCGGGAGCGTCGGGGAGCAGCTCGGCCGCCCACTGTGACTGCGCCTCGGTCCACGGCCTGGGTTCGAGCACCCGGTGGTCGTAGGCGATGGAGAGCCCGCAGAAGGTCAGGCGGGAGTCCGCCGCCGGCGACGGGTCGGAAACCTGGTTCATCACGCCACCCGGGCGAAGTCGAGAGTGCTCATCCATCTCATGATGTCAGACCGGGTCGGCGCTCCCCACCGGGAACCCGACCCTGGCAGATCTCGACGGATCTCGGCGGATCTCGGCGGATCTCGGCGGATCTCGGCGGATCTCGGCGGATCTCACCGACCGTACCCACCGCGCCGACCAGGAATCATTCCAGGATGGACGCATCAGGCCGTCAGGGCCCGGGGAAATGTCCATCCTGGAATGAACCACTGCCTGAAGACGGGAGCGCCCCATCCTCTCCCCCTGGCAAGGCATCAACCCTGTTGCGGATACGGCGTCTCGCCGCGCTCCAGCATGCCGATCAGCTTCGCCACCCTGTTGGCACGGCTGGCCGGGCTCGGCGCGGTGAGGACCCGGTGCAGGACCGCGTACCTGTTCTGGCCGTTCAGGGCGGCGAAGGTCTCCGCGGCCCGCGGTGACTCCCCCAGGGCTACGGCCAGGTCCTCGGGCATCTCGACGGTCGCCGGGCCGGCATAGGCACGCTCCCACCGGCCGTCGGCCCTGGCGCGTTCGATCTCGGCCTGGCCGCGTGGTCGCATCCGGCCCGCCTCGGTGAGCGCCTGCACCTTGCCGATGTTGCGCTGCGACCAGAGCGAGGCCTTGCGCCGAGGGGTGAACCTCTGCCGGTAGGTCTGCGCGTCGACGGACTTCGCCTGCCCGTCGATCCAACCGCTGCACAGTGCCTCGTCGAGGGCCTGCGCATAGGTCAGGGACGTCGGCGCGGTGGTCCCCTTCTTGGCCAGCAGCAGCCAGACCCCGTCCGGTTCCGACTCGTGCTCGTCCAGCCAGGCCCGCCAGGCGGCGGCGTCCGGCACGATGAGCAGCTCCGGTTCTCTGGTCATGGTTCCTCCGCATCCTCCCACCAGGCCGCCTGGAGTGCGAGATCCCCCGCCAGGTTGACCTTCCCAGCGCACCCGGCCCGTTAGGCCCCGAGGGTCCGCGCGTAGGCTTCGATCATGGAGCGCACCGAGGACGGCCGGTACATCGTGGTGGACGGCCGCAAGTGGCGCGCCACCGACCCCGAGCTGCCCGAGGAGACCGCCGCCCGCCTGCGCTCGCACCTGGGCCGGGCGCGCTCGGCGGTGCGCACGGCCGGGGACGAGAGCGCGAAGCGGGCCGCCCGGGACCGGGTCCAGTTGGCGAAGGAGGGTCTCGGTGAGCGCGGTGACGCGTGGTGGGACCTCGAGGTGCCCCAGCGTCTCGACCGCGCCGAGGACCGGTTAGCTCACCTGGACCGCCTCGCCCCGTCCTGAACGATCCCGGCCTGCACAGTCTCGTCCTGGGCAGTCCTGTCCTGCCCCGCTCCGTCCTGCCCCGCTCCGTCCTGCCCCGCTCCGTCCAGAGTGGGTTGGGGGCCCGGGCCGTCCGGCTCCAGCGCAGCCCCTCCTCCAGGTCGGCGTGGCCGGTGGCCCAGCCGTCACGGACCACGTCCTGCGCCATCGCCCAGGGATACCGGTCGGTGGCACGGGGCATCAGGTGAGCGGCGCGGACGAGGTACCCGGAGCGGAGGTCCGCCATCAGCGGGTGGCCGGGGCCGATGCCGTCCGGCACCTCTGGGACCACCGAGTCCAGTCCGCGGTCCACGAGCCGGCGCAGCACGCGCGCGGTGAACCGAGCGGTCATGTCCGAGCGCAGGGTCCAGGACTGGTTGACGTAGCCGATGCAGAACGTCAGGTTCGGCACGCCGCTGAGCATCGCCCCGTAGTAGGCGTAGGACGTGGCCGGGTCGATGCCCACCCCGTCCACCGACGCCTCGATCCCGCCCAGCAACAGCACCCGCAGCCCGGTCGCGGTGACCACGAGATCGGCATCTACGACCCGGCCGTCGGCCAGCCGCACCCCCTCGGGCACGAAGCGCTCGACCTCCCCGGTCACGACGCCGGCCCGCCCGGCCCGGATGGCCGCGTACAGGTCCCCGTGCGGGGCCACGCACAAGCGCTGCTCCCAGGGGTCGTAGGGCGGGGTGAAGTGCTCGTCGACGAGGGCCTCGGACCCGGTGGCCGCGACGGCGTGACGCCTCAGCACGGAGCGCATCAGCCGCGGGGCCCTGCGGCAGGCGCGGTAGAAGCCCCATTGCATCGCGGCGTTCCTCGCGCGCATCACCCGGTGCGCCGCCGTCGGGGGCAGGAGACGGCGGGCCAGTCCCGCCAGCGGGTCCCGGCGCGGCAGGCCCGGCACGTAACCGGGCGTGCGCTGGAGCATGGTCACCTGCGCGCCGGCGTCGGCGAGCGCGGGGACCAGGGACACGGCGGTGGCCCCGGAGCCGATGACCGCGATCCGGCGGCCGGCGAGTTCGAGGTCCTGCGGCCAGTGCTGCGGGTGCACGACGGTGCCGGTGAAGTCCTCGACCCCGTCGAAGCCGGGATCGTGGGGGTGCTCGGCGTCGTAGTACCCCGTGCAGGCGACCAGGAAGCGGGCCGTGTACCGCTCGGGTTGTCCACCGGCCGTCCCGGCGCGCACCGCCCGGACGTGCCAGCGGGCTTCGTCGGTGGAGAAGTCCGCGGCGGTGACCCGGGTGTCAAGCTGGATGTGTTCGCGCAGCCCCGCGTCCTGGACGACCTGCTGCAGGTACTGCCGGACCTGCTCACCACTGGCGATCGTGTCCCGGCCGGTCCACGGGTGGAAGGGGAAGGTCAGCGTGTACACGTCCGAGTCCGAGCGCACGCCCGGGTAGCGGAACAGGTCCCACGTGCCACCGATCTCCCCGCGCGCCTCGAGGACGCGGACGGACAGCTCGGGGCAGGCCTCGCGGATCCGGTAGGCGGCGTTGACGCCGGAGAGTCCGGCGCCGATGATCAGCACGTCCACGGGTTCGGAGGTCATGGATCCATCTTCCCCGCCCCGGCCCACCCTGTCCTGCGGTCCCGTCCCGGGCCCCTGACCGGCGGGTCTGAATCGGCGGGGTCTGATTCGGCAGGGTCTAGACCGGTTAGCGGTCAGTAACTAAACTGGCCGACGTCGCACCACTGTGATGCAGCTCACCGCAACGCCAGGAGATCGTCCATGACCACTCAGCCGACCGCCGCACCCTCCCAGGACCAGGGCCCGACCGACACTCCCCTGCTGGAGGAGACCATCGGGCAGAACCTGGCGCGCACCGTCGAGCGGTTCGGCGAGCGCGACGCGCTCGTGGAGGTCCAGACCGGCCGGCGCTGGAGCTACGCGGAGTTCGCGGCCGACGTCGCGCGACTGGCCACCGGACTGCTGGAGGCCGGGATCCGGACCGGGGACCGCGTGGGGATCTGGGCGCCGAACGTGGCGGAGTGGACGCTGGTGCAGTACGCCACGGCGCAGATCGGCGCGATCCTGGTCAACATCAACCCGGCCTACCGGCGCGACGAGCTGCAGTACGCGCTGACGACGTCGGGCATCCGCACGGTGATCGCGGCATCCTCCTTCAAGACTTCCGACTACGAGCGGATGCTGGCCGACGTCCGGGACGACTGCCCCGAGCTCCGGGACGTGGTCATCCTCGGCACCCCGGAGTGGGAGGGCCTGGCCGGTGCAACCGCGGACGAGGACCGGCTGGCGAAGGTCGCGGCGGACCTCAGCCCGGACGACCCGATCAACATCCAGTACACCTCTGGCACCACCGGGTTCCCCAAGGGCGCGACGCTCACGCACCGGAACATCCTCAACAACGGGTACTTCGACGGCGAACGCGTGGAGTACACCGAGGCCGACCGCATCTGCATCCCCGTGCCCTTCTACCACTGCTTCGGGATGGTCATCGGCAACCTGGCGGCCACCACCCACGGCGCGGCCATGGTCATCCCCGCCCCCGGCTTCGACCCCGCCGCGACCCTGCACGCCGTGGCCACCGAGAAGTGCACGTCCCTGTACGGGGTGCCGACCATGTTCATCGCCGAACTGGGGCTGCCGGACTTCGAGTCCTACGACCTCTCCAGCCTGCGCACCGGTGTCATGGCCGGTTCGCCGTGCCCGGAGTCGGTGATGCGCCAGGTGATCGAGCAGATGAACATGACGGACGTGACCATCTGCTACGGCATGACGGAGACCTCGCCGGTCTCGATCCAGAGCTCGACGTCGGACAGCCTGGAGCGGCGGGTCAGCACCGTCGGGCGGGTGGGCGCCCACCTGAGGATCCGGGTCGTGGACCCGGCCACGGGTGAGGTCGTGCCCCGCGGCCAGGCCGGGGAGCTGCAGACCCAGGGCTACGCCGTGATGAAGGGGTACTGGAACGACCCCGAGCGGACCGCCGAGGCGATCGACGCAGAGGGCTGGATGCACACCGGGGATCTCGGGGTGATGGACGAGGAGGGTTACGTGCGGATCACCGGCCGGATCAAGGACATGGTGATCCGCGGCGGGGAGAACATCTACCCGCGCGAGATCGAGGAGTTCCTCTACACGCATCCGGACATCATCGACGCGCAGGTCGTCGGCGTCCCGGACGAGAAGTACGGCGAGGAGCTCATCGCCTGGATCCGCATCCGCGAGGGGGCCGATGCCCCCACGGCCGAGTCCCTGCGCGAGTACTGCTCGGGCCGGATCGCGCACTACAAGATCCCGCGCTACGTGAGGGTGATCGAGGAGTTCCCCATGACCGTCACCGGCAAGGTGCGCAAGGTCGACCTGCGGGAGCAGGCCATGGAGTTACTGGCCGGGGAGCGCGTGGGGACCGAGACGGCGCGGAGCTGACCCGCCCGGTCCCCTGTGCCGGCACCGCCTCGGGCCGCGTCCGCGGAGCGGCCGGTTACGGCGCCGGCCTGCCGAGCTGGGTGAGCAGCTCTATCGTGTCCACCACCCCGGAGTACTCCGCGATCCGCCCGTCCGCGACGCGGTACATCGCGAACTCGGCGACGTTGACGTGCCTCCGCGTCGGCGCGATGCCCCGGAACGCGCCCCGGTGTGTACCGTTCCCCCGCACGTGCACGGCGAGACGGTCCTCCTCCACGATGAGCTGGATGCGGCGCCACCGCCAGTCGGGAAAGGCCTGGAAGAGGTCGGCCACGTCGGCCACCCACGCATCGGCCCCGCCCGGCAGGTGCGCCCGCCGCACCGAGGGGTCCACGAACGACCGGATGGCCTCGAGGTCGTGCCGGTTGCACGCCTCGAGGTACTCGGCGTACCACTCACGCATCTCCCACGGCTCCATCCGGCCATTATCCGCGGCGCTCACCCCGCCGGCGGCCCGGCCCGGACGTCACCGTCATTCGTCCAGGAAAATGTCCCGCTCGAGGGTCTGCTCCGGGCCGCCGTAGTGGGAGAGGTCGGTGACCCCGGCCTCGGCGAGTACCTCGTCGTCGATGAAGAAGTGGCCCGTGCACTCGCGCGGGTCCCGGGTGAGGATCTCGTGCGCGGCGTCGGCCATGATCTCCGGGATCCGGCTGCGGGCCACCACCTCCTCGCCCCCGAGCAGGTTGCGCACCGCGGCGGTGGCGATCGTCGTGCGCGGCCAGAGGCTGTTGGCGGCGATCCCCTGGTCCCGGAGTTCCTCGGCCAGGCCCAGGGTCACCAGGGACATCCCGTACTTGGCGATCGTGTACCCCAGGTGCCTGCCGGCCCACTGCGGGTTCAGGTTCAGCGGGGGGCTCAGCGTGAGGATGTGGGCGGCTCCGGACCGGCCCAGGTGCGGCAGCGCGGTCTTCGACAGCAGGAACGAGCCGCGGGTGTTGATGTCCTGCATCAGGTCGTACCTCTTCATCGGCAGGTCCGGGGTCTTCGACAGGTCGATGGCGCTGGCGTTGTTCACCACGATGTCGATCCCGCCGAAGCGTTCCACGGTGCGGGCCACGGCCTGTGCCACCGAGGCCTCGTCCCGGACGTCGCCGACGATCGGCAGTGCCTGCCCGCCGGCCGCCTCGATGGCCGCGGCCGCCGTGTGGATGGTGCCCTCGAGCTTGGGGTGCGGCCTCTCGGTCTTGGCCAGCAGGGCCACGTTGGCCCCGTCCTGGGCCGCGCGCACCGCGATGGCCAGGCCGATGCCCCGGCTGCCTCCGGACATGAGGATCGTGCGGCCGGACAGGGTGCGGTGCGTGGAGTCGGTCATGGAATTCCTTCGTCGGAGGTGTGGACGGACGGCGGAGGGGGTGAGACGGCCCGGGGCCGGTGGATCCGGCGCGGGCTGGGACGGATGGTGCACGTCACACCAGCGTACGCACGCCGGGTACGGTGCCGTCCGTGCGACGATGCGGACATGACGTCTATCGCCGCGGCCTTCCGCGCAGAAGCCGAGGACCTCGACACCCTGGTGGCCGGGCTGGACGAGACCGGCTGGCGCCGGGACACTCCCGCCGCCGGCTGGACCATCGCCCACCAGATCGGGCACCTGGCCTGGACCGACGAGGTGACGCTCCTGGCCCTGACCGACCCCGGTGCCTTCGCCGAGCACGCGGCGACGGTGAAGCAGGACGTCCATCACGTGAGCGAGGCCGCATCCGAGCATGCCGCACGGGACCGGGCCCGGTTGCTGGCCGCCTGGCGTGAGGGGCGCAGTCGCGTCGCCGATGCCCTGGACGCGGCCGATCCCGCCTCGACGGTGCCGTGGTTCGGCCCGCCCATGCGGCCACGGTCCATGGCGACCGCCCGGCTGATGGAGACATGGGCCCACGGCCAGGACGTCGCCGACGCCCTGGGTGTGCGGCGCGTGCCGACCGACCGGCTCCGGGATGTCTGTCACCTCGGCGTGCGCACCCGCGACTTCGCCTTCCGCATCAATGGCCTGGAACCGCCCGCCGGCGAATTCCGCATCGAGCTCACCGCGCCCTCCGGACAGACCTGGAACTGGGGGCCGGAGGACGCCACCGGACGCGTCACGGGGAGCGCCGAGGACTTCTGCCTGGTCGTCGCCCAGCGCCGGGACCACCAGGAGACCTCGCTGGTCGCCGAGGGCCCCGCGGCGCAGCAGTGGCTGCCGATCGCGCAGGTGTTCGCCGGCCCGCCGCGCGGCCAGCGCGGCTAGCTCGACCAGCGCGGCCAGCGCGGCCAGTGCGGCCAGCGCGCGAAGGCCGACTGAGGAGCCGACTGAGGAGCAGGGCGCACCGGTTCGGATCGACACGCGCGGGGGTTCCCCGCACATTGACCGGTCTGCCCCGGAGGCAGAGAATTTCCCCATGGACGCTGTGATTGCCGCCGACTACCTGGTGGTCGGTGCAGGCGCCAGCGGGATGGCCTTCGTTGACGCCCTGATCGACCACGCCACGGTCCACGTGGTCATGGTGGACCGACGGCACGGTGTCGGCGGGCACTGGCTCGACGCCTATCCCTTCGTCCGGCTCCACCAGGCCTCGCTCTTCTACGGGGTGGCCTCGGCCCGGCTCGGCGAGGGGCGCATCCAGAACACCGGCCCCGAGGCCGGGCTGCACGAACGGGCCACCGCACCGGAGATCTGCGCCTACTACGTCCGCGTCCTGCAGCGGATGCTCGACTCCGGCAAGGTGGAGTTCCATCCGGGCTGCGAGTACCTCGGCGACCACACGTTCGTCTCCCGGGTCTCCGGCCGCCGGTTCGCGGTCGCGGACACCGCGCGCATCGTCACCACCGATTACCTCGGCCCCGACATCCCGGCCACCACGCCGCCGCCCTTCGGGGTCGACGCCGGGGCCCGGGTCATCCCGGTCAACGACCTCGTGAAGGTGACGGAGGCACCCGGCCGGTATGTCGTCGTCGGGTCCGGGAAGACCGCGACGGACGCGTGCATGTGGCTCCTGGGCAACGACGTGGACCCCGGGGCGATCTGCTGGGTGCGGTCCCGCGAACCCTGGATGATCAACCGCGCCGCCCTGCAGCCGGACCCGGTGGTCTTCTACCGCTCGGCCGGGGACATCATGGCCGCGGGAGCCGCCGCGTCCTCCCCCGACGACCTGTTCCTGCGGCTCGAGGACGCGGGCGTGATGGTGCGCATCGACGAGTCAGTGACTCCGACCATGGCGAAGACCCCGACCATCGGGCAGTGGGAGGTGGACCGATTGCGCACCATCGAGGACGTCGTGCGGCGCGGTCACCTCCGGCACGTGGCCCCCGGGGTCCTGCACTTCGACTCCGGGGACGTCCGGGTGCCCGCGGACAGCATCGTGGTGCACTGCGCCGCCTCCGGGCTGAAGTACGCCCCCGTGGTGCCGATCTGGCAACGCCATGCCATCACCCTGCAGCCGGTCCGCGCGGGCTTCCCCTGCTTCGGCGCCGCCATCACCGGTTACGTCGAGGCCACCCGCGACGACGACGAGGAGAAGAACAGCGTCTGCCTGCCCTCGCCCCTGCCGGACACCCCGACGAGCTGGGCCCGCATGCAGGTCCTGGGCGGCCGCGCGGCCGCGTCATTCGCCTGCGAACCGGACATCAAGGCGTGGTCGGAACGCACCACCCTGAACCCGACCCGGATCCCGCCGGAGAGGGCGGGCGAAGCCGCCGTGCAGGCGGCTGCCGCCCGCTTCCGCGCGCACCTCGGGCCGGGGCTGGCGCGGATGGCGGAGCTGGCCGGCATGAGGGAGTACGCCGGCCCGGCCGCGGCCTGACCCCGCCCACGGGCCGTCGGCCGGTGGACGGCCGGCGCGTACCGCACGGCCCCTACGACGCGCGGCTTGCAGGCTCGGCGTGCAGCAGCCGGAACCGTTCGCAGACCACCGGCATGGTGGGCTCGAAGCCACGAGGGTTCTCGGAGTGGTCCCGCCAGTAGCGCTCATGGATCGCACGCCAGGCGCGCAGCGTCCGGTCGCCCTCCCCCTCGGAGCGGGCGTGGTCCTCGTCGACCTCGTCGAACGGGACGATGACCACCTCCGTGGTCTCCAGGACCGCGCGCGGCCGGCCCGCGCCGTCGAGGATGGTGCTCAGCTCGCCCGGTTGCGGGACGGGCTCCCCGGTGGCCTCGTGGTCCCAGAGCGAGGAGGCGGTCCCGGTCTTCGTGCCGGCCAGCACCAGCTCGAGCAGTCCGTCCGCGTGCGCCGGGGTGGCCCCGAAGGCCCAGGCCTGCGGCAACCCGACCGGCAGCGCGGGCGATGCGGCGCGGGCGCGGTCCCAGAAGGAGGACAGCGGGTCATCGGGTCCTGTCACGTCCACCAGGGTAGTGGCGTCCCCTGCGATCGGGATGGAACGGGTCCGTCCGCAGCCAGGCACAGGTCGCAAGTTCCGTCTGACCTGCACGGTTGACCGCCGCCGGCCGGTAACACGCATAGACACCGTGGTCCCTCGCCTCGTCCCCCACGGGCCGTGACCTGGCGCGACACCACGACACTGCCGCCACGGCAGTGGCACCTTCACGTCCGGCCTCCGGCGCGCCCGCGCGCCCAGCACGAAACGAGAACGCACCTTGATGACGACACGACATCGTGCCGTGGCCCGCGCCGCCACCGCCGTGGCCGCACTGGCCCTGACCTTCACCGGGCTTCCGGCCCATGCCGCCCCGGCCACCGCCGTACCCGCCGCGACCATCGTGGCCCCCGCCGCCGTGACATCGGCCGGGGTGGTCTATCGAACCAAGAACGCGGTGAACCTGCGCCTGGCGGCCAGCTCCACGCAGAAGGTCGTGCGCAGACTGGCCAAGGGCGCCACCGTCACCACCACCGGCAAGACCAGCGGGACCTGGCTGAAGGTCAGGTCCGGCACCGCCACCGGCTGGATCCAGTCCGGACACCTCACCAAGGTCACCACGGCCACCAAGCCCGCAGCCAAGCCGGCGCCCCCTGTGATCACCGCCGGGGTGATGCACCGTACAAAGGTGGCCGTGAACCTGCGCCTGGCGGCCAGTTCCACACAGAGAATCGTGCGCAGGCTCGCCCAGGGCGAGGAGGTCGTCACGACCGGCAAGAGCAGCGGGACCTGGCTGAAGGTCACCGTCGGCGGGATCCCAGGCTGGGTCCAGTCCGGTCACCTGACCAGGATCGGTCCCGTCGCCACCCCCACGCCTGTGCCGAAACCGGCCCCGACCCCCACCCCCAAACCGACCCCACCCCCAGACCGACCCCCACTCCGGCTCCCGTGCCGATCCCGGCCTCGTTCACCGTTACCGGTTCCGGCTGGGGTCACGGTGTGGGGATGAGCCAGTACGGGGCACGCGCCATGGCCGCCGGTGGATTTACCGCGGCCCAGATCCTGAACTACTACTACCGCCCGGCCGTCGTCTCCGATTCCTCCCACCGGGCCGCCGAGAACATCAAGGTCCACCTGACCTCCGTCACGTCTGCGACCCTCGGCGCCAGGACCCTCTCCGGGACCACCGGCTGGCTGCGCGTGCACGCCGGGGACACCCCCCTCACCTCCAACACCGGCACGGTCACCCTCTCCGTCTCGGGCGGCAAGGTCGTGGCCACCCTGCCCACAGGTATCAAGAAGACCGCCTCCAGGATCGACGTCGAGTGGCCCGGCACCACGCCGTTCCCCGGTGCTCCGACCACCGTGCGCGTGCCGAAGGCGAATGGTGCCGCCGGAACCCTGGAACTGCGGCACGGCAAACTCACCGTCACTGTCATCGGCGGCAAGCTCAACATCGTCAACGAGCTGCGCATGACCGACGAATACCTCTACGGCCTGGCTGAGATGCCCTCCTCCTGGCCGGCGGCCGCCCTGCAGTCCCAGGCCATCGCCTCCCGGTCCTACGCCCTGCGCAACATGAGCGGGGTAAAGACCGCCTGTGACTGCAACGTGTGGGACGAGGTGAAGTCCCAGAAGTTCACCGGTTGGGGCAAGGAGAACGAGCGCTCCGGCTCCACCCACTGGGGTTCACGCTGGACGGCCGCGGTGGACGCCACCATCAGCCGCAACGCCGTCGGAACCCCGGTCAGGGCCAAGAGCCTCTGGTACGGCGGGGTAGTGGCTGATGCCACCTACTACTCCGCCAACGGCGGCCACACCCGCAACTCCCAGGACGTGTGGGTCTCCGCGGTGCCGTACCTGACCGCCCGACCGGATCCCTACTCGCTGTCCGCATCGGCACACAACCCGAACGCGGCCTGGACCGCCACCGTCACCCAGGCGCAGTTGACCAAGGCCTTCGGGGTCAAGGACATCGTGAGGGTGTCCATCGAGCAGGGGACAGACCTGACCCCCGTGTCGCTGACCGCCGTCACCGCGACCGGCAAGACCGTGACCATCACCGGCAAGGCGTTCCGGGCCGCGGTACCGCTGAAGGCCGCCTGGCTGCGGGAGTTCGTCCCCCGGTAAGGTCACGGTTCGGCCGTCGGCGCGACAGACCGCCGGACTTTCATCGCAGACAACCGCATGGAGCTGTCCGCTGGTGGAAACGCACGCACCGGAACCGTTCACGACAGGGGATTCGGTGGAAAGATGGGCCGTCGAGCATGGGCGGGGAGACATCGTTCGGCCCGCACCCCGGCGCGGCAACGGGCCGGGACTGGCCGGTTGCACACCGTGGTGTGCAACCGATTCGGGTCCCGGCCCGCTGAGGGTGGGCGGTGGTCAGACCCGTTGGCCGGCGATGAGCTTCTTGGCGTGGTTCAGTTGCGTGGTGGTGCAGCTGCCGCCGTAGCCGCTGTACCACGTGGTGGTGACGCCGTTCTTGGTGGAGCTGTTGATGCGCTTGGCGCCCATCACCTCGGACATGCAGTCGGCCATGTGCTCGGTGCCCTTGTGGTACGAATAACCCGGCCAGAACGTGTTCGATCCGCCCTTCGGATAGATCCGGTCCATGGCCTTGTCCATGGCCGGCCCGTCGTACTGGTAGGCCCGATACTGCAGGATGTGGGCGCACTCGTGGTACTGGGTGGTCAGGGACTGGGGGCTGCTGACCGGGTGATCTGAGCCGATCTCGATCAGCTCCGTCACGGTCATCGCGTCGGGCCCGTACGTGTAGGCGTAGAAGGAGGCGAAGCCCCCGGTGCCCGGGTAGGTCTTCACCGGGACGCCCCAGCACCACTTGGCGATGTTGTTGGCGGCGCGCTGGGAGTAACCGGTGGCGTTCGGGTAGGGCTTGGCGGTGGTCCCGGGCTGGCCGGCTGACAGGAGGTCCGCGCTCACCCAGCCGGTGGTGGTGCCGTACGTGATGCGGGTGAGCATCCCGGTGGAGCTTACCTTGGTCACCTTGGCCTGGGCCGGGATGTTGACCAGCTTCTCGCTCAGGTCCTGGTCGGCATACAGGCCCGTGGCCGTCTTGGTCCACAGGGCGACGGTGCTCGTCGACGGCTTCGGGGCGGCGGACCTGGTCAGGTGTCCGGAGTGGATCCAGCCGGTGGAGGCGCCGGCCTTGAGGTGGAGCCACGACCCGCTCTTCTTGCCGGTGGTGGTCACGGCAGCACCCTTGGCCAGCTTGCGCACCACCCCGTGGTTGGTGGAGGCCCCCTTGCGCAAATTCACGGCGACCTTGGTCGTGTAGGCCACTCCGGCGGCGGTGGACTGGGTCGCGGTACCGGCCTTGGCGGCGACCTTGACCAGGTGCCCGGAGTGCACCCAACCGATGACGGACCCGGCGGTGACCTTGATCCAGGCCCCGCTGGTCTTGCCGGTGGCGGTGACCGTGGCCCCCTGGGCGAGCTTGCGGATCGCGGCGGTCTTGGTACTGGCCGCCAGGCGCAGGTTCACGGCCACCTTGGTCCTGAACGCGGTCCCCGCAGGGACCGTGACGGCGGTCGTCTTGGTGGACAGCATCGAGGAGACCTGCCCGGGGGCGGTCCGGATGACCGGGGTGAGCGGTGTGCGGTCGGAGGTGGCCGTGACCACGGACCCCTCCCCCACTGCAGAACTGTCGGGCTGGACGGCTGCCGAGGCGCTGCCGCAGACGGTCAGGGTCAGGGCGGCGACAACGGTGACCGCGGCGAACTGGGAACGGATCTTGTGGAGCATGGCAGACGGTTCTCCGGGGAGTAGGCGCGAGAGGAGGAGTGTCGGTGTGAGGTGGTCCACACGGTGTGTTACATGCGCAGATTACGTGCAGGTCAGGGCGATTGGCACGATCCGCCTCAATCGTGACCCGTGTCGGAGTCAGCCCGGGCAACCAGGCAGGCAGTGTCGTCCGGGTCGCGCTGACCCACGCCGGAGGAAGACACGGGCCGGCCGCAGAGAGGGAGTGAGAAGGATCAGCTCCCCCAGCCGACGGTGGAGTCATACGGGAACGACGGTTCCTCGTCGGAGCATCAGCACATGTGATCGCCAGGGGCACCTGAGGCAACGGGGAATCCGGAGAGGGGGCTCGGGGATGGATCCCCGATCCCATCAGGAAACAGAGTGGAGCCTAGGGGAGTCGAACCCCTGACCTTTTCATTGCGAACGAAACGCTCTACCAACTGAGCTAAGGCCCCGCGGCGACGGCATCGGCCGAAACGCGCTCCACCATCATACGACGACCGGCCCGCTAGCGCCCAAATCACCCGGAGGGCCCGGAGACCTCCCATTGTGAACGGCGCACAAAGCGCATCTGACATGGACTGTTACGCCTCCGGGTGTCGACGGGCTTGAAGTTGCTGATGCAAACATGAGAAGCTACAGCGTCCGGTCGAGCACCGGATCCGGTGTGTGCGAGCCCCTAAGGGTGCGTGCCCGAGGTACCCCTGAGGTACTCCTCGGTGCATGCAGACCCGCTCCGTGGCTCCCGCCGGAGGCGGCCCCCAAGGGCCAGCCGGACCGGTCCTCGCAGGCCGGTCGCGCCGGTCCGCGAGGACTGACGCGTGCGATCCGAGAGGGGACGCCGCCAGCTCAGGGAGGTGTCGTCGGAGCGCTGTCATTGTCGCCGACAGAAAGGGACGGGATGCCACCCGTACAGGAAATCAACCAACTGGGAATCATGGCAGTGGTCCTGCTGCTGATCCTCTTCTACGGCGGAACCATGTGGATGTCGGTGAGGATCAGCCAGAAGAACGAGAACGCCGACGGGTACATGACCGCCGGCGGCAACATCGGATTCGGCATCTCGGCGGCATCGATGACCGCCACCTGGATCTGGGCCTCCTCGATGTACGCCTCCGCCACCGCGGGGTACACCTACGGCGTCGCCGGCCCCATCCACTACGGGCTCTGGGGAGCCCTGATGATCCTGTTCATCTACCCGTTCGGCAAGCGCATCCGCAAGGTCGCCCCGAAGGCCCACACGCTCGCCGAGGTCATGTACGCCCGGCACGGCCGCTCCTCCCAGCTGATGCTGGCCGGCTCCAACGTCCTGGGCTCCCTCATCTCCCTGACCTCCAACTTCATCGCCGGCGGCGCGTTGATCTCCATGCTGTCCCCGCTCAGCTTCGGGGCGGGCATCGTCATCGTGGCCGGGGGCGTGCTGATGTACACCCTGTGGTCCGGGTTCCGCGCCTCCGTGCTCACCGACTTCGCCCAGGTGATGTTCATGCTGGGCGCCGCCGTCGTGATCATCCCGGTGATCTTCTTCGTGGCCGGCGGGCCCGGCATGTTCGAGGCCGGCGTCGCCGCGGGCACCGTGACCCCGGAGCAGGGCAGCTTCTTCTCCTCGGACGCCTTCATGAACCAGGGCGCCCCCTACATCGCGGCGGTGCTGGCCTACGCCATCGGCAACCAGACCATCGCCCAGCGACTGTTCTCCGTGCGTGAGGACCTCATCAAGCCCACGTTCGTCACCGCCACCATCGGCTACGGCGGCGCCGTGATCGGCATCGGCATGCTCGGCGTGATGGCCCTGTACCTGGGCGTGGAGCCCATGAACGGGGACGTCAACAACCTGATCCCGCAGATGGCCGGCACCTACCTCGGCCCGGTCCTGCTGGCCCTGGCGTTCCTGATGATCATCGGGGCCCTGTCCTCCACGGCCGACTCGGACCTCGCCGCGCTGTCCTCCATCGTCATGTCGGACATGTACGGCCAGTCGGTCGGCAAGGAGAACGTCAAGCCGAAGACGATGCTGCTCGTCGGCCGTGTCACCATGATCATCGCCACCGCCGCCGCGTTGTACTTCGCCACCGCACAGTTCAACATCCTGGACCTGCTGGTGTTCGTCGGCGCGCTCTGGGGCTGCCTCGTGTTCCCGGTGATCGCCTCCTTCTACTGGCCCAAGGTCACCAACGCGGCCTTCAGCGTCAGCGTCCTGGCGGCCCTCGTGGCCTTCCTGCCGGTGCGCTTCGAGTGGATCCCGTTCACCGGCGCCCTCGGCTTCGGCGTGGAGCTGCTGGCGACGATCGGCATCGGCGTGGTGCTGGGCATCATGTCCTTCGGCTTCTTCGGACTGAAGCCCGCCGTGATCATCGGCGGTGTGGCCACCGTGGCCGCCGCACCGTTCACGTTCTTCTTCCTGCGTGACTACACGGTGCTCTCGGCCTCGCTGGTCGCCTACGCGGTCTCGTTCCTGGTCTGCTACCTCATGTCCTTCCGCTCGAAGCAGGACTTCGACTTCGACATCATCAAGGACATCACCGGCGAGTTCGACCCCGAGCACCCGGCTCCCGCCCAGGGCGCCGACGAGCCCGAGCTGGCCACCCGCGGCGCCGCGTCCGCCGGTGGTGCCGGGACCGCTGGCACCGCTGCGGACCGCCGGCGGGACTGACCCCGCCGCGAGCCCGGACCCATCGCAACTCCCCGTCCCCTGAAAGGACTCACATGACCATCGGACTGACCGTCTACGTCCTGATGTGGCCCGTCATCGTGGCCGTCATCCTCTTCCTCATCGCGCGCGGCTTCTTCCGCGACGTGTCCCAGGCCAAGAAGGAGGGCCGCCCGGTCATCTGACCGGCGCACTGCGGGGCCCGGGGACCACCCGGCCCACGACGACGGGGCGTCACCTTGCGCGGGTGGCGCCCCGTCGTCGTTCCCACCCGGCCCGCGGCGCCGTGCCCTACGACGCGTCCGGAGCCTCGTCGGTGGCCCGGACGCCCAGGTAGACCAGGAACCCGTCCGGGTCGCGCACCTGGGCCACGCGCTCACCCCAGGGCATCTCCTGCGGGGGCGCGACGATGGTGGCGCCGGCGGCATGGGCCCGGCGGGTGACCTCGTCGATGTCGTCCACGTAGAACCACAGGGCCGCCCGGGAGTCGTTGCCGCCGATGTCCAGCTCCCGGCCGATCGCCAGGAAGGCCCCGCCCATCCGCAGCACGACGAACACGTCCCGCGACTCGTCGTCCGGAGCGGGGAAGCCGTAGGTCCGCACGGCGTCGAAGGCATCCCGGTAGAACCTGACCAGGCGGGGCAGGTCATCGGTCTTCAGGATGGGGAAACCACTGCGCACGACCATGCGCGACAGCCTATGTCAGCCGATGTCAGGGCACCACGGCGCCCCGCCGCGACCGGGTGCCCCAGTTCACTCCCCCGCCGCTCCGGCGCCGGGTCAGCGCCCGGGCGGGGCGCAGGTCCACTCCAGTCCTGCCACGGACGAGCCCTCGGCGCAGGCCGCCCCGACGCGTTCGCCCTCCACCGGCTCGGCCCCGTCCCAGGCCACCGCGAAGGGCAGCTCGGCGATCTTCAGCCAGCGCTGCCCGTCCACCACGCCGGTGGCCTCCACGTGTCCGGAGGCGTGGTGCAGGCCCGTGGCCGTCAGCGCCACCACCGACCCGATGATCCCACCGACCACGAGCATCGCGGACAGCAGTGCCGCCATCGCCAGGCCCACCCGGTTGCTCGCCGCGGCGCGATCCGTGCCGGCCTCCGGCCCTCCCCCACCGGTGACGCCGGGCCCCTCCTCCCCCGCACGACCGCCTGCGCCGCCGGGCCGTTCCCGGCGCACGGCGGTGACCAACTGGGGGATCACCACGACGGCGGCGATCAGCCCGAGCACGCCGGCCACGGCGCACAGCACGAGCAGCGTCCAGTCCGTGGTGGCGCCGGTCTGCTCCAGCTGGATGTCGTAGATGCCCATGGTTCCCTCCGGTCGTCGGATGCGTGTCAGCGGGTCGGTCGGTGTCAGGGGTTGCGTCAGGGGTTGCGTCAGGCGTCGCGTCAGCGGTTCGCGAAGTGCACGATCGTGCCGATGGCGAAGGACGAGGCCGCCAGGGAGGCGCAGGTGAACTCGACGAGGATGCCGAGGCCCATCGACTTCAGGGCCTCCCAGGAGGAGCGGACGGCCAGCCTCAGGTCACGGCGGCGGACCAGTTCGGCCACGAGCAGTCCCGCGGCGAAACCGACGAACAGGCCCACCACCGGGATCACGAACATGCCGACGATCCCGCAGACGACGCCCACGACGATCGGGCCGTGCGGGATCTGTTCGCGCCGCATCTTCCGGCCGGTCAGTACCGCCGAGGCACTCATCCCGGCCACGGCCAGGCCGGCCCCGACGATCGCAGCGGTCCACGCCGCGGGCGAACCCAGGATCCAGGCCCAGGCGATGAGCGTGATGATGGTCAGGACGGAACCGGGCAGGATGGGGAAGACCGTGCCCAGCACGGCCACCGCGAGCAGCAGTCCGGCGATGACGGTCGTGATGATCTGGTAATCCACTCCCTCAGTATGCGCTCGACCCCTCGTTGATCAGGACCTGCCTGCCGCCAGCACTCCCGCACACGGCCCGCTGGCGGTAGCGTCGGTGCATGCTCATCGGCGTTCCCACAGAGATCAAGAACAATGAGTTCCGCGTCGGCCTGACCCCCGGTGGCGTCTCCGAGCTCGTCATCCACGGCCACGACGTGCTGGTCCAGCCCGGCGCCGGGATCGGTTCCGGCATCACGGACGCCCAGTACGTCGACGCCGGCGCGCGACTGGCCGAGAGCGCCGAGGAGGTCTGGGACCAGGCCGGGCTCCTGCTCAAGGTCAAGGAACCGGTGGACGGCGAGCTGCAGCTGATGCGCCGCGGGCGGGTCCTCTTCACCTACCTGCACCTCGCGGCGGACAGGGAGCTCTCCCGGGCGGTGCTGGACTCGGGCGTCACGGCGATCGCCTACGAGACCGTCACGCGCGGCAGGGCCCTGCCGCTGCTGGCCCCGATGAGCCAGGTCGCCGGCCGGATCGCCCCGATGGCCGGGGCCTACCACCTGACCCAGGCCCAGGGTGGGTCCGGCATCCTGATGGGCGGGGTCCCCGGGACCCGGCGCGGCCGCGTCGCGGTGATCGGGGCCGGCGTCGCCGGGGAGGCCGCCGCGGTGATCGCGGCGGGGCTGGGTGCGGACGTGACCGTGCTGGACATCAACCTCGACCGCCTGACCCAGCTGGACACCGTGTACCAGGGCCGGCTGCGGACCATGGCGTCCTCGACGCTGAGCATCGCGGAGGCCGTGGCGGACGCGGACCTGGTGATCGGCTCGGTCCTCATCCCCGGTGCGGCGGCGCCGAAGCTCGTCACCGAGGACATGGTCTCGGCGATGCGCCCGGGCTCGGTGCTCGTGGACATCGCCATCGACCAGGGCGGTTGTTTCGAGAACTCCCGGCCGACCACGCACGAGGACCCCACCTACCGCATCGGCGAGCAGGTCTACTACTGCGTGGCCAACATCCCGGGCGCCGTCCCGCAGACCTCCACGGCCGCCCTGACGAACGCCACCCTGCCCTACGTCCTGAAGATCGCCGACCACGGATGGCGCGCCGCGCTGGCCTCCGACGAGGGCTTCACCGCGGGCCTCAACGCCCACGACGGCGTCCTCACCCACCGTGGGGTGGCGGACGCCGTCGCCGGACCGCTGGGACTGGACCTCGACTCGGCCTACCGGCCGGCATCGGAGGTCGTGTCCGGCTGAGCGCCGGCCCGGGCCGCCGCGGCGCGCTCCGCCACGGTCCGGGCACGGCGCTGGGTCCGGGAGGCGCGCAGCAGGGCCATCCCGCCGGTACGCCACAGCACCAGGACCGCGACGCCGGCCAGGGCCAGGACCAGCGCCGCGGCGGCCCAGGGACTGGCCACGGCGGTGGTGATGACGGCCCAGACCACCGCCATGCCGACGGTGCCGTAGATGACGCCCCAGATCAGTGCGCCCACGAGCATGGCGGGGATGAACCGGCGCCAGCGCATCCGGGTGATGCCGGCGGTGCTGATCACAGCGGTCTGGAGGCCCACGGTCATGAAGCACAGGGGGATCGCCCACGGGCCCCAGCGGTCCACGAACCTCATGGCGCGCAGGTAGAGCGGCCCGGACAGGTGCCGGCGCAGGGACGTGCGCGCGGCACCGGCGGCGATCCCGCGCGCGAGGGCATAGGTGGTGGTCGCGCGGACGATCGCCAGGGACCAGAACAGCAAGATGGCCCAGCCGAGCGGCAGGGAGGCGATCCAGTCCATCATGGTTCGAGTCTAGGCGCGGCGCTCGTCTAGGCTCAGGGGCATGAGCTTGACGCGAACACCACGCCGACCCCTTCTCGCCGTCGCCGGCCTGGCCGCGGCGCTCTCCCTCGGCCTGACCGCCTGCCAGGTCGCCGACGTGCCCACCGAGACCCCGACCCCGGCCTCCTCGCCTGCCAGTTCGAGCGCGAGCCCCAGTGCCAGCCCGTCAGCCTCCGCGTCCAGCCAGGCCGCGTCCCCCACCGAGACGCGGGCCGCCTCCGCGTCGGCGTCCGAGTCGCCGTCGGCGTCGGCCGCACCCGCGACCGAGGCCCCGGCCTCGTCGTCCCCCGCGGCCTCGACACCGGCGTCGGCCCCGTCCTCGACTCCGGCCGCGGCCACGGCCGGCGAGGCCACCGTCTACTGGGTGTCCCCGGCCGGGTCCGGTCATCAGGGCATCGAGTTCCCCGGGTGCGGTGAGCTGCTGGTCGAGTCCACCGTGAAGGCATCCAGCTCCGGTGAGGTCGGGACCGCCGAGCGCGTCGAGGCCGGCATCGAGGCCCTGCTGGAGGACCGGACGTACGAGCACTCCAACGGCCTGGTCAACGCCCTGTACCAGTCCGAGCTGAGCGTCCAGGACGTCTCCATCGAGGGTGACACCGTCACCGTGGACCTGACCGGCCAGCCGATGTCCGCCGGCAGCTGCGCCGATCCGCAGATCATCGGCCAGCTCGAGTACACCGCCACCGCCAACGCCGGCACCTACACCGCCGAGGTGCTCGTGGACGGAACCCCCATCCAGGAGTTCATGAGCCAGAAGGGCTGATCCCCCCGATGGAGACACGACGAACGCCCCGGGCCCTGGCCCGGGGCGTTCGTCGTGCCAGCCCGTCCGGGGGCCGGCCGTTCAGGCGCTGCGCAGCCCAGCGGCGGCGTAGCGCGCGTAGTCCTTGGCCGCAGCGCTCGAGAGGGTCTGGGTGACCTCGGACGCGGCCTGCTGCAGGGCCTTCACCCACTCCAGCACGGTGGCCCCGTCCACTCCCGAGGGCAGGTGGCACAACCGCAGCACCAGGCCGGAGTTGGTGGGCTCCCCGGCGCCGGGGGCGAAGACCGGGACCACCACGCTCGCCAGGTCGATCGAGCGGTCCGCCGCGCTGACGGACCCGCCGAAGAAGTGCCCCGCCCCCGCGATCGTGGTGCGCACGGCGCGGTCCCGCACCGGCGTCAGCTCGCCGTGGGCGTACTCGCTCAGGGCCTCGCCCAGGGCGGCGTACCCCTCCGGGTCCTGGTCCACCCGGGAGATGGCGTACCCCTGGGCCCGGACGCGCTCGGCCGCCTCGCGGTAGCCGGCGATCACCTGCTCGTCCTGCGGGAAGATGCGGGAGACCCAGCGGTCCACCTGGTCGGGACTCCAGGCCACTGCGGCCTCACCCAGCGGGGGCAGGAGCGGGACGCGCACGCCGATGCGCTCGTCGGCGTCGCTGTCCCCGCCGTACGAGGTGGCACCGATGGTCTGGTCCACGGCGCTGATCTGCACGAGGGCGGCAGCGGTGCATCCGAACTGCTGGGCCAGCCGATCCAGTTGCGGGCGGGCGGCCTCCGCCACGCGCACCGCGGAGATGAGGGACTCGTCGACGTGGGCGGACAGTCCCGTGGCGGAGAAGCCGCCGTAACCGCCCTGGAAGAACAGCAACGGGGTGACCGGGCGGTTCACCGCGATGTCGTCCACCGCGACGAGGGTGATGTAGTGGTCCCCCGCCTCGACCTCCCGGTCGATGCGGCCGTGGATGTGGGCCACGGCGCCGGAGATCATCGGCGCACCCGCCGCCGAGAGCGTCCAGTCGACTTTGTCGAACTTCTGCGGGTCCTTGGAGGCCAACGTGCGGCAGGCCTGGAGCTGGTCGTGGGCGAAGACGCTGATGCACACCCGGTCGGCGGCGCGCAGCCTCGGGTAGGTCGACGAGGTCGTCATGGGCATGAAGGAGACCAGCGGGGGTTCCAGCGAGACGGAGCTGAAGGTGCCCACGACCATGCCCACGGGGGCGCCGTCGACCATGGCGGTCACGACCACCACACCCGTCGGGTAGTGCCCCATGACGTCGCGGAACGCCCGGGGGTCGAAGGTGGTCGGGGTGTCGAGAGTGGTGTCGCTCACGGGGTCCTCCTCGAGGCTGGTCGTCGCCGGCTGTCCGGGCAACATTTTGCACTGTCATAGTGAGAATATATTTGTGGTGGCGATCACGCTACCCCTCGGTCCGATTTTTTTCGGCCAGCGCCAGGACGCGGCCGTGACGAGAAATGTTTTCCGTGCATATTTTGCAAACTCGTTGACAGTGTCTGAGATCACATCCAGTATGGATTCTCAGTCCCCCCGCTCGCGCCGCCCACGGCGAGCGCCCGCCCGTTCCCGGAGAGCCATCGTGAATCGACTCAGGTCCGCCCAGCCCGCCCTGCTCCTGTTCCTGTTGTTCATCGCCGCGTTCTTCGGCTACCCGCTGCTGATGCTGGTCTACGGCGCATTCCGCAGCGGTCAGCCCGGGACCGCCGGGGAGTTCGGGCTCTCGGGTTTCGTCAACGCCTACGGCGACCCGGCCACCTGGAGCACCCTCTGGGCCTCGGTCCTGTACGCCCTCGGGGTGCAGGCCATCGGCATCGTCGGCGGCTTCGTCCTCGCGTGGCTGGCCACGCGCACGAACACCCCCGGATCCCGCACCATCACGATCACGATGGTCACGATCTTCGCGATCCCCACGCTCTTCTTCGCCATCAGCTGGGGGATGCTCACCGGCCCGACCGGACTGGTGACCCAGGTCCTGGGCACCGGGCCGGACGGCCAGGTCCGCTTCGACGCCCTCTCCTGGGCGGGACTGATCCTCGTCAGTGGCCTGAAGAGCGTGGCGGTGATGTACCTGCTGCTCATGGGCCCGGTGCGCGCCCTGAACCGCTCGATGGAGGAGGCCTCGCTGCTCTCCGGCGCCGGCAGGGTGCGGACCTTCCTGGAGATCAACATCCCGATCCTGCTGCCCACACTGTCCGGCCTGGCCATCCTCGGGTTCGTGAACTCGCTGGGCCAGCTCGACGTCGCCCTCATCCTGGGCGTGCCGGCCGGCATCTACGTCTTCCCCACCCAGATCTACGACTTCCTCGCCACCACGCCGATCCGCTACGACTCCGCGAGCGCACTGGCCCTGCTGCTGATCGCGATCATCTACCTGCTGGTGATGATCCGGTCGAAGGCCCTCGGCAACCGCAACTTCATCACCGTCACCGGCAAGGCCTACCGCGTGGAGCGCGAGGACATCGGCCGCTGGAGGTGGGCCGGCCTGGCGCTGTTCCTCGCGTACGCCGCCGTGGCCCTGGTCCTGCCGCTGGTGCAGCTGGTCATCGGGTCCTTCCAGCCCATCCTCGGCGTCACCGGGTTCACCCTGCGCCACTACACGGAACTGCTCACCACCCCGAACGTCCTGCGCGCCCTGCAGAACACCTTCTTCGTGGGCATCCTGGCCGGGTTCTTCGCCACCGTGCTGGCCGTGGTCATCAGCTACGTGGCGTTGCGCAGCAAGCACCGGTTGTCCAAGGTCCCGGAACTGATCGTCTGGGCTGTGGTGGCGGTCCCCGGCATCGTCCTCGCCCTGGCCATCACGTGGGCCTACCTGAGCGTGCCGGGCCTGCGCACCCTCTACGGCTCCGTCTGGATCGTGCTGATCGCCCTCGTCATCGTGGTGACGCCCATCGCCCAGCGCGCCACCAGTGGCCCGGTCGGCCAGCTGGCCGTCGAACTGGAGGAGTCGGCCCGTGTCAGCGGCGCCTCCCCGGTCCGCATGATGACCAGCATCGTCGTCCCGCTCATCGGCCCCACGTTCCTGGCCTCCTGGTTCATCACCGGCGTGATGGCCGCCGGCAGTCTCGATATCCCGATCCTGCTGTCCAGCACCAAGACCGAGACCGTGTCCCTGCTGGTCTACAACTACTACACCCAGCTGGGCAACGGCTCCCGGGCCGCCGCACTGCTGTTGCTCCTGCTGGCCCTGCTGGCACTGGGCGGGGCGATCCTGCTCGGCGCCGGGCGCCTGCTGCGCTGGCGGGCCGAACGCCGGACCCGCTCCCGCGGCGACCTCGTGGACGCCGTCCGGCCGCCGTCCGGCACCGCCCGGACCGCGGCCCAGTCCCACCCCACCCCCACCCCCGACGACGCCCGCGCGGTCAGCGCGGCCGGCACCCGATAGGAAGACCCATGGCAAGAGTCAGCATTGAGTCCCTCGAGAAGCGGTACTCACCCCAGGCCGCCCCGGCCGTGCCCTCGCTGGACCTGCAGATCGAGGAGGGTGAGTTCCTGACCCTGCTGGGTCCCTCCGGCTGCGGCAAGACCACGACGCTGCGCTGCGTGGCCGGACTGGAACGCCCGACGGGCGGCCGGGTCTCGATCGGCGACGAGGTGGTCGACGCCCCCGCCCAGCGCACGCACGTCCCCCCGGAGAAGCGGGACATCGGGATGGTCTTCCAGAGCTACGCCCTGTGGCCGCACATGTCCGTGGCCGCCAACGTCGGCTACCCCCTGCGCATGCGCAAGGTCAGCGTCCCGGACCGGGCGCGCCGGGTCCGCGACGTCCTGGAGCTGGTCGGGCTCGATGAATTCGCCGGACGGATGGCCACGGACCTCTCCGGCGGCCAGCAGCAGCGCGTGGCCCTCGCCCGGGCGCTGGTCGCCAACCCGCGGCTGCTGCTGTTCGACGAGCCGTTGTCCAACCTGGACGCCCGGTTGCGCCAGGACATGCGCACCGAGCTGCGGGACATGCACCGCCGCGTGGGCACCACCTCCCTCTACGTCACCCACGACCAGGAGGAGGCGGTCTCCCTGTCCACCCGCATCGTGTTGCTGAACAAGGGACGGATCGAACAGGTCGGCACCCCGCGGGAGATCTACTGGCACCCCGTGTCCCACTTCGTGGCCGACTTCGTGGGCTACGACAACTTCCTGCGGGCCACCGTGGTCACCGCCGACGACCACGGGATCTCGGTCCGCCTGGACGACACCGAGCTGCGCCTCGACTGCCCGGCCCGCGCGGGCATCGCGGCCGGTGACGCCGTGGAGGTCGCCATGCGCTCGGCCTCGGTGATCATGGGCGAGCCGGCCACGGCGATGCCCAACCGGTTCACCGGCACGGTGACCGACATCGTCTACCTCGGCGACGAGTACATCTACGCGCTGGAGGTGGGTCCCCAGCGGTTCTCGGTCTCCCTGCGCACGGCCGAGGTGGCCAACATCTGGCCCCACGGGTCACCCCTGGTCGGCCAGGACGTCATCGCCGGGATCCCGGTGGACTCCCTGGCCTGCCTGCCGCTCTGACCACCCTCCCCCTCCCCTGCACTCCCCTTCCCCGCGCCCCCGCGGGGAATCCCCCTGAAAGGTCGATCCATGAAATCACGCACCCTCCTCACCACCCTCGGGCTGGCCTCGGCACTCCTCCTGACCGGCTGCGGCGGTGACGCCCCGGCCTCCGAGGGACTCGGCGAACGCGACGGGGTCGAGGCCGCGTCCGGGCTCGGCGGGGCCGAGGCCCAGGCCCAGTTCGAGCAGATGTACGCCGAGGCGGTGGAGAGCGGCCAGACCACGGTGAACGTCTACACCCCCCTGACGGCGACCTGGCCGGGCGTGTTCGAGGCCTTCCAGGAGCGCTTCCCCGAGATCCGCGTGGAGCCGCTGCAGGTCGTCGGCGCCGAGCTGGACACCAAGGTCTCCCAGGAGCAGGCCTCGGGACAGCGGATCGCCGACGCGGTGATCACCGGCGATGCCGGTGCCGTGGCACTGGCGGGCCGGGACTACTTCGCGGAGTTCCGTCCCTTCAACGCGGACGACCTCACGAGCGATCCCCAGTTCTCCCTCGAGGCCGGCACCCTGACCGCCGTCTCGGCCTCCCCGCGTGGGTTCGTCTACGACACGCGCCAGGACGTCGGCCTGGTCCCGGCCAGCTGGCAGGACCTGCTCGACCCGGCCCTGAAGGGCAAGATCACCATGACCGATCCGGCCACGGACGGCGGTGGCATGCAGTGGGCCGACCTGGTGCTGCACGAGGAGTCCCTGGGCGAGGACTACCTGACCGACCTGGCCGCCCAGGACGTCGTCATCTCCTCCAACACCGCGGAGTGCCACAACGCCGTGGTCCAGGGCCGCGCCTACGCCTGCATCATGGGCGCCATGGGCAACTACCTGAGCCTGACCGGGGACGGGGCCCCGGTGGAGATCACCTACCCCGTCGAGGGCGGCAACTGGGCGACCTACTGGTACGCCGGGGTCATCGACGAGGCGGAGAACGCACAGGCTGCCGAGCTGTTCACCACCTGGCTGAACACCCCGGAGGCCAACGAGGTCAAGGCCGCGGCCGGTCACGGCCCGGTGGCCAACGCCGAGGACATGGACCTGCCCTTCGAGAACCCGGCGGACGTGCCGCTGCTGCCCCGTCCGGACCTCGCCGACGTGACGGACCGGCAGAAGTCCAGCCAGCCGTTCATCGCGGGCATCTTCGGCTGACCGCTTCTCACGCGGCCACGGTGGGGGTCACCGCTCACCCGGTGGCCCCCGCCGCCGTCCCCCGACCAGCACCAGCACCAGTGGACAGGACACCCATGGACCAGCATCGCGCGCCGGGCATGCGCGTCGTCGCCCTCGGCACGGCGGGGGGCCCGCTGTTGCGCCCGGGCAGTGACCCCCGGCACCGCAGCGGGATCGCCACCGCCGTCATTGTCGAGGGCGCCGTCTACCTCGTGGACTGCGGTCACGGCGTGGCCCTGCGCATGGCGGAGGCGGGGCTGCACCCCACCGACCTGGCCGGGATCTTCATCACCCACCACCACTCCGACCACACCATCGACCTCAACTCGGTCATGGTGCTCGGCGGCCTCGCCTTCCGCGGCCAGGATGAACGCACCGTTCCCGTGCTCGGCCCGGGACGGCGGGGCGTGCTGCCCCCGGCGAACGGCCACGACGGGGCGGAACCGGAGCCCATCTTCCCGGACGCGCCCACCCCGGGCACCGCGGACCTGGTCGAGTCGCTCCTGCGGGCCCACGCCACGGACCTGAACGACCGGCGCCGGGACTCACGCGCGCCGGACCTCTCACGCATCTTCCGTGGGGTCGACATCGCCATCCCACCCCACGCCGGGTTCCATCCGGACGAGGCCAACCACCCGGTGATGGATCCGTTCGAGGTCTTCGCCGACGAGCGCGTGACGGTGACGGCCATCCTGGTCCAGCACCAGCCCATGGCGCCGGCGTTCGCGTTCCGGTTCGACTCCGTCCACGGCTCGGTCACGGTCTCCGGGGACACCGCGCCCAGCGAGAACCTGGTCCGCCTGGCCACGGGGTGCGACCTTCTCCTGCACGAGGCCATCGACCTCGCGTCGGTCGCCGCCGGATACCCGCAGGCGACCCCGCGGGACCTCGAGGCGAGCATGGGCCACCACCGGCGGGCGCACACCACACCGGAGGACGCCGGGCGCCTCGCGACCTCCGCGGGCGTGCGGACCCTGGCGCTGCATCACCTGGTCCCGGCCCACGCCCCGTCGCAGGCCTGGCAGCGGGCGGGGGACACCTTCGCCGGTGAGCTCCTGGTGCCCGCCGACGGCGAGTCGATCGAGGTCGGCACCCGGCCCGCGGCGGCGGCCAGCCTCCGCTGACGCGCGCTGCGCAGACCCTGCGCGGCTAGAATATATTCTCTATTGACCTATGCATACGCTGCCCATTAGTGTGCTGTCTCAAGTGATATGCATTACTTTCCGTCCCGGGGCGGTCCCCGTGGGGATCGGCGCCCAGGGGCATCCGGCACCCCGCCCGGGGATCCTGCCGACAGCAAGGAGGCGACAGTGATCAACCGATTCGACCCTGAGCGAGAGGTCATCGTGGTGGGGGCCGGCCCGGTGGGCCTGACCGCCGCCCTGCTGCTGGCCGACGCCGGCGTGCGGACCACCGTGGTGGAGAAGGCCACGGGCCCCGGTGACCTCCCGCGCGCGATCAGCCTGCAGGACGAGTCGTTCCGGGTCTTCGACCAGCTCGGGATCGGGGACGCCCTCAAGGCCGAATCGCTCCTGGACACCGGCAGCCGTTACTTCGGCCTGGGCGAACGTCTGCTGGCCGAGGCCCGCCCCGTCCCGTCCCGGCTCGGTCACCCGGCCAAGACGCAGTTCGACCAGCCGATCCTCGAACAGCTGCTCTTCGACCGCGCCCTGGCCCACCCGGGCCTGGAGGTCCTGCTGGGCACCGAGGCGGTCCGGCTGTCCCAGGACGCCGACGGCGTCACCCTCGAGGTGGACTCCTCCGAGGGAGCCCGCACCCTGACCGCCAGCTGGCTCATCGGTGCCGACGGCGGGCGCAGCTTCACCCGCTCCGCCCTGGGCATCGAGCTGATGGGCTCCACGCAACCGCAGCGCTGGATCGTCATCGACCTGCTCAACGAGCCCGTCCAGCGTGACCCGTTCGCCGAGTTCCACTGCGACGGCGAGCGCCCGTACGTCCTCGTGCCGGGCATCAACGGCCGTCTCCGGCTGGAGTTCATGCTCTTCGACCACGAGGACGGTGACGAGATGACCTCCCCGGACATGATCCGGGAGCTGCTCCGCCCGTTCCGCCCCTCGCTGGACCCCGCCGATGTCCGCCGGGCGGCCGTGTACGTCGCCCACCAGCGGGTGGCACGCTCCTACCGCTCCGGCCGGGCGTTCCTGGCCGGCGACGCGGCGCACCTGATGCCCCCCTTCGCCGGGCAGGGCCTCAACGCCGGCGTCCGCGACGCCTCCAACATCGCCTGGAAGCTCATCGAGGCGGTGCGGGGCGGTGCCACGGAACGCCTCCTGGACACCTACGAGACCGAGCGCCGGGTCCACGGGGCCAAGATGATGACGCTCTCGCGTCGCATCGGCGCCGTCGTCATGGCCACGCATCCCCTCGCCACCCGGGCCCGGGACCTCACGGTGCAGCTGCTGCGCAAGGCCCCGGCCGTCCACGCCTACCTCGCCAACATGCGTTTCGTCACCCCGCCGGACTACTCCGAGGGCCTCGCGGTCCGGCCCGACGCGCGGTCGGGGAACCTGCCGGGGGTGACCGTGGGGCGGGCCCTGGGCCAGCCCACGGTCACCCCCGTCACGGGCGACCTCGCCGCCGACCGCGCCCCCGGTTCTCCCGGCACCGCCGATCGGGCCGCGGGCCTCGATGCCTTCCTCGGCCGGGGCTGGTCGGTGATCGGCCTGGGCGCCGACCCCGTCGGACTGGACCCGTACTTCACCGCGATCGGCGCCACGCTGGTCCGCCTCGATTCCCCACGCGGCTCCGGGGCCCCGGCAGGCCCGGACGGGGCCGGCGTCGTCCGCGTGCGGGAGGACCGCGAGACCCTGACCGCGGGTCTGCCCGCGGAACCGGTGTTCGTGGTGGTCCGGCCGGATCACTACGTGGCCGCGGTGTTCACCCCCGGTGACCAGGACCGCGTGGTGCGGGAACTGCGCACCCACCTCGACGACCGCGTCCGCGCGGCCCGCCAGCCGGCCGCCTGACCGTCGACTCCGTCCCGCCCCGCCCCGCCCCAGGCCCCGAACCATGTTCCCAGGAGGACCCATGACCGTCATCAGCACCCCGCCGGCCGCCCAGCCGACGAACGGCGACCTGTACTGGGTGGAGCACTACCCGCCGATCACCGAGGACGACGAGACGCTGCGCCAGCTGGTCGCCGGCGCAGAGGCCCCGGTCCTGCTGGCCGCCGTGGCCACCGCCCTGCAGGACACCTCCCTGCTGCTGCCGGAGCTCTCCCCGCCGCTGCCGCCCATGGGGACCGCGCTGCAGCCCCACGGCGGCCTGGACGCCGAGCAGGTGGCCCGTGCCCAGGACCTGGCCCTCGAGGGGCTGCGCCGGCTGCGGGACGAGCGTCCGGAACCGGTGGAACAGCTCAGCACCGAGCAGGCCGACACGGTCCTGACCTGGTTCACCGGCGGCCGCGCGGCACGGGACCCGAACTGGATGGGCCAGATGAAGCATGAGTTCGCGCTGGCGCCGGACCGCAACGGTTCCCCGGACTGGCACTACGACGACTACCGCGCGGACGCGGACCGTGCGGGCACGGAGGAGTTCGAGACCCTGATCGTGGGCGCGGGGATCTCCGGGATCGCCGCCGCCTACCGCCTCCAGGAGGCCGGGCTGCCCTACAGCTGGATCGAGGCCTCGCACCGCGTGGGCGGCACCTGGTGGAAGAACCACTACCCCGGCGTGCGCCTGGACACCCCCACCTACGGCTACAGCTTCTCCTTCGCCCAGCGCGTGGACTGGCCGCACCAGTTCGCCCAGGGCCACGAGGTCCTGGACTACCTGGAGACCGTGGCCGAGAAGGCCGGGTTCACCGAGCAGATCGAGCTGAACACCTCGCTCGTGCGCGCCGTGTGGGACGAGGACTCGGCCACCTGGCTGGCCACCACCCGCACCGCCGAGGGCCGGGAGCAGACCCGCCGCTACAACGCGATCATGACCGGCGTGGGCCAGCTGGACCACCCGCACATCCCCGAGTGGCCCGGCCAGGACTCCTTCGGCGGCGCCCAGATGCACTCCCAGGAGTGGGACCACTCCGTGGACCTGCGCGGCAAGCGCGTCGCCGTGATCGGCAGCGGTGCCAGCGCCTACCAGATCGTGCCCGCGATCGCCGACGAGGTGGAGCAGCTGTACCTGTTCCAGCGCAGCGCCCCCTGGATGCTGCCGGCGCCGACCTACCACGACCCGATGTCCGAGACCGCCGACTGGCTGCACGCCAAGGTGCCCGGCTACGGCCAGTTGTTCCGCCTCTGGGTGACCGCCGGCGGCGTGGAGGGCCGGATGCACATCGCCACCGCCCAGGAGGGCTGGGAGGGTGCGCCGCTGAGCGTCTCCCGGGCCAACGAGGAGTTCCGCCAGGCCATCATCCGGCGCATGGAGGAACAGTACGAGGGCCGCCCGGACCTGCTGGAGAAGGCCATCCCGCACTACCCGCCGTCCGCCAAGCGCATGCTGCGCGACAACGGCGTCTGGGCGGCCGCGCTGAGGTCCCCGCAGACCGAGGTGATCTCCGAGGGACTGGAGTCCTTCACCCCCCACGGGCTGGTGACCGGGGACGGTCGCGAGCTGGAGGTGGACGTGGTCATCTACGCCACCGGGTTCCGGCCCTCCGACTACCTCGACCCGATCGAGATCGTCGGCCGCGGCGGCGTGGAGATCCACGACTACTGGGGCGGTGACGCGAAGGCCTTCGCCGGCATCACGGTGCCGAACTTCCCCAACTTCTTCATGCTGATGGGCCCCAACACGGGAGGCGTGGTGGCCGGGGGCCTGCACTTCATGATCGAGCGGGCCGCGGAGTACACGGTGGAGGCCATCCACCAGCTGCTCGAGCGCCGGGTCCGCGCCCTGGACCTGAAGCAGGAGGCCCTGGACCGGCACATCCGCTGGGTGGACGCCGAGAACTCCCGCATGACCTGGGGACAGCCCTACGTGAAGACCTGGTACAAGAACCGCTTCAACCGGGTCTCGCAGGTGTGGCCGTTCCAGACCACCGAGTACTGGGGGATCACGGCGGGCGTGGCGGCCGACGACTACGAGTTCCTGCCGTGACGGGACCCGCCGGCCCGGTCACCGGACTGGACGCCGTCTTCCGCTATGCCCGCAGGGCGGACCCCGCCGACCGCTTCTCCGAACCGGCACCGGCGCGCCGGGACGGGGCCGAGTCCGGCACCGTGGAGACCGCCACCGCCTTCCCCCAGGCCCCCGGCGCCCTGAACGCACTGCTGGGCGGGGCCAACGGCGAGCTGGAGCAGTCCGAGTCGGCGTTCCAGCTGCGGGTCCAGGCCCCGGACGGCGCCCGCGGGCTGCCCGTGGTGGTGTTCATCCCGGGCGGGGGGTTCCTCTCCGGCACCGGCAACGCCCGGTGGTTCACCTCCCCCGCCCTGGTCCAGGCCGGGCAGGCCGTGCTGGTGACCGTGAACTACCGGATCGGCGCCCTGGGCCACCTGGGCCCGCGGGGTGACGCCCAGGAGTCCCAGCGCCCGCTGCGTGACCTGATGGAGGCGCTGCACTGGGTCCGGGACGAGATCACCGCCCTCGGCGGGGACCCGAACAACGTCACCCTCGCCGGGGACTCCGCCGGCGCCTGGTACGCCTACGCCCTGGCCGCGGACCCACGGGCCGCCGGACTGTTCCGCCGGCTCGCGCTCATCAGCCTGCCCTGGGAACCCCCGCTCACCCCGGAGTCCCTCCGGGACCGGTGGGCGCTCATGGGAGCATCACTGGCCGACTCGGGCGGGCTGTCCAACGCTCCCCTCGACGCCCTGCTGGGCGCCCAGACGGACCTGGCCCGGGCCTACGCCGGCCGCGGCATGGCCCTCATGCCCGCCGCCGGCGGCGCGCTCACCGCGGACCTGCACGACTACGCGGTGTCCGCGGCCCGGCTGCACGTCGAGTCCCTGCTGCTGCTGTCCACCTCGGAGGAGGCGACCGCGTTCCTGCGGCCCGCTCCGGAGCAGGCCTTCCCGCCGGAGGCCGTGGACGGCTTCCTGCACGCCCGCTTCGAGGACCCGGCCGCCGTCGCCGCCTGGATCGACCGCAAGCGCCCCGGCGCCTCCGGCAAGGAGCGCATGGCAGAGGCGATGACCCTGCACCAGTTCCGGCTGGCCCACCTCGAACTGGCCAGTGCCGCCACCGGCGCGGGCCTGGACGTGCACCTCGGGGGGTTCTCCGTGCAGAGCGCACTGCCGGGGGCCGGCAGCCCGCACTGCATGCCGCTGCCCTTCCTGTTCGGCGACCGGGCCTGCTGGGCGGACGCCCCCATGCTCGAGGGGCTGGCCCCCGAGGTCTTCGAGGCCACGGCCGCCGGGCTGCAGGAGTGGTTCCTGGGCTTCGCGCGGGACGGCCGGCCCCGCGCCGCCGGGCAGCAGGTGGCACCCTTCGCCCCCGGGGACCCGCGGCGCCTGGAGTTCGACGGCGACGCCCCGCAGCTGCGGGTGCCCGGGGAGGCGGGCCTGGTGGCCCGCCGCTGAGGACGCTGGTGGGCGACCGTGCCCCGGGACCGGGCCGGTCGGGACCATAGGAACGTCACGTCACCAGGAACGTCACACGAGAAGGGCGGGGCCGGACGGCCCCGCCCTTCCCTTCTGTGACGGAGGCACGGGAGACGCATGGAGACGGGGTGCGGATCGCTCCGTCGGTACGTCGTGTGCGTCCCGGTGTGTCTGGCTGTGTCCCCGCGCGTCCGCTCACGCGTTCCCGGTGCCGAACAACCCGGTCAGCCGGCCGACGTCGGGCAGGTCCTGGAACGAGGCCACCTGCGCGGCGACCTGCTCGGCCCGAGCGGCGTCGAGCCGCCCGGAGAAGGCGGCGTTGAGGCGGTACTTCTCCAGGATCTGCCCGTGGCTCAGGGGCGCGTGGTGGACGTCCCCGAGCGGGGAGTCCACGCGCTCGCGGTGCACGGTGCCGTCGGACAACCGGACCTCCACCTCCGCGGTGAGGACCTCGCCGTCGTCGAGGGACCCCCGGATCTCGATGCGGTCCAGGAGCCGCGCCACGCGCGGGTCCGCCATCGCCTCCGGGGCCAGGTGCTCGGGACGGACGGTGCCGAAGGCGAGCGCGGCGGCCGCCGTGTAGTGGATGCTGAAGGCGGCGGACACCTCGGGACAGTCCCCCGCCTCGAACCTCTGCCCCACGAAGCCCGCCGCGGTGCGGGGGGTGACGTGGACGACCACGTGCTCGATCCGCTCGGCGCTCACGCGTGCGTCCCGCAGCAACCGGGTGCAGGCGTCCAGGGACGGCTGGGCCGCCCGGCAGCAGGACCACGGCTTGATCACCGCGTCGGCATAGAACTCCTCCCCCAGCCGCTCGAGCATCACCTCCGGGTCGGGGTCCGCGCAGTAGGTCTGCAGGAAGCCGAACCGCCCGCCGATCGGGTCCTCGGGGCCGGTCACCCCGGCCGCCGCCATCTCCGCGGCGGTGATCGCGTTGCGGGCCGCGAAGGCCATGGGCAGCTTGAAGGCGCTGGCGTGGTCGAAGATGCTGGCAACGGTCCCGGCCAGCTGGTTCACGGCGAGGCCGAGGGCGTGCCGGGTGCGCTCCTCGTCCAGGCCCATCAACAGGCAGGCGATGACGGTCGCCCCACCCCGTTGACGGTGCCGGTGTTGTCCTGTCCGGAGTAGACGTCGAATCCCGAGCCGAAGGCCAGCCGGGCCGCGATGTCCTCCCCGCGAGCAGTGCGGTGAGGACCTCCCGGCCCGTGGAGCCCTCGCGCTCGCCGACGGCCAGGGCCACGGGGACGGTGGTCCCCGTGAGATGGGCGGCCACCTGTCGTTGCCCCGGTCCCTCGGCACCCACCGGTTCGAAGTCGAAGGAGCGCATCAGCGCCGCGTTGAGCATCGCCGCGTGGTGGGCCGGAAGGCGGCGGCCGTCACCCAGGACGGTCGAGTCCGGCCGGCCGCCCCAGGCGGCGACGCTGTCCACCAGCTCCTGCATGCCGGGGGCCCGGTGGCCGGCGACGATGTTCCCCAGCCCGTCCAGCAGGCGATGGCGGGCCCGCCGCAGGACGGCCTCGCTGAAGTCCGCGTACCGGACCCGGTGGGCATGCCGGACCAGTCGGTCAGTCAGGGTCCGTTCCGCCGTGGCGAGGCCACCGGCCTGACCCGCACCGCCCGCCATCTCAAGCGTCCGTCTTCGGCCCGTGACCGGCGTCGACGGTCTGGCGGGACGTGTTCCGGGTGGCGATGCGCTTGGTCACCTTGAAGCGGGCGCGCTCCACGTGGGTGTTCTGCATCCCCTCCGCCCCCTCGGGCACCACGCGGATGCAGACCAGGCCGGCCACGAGCACGGCGATCCAGAAGACACCCACCAGCGGCAGCCCGCCGGCGATCATCAGGCCCGTGACGATCATCGGGGTGAAGCCGGCGCCCAGGGTGGAGGCCAGCTGGTAGGACAGCGAGGCGCCGGTGTACCGCACCCGGGGCGGGAACAGCTCGGAGATGAACGCGCCGATCGGGCCGGCCAGGATGCCCTGGACCACGCCGTTGCCGATGAGGATCGCGACGACGAACAGCCACGGGTCGCCACTGGTGAGCATCACCAGGATGGGCCACGCCAGCACGACCCCGGCGACGGCGCCGACGGTCAGGACGGTCCGGCGACCGATGCGGTCACTCATCCGGGCCGCCATGAAGGAGACTGCCACGGTGATCACCGCGGCGGCGCCCTTCCAGTTCAGGACCCACTCGCGACTGATGCCGTCGTTGACCGCCTGGGCCACGCCCCAGGAGGTGAGGATGCCCTGGCAGGCGTAGAAGCCGAGGCTGGCGATCAGGGTCAGGGCCACGGTCTTGGAGTGGCGGGTGACGATCTCGGCCAGCGGGGTCTTCCGCGTCTCCTCGAGCTGCTCCGCCTCGGAGGCGAGCTTCTCGAAGACCGGGGACTCGGCGACCTTGAGGCGGACCACCATGCCGATGAGGATCAGCACGGCACTGAGCAGGAAGGGCACGCGCCAGCCCCACTCGAGGAAGGCGTCACCGGTCAGCGCCGACGTCGCCGACACCACCAGGGTGGCCAGCAGGCCGCCGGCGGGGCCGCCGGCGTTGGCGAACGCCGCCGCGAAGCCTCGCCGGGAGGCCGGGGCGTGCTCCAGGGCCATCAGCGTGGCACCGCCCCACTCGCCGCCGACGGAGATTCCCTGCACCATGCGCAGCAGCACCAGGACCACCGGGGACAGCCAGCCCAGGACCTCCGGGGTCGGCAGCAGGCCGATGGCGATCGTGGCGATGCCCATCATCATCATCGACACCACGAGCATCTGCTTCCGGCCGACCCGGTCACCGAAGTGGCCGAACACCACGCCGCCCAGGGGACGGGCCAGGTACCCGGCGGCCAGGGTGCCGAACGAGGCGAAGAGCGCCAGCGCCGGGTCCAGGTTCGAGAAGAACACCTTGTCGAAGATGATCGAGGCCGCCGTCGCGTACAGGATGAAGTCGTAGTACTCGATGATCGAGCCGAGCATGCTCGACCCGAGCACGCGGCGCAGGTCCTTGGTGTTCAGGGTGTCGTTCGGCGCCGTCGGCTGGGCGTCGGCAGGGTTATTCGAGGTCTGGTGCATGGTGTCCAACTTCCGGGCGCCGGTTCGGCACGGGGGTGGCGGCCGCCACCCGGGGGTCCGGGCGGCGGCCTCGTCAGGCTGCGAGGGGGTCGCGCCCGGGACGGGGCGCAGGTGATGGCGTGGTTCAGGCCGACGTCAGGCGGCGGACGACCGGAGGGATGCCGAAGTCGCGGAAGTCCAGGGGACGGTAGTCGCTCCACATGTTCCACCAGTTGTCCTCGGCGCCCCAGATGACCGGCTCCCGGCCGTCGTCGTAGATCTGCTCCAGGTCCGTGTACAACTCCACGACGGCGCCGGAGTGCTCTACATAATAGGCCGCGATGTTGTGACCCGCGCCATGACGGACGGGGCCCCAGATCAGGTCCCGGCCGACCTTGTTCAGCCGGTCCCCCAGCTTGGCCAGGTCCGCGACCGACTGGGTCTGCCACGCGTGATGGTGGAAGGTGCCCTTGCCGGGCAGCAGCGCGATGCCGTGGTGGTCCGGGTTGCACCGCATGAAGTAGGCATAGTCGTCACCGATCACGTCGGAGAGCCGGAAGTCCAGGACACGCTGCAGGAACTCCATCATGGAGCGCGTGTTGCGCGGGTGGAAGTTGAGGTGGCCGTAGCGGTCAGGGCCGAAGCCCTTCAGCGGGGCCACGTCCGGCTGGCGCCCGATCGTGATCTCGAAGACCCAGCCCTCCGGGCCGACGAAGCTGAACCCGTCCTCGACGCCGGCCGTGCGGGTCGACTCGGCGAGGACCTCCAGGTTCTCGTCCTCGACGCGGCGGCGGATGGTCCGCAGCGCGTCGCCGTCCCGGGCGACCAGCCCGAGGGAGTCCACGCCGTTGACGTCCGATGCCCGGTAGATGAGCTCGTGGTGGACGTCGCCCGCGGCCAGGTAGGCGGCGTCCCCGGACTGCTCGGTCACGCGCAGTCCGAGCAGTTGGGTCGCGTCCCAGATGGAGGCGTCGAGATCCGTCGTCTGGATCCCCACGTGGCCCATCTCGCTGATCAGTCCCCAGGACATGTCTGTTTCCTCATTCCTCTCGTGGCGGGTGACGCCGGGCGTCACCCGGTCGGTCCGGCGTGGCTCAGTGGGCGACGGCGACGGGTCGGGTGAGCTGGTCGGCGGCCGGGATGCCGGCCTCCTCGAACAGCGCGCGGTACGCGCCGGTCTCGCCCTTGCCCTGCGCCTTGCGGTGGTCGAGCCCGCGGGCGCGCCCGACGGAACCGAGGTAGAACCGCTCGTAGAGCTCGTTGCGCGAGCCCAGTGCCGACCCGGCGAAGTCCCAGGCGGTGCGGAAGATCCGGGCGCGCTCCCGGGCGGTGATGCCCTGGGCGCCGGGCAGGTAGCGTTCCACGAGGGGGCCCAGCCGGGGGTGGTCGAAGGCGGCCGCCGTGGGCGTGGCCAGCAGGTTGTGCGAGCCCAGGGTCTTGATGATGTCGTTCACCCGGGCCATCCAGAGCGGCATCATGGTGCGCAGCGAGGAGATGTCGTCGTGGCAGAACCAGGCGCCTCCGCCCCAGTCCGAGGAGTTCACCTCGGCCGAGTGGACCACGGCCCGGGCGATGCGCAGGTAGGAGTAGATCTCGCCCAGCATCGCGGCGGTGTCCGGCTTGGTGTCGGTCCCGGTGGCCTTGGCCATCTGCACGCACAGGTCGTACGCGAACTCCAGCTTCACGCAGGCCCGGATGGCGGTCTGCTGCTGGGTGTTGCCCGTCGCCGTGCCCGCGTTGATCCGGTTGTAGACGTCCAGGTTGCCGTCGATGAACACCCGGTGCCAGGGCACCAGGACGTCCTCGAAGATGACCACGGCGTCCTGCTCGTCGAAGCGGGCGGAGAACGGGCGGTCCACCACGTCCATGTCCACGGCGTACGGGTCGCGGCACACGGAGACCACGCCCGGGGTGTTCACCGGGATGGCGAAGGAGATGGCGTATTCCTCGTGGCCCGGACGGATCGGCGTGGCGGGGTAGACGTAGAGCTCATCGGCGATCGGGCCCAGGGTGGCGAGCATCTTGGCACCGCGGACGACCACGCCGGCGTCGGTCCGGTCCACGACCCGCAGGGTCAGGTCCTCGTTGACGCCCTCGAACTCCCCGACGGACTTGTCGATGGCTGCGTGCACGATGGTGTGGGTCAGCGCGAGGTCGCCGTCGATCACCTCGCGCTGGTAGGCCGCCAGGCGGTCGTGGAACACGGGGTCGCCGTACTGCTCGAAGATGTCCCGCCGGGCGACGTGACCGGCCAGCACCACGTTGACGTAGTCCGGCGTGCGGCCGAGCATGCCCACGGAGTAGCGGGCGAGGCGGTCGAACGCCGCGTGCCGGCGGTCGATGTCCTGGGCGCTGCGCGGCAGCAGGTGCGAGACGTTCATCTGCCCACCGTGGGGGGCCGGCATGAGGACCTCGTCGGCGTGGGCGTGCTGGTAGTCGAAGTACCCCGCCATCCCCTCCACGGAACGCGCCATGGCCGGATGGGTGGTGATGTCGACCTGCTCATCCCCCAGCCACACCTCGCGCCCGTCATCCAGGCCTGCCTTGTACTGGGCTCCAGTCCTCGCGGTCATCTCGTCTCCCGTCCCTCTGTAGTGCATTTTGCACCAGATAATATTTTCTCTAGGCACGAGTGTACGAGTTCGATGTGAGCTAGGCAATACTTCCGGACGAGCTTTGTGGCACCGATTTATGAGAATGCATTCTCTACACGGGCGCGTCAGCATATTTTCTGCTGTCTTATTTGCAGAGTTCCTGCCTAGACTGGGCCCATGGCCAAGCGAACCGACGCAGAGACCCTGTCCAAGCACATCCGGGACGAACTGCGCACGAACATCCTCAAGGGGCAATGGGCCCCCGGGGGCCGACTCCAGCTCAACCAGCTCTCGGAGCAGTTCAACACCTCATCGACGGTGGTCCGGGAGGCCCTGACGCGCCTGGCCGGAGACCGCCTCGTGGTCCTGCGGCCCAATCGCGGCTTCTTCGTGCCGACGCTGTCCCTGGACGAGCTGCGAGACCTCACGGAGCTGCGCGTGGTCAACGAACAGTTCGCCGCCACGCTGGCGATCGACCGGGGCGACCTGGGCTGGGAGGGCGAGCTGATGGCCGCCCACCACCGGATGGAGAAGACCCCGAGCCGAGACGAGGACAACCGCCCGACCGCGGAATGGGCCGCGGCACATCAGGCCTTCCACGCCCAGTTGCTGGCCGCCTGCGGCGTGCCGGTCCTGATCGACCTGACCAACACGCTGTCCGACCTGCAGCAGCTCTACAACCGCTGGGCCACGAGTGCGACCAACTGGTCCGGCCGCGACCTCTCCGCCGAGCACCAGTCGATCCTGGACGCCGCACTGGCCCGGGACGCGGAGACCACCTGCAGCCTGCTGGCGGAGCACTACCGCGGCACCATCGAGGCGATCACCCAGCTCGGCGTGGAAGTGGGCCTGCCCGCGGCCTCGGCCTGAGCCGCCGGCGCAGGACGGGCGCGCGCGGCGTCCCGGCGATCCCCGCCCGGCCGGTCCCGACCACCCGAACCGCACCAGGGGACTGCGGGTACGGCAGGGGCCGGGAGTCCCTGACCCCCGGCCCCTGCGTTCCCGGCCCGATGTCCCGGCCGCCTGCCGTCGACCGTCTAGCCCTCGGCTCGGTAGCGGGCCGGCCAGACGCCCTGCTTGCCCGGGGCCAGGATGCCCGCCGGGTCAACCGCGTCCTTCAGCCGCTCCTGGAACCGGCGCACGGCGTGGTCGTTGTAGTCGAACCCGTCGGCGATGCGGTCCATGTAGTCCACGTGGCTGCGGTACGGGGCGTATCCCCGCCGGCGTGCGGCGTCGAGCAGTCGCTCGTACAGTTCGCGCGCTCGGCCGAGCATCTCCTCGTTGCCGTTCTCGAAGTAGATCATGGTCACGTGCACCATGTGGCGCGGGTAGAGGTGGTAGCCGATGTACAGGTCGAAGCCGTACTCGGTGTAGAGCTCCTTGACCTCCTGGTAGAAGTCCCACACCTCCTCGCCGCGGGCGGGCAGGATCGGCGCGGCGTCGATGTGCCCGCCGTTCTCCGCGAGGTAGTTGATCGTCCCCAGCGGCTTGAGGGTGGGCACCCCCGCCATCTGGGTGCGGTCCTTCTCGGCGATGTCCTGGTAGGCCACCCGAGCGCCCTCGGCGCCCTCGTACAGCCGGGCCGTGACGGTGAAGCCCTCGAGCCCGGCGAACCGCTCCCGGATGATCTCGAGCCGGCGCTCGGCCAGGCCCTTGTCGCCGTAGATGCCGAACTTCGCGTTCCACTGGCCGATGCCCAGCTCCTGGCGGATCTCCTCGAGCCGCTCCGGCGGGATGGACCCCTCCCCCTCGTACCAGCGGGACCGGGGGCCGTTCATGGTCACGGCACGGACCACGTTGCCGCACAGGGCGTTGTTCTGGATGACCTCCTCACGGCGCAGCTGGGTGAGGACGTCGATCAGCACCGGCATGTCCTCCTCGCGCTCCACGGTGACCTCGCCGTTGACGTAGACCTCCGGCCAGGGCATCAGCCACAGGCCGATCCGGGTCACGACGCCGAGGTTGGACTGGGTGAACAGCCCGTCCAGCGTGGGCCCGAAGCCGCCCTGGAAGATCGGGCCGAGGTCGGTCCCCTCCATGGCGCCCATGCCGGTCCGCAGCAGCTCGCCGTCCGGCAGGACGACCTCCATGCCGCAGATCTGCTTGGAGTGGTCGCCGAGCGGGGTCATGCCGTACCCGCGGTCCAGCGCGTTGCCGAGGACCGAGCCCCAGCCCAGCGCGGGCACGGAGAGCCAGACCTTCAACCCGCGCTCCTGGACGTACTCGTACAGGTCGAAGAACGTGACCCCGGGCTCGACCACGGCATAGCAGAGCCGGTCGTCGACCTCAATGATGCGGTTCATCCGGCCCAGGTCGAGGGCGACCATGCGCTCCCCGCGCGGCTCCGGACCGCCGTAGCCCAGGTTCTTGCCCTTGGAGAACGTCCACAGCGCCGTACCGGTCTCGGCGGCCAGCCGCACGAGCGCCTGCACCTGCCCGGTGTCCGCCGGACGCACGCCGGGCCAGGCGGAGCGGCCGGGGACCAGCGGGTACGGGTCCCGGTAACCGTCCTCGGCCCCGGGACGGATCACGTGCTCGGCACCGACGATCTCCTCGGCACGGCGCAGGAACTCCTCCTGGCGGTCCTCGACCTCGGGCCCGCGGGCCACGGTCAGTTCAGTCATCTCCATACCTCTCTTGCGGCGACTGGTACGGGCCGCCCGCCGCGCGTCCTGCAGCGGCGGGCGACCCGGTTCAGGGGGTCCGGGACCGCGGTCCCGGGCCGGTGTGGGGGGCGGGCCTCAGGCCGGCAGCAGCGAGGTGGAGACCTCGGGCAGACCCAGGTTCTCGCGGAACGTCGCACCCTCGTACTCGGTGCGGAAGTAACCTCGCTCCTGCAATTCGGGGACGAGCTTGTCGCAGATCAGCTGGAAGCCGCCGGGGTTGAACGGGGAGTTCAGGTTGAAGCCGTCACAGGCCTTGGACTCGAACCAGTCGACCATGCGGTCGGCCACCTGCGAGGGCGTGCCGGCCATCCACTGGTGGCCGGTGGAGCGCGCCAGGTCCACGATCAGCTCGCGCAGGGTCATCCCCATCTCCACGGACTTCATCCGGTAGATCTGGTAGCGGCTGCCCAGGGACTCGTCGTCGCGGAACCACTCCACCGGGATGCGCTCGTCGTAGTCCAGTTCCGACAGGTCCATCCGCAGGTCCGCCCCGACCTGCGCTCGCCCGTTCTCCAGGTGCACGTGGCGGCCCAGCTCGTCGGCCAGTTCCTGCGCCTGGGCCTCGGTGTCCCCCAGGATCGGCAGGATGCCGGGGATGATCTTCACGTGGTCCGGATTGCGGCCCTTGTCCTTGGCCAGCTGCTTGAACTTCGCATAGAACTCGATCGAGGGCTGCTTGTTGGGCTGGGCCGTGTAGATCATGTCCCCGATCGAGGAACCGAGTTCCATCCCCGGGCCCGAGGAGCCCGCCTGCGCGAGCACCGGGTGCCGCTGCGGGCTGGTCGGCATGTTCAGCGGGCCCTGCACGCGGAAGAACTCGCCCTCGTGGTCGAGGGGATGCAGCCGCGTGCGCTCGAGGTACTCCCCCGACTCGCGGTCCACGATCACGGCACCCTCGTCCCACGAGTCCCAGAGCCGGCGCACCACGTCAACGAACTCCGTGGCACGGCGGTAGCGGGTGGCGGGATCCGGTGCCGCGTCCATCCCGAAGTTCTGGAAGCCGTCGGAGGAGGTCACGATGTTCCAGCCGGCGCGGCCGTTGGACATGTGGTCGAGACCGCACAACTGGCGGGCCACGTTGTACGGCTCGGCGAACGAGGTGGAGATGGTGCCCACCAGGCCGATGTGCTTCGTGCGGGCGGCCAGGGCCGAGAGCACGGAGACCGGCTCGTAGAAGCCGTTCATCTTGATGTCCCCGCGCAACAGCGTGTTGGCGTGCACCACGTCCCCGAAGAAGATGGCGTCCAGCTTGGCCGCCTCGGCCATCTGGGTGAGCTCGAGGACGAAGTCCAGGTTGCCCAGTTCCTCCGCCCGGCTGCCCTCCATCCGCCAGCTGTCCTTGTGGTATCCCGCAGGCAGCATGAAGGTCGTCAGGATCATGTGCTGAGCCGGCTTGGAAGTGCTCATCTGGGGGTCGTCCTTTCCTAGACTCCGGTCCGGCCCCCGGTCACGCACGGGGTCGGTGTGGCGCACGAGCCGCTGAGACGGCTGTCACACCCCCAGCATGACGCAACCGACGGCATTTTTCCACTCTGTTCGCAATTCTTACTCAAGAATATTTTCTTCTTGCGGAGTGCATGATCCATGGATACCGTGTGTCGGGATGCGCGCGGCAGGACGCCGCGATCGGCGGACCGATGGTGCGCCCCTGGCTCGACTCGTTGGGAGACCCTTGTGAACTACATCAGCTACGTGACCCCTGAAGGCACGGCCACGTGGGGCGTTGCCGCACAGGGCACCGTCCACGACCTCGGCCCGAGCGGGGCGAACCTGGCCGCCTCCCTGCACGAGGCCGTCGTCCGGGGCCTGTTCGGGACGCTGTCGGCCGCTGACCTGGCCGGCGCCCCCACCCATGACGAGCAGGACGTCTCCTACCTGCCGTGCCTGACGCAGCCGGGGAAGATCATCTGCATCGGCGTCAACTACCGCACCCACCAGGAAGAGTCCGGCAAGACGGGACAGACGGCGCCGACCGTCTTCACCCGTTTCGCCGACACCCAGATGGGTCACCTGGCGCCCGCGATCAAGCCCGCCTCCACCGGCAAGTACGACTACGAGGGCGAGATGGCCCTGGTCATCGGCAAGGAGGCCTGGCACGTGGCCCCCGAGGACGCCTTCGACCACGTCGCCGGCTACGCCAACTACAACGACTTCTCCGTCCGCGACTGGCAGAAGGCGGCCAGCCAGTGGATCCCGGGGAAGAACTTCCCGGCCTCCGGCGGCTTCGGCCCCTACCTGGTCCCGGCAGCGGACGTGGGCGACGTGCGGGAGCTGACGCTCGAGACCCGGGTCAACGGCGAGGTCCGGCAGCACGCCTCCGTCGCGGACCTCTACTTCGACATCCCCACGCTGATCGCCTACGTCACCGGCTTCACCCGCCTGCACCCCGGAGACGTGATCGTCACCGGGACCCCGGGCGGCGTCGGGCTGTTCTGGGGCGAGGACGGCCTGCTGGACGCCGGCGACGTCGTGGAGGTCGAGGTCACGGGCCTGGGCGTGCTGCGCAACACGGTCCAGGACGAGGCCGGCGACGGCGCGGCGACGGCGGACGGCGCAGCGGCCCTGGCGCACGCCGGCTGACCGCTGCAGGATCACTGAGCACCCCGGCGGGGGGGCGCCCGGCGGATCACTCCGCCGGGCGACTCCCCGCCCGGAGGTCACGGCCCCCGGCGGACCACCCGGTCCAGGAAGTACCGGTGGAAGGACCAGTCGCCGGTGACCTCCGGGTGGAAGCTGGTGGCCAGCAGGTTGCCCTGCCGCACGGCCACCGGCACCGACCCCGTCACCAGCCCGCAGTCCACCCCGGACTCCAGCCGTTCGGACGGGACGGAGGCCAGCACCTCCACGCCCGGCCCGGACTGCAGCACCGCGGGAGCCCGGATGAACACGGCGTCCACCGGCTCGGAGGACACCGCCGGCACGGAGAGCCGGGCCTCGAAGGAGTCCACCTGTGAGCCGAAGGCGTTGCGCTGCACCGTGATGTCCAGCCCGCCCAGGCTCTGCTGGCCGGTGATCGGGTTCGCGATCCGGTCGGCGAGCATGATCATCCCGGCACAGGTCCCGTAGACCGGCAGGCCGTCGTCGATCGCGGCCCGCACGGCCGGTGCCAGGCCCAGCAGCCGGGAGAGCTTGTCCATCACGGAGGACTCCCCGCCCGGGATGACCAGTCCGTCGAGCCCCGCCAGGTCCGCGGCACCGCGCACCGGGGACGTGCGCGCGCCAAGGGCCGTGAGCACGCGCTCGTGCTCACGCACGTCCCCCTGCAGGGCGAACACCCCGATCGCGGGGGCCTGCCCTGCGGGGACGTCCTGGGGGCGGGATGCACCGGTGACGCGGGTCATGAGCCGGTCGTCCCCGCCCCCGCGGGAGCGAGGGGTCGGACCGCGCCCCCGACGGCGCCGATCACCAACCGCGTTCGGCCAGGCGGTGGGGAGCGGGCAGGTCGCCCACGTTGATGCCCACCATCGCCTCGCCCAGGCCGCGGGAGGCGTCGGCGACCGCGGCGGCGTCGTTGAACTGGGCCGTGGCCCGCACGATCGCCGCGGCCCGGGCCTCCGGGTTGCCGGACTTGAAGATGCCCGAGCCCACGAACACGCCATCCGCACCGAGCTGCATCATCAGGGCGGCGTCGGCCGGGGTGGCGACGCCACCGGCGGTGAACAGCACCACGGGCAGCTTGCCCTCGCGGGCGACCTCGGCGACCAGCTCGTACGGGGCCTGCAGTTCCTTGGCCGCCACGTACAGCTCGTCCTTGGACAGCGCGGAGAGCTTGGCGATCTCGCCGCGGATGGTGCGGATGTGCTTGACGGCCTCGGACACGTCACCGGTGCCGGCCTCGCCCTTGGAGCGGATCATGGCCGCACCCTCGGTGATGCGGCGCAGGGCCTCGCCGAGGTTGGTGGCGCCGCAGACGAACGGCACGGTGAAGTCCCACTTGTCGATGTGGTTGACGTAGTCCGCCGGGGAGAGCACTTCGGACTCGTCGATGTAGTCGACCTTCAGGGCCTCGAGGACCTGGGCCTCCACGAAGTGGCCGATCCGGGCCTTGGCCATCACGGGGATGGAGACCGACTCGACGATCTGGTCGATCAGGTCCGGGTCGGACATGCGGGCCACGCCGCCCTGGGCGCGGATGTCCGCGGGGACGCGCTCGAGGGCCATGACGGCCACGGCGCCGGCGTCCTCGGCGATCTTGGCCTGCTCGGCGGTGACCACGTCCATGATCACGCCGCCCTTGAGCATGTCCGCCAGGCCGCGCTTGACCCGGGCGGTGCCGGTGCGGGGCGAACCCTGGCCGGAGTCCTCGATGGCCCCGGGAGTCGGGTCGGCAGGGTTGGAGGTGTAGGAGGCCGCGGACGACTCGGTGGTGTTGGACATCTGTTTCCTTTACGGGGGTGGGGTGGAGTCTGCCGCCGAGGACGGGGCAGCGGGTGGGGGTGGTCGGTCAGGCGTTCCAGAGGCCGTAGGAGTCGGCCAGGTCGGCGATCTTCTGGGCGCGGGCCAGTCGCGGCAGGTACGAGCCGTCGCCCACGGAGGCCCCGGCCTGGTGTGCCTGCAGCATCTCCACGGCCCAGGAGACCTCGTCCTCGGACGGGGACAGGGCGCGGTTGATGGAGTCGACCTGGTCCCGGTTGAGGCACAGGCGGCCGGTCATGCCCATTGAGGCCGTGGTCCTGGAGGTCTCGACCACGGTCTCCTCGCTGTCGGCCACCGCCGGGGGACCGTCGATCGCGCCGGGCAGCTTGCCCACGCGGGAGGCGATGACCAGCCGCGACCGCGCGTAGGCCATGGCCATGGGCTCGTCGGAGATGCCGGTGTCCTTGCGGAAGTCGTTGGTGCCGAAGGCGAGCCGGAAGGTGCCGGGGGCACGGGCCACCGCCGTGGCGTTCTCCAGGCCCAGGGCCGTCTCGATCAGGGCGATCACGGGGGTGCCGGCCCGCATCCGCATGGCGGTCAGGGTGACCTGCTCGGGCTCCTCGGCCAGGGCCAGCATGACCCCGCGGAGCCCGGGGGCGCCCGAGAGCGCCTCGAGGTCCTTCTGCCAGTCGGGAGTGTTGATGCCGTTGATCCTGACCCAGGCGTCCATGCCGCCGTTGAGCGCGTCCACCACGGACTGCCGGGCGGCGTCCTTCTTCTCGTCCGGGACGGCCGCCTCGAGGTCGAACAGGACCGAGTCTGCCTCCGAGGCCAGCCCGGGCGCGAAGTCCTCCGGCCGGGCTGCGTTGACCAGCAGCCAGGACCGGCTCAGCTTGGCGGGCAGGGCAGCAGCTCGTCGGTTACGCAAGGGCATGGCCTCCAGCCTACCGCCGCCGAAAGTTACTCACCCGTGTTCGGCCTCACGGGCGCCGGTAGGCTTCGGGCCATGGCTGACGAGATCCCGATGCTGTCCCGCAGCGCCACCCACGGCCCCCTGCCGGAGGACGAGCTCGCGATCCTGCGGCGCATCCCCGGGCTGGGCTCGGAGCGGGATCCGGGGCCTGGCACGGCCCAGGGCCCGACGCCGGATGCGACCGTGGTGCTCGACGGCACCACGGTGCGGCTCGGCTCGGCGGCCACGGCGGCGGTGCTGGACCTGCTGGACCGCCTCGCCGCGGGCGGCCAGGTCTCCGTGGCGCAGCAGGACCGCTGGCTGAACACCTCGCAGGCGGCCCGGCTGGCCGGGGTCTCGAACACCTACCTGCGCCAGCTGGCCGATCGCGGCGAGATCCCCGTCACCTACCGCGGCACCCACCGCCGGATCCATCCGGACGACGTCCAGTCCTGGGTGCGCCGCCGCGCCGAGGCCCGCTCCGCCGAGGCGGGGCAGGACGCCTCCGTCGACGCCGGGGAAACGGACGACGCGTCCCAGGACTGACCGTCCGCGCAGGTCAGGACGGCGTCGCCGCCGAGGCCCCCGGCAACGGCCCGTGCAGGGGGCGAGGACACGCCCGCGCCGCGGGTTCCGCCGAGGGCGGACGACACCCCTCCACCCGGTGGGAGACCTTGGCCGGTGGGCCTCGGCATGAGAGGATTGATTTCTCAACCAAGTTTCCGCGGGCCACCCGCCCGCGGTACAGAGTCTGGCGAGAAAGCCGGTCTACTCATCCCCCCTCCGAGGGCCGGATCGCCGCCAGACCGGCCGGGGCCCACCCCGTTCTTGGGCCCCGGCCACCTACTTGCCCGTGCCGTGCCCCGCTCCGGAGTACGATGGTCGGGTCATTCCGCGGACGCCTGACCAGCCGGCCCGCGACCTTCCGCAGCACAGGAGTTCCATGAGCGCGTGCCGACCCCTGCGCCCCGTCGCGATCGCACTGGGCGCGGTGACGGCCTCCGTCGCCCTGGCCGGCTGCAACCTCTTCCCCGACCCCACCGAGTCGCCGGACGGTGGTGACGGCCCCCTGCCGACCGTCTCCGCCGAGGGGTACGTGGAACTGCCGCTGTACTTCGTGGCCCTGAACGGCGACTTCCCGCCGAACACGACCGGGCGCGACGTCGCCTGCCAGGACCTGCTGGTCCGCGTCACCTCCGTGCCGGTGCAGACAGAGGATCCCGTGGCCTCGGCCATCGGCTTCCTGCTCACCGACGAGCAGTACAGCCACGGGGACCCGGCCGTCACGAACTCCCTCGACCCCTCCGAGGACGACCTCGCCTACGTGTCCCACCGCGTCGAGGGGGACACCGTGGCGCTGGAACTGACCGGCGACCTCGTCAGTCGCAGCCAGTGCGAGTCCTACCGCATCCGCGCCCAGCTCAACCAGACCGCCGCCGCGGCCGCCGGGGTGCCGAACGCGGAGGTCTACGTGGACGGGGTGTTGGTCGAGGACCTGTTCGGCCTCACCCCCCTGGAGCTCGGCGAGGAGATCACGACCCCGGCCCCCGGCGCGGAGCCGACCGACGAGATCACCGAGGGCATGGGGGCCACCGGTTCCTGAACGGGCCCGGCCCTTCTCACCGGTGCGGTGGCGTTGCTAGCATCGACCCGGTGATGGATCCTTCAGCGTTCCTTTCAGACCGCGCCCGCGGCGTGCGCCAGTCCGCCGTGCGGGACGTGTTCGACCTGGCCATGTCCCCCGGCCTGGTCTCCCTGGCCGGCGGCAATCCGTGGCTGGACGACCTCCCGCTGGAGGAGCTGGGACGCGTCGCCGACGAGCTGGTCTCCCGCCAGGGCCACCTCTCCCTGCAGTACGGGGCGGGCCAGGGGACCGCGGAGCTGCGGGACGCCGCCTGCTCGGTGATGGCCGCGGACGGCATCGAGGGCGCGGACCCGGAACTCGTCGTCGTGACCCCCGGCTCCCAGGCCGGGATCGACACCGCGGCGCGGATGCTCGGGAACCCGGGCGACGTCGTCGTGGTGGAGGACCCGACCTTCGTGGGCGCGCTGAACACCTTCAACACCTGGCAGCTGGACGCCGTCACCACCCCGACCGACGAGGAGGGGCTGATCCCCGCGTTCCTGCGCCAGACCCTGCAGCGGCTGCGCGCCGAGGGGCGCCGGGTGGCCTTCCTGTACACGATCCCCTCCTACGCCAATCCCTCCGGTGCGCTCATGCCCGCGGCCCGGCGGGACGAGGTGGCGCGGATCTGCCGCGAGGAGGGCGTGCTGATCGTGGAGGACAACCCCTACGGCCAGCTCGGCTTCGAGGACGCCCCGGTCCCGCCCATCGCGGCGGAGCACCGGGACCAGGTCATCTATCTCGGCACCGCCTCCAAGATCTTCTCCCCCGGCGTGCGCATCGGCTGGGCGCTGGTGCCGCCGGGGCTGCTGCGCGAGTTCTACCTCTCCGCGGAGTCGGCGTACATCTGTCCCTCGGTGCCCAGCCAGATGCTCGCGACGGCCTTCCTCACCCGTTTCGACTGGCAGGGCCACGTCGCCCGCTGCGCCGTCGAGTACGCCCGGAGGTGCGACGCCCTGGTCGACGCCATGGAGGAGTCCCTGGACCCGCGGATCATGTACGCCCGGCCCGGTGGCGGTTTCTTCGTCTGGGCCCGCATGCCGGACGGCATCGACACCCTGCCGCTGATGCACACCGCCGCGGAGGCCGGCGTCGTCTTCGTGCCCGGCGCGGCGTTCACGCCCGACGTCGGCCCGAACCCGCACTTCCGGCTCGCCTTCTCCTTCGTGGCCCCGGAGGTGCTGCGCGAGGGCATGCGCCGGCTGGCACCGGTGCTCAACGCGGCCCTCTAATCCCGGCGGCCGGACGGGCCTGCCGGCCGGCCGTGGGCCGCACCGGGCCCGACTCGTACCTATCCTCATAGTGGCTTTCCGCGGGCGGGCGGTTACAGTGGAGCGGACCGGCTGCCCCAGCGGGAAGGACCCACGCCATGTCCCTGCGCAATGCACTGCTGGCCCTGCTCGTCGTCGAGCCCATGACCGGCTACGACCTCGCCAAGAGGTTCGGCTCCTCGGTGGGCAACGTCTGGCACGCCCCGGACTCCCAGATCTACCCGGAGCTGCGACGGATGACCCAGGACGGCCTGCTCGAGGCCGAGGAGGTCCCGTTCGGGCGCAAGGGCCGCAAGATCGCCTACACCATCACGGACGCGGGGCGGGAGTCCTTCCGGGAGTGGATGGACTCCGACCTGCAGTGGGCGCGGGACCGCGACCCCATGCACCTGCGGGCCGCCTACTTCGAGTACGCCCATCCGGAGCGGGCCCGCGCCCAGCTGGAGGCCTACCGCGAGCACACCCGGCAGATCCAGGCGGCCTGGCAGCAGCAGATCGACGAGATCGATGCCGGCACCTCCGAGACCCTGGCCCGCCGCCTGCGGTCCGTGCCGCCGGAGGAGCACCACCGCACCGCGGCGTTCAAGCGGTACACCTACGAGGGACTGGTCGCCCGGGCCGAGACGGAGATCGGCTGGGCCGAGCGCGGGCTGAGGCTCCTCGAGGAGCTGTATCCCCAGGAACTGTCCCAGGAGTCCTCCGCCGGCACCCCGGCCTGAGCGGTCAGCCGGTGAGCATCGCCGTGACGGCGCGGCGCCCGTCCATCGCCCGGTAGGCCTCGGGGTCCACGGGGGCGAGCCGTCCGGGCCCCGGGGACCGCGTCTCAGCCCCCGTAGCGGCGGCGCAGGTCCGGCTTGCGGATCTTGCCCGAGGCGGTGCGGGGCATCTCGTCCACGAACACCACGGACTTGGGGACCTTGTACCGGGCGAGCCTGCCGTCCAGGTGCCGGATGACCTCGTCCTCGGTCAGCTCGTGGCCCTCCCGGACCACCACCACCGCGCGGGGCACCTCGCCCCACCGCTCGTCCGGGACGCCGATCACGGCGACCGCCGCCACGGCCTCCAGCTGGGCGATCTCCTGTTCGACCTGCGCCGGGTAGATGTTCTCCCCACCGGAGATGATCATGTCCTTGAGCCGGTCCGAGATGAACAGGAACCCGTCCTCGTCCCGATAGCCCATGTCCCCCGTCTTCAGCCAGGTGCCGTCCTCGGCCTGCTCGAAGGACTCGGCGGTCGCGTCGGGCCGGTTCCAGTAGGCCGTGATGACGTTGGGGCCCTGGACCTGGATCTCCCCGACCTCCCCGGGAGGGCACACCTGTCCGAGCGGGTCGACCACGCGCACCGCGGTGTGGAAGTGCGGCAGCCCGCCGGACCCCTGCTTGGCACGCGAGTAGTGCGCCGGCAGGACCGTGGCGCCGGGCGAGGTCTCGGTCATGCCGTAGCCCATGGCGATGGACAGCCCGCGCTCCTCGTAGGCCTCCAGCACCCGCATCGGCACGGCGGACCCCCCGCAGGTCAGGATCCGGACCGAGGACAGGTCGGTGGTGGCCCAGTCGGGGTGCTCGGCCAGCAGCTGGTAGGTGGTGGGCACCCCGGCCATGCTGGTGATCCGGAGCCTGCCGATCAGCTCGAGGACCCGCCCGGGCTCGAACCGCGGTTCCAGGACGAGGGTCCCGCCCTTGAGCAGCGTGGGCAGCGCCCCCATGCCGAGGGAGGCCACGTGGAACATCGGGGCGATCATCAGGGCCCGGGTCTCGCTGGTCACGTCCAGGTCGGTGAGCACGTTGAAGGCGTTCCACGTCAGGTTGCCGTGCGTGAGCATGGCGCCCTTCGGCTTGCCCGTGGTCCCGGAGGTGTAGAGGATCAGCGCCAGGTCATCGAGGTCCACCGCCACGTCCGGGCGCACCGGGTCACCGCCGGCCAGCAGTCCCTCGTAGTCGAGGGCCTCCAGGTCCCCATCCCGGCGCTCGACGGCGGCCGGCGGGCCGTCCTGGACGGTCGCCAGGGTCCCGACGCCGGTCCCGCGGCTTCCGGCGACGGCCAGCGGTTCCAGCGTGGCCGAGGCGATCAGGACCGTGGCCCCGGAGTCCTCCAGGGCGAAGGCGATCTCCGGTGGGGCCAGGCGGGTGTTCAGGGGCACGAACACGGCGCCCAGGGAACCGGCCGCGAACAGGGTCTCCAGGAACGAGGGGTAGTTCTCGCCGAGGTAGGCCACGCGGTCACCGCCCCGCACGCCGAGGGCGGCCAGCGCGTTCGCCAGCCGGTCGATCCGGACCGCCCACTCGTCATAGGTCAGCTCGCCGGCCGCGCTGATCACGGCGGTGCGCCCTGCGGACTTCACGCGCCTGCGGTGGATCCAGTCACCGATCCCGCGGTTGAACATTCCCGACTCCTCTGCAGCTTGACGTGCCCTGTCCGCACTCCCCTCAGTGTGGAACATTTAGTTGAGCAATTCAATAGTTATCGAGGACACGCAAGCGTCGGCCAGGGGGTTACTCCAGCGCCGGACACCACCCCGGACACCACGGTGCGGGCAGTCCTCCCCGGCGGCCGAGGCCACCGGGGAGGACTGCCCGCACCGTCGGGGATGGGCCTCACGCCCCCACGGGGAGGGCGCGAGAACCGTCACTGGCGGACCAGGTCCTCCACGGACGGCGCCTCGTCGATGAGCCCGCCCTCCACGGAGAGCTCGATGACCCGCTCGAGCGACTCGATGTCATGCTCCTGCGGGAAGCGCGGCATGGTCAGCTGCTCGATCACGTCCGTCTCCAGGGAGGTGTACTCGGGCAGGATGGCCTTGGCCTCGTCCGGGTTGTCGGTGGCGTACTGCTGGGACTCCTTCATGGCGGTCACGAAGGCGTCCACCAGCTCGGGGTCCTGATCGATCATCTGGTCCGTGGTGAAGTAACCGGCCACGGACAGGTCCGGGATCGGGTCCGCGTACTGGGCGAAGATCCGGCGCGCGCCCGCGGCCTCGGCGATGGTCACGAAGGGCTCCACGGCACCGATGGCATCCACGTTGCCGGCCTCCAGCTGCCCGACCATGTCCGGGAAGGCCATCTCCACGTACTCGATGGACTCGGCGTTCCCGCCGTCCTGGCGGATGCCCTCGGAGATCACGGTGTCGTTGATGTTGTTCAGCGTGTTGACGGCGATGCGCTTGTCGTCGAGGTCGGCGGCGGTCTTCACGTCCGAGTCCTCGGGGACCATCACGGCGGCGAAGTCGTCCTCGGAGTCGCCCGTGGTCTGCGGGCCGGTGGCCACCAGCTTCAGCGGCAGTCCCTGGGCACGGCCGATGGCCAGCGAGGTGACGTTGGAGAAGCCGAAGTCCATCTGCCCGGACTGCACGGCCGGCACGATCGCGGCCCCGCCCTGGGCCAGGGTCAGGGTGACGTCGAGGCCGTGCTTCTCGAAGATGCCCTCCTCGACGCCCAGGTAGATCGGCGCGACGTCCACGATCGGGATGACCCCGACCTCGACCTGCTTCAGGTCACCGGCGGCGGCGGACTCACTGCCGGACCCCTCCGTGGCGGCCCCGGTGGTGGCGCCACCACCGGACGGCGAACCGGATCCACAGGCGGTCAGGGCCAGCAGTGCGGCCGCGCCCACGGCGACCAGTCGGACATTCCTCATCATCGGGTGCTCCTGGAGTGTGACATGCGGTGATCCGCGACCGCAGGAGCGGTCGCGAGGCTGGGTCGAGGGGGTCGCCCAGCCTGTAAGGTGACTCACACTCTACTCAGCCGTCACAATGGCAAACAAGAGAATTCCATTAACGATCTCAACTGTTCTACGGATGGAGAGCCATGCAGGACGACGGTCAGACACTCGCCACCGCCGAGGAGTTCCACAGCCTCGCGGTGCGGCGGCTGCTCAGCCGCCACGGCCGTCTCTGGACGCAGCAGGTCTCGGCCGACCACACCTCCATCCAGTTCGGCCTGTTGCTGTGCCTGGCCCGGTCCGTCGGTGGGCTGTCCCAGTCCGAGATCGCCGAGCAGCTGGCCGTGGACCGGGCCACCCTGACCGAGCTGGTGCACCGCATGTCCGCCCAGGGCCACGTGACCGTCTCCCGCGACCCCCGGGACGGCCGCCGTCGGGTGGCAACCCTGACCGATTCCGGCAGGGACCTGCTCCGGGAGATGTACCACCCGGCGCTCGAGGTCAACGACCAGCTCTTCAACCCCCTGACGGCCGAGGAGACGGAGCAGCTCACCGCCTTGCTGCGGCGCGTCCTGGCCCACGACACCGGCGCCCCTCCCCACCACGACCCGGCCTGACCGGGGCCGCCCGGCAGTCCGGGAGGGACGGGACCGGCCTGCTCGGGCAGCAGGCCGTCCGTCCCTCGCCGCCCCGGTGTCCTGCGCAGACCGCGACGCCCCCGCCCGGGTGGTCCGGGGCGGGGGCGTCGCAGTGGCGTGAGCGGGTCACGCACCGGGGGCGTGGGCGTCAGCTCACTGGGAGCCCTCCCAGTACAGGTTCTCCACGTCCGGGTCGTTGCTGATGAAGCCGTACTTCACCATCAACCGCCCGGCCTCCTCGATCTGCTCCTTGCGGATCTCGCCGGAGAGCTTCTCCATCTTCAGGTTCTTCGCCGCCTCCTCGGGCAGGCTGATGAACTCGGGCAGCAGGGCGCGGGCGCCGTCCGGGTCCTCGTCGGCCGCGGCCAGCGTCTCCGTCATGGCGTCGACGAACCGCTGCGTGAGCTCCGGGTTCTCCTCGGTGAACTTGCCCGAGCTGAACGTCACCATCGTGGGCATGCCGGCCACCGAATCCTGGAAGGAGTACCCCACCAGCTGGTTGTCCTCATTCGCCAGGGAGCTGGTCAGGAAGGGCTCCGGGACCCAGATGGCGTCCGTGTTGCCGCGCTCGAGCTGGGCCGGCATGTCCTGGAACGGCATCTCCGAGAACTTGATGGCCGAGGGGTCGCCCCCGGCCTTGGCGACGGACTCCATGATGGTCAGGTCGCCCTGGGTCTTGAGGGCGTTGACCGAGACCGTCTTGCCGGCCAGGTCCTCCCAGCCCTGGATGCCGCTGTCCTTGGTGGTCACCACGCCCGCGATGTCCTCGCCCTCCTCCAGGGAGTTCGAGTAACCGGCCACGATCTTCATGTCCAGGCCACGGTCGTTGGCGTTCATGACCGAGTTCGGGTTGCCCACGCCGAAGTGGATCTGCTCGTTGGCCACGGCCGGGAGCATCGCGGCACCGGCGTTGGAGGTGGAGAGCTCCACCTCGATGCCGTGCTCCTCGAAGATGCCCTCCTCGATGCCGTACTTCACGGCCACGGACGGGGCGATCGGCAGCACGCCGACGATCACCTTGTCGAGCTCACCCGAGGCGCCACCGGACTCGGTACCGCCGGACGCGGCGGCCCCGGGCGAGCTCTCCCCGCCTCCTCCGGACGGTGAACCGGAACCACAGCCGGTCAGGGCCAGCCCCGCGACGGCGGCGGTGGCCAGCAGTGAGACGAGCTTCTTCTTCATGGTTTCTCCTGCGGGGGTGCGTTCCGGCTCGCGCCGGGAGGGGGTGGAGTGGGGCGGAGTGCCTGGAGGCGGGTGCCTCAGGCGTAGAAGCGGGCGAGGAAGGTCGCGACGACGGCGGGGCGCTCCTCGCCCTCGATCTCGATGACGGAATCGACGACGATGTGCAGGCCGTTGCCCTTGACCTCCTGCACGTCGGCGATCGAGCCCTTCATGCGGATGCGGGAGCCGACCTTCACCGGGGAGGTGAAGCGGACCTTGTCCAGGCCGTAGTTGACCTTGGTCTTGACGTCGGAGACGTCGAAGAGCTCGGACCAGAAGGGGATGATCATGGACAGGGTCAGGAACCCGTGGGCGATCGGGGCGCCGAACGGGCCGTCCTTGGCGCGCACGGGGTCCACGTGGATCCACTGCTGGTCGTCGGTGGCATCCGCGAAGGTGTTCACCATCTGCTGGGTGACCTCGCGCCACTCGGTGACGCCGAGGTCCTGGCCGGCCAGGGACTTGGCCTCCTCGAACGTGACGACGAGCCTGGACGTGGGGGTGGTGGTCTCGGTCATGGTTTCCTCCTAGGAATGTGTTCTACATTACAATGGTTGATGAGCGCAATGGTTTTGGGTCACGATCGGCGGACCGTGACCGTCCGGTGATGGACGGGGCGTGGCCCTCAGACGAAGGCGCCGACGCCGGTGACGGCGCGGCCCACGATCAGCGCGTTGATCTCGTGGGTGCCCTCGTAGGAGTAGATGGCCTCGGCGTCGGCGTGGAACCGGGCCACGTCCGTGTCCAGCGTGATGCCGTTGCCGCCGCACACCTCGCGGGCCAGGGCCACGGTCTCCCGCAGCCGCAGCGAGGTGTACATCTTGGCCAGCGCGGAGTTCTCGTCCTTGAAGACCCCGGCCGCCTGCTGTTCGGTCAGCTGCACCACCATGCCCAGCGAGGCGGTGAGGTTGCCCAGCATGATCGCCAGCTTCTCCTGCACGAGCTGGAACCCGGCGATCGGCCGGCCGAACTGCTCGCGCCCGCGGACATACCGCAGGGCCGCCTCATAGGCACCGGCCTGGGCGCCCACGGCCATCCACGCCACGTCCGAGCGCATGTTCCGCAGGCAGCGGGCCACGTCCTTGAACGAGTTGATCCCGTGCAGCCGGTCGGCCTCGGTGACCCGGACGTCCCGGTACTCGATGTGGGCGTTCTGCATGATCCTCAGCGAGGCCTTGTTCGGGATGATCGTCATGGTCACGCCCTCGGCATCCCGCGGGACCAGGAAGCACTTGACCTGGCCGTCGGCGGTGTCCCGGGCGAAGGTCGCCACCACGTCGGAGACGGTGGCCCCGCCGATCCACCGCTTGGCGCCGTTGATGACCCACTCCCCCGTGGCCGCGTCCCGGGTGGCGGTGGTGGCCAGCCCACCGGCCACGTCCGAGCCGTGGTCCGGCTCGGTCAGCCCGAACACGCCGGTCAGTTCGTAGGTGCGGATCCTCGCGTCCAGGTCCCGCGACTGCTCCGGGGAGCCGCCCAGGGTGCAGACCGTGCGGAACAGCCCGGCCTGGGCGTTGTACAGCGTGCCGACGTTGATGTCGCAGCGCGCCAGCTCGAAGTTGCGGAACCCGGTGAGCAGGTCGCGGACGGGTTCCCCGGCCTCCCGCAGCGCCGGCGGGTCCATCAGGTCCAGCCCGCGCACCGCCTCGAGCAGCTCCGTGGGCAGCTCGGCCTTGTCCCAGGCGTCGTTCAGGAGCGGGTAGACGGTGGACTGCAGCTGCTCGCGCAGGTCCGTCAAGACCCTCCGCTCGGCCTCGGTCAGCCGCTCGGCGAAGCCGTACAGGTCGGACGGGATCACGGTCCCGACGGCGACCGGGCGCCCGGCGCTCATGCCGCACCGCCCGCGGCGGTGCGCTCGCCCGCAGAGGCGCCCCGGCCGGCGTCGCCGGTTCCGCGTTTCGCGCCCAGGCCGAGCAGCGTCACCGCGTTGTCCTTCAGGATCCGCGGGCGCACCTCGTCCTTGAGCGGCAGGTCCGCGAACGCGGCCAGCCACTTGTCCGGGGTGATGAGGGGGAAGTCCGTACCGAACAGCACCTTGCGGGAGAGCACGTTGTTGGACTGGCGCACCAGCGACTCCGGGAAGTACTTCGGGGACCAGCCGGAGAGGTCGATGTACACGTTGGCCTTGTGCGTGGCGATCGAGTTCGCCTCGTCCTGCCATGGCACCGAGGGGTGGGCCATGATGATCGGCAGGTCCGGGTGCTCGGCGGCGACGTCGTCCAGCAGCAGCGGGTTCGAGTACTTCAGCTTGATGCCGCGCCCGCCCGGCAGCCCGGCGCCCATGCCGTTCTGCCCGGTGTGGAAGATGCACGGCAGCCCGAACCGCTCCAGCTCGGCCCACAGCGGGGAGAACTGCCCGTCCGAGGGGTCGAAGCCCTGCACGGAGGGGTGGAACTTGAACCCGCGCACGCCCAGCTCCTCGGCCTGGCGCCGGGCCTCGGCGATCGCTTCCGGTCCGGTGCGCGGGTCCACGCTGCCGAAGGGGATCAGCACGTCGTTGTGCCGTGCACATCCGGCGACGAGGTCGTCGATGGAGTTCGGCAGGTGTCCCATCTGGGTCCGGGCGTCCACGGTGAAGACCACCGCGGCCATCCCGTGACCCCGGTAGGTCTCGGCGATCGAGTCGATCGAGGGGGTCCGCTCGGCGGCCTTGAAGTACTTCGCCGAGGCCTCCATGATGTCGTCCGGCATGGCCACGTGGCCGCAGTCGTCGACCTCGAGGTGGACGTGCATGTCCACGGCGGTGATGGCGTCCACGTCGACGGCGCATTCATAGCGCACGGGGGTCTGTCCCATGGTTCCTCCTGGGTGCGATTGCTGGGTGATGACGGGCGGCGGCGCCCGGGGCCCGGGCGCCGCCGGAGGCGTCCCGGCCGACGCCCGGTCGGCAGGTGCCTTATCGACGGGCGCCCGACCGGCGGGTGTCCGACCGATGGGCGCCGGGCGGGCTACTTCCCGGCGGGCTCGGGCTGCAGTTCGGCGGGAAGCTCCGGCATCCGCTCGCCCACGGACTGCAGGTTGGCCTCGAGGATGGCCTTGCCCTCGGAGAGCATGGTCTCGTAGTCCCAGCCGCCCTCGTGGTAGTCGGTGGTGACGGCCTCGGGGTGGGACCAGACCTGCAGGCGGTCCCCGCCCACGCCGATGGCCTGGCCGGAGATGCCCGCGGCGGCCTCAGAGGACAGGAAGGCGACCAGCCCGGCCACGTCCCGGGCGGGGCCGAAGCCGAGGTCCTTGCGGAAGAACTCCGGCATGGCCTCGCCGCGCTCGTCGGCCTCGACGGCCTTGGCGAAGAACGGGATGGTCTTGGTCATGGCGGTGGCGGCCACCGGGATGACGGCATTGACGGACACGCCGGCCTTCTTCATCTCCAGGGCCCAGGTGCGGACCATGCCCACGATCCCGGCCTTGGCGGCGGCGTAGTTGGTCTGGCCGAAGTTGCCGCGCTGGCCGGTGGGCGAGCCGATCGTGACGATGCGCCCGGCCACGCCGTTCTCCTTGAAGTACGCGAAGGCGGAGCGCACGCAGGTGAAGGTGCCCTTGAGGTGGACGTTGATGACCGCGTCGAAGTCGTCGTCGGTCATCTTCAGCAGGGACTTGTCCCGCAGGATGCCGGCGTTGGTGACGAGGATGTCCAGCCCGCCGAAGGTGTCCACGGCGGTCTTCACCAGCTGGTCGGCGGTCTCGGACGAGCCGACCGGGGCGACCACGGCCGCGGCCCGGCCGCCGGCCTCGGTGATGGAGGCGACCGCCTGGTCGGCGATCTCCTGGTTGACGTCGTTGATGACGACCGCGGCGCCCTGGCGGGCGAGCTCCTGGGCGTAGGCCAGGCCGAGTCCTGCGCCGGAACCGGTGACGATGGCAACCTTGCCGTTGAGGGACATGGCTTCTCCTTCGGGGGTGACGTTCGTGGGGTGAGGTTCGCGAGGTGTGCTGCTGGCACCATGACAGCCCATACCGTTGAGAAAGTCAATGATCTAATTTCGCCATGGCCTGAAGGACCGGCGCCCGGAGGGATCCGCCCGGGCAGCGGCGGGCCGAGCGCCGGGCTGCGCGCCGGTCCGGGCGCACGGACGAACGCCTGTCCGAGCATCCCGCCCGACGGTTATCGATCCGGGGCTCACCATCCAGCGCGCAGCACCGGCAGGGGGTCTACACTTGAGAACATCAATGGTTGGCCGAACGTCACGAGGACCCCTATGTCGACATCCACCCACCGGGGCGCGTCCGCCCCGGACGCCTTGGCGGATCAGGGCACCGAGCGGTTCCTCGCCGGTGAGCTGGCCCAGCAGATCCAGTTCCTCACGGCCCGCGCCCGGGGCCGTGGCTCAAGTCACGCCAACCACATGCTGGCACCGCTGGGCATCAAGGTCCGCCAGTACTCGGTACTGTCCCTCGCGGCCAGCGGCCTGAAGCCCTCCCAGCGCGAACTCGGTGAGTTCCTGGCCCTGGATCCCAGCCAGATCGTGGCCCTGGTCGACTCCCTCGAGGCCCTCGGCGCGGTCCAGCGCGAGACGGACCCCCGGGACCGGCGCTCCAAGATCATCGTCGCTACCGACACCGGCATGGAGCTCTTCGAAAAGGCCCGGGAGATCCTGCTCGAGTCCGAGGACGTCACCCTCGGCACCCTCTCTGCCCGAGAGCGGAAGCAGCTGCGCGGCCTGCTGCTGAAGATCGCCTTCTAGCCCCGCCGACACCCCCACACGCCACGACGCCGGCCGCGCACCCAGGGTGCGCGGCCGGCGTCGTTGTCCAGAGGCCAGCCCCCAGCCGTCAGCGTGGGGACACGGCACCGCCGCCCGCGAGGATCTCCTCCATCCCCGCCCGCTCCGGCGTGGACAGGTAGCGCTCCAGGGAGTCGTCGAGCTCCTGCAACCACGGGGTGTGGTGCTCACAGGCCATGGTCCCGGTCATCACCGAGCGGTGCGGCTTGTCCCGGTAGGTGAGGATGTTCTCCTTCTTGTCCTGCTTCCAGGCCAGGAAGATCCGCACGACCTCGTCCAGGTCGAACATCGGGTAGTCGGTGGCCTCGATGAGCTCACGGATGTAGTCGGCCTGGAACCGCACGTCGTCAGCGTCCCCGTCGAGTCCCTGGAAGCGCGCGCGCCACTGCTTCAGGTGGGCGGCCCGCTCCTCGGCCGAGGGCAGCTTCGCCCGGCCCATGATCAGGTCACGGACGTACCAGGCCTGGGCATCGAACATGTTGAACGTGAACCACTGGTCCTGGGCACCCAGGTAGTACAGCTTGGGATTCTTCTGCCACACCACGCCGCGGTACAGGCCGGCGGGATAGATGGTGTTCGGCGAGGACAGGGCCAGGTCCGAGGACAGGAACGGGTACTTGTGGAGGTAACCGGTGCACAGGATCACGGCGTCGAACTCGCGGGTCTCGCCATTCGAGAAGCGGACCGTCTCACCGTCGACGCGGTCGATGCCCGGCAACTCCTCCATGCCCTCGGGCCAGGCGTAGCCCTGGGGGCGGCTCCGGTAGCTCATGGTGACCGAGCGCGCGCCCATCTTGAAGGCCTGCACACCGATGTCCTCGGCGGAGTAGGACGAACCGATCAGCAGGACGCGCTTGTCCGCCAGCTTCTCCGCGCCGCGGAAGTCGTGGGCGTGGTGCAGGGCGCCCGGGAAGGTCTCGATGCCCGTGATGTCCGGGACGTTCGGGAAGGAGAAGTGGCCGGTGGCCACGATCACCCGGTCGAACTCCGAGGAGGAGGTCGTCTTCGAGCGCAGGTTCTCCACCGTGACGGTGAAGTTGTCGTCCTCGCGGTTGTACTGGACCCAGCGCACGGCGGTGGAGAACTGCACCTTCTCCTTGACGTCAGACGTCCGGACCCGGCCGTCGATATAGTCCCAGAGGGCCTCACGCGGCGGGTAGGACGAGATCGGCCGGCCGAAGTGCTCGTCGAACGTGTACTCGGCGAACTCCAGGGCCTCCTTGGGCCCGTTCGACCAGAGGTTGCGGTACATGGAGGAGTGGACCGGCTCACCGTACTTGTCGATGCCGGTACGCCAGTTGTAGTTCCACTGCCCGCCCCAGTCGTCCTGCTTCTCGTAGCAGACGACCTCCGGGATCTGCACTCCCTTGCGCTGGGCGGACTCGAAGGCCCGCAGCGCGGCAATCCCGCTCGGTCCTGCCCCGATGATGGCGATGCGCTGTTTGGACACAGCTTCCCTTCCGGCCCCACGGCCTTTGTCTCTCTCCTGCGGTGACGGGCCGGGTGGAGGCAGTCCTCTCCGGGCGCACCGGCGCCCGGGCCTCAACACCGCGACCTCACGTCGCGCCCCGGCCCACCACCCGGTCAGGGCGGCACTGAAGGCCGAGGACGGGGCACCATTTCGGGTGCCGTTATGTCAACCACCCTACCAAGAATTCGCCATTGCAAAGGAATCGTGTCGCGCCAGCGGCCGAGGCGCAGGCCCCACGGTGCAGTTACGACCTAATGCCAATCGTTGACATTCTCAACGCTTGAGTGTTGCATGGGTCTCATCGTGATCCAGCCCACAGAGCGAAGGAGTCCCATGAACATTGGCATCGGCACCTACCCCCGTCGTCGGGCCACCGTGCGACCGGAGGCCGTGGCCATCGAGTTCGAGGGCGCCACCACCACCTACGGCGAGTTCAGCCAGCGGGTCACCCGCCTGGCCCACGGGTTGCAGGGGCTCGGCGTGGTGCGCGGCGAGCGCGTGGCCTACGTGGGGTTCAACCACCCCTCCCTGCTGGAGACCTTCTTCGCCGCCAACCTCTTCGGCGCCACCCCGGTGCTGGTCAATCCCCGCCTGTCCCCCGCCGAGGTCGAGTTCATCGTGACCGACTCCGAGGCCACCGCCGTCGTGTACGGCCGGGAGGTGGCCGACGTCGCCGCCCGCCTGGCCGAGCGGCACCCGCGGCTGACGCTCGTGGCGGCCGAGGGCCCGGAGGGGCCCGGGCTGCGCTACGAGGACCTGCTCGCGGGGGCCTCCACCGCCGAGGTCGAGGCCGACGTGGACGATGACGACGTCGCCCTGTTCATGTACACCTCGGGCACCACGGGCCGCCCCAAGGGCGCCATGCTGACCCACCGGAACCTGACCTACCAGTACCTCAATGCGTTCACCGGCACGGACCTGCGCCAGGACGAGGTGATGCTGTCCGTGGCGCCGCTGTTCCACATCGCCGGGATGAACATGACCACGATGCCCACCTTCATGATGGGCGGGCGGATCATCATCCACCGGCAGTTCCGCCCGGCCGACGTGCTGGCCGAGATCGAGCGTTCCCGGGTCACCGGCACGTTCATGGTCCCGGCCATGATCGACCTGCTGGCCGAGGCCCCCGGTTTCGCCGGCACGGACCTGTCCTCGCTGCGCTCGATCATGGTGGGCGGTTCGCCGTTGAGCGAGCGGTCCATCCGGACGTGGACCGAGCGCGACGTCAAGATCGTCCAGGGCTTCGGCATGACCGAGACCGCCCCCGGCGTCTGCCTGCTCGAGGCCCAGGACGCCCTGTCCCACGCGGGCACGGCCGGCCGTCCGCACTTCTTCTCCGAGGTCCGGCTCGTGGACCCGGCCACGGGCGAGGACGTCGGCACCGACCGGGCCGGTGAGGTCTGGGTCCGCGGCCCCCAGGTCATGAAGGGCTACTGGAACCGCCCGGAGGCGACCGAGTCCGCCCTCGCGGACGGCTGGTACCACTCCGGGGACATCGCCGTGCGGGATGCCCAGGGGTACTTCACCATCAAGGACCGCATCAAGGACATGTACATCTCCGGCGGCGAGAACGTCTACCCCGCCGAGGTCGAGAACGCCCTGCTCTCCCTGCCCGCGGTCCTGGAGGCCGCCGTCGTCGGGGTCCCGGACGAGCGCTGGGGCGAGACCGGGCTGGCCTTCGTGGTGCTGCGCCCGGAGGCGCGCACCGGGGCCGGCGTCCCCGGCGGGCCCGGGTTGCGCGACCAGCTCAGCGCCCGCCTGGCCCGCTACAAGCTGCCCCGGGAGGTGCTCGTGGTGGAGGAGCTGCCGCGCACCTCCACCGGGAAGATCCGCAAGAACGTCCTGCGGGAGCGCACCCAGCCGGTGCCGGCCTCCTGACCCCCGCCCATCCCTGAACCCCGCCCCTTCCTGACTGGAGAGCATCATGACGACCGTCTCCGCACAGCACACCGCACCCGACCTCGACGCCCTCGATCCGGGGGTCAAGCGCCGCGAGGCCCGCCGGGTCATCCTGTCCAGCTACCTGGGCTCGACGATCGAGTTCTACGACTTCCTGCTCTACGCCGCCGCCTCGGCCGTGGTCTTCCCGGCGGTGTTCTTCAGCGGCCTGGACCCGTTGACCGGCACGATCGCCGCCTACGGCACGTTCGCCGCCGGCTACCTGGCCCGTCCCCTCGGCGGGGCGATCTTCGGCCACTTCGGTGACAGGCTGGGGCGCAAGAAGATGCTGGTGCTGTCCATGCTCATCATGGGCGTGGCCTCCACCCTGATCGGCCTGGTCCCGGGCGCGGCGCAGATCGGCGGCTGGGGCGCGGTCATCCTCGTGTTCCTGCGCGTCTGCCAGGGCATCGCGGTGGGCGGTGAGTGGGGAGGCGCGGCGCTGATGGCGCTGGAGCACTCCGAGTCCGGCAAGCGGGGCTTCGCGGCCTCCTTCACCAACGCCGGTGCTCCCACCGGTGCGGCCCTGGGCACCTTCATCCTCGGCACCTTCTCCGCCGCCCTCCCGCAGGAGCAGTTCCTGGCCTGGGGCTGGCGCGTGCCGTTCCTGCTCTCCTTCGTGCTGCTGGTCATCGGCATGGTGATCCGCGCCCGGGTCAGCGAGTCTCCCGTGTTCACCGCCGCCCTGGCGAAGGCCGAGGAGGCCTCGTCCGCCCCCAAGCCGAAGATGCCGCTGCTGCAGGTGCTGCGCCGGCCGAAGGCCCTGTTGCTGACGATGTTCGGCGGTGCCTCCGGGTTCGGCCTGCAGGTGCTGCTGTCCACCTTCTCCGTGGGTTACGCCACCGACGCCGGCAACGCCCGGTCCGACGTGCTCTACGCCTTCGCCGTGGCCTCGGTCATCTCCATCGCCTTCGTGATCGGCTTCGGCCGCGTCTCCGACCGCTTCGGCCGCCGCCCCGTGATGATCGCCGGACTGGTGCTGTTCGTCATGTTCCTCACCCCGTTCTTCACCATGCTGCAGTCCACCAACTGGTTCGTGCTGACCCTGGCCTTCACCATCGCTCTCGGCCTGCACGGGATGCTCTACGGCCCGCTGGCCGCCTTCATCTCCGAGCAGTTCGGCACCGGCGCCCGCTACACCGGCGCCTCCCTGGGCTACCAGCTGGCCACCCTGATCGGCGCCGGGTTCACCCCGACCATCCTGGCCACGCTCTTCGCCGGTCCCGGCGGCGGCACCTCCGTGGTCCCGGTCATCGGCTTCCTGGCCGGCATGGCGCTCGTCTCCGTCATCGCGATCGTGCTGACGCGGGAGTCCAAGGACCTCGACCTGACCACCCACGAGCACTGAGTTCCGGGCATCGACACGGTGCGCCCTCTTGGCCCCCGGCCGGGCGCACCGTCCCGGCCACCGGCGGCACTGACCGCCCCGACCACGACGGATACCACCATGACCACCACGACACCCACCGGCCTGGACCACACCGCTACCGGCACGGACGCGACCACCGGGGCCGCCGGCGTCGACCGCCTCCGGTCCACCCGCCTGGCGCACCAGATCCAGTTCCTCACCGCACGCGCCCGGTCCCGGGGCACCGGTCACGCCAACACCCTGCTTAAGGCGGAGCTCGGGCTGAAGGTGAGCCACTTCTCGGTGCTGTCCGTGGCGGCGCACGGGACCAACCCGACCCAGCGGGAGCTCAGCGAGTTCCTCGACCTCGACCCGAGCCAGGTGGTGGCACTCGTGGACGTGCTCGAGCAGCGCGGCCTCGTGGAGCGGCTGACCGACCCGAAGGACCGCCGCTCGCGCATGATCGCCGTCACCGACGAGGGCCACCGGGTCGAACAGCTCGGCCACGAACTGACCGAGGCCTCCGACCAGGAGGTCCTGGCCAAGCTCTCCGCCGCCGAACGCGAGCAGCTGCGCGAGCTGCTGACCCGGATCGCGTTCTGACCGCCCGGCCCGCGGACCACGACGTGGGGGCGGTCCTCCCGGGCCCCGGGCACCAGGACTCGGGAGGACCGCCCCCGAGGTGGAGTGCGGATCAGTTCGCGAAGGTGTCCTGGAGCGTCCCCTCGTCCGTCCACAGCGCCACGGAATCGCCGCCGTTGTTCAGGACGTTGGCGGTGCCGCCGTTGTAGTAGGCGTCCGTCGCGTTCGTCCCGGGACCGGTGTAGACGCGCAGCCGCTCGCCCGGGCGGATCGAGTAGCCCTCGCCGACGCTCAGGAGGTTGTTGGCGGCGTCGCGGAGCAGCCAGCCGGAGACGTCGACGGTGCGCCTCCCGGTGTTCTCCAGCACGACGTGCTCACCGGTCTCGGCCTGCAGGTCCTCACCGGGGACGTCATTGACGGAGTCCGCGATCCGCACGCCGGTGTTCTGCGGGAACACCTTCAGCTCGCGCTCGTAGCGGGAGAACTGGATGGGGAAGTCACCGGTGATCCGGTCCACGCCCAGGGCCGCGGCCTCGTCGTAGGCCTCGGTGGAGTTCACGGTGTAGACGCCCAGGCCCAGCCCGGCGTCCTTGACCCGCTGGGCCCCGGCCTCGTCCAGGGTGCGGTAGTTCGTGCCGAAGGAGTCGGCGAAGGTGGCGTAGCGCTCCAGCGTGGCCGCGTCCGGCACGGTGCCCACCAGCTGCTGCAACGGCACGTCCGGGGCGAGCTGAGCGAAGCGCTGGTTGGAGGCCTCGTCGAAGCCGAGCACCTCGATCCTGTCCGCCTCCAGCAGCTCGTTCCACTCCTCGTCCTCGGCGAGGGCCTCGGCCACGACCTTCTCGATGCCCGGGGAGTTCACCGGGGACTTGATCTCGATGAACACGCCGGTGTTGCGGGTCGCGATCTCGGCGGCCGCGTCGAAGTGCGGGATCCTCTCGCCCGCGTACTCCTCGGAGAAGTAGGAGCCGGCGTCCAGCTGCTGCAGCTCGGCCCAGGTGAAGGACGTGATGGGGTCGTCCTCTCGACCGGGGAAGACCTCGTCCACGTTCGTGGTGCGGGCCGGGGTGTTGTCGTGGAAGAGGAACGGCACCCCGTCCGCGGAGAGCTGCACGTCGATCTCGAAGAAGTCCGCTCCGGACGCGCGGCCGTCCTCGAAGGCCGCCACCGTGTTCTCCGGAGCGGTCCCGGCGGCACCACGGTGACCGATGAGCACGGGTGCGTCCTGAGGGGCCGGGGCCGCCGCGGCGGGACCGGACAGCGCGCCCCCGGCGAGGACCGCGGCGGACAGGGTCACGGCCAGGGTGGCTGCGGACGAACGGCGCCGGGTGCCCGGGCGGCGGTTCTGGGTCGGGGTGGGTGTCACGAGGATGCCTTCCTGTCGTGGCCCGCGCCGGTCCCCGCGTCATCCCGTCGCGGCCGGCCGGGCCCATGCCCGTCCACCCTTCTCGTCCCGGTTGACGATCCGGGGCCCCCGAGGTGACGTCCGGGTGAAGCCCCTCCGACCTCGGCGGTCATTCCAGGTCGCCACGCCTCCGCGCGTCGGGGCGGGGCGGGTCGGGGGCAGAGCGGGGCGGGTCGGGGCGGCCCATCATGGTCGAGAGGACACGTCACCCCGGGGGACTCCACGGACATGTCGTCCGAATCCGGATGAACCGCTGCTGAGGGTGCCGGTGGATCACCCTCGCCGCCGAGGGACGCCGTGCTGCTCCAGGATGGCCTCGAACCGCCGCCGGGTGAACAGGTCGGCCCAGATCCACCGCGCCATGCCATACCCCTGCCGGCGGACGGCGTCCTCGCGATGCTTCTCCCGGACCAGGGCGTCCTGCCCCACGGGGCCGCCGGCCCCGGGACGCGCCAGCCGCCCCGTGTACTTCACCAGTCCGTCGAACTCGGCGGTCAGGCGGATGTCCTCCCAGTAGAAGTCGGTCCGGGCGATCAACGTCCCCGCCGTGTCCAGCACCGCGTACTGGAGCTCGGGCACCACGAAGCCCGCCTCGTGGATGATGGCCCGGCTCAAGGACTCCCCCACCGACTCGGACCGCGCGTCGGCGAACGCCCACTGGGCATCGAACCGGGTGCGCTGGGCGGCGGAGGGCAGGAGCTCGCGCGCACGGCCGACCACCAGGTCGGCAGCGTGGTGGTCACGCTTGATGGCATCGGCCGCGGCGGTCCCCGTGCTCAGCGGTTCGCTGCCGAAGACCAGAGCCATCGCTGCCGGCAGTGGATCCACCCGCACCCGGCCCAGCACCGTGCCGTCCTCCAGGCACACGCTGACCCGGGTGGGGGCCAGCGGTGACGATCCGTCCGTCGCGGCACCGGCACCGGCCCGTGCGGCCTCCCCGCCCGGCGCGTTCCAGTGCCGGTGCACGCGAGGAAGCACGGGAACGCGGCCGTCCCCGTTCACCAGGCCCTGCGCACTGAGCTCGGGGACGGTCTTCAGGACCTCCTGCTCGTTGACGTAGGGCGACACCTGCCGCCGCGTCCCCGAGTCGCCGCGGTGCACCGCGCGGACGTGGAGGGTGGGGGCCTGCTCGACCACCGGATACCCCAGGAGTCCGAGCGCCGTCGCCCCGCAGAAGGTGACCGGCCGGCGTCGGGAGTCCGCGAAGGCCACGGCACTCACCCGGCGACGGTCCTGCCGGGACAGCAGCAGCCACCGCCGCGTGGACGCGTACGTGCCGGGAGCCAGGCGGACCAGCTCTCCCCGCTGGGCCCGGCGGGCCAGCATCCGGGCGGAGCGGCCCCCGTCGTTCTCGGTGCGGCGGATCAGGAGGGGTTCGGCGTTCGCAGGGGACGTCACCCGCCCATGCTGGCCGGTCCGGGGCGCCCGCGGGAACGCTGTCCACAGCGTGTGGACAGTGATGATCCGGGTTCAGGAGACTCGTCCCGTACCGCACCCCGCAGGACGAGTCCTCTCGATGATGACGGACGCCGGGAACCCGGCACCGGCCCGCGCACGGACACCGGCCCGCACACGGAGGCCGGGGGCCGGATGACGGACGATGACGGCCGGCCACCTCGGGAGGTGACCGGCCGTCGTCTGGAGGGCACGCGGCCAGGGCCGCGCGGAGGGCTCAGCGGCTCAGGCGCCGGCCTTCTCGAAACGCACGTCCGGGTGCCTCTCCTGCAGTTCCTCGAAGGTGAGGCCGTGCAGCTCGCGCACGGTCACCACACCGGAGGGGTCCAGCAGCAGCACGGCCCGGTCCGAGTAGATCCGGGACACGCAGCCCACGCCGGTGAGCGGGAAGGTGCACTCGGCCATCAGCTTGCGGTCACCCTTCTTCGTGAACAGGTCCATCATCACGTAGGTGTCCTTGGCGCCGATCGCCAGGTCCATGGCACCGCCCACGGCGGGGATGGCCCCGGGCTTGCCGGTGGACCAGTTGGCCAGGTCACCGGTGGCGGAGACCTGGTAGGCGCCCAGCACGCAGACGTCCAGGTGGCCGCCGCGCATCATGGCGAAGGAGTCGGCGTGGTGGAAGTAGGAGGCACCCGGCAGCTCGGTCACCGGGATCTTGCCGGCGTTGATCAGGTCCTCGTCCACCTGGTCGCCGGTGGCCTGCGGACCGAAGCCCAGCATGCCGTTCTCGGTGTGCAGCGTGACCTTCTTCTCCGGGGAGAGGTAGTTGGACACGGTGGTCGGCTGGCCGATGCCCAGGTTCACGAAGGAGCCCGGCGCGATGTCATCGGCGATGACCCGGGCCAGTTCGTCCTGGGTCAGCGGGGTGTCGGTGCTGTGGAACGCCTGGACGTCCGCGGCCTCGGTGGTCTGCTCGCTCATCTCGCTCGTCCCCTTCACTTCTGGGCGGCCAGCTCGGCCGCGGTCTTGGTGGCCATGCAGGGCTTGGGCCGCCCGGCGGTCAGGGCCTCGCGCTCCTCGCGCTCCTTCACGCCGGAACCGGTCGGGATCCCCACGACGGTGTCCACGTAGATCCCCGGGGTCACCACGTGCTCGGGGTTCAGCGGCTCGTCCAGGACCTCGTCCACCTGCACGATGGTGTGCGCGGCGGCGGTGGCCATGACGGGCCCGAAGTTGCGGGCGGTCTTGCGGTAGACCAGGTTGCCGTACGGGTCGGCGGCGTAGGCCTTGATCAGGGCGAAGTCGCCGCGGATCGGGGACTCCAGCACGTAGTGCTTGCCGTCGATCTCGCGGACCTCCTTGCCCTCGGCCAGCTGGGTTCCGTACCCGGTGGGGCTGAAGAAGCCGCCGATGCCGGCACCGGCGGCGCGCATGCGCTCGGCCAGGTTGCCCTGCGGCACGAGTTCCAGCTCGATCTCGCCGGCGCGGTAGGCCTCGTCGAAGTGCCAGGAGTCGGACTGGCGCGGGAACGAGCAGATGATCTTGGCCACCCGCCGCTCCTTGATCAGCAGGGCCAGGCCGGCGTCGGCCTGCCCCGCGTTGTTGTTCACCACGGTCAGGCCGGTGGCACCGGAATCCATCAGCGCGTCGATCAGTTCCATCGGCTGGCCGGCGTTGCCGAATCCACCGATCAGCACCGTGGCGCCGTCGGTGATCCGGGAGACGGCCTCGGCAGCCGTGTCCACGAACTCAAGCATCGTTCCTCCTTGGGAAGGGTTGGTCTGTCAGGTCGGGTCTGACCCACGACGCCGGCCGGGATCAGCGCTGCGAACGCACCGGCCGGCGTCGGGGACCGGACGGGGTCAGCGGGCGTTGACGTTCTCCAGCACCACGGCGATGCCCTGGCCGACGCCGATGCACAGCGCGGCCACGCCCCAGCGGTCGCCGGACTCCTCGAGGCGGCGTGCGAGGGTGCCGAGCACGCGGGTGCCGGAGGCGCCGAGCGGGTGGCCGATGGCGATGGCCCCGCCCCAGGCGTTGACGATGGACAGGTCCACGCCCCAGGCGTCGGTGCAGGCCAGGGACTGGGCGGCGAAGGCCTCGTTGAGCTCCACCGCGGAGACGTCGTCCCAGGTGATGCCGGCGCGCTCGAGGGCCTTGTTGGCGGCGTCCACCGGCGCGTAGCCGAAGTACTGCGGCTCGTTGGCGGCGGTCGCACGGCCGGCGATCCGGGCCAGCGGCTGCCGGCCCAGGATGTCGGCGGCCTTGTCCGAGCCGAGCCAGGCGGCGGAGGCGCCGTCGTTCATGGGCGAGGAGTTGCCGGCGGTGATCATGCCGTTCTCCTTGCGGAACACGGTGCGCAGTCCGGACAGGGACTCCGCGGTGGAGTCCGGGCGGATGGTCTCGTCCCGGGCCAGGTCCACGTCCGGCACGGCGACGGTCAGGTTGTCGTACCTGCCCTCGTCCCAGGCCTTGGCGGAGAGCTGGTGCGAGTTCGCGGCGAACGCGTCCATCCGCTCACGGTCGATGCCGTACTTCTCCCGCAGCTGCTCGGTGGCCTCACCCAGGGAGACGGTCCACTCCTTGGGCATGTTGCGGTTGACCAGGCGCCAGCCGAGGGTGGTGTTGGCCAGCTCCAGGTTGTGCATCGGGAAGGGACGCTCGGTCTTGGGCAGGACCCACGGGGCACGGGACATCGACTCGACGCCGCCGATGAGCATGAGGTCGGCCTCACCGGTGTTGATCTGGCGGGAGGCGATGATGGCGGCGTCCAGCGAGGAGCCGCACAGCCGGTTCACGGTGGTGCCGGGGATGGAGGTGGGCAGCCCGGCCAGCAGGGTGGCCATGCGGGCCACGTTGCGGTTCTCCTCACCGGCGCCGTTGGCGTTGCCGAAGACGACCTCGTCGATCCGCGCCAGGTCGCTGCCGGCTCCCGTGCCCTGGGTGTCCGGGGCGTCGGGCAGCAGGCCGGCCAGCTTGGGGGCGCGCTTGACGGACTCGCGCACGACGACGGTGGCCAGGTCGTCCGGGCGGGTCTTGGCCAGCGCGCCGCCGACCTTGCCGAAGGGGGTGCGGACGGCGTCGTAGATGTAGGCGTCAGTCTGGGCAGTCATGGGATGACCTTCTCTCTGTTCGAACGACAGGCTACTGCGGTGGGCCGGGGACGGTCTGGGAGCCCGGGGAGGGCGACCGGCCCGGTGACGGTGGGTGGGCTGCGGTGGGCCGGGGCGCGGGTCGGGATCCGGTCCGCCCCTAGAGCTCCTTGCCGGCGGCGAGGTCCTCGTCCACCTGGGCGAAGACCTCCTGGGCCAGCTTGAAGGCGATGTTGGCGGCGGGCACGGAGGAGTAGATGGCGGTCTGCAGCAGGATCTCCTTGATCTCCTCGCGGCTCAGGCCGTTGCGCAGCGCCGCCCGGATGTGCATGGCGGCCTCCTCCCAGTACCCGCCCGAGACCATCGCGGAGATGGTGACGGCCGAGCGCATCCGCCGGTCCAGGCCCGGGCGGGTCCAGATGGTCCCCCACGCGTACCGGGTGATGAGGTTCTGGAAGTCCTCGGTGGTCTCGTCCTTGTTCGACTCCGCGCGGTCCACGTGGGCGTTGCCCAGGACCTCGCGGCGCACCGCCATGCCGGCGTCGAGGACGTCCTGGCTCGTGGCGGACATGTCGTGCCCGATGGGCTGGGCGGCCTGCTGGGTGTTCTCGCTCATGGAAGCTCCTGCTCTGTGAGGTCTCGTGCCGCGGGGGCTCGGGAGGATCGGGGTCGGACGACGCGCGGGCCCGCGCCTGCGGGGGCGGCGTCCCGCGGGGACGGCGTCACCGCGGGGGCGCGGGGGTGGCGTCCCCGGGTGGGGCTCAGCCGGCGCGGACGGCCCCGAAGTGCTCCCGGAGGATGCGGGCGGTGTTCTCCGGGTCCTCGGTGGGCCCCTGGTGCGCCACGCCGTCCAGCACCACGGCGGTGCCGTGCTGGACCCCGGCGGCGATCTGCTCGGCGTCCGCCGGCGGGCAGACCCCGTCCACCGCGCCGTTGATGGCCAGGATCGGCGTGGTGATCTCGCCCAGGCGCTCGCGCACGTCGAACTGTGCCAGCGCCTCGCAGATCCGGGCGTAGGAGAACCGGTCGGCCTCCTGCAGGGTGTGCAGCAGGCGGGTCGAGCGGGCGGGGTGCTTCTCGATGAAGCCCGGGGCGAACCACTTCTCCGCCGAACCGGCGACCATGGACGGGGTGCCGGCCTTCTCGACGAACTCCGCGCGCTCGCGCCAGGCCTCCGGCACGCCGATCTTCGCGGCCGAGCAGATCACGGCGATGCCGTCGAACAGGTCGCCGTGGTCCAGGCCCAGTTGCAGGGCCACCTCGCCGTTGACCGAGACGCCGGCGTAGTAGACCTTGGCGCCGGCCGGGATCGTGCCGCTGGCGTGCTGGGCCCGGACCAGGTCCGCGACGGCGTTGGCCAGGTCGGCGATGGAGGTCGGCTCGTTGTGCGCCGGGGACTCACCGTGACCGGGCAGGTCCCAGCCGATGACCTGGAAGCGCTCCTCCAGCAGGTTCGCGGTGTCCTGCCACAGGGCATGCACCCCGGTGCCCAGGCCGGCGCCCACGAACAGGACGTCCTGGGGCTCTCCGAACGAGTCGACCTCGTTGGTCAGACGGCTCGCGGTGATCTCTGGTGTCGTCACTGGTGCTCCATTCCTTGTTCCTTGGGCTGCTGACGTCGTCGTCAGTCGTCGGTGTTCGTCGGTTCTCGTCGGTCGCCGCCGGGCCTGCACACGCGGATCCGGCTGGGCGGGGATGGTCGGTGGTCGGTCTCTGCTCGTGGTCCTCGGGGAGGCTCAGTCCTGGCCGGCCGCCAGGAACCCGCCGGCCGCGGCCACGAACCGGTCCACCAGGATTCCGGCCTCACCGATGTACTCCGCCGGGTCGAGCAGGCCGTCGAGCCGCTCGTCGGAGACGGACTGCGGCAGCTCGGCGCGTAGCAGGGTGCGGAAGTCGGGTTCGTCCGGGCCGCCGCCCAGGCTGCGGTCCACGATCGCCTGGAGCCGGGCCTTGCCGGATCCGGGTTCTCCGCCGGCCTGCTCCTGCAACACCGGGGCGAGCTCGGCCATGAGCCGTTCGGAGACCAGCAGCGGGCCCACGCGGTTCAGGTTCTCCGCCATCCGCGCGGTGTTCACCCGCAGCCCCGAGACCAGCTCGGCGGTGCGCTCGGCCGCGCCCCCGGCCTGGCGCATCAGGTGGCGCAGGGCCGGCCACTCGGCGTGCCAGCCCCCGTCCGGGCGTTCCTCGTTCGCGGCGCCGGCGGCGGTGAGCACCTGGGCCAGCGAGCCCGGTGCGGACAGGGCGCCGGAGTGGATCATCACGGAGAGCACGGGGTTCTGCTTGTGCGGCATCGCCGAGGACCCACCGCGGCCGGCGGCCAGCGGTTCACCGAGCTCGCCGTTCTCGATCCGGGCGGAGACCAGCACGTCGTTGGCGATCTTCCCGCAGGCGGCCACCACCTCGGCCAGGGCCGCGGCGATCCCGGTGACCGCCATCCGGTTGGTGTGCCAGGGCCCGGCCGGCGCGGCCAGCCCGAGCCGGTCCGCGAGGCGCTCGACGAGCTCGAAGGGGCCGAGGCCGGCGTCGAGAGTCCCCTGGCGGTGCGCCGTGGCCACGCGGCCGGACAGGGCCGCCATGGTGCCGGCGGCGCCACCCCACTGGATCGGCAGCGCGGTGGTGGCGGCCTCCAGTCGCCGACCGGCCTGGGTGAGCGCGGTCAGCCAACCGGCGGCACGCAGCCCGAAGGTCGAGGGCAGCGAGTGCTGGGCCAGGGAGCGGGCCACCATCGGGGTGTCCCGGTGCGTCCGCGCCAGGTCCACGAGGGCGGCGACGGCGGCGCGCAGGTCCGCCAGGATCGTCGCCGCGACGCGGGCGGACATCCGCATCATGGCGGTGTCCATGATGTCCTGGCTGGTGGCGCCGACGTGGAGGGCCCCGGTGACACCCGCGTCCTGCGGGGCGGCCTCGGCGGCGCGGGCGCGCATGGCCTTGAGCACGGGGATCAGTGGGTTGCCGCCGTCCTGGCCGGCGTGGGCCAGCGCGGCGAGGTCGTACTGGGCGGGGTCCGCGCAGGCCTGGGCGGCGCGGGCGTGGGCGGCGGAGGTCATCCCCGCCTCGGCGAGCACCACGGTCCAGGCGGCCTCGACCTCGAGCAGGTGACGCAGGTAGGCGGTGTCCGAGGACTGCGCGGCCACGGCGGTGCCGGCGGAGAGCGGGTCCAGCAGGCCGACGTCGGACTCCGGGTCCCGGGCCACGCGCGCCTCCGCGGCGCCCCGGACGGACTGCGACGCCGGCACGGCCCGGTCGGTCGGACCCGGCTCGGCGGTGGAGGTCTCCGGCAACGCTGCTGGATCGGTCATCGGGTGGCGGGCTCCTGGGTCTGGCGGGGGTCTGGCGACGGGTCTGGTGGAGGGTGCGGACGCGCGGCCGGCGCGAGTCCGGTCGGCATCCTGGGGGTCGGCCGGAACGGGCCGGCCCCTCCTAGGCTATCGGCAACGATGGCCCGGTGGCCCGGATGCGTCCGCAGAATACCTCGAGCGCATCCGGGCCACCGGGCCCATCGTCAGCGGGGCCGTGCGGTACGTCTCAGCGTCCGGCACCCCGGTGTGGCGGGGTGCCGGACGCTGCCGCCCAGCCGGGCGCCGAGCACGGGGGTGCTCAGGCGTGGTCCGGGTACTCGATGCCCGGGAACTGCAGGAACACGGTCTCCTTCTCGCCCTGCAGGTGCACGTCGAACAGCAGGCTGCCGTCGGCCCGGCGCTCGGCGATCAGGGTGCTGCGGCGGTCCGCGTCCAGGGAGGACAGCAGGGCGTCCTTCTCCAGGGCGGCGGTGTCCTCCGGCAGGTAGATCCGGGTGTGCAGCTTGTTCAGCAGGCCGCGGGCGAAGACCACGAGGTGGATGAAGGGGGCCTTGCCCTCCTCGGTGGGTCCCGGGTTGACGGTGGAGAAGGTGTACGTGCCCACGTTGTCCACGGTGGCCCGGCCCCAGCCGGTGAAGGTCCAGCCGTCACGGACCAGCGAACCGGTCTCCTGCGGGATCTGCCCCTCGGCGTCGGCCTGCCAGATCTCCAGCATGGCGTCCGGGATCGGGTCCCCGTTGCCGTCGTACACGGTGCCGGTCAGGCGCACGGCGTCCGGGCGGGCGGGGTTGACCAGGTGGTTGCCGTCGCGGAAGGGCAGGTGGACCTGATCGTAGCCGTCGGCGTAGCCGAAGAACGGGCCGATGGTCTGGCCCGGGGTCGGCACGAGCCTCTCGTCGCCCGAGCGTGCCGCGTCCAGCTGGTTCTGATCAATGCGCATCGGTGTCGCCCTCCATCCAGGTTCGGTTGCTGCCGCTGAGGACGATGTCCCAGTAGTAGCCGGTGTTCCACTCGTGGGTGGAGACGTTGTGGTCGTAGGTGGCGACCAGCCGGTCGCGGGCCTTCTGGTCGGTGATCGACTGGTAGATCGGGTCCAGGCTGAACAGCGGGTCGCCCGGGAAGTACATCTGGGTGATCATCCGCTGGGTGAAGTCCGTGCCGAACAGCGAGAAGTGGATGTGGGCCGGGCGCCAGGCGTTGTGGTGGTTCTTCCACGGGTACGGGGCCGGCTTGATGGTGGTGAACTCGTAGGAGCCGTCGTCACCGGTGATGGTGCGGCCCACGCCGGTGAAGTTCGGGTCCAGCGGAGCCGGGTGCTGGTCGCGCTTGTGCACGTAGCGGCCGGAGGCGTTGGCCTGCCAGATCTCCACGAGCTGGTTGCGCACCGGGCGGCCGTCGCCGTCCAGGATCTTGCCGCGCACGACGATCCGTTCGCCCAGCGGTTCCCCCTGGCCCTGGATGGTCAGGTCCGACTCCAGGGTGTGCACGTCGCGGTTGCCGAACGCCGGGGACCACAGCTCGATGGTCTCCGGGTCCGCGTGGTGCATGGACTTGGTGGGGTGGCGGTACAGCGAGCTGCGGTACGGCGGGAAGTTCACGCGCGGCTGGGTCTCCCCCGAGGCCGCGTCGTGGATGTCCTGCATCTCCGCGTTGATGGTCTCCTGGGAGTCCTGGGTCGCAGCGGGGTCGAGCACGTGGCTGTTGCTGAAGCTCTCCTCAGCAGGATCATGCTGGTCCTGGCTCACGGGCTGCTCCTTTCGGGTGGGGTTGGTGGAGGTCGGGTGGTTCGGGGGGCCGGGCCGGGGGCGCCGGTCAGGCGTGGGGCCAGCCGGTGTAGGACTCGGCGAGGTACTGCTGACCGTAACGGGACGAGGTGATCGTCTCCAGCTCCCCGAGCGCGCGCTTGGCCTCGAACGGGTTGGCGTCGGCGCGGGTGTGCAGCATGGAGGTCATCCAGTAGGAGAAGTTCTGCGCCTTCCAGACCCGCTTCAGGGCGGTGTCCGCGTAGGCGTCCAGCAGCTCGCGGGAACCAGAGGAGTAGAAGGACTCCAGCGCGTTGAACAGCACCTGCACGTCCGCGAACGCCAGGTTCAGGCCCTTGGCGCCGGTCGGCGGGACGGTGTGCGCGGCGTCGCCGGCCAGGAACATGTTGCCGTGGCGCATGGGCTCGCGGACGAAGGAGCGGAAGTTCAGCACGGTCTTGTCGAAGATCGGGCCGGTCTTCAGCTGCAGGCCGTCCGGGCCGTCCACGCGCTTCTGCAGTTCGGACCAGATGCGGTCGTCCGACCAGTCGTCCACGTTCTCATCCGGGGCGCACTGGAAGTACATCCGCTGGACGGTCTCGGAACGCTGGGAGATGAGGGCGAAACCGTCCGGGGAGTTCGCGTAGATCAACTCCGGGGAGGACTTCGGGGCCTCGGTGAGGATGCCGAACCAGGCGAAGGGGTACTCGATCTTGAAGTCCTTGTGGCCCTGGGCTTCCCCCACCGCACGGCGGCAGAAGGAGCGGGAGCCGTCCGCGCCCACGAGGACGTCGCACTGGATCTCGAACACCTCGTCCGGGTTCGCGCCCTCGGAGATGTCCTTGTAGCGGAACGTCGGGGTGTCCGTCTCCAGGTCGAGGACCTCGATGACCTCGGCCTCGAACCGGACGTCGCCGCCGTCGCGCTTCCGCGCCGCGGCCAGGTCCACGAAGACCTCGTTCTGGGCGTACAGGGTGACGGTGGCGTCCACCAGGTCCGGGAAGTTCAGCGGGTGGGACTCGCCGTTGAACCGCAGGTCGATGCCCTCGTGCTCGTCGCCGACGGTGAGCACGCGGCCGTCCACGCCCGTGTCCGTCAGCATCCGCACCGCCTGCTGCTCGAGGATGCCGGCGCGGTGGGTGTTCTTGATGGTCTCGTGGTCCCGCTTCTCCACGACGACGTTGTCGATGCCCTGCTGGGACAGCAGGTGGGAGAGCAGCAGGCCGGCCGGGCCGCCGCCGACGATACCGACCTTGGTGCGGGTGACTGTGGGGGTTTCTGCCATGCCAACTCCTTCGTTGTACGGACGTTCGGGTCTGGCTCCAGTGTGATCGAGCGAACACCGCCGTGCCGCGTCGATTCTCACCCGGTGAGAATGACGTCGGCGGCCGGTCACCCTCGCGTCCGTCCGCGAGCGCCCCCGGGCAGGCCCCGCTACTCGCGGGGCACCTCGACGGGGGGATGGTCGGGGTGGATCCGATCCGCCCGGGGCAGCTCGTCCTGTGGACCCAGCGCCCTGCTGATGCCGCGGGCGGCTGCCAGCAGCATGGGGGCCAGTCCGGGCCGGAACTCCGAGGTCCGGGGCACCACCACGCCCAGGGCGGCGATCGTCTGGCCCTCCGGGGAGAGCACCGGGACGGCCACGCCGGTGGCCTCCGAGTCGATCTGCCCGTCCACCGACGCCCAGCCCTGGCGGCGGACCTCGGCCAGCAGGGCCCGCAACTCCGGCGCCGTGGGGTTGACGACACCCCGGGCGGACCCGCGCAGCGTCCCGCCGGCGGGGCCGGGCCGGGCCGCCGAGGAGGCGGCGCCGTCGTGCCACGTCTCCGCCAGGGGCAGGCCGAGCTCCGCGGCGTGCTCGGCCAGGAACGACTCGGCGACGTGCCGGCGGGCGAAGGCCAGCAGCACCAGCCCCAGCGCCGTGGTGAAGGTGGGCAGCCGGCCGGCGATGGTGGCCTGGTTCGGCACCGCGCCGCGGGCGGAGAGCCGTTCCAGGACGAGCACCCCGGCGGGGTCCAGGACGGCGATCTGGGTGTGCTGGCGCAGCACCGCCTGGACGTCGTCCATGTAGGGCATCGCGGCCCGGCGCAGCGAGGTGCCCGGGGAGGACCGGGAGGCCAGCTCCCACAGCCTCATCCCGGGCCCGACGGCGCCGCCCTCCCCGCGCTCCAGCAGTCCCGCCGCGGTGAGCCGGTCCACCCACCGGTAGGCGGTGGGCAGGGGGATGTCCGCCCGGCGGGCCAGGGCGGCGACGGAGAGGGTGGGACGGTCGGCGTCGAAGGCACCGAGGATCCGGATCAACCGGTCCAGGGTGCTGTCCCGCGGCGTCTCAGCGCTGGACACGGCGGGAGGCCCGGGCCTGGCCCCGGTCGCGGGGACCACCGGAGGCGTCCGGGAGCGGGGCGGACTCCCCGGCCATGCGCCACCGGTGTTCGCGGACGGGGTCCTCGAGGCCGGTCCGGGGCGGCGCCGGGGGGTGTCCGAGGCCGGGCAGGAGCCTCGAGCGCTCGGCGTAGAGCGCTCGGCCAGCCTCGTCGCGGGTCACCGGATCGTGCGTCACAGCTCAATTATGGACCCGGGCGGGGCGGGACCCGGGCGGGGCGGCCGAGGTGGGTCACGATGCCTCCCCTCGCGGGTCCGCCGTGGGCGTCAGTGTGCTCCCATGCGAACCGGGGAGGCCTTCCGGGCGCCGGTGGTCCTCGCCGCACGGGCGGGCCGGGGCGGGTCCTTCGGAGCACGGGGCGTGGGGACGCCGAGCTCCGTGACCGTGGCCACCAGGTCCAGCCGGATGTCTCGGTACTGGTCCTCCGTCAGGTCCACCAGGGGCAGCCGGACCGAACCGCCCGGCAGGCCCAGCGCGCGCAGGGCCGCCTTGGCCGAGGCCGCGGCCGGGGCGCGGAGCATCCCGGTACAGATCGGCAGCAGCTGGCGGTGCAGGGCGAGTGCCTCGGCGTTGCGGCCCTCGTCGTGCAGGCGCAGCAGCGTCTGCAACCGGTCGCCCACCACGTGCCCGGCCACGGACACGAAGCCGGTGGCGCCCACGGACAGCCAGGGCAGGTTGAGCATGTCGTCTCCGGAATAGAAGGCCAGCCCGGAGGTGCGCATGATCGAGGACGCCGCGCCGAGGTCTCCCGTGGCGTCCATGACGGCGATGATCTGCGGGTGCTGGGCGGCGTCCCGGAGGGTCTCCGGTTCGAGGTCCACCCCGACGCGCCCCGGGTTGTCGTAGAGCATCACCGGCAGCGGGGTGGCATCCGCGATCGCCCGGAAGTGCTCGAGCAGCCCGGACTGGCTGGGGCGGGAGTAGTAGGGCGCCGCGACGAGCAGTCCGTCGGCCCCCGCCTCGTGCGCCGCGACCGCCAGCCGGATGCTGTGGGCGGTGTTGCCGGAGCCGACCCCGGCGATGACCTTCCGGCCGGTCCCGGACACGGCCCGGCGGGCCGCCACGATCATGCGCCGCTTCTCCGCGTCGTCCGTGGCACTGGACTCACCGGTCGCGCCGTTGACCAGCACACCGTCGTTCCAGCCGTCGCGGGTCAGCCGGCCCACCAGTTGCTCGGCGGCCGTCGCGTCCATCTTCCCGGCCGCGTCGAAGGGGGTGACCATCGTGGTGATGACGCGGCCGAAGGCGGCCACGGCGGCGCTGCCGGCCGGGGCGCAGCCGGGGCGCTGCCCGGGGTGGGACGTGCCCCCGGGCCGGCCGGCGGGCTGGGCCGCGGCCGGGAGGATGGCCGGGATGCCGGGGACGGCGTGGTCTGGGCGGTCGGTTGTGCTCACGGATGGTCTTCCTGCTCTGCCCCCCGTGGCCCCCCGGCGGTCCGGAGGGAGTTTCCGGGACCGGGGGGCTGAGACAGGACGGCTGCACTCGGATGGCGGATCATGCCGGCTCGACCGGGACATTCGGATAGGTCGCGCTGCTGAGATCCTTGAGATCACGCTAAGGTCTCCGTCCGGCCAGCGGTACACCCGGTTACCACCAGCCTCCCGCGGGCCCCAGGGTCCGCCGACTCTCAGGCCCTACTCGATGCCGGTGGAGCGAGGGGCCGTACGGCCTCCCGCGACGGCCCTCCTGCCCTGTCAGCAGCGGCCGTGACGATCGAGTATTGACTTCCGGCAACGCTCTGCTAGGTGCGTACGCCGTCGCGATCCGCCGCTCCGGTTCACCCAGTGTTCACCTGCAATATCCTGCAGCGGCGGTTATCGTGCCCCCGTCATCGTGGACCACATGAACCTCCCCCGCCCGCGGACGCGAGGCATGCGCATCGGCAATCCCGGGCACGGGAACCGAACGGGGCGCTGACACGGGCCGATGAACCGCACGCCGTGGACGGTGGCGGCGGGGAGCGCACGGTCCGGTGCCGCACTGACCGGATGCACCCCCCGACCGGCCGGCCGCCGCCACGTCCGCGTCACCGGCCCCGCCGCGGACAGCCCCCGCGTCGACCTGACGGTCACGGGCCCGGGCGGGAGGTCCCATCGGTCCCCGGAGACGACCGTGCGGGCAGCCTCCCCCAGGCCGCGACCGGCGGCACGAGGGGGGGCTGCCCGCACGTCGACGGGAGCGGCGGGGTTCGCCTACTTGGCGAGGGCGTCCTCGGGGCGGAAGCCCTTCTTCGCCAGCTGGATCTGCTCGTAGACGTGGTGGCGCAGTTCGGAGAAGCGCTGCGAGGACCGGGTCTCGAGCTGGTCGCGCTCCTCCGGCAGGTCGATCAGCACGTCCTGCTGGATCACGGTCGGCGAGGAGGACAGGATGATGACGCGCTCGCCCAGGTAGACGGACTCGTCGATGTCGTGGGTGACGAACAGGACCGAGACGCCCAGCTGCTTCCACACGCTGCGGACCAGGTCCTCGAGGTCGGCACGGGTCTGGGCGTCGACGGCGGCGAACGGCTCGTCCATCAGCAGCACCTCGGGCTGGTAGGCCACGGCGCGGGCGATGGCCACGCGCTGCTGCATGCCGCCGGAGAGCTGCCACGGGTAGGACTTCGGCACGTGGGCCAGGCCCACCGCCTCCAGCGCGTTGTCCACGAGCTCGTCCCTCTTGGCCTTGTCCACGCCCTGGTTCTTCAGCGGCAGCTCCACGTTGTCCCGCACCCGCATCCACGGGAACAGGGACCGGCCGTACTCCTGGAACACCACGGCCATGGACTTCGGCGGGCCGGTGACCTTCTTGCCGTGCAGGGTGACCTCTCCGGCGGTGGGTGCCAGCAGGCCGGAGATGCACTTGAGCAGCGTGGTCTTGCCGGAGCCGGAGGGGCCCACCAGGCAGGCCAGCTGGCCCTGGGGCAGGTCGAAGGTGAGGTTCCGGACAGCCTCGATGTCACCGCCGTCGGTGTGGTAGACCTTCTTCAGGTTGCGCACGGCCAGCATGGCCTCGCCGTCCGGCATGGTCTTGCCCACGGTGAGCAGGCCGTCGGGGGTCTCGGCCACGCCACCCTGCGAGGAGACGGTGCCTTCGGTGGAGATCTGGTCCGGGGTCATGTCCTCGGTCCCTTCCTGGGTGGGGATGGTCGGTTCGGAAGCGGGGATGCCGGCGGCGCGGTGGTCGCCGGCGGGGGCGGAGTGCGGATCAGGCTGCATTCTCGATCTCCCTCAGGCCGTGGTACCAGCGCAGCACGACGCGCTCGACGAGCTGGAAGACGAAGGACAACAGCACGCCGATGATGCCCAGCAGCACGATGCCGGACCACATCTCCGGGATCGCGAAGGACCGCTGGAACTGCACGATGGTGAAGCCCAGGCCGGAGGACGCGGCGAACATCTCGGAGATGACCATCAGGATCAGCGCGATGGACAGCGACTGGCGGATGCCGGCCATGATCTGCGGCATCGCCGAGGGCAGGATCAGGTAGCGGACCCGGTTGAAGCCCTTGATGCCGTAGGTGTGCGTGGTGTCCGAGAGGACCTCGTCCATGGCGCGCACGCCCTCGATCGTGTTCAGCAGGATCGGCCAGACGGCGCCGGCGATGATCACCGCGACCTTCATGTCGTCGCCGATGCCGATCAGCAGCATCAGGACGGGGATCAGGACCGTGGGCGGGATGGCCCGGAAGAACTCCATGGTCGGCTCCAGCAGTGCCCGCAGCCAGCGGACCGAGCCGATGAGCAGTCCGCCGACCATGCCGATGACGATCGAGCCGAGGATGCCCCAGAACAGCCGGACCAGGGACGGGAAGACGTCGGTGGTCATCCGGTCCCAGGTCCAGGTCTCCACGAAGGTCTCGGCCAGCAGCGCCGGGGTGGGGACGAAGAAGTTCTTCTCGCCGAACGCGGTGGCGAGGTACCAGAGGACCAGCAGGATGACCGGCAGGCCGACGATGTACAGGAGGGACTTGAGGGTTTTCACTTGACGACCTCCGTACGCACCGAGGAGTGCCAGGACAGCACGCGCCGCTCGATCACGCGCATGACGATGTTGATGAGGACGCCGAGCATGCCGGTCGCCAGGATGAGGGCGTACATGGCCACGTAGGAGCCGCCGGACTGGGCCTTGGCGATCTCCGCGCCCAGGCCCGGGGTGCCGATGATCAGCTGGGCGGTGATCGCCAGGATCAGTGCGACGGCGGCGGCCAGGCGGACGCCCGTCATCAGGTAAGGCAGGGTGGTCGGGAAGATGACGTACCGCAGGCGGGCCAGCGGGCCCAGGCCGTAGGACCGTGCGGTGTTCATGGCCACGTTGTCCACGTCGGCCACGCCGTAGAGGACCTGGATGAGGACCTGCCAGAAGGAGGCGTAGACGATCAGCAGCAACGCGGACTGGATGCTCACGCCGTAGAGCAGCACCGCGAGCGGGATCAGGGCCACCGACGGCACCGGACGCAGGAACTCGATGGTCGAGTTCGTGAACCGGCGCAGGAACGTCGAGGAGCCGATGATGAACCCGAGCACCGTGGCGGCCGTGACGGCGATGACCATGCCGAGGAACCACTGCAGCATCGTGTCCCCGACGGCCTCCCAGAAGGCGGCCAGCCCGAAGTTGCGGAACAGGTCCGCGATCGCGGCCGAGGCCGGGGGCAGGTAGGTCGGGTTGACCACGCCGGTCCGGGACAGCAGTTCCCACGTCAGCAGGAAGCCGAGCAGGCCCGCCACGCCGAGCAACCGGGTGCCCCAGCCCCGCCGGGCCCGGCGCCGGGCCCGGCCCGGGCCGGAGCTCGTCCTGGACCCGGTGGCACCGGACTGCGCCACGGAGGTGGGCGGTGCGGCCGGGTCCGGGCGGGTGGGGATGTCAAGGGCGGCGACGGTGGCCGCGTCGACGTGCCGGCGGGTGTCACCCCGCCGCTGGTCGGGCCGGGCGGCGGCCTCGAGGCGGTGCAACCGCTCGATCTCCGTCTCCCGCCGGGGGTCCTCGGACGCGTGCGGGCCGCGCGGGCCCGGTGCGCCGGTTGGCGTCTGGTCAGTCATCGCTCGAGGTGCTCCGCTCGTGACAGGGGGTTGTCATGCCGTGGGTCTCCGGGAGGTCGGTGGCCTCCGGTGTGATGCGCCCCACAGCCTGAGTCAAGACTAGACACTCGACCTCGGTAGTTCAAGGTGTCAATGATTCCGACTTCCAACGGATTGGCGGCGTCCACCCAGGGCTCGCACCGGCCCGGGGCGGCCCCTGCGGACGTGACGCGGACCGCGCACGGGCGGTCGGCAGAATGGTCCCATGAACAGGCCCTCCACCATGAGTCGCCGCAGGGCGTGCCCGGACCCGGCATGCTCGACCTGAACCTGGTCCGGGTGCTCGCCGCCGTGATCGAGGAGGGGACCCTCACGGCCGCAGCGGACCGGCTGAACCTCACCCAGCCCTCGATCACCCACGCGGTGAACCGGCTCCGGCGCCTCACGGGTGATGACCTGTTCCGCCGGTCGGGACGCGGCGTCCGGCCCACCCGGGTGGCGCTGCAGCTCTACGCCGAACTGGGGCACCTGCCCCGGGATGCCGACGCCGCCCTCGCCCGGCTCACCGTCTTCGACCCCTCCACCGCCGCGCCCACGTTCCGGGCGGCCATGACCGACCTGGGACAGGCCGCCTTCCTGCCCGCCCTGTCCGCCATGCTGGAGCGGGCGGCCCCGCACGCCCGGCTGGAGGTCCTGCCCCTGGACACGGACACCGCCGCCCGCGACCTGGAGGCCGGGGACATCGACCTGGCGATCGCCTCGATCCCCCTGGAGGGCCGGATCCGCTCGACGCCGATCACCCGGGACCGCTACGTGGGGGTCTCGCGCACCGGGCGGTTCGACACCGCCCCCACCCTGGACGCGCTGGCCCGCCTGCCGCGCATCGTGGTCCGGGGGACGACCGGGCACACGATCGTGGAGTCGCGCCTGCCGCCCCCGCCGCCCGGGTCGCTCACCGTGGACGGGTTCTCCGGCATCCCGGCGGTCGTCTCCGGGACGGGCCTGCTCGCCGTCGTCCCGGGCATCGTGGTCCCCGGGTGGACCTCGCGCTGGCCGCTGCACGCATGGGAGCTGCCCCTGGCGGACGTGGAGACCAGCGTGTCCATCCACGCCGCGGCGGGTGGCGCCACGGCCGCCGTGGACTGGTTCGTGGAGCGCGCGGCGGCGGCACTGCAGGACAATCGGCCCGACGCCCTCCAGGCACGGAGGCCGCTCCCATAGACCTCGTCTATGGAAAGGACGGGAAGATATCAGTGGTCCGGGCGGACGCGGTGCGATTCGATGGGGGCACGTCCACCCGACCGAAGGAGTTCGTCATGGGCACCCCCTCGCACCCCACCCGCACCCCGGCCCGGCCCGGGCTGTGGCTGTCCCGCCGCAACCTGCTCCTCACCGGGGCGGCCGCCCTCGTGGCCGGCACCGCCGCGGCCTGCGGCCAGGGCGAACCCGCCGGCGGCGGTGCCACCTCCGGGGCCGCCGCCTCCGGGACGGGGTCCGGGGACGGCGGGCTGCGGGCGGTCTCGGTCGCGGCGATCCCCATCGTGGACGTGGCGCCGCTCCACCTGGCCAAGGAGCAGGGGTTCTTCGAGGAGGCCGGCCTGGACGTCGCCATCGAGGCCACCTCCGGCGGCGCGATCTCGTTCCCCGGCGTCTCCTCCGGGCAGTTCGACTTCGCCTTCGGCAACGTGGTCTCGATGATGGTGGCCCGGTCGCAGGGCATCGGGCTCAAGTTCTTCTGCTCGGGGTCCACCACCACGGGCGAGCCCGGCAACGACAACGTGGCCCTCATCGCCGCCCCGGACTCCGGGTACACGTCGATGACCGACCTGGCGGGCAAGACGCTCTCCTCCAACCAGCTCGCGAACATCGGTGACACCGCCTGCCGCCAGGTCATGGACAAGGCCGGGAGCGACGGCGGCTCGCTGGAGTTCATCGAGATGGCGTTCCCGGACGTCCAGGCGGCGCTGGAGAACGGGCAGCTCGATGCCGGCATCGTCGTCGAGCCCTTCGTCACCCCCGCGCTGAAGGCGGGGATGGTGGCGGTCAGCTGGCCGTACGCCGAGGCCAACCCCGAGCTGGACACCGGCGGGTACTTCGCCAGCGAGGAGACCATCGAGAACGACCCGGACCTCGTGCGCTCCTTCCGGGACGCGCTCGTGCGGGGCCTGGAGTACGCCCAGGCCCATCCGGACGAGGTCCGCCGGATCACCGGCACCTACGCGACGATCGAGCCGGAGGTGCTGGCGGAGATCAGGCTGCCGCGGTTCCGCGCCGAGTTCGACATGGCCGCCCAGGAGGAGCTGGCCGAGACGGCGCGCCGGTACGGGACCGTCACGGGTGAGCTGTCCGTGCCGGACATGTTCGTCGAGCTCTAGGACCGCCCCGGACCACCCCGACCGGCGCCGGCACCCCGGCGCGGTGACACCTGCAGGAAGGACAGTGGCAATGCGAGTAGACGAGGCAGTGGGGACGGTCATCGGCCGGATGGGTGCCCGCAGGATGTTCGGCGTGGTGGGCAGCGGCAACTTCCGCGTGACCAACGCGATGGTCCGGGCCGGCGTGCGGTTCACCGCCTCCCGGCACGAGATGGGGGCGGCGTGCATGGCCGACGCCTATTCCCGTGCCACCGGCGAACTGGCGGTGCTGACCGTCCACCAGGGCTGCGGTTTCTCCAACGCCCTGACCGGCATCGGCGAGGCGGCCAAGGCGCACACCCCGCTGCTCGTCGTCACCGGTGACATCCCCGGGGACCAGCGGCAGAGCAATTTCTGGATCGACCAGGACAAGGTCGCCGAGGGCATGGGTGCCGTCCCGGAGCGCGTCCACTCGGCGGACTCCGCCGTCCGGGACGTCATCCGGGCGGTGACGACGGCGGTCGACCAGCGCCGGACGGTCGTGCTCTCCCTGCCCCTGGACCTGCAGAACGCCGAGATCCCGGAGCGGGACGCCGCGCGCCTGGACCAGGTGGCCCCTCCCTCGGGCCCTCTGCGAGCGGCACCGGCCCCGGAGGCCGTCGAGCAGCTCGCCGGGCTGCTGGCCGGGGCCCGGCGCCCGGTGATCGTCGGCGGCCGCGGTGCGCGCGCCGCCGTCGGGCCCATCCGCCGGCTCGCCGAGGCAGCCGGCGCCCTGCTGACCACCAGCGCGGCGGGCCGGGGCCTGTTCCACGAGGACGAGTGGCACCTGGACGTGATGGGCGGGTTCTCCACGGAGGGAGCGGCCGAGCTGATCGCCGGCGCCGACGTCCTGATCGCGTTCGGCGCGGCGCTGAACCGCTGGACCACCCGGGGCGGGGAGCTGCTGGGACAGGCCACGGTCGTCCAGGTCGACGACCGCGTCGAGGCCTTCGGGTTCCACCACCCGGTGGACGTCGCCGTCCTCGGCGACGCCGCGCTGACGGCCGAGGCCACGACGGCGGCCCTGCAGGCACGCCGCACGGGCGCGGACGGCACCGGAGCGGGCGGTGACGCGGCCGGGGCGGGACCGGGTGCCGCGGCCGGATACCGCACGCCCGAGGTGGCCCGGACGGTGGCCGAGTCGCTGAACTGGTCGGACCAACCCTTCGAGGACACCTCCGAGCCCGTGGTCCCGGGCGAGCCCGGCAGCGGCCGGATCGACCCGCGCACGCTGACGAACGCCCTGGACCGGATGCTGCCGATGGAACGGGTGGTCGTCCCGGACGGCGGCAACTTCAACGCCTATCCCGCCATGCACTTCCGGGTGCCGGACAACGACGGGTACTGCGTGCCGCTGGCGTTCCAGTCCATCGGCCTGGCCCTGTCCAGTGCCATCGGCGCCGCCGTCGCCCTGCCGGGCCGGGTGGCGATCGCCGGCGTCGGCGACGGGGGGTTCATGATGTCCCTCGTGGAGCTGGACACGGCCGTGCGCCTGGGCCTGCCGCTGGTGGTGGTGGTCTACAACGACAACGCCTACGGCGCCGAGGTCCACCACTTCGCCCACGAGACCGACGAGCTGGACACCGTGGTCTTCCCCGAGACGGACATCGCCGCGATCGCCACCGGCTACGGCTGCCAGGCCCTGACGGTGCGGCAGGAGTCGGACCTGGAGCCGGTGCGGGCCTGGGTCGAGGGACCGCGGGACCGGCCGCTGGTGATCGACGCGAAGATCACGTCCTTCCCGTCCTGGGTGCTCGCGCACTCCTTCGAGGCCGGGGAGTAGGGGCTCACTCCAGCAGCAGCGCCGGCTCCTCCATGATGGCGGCGACGTCCGCCATGAAGCGGGCGGAGAGGTCCCCGTCCACCACCCGGTGGTCGAAGGAACCGCCCAGGGTGGTGATCCAGCGGGGGATGACCTCGCCGGACACCACCCACGGCTTCTGCCGGATGGTCCCGAAGGCCACGATGGCGACCTCGCCGCGGTTGATGATCGGGGTGCCGGTGTCGATGCCCAGGGCGCCGATGTTGGTGATCGAGATCGTCCCGTCGGCCATCTCGGCAGGCTGCGTCTTGCCGTCGCGGGCGCGCTTGGCCAGTTCCGTGAGCGCCATCGCCAGTTCCCGCAGGGACAGCTCGTTGGCGTTCTTGATGTTCGGCACCAGCAGCCCGCGCGGGGTGGCGGCGGCGATGCCGAGGTTCATGTAGTGCTTGACGAGGATCTCCTCGTCCGTCCAGGACGCGTTGACGTGCGGGTTGCGCGCCGCGGCCCAGATGACGGCCTTGGCCAGGATCAGCAGCGGCGTGACCTTGATGCCCTCGAACTCGCGGCTGGCCTTGAGCCGCTTGACGAACTCCATGGTCCTGCTGGCGTCCACGTCCACGTAGATGGACACGTGCGGGGCGTCCCGGTAGGACTCGGTCACGGCGGCCGCGGTGGCCTTGCGGACGCCCTTGACCCGGATCCGCTCGGTCCGGCGCTCGTTGTCCCCGGAGTCCGGCATCCAGAACGAGCCCGAGGTCTCGATGTTCGTCTCGCGCTCGGCCAGGTAGTTCTCCACGTCGGTGCGGGTCACCTCGCCGAACTGGCCGGTCGCGCGCACCTGGGTGAGGTCCACGCCGAGCTCCTTGGCGATCCGGCGCACCGGCGGCTTGGCCAGCACCCGCTCGAACAGCCCGGCGGCCTCGGCCTGGCGCTCCCGGCCCGCGGCCACCCAGTTCCCGACGGCGGCCGGCAGCTTCAGGCCCCGGCCCGCCTGGGCGGCGGGTCGCGGGGACGGGGCGGGCTGCGGGGAGGGTGCGGCCGAGGACGCCGGCACGGGGACGGC
>NZ_AFXQ01000008.1 GCF_000224415.1 Citricoccus sp. CH26A | reverse complement strand
GCCGCGGCGGGGCCCGGCCGGCCCGCCTCGGCCCGGGTGCGCTCACCCGTCGGGGCGCTCACAGGGACACCGCCCGGCGGCGCAGCAGCACCAGGAGCACGGGCACGCCGATCAGCACGGTGGTCACGCCCACGTGGATCTCCTGCGGGGCGATGACCACCCGGCCGGCCAGGTCGGCCGTCACGAGCAGGACGGCGCCCCACAGGGCGCAGCCGACCACGAGAACGCGGGTGGAGGCCGGGCGGAACCGGCGCAGGGCGTGCGGCACGAGCAGGCCGACGAACACCACGGGCCCGGCCAGGGCGGTGGCCGCGGCCGTCAGCAGGACGGTCGCGCCCAGCAGCGTCATCCGCAGCCGCTCGGGACGGGAGCCCAGCCCGTGGGCGAGCTCGTCGCCGAGGGCCAGGGCGTCGAGGCCTGGGGCGGCCGCGAGGACCATGAGGATGCCGACCACGACGACCGGGGCCAGCCACGCCGCGTCCTCCAGGGAGGTCCGCGCCACCGAGCCGACCGTCCAGAACCGGAAGCGCTCCAGCACGGCCGGGGAGAGGATCAGCAGCGCGCTCGTGGCCGCGGTGCAGCCGGCCGTGACGGCCGCCCCGGCCAGCACCAGGGACAGCGGGCCGGGGGCGGCACCGGTGCCGGCGCCCAGGCGGGAGGCCGCGGAGGCCACGGCATAGACCACGACGGCGGCCAGCACCGTCCCGAGGATCGCCAGCACCACGGCGGTCCCCAGCCCGGACGGCAGGCCCGCCCCGAGCCCGAGGGCCACGGCCAGCGAGGCGCCGGCCGTCAGGCCCAGCAGGCCCGGGTCGCCCAGCGGGTTGCGGGTGGCTCCCTGGAGGGCCACCCCGGAGACGGCCAGGGCGGCGCCGACCAGGATCGCGGTCACGGTGCGCGGGATGCGGGAGAGCACGGCGGCCGCGTCGATGTCCCCGGGGACGGCGCCGGTCCCCGTGAGGAGGGCGGCCAGGGTGTCCACCGTGGTGGCGGGGTCCACGGACCGGGCCCCGAGGGCCAGGGCCGCCACGCACGCCAGCACCAGCACGACGGCGGGGGCCACCAGGAAGGTGACCGGCCGCCGTCGTGCCGGGCGGGGTGCCGGATGCTGCGAGGCCCGGGCCGGGGCAGGGGAGGACCGGACGGCGCTCACGCGGCGCCCCGGCGGGACGGGGGATGACTACTCAGCGGAGCCGCCCGCCTTCTGCGCGGCCTCGGTGATCTTCGGCAGGGCGTTCTCCAGCGCCCACGGGATGGACAGCGGGGAGGACGCCGAGATGGACAGGACCTCCTGCTCATCGGTCTGCAGGACCAGGGTCCCGTCCTGGACCGCCGGGATGGAGCCCAGCAGCGGGTCGGCGGCGATGGCCTCACCCACGGACTCGTCCGCGGCAGAGGAGACGAAGATGTCCGAGTCCAGCTCGTCCGCGCGCTCCGGGGACCAGGTGATGTAGAACGCGTCCTGGGCCGCCTCGTCCTCGGCGACCACCGGCGCCAGGTCCATGCCCAGGGCGGAGAGGAACTTCGGGCGGTTGTCCGTGGCGGTGAACAGGTAGACCTGGTCCGCGGCGGCCGGGTCCACCGTGCCGTAGAGGAAGGTGGTGCCGGCCAGCTCCGGGTGGTCCTCGGCGGCGGCGGCCAGCTGGCCCTCGACGTCGGCCACGACCTGCTCGGCCTCGGCGTCCTTGCCCAGGGCCTCGCCGATGATCCGGGTGGAGTCCTGCCAGGGGGTGCCGAAGGCCGCGGTGCCCTCGGGATAGGCCACCACGGGGGCGATGTCGGAGAGCTTGTCGTACTGCTCCCGGTCGATGCCGGAATAGGTCGCCAGGATCACGTCCGGTTCGGTGGCGGCGATCGCCTCGTAGTCGATCCCGTCCGACTCCGAGTACTGCTCGGGGGCCTCGGCGCCGAGCTCCTCCAGCTTCGCGTCGAACCAGTCCGTGGACTTGTTCTCGTTGCCGCCGTACTCCGTGGTGGCCACGCCCACCGGCACCACGCCCAGGGCCAGTGAGATGTCCTGGTTCACCCAGGAGACGGTGGCCACGCGCTCGGGCTGGGCCGGGATCTCGGTCTCCCCGAAGGCGTGCTCGATGGTGCGGGGGAAGGACGCGCCGGCGCTGCCGGCATCGGCGGCCGTGGCGGCGGGAGAGGTTGACTCGCCCGAACCCCCGGCCGGACCGGTGGAGCAGCCGGCGAGCAGGGCGGTGCCGAGGGCGAGGGAACCGAGGGCCAGGGCACGGCGCCGGGTGGTCCCGGCGCGCTGGGAGACGGGCGGGGTGGGGGAAGAGGACACGTCGGGTGGCCTTTCAAGAGTCACAGGAGGGCCTGCGGACGGACCGGCAACGGTGTGGAACCGGCGGGCGAGGATGGTGCCGGAGACCAGGTCAGGTCATTTGCCAACATCGCTATTGCCTATTTCCCGGAGGTTAGCCTAGCCTAACCACGTGGTGCAAGAAGCCGTGCGGGGCTTCGCCCACATGGTTGGGTCCATGGTGGACGTGCCCAGTGGCCGCGCCGGTCGCATTCCTCTTCCGGGGTCGGCGTGGTCACTGGTCACACCCCCGCCGCGAAGGACCGCGGGACCGGCGTGCGTGCCGTGCGCGAGGGCCGGAGCGACTAGCGTGGGGCGGGTGAACACCCAGCATCCCGCCCGCGATGACCACGGCGCCCAGGTCTCCTCCATGTTCGACGGCATCGCCGGCCGCTACGACCTGATGAACCTCGTCATGACCTGGGGCCAGGAGCCCCGGTTCGTGCGCCGCACCGTGGAACGGGCGGAGCTGCCGGAGGCGCCCGTCGTGCTGGACCTGGCCACCGGCACCGGGGACATCGCCCTGGAGGTGTTGCGCTCCCACTACGGGGCCCGGATCACCGGGGCGGACTTCGCCCCCGAGATGATGGAGGTCGGCAAGGGGCGGCCCGGTGGTGACCAGATCACCTGGGTCGAGGCGGACGCCATGGACCTGCCGTTCGCGGACGAGTCCTTCGACGCCGTCACCCACGGATACCTGCTGCGCAACGTGGCCGACATCCCCACCACGCTGGCCGAGCAGTTCCGGGTGCTCAGGCCCGGCGGGAAGATGGTGGCCCTGGAGACCTCCCCGGCTCCGGAGAACATCATCAAGCCCTTCTCCACCGCGTACATCAAGTACGTGGTGCCCCGATTGTCCCGGCTGATCACCGGGGACTCCTCCGCCTACGAGTACCTCTCGGCGACGACCCGCGGCTTCAAGACCCCCGCCCAGATCCAGGACCTGCTCGAGGACGCCGGCTTCGTGGACGTGGGCCACGAGACCCACCTGTTCGGCACGATCGCGATCCACTGGGCGACCAAGCCGGCCTGAGCCGCCGCCCGCACCTACCCGGTCACGGGCCGGGCGTCCTACGCTGGCCGTGGACAGTCACCGGGCAGTGGGGTCACCGGCACATCGAGGACCCCGCCGCGCGGCGCCACCACGGGAAGGGTCGGCAGCGATGGCGGAATCCCCGGACGGGATGGACGCGGGCCACGACGTGCTGATCCCGGCCGCCCACGCCGCGCTCGAGGGTCGCTTCCACCTGCCGGCGGCGGACGCCCCCGTGGTCATCTTCGCCCACGGCAGCGGGAGCAGCCGGCACAGCACGCGCAACCGGTACGTCGCCTCCGTGCTGCAGGAGGCCGGCCTCGGTACCCTGCTGCTGGACCTGCTCACGGAGGAGGAGGCCGGGGACCGCCAGAACGTCTTCGACATCCCCCTGCTCGCCCAGCGGCTGACCCTGGCCGAGGCCTGGGTGCACGAGCACCCGGAGGGCATGTCCTCCCCGGTCGGGTTCTTCGGTGCCAGCACCGGCGCCGGGGCTGCGCTGTGGGCGGCGGCCGAACCCGGGGCGCGGGTGGGCGCCGTCGTCTCGCGGGGCGGGCGGCCGGACCTGGCGGGGCCGCGGCTCGAGCAGGTTACGGCCCCCACGCTGCTGATCGTGGGGAGCCTGGACCACCAGGTGCTGGAGCTCAATGCCCGCGCCCAGGAGCACCTGCGGTGCGAGCACCGGCTGGATGTGGTGGAGGGCGCCACGCACCTGTTCCCGGAGCGCGGCACGCTCGAACAGGCCGCCCGGCTGGCCCGCGACTGGTTCGTACGACACCTGAGGAGCAGACCGTCATGAGCGAGCAGACACCGTCCGGATCCACCGCGCCCCGTGATCACGGCGACGAGGTCGACCGCACGGAGAGGCAGAGGTTCGGGGGGATCAAGTTCGGCGTGGCCTTCTTCGGATGGCTGGCGGCCACCGGCATGGCGGTGCTGCTCACCGCGCTGTTGTCGGCCATCGGGATCGGGGTCGGGCTGACCGCGGAGACCGACCCCAACCAGGTCGCCGAGCAGGCTGCGGAGTCCGCGACGGCGGTGGGTCTCGTCAGCGCGATCGTGCTGGCGCTGATCGTGTTCGTCTCGTACTTCTGCGGTGGTTACGTGGCCGGGAGGATGGCCCGTTTCGACGGGGCCAAACAGGGCCTGGCCGTGTGGCTGTGGGCGATCGTCGTCGCCGTCATCCTGGCGCTCGTGGGCCTGGTGGCCGGTAACCGGTTCGACATGTTCGGACAGTTCAGCGGTCTGGCGGGCGTGCCCGTCGACCCGGGGAGCCTGACCACCGGTGGCATCATCGCCGTGGCCGCAGCCGCCGCCCTCGCCCTGGCCGGAGCGGTCCTGGGCGGACTCGCCGGGATGCGGTACCACCGCAGGGTGGACCGGTACGCCCTCGGTGGCCACCCGGCCCAGGGCGCCTGAGTCCGCCCGACCGCCGCGGCCCGGCCGCGTGCAGGGTCACCAGCCGTTCTCCTTCCCCTGGGCCGAACCTAGACTGGAGGCGCGGCCGTTGCGTCGTAACGGCTGACCTCTGGGAGGCATGCCATGCATGAGTACGAGAAGATCCATCCCCTGGTCAAGGACAACACCGGCCTGTCCTTGGGGTACCGGATCCTGTGGCGGATCCGGCACGCGGCGAACGACGTCTACGGCCCGGCCAGCCGCCAGCCCGGACTGAACCCCCGCGAGCAGCTCCGGGTGGAACGGGCCCAGCGCGTCGCCACGGCGTACCGGATGCAGGGCAAGGAACCCCCGCCCAATGTCCGCCGGGCGGCCGGCGAGGACGTGGACGGCGACCCGGACGCCATCCAGCGCCATACGACGCCGCCCAAGCCCTTCCAGGAGGGGTACCGGTACGTCATGGTCGACGAGGACCAGACGACCGATCCGGACAACCCGGCCAAGGGCACCTGAGGGCCGCAGTACGATCAGGAGAGCGCCGGCCGCGCATCGTGCCGGCGCGGATCGCCGTGACGTGACCCTGGCGGGCTGATCGACCGAACGGGGACTGACCGACCGCCGGCCGGGAGAGAGGGGTGGGGTTGACCGAGACGCGCCCCGTGCCCCGGATCACCAGTTTCCTCACCGCACTCCTCGCCTTCTCCGCCGTCAACGCCCCCACCGTGCTGTACGCCGCCTGGCGTGAGCAGATGGGCTTCCCCGCCACGGTCCAGACCCTCGTCTACGCCGTCTACGTCGCCGGGCTCATCCCGGGACTGATCCTGGCGGGGCGATGGCTGCGACGATGGCCCCCGCGGACGCTCATGACCTGGGCCGTGGCCGTCTCCGTGCCGGCCTCCCTGGCGCTCGCACTGGCCGTGGGGCCGGGGACGCTGATCGCGGGGCGTGCCGTCCAGGGACTGGCCCTCGGCGTGATCATGACCGCCAGCAGTGCCGCCCTGTACCAGGCCGCTCCGCCCCGGCCCCGCCCCTTCACCGCCCTGCTCGTCACCCTGACCGCGATCCTCGGCGCCTGCCTGGGTCCCCTGGCCGCAGGCCTGCTGGCGGATGCCACCGGTGGGACGGCCGCCCCCATGGCCGGAGCGGCGATCGCGCTGGTGGTCGTGCTGGTGCTGCTGAGGGTGCACGGGGTCACCCCGGTGGCGCCGCCGGGTCCCGGCGCCGAGGACCCCGGCCGAAGCGCGACGGCCGCCGACCGGGCCCCGGTGACCGACGGTGTGGCCGAGTCGGCCATCGATCCGTCCGCCCGGGCGGGGACGTCGAGGGCCGGTGGGGCGGCGTCCGGGAGGGGACCTGGTGAACCGGGGAACGCCGGCCCGCAGCCGCGCAGCCATCTGATGATCAGCCTGACGGCCGCCACCAGCTGGTCGTTGATCGGGCTGTACCAGTCCGTGGGGCCGGGACTGATCGGAACCGCGCTGCAGGTGGACAGCCTGACCGCCCTGGGCGGGATCGTGGCCATCGTCCTCGGGGTGGCCGGCCTCGTGCAGGTCCTGTCCAGGGACATCGCCTATCCCGCGGCCCGGCGTCTCGGTCACGTCTTCGTGATCCTGGGGATCGCCGGCTTCGCCGCGATGCTGGTGACCGGGCAGGTGTGGCTGGCGCTGGTCGCCTCGGTGGGGGCGGGCGTCGGGCACGGGTTCACCTACCTGAGCGCCACGCAGGAGATGGGCGAACTGGTGCGCCACCACCCCGCCCGGGCCGGTGCCCTGATGAGCCGGTACTTCGCGATCGCCTACCTGTGCATGGGCGGGTTCTCCGTGGGACTGGGGATCGTGGGCGACCTCTGGGCGCTCGTGCCGGCCGCCCTGATCCTGCTCACCGTCCTGGCCGCCGGCTGTGCGGTGATGCTGTTCTCCCGCAACCGCTGAGCATTCCTGCTGGAATGGACGGATCAGACCGGCAGGACCGGGTGGATTGTCCATCCTGTGCGGATTCGTTCATGCGGGCTGTCATCCTGGGTCCGAGAGCAGTGCTCGTGTCCCTGCAGGCCTGCCCCGGCCACCCCGTCCGAAGGAAACCACATGTCCCCGATGCCGTCCCAGACGCCCGCCCAGGACCCTTCACCACACCGTGTCCCGGTGTCTTCACCGGGCCCCGTCCCGGCCCCCTCGCCGGGTTCCTCGCACCACCTCATCCTCGGCGCGGGGCCCGTCGGCCGCGCCACCGCCTCCCTGCTGGCCGGCCGGGGACACACCGTGGTGCTGGTCAGCCGCTCCGGTGCCGGTCCGGCCATCCCCGGGGTCCGCCGCCTCCCCCTCGACGCCGCGGACACCCCCGCCCTGACCCGGGCCGCCACGGGTGCCGCGGTGATCTACAACTGCATGAACCCCGGTGACTACACCCGGTGGGAGGCCGAATGGCCACCGCTGCAGACCGCCCTGCTGGCTGCCGCCGGGTCCACCGGTGCGGTGCTGGCCACCGTGTCCAACCTGTACATGTACGGCCCGCAGCAGCAGAGGTCCGTGCTCACGCCCGGTTCCCCGGAGGACGGAACGGACCACAAGGGCGTGCTGCGGGGAAGCATGGACCGGGAGGCGCTGGCAGCCCACCGGTCCGGACGGATCCGCGCCGTGATCGTGCGTGCCTCGGACTACGTCGGCACCGGCGTGGGGGCCAACGGCATGGCCACCCGCCTCGTCCCGGGCGCACTGGCCGGGAAGCGGGCCGTGTTCATCGGCGACCCGGACCTGCCCCACTCCTGGAGCGACGTGGACGATGTCGCCGCCACCGTCGTCGCCGCCGCTGCGGACCGGGCGGCCCACGGCCGGATCTGGTTCGCCGCCACAAATCCGCCGCGCAGCCAGCGTGAGCTGCTGGCCGAGGTCCTGGCCGTCGCCGGGAAGCCGATGGTGAGGACCTCGAGGTTCCCGGCCTGGGCAGTGACGGCGCTGGGCGCCGTGGTCCCCTTCGTGCGCGAGCTGCAGGGGGTCCAGTACCAGTTCACCGGCCCCTGGGTCATCGATGCCACAGCCACGGAGCGAGAGCTGGGCGTCTCCCCGACGCCCTGGCCCGAGGTGCTGCGCCGCACCGCCGCCGGGAACGGGGGTCAGCGGTGACGGATGCGGGCACCGCCGCCAAGGGTGGCGGCACGACCTCTTCACAGCCTGAGCACAGGTAGGGCAGAATCCCCTGACAGGATAGGGGTCTGGACTGGGATGTGGGCACCCCCGTCCTCCCGCCCGTCCGCCTCTAGGAGCGCACCATGAACTCGTCACTTCCTGGCCTGTCCTCCGGCTCCCCGGCCGCAGGACCCTCGGCCGCCGGATCGCCGACCTCCCTCGCGGCCCTGCACGAGATCCTGCCGAAGCTCTCCCATCCGGACGGCAGCGCCCTGCGCGCCCTCGTCGTGGACGACGAGCCGATGCTGGCGGACCTGGTCTCCATGGGCCTGACCCTGTGCGGCTGGGAGGTGCACGTCGCGCATGCCGGACACGCCGCCGTCGAGACCGCCCGCAACGCCCAGCCGGACGTGCTGGTCCTGGACTGGATGCTGCCCGAGCTGGACGGTCTGCAGGTGCTGGACCGGATCCGCTCCTTCCGTCCCGACGTGCCGGCGCTGTTCCTCACCGCCCGGGACTCGGTGGACGACCGCATCCGCGGTTTGGCCGCCGGTGGGGACGACTACGTCACCAAGCCCTTCTCCCTGGAGGAGGTGCTGATCCGCCTGCACCGGCTGGTCCAGCGCTCCGGGGTGGCCGCCCAGGACTCGGACGAGCTGGTGGTGGGGGACCTGGTGCTCAACGTCCGCACCCATGAGGTCACGCGCGGCGGGGATCCGGTGGACCTGACCGCCACCCAGTTCAACCTGCTGCGATACCTCATGGAGAATCCCCGGGCCGTGCTGTCCAAGGCGCAGATCCTGGACCGGGTCTGGCAGTACGACTTCGGTGGGCAGGCCAATATCGTCGAGCTCTACATCTCGTACCTGCGCAAGAAGATCGACGCCGGCCGCGAACCGATGATCCACACCGTCCGGGGCGCCGGTTACGTCCTGCGGCCGGCCACCTGAGGCGGCCACGGTGACCTCATCGACCGGACCGTCATCCGGCCCATCGCCCGGTGCGCGCACGGCACCGTTCCCCCGGCCCCGGGCAGGCCACCGCTCTCGGCGGCCCGCTCCGGCGCAGACGGCTCGCCCGGTGGCCGTCGTCGGCGGACGAGCCTGGCCGTGAGGACCGCGGCCGGCGTCGTGGCGCTGCTGGCCGTGGTGCTCAGTGTCTTCACCCTGACCTCCCTGGCCCTGACCGGGCGCACCGTGGACGCCCAGGTGGTGCAGAGAGTGGACCAGGCCTGGGACCGCACGTACAACTTCCTGTGGCGCGGCTCCCGGGACGCACCGGCCTTCACCGGCCGCAGCCCGCTGGACGCCTCCGGACAGCCCGAGGGGATGCTGCTGTTCCTCACGTCCGGCAACCAGGTGCACCAGGCCGCACGGTTGGACGCGAACGGGAACGAGGTGGAGCTCTCCGCGCCGGACGTGGAGAAGCTGGCCGCCCTGGTCGATGAGACCTTGCGGGCCCAGCAGGCGCAGGACGCGCGGGTGGAGAGCCTGTCCGAGGAGGAACGAGAGGGCGTGTTCGACGTCCAGATGATCCGCACCCTGAACCTGGACGAGGGCCAGTTCTTCGTTCACTCGGAGGTTGTGGACGACGACGGCGCCGCTGTCGTCGGATTGCCCACGCTGGCGGTGGACAAGACGAAGGCCAACCTGGCCAGGGTGCAGGTCCTCGGCTCGCTGGCCGCCCTCGTGCTGGGGGGACTGCTGTGCTGGTGGTGGATCCGCCGGTCGCTGCGTCCGCTCGGCGAGGTGTCCCAGGCTGCGGCGCGCGTGGCGGACGTGCCCATGGGCTCCGGCGAGGTCTCGCTGGCGAAGTACCGCGTCCGCCGTGAACTGGCCGAACCCGGGAACGAGGTGGGGGACGTGGGATTCGCGCTGAACCAGTTGATCGGCTCCGTGGACGTGGCCATCGAGCAGCGCAACCGCTCTGAGCAGCGCCTGCGCACCTTCGTGGCGGACGCCTCGCACGAGCTGCGCACCCCGCTGGCTGCCGTGCGCGGTTATGCCGAGATGATCCGGCTGACCGAGCCCCTGACCGACCGCGGCCAGGACGCGCTGGGACGGGTGTTGCAGCAGTCGGACCGGATGGGGTCCCTCGTCGAGGACCTGCTGCTGCTGGCCCGGCTCGACGCCGGGCGCGAGATCCGGCGCGGCGAGGTCGACCTGGGCGAACTGGTGATGGACGCCGTCATGGACGCCACGGCCGCCGGCCGGGACCACCACTGGACGGTGGACGTCCCCGAGGAACCCGTGACGGTGCTGGGCGACCGGCAGCAACTCGCCCAGCTGGTGGCCAACCTGCTGGGCAACGCCCGGAAGCACACGCCGGACGGGACGACCGTGCTGGTGCGCCTCCAGCAGGAGGTCGCGGACGGCGTCGGGACCGTGAGGCTGACCGTGCAGGACGATGGGCCCGGGATCGATCCGCAGCTGATGCCCGGGTTGTTCGACCGCTTCGTGCGGGGGGATACCGCTCGCGCCGCTCGGGAGGGTTCCACGGGCCTGGGGCTGTCGATCGTGCGCTCGGTGGCCCACGCCCACGGGGGGAGGCCACCGTGGAATCCGCTCCCGGCCGGACCGTGTTCACCGTGGCACTGCCCGCCTCGGGGTCGCCGGAGGGCCCGGAGGCCGCCTGACCTCGCCGTTTCCGGAATTCACGGTGGTGGTCTGCCGGGCTGGCGGCATAGTCTGGGCGTGACGCAGGGATGGCGTCCACGGCACGCCACCGTGTGAAGACCGATGTGCCGCGCTCACGGGGGCGCGGAGATCCGGAAACGGGCCCCGGGCGCCGGTTCCGCAGACACAGGTTCAGCACAGGACCGGCATAGGGGGCACCGAGGGTGGGGTGATGTCCTGTTCGTAGAGATGCAACGGGACATGAAGATGGAACGGGGTACGGACATGAGACAGGGCACGGAGATGGACACGATTCTCGAACTCACCGAGACGGTGACCCGCCACGACTGGGAAGAGGTGGATGACAGCCCGGACGGTTTCGGGACCCGGTTGTCCCTCAGCGCCAGTCTCGGCAGCAGGCTCGGCAGCACGGCCCGCGGCACGGTGTACCGGCCCACGGTGTTCCACCACCGGTTGCTGATCCGGGACTGGGAACTGACCGGCCCGCCGGAGCTTCCCGAGGCCTGGGCCGATCGGGCACGGTTCGCCCTGGCCCAGTTGCGGCTGCGCGCGGCCGGTGAGCCCCACGCCACCCCGGATCCCGGCGGACGCTGGGACGTCACGGTCCGGCAGCGCTGGAGCAGCGGCGGCGCCGGGACGGTGCAGTCCGGGCTGACCCCGCAGTTGAGGTTCTCCCCGACCCAGGTGTTCGTGGACGCCTCGACGGGCGGCGCCGGCCTGGTCTGCCTGTTCGGCGATGGGCCGGTGGAGACCCACTCGGCCCGGTTCGGATTCGTCGTGGGCATCGGCGGCACCGTGGCGTTCGACCGCCTGGACCCGGCGACCCAGGTCCCGCAGTGGGCCCAGGAACCGGCGCGGGAGGCGGCCCGGCTGGCCTTCGAACTGCTCCAGGCGGCCGACCGCCAGTTGAGCAACGGGATCACCACGGGTCCCGCCTGATCCCGGTCCACGGCGGGGCCGGGGGCTTGTTAGCCTGAGGGCGTGCGCGGGATGCGTACACCCACCGTGGAAGGCAGGCCAGCATGGCAGACCTCAGCTCCGAAGACGCCCGGCACGACCGCGACGAGGCCGCCAAGGCCACGCGGGAGAGCACGGGGCACAGCATCGAGGGGGACACCCCGCCGGCCGAGGGCACCGGGGTGGGTCCCACGAACCCGGACATGGACGTCGAGAAGCCCGGCGAGGGTGCCAAGGGCAAGGCCTGGCTCGTCCTGGTCCTCGTCCTGGTGGCGGTCTTCGTGATCCTGGCGATCGTCGGGCGCTTCGCCGGGTTCTTCTGATCCGCACGTGCACCCTGGCGCCGCGGGCCGCTCACACGGGGCTCCCGGCCGCACCCGAGTGATTCAAAACTGAAGGAATGATCCGGTCACCGCGCACGTTGTGCCTGACGTGACCGAGAATCCCCGCCCCGAGACCGAGCCGAACCACCCTGCCCAGGCGCGCGCCGCCCGGCCCGACGACGGCCCCGCACCCGCCGCGGGTCCCGCCGCCCACGCCGCCCCGCACCCGAACCCGAGCACCGAGCGGGCCGGGTCCCTGCCGGAGGGCACGCTGGAGTTCGGCCTGCACACCTTCGGGGACGTGACGCACTCCCTGGACGGCAGACCGCTGGACCACCCCGAGGTGCTGCGCAACCTCGTGGCCGAGGGCGTCCTGGCGGACCAGTCCGGCGTGGACGTGCTGGGCATCGGGGAGCACCATCGTCCGGACTACTCCGTCTCCTCGCCCGAGACGGTGCTGTCCGCGATCGCCTCGAAGACCGGGCACCTCAAGCTGATCTCCGCCGTGACCGTGCTCTCCTCGGACGACCCCGTGCGCGTCTACCAGCGCTTCGCCACCCTCGACGCCGTCTCGGACGGTCGCGCCGAGGTCTCACTGGGCCGGGGCTCCTTCATCGAGTCCTTCCCGCTGTTCGGTTACGACCTGCAGGACTACGAGCGGCTCTTCGAGGAGAAGCTGGACCTGTTCGCGCAGCTGCGCACGGAGGGTCCGGTCACGTGGCAGGGCACCACCCGGGCCGCGCTGCAGCGCCAGTCCGTGTTCCCGACGACGGCGCACGATCACGGGTTGCCGACCTGGGTGGCGGTGGGCGGCACCCCGGCGTCGGTGGTGCGTGCCGCGAAGCACGGGATGGGCCTGGAGCTGGCGATCATCGGCGGTGCTCCCGAGCGGTTCGCCCCGTTCGCCCAGCTCTACCGCCGCTCGATCGACGAGTTCGGCCACGAGGCCCGCCGCGTGGCCGTCCACTCCCACGGTTTCGTGGCCGAGACGGACGAACGGGCCGCGGAGATGTACTACCCGCACTGGGAGGCCGCCATCCGCAAGCTCGGCGCCGAACGAGGCTGGCCGGCCCCCAGCCCCATCCAGTTCCGCCAGGAGATCGAACACGGGGCCCTGCACCTGGGTTCCCCGGAGACCGTGGCGCGGAAGATCGCGCGCAGCGTGACAGCGCTCGGAGCGAGCCGCTTCGGCATGAAGTACGGCAACGGTTCCCTGCCGCACGAGTACATGATGGGCTCTATCGAGCTCTACGGCTCGAGGGTCAAGCCCCTCGTGCTGGACATGCTCGCCGGCTCCTGACAGGCCGTCCCGAAATTTCCCGACCGTTCCGACGAGGGGCCCACCCCGCCGCGCCGGACGTTGTTGACCGTGGGGTGAAATGCGACCGCATCCGAACCAACCAAGGAGTATGACATGACTTTCCCCGTCCTCGAAGGCAAGACCGCCATCGTCACCGGTGCCGCCATGGGCATGGGCGAGGCGACCGCCCGCCTCTTCGCCGAGGCCGGCGCCAACGTGGTGATCGCCGACTTCAATGAGGAGAAGGGCAGGCAGGCCGCCGAGTCCATCACCGCGGACACCGGGGCCCAGGCCCTGTTCGTGAAGGTGGACGTCTCCGACTCCGCGCAGGTCAAGGCCATGGTGGAGGCCACCGTGGAGCGTTTCGGCCGTCTCGACGTGGCCGTGAACAACGCCGCCCTGACCCCGGACAACGGCCTGGCCAGTGAGTTCGACGAGGACTACTGGGACCGGCTGATGTCCGTGGACCTCAAGGGCGCCGCGCTGAGCCAGAAGTACGAACTGCAGCAGATGATCGCCCAGGGGGACGGTGGCTCCATCATCAACATCTCCTCCGTCTCCGGCTTCCGCCCCCAGCCCAACAACATCGCCTACGTGGCCGCCAAGCACGGCGTGGTGGGCATGACCAAGGTCGCGGCCATGGAGAACGGCCAGCACGGCATCCGCGTGAACTCCGTGGCCCCGGGCGCCATCGACACCCCGATGCTGCGCGGCGCCCTCGAGGAGTTCGGGCTCGACGAGGAGTCCTATGCCCCGCAGCTGTCCCTGCTGAACCGCTTCGGCAAGCCGCGGGAGATCGCCGAGGCCACCCTGTGGCTCGCCTCGGACGCCTCCTCCTACGTCACGGGTACCGTCATCCACGCCGATGCCGGCTACGTGGGCCGGTGATCACCTCCGACTGGAAGCCGGTGCTGGCCGCCCTCGGCAACGAGGCGGCCCGCACCGTCTTCGCCCGTGCGGTGCTTGACCGGCTGGACCCGGCCGCTCGCGCCGCGCTGAACACCCGCGAGCAGAAGGCCCTCCGGTCCTGGCTCGACCTCGGAATCCTGACGGAGGACGACGACGGCTCCCTCGCCGTGGACGGAGCCGCCCTGCGGTCGACCCTCGCGGCACCCGGGGGTGAGGACTCGGGGAAGGCGCGGGCCGGCGTCGGGAAGTTCCTCGACGGCCCGCGCGTCACCGCCATGCCCGCCGCCCCGACCGAGCGCACCGAGCTGCTGCGCTGGGTGCGGGACCACGCGCTGGAACCCGGTGAGGTGCTCGCCGAGGCGGAGCTGAACCAGCGGTTGCGCGTCTTCCACCCGGACGTGGCGATGCTCCGCCGGTACCTCGTGGACGAGTCCCTGCTGGAACGCACGGCATCCGGTGCGGAGTACGCGATCCCGGAGGACTGAGGCCCGTCCCACGAGTCACGAGCACGCTGCACGGTGGGACACGCCGGGCGGATCACCGCGCGGCGTGCTCGTAACCCCGGCGGTCGGCCGCGGCGCGAAGGGCCTCGCGGACCGTCCGGGCGACGGAGAGCGCGGTCAGCCCGGAGGTCTTCGGGTTCTCCGGACTCGGCGCGGACTCGAAGGCGAGCTCGAAGCGGCCGGCCAGGCCCTCGGCGAGGATCTCGTGCCGGCTGCGCCCGACGGCGGGGTCGGCGACCAGCTCCACCCGGACCCGGTCCAGGGAGCGCTGCAACAGCGCGACCTCATCCGCTCCCCGCGCGGCCCCGCCGGTCTCTGTCCCGCCGGCCCCACGTCCACCGGTCTCACTCCCGCCGGCTTCCATCCCGCCGGCTTCCATCCCGCCGCCCTCGGTCCCGTCGGTCGCTGTCCGGCCGCCCTCGGACCCGACGGCGGCCGGCCGGCCCCGCGTGGCCCAGGCCAGGCCGACCGCGACGTTGACGTTGGCCGGGAACCGTTCGATGGCCTCCGCCGGCCCACCGGTGAACACGGTCACCGGCGCATCGCCCGGACGCAGGGCTGAGAGCTCGTCCTGTTCGGCGGGGGACATCCAGGGGCGCAACAGCGAGGTGGGGCGCTTGGTGGTGCGGATCCGCACGCGGTCGAGCCCGCCGGCGTCCGCCGCGGCCCCCAGGACGTCGAAACCGCCGATCGCCCCGGAGGTCACCCAGAGCCGGCCGGGGCCGGCCAGCAACCGCCGCGCGATGCCCGGATCGGCCAGGGCGCCCACGCTCGTCAGGACCAGGTCGGTCCCCGCGGCGATGACGGCCGGCCCGTACTGGCCGGCCGGGACCACTCCGGCGCACTCCACCACCAGGTCCGCCTCGCCGAGGACATCGGACCAGTTCAGGCAGTCCAGGTCCGCTCCGGTGGTGACGAGCTCGACCCCGGGCAGCGCGCGGTGCCGGCTGGCGGCCACGTCCCGCTCGGCCGCCCACACCCGGACGGCGCCGGCCTCGCGTTCCGGGGCCAACTGCAGGGCAACCTGCCGGCCGATGGCGCCGAAGCCCAGCAGGAGCACGTGTGCGGGGGCGGGGCGGTCTGTCGAGGTCATGCGGGTCCTTCGGGTGGGGCGGTCGCCGGGACCACCAGTCCACACCACCGGCCGCGGGATTCAGGTCATGTTGCGCGCGGCCAGCTGCACGGCGGCCGTGAGCCGGTCCAGCGCCGGGGTCCCGGCGGACCACCGCTGCCAGTGCAACGGCACCCGTGCCTGCTCGAGTTCGGGGATCACCACCAGGTCCGGGTGGCTGCCCTCCAGCACGCCCCCGGGCAACTGGCCGGCCGGGATCATGCCCCAGCCCAGTCCGGCCGCCACCGCCGCGTTGAACCCGTGGACCGTGGGGACCTGGTGCCGGGGCGGCAGGGCGTCGGTCCCGGGGCGGTCCTCGCGCCAGGCCGCCAGCCGGGATCGCTGCAGGTTGTCCCGGCTGCCGAAGTCCTGCACTGGCACGGCCGTGAAGTCCACCGAGCCGTCCGGGCGGCGGTACCGGTCCAGCAGGGACGACGCCGCCACCGGGTGGTAGACCATCGTGCCCAGTTCCATGGTCACGCACCCGGAGACCGGGGCCGGGCTCTCGGTGACCGCGGCGATCACGGTGCCCTGGCGCAGCAGTTCGTGCGTGTGCTCCTGGTCCTCCAGGTGCAACTGCAGCACGGCGTCGTCCCAGGTCGCCGCCTGCTGCAGCACCTCCACGAACCACGTGGCCAGTGAGTCCGCGTTGACCGCCACGGACAGCACGGCCCGGCCTCCGGTGCCCTGCCCGAGCGAGCGCCGGGCCTCCTCCTCCAGGACCGCGACCTGGCGGGCCAGGCGCAGCATCCGGTCGCCGGCCGCCGTCGTGCCGACCGGGACGGTGCGCGTCAGCAGCACCTGTCCGACGTCCTTCTCCAGGGAGCGGATCCGCTGGGAGAAGGCCGAGCCGGAGATGCGCAGCGAGGCCGCGGCCGCGTCGAAGGTGCCCTCGTCCACGGCGGCGGCCAGGGCCCGCAGGTGCTCGGTGTTCATGAAGGAAAGCTTAATACCCTGAAGGATATGCAGGTGGAACGGAAGGTGATGGCCGCCCTAGCGTGACCGGGTGACGATCTTCCTGACCGGTCTGCTGACCTGCCTCGCCCTCATCGTGGCCATCGGTGCCCAGAGCCTGTTCATCATGCGCCAGGCGATCCGCCGCGACCGGCTGATGCTCACCCTGGCCGTCTGCCTGGCCGGTGACCTGGTGCTGATCTTCGCCGGCACCGCCGGGGTCGGCGTGGTCGCCGAGCGCGCCCCCTGGGTGTTGCAGGCGCTGACCTGGGCCGGAGTGGCGTACCTGCTCTGGTTCGCGTCCCGCTCGTTCCGCTCGGCGTTCGCCCCCCGCCGGACGGAACCGCCCGTGCCCGACGCCGGCCCGGCAGGGGTCGACGAGGATCCGGCGGGCGAGGGGGTCCCGGCGGTCCGGCCCCGGGACGAGGGCGGCGCGGGCGGCGTCGCGGTGGCCACGAGGCCCGCGCTCGCGGTCCGGCTCCGCGCCCGGGAGCGGTCCGCGACCCCCGCGCACGTCGTGGTCCTCACGGCACTGTCCGTCTCGATGCTCAACCCGCACGCCATCCTGGACACGGTGGTCATGCTGGGCACGCTGGCCAACTCCTACGGGGCGGACAAGTGGGTCTTCGCCGCCGGTGCGGTGACCGGTTCCGCCCTCTGGTTCCTCACCCTGGGACTGGGCGCGCGGGCCCTGGCCCCCGTGCTGGACACCCCCCGCACCTGGCGGATCGTGGACCTCGTGGTCGGCGTGGTGATGGTGGCCATCGCCGCGAAGCTGGCCCTGGGCTGAGGGAGGGGCGTTCAGCGTTTCTGGGAGGGGCGCTGGCCCCGGGCGTCGAAGTCGAGGGCGCCCGGCCCGGAGAACCGCTCGAGCGGCACCGCTCGTCCGGCCATGGCCATGATCAGGTCCCTGGCGGTGCCCTGGACCTCGGGGCCGGCCCCGACCCAGCGCCCCAGGTCCGTGGCGACCAGGGTCAGGCCCCGGGCGCGCGCCTTGGAGGGCACCGTGAAGTTCGAGGACTCGAAGAACTCGAGCAGCACCACGAGCACCTCCCGCGGGTAGGTCCGCTGCAGGCTCAGCGGCTCCCGGATGTCCTCACCGTGGACGACCACCTCTCCCAGCCAGGCGGCCAGGTTGTTCGTCGGGACCGTGGTGGAACCGATGACCTGGCGGAAGGTCTCCAGCGTCCCGGCCGGGGTGGTGCCGAGGTGCTCGGCCAGGCGGCGGTTGTTGTGCACCGCCGGGTTCAGGCCGGCCCCGATGATGCTCTTCAGCCACGCCCACCGGCCGGTGGCGGCCGCGGCGGACAGGTGCGCGACGACCTCCTCCACCGTCCACTCCGTGGCCAGCGTGGTCCGCTTCCACTGCTCGTCGGTCAGGGTGGCGAGGTCATCGGCCAGGGCGGCGCGCTCGGCGTGGATCAGGGGCCAGAGGTCGGTCACGGTCCCCACCCTAGGACCGGCCCGCGCCCGGCCGCCACGCCCTGACGGGCCGTCCGCCTCGGCCCGGACCGCCAACACGCCAGGGTCCGTCATCTGCGCCGTTTCCCCCGCGAACGGGAGAAGATGGTCCCGTGAGCAATCCCCTGGGCGGTGTCGAGGCCGAGAACCGGATCCTGGTGTCCGCCGTGGTCCTGTACCGGCCCGACGGGCAGGTCCTGACCGTCCGCAAGACCGGCACCACGATGTTCATGTTCCCCGGCGGGAAGCACCGCGACGAGGAGTCCCCGCTCCAGACCGCCGTCCGGGAGCTCGCCGAGGAGACCGGCCTGGCCGTGCCGGCCGAGGACCTCGAGTACCTCGGCGGGTTCGACACCCCCGCGGCCAACGAGGACGGGCGCCTCCTGCACTCTGAGGTCTTCGCGCTGTTGCGACCGCTGGCCCGCAACGAGGTGCCGGAGCCCAACGCGGAGATCGACCAACTGGCCTGGATGGACCCGAAGGCACCCGCCGCCCCCGACGGCTGCGGGGTGGCGCCCCTGTTGTCCGCCGTGTTCCCCGAGATCCTGCGCCGCCGGCCGTTCTGAGCCGTGGCGGACGTCGCCGCCGGCCAGGCCGGCTGAGGTCCTACCGGCGGGCCTGGTCCTCCTGGGGCATCTGGGCGATCTGGAAGCTCGCCCCGGCGGGGTCGGCCACCGTGGCGAGGCGGCCGAAAGGGGTGTCCATGGGACCGTCGAGGACCGAGCCGCCGAGGCTGGTGATCGTCCGGGCGGCCTCGTCCGCGTTCTCCACGATGAAGTACGCCCGCCAATAGGACGGCGTCCCCTCGGGGAACCAGGACGGGTCGGCCTCGCACAGTCCGGCCGTGGCCGCCTCCCCGGGACGGTTGTTCGCGTAGCGGGTGCCCGGGTCCTCCGCACCGGAGGCCATGTCCAGCGGCGTCGGCTCCCAGCCCCAGACGGATCGGTAGTACTCGGCGTCTGCGTCGAAGTCGAAGCTCATCACCTCGAACCACACGGGCGAACCCACGGTCCGGGTCATCGTGAAGCCGCCGAACGTCCCGTTCTGCCAGACGCCCAGGGCCTCGCCTCCGGGCGTGGTGACCACGCCCATCTGCCCGAGGTCGCCCACCGGCATGGCCGGCACGAGCACGCTCCCGCCGGCCGCGGCGGTGTCCGCCAGGGACCGGGTGATGTCGTTGCTCTTGAGGTAGACGGACCAGGCGGCCGGTTGTCCGGACCCGTCCCCGGACTGGGACATCGCCCCGCCCACGTGGGCGCCGCCGTTGGTGATCATGTGATAGTGGCCGAACTCCTCGCCGTAGTCCTCGAAATGCCACCCGAAGATGATCTCGTAGAAGGGCCTGACCTCGGCGAGGTCGGGGACGGTGAGGTCCACCCAGACGGGTGATCCGTGGCTGATGCCGATGGAGTCGGTGTTGGCGGTGGGCACGTGGTCGGTCATGACGTCCTCCTAAGGAAGTGGTGGTGTGCCGGCACGAGCACCGGCAGGGCGGAGAGCACCGGGAACTGCCACGGGGCGGCGGGGGCCAGCGCGAGCCGGACGGTGGCGGTGCCGCTGAGCGGCCGGGGATGGATCCCGACGGCGGGGCGCGGGCTGGCCAGGTGGTCCCGGGGCTCCGCCGTGGCCGGCACGGCGGTTGCCAGCAGCCAGGGGGCCGAGGCCAGCAGGGGCAGCCGGAACGAGCCCTCACCGAGGCGCAGGACGCCGGTCACGGGCAGCCCGGTGGGCGAGGGCGTGGGGTAGAAGCCGATCCAGACCAGTGCGTCCAGTCCGGGGCCGCTGCCCAGGCCGGGCGACAGGTGGACGGTTCCGTCCACCGTGCCGAGCAGGCCGGTGGCCGGGTGCGGCAGGCCCTCGGCGAGGTCCGCCTCGGTGACACCGTCCGGGTAGAGGGTGAACGGGGCCGGCGTCGAGACGGACAGCTCGTCCGCCAGCTGCCGCAGGGCGGACGGCGCCACGCCCACCTCCTCACGGAACCGGCGGGTGAAGGTGCCGGGGGAGGAGAAGCCGACCTCGTGGCAGATGTCGATGACCGGATCGTCCCCGGCCAGCAGCAGTTGCTTGGCCCGGTGGAAACGGACCCCGGCCAGGAACCGGTTCGGGGTGACGCGGACGCGGTCCGCGAACAGGCGCGTGAAGTGGAACGGGCTGTAACCGGCGGCATCGGCCATGTCCGCCACCGTGATCGGTTCAGCGGCCCGTTCCGTGATGAAGCTGACGGCGCGCCGGGCGGCGGCATCATGCTCGAGGCGTTGGTCCCTCACCGCTCCAGTGTGGGCCGCGCCGTATCCCCTGTCACCCCGCGGCAGGCCCGGTCGCCCAGCCCGGAGGGCATCGCGTCGGCCTGCGGGTCCGGTGCTCATGGAGCCGACCCTAGGACCGCGCGGGTCCCAGGGTCGACTCCGATCGTGCGCACCGGCCGATCAGGTCGTGGCCAGCCCCTGCACCGGGGAGAGCCGGACGGCCCGCCGGGACGGTGCCACGGAGGCGAGCAGCCCGGCGGCCACCGAGACCAGCACGATCAGTCCGAGCTCGGGCCACGGCACGGCCGGCCAGACGACCGACTGGCCGATGCCGGCGGCCATCTCCCCGAACACCGTGTGGGCGCCGAAGCCGCCGTAGACGGTGCCCAGCGTGCTGCCGATGAGGGCCGCCACCCCGGAGATCAGCACCGCCTCCAGGGCGAGCATGCCGCGCAACCCGCCGCGGGTCAGGCCGAGGGCCCGCATCAGGGAGTTCTCCCGGGTGCGCTCGATGGCGGACAGGGACAGGGTGTTGGCCACGCCGATCAGGGCGATGAGCACCGAGACCGCCAGCAGGGCCGTGACGACCATGAGCATGCCGTCGATGATCACGGTGAACAGCAGCCGCACGGCCAGTTCGCCGCTGACCTGTTCCTGGTTCACCCCGGCGGCCTGGGCCACCGCCGTGTTCAGCTCCTGCAGGCCGTCGAGGGTGATGTTCTCCCCGGCCTGCAGCCACAGCTGCGGGGTGGCCTCCACCTCCCCGGAGCCGGCGGTCGTCCCCGCACCGGTCCCCGGCTCCAGGCCCAGGGCCCGGGCATCCTCGAGGGAGATCACCGGCACCAGGGCGGAGGAGGCGCTCAGGACGGTGTCGAACTGCCGGGACCCCTCCGGCCCGCTCACCGTCAGGGTCCCGGACTCCACGGTGTTCGGCACCAGGACGGTGCCGGGCTCGCCCAGGCGCTCCGCCTCGCCGACCGGCAACCCGGCCACGACCTCGCGCAGCTGCGTGGGGTCGGCGGCGTACACGGCCGCGGGGTTGTCCTCGACGTCGGCGGTGCCCGCGGGCAGCAACAGCACCGCGGCGCCCACGCCGTCCAGGGCGGCGACCCGATCGCGTTCGGCGGCACCGCCGTCGGCGGCCAGCCCGACCTGCAGGTCGACCGGGAACTCGGCTCGGAAGATGGTGTCCATCTGCACCTGCGCGGTACGGCCACCGGTCAGCATCATGGCCACCAGGGTGGTGCCGATCAGCAGCGCGGCCGCGGTGGCCGCGGTCCGTCCGGGATTGCGCACCGCGTTGAGCCGGGCCATCCGCCCGGGTACCCCGGCCGGGCGTGCCGCCCGGCCCATCACGGACACGACGGCGGGGACGAACAGCACCGCCAGCATCAGCACGCCCACGAAGGACAGGGCCCCGCCGGCGACGGCGACCCCCAGGTTGACGTTCGCGGCACCCCAGACCAGCCCCGCGGCACCAGCCACGAGCAGCAGGGCACCGGCCACCAGGCGCACGACGCCGGCCCGGTTGCCCAGGGCGGCGTCCTCCCGCGGGCGCATCGCCTCGAGCGGGGAGACCCGGGTGGCGGCGACGGCGGCCGAGGAGGAGGCGATCACGGTCAGCAGCACGCCCACGGCGATCGAGACGATGAGGTCCCGGGAGGTGGCCTCGAAGGTCAGGAAGCCGAAGCCCTCGTTGGTGGCGCCCCAGGCGACGAGCACGGCGACCAGGCCGCAGGCCACGGCGACGCCGAGCACGCCCCCGGCCAGTCCCACGATCCCAGCCTCGGCCAGCACGGAGCCGCGGACCTGCCGCCGCGAGGCGCCCAGGGCGCGCTGCAGGGCCAGGTCCCGGGACCGCTGGGCCACGAGCACGGAGAAGGTGTTGGCGATGACCAGGGCGGTGACCAGCAGGGCGATGGCGGCGAACGCCCCCAGCACCCAGACGAAGACGTCGGAGCCCGTCATCTGCGCCATCTGCCGCTGCGCCTGCACGTCCGGGGTGGCCACGGTGACGGCCAGCCCCTCGGCGTCGGCGGCGTCCTGCAGGGCGGCCGCGACCGCGTCACGGTTGGCCCCGGGCTCGAGGCGGACCAGCACGTGCTCGGCGTACCGTGCGGTCATGGCCTCGGCGATCTCCGCCTCAGCGGCCTGCTCCTCGGTGCTGAGCGCGCCGGCGGCGTCATCGGGCAGGGCCGCGACCAGGGAGTCGGCCGTGAGCTGAACGGTCAGGGCTTCGTCGCCGCGGACCTGGATGGCGCCGATGGCGTTCGGGTCCTGGGAGACCTCGGCGAGCCCGACCACGGTGACCTTGCGACCGGGAGCGTAGGCCGTCGTCCCGGACATCAGGAAGGTGCCGGAGCCGACGTCGAGCCCGAAGTCCCGGGCGGTGCGCTCGTCCAGGACGATCTCGGAGGCCGACCCGGCGGCCGGGTAGCGGCCCGCCACGAGGTCCTCGGGGACCAGGGACGGGTCCTGCGGGACGCTGGCCACCTGCGCGTAGTCCGTGGTCGGACCCCACGTGCCCGCGCCCTGCCGGTCCGCCGGGCGCTTGACGCCCACGGGCGTGAGGACGTGCGGGTAGGCCTCCCGGACGCCGTCCACGTCCTGCAGCGGGCCCGGCTCCGCGGACGTACCGGCCGCCGCGGCCAGTTCCTCCCGGGTCTCGAAACCGGCGTCGGGGGCGGGGGCGATGACGAGATCGGCGCGGGAGTAGGTGGCGCCCAGGGAGTTGCGCAGGCTGGCGGTCGACGAGGAACCCACAAGGAGGGCGGAGGCCAGGAAGGTGACCCCGATGACGATGGCCAGCAGCACCGAGACGTACCGGCGCGGCTGGTCCCTCAGTTGCGAGAGTGCGAGCGTGAGCATGGCTCAGGCCACCCCCAGCTTCGCCAGGGAGGCCAGCACGTTCTCGGGGGTCGGATCGCTGATCTCGCCGGCCAGCCGTCCGTCCTCGAGGAGCACGACGCGGTCCGCGTAGGAGGCGGCCACCGGGTCGTGGGTGACCATGATGACGGTCTGGCCCATCTCCCGGGAGGACCGGCGCAGCAGGGAGAGCACCTCGGCCCCCGTGGCGGAGTCCAGGTTGCCGGTCGGCTCGTCGCCGAACACCACGTCCGGGCGGGTGAGCAGTGCCCGGGCCACGGCCACGCGCTGCTGCTGGCCGCCGGAGAGCTCGTGCGGCTTGTGCCCGAGCCGGTCGCCGAGACCGAGGATCCCCACGACGTCGGCGAGCCAGTCCCGGTCCACCGGCCTCCCGGCCAGGTCCAGCGGCAGCACGATGTTCTGCTCCGCCGTCAGGGTGGGGACCAGGTTGAAGGCCTGGAAGACGAACCCGATCCGGTCCCGGCGCAACCGGGTCAGCGCGGTGTCACCGAGACCGGTGATCTCCTGGCCGCCCAGGACGATCCGGCCCGCGTCCGCGGTGTCCAGTCCGGCCAGGCAGTGCATGAGGGTCGACTTGCCCGAACCGGAGGGGCCCATGATCGCGGTGAAGCGCCCGGCGGCGAAGTCGACGTCCACACCGGCCAGCGCGCGGACGGCGGCCTCGCCCCGGCCATAGGTCTTGACCAGGCCGCGCGCGGAGACCGCCGTCGCGGCGGCCCCCGACGACGGTGCGGTGGCGCCGGCGGACCTGCTGGTGGCGGAGGAGTCGGTGGCGGGGGGTCCGGAGGGGGCGGGCACGCTCGCGGTGAGGTCAGTCGTGGGGTTCATGACATCCACTCTGGCCGCCCGACGGGGCACGCGGATCGTTCTGGGGTGCCGTTCCGGGGTGGATCCGGGTCATCCTCCGGGATGACTCGGGGGTGTCCCGGACTCCGGGAGGACTACGGGGCACCCGGAGTCCGGGTGGACCGGTAGCATTCCCGGGGGCGGCGCTCGGCCCGCCCGCCACATGGACGGACCTGCAGGGATGGCAGGAGGGGACGGAGGCTGCGGTGGACGTGTTCATGGCCGCGCTGCCCATCGTGCTGACCCTGGCCCTGCTCGTGGTGCCGGTCCCGGCCTGGGTGGCTCCGGGGACCGGCCTGGTGACCGCCCTGCTGGCCGGGCTGTTGTGGTTCCGCACGGCCCCGGCCGAGCTGGCCGGAGCGTTCGCCGCGGGGATGGGCACGCTGGTGGAGGTGCTGGGCATCATCGCCGGTGGCATCCTGCTCTCCCGGGTCATGGACCGCGGCGGCGCGCAGCAGCGCATCGCCGGCTGGCTCTCGGCCGGCGGTGGTCCCACGGTGGCCTCGGCCCTGCTGATGGTGTCCGGGGTGGTGCCGTTCCTGGAGTCGGTGACCGGTTTCGGGGTGTCCGTCATGATCGGCCTGCCCCTGTTGCTCTCCCTCGGCTTCACCCCCGTGCGCGCCGCCACGCTGGCACTGCTCGGACTGGCCGTGGCCCCGTGGGGCTCCATGGCCCCGGGCACCCTGCTCGGGTCGGGGATCGCCGGGGTATCGCTGCTGGACCTCGGCCTGGCCTCCGGGGTGTTCAACGTCCTGGCGTTCGCCGGTTCCGGTGCGGTGGCCGCGGTCGTGGCAGGCCGTGGTGCCGCCGAGCTGGCCCGGAGGGGCGCCGGGGACACGGCGGGAGGGCGCGAGCCCGGCCGGGCCGGCCGCGCCGGCCTGCCCCGCTCCGCCTATGCCGTGTGGATCGCCACCGGCCTGGTCTCCGGACTGGCCCTGGCCGGCCTCGTGCTCGGCGCGAACCTGCTGCTGGGCACCGCCGTGGCGGGCGCCGTCGGGTCCCTGCTGATGTCCGCCCTCTGGGCCCTGGTGATCAACCGGGGACGGCTGGGCCCCACCCCGTGGCGGGCCCTGACGCCCTACCTGGTGCTGCTGATCGGGACCATCGCCGGGCAGATGGTGGAGCGGTTCCTCCTGCCGGGAGCCCTGGGCGCGGTCATCGGGTCGCCGGCCCTGTGGTCCACGGCCGGGGCCCTCAGCGGCATCGTGGTGCTGTCCCTCGACCGCGACCACCGGGTGCGGTTGCCCGGGGAGACCTGGCGGATGTGGCGGGGCACCGCCGTGCCCACCGCCCTGTACCTGCTGCTGGGCTACGCGGTCTCCGGGGGCGGGCTGGCCCAGTCCCTGGCCGGGGCGCTGACCGTCCTGGGCGCGGGTTACCTGCTGCTGGTGCCGTGGATCGGCGGGCTGGGCGGATACATCACCGCCTCCAACACCGGCGCCAACTCGATGTTCGGCGGCACCCAGACGGCCTCGGCACACGCCCTGGGCGTGGACCCCCTGTGGGTGATGGCCTCCCAGAACGCGGCGGCCGGACTGGGGACGCTGACGAGCCCGGCGCGCATCGAGCTGGCGTACCTGCTGGCCCTCTCGCACCAGCGCGCGGACACGCCGGGGCCGACCGTGACGCGGGGCAACATGCTGCGCGTCACCATGCCCTACGTGCTGGCGTGCATCCTGCTCTGGGCCGTCGCCACCATGCTCTGGGTGCCGGCCGCCGGCTGACCGCGGCCGGCACGGGCGGGCCGGCCGTCAGGCATCCACTCCCTGCGCGTCCTGATCCCCGAGCACCCTCGTGACGGAACGCCCCGAGGGCTCGAACAGGAGGACGGTGCCCGGCGGGACCGGGTGGACCCCGTTCGAGGGGTACGGCCCGCTGACGGCGTGCAGGGACTCGGTGGCGGAGGCGAAGCGCACGAGGCCTGGGCCCCGCGCGAGGTAGAGGGGCATGGTCCCGTCCGCGTCCCGGGTCAGCAGGACCTTCTCCCTGAACGCGTCCACGACCGCCAGGGCGAACGACCCCTCGAGCCGCGCCGCGAAGCGTTCCCCCCACCGGTGATAGGCGGCCAGGGCGACCTCGGCGCCCCCTGTGCCGCGGAAGGGGAAGTCCCCGTCCAATTCCTCCCGCAGCGACTCGCGATTGGCGACCTCCCCGGCGAGCACGAGTCCGAGGCCGAGGCGGTCATCCGCGAGGGGCTGGGCCGCGCCGTGGGGTGCGGGCGAGGCCCCGTGGCGCTGATGTCCCAGGGCGACCCACCCCCAGCTGCTCGTCCCGAATCCGTACGGGGCATGGGTCTGGGCCTCGGCCATGCTGCACACCGTGGCCAGGTCGGCCTTGTCCCCGTGGAAGGCGATCTCTCCGACGATTCCCGCCACCGTCAGGCCCCCTGCCGGCTCGGCGACTGCGGCCCGGGGGACGGTTCCGTCGCGGACGGCGCACTGCCGGTCGCACTGCAGGCGGGGGCGTCAGCGGGCACGGTCCTCTCAGCCCCGGCGGCACCCTCGGGCACAGCGGCATCGTCGGGTCCGGCGGCGTGGTCGGTCACCGGGGTACGGGGGGAGTGCGGGGTACCGCCGACGGGTGGCTGCGGGGCAGCCCGGGGGGCGATGAATGGGGCCATGGCGTCGTCCTCGAGGGTCGTCAAAGATCTTCGCGGCCATGGCTCGACCTCGGGCCATTATAGGCATCCCCGTGGGGCGGGTCACAGTGAAGTCCTCCGTGACGTGGGCGCGGACGGCCCCGGCTCCGGAGGAGGGCACCCCGGGGGGAGGTCAGTCCACGAAGTGCGTGGCCGCCGCCCGGCCGTCGCCCACGGAGCGGACGAGCTCCTCCGCCAGGTCCCGCAGCTTGGTGTTCCGCCGGTTGGAGGCGTGCCGGAGCATCTCCACCGCCTCCTGCTGGGAGCAGTGGTTCCGGCCCATCAGGATCCCCACGGCCAGGTCGATGGAGGTCCGCGACGTCAGTGCCGCCCGCAGGTCGGTCTCGACGTCCCGGTGCCGGGCCATGCGGACCACCAGGCGCATCGTGGTGGACAGGGCCACCGCCTGCCTGTGCACAATCTCCATGCTGTCCGCGTCGAAGGCGTGGGGGCGGTCCGAGTAGACGTCCAGGGCGGCCACGGCCTCCCCGCCCAGGTCCAGGGGAACACCCAGGGCGGACCGCACACCGGCCTCGGCGGCCGCCTGGCGGTAGCTGGGCCAGCGGGATTCCTCGAGGGTGTCCGTCAGGTACACCAACCGGCCCTCGCGGGCGGCGGTGAGGCAGGGGCCCTCACCGAAGTCGTACTGCACCTCGTCGAGGGCCTGGGCGCGAGGATCGGAGGAGGCCACGGTGGCGGGTCGCTTCGGGCGGACCAGCAGGATTGCGCACCACACCTCGCCCGCCAGCCCGGTCAGGGACTGCGCCGTGGCCGCGACGAGCTCGTCCAGGAAGCCGCTGATGTCCTCCGCGCCCAGGAGCAACTCGTGCAGCCTCGTCGCCTGGTCGGTCATGGCCTGGTCTCCTCTCCTCTTCGCTCTTCCTCAATGATGCTGATCTGCACACCATGACAGGTCGTGGGCCCGGAGACCGAGACCCGGCACGCCGGTCAGGGATGCGCCACGCCGGTGCGGTAGGCGGTGACCACGGCCTGCACCCGGTCCCGGGCCCCGAGCTTGGCCAGGACCCGCCCCACGTGGGTCTTCACCGTGGCCTCGGACAGGAACAGCCCGGTGGCGATCTCCTGGTTCGAGTCCCCGCGGGACATGAGCTCCAGGACCTCGCGCTCGCGCGGGGTCAGGGAGTCCACCGCGGCGGACTCCCGCTCCCGGCGGCGGTCGGCCGCGTGGTCCCGGCGCAGCGTGGGGGCCATGTGGTCGAGCAGCCGGCGGGTGGTCGAGGGGGCGATGACCGCATCCCCGCGGTGCACGGTGCGGATGGCCGCCAGCAGCTCCTCGGGCGGGGCGTCCTTGAGCAGGAACCCCGAGGCGCCGGCCTCGATCGCCTCCAGCGCGTACTCGTCCAGGTCGAAGGTCGTCAGCACCACCACGCGCGGGCCATCCACCGCACCCACCCCGCCCGGTGCGCGGCCGCCGTCGTCCCCCTCGCCGAGCAGGGCGCGGGTGGCGGCGATGCCGTCCAGCTGGGGCATGCGGACGTCCATCAGGATGACGTCCGCGCCGCGGACGGAGGGCGAGGCCACGGCCTCCCGGCCCGTAGAGGCCTCGCCGACGACCTCCAGGTCCGGCTGGGAGTTCACGAGCATGCCCAGTCCGGAGCGGACCAGTTGCTGGTCGTCCACGAGGGCGACGCGGATCGGGGCGGGGTCTGGGATCACCCCTCCATCATCGGGCATCCGTCATCCCCGGGAGGACGTGTCCCCCGGGGGCCCACACGGACATGTCCTCTCGGCGATGACGATCGGCCGACCGCCGTGCCCGACGGGTTCAGACCTCCTGGTACGGCACCGTGGCCTGCACGCTGAACCCGCCGCCCTGGCGCGGTGCCGCCGTCACGGAACCGCCGAACAGGCCGATCCGCTCGCGCAGTCCGGTCAACCCCTGGCCCGAGCCGCTGGTCTGCGCGGACGCGGCGGCCCCTCGGCCGTCGTCGTGCACGCTGATCTCCAGTCCCCGGGCCGTCCAGCCCAGCCGGGCCATCGCACGGGCGTTCGGGCCGCCGTGGCGGACCGTGTTGGTCAGCGCCCCCTGGAGCGCGCGGTACGCGGCGAGCTCCCCGCCGGCCGGCAGCTCGCGGCGCGGGGTCCCCTCGACCGCGAAGTCCACCTCCAGCCCGGTCAGCCGGATCGTCTCGACCAGGTCGTCCACGTCCGCCAACCCCGGCTGCGGATGGAGCTCCACCGCCTCCGGTCCGCGGAGCACCCCCAGCAGCCGACGCATCTCGCCCAGCGCGCGGCGTCCGGTGTCCGAGATGGTCTGCAGGGTCCCGACGGCGACCGCCGGGTCCTGCGCCCCGGCGTACCGGCCGCCGTCCGCCTGGGTGATGATCACCTGGAGCGAGTGGGCGACGATGTCATGCATCTCGCGCGCGATGTGGTTGCGTTCGTCGGCGGCGGCCAGGGCCCGCTCCTGGGCGGCCTCGACCTCGAGCTGACGGGCCCGGTCCCGCAACTGCTCCATGGCCAGTCGCCGGGTCCGGGCCAGGTCCCCGAACGCCCAGGCCGCCAGCACGATCGCCGCGCAGGCGATCGCGATGGCCGAGGCGATGACGGCCAGTTCAGCGGCGGGCTGGCCCTCGAAACCGGAACCGTTGTCCATGACGGCCGCCGCATCGGGGCTGTAGGGCGGAGCCGGCGCGTAGGCGACCTTGATGCCGTTGAGGACCGCCCCGGTCAGGGCCGTGCCGAGACCAGCGAAAGAGGCCCAGCGCGGCCCGTGGGCGGCCAGGTTGTGCACCGTCATCGGGACGGCGATGAGCGAGGGCAGCAGGTCCGCCCCGAGCACCAGCTGCAGCACGCAGAAGAACACCACGATCCCGGCGGACAGCACCGGCCTCCACCGCCGGATCGCCCACGGGGCCAACTGGCCCACGGCACAGAGGAAGGCGAAGAGCTGCCACGGCCAGAAGCGGTCCATGCCCCCGGAGACCGGGGCCACCGCCCCGACGGCCAGTGGGGGATGAACAGCACCAGCAGGCACGCCACCAGCACGTCCATGAGGATCGGGTGGCTGCGGAACCAGGTGTCGAGGCGGCGCAGGGGATTCACGGTGTCCCACCCTAGGCCGGTCCGGGCGGCCGCCGCGTCATCCCGGGGTCTGGTCCTCAGGCCGGGATCCGGGCCCGGTGCTCGTGCGTCCCCGGGGCAGGGGCCCCGGGTCAGGGCGTCAGGTCCCGGACGATCTCCGCGGCCGGGGCGGCGCGCACGGCCGCGGCCCCGACGCCGGCCCACAGGCTCACCGACTCCGCGTCCCCGGCCGCGGTGGCGGCCTGGCGCAGCGGCCCGGTGAGGACATTGACCTCCGGGTAGGCGGCCGGGGCGTCCGCGTGCCCGCGCATGAACCGGTTCTCCAGTCCCCGGGCCCAGCGGCCGGAATAGGCGCGGGTCAGCGCGGTCCGTGCCGAACCGTCCGGGTGCGCGAAGCCCGTTCCGGACGCGGACCGCTCCAGGGCGGCGCGCTGCAGGGCCGAGGTTCCCGCCTCGTCCGCGAGCAGGAACGCGGTGCCGCACTGCGCCGCCGTCGCGCCCGCGGCCAGCACCCGGCGCACGCCGGCGGCATCCATGATCCCGCCGGCGGCCCACAGCGGGACGTCCTGCCCGGCACCGGTCCCGACGGCGGCCCGCACCTCGGCCAGCAGGGCCAGCAGCGGCGTGGTGCCGGGGTCGGCGGCGGGGTCGTGCACCGACCGGTGGCCGCCGGCCTGCGGGCCCTGGACGCAGAGCACGTCCGCCCCGTGGTCGAGGGCGCGGAGCGCCTCGGCGGCACTGGTCACGGTCACCCCCAGCACCGATCCGGCGGCGTGCAGGCGGTCGAACACGGACGCCTCGGGCAGGCCGAAGGTGAAGGTCACCAGCGGCCAGGCACCGGCCTCGGCCGCCTCGAGCTTGGCCTCCCAGCCGTCCATCGCGTCCGGGTCGAGGGCCTCCGGGGCCGGCAGCTCCACGCCCAGGCGCCGGGCCTCGGCGAGCAGGCCGGAACGGTACCGGCGCACCGCCTCCGCGCGCCGGCGTCGGGCCGGAGAACCGGGTGCCTTCCGGTCCCCGGGGACAGCGGTGTTCGCCGGTTCGGGGACGAAGAGGTTGACCCCGAGGACGGCGCGCTCCGTGCCCTCCAGGGCGCCACGGGCGCTGGCCACGTCCTGCACGAGCCGATCGACCGGGCGCATCCCCGCCGCGAGGAAGCCGATCCCGCCCGCCCGGGTCACGGCGGCGGCGAGCTGCCACGTCGACGGGCCGCCGGCCATGGGCGCGGCGACGACGGCCCGTCCGCCCACCAGGGAGCCGGCACCGCTCATCAGAGGATCCCGAGCCGGTTGGCGTCCGGGGAGACGCAGGCCATGGGGTCCACCGAGGCGGTCAGGGACGGGTGCCGGTTCAGCAGGGGCACTGTCCACTTCTCCCCGGGATGCATGGTCTTCTCCCGGCCCTCCACGTTCAGGTGGATCGGCCGGGCCGAGCCCTCCAGCAGCTCCAGCGTGATGCAGTACTGCGTGATGCGCACGCTCAACGGCTGCTTGCGGTAGCGGATGGTGAACTGCACGCCCGAGGCCTCCAGCGGCAGCAGGGGGTGCAGCCAGAGGGTGTCCGACCGGGTCTCCACACCGGCGTAGCAACGGATGACCATGTCCACCGTGCCCGCCATCGCCCCCAGGTGGATGCCCTCCCGGGTGGTGCCGCCCTGCGTGTCCGAGAGGTCGGCCTCGAGCGCCTCCTCGAACAGGCGCCAGGAACTGGACCGGTCGGTGCGGGCGGCCACCCAGCCGTGCACCAGGCGGGACAGGGTGGACCCGTGGGAGGTGCGCTCCAGGTAGTACTCCACCGTGGCGGCGAAATCGGCCGAGGTGAAGTGGTACCCCATTCGCTCGAGGATGCCCTGCAGCTCCTCCGAGGAGAACAGGTAGGCGAGCATGAGCACGTCCGCCTGCTTGGAGAGCTTGTACCGGTTGGTCGAGTCCCCCTCGGCCTGCAGGATCAGGTCCAGCCGGCCGATGTTGCCGTACGTGTCCCGGTAGTGGTCCCAGTCGAACTCCTCGAGGTCCTCATAGCCGTCGAACTGGCTCATCACCCCGCCCTCCTGGAAGGGCACCCGCAGCCTCAGGCTGATCTGCTCCCACAGGTCCAGCTCGTCCTGGAACACGTCCAGCCACTCGGTCAGCGGGTCATCCAGGCCGTCCAGCCAGCGGACCAGGCGCACCGTCTCGGAGAGCACCCAGGACAGCAACACGTTCGTGTAGGCGTTGTTCCGCAGTCCCGAGCCGGGGGTGCCCGGGTAACCGTCGTGGTACTCGTCCGGCCCCATCACCCCGTGGAGCTCGTACTGCCCCCGTTCCTCGTTGTAGTGGGTCATGGAGACGAAGAAGCGGCTGATCTCCACCAGCATCTCCGCCCCGTAGTCCGAGATGAAGCTGTGGTCCCGCGTGGCCTCGATGTAGCGCAGGACCGAGTACGCGACCGCGAGGGAGACGTGGCGCTGGTTGTGCGAGTTGTCCGGCATCCACATCTCGGACCGCGGGTTCCACAGCTCGGTGGGCGTCTCCTCCCGTCCGTCCGAACCGGACTGCCAGGGGAACATGGCGCCCTGGAAACCCTCCGCGCGGGCGTTGGCCCGGGCCTCGCCCAGGCGCCGGTAGCGGTACATCAGCAGCCCGCGCGTCAGCTCGGGACGGCGCAGGGTGAGCATCGGATAGACGAAGATCTCGTCCCAGAAGACGTGGCCCCGGTAGCCCTCGCCGTGCAGGCCCCGGGCGCCGAGCCCGGCATCGAGGTCCCGGCGGGAGCCGAAGGAGGTCTGCAGCACGTGGAAGGTGTGCAGGTTCAGGGCCAGCTGGTGGCGCTGGTTGGCGCCCAGGAACCCGTACAGGCCGCTGAAGGCCTCGGGCATGATCTCGGGCTGCTCCTGGATCGGTTCCAGCTTCACGGCGAAGCGGTTCCAGTTGATGCCCCACATCTCCTCGTGGTAGGTCAGCAGCTGGCGGAAGGAACCGGTCCGCTCGATCCGCTTGGCCGCGTTGTGCCACACGGTGGAGACGGCGTGGTCATGCGTGTTGGACGCGGCCACGATCTTGTCGAACATCACCGGCACGCCCTCGGTCAGTTCGATCTCGATGTCGTGGCCGGCCACCATCGGGCCGAGCTCGACCGGGGTCCGGAGGGGCTCCGCGGCGTCCGCGGGGGACTGGAAGCGGGTGCGGGCGGCCATGGCCACGTATACCCGGGACTGGGTGGTCACGGTCTCGAGCAGCACGGTCTCGCCGTCCAGTTCGCGGGACTGCACCGGCTCCCAGTGGTGTGCGGACAGTCCGCGGTCATCGGGCACGTTCTGGTTGGCCACCCGGCCGTCGACCATCGACCGGACCGTGGCGTGGCCGGACCAGTCCTCCGCCTCCACCGTCAGCTCCAGGGCCGCCAGGTGGTGACCGGCGAAGGACTGGAACTGCCGGGTGGTCACGCGCGTGGTGCGTCCGTGCCGGTCCCGGAACCGGGAGGTGCGGGTCAGCAGGCCCCGGCGCAGGTCCAGCTCCTGGCGGTAGGAGATCATGTCCGGGTTGCCCGGCAGCAGCTCGTCCCCGCCGGGCAGGGTCACCCGCATGTAGGTCCAGTCCGGGCTGTTGACCATGTGCTCGGTCTCCACCGTGCGGCCCTGGACCGTGGACTCCAACCGGTTGAAGATCCCGGCCAGGTAGGTGCCCGGGTAGTGGACGGCGTCGGCGGTGGTGCCGGGGACGGACCCGCGGGTGCCCCAGTAGCCGTTGGCCAGGGTGCACAGCGCCTCCCGGGTGCCCTCCTCGGCCGGGTCGTAGTCGTCGTAGGCGAGCACCCAGGCCGGGTCGAAGGGGCGGGTGGTGCGCTGGTCCAACTGCAGCTCGGTGAAGTCCTCGACCACCACGTCGGCCCCGGCCTGCTTGAGGCGCCCGGGATCCTGCGCCCGGTCCACGCCGACCACCAGGCCGAAGCCACCGTCACGTGCCGCCTGGACCCCGGAGGCGGCGTCCTCGAGCACGATCGCGTCAGCGGGCTCCACCCCGAGCTCCTGGGCCGCGAGGTGGAACATGGCCGGGTCCGGCTTGCCGGGCAGTCCCAGCTCAAGCGCCGTGTTGCCGTCCACCACCACGTCGAACAACCGCTGGACGTGTCCGGCGCTGAGCACCGCCGTCGAGTTCCGGGAGGAGGTCACCAGCGCGGTGGGCACCGCCTCGTAGCGCAGCCGCGTGAGCAGCTCGAGGGCCTCGGGGAAGACCCGGACGCCGTCCCGGGCCAGCACGGCCTCGAAGAAGCCCTGCTTCTTCGCCGCGAGGGCCTGGACGGTGAGGTGCCCGCCCCGGCCGGGCGCCGGCGTCGGGCCCGCCGCCGGTGCCACGGGGACCGGCTCGCCGTCCGAACCGAGGAGCGCGGCGGCCTCCGGGACGACCAGGCCGCGCGAGGCGAAGAACGAGCGGACCCCGTCCTCGCGGGGCCTGCCGTCCACGTGGGCGAGGTAGTCGCTCGCGGCGTCGAAGGGGCGCAGGCAGGCCGGGTCGGCCTGCACCGCGGCGACGTTCTGCGGCAGCGCCCCGACGGCACTGATCGAGGAGTCGAACAGGTCCTTCCACGCCTGGGCATGCACTCCGGCGGTGTCCGTGACCACGCCGTCCATGTCGAAGATCACGGCACGGAAGTGGCGGAGCGTGTGACGTCGGGCCGGCCCGGTCAGGGTGACGGGCTTGGTCAGGGGGTGCATGCGGTCTTCCTGTTCCTCGGATGGTCCTCGGACGGTCGTGTGGACGGATGGCCCGCGGGGAGCCTTGCGGCTCATGCTAGCCACGGGACCCTGCGGCGCGGTGTGCTGCCGGTGAAAGGGTGGCCGGAATCACTGGGGCCGGTGGGTGCGATCACCGGGTCCGGGGTGCGGCCGGGCGGGCGGCGCGGCGGTTCAGTCCCGCCGCCGCAGCTGCACGAGCACCTCGTAGTGTCCGGTCTGCGGGAACATGTCCACCAGCCGGGCCCGGACCGGGACGTGACCGGGCATCCGCGCCAGGTCCCTCGCCAGCGTGGTCGCGCTGCAGCTGGAGTACAGCACGTGGGGGACGCCCGAGGTCTCCAGCCAGCCAGCCAGGTCCTCGCCGATGCCGCGCCGCGGCGGATTGACCACCACGGCGTCCGGCAGCCCGTCCGGCCGGTGCGCCGGGTCCGTGGCGTCCCCGACGGCGAAGCGCACCCGGTCCTGGACCCCCAGTTCCCCGGCGGTCATCCGGGCGGCGGCCACGGCGTCCGCGCTGGTCTCCAGGCCCCACACCTGCCGCGGGGCGCCTACGGGCAGCGGGCCGTCACCGTGCCGGACCTCGGCGAGCTGGAAGCCGAAACCGCCCACGCCGCAGTACAGGTCCCACACGCTGGCGGCGTCCGTGGTGTCCAGCCAGGCGGAGGCCTCGGCGTAGAGGCGGGCGGCCACTGCCGTGTTGGTCTGGAAGAAGCCCTGCGGGCGCAGGTGCAGCGGGACGCCGTTCAGGCGCATGGTCAGGGTCTGGTCCCCGGCCAGGTGGATCTCCTCCTCGCCCTCGAGCAGGGCCTGGTGCTGCGGGAGGATGTTGGCGGTGACCACCTCGGCGTGCGGCAGGGCCCTGAGCAGGGCGGGGACGGCGCGGCGCAGGGCCGGGAGCTGGTCCGTGGAGCGCAGCACGAAGCGGACCATCAGCCCGCCGTCCGGGGAGAGGGTGGTGATGACGTGCTTGAGCTCGCCGCTACGGGACCCCACGTCGTAGGGGGTGAGCCCGGCGGCGGTGATGACCGCGGCCAGGTGCGGGAAGGCGGCGCCGAGGGCGGGTTCGTAGAGCCCGCAGTCGCGCAGGTCCACCCCCCGGCCGTCGTGGTGTTTCGGGTGCTGGCGGGGGTCCAGGATGCCCAGCCGCGGGCGGGCGGCGGTGCCCGTGACGACCATCTTGGCCTTGTTGCGGAAACCCGACTCGGCCGAGGCGACCGGGTCCAGCCAGAGGTCCGTGCCGTCCGGGGCCGTGGCCCCGGCCACCGGGTCCAGCAGGGCCCGCACCCCGGCCTGCTTATCCGCCAGTTGCCGGGGGTACGGGACGCCCATCAGCGGGCAGGACCGGCACTCGCCGGCGTCGAAATGGGGGCATTGCATGGTGCCCTCAAGGGTACCGGGGCGGGAGGCCTCAGTACTCGGTGCGGGGGCGCAGGTCGGGACGGTCCAGGCGGTCCGCGATCTGCACCAGGGCGTCCTCCGCGGCGGAGGCCAGCACGGAGTCCGGGTCCATGAGCAGCCCGTTCAGGGCCCGGGCGGCGCTCTCCCGGCCCACCGCCCCCAGGGCCTGGGCGGCTGCGCTGCGCACGCGCGGGTCCGGGTCGGTGAGCAACCGCTCGAGCGGGCCGGCGGCCTCGGTGATGCCCTGCGCGGCGGCCACCCGGCAGCTCGCCTCACGGACCTGCCGGTCGTCGCTGTCCAGTCCCGCCAGCACGGCGGCGGGCCGGGCCGGGGCGCGTGCGGGCAGGTCCGGTGAACCCGGCAGGTTCACGTCCCAGTCTCGGGTGTCCATCAGGCCTCCTCCAGGAGATGGTTGGGCAGCCGGTTGCCCGGGGCCCGGCCGCGGATGGCCAGGAGGTCGCGGGCGTGCTGCCACAGGCGACGGTCCTCCTCGGTGACGGGCACCCAGGGGGTCACGGGCACGGAGGTGCCCTCGTCGTCACGGGCCACCATCACGGTGATGCAATTGGTGGTCAGGTGCAGTTCGGTGCCCTTGGGATCCCCCGAGCGGACCTCCACGGCGATGTGCATGCCCTTGTTGCCCGTGTAGATCAGGCGTGCCTCGACCTCCACGAGGTCCCCGATGTGCAGGGGCTGCAGGAAGCGGATGCCCCCGGAGAACACGGCCACGGTGTCCCGCCCGCAGTACCGGGAGGAACAGAGGTAGGCGGCCTGGTCGATCCACTCCATGACGATCCCGCCGTGGACCTTGCCGCCCCAGTTGACGTCCGTGGGCACGGCCAGGAAGCGCAGGACCACCTTCTCGGCCGTCCCGGCGTCCGTGTACGTCTGCTTCTTCAGCTCGGCGCCGATCTCGTCCCGGACCGGGATGCGGGAGACGGCGTAGTCCCGGGCGAGTTGCTGTTCCAGCGTGCGGGGCACGAACTCCGGGACCGGGGTGGAGCGCCCGGCGCCGTCCACCGCCACGAAGATCACCAGGCAGCGGGCCCGCTCCTCGAGGAGCCCGGTCTTCGGATCCCCGGAGCGGACCATGGTGTTGATGTGCATCGAGCTGCGGCCGGTGTAGAGCACCGTGGCGGTGATCTCGACCATCTCGCCGACCTGCACCGGATCGTGGAAGTGGATGTTCCCCACGTAGGCCGTCACGCAGTAGGAACCGGACCACGCGGTGGCCGCGGCGAACGCGGCCTTGTCGATCCACTCCAGGACCCGTCCGGCGTCCACCGTCCCGGCGTGGCCCCGGTCCGTGGGGGCGGCCAGGAAGCGCAGGGTCATCTCGTGCCGGCGCTCGCCGACGGGCGCGGCCGGATGTGGGGCGGTCTCCATGACCTCCATTCTGCCGTGGTGCGCCGTGTCCGGCCGAACGTGAACGTCCGCCGGCCCGCCCCGCGCACCTGCCTCCGGTTCCGCTGGGTGAGAATGGCGGCAACGTGGCGTACGTCACGGGTGCTAGTTTCGTGTCATGCCCCGAAGTTCCGTCGCCCTCCAGTTCCGTGCCGAGGCCTATGACCACCCGGACGGCTCGGTCGACGCCGGAACCGTGATGACCTGGATCGACAAGACGGCCTACGCCGCGGCCGCCAGCTGGTCCGGGGGCGACGTGGTGGGTTCCTACGTGGGGAACATGCACTTCGCCAACCCGGTGCCCGTGGAGACCCGCGTGATCGTCGAGGCCCGCGTGGTGTACACGGGCCGGACCTCGGTGCACGTGCAGACCCGGGTGGTGCTGCCGGACACCCGGGACGAGCACGGCAAGGCCGTGGTGTGCACCGAGTGCGTCATGGTCTACGTGGCCGTGGACGACGCCGGTGCACCGGTGCCCGTCCGTCCGTGGGAACCGACTACCCCGGAGGAGCTGGAGCGCGCGCGGTTGGCCAGGGTCCGCGGCACCATCCGCCGTGAGGTGGAGGAGGCCATGGTGTCCGCCCCGCCCCCGGAGGGGGAGCTGACCGCCGAGACCGTGGTGTTGCGCTTCGTGGCCAACACCCGGGAGGTCTACCCGGGGGAGAAGGTCCAGGCCGGGGCCGTGATGCGCTGGATCGACGAGGCCGCCAACGTCTGTGCCTCCCGCTGGTCCGGGCTGCCGGTCGTGGCGGTCTTCGCCGGCGGCGTCCGCTTCTACCAGCCGGTGCGGGTGGGGGACCTGGTGGAGATCGAGGCCCGCCTGGTCCACACCTCGGCACGCTCCATGCACGTCTCCATCCGCGCCCGGGCGGGGGACCGCCGCGAGCGCGAGCCCAAGCTGATCGCCCACGGGCTCACCGTGATGGTCTCCACCGGGACGAACGGCAAGGCCGTGCCGGTCAAGCAGTGGCGGGCGGTGACCGAACAGGACCAGTCCCTGGAGCGCAGGGCGCTGGAACTGGTCGGCCTGCGCAACAAGGCCTCCCACGAGTGGGCCGGGGGCTGACGCCCCGGGGCCTGTCCCGTCCCGCGGCGCGCCGCCTACACTGCACTGACCATGGACACCCAGCCGACACCTGACCAGCCGTGGGACCGGACCGTGCTGTGCACCACCTGCGGGGTGGAACACGACCCGGACGCCCTGCCCGGGACGTGCGCGATCTGCGCCGACGACCGCCAGTGGGTCCCGGCCGACGGCCAGCGCTGGACGACCGTCGGCGCCCTGCGCTCCGGTGGTGCCCGCGTGCAACCGGCCCCGCTGGAGCCGGGCCTCTGGGCGCTGCCGGTGCGCGGCGGGGTCGGGATCGGCCAGCATGCCAAGCTGCTGACGACGCCGGCCGGGAACCTCCTGGTGGACGTCCCCGCCCACATCGACCGGGCGGCCGTGGAGGCGGTGGCCGGCCTCGGCGGGCTGGCCGGGATCATCGCCTCCCACCCGCACATGTACGGGGTCCAGTCGGACTGGTCCGAGGCGTTCGACGGCGTACCGGTCTACGTCTCCGCGCCCGACGCCGCGTGGCTGGCCCGGCGGCCGGGGAACCTGGAACTGTGGTCCGGAACGATCGAACCCCTGCCCGGGGTCACGGCCTCCCAGCCCGGTGGCCACTTCCCGGGCAGCGTGGTGGTGCACTACACCGCCGAGGACGGGCGGGGGGTGCTGCTGGCCGGGGACACCGTGGGCGTGGCGCGGGACCGGGCCTGGACCACGTTCATGCGGTCCTTCCCGAACTACCTGCCCCTGTCCGGGCGGGTGGCGCTGCGGATCGCCGACTACCTGGACCGGTACGACTACGACCGGCTCTACGACAACTTCACCGGCTGCATCACCGCGGAGGCCCGCGCCGTGATGCACCGCTCCGCGCAGCGCCACGCGGACTGGGCCGAGGGCCGCTGCGACCACCTGACCTGATCCCCCCGGCCCGGGGCCGCGGCGCGCACCCCGGGCCCCTGCGGCCGGGTGATTCCGATCCTGCGGGATCCCTCCCACCGGGCCCGCAACGGCCCCGGCGGCGAACCGGGTAGGGCATGATGGACCACGGACCATTCCGGTCCCCGACCTCCCGCCACCCCGCCACGGCCCTGGCGCGCGGTCACGGGGTCCCGTCACGGTCCCGCCACCCTCGTCCGTCGAAGCGGATCCTTCGCGGACCCCACTATGACCCGGGAGTGAACCGTGCTCTGGAAACTCGTCCGGCACTACGGCAGGCCCTACTGGCGCTCCGTCGTAGCGGTCCTGGTGCTGCAACTGGCCGCCACCCTGGCCACGCTGTACCTGCCGAGCCTGAACGCCGACATCATCGACGACGGCATCGCCCGGGGTGATACCGGCTACATCTGGCGGACCGGGGCGGTGATGCTCGGCGTCGCCATCGTCCAGGTGGCCACGGCGATCGCCGCCGTGTGGTTCGGCGCCCGTGTGGCGATGGCCCTCGGCCGGGACGTCCGCAAGGCCGTGTACTCCCAGGTGGACGGGTTCTCCGCCGAGGAGGTCGGACGCTTCGGCGCCCCCACCCTCATCACCCGCGGCACGAACGACGTCCAGCAGGTGCAGATGGTCGTGCTCATGGCGCTGAACTTCATGGTCATGGTCCCGATCATGTCCATCGGCGGCATCATCATGGCGATCCAGGAGGATCCCGGCCTGTCCTGGCTCGTGTGGGTCTCGGTTCCCCTGCTGCTGGTCATCGTCGGCCTGCTCGTGCGCACCCTCATGCCGTTGTTCGAACGGATGCAGGACAACATCGACGGCGTGAACGGCGTGATGCGCGAACAGATCATGGGCATCCGCGTGGTCCGCGCCTTCGTCCGGGAACGCCACGAGGCCCAGCGGTTCACCGACGCCAATGCCGCGCTGACGGACACCTCGGTCCGGATCGGCCGGTTGTTCGTCCTGATGGGCCCGGTCATCACCATGGTCCTGCACCTGGCCACCGCCGCCGTGCTCTGGTTCGGCGGCCTGCGCGTGGACCAGGGACTCGTGGAGGTCGGCGCCCTGACCGCGTTCATGCAGTACCTCCTGCAGATCCTCATGGCCGTCATGATGGGCACCTTCATGTTCATGATGCTTCCGCGGGCCGTCGTCTGTGCCCGGCGCATCGGTGAGGTGCTGTCCACCTCCGGTTCGCTCCGGGAACCGGCCGCCCCGAGGGTGCCCGAGCGCCAGGAGGGCCGGGTGGAACTGCGCGATGTCCGCTTCGCCTACCCGGGTGCGGAGTCGCCCGTGCTGGACGGCATCTCCTTCACCGCCGAGCCGGGCCGCACGACCGCGATCATCGGCTCCACCGGTTCGGGCAAGTCGACGCTGGTGAACCTCATCCCCCGGCTCTACGACGCCACCGGCGGAGAGGTCCTCATCGACGGGGTGCCGGTGACCGAGCAGGCCAGGGCCTCGCTCACCGCGGCCGTGGGACTGGTCCCCCAGAAGCCGTTCCTGTTCTCCGGGTCCGTGGCGGACAACCTCCGGTTCGGCAACCCCGAGGCCACGGACGCCGATCTGTGGGCGGCCCTGGACACGGCCCAGGCCACGGAATTCGTCCGGGACCGCACGACGGGGGAGGGGGAGGCGGCCCGCACCGGACTGGACTCCGCGATCTCCCAGGGCGGCACCAACGTCTCCGGGGGCCAGCGCCAGCGCCTGTGCATCGCCCGGGCGCTCGTGGCCCGGCCCCGGGTCTACGTGTTCGACGACTCGTTCTCGGCGCTCGACGTCACGACCGACGCCCGGTTGCGCCAGGCCCTGACCGGGTACACCCGGGGGGCCACCACGATCATCGTGGCCCAGCGCGTCTCCACCATCACCGATGCCGACCAGATCCTGGTCCTGGACGAGGGCCGGATCGTCGGCCGTGGCACCCACGAGGAACTGCTCGCGACGTCGGAGACCTACCGGGAGATCGTCGACTCCCAGATCAGTGCGGAGGAAGTGGCATGAGCGCGGACGGAGCGAACCGGAAGAGGGGCCGGAGGGCCCTGCGCGCGGCGGACCGCCGGGGACAGGGTGCCGGCGACGCCGTCGCGATCACGGACGAGGAGATCGCCGAGCTGCAGGACAGCGTGGGACCGGACGAGTGGGGCGACACCGCGGTTCCCCGCAGGGCCAAGGCGTTCTGGCCCTCGGCCAAGCGCCTGTTCGCCACCTTCGGGCCCGAGCGGACCGGCATGACGCTGGTCGTGGTGCTGGTCGTCGTGGCCGTGGTCTTCAACGTCTGGGCCCCCGCCATCCTCGGTGACGCGATGAACGTGATCTTCGGCGGCCTGGTCTCGGCCCAGATGCCGGCCGGCATGACCGCCGAACAGGTCATCGACGGGTTGCGCGCCACCGGCCAGGCCCAGGCGGCGGAGATGCTGTCCGGGATGGACTTCGTGCCCGGCCAGGGCATCGACTTCGCGGAACTGGCCCGGCTCATCCTCATCGTGCTCGGCATGTACGTGGTGGCCCAGCTGTTCATGTGGCTGCAGGGGCGGGTCCTGAACGACATCGTCATGCGCGTGGTCTACCGGTTGCGCCAGGACATCGAGGCCAAGGTCAACCGCCTGCCGCTGAGCTACTTCGACACCCGGCAGCGCGGTGACCTGCTGTCCCGGACGACCAATGACGTGGACAACGTCCAGCAGGCCATGCAGCAGGCGTTCGCCACCCTGGTCTACTCGGCGCTGACGATCATCGGCATCGTCATCATGATGTTCTGGCTGTCCTGGCAGCTGGCGCTCATCGCGTTGATCGCGCTCCCGTTGTCCGGCGTGGTGGTGGGGATCATCGGCTCGAAGTCGCAGAAGCTGTTCACCGCCCAGTGGAAGAACACCGGCCGGCTCAACGGCCACATCGAGGAGTCCTTCACGGGGCACGAGCTGGTGACGGCGTTCGGCCGTCAGCAGGACATGGGCGCCCGCTTCGACGAGCGCAACGAGGAGCTCTACGAGGCCTCGTTCCGGGCACAGTTCTACTCCGGGATGATCATGCCGATCATGCAGTGGGTGAACTACCTCGGCTACGTGGGCATCGCCGTGGTGGGCGGTCTGCGGGTGGCCACGGGCCAGATGACCCTCGGCGCCGTCACGGCCTTCATCCAGTACTCGCGGGAGTTCAACCAGCCGCTGGGCCAGGTGGCGGGCATGTCCAACATGCTCATCTCCGGCGTGGCCTCCGCCGAGCGGATCTTCGAGCTGCTCGACGCCGAGGAACAGGACCCGGACCTGGCCGACCAGGAGCGCGCGGGCACCCTGGACCCGTCCGGGCGCCGGCCGGCGGACCTGGCCCGGCCGGTGCTCGGGCGGATCGAGTTCGACCACGTGGCCTTCTCCTACACCCCGGAGAAGCCGCTCATCACGGACCTGTCCCTGACCGCCGAGCCCGGGCACACCATCGCCATCGTGGGGCCCACCGGTGCCGGGAAGACCACGCTGGTGAACCTCATCATGCGGTTCTACGAGATCGACGCCGGCGCGATCCGCCTCGACGGCGTGGACATCCGCTCCCTGCAACGGGGCGTGCTGCGCGGCCAGGTGGGCATGGTGCTGCAGGACGCCGTCCTGTTCGGCGGGACCATCCGGGAGAACATCCGGTACGGGCGGCTGGACGCCATGGACGAGGAGGTCGTGGCCGCGGCGCGGGCCACCTTCGTGGACCGCTTCGTGCACACCCTGCCAGACGGCTACGACACGGTCATCGAGGACGAGGGCGCCAACGTCTCCGCCGGGGAGCGCCAGCTCATCACGATCGCCCGCGCCTTCCTGGCCGATCCCGCCCTGCTGATCCTGGACGAGGCCACCTCGTCCGTGGACACCCGGACCGAGGTGCTGGTCCAGGAGGCCATGGCGGCGCTGCGGACCGACCGGACCTCGTTCGTCATCGCCCACCGGTTGTCCACCATCCGCGACGCGGACGTGATCCTGGTGATGGAGCACGGGGACATCGTGGAGCAGGGCTCCCACGATCAGCTGCTCGCCGCCGGGGGCGCCTATCACCGGCTGTACATGTCCCAGTTCACCGCGGGCGTGGACCTCGACGCCGAGGCGGAGGCCCTCTCGCCGGGCACCGGAGCCTTGCCGGTCAGCGGCGAGGGGACGGTCCCGGCCGGTGCCGGTCCGGTCCCCGTCGTGACCGGCTCCGTTCCCCTGGTGACGGGTCCCGGGCCCGTGGTGACGGACCCCGAGCCGGACGAGTCCGGGATCCGCGACCGGTGAGGGCACCGGACGGGGCAGGGGCCTCGGAGCACCGGGCCCCGGGCGCGGACCCGACCCGTCCCGGGACCATCGTCCGGCTGGGCGTGCTGATCCGGGCGGACGTGTCCGTTCCGGCGCAGGAGGGAGCCCTGGCCGCGGAACTCGAGGAGGGTCTGGCAACCGCCTACCCGGGGTTGTCCTGGCAGGTCCAGGTGGAGCGGGGACACCTCGGGGATGCCGAGGACGACGACTCGCTGGACCTTCTCGAGTCCACGCGGGACTGCATGCTCGACCGGGACTGGGACCTCGCGGTCGGCGTGTGCGAGGAACCGTTGCGGCAGGGCCGGCACACGCTGACCGCGCAGGTCTCCCCCGCGCACTCAGCCGGGGTCGTGTCCCTGGACCTGGCGGGGGTGGGCGTCGCGGACGCGGTGCGTGACGTCGTCGCACGGATCCTGGGCCTGGACCCGGATGAGAGCGATCCCTCGCCGCAGCAACTGCGGGCCGCCGTGGACGCGGCGCGCCAACTGGCCACGGACGTCGAGGACCGCGGTGCCGAGAGCGGTGGGCTGTTCGCCTGGCGGGTGGGGTCCTCGAACGCCCGGCTGCTGCTCGGCACCATCCGTGCCAACCGGCCGTGGCTGCTCGCCGCGAGCCTGTCCCGATCGCTGTCCGCTGCCTTGGCGACCGGTGCACTGACCCTCATCACCACCGACCTGTGGCTGCTCTCGGCGGAGTACAACGGGCTGCAGATGGCGCTCGTGGGCGCCGTGGCCGTCCTGTCCGTGACGGTGTCCCTCGTGGTCGGCGCGAACCTGTGGGAGAGGCCGCGGCGCCGCGCCGAGCGTGAGCAGGTCGCCGTGTTCAACATCGCCACGGTCTCCTCCGTGCTGATCGGGGTGATGGTGCTGCACGTGGGGCTGTTCGCGGCGGCCCTGGCCGGCGCCCTGCTGCTGGTGGACCCCGACGTGTTCGCGGAGGTCACGGGAGACCCCGCGCACTTCCCCCAGTACCTCAAGCTCGCCTGGTTCGTGGGCGGGCTGGCCACGATCGGCTCGGCGCTCGGGGCCGGGCTCGAGGAGGACGACGACGTCCGTGCCGCGATCTTCACCCGCGGCAGCGCCTGACCCCTCGGGGCCCGCCGATAGCATGGCCTCATGACCCAGGACCCGCGGCAGGCACCGCAGTACCAGCACTCCGCCCCGCCGCCGGGCCCGCAGTCCGCCGCGCAGGACATCCCGCCCGGGTGGCCGAAGCGGGGACAACGGTACGGTCACCCCGGATCGGGCCCCCGCACCGCCGGGATGCCGGGCGCTCCGTCCGGTGTCCAGCCGGCCCACGGTGGACCTGGTGGCATCCCCCCGGGCTGGCCGGGGCGGGCACAGCGCGAGCGGATCGTGCTGGACCCGGGACCCTTCACGTGGATGGACCTGGCCACGGTCCTGGCGTACGTGCTGATCTTCATCCTGGGCGGCGCGGCGGTCGTGGCCCTGGTCCCGGGGTTCATGGACCGGTTCACGGACGCCGACGGCACCGTCAACACGGCCTCGTTCACCTTCGCCGTGAACCTCATCTCCTACGCGGTGCTCTCCGCGCTGGTGCTCATCGCCTGCTGGCGGCCGTTCGTACGGTCCTTCCAGACCTTCCGGGACCGGGGCTGGCTGAAGGCGGGCCTCATCCCGGGTGTCTGGTTCGCGTGCATCATGGTCAACGCCCTCGTGGTGTTCGCGGCCGGCGAGCCGATCAAGAGCGCCAACCAGCTGGCCATCGAGGAGATGACCACCCAGGTCGACTTCCTGCCCATGCTCCTGGTGACCGTGCTGATGGCACCCCTCGTGGAGGAGTACATCTTCCGGCACCTGATGATCGGCAAGCTCTCCCGGTACATCAACGTCTGGGTCTGCGTGGCGATCTCCATGGTGCTGTTCGCGATGATCCACTTCATCAGCACGGGCTTCCAGTTCAACCCCGTGGAGGTCGTCCCCTATCTGACCCTGGCGGCGGCCATCTGCGTGACCTACGTCCTCACGGGCAGGTCACTGGCGTTCGTGGTGATCCTGCACGTGTTCAACAACCTCGTCTCGATCGTGGTGGCCTACACGCTGCTGCCGCTCGTCAGCTGAGGGACCGTGACCACCGCCGAGGGCCCATGACCACCCGGGACGCCGAGCGCCCCGAACACCGGGCGGCCCCGCGCGACACCCGGCCGGTCTCCCGGCAGATCCTCGCCCTGGCCGTCCCGGCCTTCGGGGCCCTGCTGGCCGAGCCGCTGTTCCTGCTCGCCGACACCGCGATCATCGGCCACCTCGGCGTGGCGCAACTGGCCGGCGTGGGGGTGGGGACCACCATCCTGCACACCGTGACCGGGCTGATGATCTTCCTGGCCTACTCGACCACCCCGGCGGTGTCCCGCTTCATGGGCGCGGGCAACCGGCGAGCGGCCATGGACCGCGGGCGCGACGGCGTCTGGCTGGCCCTGCTGCTCGGCCTCGCCCTCGCGGTGGCCGGCTGGGTCACCGCCGCCCCGCTGGCCGGGCTGATCGGCGCGGACGGGGCGGTCCAGGAGCATGCGGTCGCCTACCTGCAGTGGTCCATGCCGGGCATCCCGGCCATGCTCGGCGTGCTCGCCGCCACCGGCATCCTGCGCGGACTGCTGGACACCCGGACGCCCCTGACCGTGGCCGGGGTGGGCTTCGGCCTCAACATCGGGCTGAACTTCCTCATGGTCTACGGCCTCGGCCTGGGCGTGGCGGGGTCCGCGGCGGGCACCTCGATCGTGCAGTGGGGGATGTTCGCCGTCTACCTGGCCGTGCTGCTGCCCAGGTTCCGTGCCGCCGGGACCGGCCTGGCGCCGTCGTGGGCGGGCATGCGGGCGACCGCGCAGGTGGGCTCCTGGCTGCTGTTGCGCACCGCGAGCCTGAGGGTCGCCATCCTGGCCACCGTCATGGCCGCCACGGGACTGGGCGTGGCCACGCTCGCCGCGCACCAGCTCGTGTTCACCGTCTACTCCACCCTGGCCTTCGCCCTCGACGCGCTGGCGATCGCCGCCCAGGCGCTCATCGGCCGGGAGCTGGGCGCCGGCCGCAGGGACGAGGCGCGCGCCCTGACCGGCACCATGGTGCGGTGGAGCCTGTGGTTCGGGCTGGTCACCGGCCTGCTGCTGGCGGTGCTGGCCTGGGTGCTGCCGCCGTTGTTCACGCCGGATCCGGCGGTGCGGGCCGCCGCCACCGCGGGCCTGCTGGTGCTCGCGGCGTCGCAACCGGTCAGCGGGTTCGTGTTCGTCCTGGACGGCGTGCTCATCGGGGCCGGTGACGCCCGCTACCTGGCCCTGGCCGGCGTCGTGAACCTGGTGGTGTACCTGCCCGCGCTCGCCGGACTGGCGTGGCTCGCCCCGGGCGCGGCGCAGGGTGGCCAGTCCCCGGGCGCCGGCGTCCAGCTCGCGCTGCTGTGGGCCGGTTTCGCGGGCGTCTTCATGGGAGCCCGCGCCGTGACGCTCGGGCTGCGGGCGCGTTCCGACGCGTGGATGCGCACCGGCGAGCACTGAGGGCGGAGCGGCCACGGCCGGCCCGTTCCGGCGCCCGGCCTAGAATGGACGGGTGCCTGCCGCAAAAGCCCCCGTCGAGACCGCCGCGATCATGTGGAAGCCGATCCTCGTGCGCGCCCTCATCGCCGCGATCTTCGGCCTGACCACCATCTTCCTGCAGGAGCCGGGGCTGGGCGTGCTGAAGTACGGCCTGGCCGCGTACTTCGTGTTCTCCGGTTCGGGGCTGTGGGAGTACCTGCGCCGCGAGCCCGTGCCCGAGGGCATGCGCGGTCCGCTGTCCATCGCCGCGGCCGTGTTCATGGTCGGCGCGATCGCCCTGCTCTTCGCCGGCACGGCGTTCGTCGCCGGGCTGATCGCCGCGGTCGCGCTCATCGGGTCCGGCCTCGCCGAGGTGGTGGCCTGGGCGCGGTACCGCAGGGAGTTCGTGCCCGCGCGCGACCAGCTCTACACGGGCGGCGTCGGCATCCTGTCCGGCATCGGCCTGCTGATCTTCCTGCACCTGGACCCGCACGGGATGCTCGGCATCGTCGGCGGCGGGGCCATCGTCATCGCCGTGCTCCTGGCCATCTCCGGTTTCGGCTTCCGGCACGACGCCGGCCCGGCCGCCCGCGAGGCCGCCGAGCCACGGGCCCCGCGCAGGTAGGGGCCGGTTTCCCGGTGCGGGGTCGAGGGGTTTCTCTACACCCCGTAGAATGGACGGGTGCGCCGCGGCCCCGCACGGCCGCCGCACCGGAACCCGTAGACCAGGAGAACAGTTCGTGAGCACGCCCAGCACCGGCCCGCAGTCCCGGGACCCCCGTCAGCCCGGGGCCCGCAAGGACGAGGGCAGGCCCGGGTTCCTGGCGTCGATCAAGGGACCACTCGTCTTCTCCTTCGCCCTGGCCGTCGTCGGCGGCGGGGTCGCCCTGTTCACCGCCTCCGGAGGCTCGGACAACCCCCTGCGCGTGGACATCGGGCTGATCGCGTTCGGCGTCTTCTTCATCGTGTCCCTCGTGGTGGTGGCCATGCTGCAGCTGGCCGCCAAGGACAACCCGGAGCACCTGTCCCAGGGCTCCGGGGTGCACCGCTCCTCGGAGGAACTGCACCAGCAGGCCGTGGCCCGGCGCAAGGCCGAGGCCCGCCGCAAGCGCGAGGAGGCGGCCGGTCGCGCCGCCTCCGACGAGAGCCCCGGGTCCGACTAGGCCCTCCCCGCCTCCGCGCCGCGGCAGCGCCGGCCGGTATCGACGCCGTGGGCATCACCCGGCGGTGTGCCCACGGCGTCCCCGCACTACTTCTTGTGCTTCTTGGACTTCTTCTTGCCCTTGTCCTTCTTCGCCTTCTTGCCGGGTTTCGCACCCTCCCCGTCCGGGGCGCTGTCGCGGTCCGCGTCCTGCCGCACGTCCCGGTCCGCGGACACCGCACCGGTCTCCTCGCCCCCCGCCTCGGCCGCCCGGCGCGCCCGGTAGGCGCGGACATGGGCCCGGTTGGCGCAGTTGGCCTCATCGCAGAACTGCTTGGAGCGGTTGCGGGTCAGGTCCACGAAGGCGTTGTCGCACGCCTCCCCGGAACAGGTCCGCAACCGGGTGAGCTCCCCGGCCAGCGCCACGTCGGTCAGCGCCAGTGCGAAGGCGGTGGACAGCTCCTTCTCCGCGGGATCGCCCTCGCGTCCGGCGTCCAGGACCGCCGGGGTCCGGGCCGGGGAGCCCGGTGCCGGCCCGCCCGCCGAGTGCGGCGCCGTGGCCGCGGTGCCCGGCCTCTCGCCGTCGGGCCCCCCGGGCAGGATCAGTTGCACGGGGCCGGCGGCGGAGAGCAGGTGGTTGATGCCCGCCAGGGCGGCCCCGGCGTCCTCGGCAGCGGCATCGTGCCAGATGCCGGCAATGGCGGCCCGCAACTTGCGCACCGAGCGCAGGGTGGCACTGGAGGGGGGTTCGGCACCGGCCGGACGGGCCTCGCCGGCGTGGGGGGACACGTCGGCGAGGATGTCGGCCAGGTGTTGTTCGTCGAGTCGTTCGGGAAGGGTCTGGCCGCCGTGGTCACCGGCGGCGGTATTGGCAAGGGCTGCGGCCTGAGTGAGACGGCGCGTGGTGTGGGGGGAGAACATCTCAGCACTGTACTTTCGGTTGATCCTGTAGGACAGAATTCGTCCCCGCCACCGGCCGGTGGGAGGCGGAGGGTGCCCGCCCGGGGCCGTCCGGAGGGGCCAGCGGGGCGGGTCGGGGCCCGGCCCGGGAGATCATCAGTTCACTGACGACACATCCCGCCACAGGTGACGGGCGGTCCGGCGCGCTGGGGTATCTTTGCTCGGAGTCCACCCCGGCCCGCCCGTGGGAACACCCGGGTCGCGGTGCGGCAGTGCCGCCGCCGCCGCACACAGTCCAAGGAGCCTTGATGAGCACTGAGCAGAACACGTCCGAGACCAAGTCCGCCGGCCACGTCATCGTGGACACGCTGGAGGCCCACGGCGTGAAGCGCGTCTATTCGGTGCCCGGGGAGAGTTACCTGGACGTGCTGGACGGCCTGCACAACTCCTCCATCGAGAACGTGATCTGCCGCCACGAGGGCGGGGCTGCCTACATGGCCGAGGCCGACGGCAAGATGAACCCGGTCCCGGGCATCGCCATGGTCACCCGCGGCCCCGGTGCCGCGAACGCCCACGTGGGCCTGCACACCGCCTGGCAGGACTCCACCGCGATGGTGCTGTTCGTGGGCCTGATCCCCTTCGAGCACCGCGGCAAGGAGGCGTTCCAGGAGTTCGACCCGCAGCTGTGGTTCGAGTCCGGCGCCAAGCGCGTGATGACCCTCGACCACGCCAGCCGCGCCTCCGAGATCGTCGCCGAGGCCATGTTCGCCGCCAGCTCCGGCCGCCCCGGCCCGGTCATCGTCGGCCTGCACGAGGACGTCATCAAGGAGCAGATCGACGCCACGCTGCACCCCTGCATCCCGGTGGCCCCCGGCGGCATGACCGTCGAGGACTGGAAGTCGCTCCACGACGCGCTGCAGGAGGCCGACAAGCCGCTGTTCATCACCGGTGGCAACGACTGGACGACCGAGGGCGCGGAGATGCTCACCACGTGGCTGGAGGAGCACCACATCCCGGCCGCCGCCGAGTGGCGCACCGAGGGCACCGTGCCCTTCAACTCGCCGTCCTACGTGGGCCCGATCGGCTACGGACGCCCGAAGCCCACCTATGACCTGCTCGAGGAGACCGACCTCATCGTCTTCGTCGGCACCGTCCCGGGCGACGTCGTCACCGACGGCTTCACCATCCGCCAGCACTGGGACAAGAAGAACTTCCTGGTCACCATCGACCCGTCCCTGCGCGGCCGCTCGGGCCCCGTCTCCCACCAGATCGTGGCCAAGCCGGACGTGTTCGTGCGCGACCTGGTGCGCATGGACCTCAAGGTGAAGGACTCCTGGAAGGAGTGGACCGCCCGGATGCGCCGTGAGCAGGAGGCGTTCGCCGCACTGCCGCCGGCCGAGCCCTCCGAGGGTCAGGCCCGCATGGACACCCTCATGGCCAACCTGGTGCAGTCCCTGCCCGAGGACGCCATGATCACCCTGGGCGCCGGTGAGCACACCAACTGGGCGCACCGCTACTTCCCGACCAACTCCTACGCGGCCATGGTCTCGGCCCGCAACGGCTCGATGGGCTACTCGGTGCCGTCCGCCGTGGCGGCGTCCCTGAACTACCCGGGCCGCCGCGTGGTGACCATCGCCGGTGACGGCGAGTTCCTGATGAACGGCCAGGAGATGGCCACGGCCGCACAGTACGGTGCCACCCCGCTGATCATCGTCATGGACAACCAGGAGTACGGCACGATCCGCACCCACCAGGAGCGGGACTACCCGGGCCGCGTCTCCGGCACCCAGCTGAAGAACCCCGATTTCGCCAAGACTGCGGAGGCCTTCGGCGGCTTCGGCGTGCGGGTGGAGAAGGACTCCGAGGTGCCCGGCGCCCTGGAGGCCGCGCTCAAGGCGATCGACGACGAGGGTCGGTTCGCCCTCATCCACCTGATCGTCGAGCAGCGCGTCAAGGCGTACTGAACCCGAACGGTTCAGTCCTGGGCCGGAACGGTTCAGCGGACAGCAGGTGGAGCGGTACGGTGATCCCGTCCGCTCCACCTGCCGTCCACCGAGGTCCGTCCCCATGAAGCCACTGTCCGTCGTCGTCCACGTCAACGCCCCCGCCGCCGCCGTCTGGGAGGTGTTGACCGACCTCGAGGGCACCGCGCAGGTGCTCGGCGGGGTGCGCGGCGTGGAACGGCTCTCCGGGGACACCGGCTACCGGGTCGGCACCCGCTGGCGGGAGTCCCGGGTGATGTTCGGCCAGGAGGCCACCGAGGACATGACCGTCACGGCCGTCGAGCCCGGACGCCGGACCGAACTGCAGGCCGAGTCCCACGGCACGCGCTACCGCACTGAGTTCGAGCTGCGGCCGGTCACCGGGGGCGCCGTTGCCTCCCCGAGGACCCAGCTGGTGATGCGCTTCCAGGGCGAGCACGCGCACGGCGGTCGTGCGCGGAAGCTGCTGGGCGCCCTCACGGCGCCACTGGGGGTGGCCGTCTCCCGGACGGCGATGCGCCAGGACCTGGCGGACATCGCCGCCGCGGCCGAGCGCCGTGCCGGGGCCCGGACCGCCTGAGCGGTCCCGTCCCCGGTCAGGCCCGGGATGCCGGTGCGGGGAGGCGGTGGGTCGCGGTCGTCCCCCCGGCCCGCCGGTGGAGGACCCCGTGCGCACCCGCGGGTTCCCTGATCGTGACGCGGATCACGTTTAAGGATACGGTGAGGGGATCCCCTACCCCCAGGAGACCGCGATGACGTCCGCGTCCCCGGAGGCTCCGAGTGGAGCCGGCCATCCCTCCGTGCTCGACGCCCGCCCCCAGGTGCCCGGTGAGCAGGTCTCGCGCGTCGGGATGACCCGGTCCGCGCTGGACCTGGTGCAGGCCCTCCAGCGGGTCCACGGGCCGTTGATGTTCCACCAGTCCGGCGGGTGTTGCGACGGCTCCTCGCCGATGTGCTTCCCGGACGGTGACTTCCGCACCGGTGACGCGGACATCCTGCTGGGCACCTTCGACCTGCCCGACGGCACCGAGCTGCCGTTCTGGATGAGCCGCGAGCAGTTCGAGTACTGGAAGCACACCCACCTGACCCTGGACGTGGTCGACGGCCGGGGGTCCGGGTTCTCGGTGGAGGCCCCCGAGGGCAAGCGCTTCCTCATCCGCTCGCGACTGATGGACCCTCGGTGATCCCCAGGCTCGCGGCGCCCTCCTACCAGCGGCACGTGGAGCGGGCGCACCACGAGCTCGCGGCCCTGGCCGCCGGCGCCACGGCGGGGGACGCCGGGTCCGCGCCCGGGCTCCCCGCCCTGCCGCTGCCGGACGGCGGTCCGCTGCGGGAGGACGTGGTCCAGTCCTGGAGGCGGTCCCTGGCCGTCCGGGGCCGGATCGACGCCTCGGTGGCGCCCGCCGTGCTCGCCGACGACGACCTGCGCCATGCCCGCAGCGAGCACCCCCTGGCGGGGGTCCTGGCCGTCGTGCGCCGCCTGCTGGTGCAGCCGGCGACGGACGCCGGACTGATCGTGGCCCTGGGCAACGCCGCGGGCCAGCTGCTCTGGGTGGAGGGTGACCCGGCCGCGGCCCGGCGCGCCGAGGTGATGGGCTTCGTGCCGGGAGCGGACTGGTCCGAGACGTCCGTCGGAACCTCCGCCCCCGGGGCCGCCCTGGCCACCGGACGTCCCATGCAGGTCAGCCGGGCCGAGCACTTCCACCCGGTGGTCCACCCCTGGAGCTGCTCGGCGGTGCCGCTGCGGGACCCCGCGGACGGGTCGATCCTCGGCGTGCTGGACCTGACCGGCGGGGACGAGGCCGTCTCCCCGCTGGCCCTGCCGCTGCTGGCCGCCGCGGCCTCCGCCGTCGAACTGACGTGGCAGCGGACGGGAGCCGGCCGGGTGGCCGGCTCCACCGTCGTCGTGCCCGGCCGTGCGGCGCGCGGAGCGGGACCGGCGGTGCGTACCGCCGCGTCCGGCCGGGCCGCCTCGATCGGCGGCGAGGCCCCCGGTCCGGGTGCTCCCGCGCACGAGGACGCGGGCCGGGACCTGCTGCTGCGGGTCACCGGCGTGCTGCCGGCCCGGCTGGGGCGGGACGGCGCCGCCCTGCGCGAGGTGTCCGGCCGGCACGCGGAGATCCTCACCCTGCTGGACTGGCACGCCCCGGGCTGGACGGGGCCGCGCTCGAGGACATGCTCTACGGCCGGCGCGGCCAGGACGTGACCCTGCGGGCCGAGCTGCACCGGTTGCGCCGGATGCTGGCCGGATTCGCGGAGGGCGGGACGGGCCCGTCCACCCCGGGCCCGTCGGCCCCGGGCCTGGCCCCCGGGGCCGGCCGGGCCGGGGGCGCACGGGACGCCGGCCCCGTCGGGCTCGACTCGCGCCCGTACCGCATCAGCGGGCCGTTGCGCACGGACGCCGGCCTCGCCCGGGACGCGCTGCGCCGCGGTGACCTGGAGACGGCGCTGCGCTGCGCCGTCGGGATGGTGCTGCCGCGCTCCGAGGCACCCGGCATCCTGGAGATCCGGCGGGAACTGCACGCGGACCTGCGCGAGGCCGTGCTGCAGGACGCCGGTCTCGAGCAACTGTGGTCGTACCTGGGGCGTCCGGAGGCCGCGGGGGACCTGGACCTGTGGTCGACGGCGTTGCGCATGCTGCCGGCCGACTCGCCGCGCCGGGCGCTCGCCGTGAGCACGATCGAGCGGATCACCGCGGGCGGCTGACCGGCCGGGGGCACGCCCCGCGCGGATGCAACGTGGATGCAACCCCACTGTGAGTACCGTCACAGTCAGCGCAGGGTAGCGCCCGTTCCATCCCCGAGGAGTCGACATGACCGTCTACGCAGATCCCGAGACCACCGTCTACGCGAACCCCGGCACCGAGGGTGCCAAGGTCAGCTTCAGGCCCCGCTACGACCACTACATCGGCGGCGAGTGGGTCCCGCCGGTGAAGGGCCAGTACTTCGAGAACCCCACCCCGGTGACCGGACAGGTGTTCACGGAGGTCGGCCGGGGCACGCCCGAGGACATCGAGGCGGCACTGGACGCCGCCCACGCCGCGGCGCCGGCCTGGGGCCGGACGTCGCCGGCGGAGCGGGCGCTGATCCTGAACCGGATCGCGGACCGCATGGAGCAGAACCTGGAGATGCTCGCGGTGGCCGAGACCTGGGACAACGGCAAGGCCGTCCGCGAGACGCTCAACGCCGACCTCCCCCTGGCGATCGACCACTTCCGCTACTTCGCCAGTGCCATCCGCACGCAGGAGGGCAGCCTGTCCCAGCTGGACGAGAACACCACCGCCTACCACTACCACGAGCCGCTCGGGGTGGTCGGGCAGATCATCCCGTGGAACTTCCCGATCCTCATGGCCGTCTGGAAGCTCGCACCGGCACTCGCCGCGGGCAACGCGGTGGTGCTCAAGCCGGCCGAGCAGACCCCGGCCTCCATCCTCGTACTCGCCGAGCTGATCGGGGACCTGCTGCCTCCCGGCGTGTTGAACATCGTCAACGGGTTCGGCCTGGAGGCCGGCAAGCCGCTGGCCGCCAGCAAGCGCATCCGCAAGATCGCGTTCACGGGTGAGACCACCACGGGCCGGCTCATCATGCAGTACGCCTCCGAGAACCTCATCCCGGTGACCCTGGAGCTGGGCGGCAAGTCCCCCAACGTCTTCTTCGAGGACGTCATGTCCGCGGACGACGCCTATTGGGACAAGGCCCAGGAGGGCTTCACCATGTTCGCCCTCAACCAGGGCGAGGTCTGCACCTGCCCGTCCCGTGCCCTGGTCCAGGAGTCGATCGCGGACCGCTTCCTGGACGCCGTGGTCGAGCGCACGAGGCGCATCAAGCAGGGCAACCCACTGGACCCGGAGACCATGATGGGCGCCCAGGCCTCCAACGACCAGCTCGAGAAGATCAAGTCCTACCTGGACATCGGCCGCCAGGAGGGCGCCGAGGTGCTGATCGGCGGGGCGCCGGCAGAGGTCGACGGGGACCTGGCGGGCGGCTACTACGTGCAGCCGACCATCTTCCGCGGCACCAATGACATGCGCATCTTCCAGGAGGAGATCTTCGGCCCGGTGGTCTCGCTGACCACCTTCCGGGACTTCGACGACGCCATGGCCATCGCCAACGACACCCTCTACGGCCTGGGCGCCGGGGTCTGGTCCCGCAACGGGAACACCGCCTACCGGGCCGGGCGGGCCATCCAGGCCGGCCGGGTCTGGGTGAACAACTACCACGCGTATCCGGCGCACTCCGCCTTCGGCGGGTACAAGTCCTCCGGCATCGGCCGGGAGAACCACCTGATGATGCTGGACCACTACCAGCAGACCAAGAACCTGCTGGTGTCCTACGCCGAGGGCAAGCAGGGCTTCTTCTAGACCCGGCCCCGAGCCCGACCGCCCAGGACACCACACCCCTTTCCCTGCATCTAGGAGGATGCCATGAGCATGATGAAGGCCGCCGTCGTCGAGTCGTTCGGCAAGGACCTCACCGTCAAGGACCTGCCCATCCCGGAACCCGGGCCCGGCCAGGCGCTGGTGAAGCTGATCTCCACCGGCGTGTGCCACACCGACCTGCATGCCCGGGACGGTGACTGGCCCGTGCAGCCCACCCCGCCCTTCGTCCCGGGGCACGAGGGCGTCGGCATCGTCGAGAAGGTCGGCGAGGGGGTGACCGACGTGTCCGTGGGACAGATGGTCGGCAACGCCTGGCTGTCGAGTGCGTGCGGCAGCTGTGAGTACTGCCGGACCGGCTGGGAGACCCTGTGCGAGAGCCAGACCAACGGCGGTTACTCCGTCGACGGCTCCTTCGGGGAGTACATGCTGGTGGACGCGCGGTTCGCGGCGATCATCCCGGAGGGCGCGGATCCGTACGAGGTCGGTCCCGTACTGTGCGCCGGGGTGACCGTCTACAAGGGCCTGAAGCAGACCGAGGTCCGTCCCGGCCAGTGGGTGGTCATCTCCGGCATCGGCGGGCTGGGACACATCGCCGTCCAGTACGCCGTGGCCATGGGGATGCGCGTGGTCGCCGTGGACGTCGCCGACGACAAGCTGGCGCTGGCCCAGGAGCACGGTGCGGAGGTCCTGGTCAACGCCAACGTGGCCGAACCGGCCGAGGAGATCCTGAAGAAGACCGGAGGGGCCCACGGCGTGCTCGTGACCGCGGTCCACCCGAAGGCCTTCGGGCAGGCGATCGCCATGGCCCGCCGCGGCGGGACGATCGTGTTCAACGGGCTGCCGCCGGGAGACTTCCCGGCGCCGATCTTCGACATCGTCCTGAAGGGCCTGACGATCCGCGGCTCGATCGTCGGGACCCGCCAGGACATGGTCGAGGCGCTGGACTTCTACGCGCGCGGACTGATCCACCCCACCTACACGCGGCGTCCGCTGTCCGAGGTGAACGCGGTGCTGGACGAGATGCACCACGGCAAGATCGCCGGCCGCGTGGTCATCGACTACACGGAGGAGTGAGCCGTCCTGTTGACGATCCGCACCTGACCCGGACGGGCCCCGGCGCTATCGCCGGGGCCCGTCCCGGTGCGGGCCGTCAGGAGTGGTGGCGGGGCGCCCGCGTCAACCGGGGCCGGCCGGACTGCTGTTCGACACGGGGGCCGGGAGCGTCCAGTGCCACCCAGGGATCCACGAGCCCGCGGAACGCCTCGGGTTGCTCCACCCAGGGATAGTGGCCGCAGTCCTCGATCATCTCCAGTCGGGCTCCCAGCACGCGGGCGCCTGCACGGACCGGGGCATCGCCGACGAGGATGTCCTCCGTGCCGCCGATGACGAGCGTGGGAGGCAGGGCGGCCTGCCGGATGCGGTGCGCGGCGTCGTCCGGGATGTCCCGGGACCAGGCACCGGAGGCCGCGAGCGAGGTCGACCCGAGGGGTGAATGCTCCTGCTCCCGCCGGGTCCATCGCGCGTACCCGGCGGGGCGCTGGACCGGTGAATCGGCCTGGAAGCGGGCCTCGTCCTCCGGTGTCGGGCCGGCCAGCGAGGCCATGGCCCGGCTGATCACCGGCTCCGTGCGACGCCCGGCGATCGCCGCGCCGTCGTGCGCGGTGTCGGTGAGCCAGGTCAGCGACGGAGTGAGCAGTAGGAGGGAGCGCACGCGGTCCGGATGCTGGGCCACCGTGGCCAGCGCGAGTTGCGCCCCCGCGGAGTGGGCCAGCACGTCGGCACGGTCCAGCCCGAGGGCGTCGAGCGCGGCCACCACGTCACCGGCGTCCGCCCACCACCCCCGGGACAGGCTTCCGGTGGCCGGCGTCCCGCGCGGGTGCAGGACGGCCAGCGGCCGGGCCCCGGCCAGTCCGGCCAGGTCCTCGAGGTACTCCGGCGAGCGGCACGGCCCGCCCGGCAGGACGAGGACCGGCGGGCCGGATCCGGCGCCGAGGAGCTGGACGGCGATGCGCGTGCCGTCGTCGGCGACGGCGGAGATCAGGGAACCGATCTGTGCGGACTCCATGGTCGGCGTCCCTACAGGTACCGGCCAGCCAGCCGGGTCAGCGAGGACCGGATGCCGTTGGCGTTGTCCGCCGGCCGCCGGCTCAGTTCGTAGGCGCGCGCCACGACCGGCTTCGTCCAGGAGTAGTCGAAGGTCTCGGTGACGGTGGTGCTGCCGTCCCCCGGTCCTCGAACTGCCAGCGCCAGCGGTGCCCGCCCGGGTGCTGCCACTCCACCACGCGGTCCTCGTCCGCGGCGGTGGTCACCAGCCTCATCGTGTAGGGCAGGCCGAACTTGCGCATCGCCATCGTGAACTCGTCACCCACCGCCAGCCGGGTCGGCCCGGTCCTGGTGTACTGCACCGACTCCGAGCCGTCCACCTCGTGGTGCCGGTGGGGGTTGGCCAGCAGCGCCCACAGCTCGGCGGCGGGGGCGTTCACGGTGATCCGGTAGCTGACCTGACGGGGACCGGTGTCCACCCGTTCCGGCCAGGCGGCCTGGGGCGCGGACACCGGGAGGCCGGTCTCCGGGTTGGTCCGTCCTGATGCACTCTCGGGCTGATCGCTCATGGCCCCAGTCTAGGGACGGCCGCACTGTCCTCACCCGCGGTGTTCGCACGCTGCCGTCACCCGCCGCCGCGCGCACGCCGCCGGTGACGGGACCACCCGGGCTAGGGTGGGGCCGTCACCTCCACCGCCGCACCGTCCCCGAGGCACCGCCATGTCATCCAAGAAGCCCCCGTCCCCCGGACAGCCCGCCGCACCGAACCATCCGGAGGTCCGGCAGAACCTGGCGCTGGGGTCCTCCGGGGCCCGCCCGGAGGACCGGATGTCGGTGCGGGCCACGCTGCGGCGGCCGGGATGGCTGAAGACCGAGGTGCTCGCCGGGCTGGTGGTCGCGCTCGCCCTCATCCCGGAGGCCATCGCGTTCTCGCTCATCGCCGGCGTCGACCCGACGGTGGGGCTGTACGCCACCGCCGTCATGGCCATCTCCATCGCCTTCCTCGGCGGGCGACCGGCGATGATCTCCGCCGCCACGGCGGCCACGGCCCTCGTGATCGCCCCGGTGGTGGCCAGCCACGGCGTCCAGTACCTGCTGGCCACGGCCGTCCTGGCCGGGGTCATCCAGGTCCTGCTGGGCCTGCTCGGCGTCGCGCGGCTGATGCGGTTCATCCCGCGCAGCGTGATGACCGGCTTCGTCAACGCCCTGGCCATCCTCGTCTTCGTCTCCCAGCTGCCGGACCTGATCGGGGTGCCGTGGGTCGTCTACGTGCTGGTGGCGATCGGGCTGGCCCTCATCTTCGTCCTGCCCCGGCTCACCACCGCGGTCCCGGCCCCGCTGGTCTCGATCGTCGTCGTGACCGTGCTGGTGATCGCCACGCAGCTGGCGGTGCCGACCGTGGGGGACAAGGGCGAACTCCCGGACGCCCTGCCCTCCCTGCTCATCCCGGACGTCCCCCTCACCCTGGAGACGCTCGAGGTGATCGGCCCCTACGCGCTGGCCATGGCGGTCGTGGGGCTGCTCGAGTCGCTCATGACCGCCAAGCTGGTGGACGACATCACGGACACCCGCTCGGACAAGACCCGCGAGGCCCTGGGGCAGGGCGGGGCCAACGTCCTCGCCGGTCTCTTCGGGGGCATGGGCGGCTGCGCGGTGATCGGGCAGACGATGATGAACGTCAAGGTCGCCGGGGCGCGGACGCGGCTGTCCACCCTCACGGCCGGCGTGATGGTCCTGGTGCTGTCGGTGCTGCTGGAGGAGGCCGTGGCGATGGTGCCCATGGCCGCGCTCGTGGCCGTGATGGTCTTCGTGGCCTGGTCGGCCTTCGACTGGCACTCGATCCGGCCCTCCACCCTGCGGGCCATGCCGAAGTCCGAGACCACGGTCATGCTCATCACGGTGGTCTCGACCGTGGCCACGGGGAACCTGGCCGTCGGGGTGGGCCTGGGGGTGCTGGCGGCCATGGTGCTCTTCGCCCGCCGGGTGGCCCACGTGGTCACCGTGCACCGGGCGGTCCAGGACGGTCCCGACGGCGGCGCGACCGCCACCTACACGGTCGACGGGGCCTTGTTCTGGGCCTCCTCGAACGACCTCTACACCCAGTTCGAGTATCTCGAGGACCCGGAGCGGGTCGTGATCGACCTGTCCCGCTCCCACGTCTGGGACGCCTCCACCGTGGCCAGCCTGGACGCGATCACGGACAAGTACGCGCGGTACGGCAAGGCCGTGGAGGTCATCGGGCTGAACCGGGCGAGCGCGGCCATGCGGGATCGCCTGCGCGGCCGGCTGGCTGCCGGGGACTGACCCGCCGGCCAGATTCCTCCCCTCCGGGTCTTGGTCCGCACCGGTGACCGGCGGCATGCTGGTGGTGACCGGGCGGCCCGGGCCACCCGGTCGGGGGCTGGCGTGCCGTCAGTCACCCGAGCGATGACGGAGGCCGGTGGACCGATGGACGCGGTGCGGGAGGTGCTCGGCGCTGCGGACTCCGCCTGGGTCTATCCGCTCGGGATGATGCTGGTCGCCGTCTCGGCGGTCTTCCCGCCCGTCCCGAGCACCTCCGTCTTCGTCGCGCTCGGTGCGCTGTCGGCCACGGAGAACGTGCCCAACGGCTTCCTGCTGGTGGTGTCCATGCTGGCCGGCGCCCTGATCGGGGACGCGGCGACCTACGGACTGGTGCGGCAACGGGACGTGGCGAACTGGCGCCTGCTCAGCGGGGAACGGGCGCGGAAGGCGCTGGACGCCTCCCGGAACCGCCTGGACCACGGCGCGGTCTCCTGGGTGCTGACCTCGCGCTTCATCCCCTTGGGCCGGTTGACCATGAACGTGGCCTGCGCCATCACCCCCATCCCCTGGGGCGCCTTCATGCTCTACTCGCTGGGGGCGGGCATCCTCTGGTCCGCCTACTCCGTGGGCATCGGCGCGCTGTCCGGACTGCTGCCCGGGCTCTCCACGGAATTCACCGTCCTCGTGGCGATCGCGCTCTCGCTGCTCCTGGGCCGCGCGATCGGCGCCGCGGCCGCCTGGTACCTCCAACCGGAGGCCTGACCGCCCGGCAGGACCCGCTGGTCCGGGCCCCGGTCCGGCCCGGGTGTTGCGCTCCGCGCGAAATCGTATACGATCTGTGGTGAGCGACGCAGATCACACGACGCAGACCACCCCCTGACCGCGGAGGCGCAACACACCATGGCAGACAACGCAGAGGGCACGGCGGTGCCGACCACCGGCCCCGTGGACTTCACCACCCGTGAGCACCGCCCGGGCAAGGTCATCGCACTGCACCTGAACTACCCCTCGCGCATCGCCCAGCGCGGGCGCTCGCCGCAGTTCCCCGGCTACTTCCTCAAGGCCGGCACCTCCATCGCCACCACGGGTGCCGAGATCGAACGCCCCGCCGGCACCGAGCTGCTGGCCTACGAGGGCGAGATCGCCCTGGTCATCGGCGAGGACTGCCGCCGGGTCTCCCCGGAGGAGGGCTGGTCCAAGGTCTCCGGGATCACCGCAGCGAACGACTGGGGCCTGTACGACCTGCGCCACGCGGACAAGGGCTCCAACATCAAGAACAAGTCCGGCGACGGCTACACCCCGCTGGGCCCGGGCGTCATCCCCGCCGCCGCCGTCGATCCGACCGGGCTGCGCGTGCGCACGTGGGTCAACGGCGAGCTGGTGCAGGACGACACCACCGCCGACCTCGTCTTCCCCTTCGGCCAGCTGGTGGCGGACCTGTCCCAGCTGATGACCCTGGAGGCCGGGGACGTCATCCTGACCGGCACCCCGGCCGGTTCCTCGGTCGCCCAGCCGGGTGACGTCGTCGAGGTGGAGGTGGACGCCCCCGATGCGCCCGACGCTCCCTCCACCGGACGGCTCGTCTCCCGTGTGGTGGCCGGGGAGCACCCGATGGCGCCCTACGGACACGGGCCGAAGGTCGACGACACCCAGCGGGAGGAGGCCTGGGGCTCCCGCGAGGCCGCCGGCCTGCCGCCGGTCCCGGCCGCGGAGGGCGCCACCGGGGCCGGATCGGAGGGTTTCCACTACGTGCCCTCCGCGCCCACGGCGGACCGCTCACTGCTCACCGAGGAGCTGAAGGCCACGATCAACGCCACCGCGGTGGCCACCATCACCGCCCAGTTGCGCAAGCGCGGCATCGACAACGCCACGATCGACGGCGTGCGCCCCATGCACCCCGGGCAGCGCATCCTGGGTTACGCCAAGACCCTGCGCTACGTGCCCAACCGTGAGGACCTGTTCAAGGCCTTCGGCGGCGGCTTCAACGCCCAGAAGCGGGCCATGGACACCGTGGAGCAGGACGACGTCGTCGTCATGGAGGCCCGCGGGGAGACCGGCACCGGCACCCTCGGGGACGTGCTGGCCCTGCGCGCCAAGGTGCGCGGCGCCAACGCCGTGATCACCGACGGCGGCGTGCGGGACAGCGCGGCCGTCGCCGAGGTGGACATCCCGGTCTACTCCAGCGGCGTCCACCCGGCCGTGCTCGGCCGCCGGCACGTGCCCTGGGAGGTGGGTGGCACCATCGCCTGCGGCGGCACCACCGTGCAGTCCGGGGACATCATCGTCGGCGACGACGACGGCGTGGTGGTCATCCCGCCGGCACTGCTGCACGAGGTCGTCGAGGACGCCTACGCGCAGGAGCTGCAGGACGCCTGGGTGTTCGACCGCGTGGCCGAGGGGCACCCGGTGGACGGGCTGTTCCCGCCGAACGCCGAGTGGAAGCAGCGCTACGCCGAGTACCGGGCCGCGCAGGACGCGGAGCGGTCCCGGTGAGCACCCTCCGGGGCACCGCGCCGGCGGGGGTGCCGGACACCGTGGTCCCCGCGGAGAGCCACTCCAAGGCGGACCGGGCCTACCAGGCGCTGATCGAGGGCATCCAGCAGGGCCGTTTCGCCCCGGGCAGCCGGCTCGTCCTGGCCCAGCTGGCCGAGGAGCTCGGGATGTCCGTGGTGCCGGTGCGGGAGGCGATCCGTCGTCTCCAGCACGACGACCTCGTCTCCTACGAGCGCAACGTGGGGGCGACCGTCGTCGGCGTGGACCCCGAGGAGTACAGGTACACCATGGAGACGCTGGCGCTGGTGGAGGGCTTCTCCACGGCCCAGTGCGCCCCGCTGGTCACCGCCGGGGAACTGGAGCGGGCCCGGGTCATCAACGCCCGGATGCGCGCCCTGCTGGACGACTTCGACCCGGTCGAGTTCACCGCCCTGAACAAGGAGTTCCACTCCACCCTGTTCGAGCACCACCAGAACCCGCACATCCTGGACCTCGTGCACCGCGGCTGGAACCGCCTGACCGCGTTGCGCTCGTCGACCTTCGCCCACGTGCCCGGCAGGGCACCCCAGTCCGTGGCCGAGCACGACCAGCTGCTCGACCTCATCGCCGCCGGTGCCCCGTTCCAGGACATCGAGACGGCCGCCCGGCAACACCGCGCCAACACCCTGGCGGCGTACATGGACACCATGGCGCCCGCCGACCAGCACTGAACCCACCCCAGCCGTCCGCCTGCCCCACCGAGAGGACCCCACGATGACGACCCAGGCCATCCCGAACACCGACTTCGCCCCGGCGAACCTGCCGGAGAAGATCCAGCACTACATCAACGGCAAGCACGTCGACTCGATCGACGGTGACACCTTCGACGTGCTCAACCCCGTCACCAACCAGCCCTACCTGAAGGCCGCCTCGGGCAAGGTCGCGGACGTGGACGCCGCCGTCGCCGCCGCCAAGGAGGCCTTCGAGAACGGCCCGTGGCCCACGATGCTGCCGCGCGAGCGCTCCCGCATCCTCCACAAGGTCGCGGACATCGTGGAGTCCCGCGGCCAGGACCTGGCCGAGATGGAGTGCTTCGACACCGGCCTGCCGATCAAGCAGGCCCTGGGCCAGGCCCGGCGCGCCGCCGAGAACTTCCGGTTCTTCGCGGACCTGATCGTCGCCCAGCACGACGACGCCTTCAAGGTCCCGGGCCGCCAGGCCAACTACGTCAACCGCAAGCCGATCGGCGTGGCCGGGCTCATCACCCCGTGGAACACCCCGTTCATGCTCGAGTCCTGGAAGCTGGGCCCGGCCCTGGCCACCGGCAACACCGTGGTGCTCAAGCCCGCCGAGTTCACCCCGCTGTCCGCCTCCCTGTGGCCGGGCATCTTCGAGGAGGCCGGGGTCCCGGCCGGTGTGTTCAACATCGTCCACGGCTACGGCGAGGAGGGCTTCGCCGGTGACTCCCTGGTCAAGCACCCGGACGTGCCGCTGATTTCCTTCACCGGCGAGTCCCGCACCGGGCAGATCATCTTCGGCAACGCCGCCCCCACCTCAAGGCCCTCTCCATGGAGCTGGGCGGTAAGTCCCCGGCCGTCGTCTTCGCGGACGCGGACCTGGACGCCGCCATCGACGCGACCATCTTCGGCGTCTTCTCCCTCAACGGCGAGCGCTGCACCGCCGGCTCCCGCATCCTGGTCGAGCGGAGCATCTACGACGAGTTCGTCGAGCGCTACTCCGCCCAGGCCCGGCGCGTGAAGGTCGGCCTGCCGCACGACGAGTCCACCGAGGTGGGCGCCCTGGTGCACCCGGAGCACTTCGAGAAGGTCATGTCCTACGTGGAGATCGGCAAGTCCGAGGCCCGGCTGACCGCCGGCGGCGGGCGTCCGGAGGCGTTCCCCGAAGGCAACTTCATCCAGCCCACGGTGTTCGCGGACGTGGCCCCGGACGCCCGGATCTTCCAGGAGGAGATCTTCGGCCCGGTCGTGGCCATCACCCCGTTCGACACGGACGAGGAGGCCCTGGCCCTGGCCAACAACACCAAGTACGGGCTGGCCGCCTACATCTGGACCAACGACCTCAAGCGCGCCCATAACTTCGCCCAGGACGTGGAGGCCGGGATGGTGTGGCTGAACTCGAACAACGTCCGCGACCTGCGCACCCCCTTCGGCGGCGTCAAGGCCTCCGGGCTGGGCCACGAGGGGGGCTACCGGTCCATCGACTTCTACACGGACCAGCAGGCCGTGCACATCAACCTCGGTGAGGTCCACAACCCCGTCTTCGGGCGTCAGGAAGAGGCCGCCGAGGACCTCCAGGCCTGACCGCCCCCACCTCCCCCTTCCAGCATTCCCTTCCAGAGCAAGGACCAGTCATGACCCACCTCGACGACCGGACGATGACGTCCTCGGGCTTCTACGTCTCCCAGGAGGCCCCCATCCACTCCGACAACCCGATCCCCACCCCGAAGGCCCCGGCGCCGGACATCCTGCGCTGCGCCTACATGGAGCTGGTGGTCACCGACCTGGCCAAGTCCCGTGAGTTCTACGTGGACGTGCTCGGGCTGACCGTGACCGAGGAGGACGAGGAGACCATCTACCTGCGCTCCCTCGAGGAGTTCATCCACCACAACCTGGTGCTGCGCAAGGGCCCGGTGGCCGCCGTGGCCGCCTTCTCCTACCGGGTGCGCAGCCCCGAGGAGCTGGACAAGGCCGTGGCGTTCTACGAGGAGCTCGGCTGCCGCGTGGAGCGCCGCCCGGAGGGCTTCACCAAGGGCATCGGCGACTCGGTGCGCGTGGAGGACCCGCTGGGTTTCCCGTACGAGTTCTTCTACGACGTCGAGCACGTCGAGCGCCTGGCCTGGCGCTACGACCTCTACACCCCGGGGGCGCTGGTGCGCCTGGACCACTTCAACCAGGTCACCCCGGACGTGCCGCGCGCCACGAAGTTCATGCAGGACCTGGGCTTCCGCGTCACCGAGGACATCCAGGACGAGGCCGGCACCGTGTACGCGGCCTGGATGCGGCGCAAGCCCACCGTCCACGACACCGCCATGACCGGCGGCGACGGCCCGCGCATGCACCACGTGGCGTTCTCCACTCATGAGAAGCACAACATCCTGGCGATCTGCGACAAGATGGGCGCCCTGCGCATCTCCGACCGGATCGAGCGCGGCCCCGGCCGCCACGGCGTCTCCAACGCCTTCTACCTCTACATCCTGGACCCGGACGGCCACCGGATCGAGATCTACACCCAGGACTACTACACCGGCGACCCGGACAACCCGGTCGTCACCTGGGACGTGCACGACAACCAGCGCCGCGACTTCTGGGGCAACCCGGTCGTCCCGTCCTGGTACACCAACGCCTCCCTGGTGCTCGACCTGGACGGGAACCCGAAGGAGGTCGTGGCCCGCACCGACGACTCCGAGATGGACGTGACCATCGGCGCCGACGGGTTCTCCTACACCCGTGAGGGCGACGAGTCCGGCACCTGGAAGGGTGAGGCCGCCAAGGGCTTCAAGCTCGGCAACCAGCTCTGACCCGTCGTCTCCCGACGCCGGCCGGCACCTCACGTCGTGGGGGACCGGCCGGCGTCGTGGTCTGGGCCCGTTACCTCCTTCGGGAGGTAACGGGCGGTCCTTTCGGCTCATAGTGTGGCGCGCATCACATTGATCGTCCGCACTGAGGAGAGGCCATGACCCTGATGAGCCATGACCGGCAGCAGCCGTTGACCGAGGCCGCCGCGCCCGCCAAGAAGCCGCCGATGGGCCGCGTCGCCGTCGCCACCACGGTGGGCACCACCATCGAGTACTACGACTTCTTCATCTACGGCACCGCGGCGGCGCTGGTGTTCCCCACCCTCTTCTTCGGCACCCTGGGCGAGGCCGGTGGCCTGGTGGCCTCCTTCGCCACCTTCGCGGTCGCCTTCTTCGCGCGGCCCGTGGGTGCGGTCATCTTCGGACACTTCGGAGACCGGATCGGCCGCAAGAAGGCCCTCGTGGCCACCCTGCTGATCATGGGCGTGGCCACCGTGCTGATCGGCCTGCTGCCGACGCCGGCGAGCCTCGGGGCCTTCGCGGTCGTCGCCCCCATCCTGCTGGTGACCCTGCGCTTCCTGCAGGGGTTCGCCGTGGGCGGTGAGTGGGCCGGGGCCGCGTTGATGGCCGCCGAGTACGCCCCGCCGAAGCTGCGCGGCTACTTCGCCTCCCTGCCGATGCTCGGCCCGGCGATCGCGTTCGGCCTGGCCAGTGGCACCTTCCTCGTCACCAACATCACCCTCGGGGACTCCTCCGGGGCGTTCATGGAGATCGGCTGGCGCGTGCCGTTCGTCCTCAGCGCCGCCCTGGTGATCGTCGGCCTGTGGATCCGCCTGAGCATCGAGGAGACCCCGGTGTTCCTGGCGGCCAAGGCCAAGGCCGTCGCGGAGGCCAGGGCCCGGGCGGAGGACGTGCGGGCCGGTGGGCCGGCCGGGGCGTCGGCGTCCCCCCGCACCCTGCCGATCTGGGAGTCCGTGCGCCGGCAGTGGAAGGAGATGCTGCTGGGCGGGCTGGCCTTCAGCTCCCTGTTCGCCTTCTTCTACATCGGGACCTCGTTCCTCACCAGCTACGGCACGACCGTGCTGCAGCTGGAGCGCAACGAGGTGCTGACCACCGGCGTCATCACCTCCGTGTTCTTCGCGATCGCCACCGTGGGCTCGGGAATCCTCTCCGACCGCATCGGGCGCCGGGGCACCCTGCTGCTGGCCGGCGTGGTCGGCCTGGTCTGGTCCTTCGTGATGTTCCCGGTGCTGAACACGGGGATGACCGAGGAGGGGGGCAGCTTCCTGTTCTTCACCCTCGGCGTGATCGGGACGCTCGTCGTGGCCGGGCTGAGCTTCGGCGCCGCCGGGTCCTTCCTGCCCGAGCTGTTCCAGACCGAGTACCGCTACACCGGTGCCGGGCTGGCCTACAGCCTGGCGGGGATCTTCGGCGGGGCCCTGCCGCCGCTGGCCGCGGCCACCCTGATGGCGACCTTCGGCGGCGGGGCCGTGGGCCTGATGCTCTCGGGCATCGCGGTGATCAGCGTGGTGGTCCTGGCCATGCTGCGCGAGACCAAGGGATCCGACCTCGGCGCCCAGGAGGCGACCGCGGAGCCGGTGAACGCCGCCTGATCCGCGTCGACCCCAGGAAGCCACGGCCCGGCAGCGCGGGCCGTGGCTTCCTTGTTTGCTAAAGTGTTGTGGATCACACACGAGGGGAGAGCCGCCTGTGTTGAGCCCGTCCGTCGAACTGCTGCGCCCTGATGACCGGGAGCTCATCCGGGCGTGGCTGCGCAAGGTGCGCCAGGAGACGCTCACGGACGTGTGCTTCGGTGGGATCGTGCACGACGGCCGCCTGGAGATCTCCGAGCTGCGGGGCGCCAGGACCAGGGTCCTGGCCGGGCAGCAGGTGCCCGTGGGCCAGGGGCTGGGCGGCGAGGCGATGGCCCGGGACCGGCCGCTGACCGTCGAGGACTACGTCACCGCGCCGTCCATCACGCACCAGTTCGACGAGGTGGTCAGTGCCGAGGGGCTCTCCTCCATGGCGGCCATCCCCGTGGTGGTGGGCCAGCGGCCGCGCGCCGTGCTGTACGCCGCCACGCGGCAGGCGGGCACCGTGGGGGACCGGGTGATCCACGGCATGGTGTCCACCGGCCGCGCGATCGCCCAGGAGCTGCGCGTGCGCGACGAGGTCGACCGTCGGGTGTCCATGATCGGCCTGGCCGACAGTGCCGGTGCCGGTGACGCCCGGGACCTCGAGGAGGCCGTGCGCACCGCGCACTCCGAGCTCATCGCGATCGCCCACTCCAGCCACGACCCCACCCTGGTCGCCGCCGTGCGCGCGGTGGCGGAGCGCCTCGAGCGCCGGGGGACGGTGCCGGCCGAGGTGCCCGCGCTGACCCGACGGGAGATGGACGTGATGTCGCAGGTGGCCCTCGGTTGCAGCTACGCCGAGATCGGGGAGCGCCTCTCCCTCAGCCCGGTGACCGTCAAGAGCTACATGCGCTCGGTGATGATGAAGCTGCACTGCAACAACCGGGTCGAGGCGGTCGCCACCGCCCGGCGGTTGCGCATCCTGCCCTGAGCCTGCCGGCACCGCCCCCGCCTCGTCCCAACAGGGGCCGCGACATGTGACGCAGGTCGCGCCGTTATCGTATACGATCGAGGCACAACGCCCACCCCGTGGCGGCATGCCACGGGCCCCCCTGGGAGGAGCCAGCTTGCTCGACCATGAGACCCACGTGAAGATCGCCGACGAACTGCACCGGGCCGGCATCGACCGCCAGCCCGTCCCGTTGCTCACCGCGCGCTACCCCGAGATGCAGATCGAGGACTCGTACGCCGTCCAGCGCATCTGGGCCGAGCGACAGGTCGAGGCCGGCCGCACCAAGGTCGGCCACAAGATCGGCCTGACCTCCAAGGCCATGCAGGAGGCCACCGGCATCGACGAGCCGGACTACGGGGTGATCTTCGACGACCAGGTGGTCGAGTCCGGCCACGTGTACGAGTGGGCCAGGTACACCCACCCGCGCATCGAGATGGAGCTGGCCTTCGTGCTCAAGGACGAGCTGCGCGGCCCCGGGCTGAACCTGATGGACGTGCTGCGCGCCACCGAGTACGTGGTGCCCGCCCTGGAGGTGCTGGACTCCCGCATCGAGATGAAGGGCCGCACCATCACGGACACCATCTCGGACAACGCCGCCCTGGGCTCCATGGTGCTCGGCGGGCGCCCGGTCGGCGTCGGGGACGTGGACCTGCGCTGGGTCGCCGGCATCCTGTCACGCAACGAGGAGATCATCGAGACCGGCGTGGCCGCCGGCGTGCTGAACCACCCGGCCAACGGGGTGCACTGGCTGGCCAACCGGATCGCCGGGCACGGGGACGTGCTCGAGGCCGGGGAGATCATCCTGGCCGGGTCCTTCACCCGGCCCATGTGGGTCTACGCCGGGGACACCGTGTACGCAGACTACGGACCGTTGGGAACGGTGACATGCCGATTCGCGTGACCACTGAACCGAGCCTGGGGGACCTGTTCACCGCCGAGGCCGTCCGGGACCGCGGTGGGCGCCCCGTGGCCGGGATGTTCCTGTCCTCCGGGGACCCCACCGCCGCCGAGATCTGCGCGGGTGCCGGGCTGGACTACCTCCTCATCGACGCCGAGCACGCCCCGCTGTCCCTGGAGTCCATCCAGTCCCAGCTGCGGGTGATCGCCGGCACGGGCACGCTCGCGCTCGTGCGGGTCCCCGCCCTGGACGAGGTGGTCATCAAGCAGGTCCTGGACCTGGGCGCCCAGAACGTGCTGGTGCCCATGGTCCACACGGTCCAGGACGCGCAGGCGGCCGTGCGGGCCATGCACTACCCGCCGCGCGGGGTGCGCGGGGTCGGTTCGGCCCTGGCCCGGTCCGGCCGGTGGAACCGGACCGTCGGGTACCTCCAGGACGCCGGGGCGCAGGTGACCCTCCTCGTCCAGGTCGAGTCGGCCACCGCCGTGGAGAACGCGGCGCAGATCGCCGCCGTGGACGGCGTCGACGGGGTCTTCATCGGCCCCTCCGACCTGTCCGCCACCATGGGACTGATCGGGCAGCAGGCGCATCCCGACGTCGTGGCGGCCGTCAAGACGGTCATCGCCGAGGTCAAGGCCGCGGGGAAGATCGTGGGCGTCAACGCCTTCGTCGAGGCCCACGCCCGGGACTACGTGGAGGCCGGGGCCGACTTCGTGAACGTCGGCGCCGACGTCGCGCTCCTGGCCCGCGGCTCCGAGGCCCTCGCGGACACGTGGTGCCCGGACCCGGGCCAGGGGCCCGGTCCGGGCGGCGCTGCGTCCGGGCCGACGGCCTCGACGCCGCGCGGATCCTACTGACAGGCCCTCATCGGCCCGCCCGGCCCGCCCGGTACCCCGGGCGGGCCGGTTGCCGTGCGCCGTGCAGGCGGGCCGTCTGGCGGGCTCCCCTCACCGCGGCCGCGGTGGCCGTAGGGCTCAGTGGCCGGTGGCCAGGCGTTGTCCGAGCCGGCCGGCGACCCGCTCCGCGCTGAGCGCGAGCTTCCTGCCCAGGGCCTCGACGTCCAGCTGGCGGGTCGCGTACACCACCGCGACGGCGGCCGGCGGGTGCCCGTCCACGCGCAGGGGGACGGCGACGGAGGAGACGCCGTCCAGCACCTCGTCGTTGCTGACGGCATAACCGCGCTGCCGGGCCTGCTCCACCTCCGGGCGCGGGGGCAGGCCCCCGGTCAGTTCGGCGAGCTCCTCGGGCCCCATGCCCGCCTGCACGGCCAGGCCCGGGGCTCCCCGGTCGAGGGGATGGCGGGTGCCGGGACGCTGGGTGACGGCGTGACCGTGGGAGGGCTCCACCGTCACCAGGGTGATGCACTCGCCCTGTCCCCAGACCGCCACGAAGGCGCTCATCTGCAGTTCGTTGGCCAGGGTCGTCAACTCCGGCAGCGCGGCGGACTGCAGGTCCTGTTGCACCCCGCGCGCCAGGACGGCGAGCCCCGGTGCGCCGATCAGCCGTCCGGCGGCATCCCGCGTGATCAGGCCGTGGTCCTCCAGCGTGCGCAGGATCCGGTAGGCGATCGAGCGGTGGACGCCGAGCTGGGCGGAGACCTCGGCGATCGTGGGCGGTTCTGGGGCGGAGACCACCAGTTCCAGCATGTGCAGCCCACGGGACAGGGTCTGGGAGTGCGGGGCGCCGCCGGACGCGTCCGCGCCCTTCCTCGGGCGCGTCGCGGACGGGGTGTCGGAGGATCCGTGGGCAGGTGCGGTCACCGGTGGCCCTTTCATGGTGAGTCCTGAGGAGCAGGTCACGCCGCCTTGTGAGGGGTGTCACCTACCGTATATGATCTCGCATAGTTGTTCGCTATAAGAACTGTATGTTCGATTATAGAACACCCCTTCTCTCCCCGCATTCACGACCGCAGGAGTCACCATGCTGTTCCACCACCACGGATACGTCTCCACCGATCCGCGCGTGCAGCCCGCCGCCGGCGTGGGCATCGAGCGCTCACCCGAACTGCCCGAGACCATGGACGTCCTCGTGGTCGGTTCCGGCCCGGCCGGCATGACCGCCACGGCCCAGCTCGCCAGCTTCCCCGAGGTCATGACCTGCCTCATCGACCGCCGCCCCAACCGCCTGGAGATCGGCCAGGCGGACGGCATCCAGGCCCGCAGCGTCGAGACCTTCCAGGCCTTCGGCTTCGCCGAGGAGATCATCGCCGAGGCCTACGACCTCACCGAGATGAACTTCTGGAAGCCGGATCCCGAGAACCCGGACCACATCATCCGGACCGCGCGCACCGTCGACGACCCCACCGGCGTGAGCGAATTCCCGCACCTGATCGTCAACCAGGCCCGCGTGCTGGACTACTTCGCCCGGTTCGCGAAGAACGCGCCCTCGCGCACGGAGCCCTACTGGGGCTGGGAGTACGTGAAGCTGGAGATGGGCGAGGGCGAGTACCCGGTCACCGTCACCCTGCGGCGGACCGGCGAGAGCGCAGAGGCCGGGGTGAACCCGGGACAGGAGCGCGTGGTGCGCGCCAAGTACGTGGTCGGCGGCGACGGTGCACGCTCCGGAGTCCGCCGGGACATCGGCGCCCAGCACGTGGGCGCGGTGTCCTACCACGCCTGGGGCGTGATGGACGTGCTCGCCGAGACGGACTTCCCGGACATCCGCACCAAGTGCGCCATCCAGTCCAGGCACGGCTCCATCCTGCTCATCCCCCGCGAGGGCGGCTTCCTGTTCCGGATGTACGTGGACCTGGGCGAGGTGAGCCAGGACGACGCCCGCGCGGTTCGCAAGACGCCGTTGGACGAGATCATCCGGCAGGCCAACGAGATCGTCACCCCGTACGCGGTGGACGTGAAGGACGTGGCCTGGTGGAGCGTCTACGAGGTCGGGCACCGGGTGACCGACCGCTTCGACGACGTCCCCGTCGAGGAGGCCGGGCAGCGCGATCCGCGCGTGTTCATCGCCGGTGACGCCTGCCACACGCACTCGGCCAAGGCCGGCCAGGGCATGAACGTGTCCATCCAGGACGCGTTCAACCTCGGCTGGAAGCTGGGCCACGTGCTCACCGGGCTGGCCCCGGCCTCGCTGTTGTCCACGTACACCGCCGAGCGCCAGCAGATCGCCCAGGACCTCATCGACTTCGACCGCGAGTGGTCCTCCATGATGGCGGCCAAGCCGGAGGAGCTGGAGAGCGCCACCGCGCTGGAGGACTTCTACGTCAAGACCGCGGAGTTCCCGGCCGGGTTCATGACCGAGTACCCGGCGGGGCGGCTCCGGGGCGATGCCACGCACCAGGACCTGGCCACCGGGTTCCCCCTCGGCAAGCGCTTCAAGGCCCACCCGGTCAAGCGCGTCTGCGACACCAACCCGAAGTACCTGGGCCACCAGCACGTGGCCGACGGCCGCTGGCGGATCTACGCGTTCGCGGATTCCGCCGTCTCCTCGGCGCAGGACTCGGCGCTGCGGGCCTGGGCCGAGTGGCTCGACTCCGCCGAGTCCCCGGTACACCGGTTCACCCCCGTGGGCAAGGACCTCGACGCGCTGTTCGACGTCAACGTCGTCTACCAGCAGCCGCACGAGGAGGTCGAGCTGATGCAGACGCCGGCCGTGTTCCGCCCGAAGGTCGGCGCGTTCCAGATCTCCAACCTCAACAAGGTCTGGGGCACGGATCCGGAGGATGACATCTTCGAGGCCCGCGGCCTGAGCCGCGACGGCGTCGTCGTGGTCGTCCGCCCGGACCAGTACGTCGCCCAGGTGCTCCCGCTGTCCGCCACGGACGAGCTGACGGCGTTCTTCGAGGGCATCTACGGCGCCTGACCGCCCCTCAGCGCCGTGCGGGAGGAGACGACCGGTCGTCACCGCCCGCACGGCGCCGGTCGTCCTCGCCCGCGCGGCGCCGGTCGTCCTCGCCCGCGCGGCGCGGCAGGCCCCTACCGGGCGAAGCGCGTGAGCCGCAGCGAGTTCGCCACCACCAGCACGGAGCTGGCGGCCATCGCCGCACCGGCGACCATCGGGTTGAGCAGCCCGAACGCCGCCACCGGGATGCCCAGGGTGTTGTAGGCGAATGCCCAGAACAGGTTCGACTTGATGATGCCGAGGGTCCTGCGGCTGAGCTGGACCGACTGCACCACCTGGTGCAGGGACGAGCCCATCACGGTGATGTCCGCCGCCTCCCGGGCCACGTCTGTGCCGGACCCCATGGCGATCCCCAGGTCGGCCTGCGCCAGGGCGGGGGCGTCGTTGACGCCGTCGCCGACCATGGCGACCACCCGGCCGGCCTCCTGCAACTGCCTCACCCGGGCGACCTTGTCCTCGGGGCGCACCCCGGCGAACACGTCCCGGGCCGGGATCCCGACGGCGGTCGCCACCCGGGCGGCGACCTGCGCGTTGTCCCCGGTCAGCAGGATCGGCCGCAGCCCCAGCTCCGTGAGCTCCGCGATGGCCTGCTCCGAGGACGCCTTGAGGGTGTCCTGCAGCGAGACGATCCCGGCGACGCGACCGTCGACGACCACCCAGATCGCGGTGGCACCGGCGCCCTCGGCCGCGTCGAGGGCCGCGGTCTCCGCCTCGGTGAGCGTGCCGGAGTCCAGCAGGGTGCCGATGTACCCGGACCGGCCCGCCGCGACGGTGCGCGGCTGCGCACGGCCGGGCTGCGCGGTGTCACCCCCGGTGGCACCGGTGGCGGTGACGGTGCCCGGGGCGGCCGGTGAGCCGACGTCGTGCACGAGGCCGCGCACCCCGCCGCCGGCGGAGGAGGCGAAGCCGGTCACCTTGGGGATGCCGCCGGCCTCGCGGGCGGCGTCCATGATGGCCCGGGCGATCGGGTGCTCGGAGTGCGACTCCACCGCGCCGGCCAGCCGCAGCACGGTGTCCGCGTCGAAGTCGTTCAGGGGGGTGACGCCGGTGACGGCGAGGGTGCCCTCGGTGACCGTGCCGGTCTTGTCCAGCACGATCGTGTCCACGGTGCGGGTGTCCTCGAGGACCTGGGGGCCGCGGATGAGGATGCCCAGTTGCGAGGCGCGTCCCGTGCCGGCCAGCAGCCCCACCGGGGTGGCCAGACCGAGGGCGCAGGGGCAGGCGATCACCAGCACGGCGACGGCGGCGCGGAAGGCGGAGTGCGGGTCACCGGACAGGGCCAGCCACGCCAGGAACGTCACCACGGCGATGACGAGCACGATCGGCACGAACACCGCGGAGATGCGGTCGGCCAGCCGGGCGATCGGCGCCTTGCCGGTCTGGGCCTCGGACACCAGGCGGCCCATCTGGGCCAGGGTGGTGTCGCTGCCCACGCGGGTGGCCCGCACCAGCAGGCGGCCGGAGGTGTTGACGGTGGCACCCGTGACGGTGTCCTGCGGGCCGACCTCCTCGGGGACGGACTCACCGGTGATCAGGGAGGTGTCCACGGCGGAGTGGCCGTTGACCACGAAGCCGTCCGTGGCGACCTTCTCGCCCGGACGCACCACGAACTCGTCGCCGGGCACCAGCGCGGCCGCGGGCACGGTGGTCTCCACGCCGTCCCGCAGCACGGTGGCGGTCTTGGCGCCCAGGTCCAGCAGGGACCTCAGGGCCTCGCCCGCCTGGCGCTTGGCCCGGGCCTCGAGCCAGCGGCCCAGCAACAGGAAGGTGGTCACCACGCCGGCGGTCTCGAAGTAGAGCTGGTGGTCCGCCATGGAGGCCATGCCCGCCATGCCGGCGTGTTCCGTCCCCGCCAGCGCCGTCATGCCCGGGTCCAGGAGCAGTTCGACCGTGGAGAAGGCCCAGGCGGCGAGCACGCCGATCGAGACCAGGGTGTCCATGGTGGAGGAACCGTGGCGGGCGGCCTTGAACGCGGCGGCGTGGAACGGCCAGGCGGACCAGAAGGTCACGGGGGTGGCCAGGGCGAGGGCGACCCAGCCCCAGTGCGGGAACTGCAGGGCGGGGACCATGGAGATCAGGAACAGGGGCACCGTGAGGACTGCCGCCCCGATCAGCCGGGGCCGGATCGCCTCGCCGGAGGGCCCGTGGTCCATGTGGTCCCCGTGTTCGGCGTGATCCGGGCGCTCACCCTGCTCGGGCCCCTCGGCCCCGCGCCGGATGTCCTCGCGCCGGACGACCCCGCGCTGGATGTCCTCGCGCCGGACGTCCCCGCCCGCGTGCTCCGCCGGACGGTCGCCCCGGACGCCGGCGGGACGGCGGACGGTAGCCGAGTACCCGGCGCGGTCCACGGCGGCGACGAGCTCCGCGTCGGTGACGGAGGCCGGCGCGGTGACGGCGGCCGTCTCCAGGGGGAGGTTGACCGAGGCGCTCACGCCCTCCAGCTTGCCCAGCTTCCGTTCGACGCGCTGGACGCAGGAGGCACAGGACATCCCGCTGATGTCCAGGTCCACCCTGCGGGTCCCGGTGGCCCGGTCCGGGGCGGTCGCGGCGTGGTCAGCGCTCATCTCAGGCCGACTCCAGACCGGGGGTGGCCACGGCGTACCCGGCCTCCTCGACGGCGGCCTGCAGGTCCTCCGGCGCCGGCGGCCGTCCCTCGCTGGTCACGGTCGCCACGGAGGTACCCCCGGCCACCAGGTCCACCTCGACGCCCGTCACCCCGGGCAGCACGGAAAGTTCCTCGGTGACGCCCCGGACGCAGTGGCCGCAGGTCATGCCGGTGATCTTGATGTCGGTGGTGGTCATGGGAGTCCTCCTGGAGGTCGGAATGATGTCGGTCGTGGTCAGCGGACGAGCCGGGCGATCGCCGCGGTGGCCTCGGCGATCTTCTCCTGCACGAGGGTGTCGTCCCCGGTGTCCCGGGACTGGCGCGCCGCCTCGGCGACGCAGTGCCCGAGATGGTCTTCCAGCAGGCCCAGGCTCACGGCGTGCAGGGCCTTGGTCGCGGCGGCCACCTGGGTCAGCACGTCGATGCAGTACTGGTCCTCGTCCACCATGCGGCTGATGCCGCGGACCTGTCCCTCGACCCGGCGCAGGCGCTTCAGGTACTCGTCCTTGCGCGGGCTGTATCCGTGGCCCGGGGTGCCGTCGGCCTCGTCGGCCGGCCGGACGTCCCGGCCCGCCGTGGGGACGACGGGGCCGGCAGTGAGGTTCGCTTCGCTGCTCATGCCCCGACCATATACCCCCTAGGGGTATCGGGGCAAGTACCCCTAGGGGGTGTATGCCCGGGGGTCCCGGCGGGGGCGCGCCCCCCGGGGCCGCCGGGGCGCTCACGAGTGGACGTGGCCCTCCCCCTCCCGGTGCCCGGGCGGTTCCAGCTGGAAGGTGCTGTGCTCCACGGGCAGGGGGAAGTGCTCCGTGACGCAGTCCTGCAGGTCCTGCAGGATCTGGGTGGCATGGCCGTCGTCGAAGCAGCCGCGCTCCACCACCACGTGGGCGGTCAGGACGGGCGTGCCCGTGTCGATCCGGGACACGTGCAGGTCGTGGACCTCCAGGACGTGGGGCATGCTGAGCAGGTGCCGCCGGATGTCCGTCAGGTCCAGCTCGGCGGGCACCGACTCCAGCAGCACGCTGCCGGCCTCGCGCATGATCACCACCGCCCGGGGGATGATGAGCAGGCTGATGAGCATGCCGGCCACGGCGTCGGCGCGCATCCAGCCGGTGGTGGCCACCACGACCGCGCTCACGATGACCGCCACCGAGCCCAGGGCGTCGTTGACCACCTCCAGGAACGCCGCCCGCAGGTTCAGGGAGTGTTTCCTGCCGCCGGCGAGGACCGCCAGGGAGGCGACGTTCCCCAGCAGTCCCAGCGCGCCGAAGAGCAACAGGCCCTCGGCGTGGATCTCGGGCGGGTCCGCCAGCCGGAACGCGCCGTTGACCAGGGCGAACGCTCCCACCAGGAGCAGGATGGTGGCCTGGGCGCCGGCGGCCAGCACCTCCAGCCGGAGCAGGCCCCAGGTGCGGCGGCGTGAGGGCGGCCTGAGCACCAGCTGGGCCGCGACCAGCGCCACGAGCAGGCCGCCGGCGTCCGTGAGCATGTGCCCGGCGTCGACCAGCAGGGCCAGGCTGTCGGTCAGCACCGCGCCGACCACCTCGACGACGAGGATCGCGGAGGTGATGCCGAAGGCGGTCGCGAGTCGCCCGCGTGCCGCGGTGGTACCGTGCCGATGGCCGGGGGCGACTCGGTCAACCGTCATGCGGCGATCATAGGCCCAGGCCCCCCGGGGCCCCGCCTCAGGACTCCGCGCCGTGGCCCAGTTCGGCGATCAGCTCCCGCACCCGCGTGTCGATGTCATCCCGTACCCGCCGCGCGTCCTCGATGTCGCTGCCCTCCAGGCTGGGGATGTCCCAGTCGCGGTACTCGACGCCGTCGACCCGCTCGACGCGGTCGGCGCAGGCGAGGGTGACGACCAGCTGGGCGGCCCGGTGGATGTCGTCGGCCAGCGGCTTGGGGTAGGCGTGCTCCAGGTTGACGCCGACCTCCGCCATGGCCTCGACGGCGGCGTCGTAGATCGCCCCGGCCGGTTCCAGACCGGCGGAGCGGGCGGTGATCCTGCCCTCGGTGTGCTGGAGGACCAGCGAGGCCGCCATCTGGGACCGGCCGGCGTTCGCGTCGTCCACGAACAGCACGCGCGGGTTCCTCGCCTCGATGGCACCCCGGGCGATGGCCAGGGAACGCAGCCTGCTGTCCGCGAAATTGCCGGCCGAGGCGGTCAGGTAGGTCTTCACGGCGGCGGTGCGTTCCAGCTCCTCGTAGGACTCCTGGAGCACCCGCTCCACCGTCTCCCGGTCCACCACATGGGCGTACCGCTCGTAGAGGTGGGCGGCGGTGCGCGCCAGGACGTTGCGGTCGAGGGCGCGAGAGGCATGGCTGTCGTCGTGGGCGGTGTCCTGGGGCGTGGTGTTCCGGTCCATCATCACTCCAACGGTGGCGGGCCCGTGCAGGGCCGATGACGGCCACGGACGGGGCCCGGGACCGGACGGCCCTGTCCGGGGCCGCCGGGCACCATGCTGGCCAGCGGGAGGGGGCCGGTCAAGACCCCGTCCGGGCCCGCCCGGTGTCCCACACCGGGTGGAGGCGGGGGTGGTCGCTGGACCCCCGGCAGGGGTGTCAGCCTTCAGGTCGTGGTGGGTGCTGACGGCGCCGGCCCGGACGCGGCCTGCCGGGAATCGGGCCCGAGTTCCCGGACCAGATCCAGGACGCGGGACTCGATCTCCGCGAGGGCCCGGCGCACGTCCTCCAGGGGGCGGCCGACGAGGTTGGGGATGCCCCAGTCGCGATAGTCCTTCCCCTCCAGCCGGTCGACCCGGTCCGCGCAGTCGAAGGTGATGACCACCTGGGCCGCCTCGAGGACGTCGGCCGTCAACGGCTTCGGGAAGGCGTAGTGCAACGGGATGCCGACCTCGTCCATCGCGGTCAGGGCGTCCTCGTAGATGGAGCCGGCAGGCTCCAGCCCCGCCGAGCGGGCGGTGATCCGGCCGTCCGAGTGCTTGAGCGTCAGGGACGCGGCCATCTGTGAGCGGCCGGCGTTGGCGTCGTCGATGAAGAGCACTCGCGGCAACGGCGACTCGATGGCTCCGCGGGCCACGGCCAGCGCGCGGATCCTGCTCTCCGCGAACCGTCCGGCGGTGGTGGCGAGGAAGGACTTGACGGTCGCCCGACGGTCGAATTCCGCATAGGTCTCCGCCACCAGGCGGTCCACCGTGGCCCGGTCCACGGCCGGGGCATACCGCTCGTAGAGGTGCGCCGCCAGGCGGGCCAGCACCTGCTGGTCGCGCTCGCGGTGGTCCTGGCCGGTCCGTCCGGCCAGGACCTGGGTGTCTGGATCCTGGTGCATGGTCATCACTCCCGTGCTGACGCCCCGGGCGGGAACGCCCGCGCCCACCGGGGCCTCGGATGGGTCAGGCGGCGGCCCGCTCCCGGGGTCGCGTGGTGCCCGCGGGGCCGGCCTCGGTGGTCGTGGACAGCGGACGGGCGGCGCCGGCACGCCCGTCCCGGGCCGCCCTGGCCAGCTCGCGCAGGCGGTTCTCGGCGAGATGGGCTGCGGTGACGGGAAGGAACGTCCTCAGCCGGGCGGACGCCTCGAGTTCCCGGTAGGCCTTCTGGACGGTCCGGCGGATGAGGCCGGCCTCCAGGTCACTCCCGTACGTGACGTTCAGGCGCTGTACCGCCCGGTCCAGCACGCGGGCGTGGACGATGTCGTTGGCACCGGTGGGAAGTCCGCCGGCCATCCCGTTGCGCGCGGCAACGGCGGTGGTGAGATGACGGCCGCTCGGCCGGTCATCGGTCATGACGTGGGTGGTCATGGCATCTCCTTGCTTCTCTCGGCGACGACCTCGTCGCCCTCCGTCACCCCGTTCAAAGTGAACGCCAGGTGAACAGAACATGAATCACTATAAGACATCCTGTGAGGAACGCAACACTCTTCCCCCGATCGGACGGCCGGTGGCGGGTCCCGGTGGACGACGGTTCACCCGGTCGTGCCACAATCGGCCACCGTGACGGACGTGAGCCCACACCCTGCACCCGCCACCGCCGGCCCGGGCGGCCCCCCGAACCACCACGAGCCGGCGGCGGAGCGACACCCTGCCGCCCGCCGGGTGACGAACCCGGTGGTGCGGGAGTCGCTGGCCATCTGGGTGGCCATCGCCTCCGCGGCGGTGGGAGCCGCCGTCGGGCTGCTGCTGTTCCAGGACCGGCGGCCACTGTCCGGGGACGGGTCCGTCGGCATGATCGCCGCCATCACGGCCGGCGCCTGCGCCGGTGTGGCCTGCCTGGTGGGGCTCGCTCGGTCCACCCGGACCACCCATCAGTGGATGACCCGCCGACGCTGGGGCTGGTTCGTGGCCGACGCGGTCGGGCTGCTGGTGGTCCATGCCGCGATCGCCGTCATGGCCTGCCTGGCCCTGTTCCGCCTCTTCCAGGAGGCGTTCACGGGGCTGACCGTGGACCGGGTGGCGGCCACGGTGATGATGACGATCATCAGTGCGGTGGCCGGGTACCTGGGGTTCAACTCCGCGGCCCGGATCTCCACCCGCTCGCTGTCCTCGCTGCTGGCGGTGTTCATGGCGTCCGGGATGATCGTGTCCATGCTGCTGGCCGAGAACCCGTTCTGGTGGCACGCGTTCTTCTCCGAACTGGGCACCGGGCAGGCCGGGATCCTGTCCTTCTGGACCTTCAACACCACCCTGACCGTCTCCGGGCTGGTGTTGACCACGCTGGCCTCCTTCATCACCCAGGACCTCTACGCCTGGGCCCGGGCCCGCGAGTCGGCGGGCGGGCGGCGGGCCAGGATCACCGTGCTGCGCGGGGGCCTGGTGGTCATCGGGCTGTGCATGGTGGGTGCCGGGATCGTGCCGATCAACCTCTCCGACCCCGTCCACTCCACGTTCATCCGCGTCCTCGGGGCGGCGTTCCTGCTCATGCTGGCCTCCATCCAGTGGTGGCTGCCCGGCTTCCCGGCCGCGGTGTACGTGGCCAGTTACCTGATGGTCGCCCTGGGGGTGGTCGCCACCCTGCTGTGGTTCCCGTTGCGCTACTACAACCTCACCGGGTTCGAGCTGGCGATGGCCGGGATCGTCTACGCCTGGCTGGTGGTCTTCATCCGCAACCTCGACGCCGTCCTCACCGTGGCCGGCCTCGGCGACGCCGAGCGCGATGAGCAGATGGAGGCGCTCGAGACGGCGCTGGAGGCCCGGACGGAGCCGGTGAGGACCCAGGCCCCGGTCCCCGCCGCGGCGCCGGCCGCGTTCCCCCGCCGTACCGCGGTTGGCGGGTGGACCCGGGGGAGCGGCGGTGACCGGACCGGTGGTCCCCGCAGGTCCCGTCCCGCGCGGGCACCGGGACGCGCCGCTGACCACGATCGGCCTGGCCCGGGAGGCCATCGTGCTGGCCGGCGCCGGGGCGGCGATCCTCCTCCAGGTCGCACACAGGCCCGTCGGGGCCGGCGTCGCCCGGCACTCGGACTTCGCCGCTGACCCGGTGAGACGGCTGCGGCACACCCTGCAGTACGTCTACGCCGCGGTCCTGCCGGAGGCCGCCGGCATGCGGGACGCGGTCACCGGCTGGGTCCGGGCGGCCCACCGTCCCGTGAGCGGGACCGACGACGGCGGCCGGTCGTACTCGGCGGCCGACCCGCAGGCCCAGCTGTGGGTCACGGCCACCCTCTACCGTGCCGCCGAGGAGGCGCGCTGGCGGCTGTGGGGCACGCTCGACGACGCCCGGTCCGAGGAGATCTACCGCGACTACGCCGTCCTGGGCACCCTGCTCGGCATGCCCGCGGACCTCTGGCCGCGGGACCGCGGGGGGTTCGAGCGGTACTGGAGCACCGCCGTCGGGACCCTGGAGGTGACCGAGGAGGCCCGGGTGATCTGCCGGGACCTGTTCGCCGCCGAGACCGCCCCCTGGTGGCTGCGCCGCCTCATGCCGCTGGTGCGCTTCACCGCCGCCGGCATGCTGCCGCACCCGGTCCGCACCGGTCTGGGGCTGGACTGGGACGGCGCGGACTCGGTGCGCGAGGACCGGTTGTGGCGGGTGGTGCGGGGCATCTATCCGAGGCTGCCCCGGCGCCTGCGTGAGCTGCCGTCCGCCCTCGTGCTGCGCACCCTGGCCTGAGCGGGTGGCATGATGCCCCTTGTGAGATCGAGAACACTCCCGTCGCCGTCACCGGTCTCCTGGCTGTACCTGGCGGTGTGCGTGGTGCTGGTCTCGCTGAACCTGCGGACCCTGTTCTCCTCGTTCTCCGCGATCCTGCCGGAGATCACCGCGGCCACCGGACTGCCGGGGTGGGGCGCCACCGTGCTGACCACCGTGCCGGCCACCCTGCTGGGCGTCTTCGCCCCGCTGGCCCCCGTGCTCGCGCGCCGCTTCGGGTCCTGGCGGGTGCTCTTCGGCGCCCTGCTGCTGCTCACGCTCGGCCTGGTGGTGCGCTCGGTCCCCGTTCCCGACGGCGGCGCGATGGTCACGCTGCTGGTCGGCACCGTGTTCTCCGGGGCGGCGATCGCGCTGGCCAACGTGGTGCTGCCCAGCATCGTCAAGCAGGACTTCGTCAACCACCTGGGGCTGATGAGCGGGCTGTACACCACCGCGATCTGCGGGTCGGCAGCCCTCGGCGCCGGGCTCACGTTCCCCGTGTACGAGGCGGTGGGGGACTGGCGGCTGGCCCTGGGGATCTGGGCCGTGCCCGTGCTGGTGACGGCCGGGCTGCTCGTGCCCGTGCTCCGGAGGCACCGGTCCGGTGCCCGGCCGGTCACGTCCACCACGGGGTGCAGCCCGCTGACGTCCCCGGTGGCCTGGCACATCACCCTGATGATGGTCTTCCAGGCGATGACGTCCTTCACCGCCTTCGCCTGGCTGGCCCCGATCCTGCGCGAGCGCGGCCTCGACGGCGGGCTGGCCGGGCTGATCGTGGCGGTGTCGATCGTGCTGCAGATGGCCGGTTCCCTGGCCGCCCCCGTGCTGGCGGCCCGGATGCGCAGCCAGTCGGCGCTGAACGTGGCCGCGGCCGCGCTGACCGCCGCCGGGTTCATCCTGTCCATCCACGGCCCCATGGCGGGGATCTGGGTGTGGACCGGCGTGCTCGGCGTGGGCCAGGGGGCGCTGACGGCGCTGGCCCTGACCATGATCACCCTGCGCAGTGAGTCCGCCCACATGGCGATCCGGGTCTCCGGCATGATGCAGGGCCTCGGGTACGGGCTGGGGTCCTCGGGGACGTTCATCACGGGGCAGGTCTTCGCCGTCACGGGCTCCTTCGGTCCCGCGGCATGGCTGTTCGCGGCCTCCGGGCTCGGAGCGGCCGTGTTCGGCTGGCTGGCCGGGCGGGACCGGGCCGTCGAGGAGTGACCGTGGGGCGTCCGTCCGCGGTCTCCGCATCAGGTCCGCGGCCACCGCATCAGATGCGGGAAATGACGCCATCCTCGCCCGGGGATGGCGACGAAGTCCGTTCCTGACGGCGAGGGGCCCTGGCGCCCCCTGCCCCTGGCCGGCGTCGGCCCCTACCGGGGCTGGACAGCCGTGGGAGAATGGGGCCGATGGCTGACCAGAACCGTTCCCGCACCCCGGACCGCCCGCCCCGCACCGCACCGGTGCAGCAGGGCCGGCAGTCCCGCCGCGCCGCCGACCCCGCGGACGCGCACCTCGAGCACGCCCGGGACGGCAAGCTCAAGCTGAACCGTCCCCAGCGCGGACTGATCGACGAGACCGAGGCCCGGCAGCTCTCCGAGGACCGCGAGCGGCTCCAGCGCCAGGGCATCGGCGGGCCCCTGGACGGGCGGATGCTCTCCAACCCGGCCGCCGCGGCCACGGGCCCTGACGCCAACCGTCCCCAGGTCCGGCCGCAGGCGGAGGGCTGGACGCAGCAGACCACGGAGGACGGGCGGCCGCTGCTGCAGTTCAAGCAGCCGCGCGTGGCCCAGCCGAAGACGCACCTGGCCGACCTGACCCTGGCCGAACGCCAGGAGAGGGTCAAGGCACTGGGGTTGCCGGGCTTCCGCGCCAAGCAGCTCTCCACCCACTACTTCGTGCACCACACCTCGGACCCCGAGCGCATGACGGACCTGCCCGCGGCCCAGCGCGAGACGCTCGTGGCCGAGATGTTCCCGCCACTGCTCACCGAGGTCCGCCGGCTGACCACGGACAACGGGGACACCGTCAAGTTCCTGTGGCGCCTGTTCGACGGTGCCCTGGTGGAGTCGGTGCTGATGCGCTATCCGGGCCGGGTGACGCTGTGCGTGTCCAGCCAGGCCGGTTGCGGGATGAACTGCCCGTTCTGCGCCACCGGCCAGAACGGGCTGACGCGGAACATGTCCACCGCGGAGATCGTGGAGCAGGTGGTCCGGGCCAACCAGGTGATCGCCGAGGGCGGGCTGGGGGGACTGCGGCGCGACGGCGGCCACGACGCCGAGCGCGTCACGAACATCGTGTTCATGGGCATGGGCGAACCGCTGGCCAACTACAAGCGCGTCATCGCCTCGGTCCGGCGGATGGTGGACCCCGCCCCCGAGGGCCTGGGCATGTCCGCCCGCCACATCACGGTCTCCACCGTGGGGCTGGTCCCGGCCATCAACCGGCTCGCGGACGAGGGCATCCCGGTCACCTTCGCACTGTCCCTGCACGCCCCGGACGACGAGCTGCGTGACGAGCTGATCCCCGTGAACTCCCGGTGGAAGGCCGATGAGGCGATCGACGCCGCCTACAACTACTTCGTGAAGACCGGGCGGCGCGTGTCGATCGAGTACGCGCTGATCAAGGACATGAACGACCACGCCTGGCGGGCCGACCTGCTGGCGAAGAAGCTCAACGCCCGCGGCCGGGGCTGGGTGCACGTCAACCCCATCCCGCTGAACCCGACCCCGGGCTCGATCTGGACCTCCTCCGAGCCGGACGTCACGCAGGAGTTCATCGACCGCCTGAACGACGCCGGCATCCCCACCACCCTGCGCGACACCCGCGGCAAGGAGATCGACGGCGCCTGCGGGCAGCTCGCCGCGGAGGGCGACGAGGAGGCCGACGGTTCCGTCACCCCGCCCGACGCCGGCCGGTCCGGGACCTCGGCGTCCATCGACCTGCGCGGCTGAGCCCCCCGGCATCCAGCGGTCGACGGATGACGTCCCCGCCCGGGATCCGGGGGTCTGACGTCACCCCCCTGACCGCCAGGTGCGGTCAGGGGATCAGGCGTCGACGCCGGCCGGGACCTGGGCGGGCACCGGCCGGACCTCCTCCTCGGCGGGGGTGGACCGGACGACGAAGGAGCCCGCGAACGCGACCAGCGAGATGATCGCACCCCAGACCATCGCGTTGTGGATGCCGTTCATCAGGGCGACCGTCGGCTCGGTGCCGCTGGCGGCCCCGGCGATGGTCGCCGTCGTCATGACGGTGATGAACACGGCGGTGCCCGCGGCCCCGGCCACCTGCTGCAGGGTGGAGAGGATGGCGCTGCCGTGCGAGTACAGGCGGCGCGGCAGGGCGCCCAGGGCCGAGGTCATCAGCGGGCCGAACATGAAGGACAGCCCGGCGTTGAGCAGCACGTGCCAGGCGATGACCGTGCCCAGGGACGACTCGGCGGTCAACGTGGTCATGCCCCACAGGGCCGCGGAGACGATCGCGGTGCCGGGGATCACCAGCGGGCGGGCGCCGACGCGGTCGAACAGGCGGCCGACGATCAGGCCGAGCACGCCCATCACCAGTCCGCCGGGCAGCAACGCCAGGCCGGTGTCCATGGTGGATTCGCCCAGGACGTTCTGCAGGTAGATGGGCAGCACGATCAGGGTGCCGAACATGGCCATCATGCCGATGATCATCATGCCCAGCGAGATGGTGAAGGCCGGGGCCTGGAAGGCACGCACGTCCAGCAGCGCGTGGTCGCGCAGTCCGAGCTGGCGCCACGTGAAGACGGCGAGGGCGAGGACGCCCACCACGAGCGGGATCCACGGCGGCATCAGGGCGTCTCCCTCGGCCGCGGCGCCGATGCTGCTGAGCCCGAACACCAGGCCGGCGAAGCCGATGCCGGACAGCGCCACGGAGAACACGTCCAGCGGGATCCTCTGGGTGTCGGTGACATTGCGGATCATGGTCACGCCCAGGACCAGGGCCAGCGTGGCGATCGGCAACATCAGCAGGAACATCCAGCGCCACTGCAGCAGGTCCAGGATCACCCCGCCGATGGTCGGGCCGGTGGCCGGGGCCACCGCGATGACGATGGAGATGACCCCCATGGTGCGGCCGCGGCGGTGGGCCGGGACCACGTTGAGCACCGTGGTGAACAGCAGCGGCATCATGATGGCCGTGCCCACCGCCTGGACCACGCGTCCCAGGACCAGGACGAGGAACGTGGGGGCCACGGCGGCCAGCACGGTGCCGAGCAGGAAGCTGACCATGGCGATGGTGAACACCGTCCGCAGCGGGAACCGGGTCAGCAGGTAACCGGTGATGGGGATGACGACGGCCATGGTGAGCATGAACGCGGTGGTCATCCACTGGGCGGTGGCGGCCCCCACGCTGAACTCGCGCATCAGCTGCGGCAGCGCGACGCTCATGATCGTCTCGTTGAGGATCACCACGAAGGCCGAGACGACCAGCAGCCAGATCACGCGCGTGGCACCGGCCGGGAGCCCGGGGTCAGCGGGCCTGGCGGACGCGCCGGCCTGCGGCGCGGGGGCGGTGATGGTGCCCTGCTGGGGGTCTTCGGCGGGGGCAGGCGACACTGTGGGTTCTCCTCGGGTTGCGCAGGGAGCCGGAATGACTCCGGTGGTCCAACGGTGGATCCGCCCAGGCTATTCCCCGGATTCCCCCGGCCGGAACATCGTCCGGAGCGACTTCGCCCCTCGTGCAACCTTTCGGCGCCTCCGCCGGTAGTAGGCGGTGTGAGGACAAACGTGCTCATGTGGACGGCCCCGACTGTGGGTCCCGTGAAAGGACGACACCATGCGTAAGGCACTTCCCCTGGCAGTCACCGCAGCATGCGGCGTGGCGATGCTCGGCACGGCGCTGCCGGCCACGGCCGGCGAGACGGAGGGATCCGGCGGGGACACCGCGATGCTCTCCGTGCTCCACGGCGTTCCCGACACCACCGTGGACGTGTTCGTCAACGGTGAGCGCACCCTGGACGACTTCGCCCCGGGCGACCTGGCCGGCCCCCTGGAACTTCCCACCGGTGACTACGAGATCGCGGTCACCGCCGCGGACGCGCAGGACGACTCGGAACCCGTCATCGGCCCGGTGAACGTCACCCTGGACGGCGGGGTCGACTACACCGCGGCGGCCCATCTCGACGCCGAGGGCCAGCCCACCGCCACCGCCTTCGTGAACGACACCTCCGCACTGGAGGCCGGGAACGGGCGCCTCGTGGTCCGTCACGTCGCGGCGGCCCCGGCCGTGGACGTCTGGGCGAACGGTGAGGTGGCCGTCCCCGGCCTGGCCAACCCGGACGAGCAGTCCCTGGACCTGCCGGCCGGCACCATCGAGGCCGCGGTCTCCGTGGCGGGTGAGTCCGACCCGGTGCTCGGCCCCGCGGACGTGGAGGTCACCGAGGGAGCCGCGACGATCGTCTACGCCTGGGGTTCGGCGGAGGACGGTTCGCTCGCCCTGGCCACCCAGACGGTCGAGGGGATGCACTCCGCCCCCGGTGGCGTCCCCACGGGCAACACCCAGGTGCCCGCCGAGGGCCAGGGCCTGTGGTGGGCCGCGGGCGGGGGCGCGCTCCTCCTGGCCGCGGCCGGCGCGGTGGCGGCGTTGCGGCGTCGGTCCTCCGTCCGTGCCTGAGACGACCCGCCGGGGCCTGTCCTCGCCCCGCGGGTCCAGGGCGGCGGGGGGAGTCCTCGTCGCCCTGGCGGTCGCAGTCGCCCTCGCGGGCGCCGGTTGCGCACCTGCCGGTGTGGTGGAGCCCCCTTCCTCCGACCCGGCTGCGGCCGCACCATCCTCCTCCGTCTCCCCGGCGCCGGCGGCCTCGTCCCCGGCGCCGGGGGATCCAGGTGACGCCGGCCCCGGCGTCCCCGCGTCCCGTGCGGGAACCGCGGAGGTCCCGGTGGCCTCCGCGGCCCTGCGGCCCGCGGCCCCGGTGCCCGCGCCGGTGCGGCTGGACTACGAGGCCATCGGGGCGCAGATGACGGTGGTGCCCACGGGGGTGGCCGGGGACGGGCAGATGGAGATCCCCGAGGACGCCTCCATCGCCGCCTGGTACCGGTTCGGCCCGGCACCGGCAGACGGCGAGGGCAACACGGTGATCGCCGCCCACGCCGGTTCGGAGCACACGCCCGAGGGGCCGCTGTACGCGCTGCGCACGGCGCGGACGGGGGACACGGTCCGGGTCGGGGACGAGTCCGGGCGGTGGCACGCCTACCGGGTCACCCAGGTGGAGCGCCTGGGCAAGGACGGGCTGGACTTCACCCCCTACTTCACCCGCTCCGGGCCGGAACGGCTGGTCCTAGTGACCTGTGGTGGACAGTGGTTGCCGGAGAGGCAGAGCTATGCGGACAACATCATCGTGGTGGCAGAGTCAGTGGACTGAGCCGTATCCTCGGAAGCAGTCCGTGCCCCGGGTCCGTCCCGGGGTGACGTGATGGACCACCGCCGCCCGCCGGGGCCACGACCGAGGAGGGACGCTGGACAGCGACGACCTCTCCCGACGCTTCGCTGCGGGGAGTCCGGACGCCATGCGTGAGGCCTATGACCAGCATGGCCGTCTCGTCTTCTCCCTGTGCATGGCGGCGCTGTCCAACCGGCAGGACGCGGAGGACGCCACGCAGCAGGTGTTCACGCGGGCCTGGCGTTCGCGGGAGACCTACGACCCCACCCGTCCGCTGGGTGGCTGGCTGACCGGGATCACCCGTCGGGTCGTGGCGGACACGTTCGCGGCCCGGGACCGCCAGCGGCAGCTCGTGGACGCGACGTCCGGCCAGCATCAGCGGGAGGACCGGCAACTGTCCGAGCAGGTCGTGGACCGGGTGCTGGTCCATGAGGCGCTGGAGAGGCTCGGTCCGCCCCAGGATGAGATCCTGAGGATGGCCTTCGTCCAGGACCTCCCGCAGGGGCAGATCGCCGAACGGCTGGGGATGCCCCTGGGAACGGTCAAGTCGCATGTCCACCGGGGACTGGCCCGGCTTCGAGCAGCACTGGAGGTGAACGATGGCTGAGACCGCGGAACGGCACCTGACCGAGGAGGACCTGGCCTCGATCGCCGCCGGCCAGGCGCCCGGCCCCGGGGCCGCAGCCCACCTGCGCTCCTGCCCCGCCTGCCGCCTGGACCTCGACCGGACCGAGCGCGTGGTGTCCGCGCTCGCGGCACCGGTCACCCTCCACGAGCCGTCCGCCGACGTGTGGGCGGGCATCGAACGGGAGCTGGGCCTCCGGCAGGATCCCCACGCCGGACCCGGTATCACCGCGGTCCCGGGCGCCCCGGAGTCGTCCGGCACGTCTGCGGAGACCGCGCCCGGAGGGCACGGTGGCGGGGGGACACTCGGTGCCGACGACGCCGGCACGGTGAGCTTCCTGCCCCGGACCCAGCGACGCCGGTGGCCCGTCATCACGGCCGCCGCGGCCGCCGGGCTGGTCGTCGGCGCCGTCGGTGCCGCCGTCGTGGCCGGCCTGATGAGCCAGGGGGACGGCGGGCAGGACACGCCGTCCCAGCCGGTTGCCGTCGGTGAGGCGGTCCTCGCGCCGGTGACGGACCGGGACGTGGAGGGGCGCGCCGAGATGGTCGCCGGGCCCGACGGCGCCCTGCGCCTGACCGTCGACGTCTCCGAGGGACCCCAGGAGGGGTACTACGAAGTGTGGCTGCGCGACGAACAGGCCAGCCGGCTGATCTCGCTGGGCACGGTGTCCGGCCAGACCACCACGCTGCCGGTGCCGGACGGCGTCGACCTCGACCGGTTCCCGGTGGTGGACGTCTCCCAGGAGGAATTCGACGGCGACCCCTCGCACAGCGGCCTGACGCTGGCGGCGGGGGCCATGACCCGGTCCGGGGACGCCACCGCGGGATGACTGTGTGTCCTGACGTGACGTGGGCGACATCCACGCCCCGGTGATCCATTGCTAGGGTGAACCCGTAACCATCCAGAGCGGCTGAGAGACCTGGCTCGACGACGCCGCAGCAACCCGAGGGGATCATCTCCCCAACGACGGGTGCTAAGGCCAGGACCGATGGAGATCCCGGATCTGCAGTCGGTCTGTGCGTCGGTGTCCGCTGCCTGCGCCGGACCAGCCGTTGGCGTGACTGCCGGTAATCCTCGGTGTGACCGGAAGGACCGCCGAATGTCGCAGAGCACGGCCGAGAAGGCCGCCACCACCGAACACCTCTCCCGGCCGGGACCGGAGGCCGGGGCCGCGAACCTCGCCGACGGCCTGCCCGCCTCCTACGCGGGGTTGCGCGAGCACTTCGCCCCGGTCTTCGCCTCGATCGCGGCCGGTTCCCTGGAGCGGGACCTGGAGCGCAGGCTGCCCCGGGAGGAGGTCCGCACGCTGGATCGTGCCGGGTTCGGCACCCTGAGGGTCCCGGCCGCCCACGGCGGTCCGGGGGTGAGCATCGAGGACTTCACCCGGCTGCTCATCGACCTGGCCGAGGCCGACTCGAACATCGCCCACCTGTACCGGTCCCACTACGGCTTCGTGGAGTCCCTGCGCTTCCTGCCCGCCCGCCTCCAGGAGGCCTGGTACCCGCGGGTCCTGGCGGGGGCGACGGTGGGCAACGCGTCCACCGAGAAGGGCGGCAACGCCCTGGGCACCCTGAACACCGTGCTGACCCGGAGCGGGGAGGGCTGGGTGCTCAACGGCCGGAAGTTCTACGCGACCGGATCGATCTTCTCGGACTACACGCGGGTCTCCGCCTCCCTGGACGGCGAGGACGGACGGCGCTTCGCGGTGGTGTCCACGGACGCCCCCGGTGTCACGCTGGAGGACGACTGGGACGGCTTCGGGCAGAAGCTCACCGGTACCGGGACGGCCCTCTTCGAGGACGTCGCCGTCCCCGAGGACGCCGTGCTGGACCGCGCCGCGGGCAGCGCCGAGGCCGTCCACGAGGCCGCCTTCTTCCAGCTGGTGCTGCTGGCCGTGCTGGCCGGCATCGCCCGGGCCGCCCGCCGCGACACCGTCGCCACCATCGCCACCCGCAAGCGCACCTTCAACACCGGGCTGGGCCTGCCGTTCCGCGAGGACCCGCTGATCCAGGAGGCCACCGGGCGGATCTCCGCCAAGGCCTTCGCCGCCGAGGCCACCGTGCTGCACGCCGCGCGGGCACTCGACGCCGGCATCCAGGCCGTCATCGACGCCGGGGCGGACGTCCCGGAGTTCACCGGCACCCTGCCGAAAGCCCTGTACGAGTCCGAGATCGCCGTCGAGCATGCCCAGGTCACGGTGCCCGAACTGGCACTGGGCGCCGCCCAGGACCTGTTCCTGACCGTGGGTGCCTCCGCGACCTCCACGTCCAAGGGGCTGGACCGGCACTGGCGCAACGCCCAGACCGTGGCCACCCACAACCCGATCGCCTTCCGGGCCCGCGCCCTCGGCGACTACCAGATCAACGGCACCCTGCCGGAGGGCCTGAACGCCATCGGCGACGCGAAGACGGCGGGGCCTGCCGCATGAGCGCCCCGACCATCACGACCGCCGGGGGGCCACGGCAGGGACCCGCGCGGGTCTTCGACGGCAAGAAGCGCGTCCTCGCCTCGGCCTTCGCCGGAACCACCATCGAGTGGTACGACTTCTACCTCTACGGAACCGCCGCCGCGCTGGTCTTCAACGTCCAGTTCTTCCCGATGGCCACCGAGCTCGGCGGCATCGTCGCCTCGTTCGCCACGCTCGCCGTCGGCGTGATCGCCCGGCCGCTGGGCGGCATCGTGGCCGGTCACCTGGGGGACCGGATCGGCCGCAAGGCCCTGCTGGTGGCCTCGCTGCTGCTGATGGGCGTGGCCTCGACCCTGATCGGGCTGCTGCCCACCTTCGAGGCGATCGGCTGGTGGGCCGTCGTCGGTCTGGTGGTGCTGCGCATCCTGCAGGGCCTGTCCGCCGGGGCGGAGTGGGGCGGTTCGGCGCTGCTGAGCGTGGAGCACGCCCCGGCCCGGCACCGCGGCTTCTTCGGGTCCTTCACGCAGATCGGATCGTCCGCGGGGATGCTGCTGGCCACCGGTGCGTTCTTCATCGTGCAGAACGTGCTGAGCGCCGAGCAGTTCGCCGCCTTCGGATGGCGGATCCCGTTCCTGCTCTCCGCGCTGCTGGTGGCCCTGGGACTGTGGATCCGGCTCGGCGTCTCCGATGCCCCGGAGTTCCTCGAGCACCAGGCCTCCGGGAAGGTCGAGAAGGCGCCGCTGAAGGTGCTGCTGACGCACCACCGCCGCCCGCTGCTGGTGACGATCGGTCTGCGGCTGGCCCAGAACGCCGTGTACTACCTGGTCACGGTCTACATGCTGACCTACCTGCGCGACGAGCGGGGGGACTCCTCCTCGGGTGTCACGGCAGTGATGATCGCCTCGGCCATCGGCCTGGTCTCGACCCCGTTCTGGGGCTGGCTGTCCGACCGGGTGGGACGCAAGGTGGTCTCCGTGACGGCCTATGCGGCGATCGGCGTGTTCGGCTGGGTGCTGTTCGCCTACCTGGGGGCCGGACCGCTGGCCCTGCTGCCCCTCGTCATCATCCTGGGCATCAACCTCATCCACGACGCGATCTACGGACCGCAGGCCGCCTGGTTCGCCGAGCAGTTCCCGGTGCACGTGCGCTACTCGGGCGTGAGCCTGGGCTACCAGGTCGGCACGGTGCTGGGCGGGGGGCTGATGCCCCTGATCGCTGCGCTGCTCTTCGCCGCCGGTGGTGACACCCCGTGGCTGATCGCCGGTTACCTCTCCGGGCTGGCCGTGCTGTCCGTCATCGCCGGGCTGGCCGCGAAGGATCCCGCCCGGCACCAGCACGGCACGGAGCTCACCGATCTGCACGGCCCCGCGCAGGACCTCGCGCCCGACGCCGGCCCTGCCGGTCCCGCGCCCGGCTCCGGCACCCCGCGCACCACCGAGAACGCCGCTGAGGGCGCCCTCCAGGGCGCTCCCGCAGGCACCCCCGAGAGGACGACCGTATGACCCGCCCCATGCTGCTGAACGCCTTCGACATGATGGTCCCGGTGCACCAGTCCCCGGGGCTCTGGCGGCACCCGGAGTCCGGGGTGTCCCGCTTCGACACCCTGGCGTACTGGACCTCGCTGGCCCGGACGCTGGAGGAGGGCGGGTTCGCCTCCCTGTTCCTGGCGGACATCCCCGGTGTCTACGACGTCTACGGCGCAGGGACCGGGGCCACGGCACGCGGCGGGGTGCAGTACCCGGTGCTCGACCCACTGGTGATGGTGCCCGCGATGGCCGCCGTGACCGAGCGGCTCGGCTTCGGGGTCACCGCCTCGGTCACCTACGAGGCGCCCTACCTGCTGGCCCGCACCCTCGCCACGCTGGACCACGTCACCGGCGGGCGGGTGGCCTGGAACGTGGTCACCTCCTACCAGGACTCGGCCGCGCGCAACCTGGGCATGGACCGGCAACTGCCGCACGACGAGCGGTACGACCGGGCCGACGAGTACATGGAGGTCATGTACAAGCTCTTCGAGGGATCGTTCGATCCCGGCGCGGTCCGCGCCGACGCCCAGACGGGAGTGTTCGTGGACCCGGACCGGGTGCACCCGATCGGCCACCACGGGACGTACTTCTCCGTCCCGGGCCAGGCGCTGACACACCCCGGGCCGCAGGGCACCCCGTTCCTGTTCCAGGCGGGGGCGTCCACGCGCGGCCAGGAGTTCGCCCTGGACCATGCCGAGGCGATCTTCTTCATCGGCAACACCCCGGAGCTGGTCCGGCGCTGGACGGACGGCGTGCGGGCGGGACTGGCCGGACGCGGCCGTGCCGAGGACGCCGTCAAGGTGTTCACCATGGCCACGGTGGTGGTGGCCGACTCGGACGAGGAGGCCCGGGCCCGGCTGGACGGGTACCGCCGGCACGTGGACGTCGAGGGCGCACTGGCCCTGTTCGGGGGCTGGACCGGCGTGGACCTGGCCGGCGCCGACCCGGACTCCCCGCTCGAGTACGTCGCCACCGAGGCCAACCAGTCCGCCCTGGCGTCCTTCACCTCGCTGTCGCCGGACAGGACGTGGACGGTACGGGACCTGGCCGAGTTCATCGCGATCGGGGGCCGCGGACCGGTCATCGCCGGTTCCCCGACCACCGTGGCGGACGAGCTCGAACGCTGGCAGGAGGCGGCCGGCGTCGACGGCTTCAACATCTCCGCGGCGGTCCGTCCCGCGGACCTGGAGCGGTTCACCGCCCTGGTCTCCCCGGAACTGCGGCGCCGCGGGATCCTCGCCGAGGGGACCGGGGGCACCCTGCGGGAGGCCCTGACCGGTGCCGGACCGCGCCTGGCCGCGGACCACCAGGGCGCAGCGTACCGGCGTGCGGTGGGGGCCGCCCGGCGCTGAACCGGGACCGTCCGGATGGCGCCGGGCCGTCCCACGGAAGCCGGACAGTCCCGCGGAACACGACGGGATGAGGTGGAACGAGACGGAACGAGACCGGGCCCCGCCGCACCAGTGGTGCGACGGGGCCCGGTTCGTGAGGGGGCAGGGTCAGTGCCGGCCACCCCGGTCGGTCGGCGTGCCCGCCTCACCGTGGGCCTGGGCGGCCTGCTGCACGATGGCGGCGTCCTCCGGGTGCTCGGCGAGGTACTGCTCGTGCACCTCGTCGACGTGCAGGTCCGTGCCCTCGATGGACTTAGGCACCATGGACACGGCGACGAGGGAGATGATGGCCAGCACGGCGATGTACACGCCGATGGTCCAGCCCATACCGGTCTGGTTCAGCAGCAGCTGGGCGATCATGGGGGCGAACGCACCGCCGATGATGGAGCCGAAGGCGTAGCCGATCGAGACGCCCGAGTACCGCACGTGGGCGGGGAACATCTCGGCGTACAGGGCGGACTGCGGACCGTAGGACGGGCCGAGGCCCATGGTGAGGATCACGATCGCCAGGGCGAACAGCGGCAGGGACGCGGTGTCCAGCATGAACCACATGGGGATCGCCCACACGATGATGATGGCGTAACCGATCTGGAAGGTGCGGATCTTGCCGATCTTGTCCCCGATGTAGCCGCCGAACATCGTGAACACCAGCCAGCCCAGGCCGCCGACGAAGGTGGCGATCAGGGTGGCCTCACGGCTCATGCCCAGCACGTTCGCGCCGTACGAGGCGAAGAACGCGATCACCAGGTAGCCGGCGGCGTTGTTCGCCATGAAGATCAGGGCCGCCAGAGTGACGTTCTTCTTGTGGGACTTCAGCAGCACGCCCAGGGGAGCCGCGGACTCCTTCTTCCGGAGCTGCATCTCCTTGAACACCGGGGACTCGTCCACGGCCTTGCGGATGAGGTAACCGACCACGATCAGCACCACGGAGGACAGGAACGGGATGCGCCAGCCCCAGGCCTGGAAGTCCTCGGCCGACATCGAACTGGTCAGGATCCACATGAAGGCGGTGGCCAGCAGCATGCCCAGCGGCACGCCGATCTGCGGGTAGGAGCCGAAGGCGCTGCGCTTGTTCTTCGGGGCGTGCTCCACGGACATCAGGGCGGCGCCGCCCCACTCACCACCGGCGGAGAAGCCCTGGATGATGCGCATCAGCAGCAGGAGGATCGGGGCCCAGATGCCGATCTGGGCGTAGGTCGGCAGGACGCCGATCAGCGCGGTGGCGCCGCCCATGCCGATCAGGGTGATCACCAGCACGAGCTTGCGGCCGTGCTTGTCACCGAGGTGTCCGGCGACCACGGCGCCGAGCGGGCGGAACAGGAAGCTGATGCCCAGGGTCGCCCACGTGACGACCTGCGCGAGGCCGGGATTGTCAGCGGACAGCGGGGCGAAGAACAGCGGGGCCAGCACGAAGGCGGCGGCCTGGGCGTAGATGAAGAAGTCGTACCACTCGATGGTGGTGCCGACGAGGGTTCCGGCCAGGACTCTCTTCTCTTCGGGGGTGCGCCCCCGGGGAGAGGCCACTGCGGCGTCGTGATGTGCCATGGTGTGCTCCAGGTGATGGTGCGGATGCTTCGCGGGGATGAGGTTACGGATTAGTGACCGACCGTTCGGTTACTTTGACGATCATAGAGGATGCCGGTGAGGTGTGTCACACGTTCCGTGCGGCCCGGTGTGAAGATCCCGGACGGGGCATTATTGGGTCACGGGTCAATGACGTAATGTCGGATGCGTGGGCGGTGCGTCGACCCGTCCCGTGCCCGCCGGCCGCCAGCCGGTGACCCGACGAAGAGGTGTCCCCATGACCGAGCAGAAGTCCGTGCCGCAGCCCCCGGCCGCCCGGCCGCGGCGCCAGCCCAAGCCCCCCGTGGTCCTGGAGGTGACGGCCACCGAACGACTGGGCCCCCACATGGTCCGGCTGACCCTGGGCGGACCGGGCTTCGGCCTCTACCAGGACAAGGACGCCACGGACAAGTACGTCAAGCTGATGTTCGCCGATCCGGCGCTGGGCCTGGAGATGCCGTACGACCTGGAGGTCCTGCGCGAGCGCCTGGCCCCCGAGCAGATGCCCGTGCGCCGTACCTACACGGTGCGCTCGGTGGACCCCGGGGCCGGCACCCTCACCATCGACTTCGTGGTCCACGGCAGTGACGGCCTGGCCGGCCCCTGGGCCGACTCCGCCCGGCCCGGGGACCGGGTGTGCCTCACCGGCCCCGGGGGGATGTACCTGCCCGACCCCGCGGCGGACTGGCACCTGCTGGCCGGGGACGAGTCCGCGCTGCCCGCGATCGGCGCGGCCCTCGAGGCCATGCCGGCCGACGCCGTCGGGCAGGCCATCATCGAGGTGAACGGCCCCGAGGACGAGGTCGGGCTGTCCGTGCCCCAGGGGATCACCGTCACCTGGCTGCACCGCGGGGCGGAGTTCACGCCCGAGACCACGAAGCTGGCCCAGGCGGTCATCGACGCCGAGTGGAGGGAGGGCGCCGTGCAGGTGTTCGCCCACGGGGAGCGGGAGATGATCAAGGACCTGCGCCGGTACCTGGCCGACGTGCGCGGGGTGGACCGCCGGCAGATGTCACTGTCCGCCTACTGGGCCTATGGCCGGGCCGAGGAGGCCTTCCAGGCGGAGAAGCGCGAACCGATCGGGCAGATCTTCCCGGAGGCCTGAGCGTCCCGGCCCAGGCGGTCGGACCCGTCGGCCGGTTCCGCTGTCCCCGCACGCGCCGTACGCTGATCGGCACGGCACTGGTCTGCACGAGTCAGCCTGGTGCGACGCAGGACAGAACGCAGTCGAGGAGACATGGCATGGGCAGCGACCACGGCACGCCGCACAGGCACGACGGCGGCCGGGTGCCCGCGGATGCCGCTACCGGCACCGGTGCCGGTGACGGAACCGGCACCCCCGGTGCCGCGGAGGCGGACCTCGCGTCTGCGGTGGAACGCCACCGCGTCGCAGCGGAGCGGTACTCCGTGGCCAAGTACGAGTACAAGGCGGCCAAGTACGCGCTGAAGGCGGCACGCCTCCGGGCGGGGCAGGACCCCAAGGGACGCCGTGAGCACGGCCATCACCGCAAGTATCGCGAACATCATGGGACGTACGGCCGCCACCGGTATGACGACCGCCTCCCGGAGACTAGGTCGCGGCGCGAGGGGGAACCGCGTCCGGACGGGGTGGACCACGGCCGGGAACGGCGAGGCCGCCGGCAGGTCGTCCTGGAGGTGGTGGCCACGGAGCGGATCGGCGAGCACGTCCAGCGTCTGACCTTGGGCGGTGACGGCTTCGAGGACTTCCGGGACAACGCCTACACGGACAAGTACGTCAAGATCCTGTTCGTGGACCCCGCGCTCCGCCTGCAGCCGCCCTATGACCTCCAGGTCCTGCGCAAGACCCTGCCGAGACACCAGCGCCCGGTCCGGCGGACCTACACGGTGCACTCCGTGGACCCCGACGCCCGGACCCTCGTCATCGACTTCGTGGTCCACGGGGACTCGGGCGTCGCCGGGCCCTGGGCCGCGACGGCCCGGGTGGGGGACAGGGTCGCGTTCTCGGGCCCGGGGGGCAAGTACGCCCCGGACCCGCGGGCCGACTGGCACCTCCTCGTGGGGGACACCGCGGCACTGCCGGCGATCTCCGCGGCCCTGGCCGCCCTGCCGGCCGATGCCGTGGGGGCGGCCCTCATCGAGGTCCCCGGCCCGGCCGACGAGTGGGAGCTCGAGGCGCCCCAGGGGGTGGAGGTGAGCTGGCTGCACCGGGGACTGGGAGAGCACGTCCCGTCACCGTTGCCCGGCGCCGTCCAGGCCATGGAGTGGCCTCCGGGACGGGTACAGGCCTTCGTGCACGGGGAGAAGGCCGCCGTGAAGTCCCTGCGGCGGCACCTGCTGGAGGACCGGGGCGTGGACCGGCGGATGCTCTCGCTGTCCTCGTACTGGAGCCGCGGCTCGTCGGGGGACTGACCCCCTGGGCCCGGGGCTGCCCGGGCGCCGCGCCCAGCGCCCGGACCTGTCCAATGGTGCCGCCCGGAAGGCCCTCTACCGGAAAGTAGTGGACGAACGTCCACTACCAGCGGGGTGCCCCGATTTCTAGGCTGTGAGGACCCCCGGGCAGCCATGGTCGATGACAGCACCGGTCTCACCCAGCCCGTTGACTGCACACCCTGGAGCCGCTGCCATGCTCGATGCCAAGACCATCACCATGAAGTGCCGGACGGGCACCCCGCACCGGGACTACTTCTGCCTGTGCAAGACCCTCGCCCCGCTCCGGCCCTACGGCGCCGAGGGCAACCCGGAGACCACGTCGACGGACCCCTGTGGGTGCATCCGGCTCATCGTGAACCCCGTCCAGGTGGCCGTGGTGGACCCGGCCTGTGACCGGCACGGGGCCGCATCGTCCTGAGCCGCGACCGTCGCGACGGTCCGGGGTCAGCCGTCCTGCGCGGCGGCCGGGCGGTGCGGCGACCGACGGCCCATGACCTCGGCGATCTGGCCGACGCAGGGCTCGTTCTGCAGGGAGGTGGTGTCGCCCAGGGCGGTGCCCTCGTAGAGCTGGGTCAGCAGGCGGCGCATGATCTTGCCGGAGCGGGTCTTGGGGACGTCGGGCACGAAGACGACCTCGCGTGGCTTGGCCACCGGCCCGATGACCCGGCCGACGTGCCGGCGCAGCTCCTCGGCGGCATCGGAGGCAGGCCCGGCCCCGGTGCCGGCAGGCACGGAGTCGTCCCCGAAGCCCGCCCGGGCCACCACGAAGGCCACGGCGGCGTGCCCGGTCTTCGCGTCCGGAACGGGGCAGACCCCGGCCTCGACCACTTCGGGGTGGGACACGAGCGCTGACTCGATCTCGATGGTGGATAGGCGGTGTCCGGAGATGTTGATGACGTCGTCGATGCGGCCGAGGATCCAGGTGTCCCCGTCCTCGTCGACCTTGCCACCGTCGCCGGCCAGGAACCAGCCCTGCCCGGCGTAGTCCTTCCAGTACGAGGTGAAGTAGCGCCTCGGGTTGCCCCACACGGTGCGGGCCATGGCCGGGCCGGTGCGGGTGACCACGACCTTGCCCTGCAGCCCGGCGGCCACGGGCGCCCCGGCGTCGTCCACCACGGCCACGTCCACCCCGGGCAGCGGGCGGGAGCCGCACCCGGGCTTGAACCGCTCGTCCGTCTGGCGCGGGGAGAGCACGGTGGCACCGGTCTCGGACTGCCACCAGGTGTCCACCATGGGCACGCCCACGGAACCGTCGCGGGGGACCCGCGCGTCGTCGTCGCCGGTCTCGGCCTGGAGCCGGGCGTCCAGCACGTCCAGGTGCGAGCGGCCGATCTGGGTGCGGGCCCAGGCCCACGCCTCCGGGTTGACGGCCTCGCCCACGGTGCCGACCAGGCGGATCGAGGAGAGGTCGTGCCCCGCGGGGATGCCCTCGGGGAACCAGCCCATCAACGACCGGACCAGGGTGGGAGCGGTGTAGTAGGAGGTGACGCCGTAGCGCTCGATGACCTCGAAGTGCCGGCCCGGGTGCGGGGCGTTCGGCACGCCCTCGTAGATGACCTCGGTGACGCCGTTGGACAGCGGTCCGTAGATCTCGTAGGTGTGCGCGGTGACCCAGGCGAGATCGGCGGTGCACCAGTGCACGTCCTTCTCCCGCTCGGACACGTCCGGATGGGAGAACAGGTAGTCATAGGACCAGGAGGCCTGGGTGAGGTAACCGCCCGAGGTGTGCACGAGACCCTTGGGCTGTCCGGTGGTGCCCGAGGTGTACATGATGAACAGCGGGGTCTCGGCGTCGAAGTACTCCGGTGTGTGGGTCTCCGGCTGGCGGTCCACGATCTCGTGCCACCACACGTCCCGGCCCTCGGTCCAGCTGATCTGGCCCGGGCCGTCCCCGACCTCGGTGTGGCCGGTGCGGTTGAGCACCAGCACGTGCTCGATCTGGTTCTGGCCGGAGACGGCCTCGTCCGCATTGTCCTTGACGGGCACGGCCTGGCCGCGGCGGTACTGGCCCTCGGAGGTGACCAGCAACTTCGCGCCGGTGTCCTCCACGCGGAAGCGCAGCGCCTCGGCGGAGAAGCCGCCGAACACCAGCGAGTGCACCGCGCCGATCCGCGCGCAGGCCAGGGTGATGACGATCGTCTCCACGAGCACCGGCAGGTAGACCACCACGCGGTCGCCCTTGCCGATGCCCAGTTCCAGCAGGGCGTTGGCGGCCTGGCTGACCTTGCGCTGGAGCTGGGCGTAGGTCACGGCGCGGCGGTCACCGGGCTCGCCCTCGAAGTACAGGGCCACCTTCTCCCCGCGGCCGGCGGCCACGTGCCGGTCCACGCAGTTCACCGCGACGTTCAGCCGGCCGCCCTCGAACCAGCGGATCTCCGGGCCGCGCTCGGCGGCCGGGTCGGCAGGGGTCCAGGAGTGGGTGGTGTGCCAGGGCGTCTCCCAGTCGAGGCGCCGCGCGGCGGAGTCCCAGAACGCGGCCCGGTCCTCCTCGCGCACGGACCGGCCGTCCCCGAGCCCGCCGTGCAACAGGCCCGCGGGCCGGCCCGGGTGGACGGAGGGATCGGCGGCGTCCACGACGTCGGCCGGCAGCGGGCCGGGCAGGGCACCGGGGGCGTGGGCGTGGGCGTGGGCGGGGGTGTCGCGCGCGGTGGCGGTGGGAGCGGCGTGCGGGGCAACAGACAAGACAGAACCTTCTTTCCATCGAATCTGGCAGTAGCACCTGGTCCGGTCCTTGCAGTGCCGGGAGGGCACCGCAGGATCACGGACGGGTTGCTGCGGCGTCACGGAGCCAGATCTCTCAGCCGCTCGGGATGGTCTCCTCCACTCTACGACCGGTCCTGTCCGCGGGGCGAAACGGGTGAAGCAGTGCTACGCGCCGGCCTGATGCCCTAGTTTTGACGTGCACCGACGCCGACGGACAGGGACTGCACATGGAGGACATCGCACTGCTGGCCGTGGCCGGTGTCCTGATCATCGTGCTGGTCTCGCTGTTCGCGCCCCGGCTCGGCGTCGCGGCGCCGATCCTGCTCGTCCTGGTGGGCATCGGCTGCAGCATGATCCCCGGGGCGCCCCAGATCCTGCTGGACCCGGAATGGATCCTCATGATCGCGCTGCCGCCGATCCTCTACTCGGCGGCGGTCAACGTCCCCATCACGGACTTCCGCCGGGACCTCGGCACCATCAGCGCCCTGTCCGTGTTCCTGGTGATCGCCTCCGCCTTCGCCACGGGGTGGCTGATCTGGTGGCTGCTGCCGGACATCGATCTCGCGGCCGCCGTGGCCCTGGGTGCGGTCATCAGCCCGCCGGACGCCGTCGCGGCCACCTCCATCGGCAAGAGACTGGGCCTGCCGCCCCGGCTGGTGATGATCCTGGAGGGGGAGGGCCTGGTCAATGACGCCACCGCGCTGGTCATGCTCCGCACCGCTATCTCGGCCACCGCCGGCGCCGTGACCTTCTGGGGCGCCATCGGTGACTTCGCCTACGCCGTCAGCGCCGGGATCGTCCTCGGCCTCCTCGTGGGCGCCGGGACCGTCTGGTTCCGGTCCAGGATCCGGCAGCAGCCCGTCCTCACCACGGCGATCTCCCTGACCGTGCCGTTCCTGGCGTACATGCCCGCGGAGAACCTGCAGGCCTCGGGCGTCATCGCCGTGGTCACTGCAGGCCTCCTCACCGGCCACCAGGCACCCCAGCGCCTCAGCGCGGCGGACCGGCTCACCGACCGCACCAACTGGCGTACCATCCAGCTGCTGCTGGAGAACGGCGTGTTCCTGCTCATGGGCTTCGAGATCACCTCGATCGTCGCGGACGCGGAGGCCTCGGGGCGGGGGCTGTGGTTCGCCGTCGGGATCGCCGTGCTGTGCACCGCGGTCCTCGTCGCGGTGCGCATCGCCTTCGTGGTGCCGCTCATCGCCGTGCTCCGGGCGCGGCAGAGGCGGGTCCCCCAGCTGGCGCGGAACCTCGATGCCGCGATCGAGTCCACGGCGTCCGGGGAGCCGCCCCACCCGCGGACGGTGGCCCGGTTGCGGCGGTGGCGTGCCGATGCGCACTTCCTGGCCACGCAGGGCCTCGGCTGGCGGGGCGGGGCCGTGCTGGCGTGGTCCGGGATGCGCGGCGTCATCACCCTGGCCGCGGCCCAGTCCCTCCCGGCTGACATCCCGTACCGTCCCGAACTGATCCTGATCGCCTTCTCCGTGGCCATCCTCACGCTCGTGGTCCAGGGCGGCACCCTTCCGCTGCTGATCCGGGTGCTCGGCATCAAGGGAACCGACGAGGAGGCGCAACGCCGGGAGATCGGCCGTCTGGCCAATGAGATCATCGCCGCGCGCCAGGCCTACCTGCAGAACAGGACGCTGCTCCGTGAGGACGGCAGTCCCTTCGACCCCGCCGTGGTGGAGCGGGCCCGACGGGAGGGCCGGGCGGCCACGCAGGCACTGGCGGCGATGGTGGCCGAGGTGGCCCCGGACAGCCAGCGGCAACAGTACCGGGAGCTGCGCCGGCAGCTGGTCGAGGTGGAACAGGCCGCGCTGCTGGACGCCCGCTCCGGGGGCACGTACTCCTCGCACACCCTGCAGCGCGCGCAGCACTTCATCGACACGGAGGCCACCCGCCCGGGTTAGGACCAGCGCCGCACCGCCCACTTCTCCACCAGGCCCAGGACGGCATCCGTGACCTTGCCGATCACGGCCAGCAGGACGATCGCCAGGATCAGCCGGTCGGTGCGCCCGTTGTTCTGCGAGTCGGTGAGCAGGAAGCCCAGGCCCATGGAGGAGGCGATGAGCTCGGCGGCCACCAGGAACAGCCATGCCTGGGCGAGGGCCAGGCGCAGTCCCGAGAACACCGAGGGGATCACGGCCGGCAGCTGGACGGTGCGCAACAGGCGCAGGCCGTGATAGCCGAAGGCCCGGCCGGCCTCCACCAGGTGCGGGTCCACGTGCTTCAGTGCCGAGTAGACGTTCGTGAAGATCGGGAAGAACGCCCCGATCGCGATGAGCGTGATCTTCGAGTCCTCGCCGATCCCCATCCACAGGATCAGCAGCGGCACCCACGCCAGGGACGGCACGGCGCGGATGGCCCCGGTGAGCGGGGAGAACAGGGCATCCGCCCACCGGGACAGTCCCAGCACGGAACCGACGAGCAGGCCCAGCACGCCGCCGATCGCGAAGCCGATCAGCACCCGCTGCACGGAGATGGCGATGTGGTGCCACAGGGGGCCGTCCGCCGCCAGCTGGACGCCCGCCTGCACCACGGAGGCCGGCGAGGGCAACTGCACCGGGGAGAACAGTCCGGCCTCGGTCACCGCCCACCACAGCACCACGAGCAGCACCGGGACCAGGAGCCCGACGGTGGCCCGGCCGCCCGCGGTGCCCAGGGCTCCTCGGGCGCGCGGCGTCCCGGGGCTGGAACCGGCCGGTGCCGCACGCCGGTTCCGTTCGCCCGCGGCCAGGTCCGCCGGGGCCGAGGCCGGTGTGACGTTGTTCGGGGACGCGGGCGCACTCACTGCGTGGCCTTCTCGGCGTAGGAGGGCTCGAGCAGCTCGGACAGGGCGGCGTCCACGTTCTCCTGGCTGGCGACGTCACCGGTCTCCACCAGGATGGGGCCGACCCTCTCGAGCACGTCGAGCTGGGCCTGCCCGGGGACCGGGTCCACGTCCAGGTTGGAGCGCTCCTGGATGACGGTGGTGGCCACGTCCTCCTCGAGACCGGCGACCTCGGCGAGGATCGCGGCGGTCTCCTCGGGGTTCTCCAGCGCCCAGGCGCGCGCCTTCTCGTAGACGTCCAGCACGGCCTGGGCCAGTTCGGGGGACTCCTCGAGGAAGGACTCGGTGGCGTTGAGGAAGCCGTAGGTGTTGAAGTCCACGTTGCGGTAGAACAGCTCGGCTCCCTCGGCCTCGGCGCCGGCCATGATCGGATCCAGTCCGGACCAGGCGTCCACGGAGCCGTTGGCCAGGGCGGAGTTGCCGTCGGCGTGCTGCAGGTTCTGCACGGTGACCTCGGACGGGTCCACTCCGGCCTCCTCGAGGGCCTGGATGAGGAAGAAGTACGGGTCCGTGCCCTTGGTGGCGGCCACGTTCTTGCCCACCAGGTCGGTGACCTCCGTGATGCCCGAGTCGGCGGTGGTGACCAGGGCCGCCCACTCCGGCTGGGAGTAGAGGCCGATCGTCTTGATCTCGGTGCCGTTGGCGCGGGCCAGCAGGGCCGCGGAACCGGCGGTGGAGCCGACGTCGACGGCCTCCGCGCGCAGCGCCTCATTGGCCTTGTTGGACCCGGCGGACTGGACCCAGTTGACGGTGACGCCCTCGTCGGAGAGCTCCTCCTCCAGCCAGCCCTTCTCCTTGATGACCAGGGAGAGCGGGTTGTAGGTGGCGAAGTCGATGTCCAGGGTGTCGGCACCGCCGGCCGGGGCACCGGCCTGGGCGGCGTCACCGCCCGAACCCTCCCCGGCCACGCACCCGGTGACGGCGAGGGCGGAGACGGCGAGGACCGCGGCGGAGAGCGTGAGTCGGGAGCGCATGGTGGTGCCTTTCAGGACAGGGGATCGCACGGGGCGGGAGGGCGGAGCAAGGGGGTGGGGAGGGTCGAGCAGGGGGTGGTCCGGGGACCGTGGACACCGGTCAGTGCCGGCGGGTCCGGTGCCGTCGGTGCAGCGCCGGTGCGGTCAGTGCCGGTGGGCGTCGACGCCGAGGCCGTCGAGCAGCTCCGAGCGCAGCACGGCCAGCTCGGCTGAGCCGCGGGGGCGCGGACGCATCCCGGGCACGGTGAGGACCTTGCGGGCGGTGGCCCCTGGAGCGGCACCGGGATCCTTGCCGAGCAGCAGGATCCGGTCGGCCAGCTGCAGTGCCTCGTCCACGTCGTGGGTGACCAGCAGGATGGTGGTGGCCGTGCGGGCGTGGATGTCCAGGAGCAGGTCCTGCATCTTCAGCCGGGTCAGGGCGTCCAGGGCGCCGAACGGTTCGTCCAGCAGCAGCACGCCGGGGCGCCGGGCCAGAGCCCGGGCCAGCGAGGTCCGCTGGGCCATGCCGCCGGAGACCTCGCGGGGCCGGTGATCGGCGTGGGCGTCCAGTCCGACGAGATCGAGCAGCTCGTCCACGCGCTCCCGGCCCTCGCTGCGGCCCGTGCCGTGCGGCAGGCCCAGGGCCACGTTCTGGTGCAGGGTGCGCCAGGGCATCAGGCGCGGTTCCTGGAAGCCGACGGCGGTGCGTGGGTCATGGGCGGTGACCGGCTCGCCACCGATGAGGATGTCCCCGGAATTGCCGGTGTCCAGTCCGCCGGCGGCCCGCAGCAGGGTGGACTTGCCGCAACCGGAGGCGCCGAGGATGGCCAGCACCTCACCGGGCTCCACGGTCAGGGTGATGTCCCGCAGGACGGCCCGGGGGCCCTCGGCGGTGGGGAACGCGCGGCCGACGCCGCGGAACTCCACCGCAAGGCTCTCCGGTGCGTCCGAGGCGGTGGCGGCGCCCCGGGCCCGCGCGGGGGCGCGGCCGGCAGGGCTCAACTCGGCAAGGGCAGTCATGGTGATCACTCTCCATCGCTTCTGGCATGAGCACCCTTGCCCGCGATGAAGCGGAGGGTTGCTGCGGCGTCACGGAGCCAGATCTCTCGGCCGCTCTGGATGGTTGGCGCGTCCAGTCAATCAGGTCGCGGGGGAGTCCTGTCAATCCGGCGCGGGCACGACGTTCGACACAAAACGTCACATCGTGGCGGGTCGGGGTGCCGGGGCTGTTCCCATGGAGCCATAGCCATCCAGAGCGGCCGAGAGACCCGGATCGACGACGCCGCAGCAACCCGCCCTTGACAGGGGACCGGGTGCTACCGCCGGGACCGATGGGAGATTCCATGACCTCGACCGTGCACGCCACCACCTACCGGGACCTGGCCGGGCGGTTCGCCCCCGCCCTCCAGGACATCGCCCGGGGGGAACCGGCCCGGGAGGCTGGCCGTCACCTGCCCTTCGCCGCTCTCGAGCAGCTCCGTGCGGCGGGGATCGGCGCGCTCACCGTCCCGGTGGAGGCCGGGGGGTCCGGTGCCGGTCAGGAGGACATGCTGCGCCTGCTGATGGACCTCGCCGCGGTGGACGCGAACACGGCGCACCTGGTCCGCAGCCACCTCAGCTTCGTCGAGCATGTCCTCGCCCAGCCGGACGAGGCCCTGCGCACGAGGTGGCTGGAACGGGTGGCGGACGGTGAACTGGCCGGCAGTGCGCTGTCCGAGGCCCGCGGGCCGGCGCTGGGCGAGATGGACACGACCGTCTCCCGGGACGAGGGCGGCCAGCTGCGGATCAGCGGCCGCAAGTACTACACCACCGGCAGCATCTTCGCCACGTGGACCCTGGCGACGGCCCGCCTCGACGACGCCGTTCCCCTGCCCGGGCGCCGTCGCGGCCGTTCCCGGCAGAACCTGGCGTCCGGCGCCACCGGAGGCTCCCCGGACTCCGCGCGGCTGGCGCTCGCCGTCGTGAGGGTCCGCCAGCCGAGGACGCTCGTCAAGGACGACTGGGACGGGTTCGGCCAGCGGCTGACCGGTACCGGCACGGTCGAGTTCAACCGGGCCGGCGTCGAGGAGCTGCTGGCCCTGCCGCCGGCCGACGGGCACGTGCCGTTGCACCACGAGGCCACCCTGATGGCCCTGCTCGCCGGGGTCGGGCGGGCCGCGCTGAGGGACGGGGTCGACCAGACGAAGCGCCGGCGCCGGTCACCGAACACGGCGGGCGGGCTCACCCCGCGGGAGGACGACCAGCTCCTGGGGATCATCGGCGAGCTGTCCGCCCAGCAGGCCACCGCCGAGGAACTGGTCCGTGCCGCCGGGCGTGACCTGGACACGGCGCTGGCGCTCGCTGCCGCGGGGCGCGACACCCAGGGCGGGCGGGCCGCCGTCGGGGCGGACGCGGGCGGTGACGGCAGCGACGACGGTGCTGCCGCCGAGGCCCTGCAGCGCGCCGCCCTGACGGCCCATCGGGCGCACGTGATGGTGCCCCGGCTCGTCCTGGACACCTGCACGCGCCTCTTCGACACCCTCGGCGCCTCCGCCACGAGCACCGAGCTGCAGCTGGACCGGCACTGGCGCAACGCCCGGACCCTGGCCAGCCACGACCCGGCGGTCTTCATGGCCCGCATGGTGGGTGACTGGGAGGTCAACGGCACCGCGCCGGTGCCGTACCTCTCCACCGGGACAGCCTGACCCGGCGGCGGGCGAGGGGCTCCGTCACGGGAGGACTCCGGATTCGTCCGGGCCCCGGACGGTGTGCTCCAATTGCCCGGTAACCATCCAGAGCGGCCGAGAGACCTGGCTCGTCGACGCCGCAGCAACCACCACGCGCCCCCGGGGCGCGGGACCGGTGCTACCGCCAGGACCGATGGAAGGAGCATCACCATGACGTCATCGAATGCCCAGAACACCCCCGCCGGACTGCCCGCCGGGGTGCCGACCACCCCCGCCGGCCAGCGTGAGATCCTCTTCAACGCCTTCGACATGAACTGCGTGGCCCACCAGTCCCCCGGCCTGTGGCGCCACCCGGACGACCATGCCCGCGACTACAACACCTTGGGGTACTGGACGGGGCTGGCCCAGACGCTGGAGAAGGGCCTGTTCGACGGCATCTTCATCGCCGACGTCCTGGGTCCCTACGACGTCTACGGCAACTCGGACGAGGCCACCCTGAAGGCGGGCACCCAGGTGCCCACCAACGACCCGATCCTCGTGGTCCCGCCGATGGCCGCCGTGACCAAGCACCTCACCTTCGGCGTCACCGCGGGCACCGCCTACGAACACCCGTACGCGTTCGCGCGCCGCCTCGCCACGCTGGACCACCTCACCGAGGGCCGCGTGGGCTGGAACGTCGTCACCGGTTACCTGCCCTCGGCCGCCCGCAACTTCGGGCACGAGGACCAGATGGAACACGACGAGCGCTACAACCACGCCGACGAGTACCTCGACGTGGTCTACAAGCTGCTCGAGGGCTCGTGGGAGGACGACGCGGTCGTCAACGACAAGGAGTCGGGCGTCTTCATCGACCCGTCCAAGGTCCACCGCATCGAGCACGAGGGCACGTACTTCAAGACCCCCGGCATCGCCTTCACCGAGCCGTCGAAGCAGCGCACCCCCGTGATCTACCAGGCAGGCGCCTCCACGCGAGGCCGGGCATTCGCCGGCAAGCACGCCGAGGCCGTGTTCATCAACTCGCCCACGGCTGAACTCATCAAGGGCACCGCGGCGAAGCTCCGCCGGGCCGCCGTCGAGGCCGGCCGCGATCCGTACGACCTCCGCATCATGTCCATGCAGACCATCGTCACGGGTGCCACCGACGAGGAGGCGCAGGCCAAGTACGAGGAGCTCACGAAGTACATCGACGTCGAGGGCGGCCTCGTGCTGATGAGCGGCTGGATGGGCATCGACCTGTCCCAGTTCGACCTCGACGAGCCGCTGGGCGACGTGGAGTCCAACGCCATCCAGTCCACCATCGAGACCTTCAAGAAGGCCTCGGGGGACGACGGCAACCCGTGGACGGTGCGACGCATCGCCGAGTGGTGCGGCGTCGGCGGGTTCGGCCCGGTCATCATCGGCTCTGGCGAGACCGTGGCGAAGGAGCTGGCCCGCATCCAGGACGAGACCGACGTGGACGGGTTCAACCTCGCTTACCACATCACCCCGGGCACCTTCGAGGACATCGTGCAGTACGTGGTCCCGGAACTGCAGAAGCTGGGCCGCTACAAGACCGAGTACACCGAGGGCACCATGCGCCACAAGCTGTTCGGCCGGGGCGACCACCTGCCCGAGAACCACTACGGGGCCTCCTTCGCGCTGCGCAACCGCGTGCAGGCCTGACCACCGGGGCCCCGGATCATCCAGGGCCCGACGACGAGAAGACCCCGGTTCCCTGGGTGGGAACCGGGGTCTTCTCCTGTCGCGCGGGAGACGGGACGCTCAGTAGCGGTCCGGTCCGCTGCCTCCGGAGGTCTGGGACGGACCGGGGGTGGGAGTGCCGCCCTGCTGACCGGTGTCGGAGGACGTGCCGGCCGAGGCGTGCTTGCCGCCCGACTCCTGGGAACTGGTGCCCGCCCTGTCGGCCAGGTCCTGGGTGGCGGCGGTCGCCTTGTCCGCCACGGCGTGGGCCGCGGCACTGGCCTTGTCCGCCACGCCGGGGGCGCGGTCCCGGATCGAGTCAGCGGCCTTGTCGGCCAGCCCGGTGGCCTTGTCCGCCACGCCCGGGGCCTTGTCCTTCACGGTGGAGGCAGCCTTGTGGACCTGCTCCTGGGTCTTGGGGTCGTTCCAGAGCTTCTGCGCATTCTTCGCGAACTTGTCGAGGTTCTGGCGGCCTTCGCGGCTCCCCAGCAGATAGCCGATCGCCGCGCCGACGCCCAGGGTGATCAATCGCTTCATCGTGTCTCCTTCGTGGCGGGTCCCGCCGGTTGGGTGATGCCTCGAGTCTTCACCCGCACCGCCGGACGGTCAAACACTTCCCAGCCAGTTCCCAGACTTCGGTTACCGCAGACGCCGGCGGCCGGCGCCCCGACCAGGGTCGGTGGCGCCGGCCGCCAGGACGCGGGACGGGGGATCCCGAGATCCCACCGGTCCCGTGAGAGGGATCAGCTACGCGGTGTGGCGGCAGCCGCCACGGCCTCGGCCACGCGCTCGGAGACCTCCGGGTCAAACACCGAGGGGATGATGAAGCCGGGGTTGAGCTCCTCGTCGGAGATGCAGGAGGCGATGGCCTCGGCGGCCACGACCAGCATCTCGTCGGTGATGTCGGAGGCTCCGGCGTCGAGCAGTCCGCGGAAGAACCCGGGGAAGGCCAGCACGTTGTTGATCTGGTTCGGGAAGTCAGAGCGGCCGGTGGCCACCACGGCGGCGTGCTTGGAGGCAGCTGCGGGGTCGACCTCGGGATCCGGGTTGGACATGGCGAAGACCATGGCCCCGTCGTTCATGGCGGCGATGTCCGTCTCGTCCAGCAGGTTCGGGGCGGAGACGCCGATGAACACGTCGGCCCCGACCACGGCCTCCTTGAGCGTGCCCGAGAAGGAGTCGGCGTTGGTGTTGTCGGCCAGCCACTGGCGGTTGGAGTCCGTGTGCGTGGAGCCGCGCTCGATCACCCCGGCCCGGCCGGCGGCCACGATGTGGCGGGCGCCCGAGGCCATCAGCAGGCGGATGATCGCGGTGCCGGCGGCGCCGACGCCGGAGACGACGATGCGCACGTCCTCGATCTTCTTGCCGGTCAGCTTCAGGGCGTTGGTCAGCGCGGCCTGTACCACGATGGCGGTGCCGTGCTGGTCGTCGTGGAACACCGGGATGTCCAGTTCCTCGCGCAGGCGGGCCTCGATCTCGAAGCAGCGCGGGGCGGAGATGTCCTCGAGGTTGATGCCGCCGTAGGCCGGGGCGATGGCCTTGACGATGGAGATGATCTCCTCGGTGTCCTTGGTGTCCAGGGCCACCGGCCAGGCGTCGACGCCAGCGAACTGCTTGAACAGGGCGGCCTTGCCCTCCATCACGGGCATCGCGGCCTCGGGGCCGATGTCCCCCAGGCCCAGCACCGCGGTGCCGTCGGTGACCACGGCGACCGTGTTCTTCTTGACGGTGTACTGCCGGGCCAGGTCCTTGTCCTGGGCGATGGCCTGGCAGACCCGGGCCACGCCCGGGGTGTAGGCCCGGGAGAGGTCGTCGCGGGTGCGCAGCGGCACCCGCAGGGTGGTCTCGATCTTCCCGCCCTCGTGCAGCTGGAAGGTCTGGTCCGAGAGTTCCAGGACCTCGGTCCCGTCCAGGGCGTCCAGGGCCTGGCGCACGCGCTCGGCGTGGCCGGCGTCGATGGTGTTGCAGCTGACGGCGACGATCATGTACTCGTGGTGGGACTCCACCACGTCCAGGCCGGTGATGGCGGCACCGGAGGCGGCCACCTCTGCGGTCAGGTCGGAGGTCGCAGTGAAGGACGCGGGGGCCTTGACCTGCAGGGTGATGGAATAACCGGGGCTGGGTGCTGCCATGAGAGCTCCTTCGTAGGAGAGGGCCGAATGGTCGTCTGCTCCATGGCCGACGGACCAGTCCTGATCGAGGCCGAGTCTATCGGCGGGCAGACCTACTCCTCAGTCGTGTGTCGTCACGCTGTCGCGCCCTAGAAACCCCTGAGGATGACGTTCCAGTAATCCCGCGGGAGGACCTCGAGGTCGAGGAACCAGAGGGCGCGGTTCGGGCCCAGCAGCGGGACCCCGGGGATGCTGGGCGCCAGGTCGTTGTCCCGGTCGTACTCGGCGAAGACCGCCCGCCCCCGCTGCACGGTCACGGGTGTCACTGTGTAGCCGTCGTACCGGGCGGTGGGTGCGCGGCCCTCCCGGGTGGCCAGCAGGTTCGCGGCGAGGACCTTGGTCTGGTGGCGCAGCCCGCCCCCGGAGGAGGTGGTCTGCAGCGCCGCCGCGTCCCCGCAGGCCCACACGGTGGGCACCCGCCGGTGGCGCAGGGTGTGCGGATCCACGTCCGCGTAGCCGGCCGCGGTCGTGCCCGGTCCCGCTGTGGCCTCCCCGCCCGCGGCGGTGCCCAGTCCGGCCTCGGCGATCCAGGCCGGTGCCGCGTGGACCGGGGAGTGGTGCAACAGGTCGTAGGGCAGGTCACGGGGCGTCCCGTCGACCGTGGCGTGCAGTCGGCGGGCGCCGGCGTCGATGGAGCGCACGCGCGCGTCCGTCAGGACCGTGATCCCGTAGCGATCCACCCACGGCTGTAGGACCCGGTCCACGTCCGGCTGGCCGAACAGGGTCCCGGTGGGCGTCAGCAGGGTCACCTCGATGTCCTGCAACACGCCCTGGCGCTGCCAGTAGTCACAGGCGAGGTAGAGGATCTTCTGCCCGATCTGCGGGGTGGGGGCCGGGCCGTCCGGGATGGTGAACAGCGCCCGTCCGCGGCGCAGCCCGCGGATCAGCTCCCAGGTCTTGGGGGCCAGGTCCACGGTGTAGTTCGTGGAGGCGTGCGGGCCGGCCACCGCCTCGGCGCTGCCGGGCACGTGATCCCAGTCCGGGGTCGAGCCCGCGCAGATCACGACGTCCCGGTAGCCGATGCGCTCGCCCGTGGACAGGGTGGCGGTCCGTGCCACCGGGTCCAGGGCCCGGACGCTGTCCTGGACCCATCGCACACCGCGGGGCATCACGCGGTGCTGGGCCCGGGACATCTGGTGCGTGGTCTTCAACCCGGCACCCACGTAGGACAGCATCGGCCGGTAGTGGTGCGTGGACTTGGGCTCCACGACGGCGATGTCCGCGATGCCCTTGCGGTGCAACCGGGCGGCCAGGGAGATCCCGGCGTTGCCACCGCCGATCACGAGGACGTCGGCGGTTCGCTCTGGGGGTGCAAGGGGCATCGTGACTCCGTGGGACGGGGAGGGGCTCTACGGCCCCGGCGGGGTCCGCCTGACCATTCGACCACGGGCCGCAACGACCCCACCACCATGAGTGACCGCCCCCACGGTCCCTCAACCGGCCGAGTCCGCGGTCCCGGACATCGCCCGGTGGGTCCCCGAGCGGTGGAGCCAGGACCGGTGGACCTGGTGGATGCCCTCGAGCAGGACGCAGGCCACCGCGCCGGTCGCCACGGCGGCCACGGTGAGGTCCGTGGGCGGGTACTCGAACTGGTGGAACTCCTGAGAGGCCGGGACCGTGAGGACCAGGAACAGCAGCACGTACATGGAACCGACGAGCACCAGCTTCCACCGGGTCATCGGCCGGGAGATGAGGTTGAGCACCCACAGGCCCATCAGGGTCAGCGTGATGACGGAGGCGGTCTGGACCTGCCGGACCGAGACCTCCTCCGTGAGCCAGCGGGCATAACCGTTCACGGCCAGCAGGCCCGTGAGGATGACCACCCCGGAGGGGATGGCGAAGCGCAGGGCGCGGCCGAGGAACCCCGGGACGTAACGGCGCTGGTTGGGCGCCAGGGCCAGGAAGAACGTGGGCAGCCCGATCATCAGGAAGTCCACGGTGGAGGCCTGTCTCGGCAGCAGCGGGTACTGCCAGGCCAGCAGGGAGAACACCACGCCGAACAGCACGGCGTAGGCGGTCTTGGTCAGGTACAGGTGGGCCAGTTGCTCGATGTTGGCGATCACCTGACGCCCCTCGGCCAGCACGGCCGGCAACCGGGAGAAGCGGCTGTCCAGCAGCACCAGGCGGGACACGGCCTTGGTGGCCGGGGCGCCGTTGCCCATGGCGATGCCCAGGTCCGCGGACTTCAGGGCCAGGGCGTCATTGATGCCGTCCCCGGTCATCGCCACCACGTGCCCGGCCTCCTGCAGGGCCTTGACCATCCCCTTCTTCTGGTCGGGGGTGACCCGGCCGAACACGGAGTGGGTGTCCAGGACCTCCCGCCGTTGATCGTCGTCCTCGGGCAGGTGCCGGGCGTCGTAACCGTCCCCGTGCAGCGTCATCCCGACCTCGCGCGCGACCGCGGCCACGGTGCGCGGGTTGTCCCCCGAGATGATCTTCAGCTCCACGCCCTGGGCGCGGAAGTACTCGAGGGTCTCGTGGGCGTCGTCGCGGACCTTCTCCCGGAAGGTCAGCAACGCCACCGGGACCAGCCCCCGGGGCAGTCGCTCACCGGTCCGGCGGCCGTTGCCGGTCCCGGCGGCGGGCCCGGTGTCGGTGGCGGGCCCGGCGCCCGGTCCCGACGTCGGCCCCCTGGGCCCGAACCACGCACCGGGCGCCACCGGAGTGTCCGACCGGCAGAGCAGCATGGTGCGCAGCCCCCGGTCCGTCGTCTCCTGGCAGAGGGCCTCGATCCGATGGGTGTCCGTTCCCTCGGAACGGTCCCCGTCGAGCAGGGCCTCCGGGGCGCCCAGGACCCACGCCCCGTGCGGGGCGGAACCCGGGCCCGAGGGGCCGGCGCCGTCCTCGGACCCGAAGGCGACGGCGGACCAGCGCCGGGCGGAGGAGAAGGGCACCTGCGCAGAGGGCGCCTCCTCGGGGACGTGCGGGAAGGCCTCGCGCAGGGCCAGGGCCGTGGGGTTGGCGTTCACGTCGGCGCCGAACCAGGCCAGGACGCGGGCGCCGTCGTCGTGCATGTGGCGGGAGGCGGAGAGGTCGGTGACCCCGTCGAAGATGACGCGGCCCTCGGTGAGCGTGCCGGTCTTGTCCAGGCAGACGGTGTCCACGCGGGCCAGGATCTCCACCGCCGGTTGTTCCTGGATCAGGACCTGGTCCTGGGCCAGCTTCAGCGCGGCCACCGCGAAGGAGATCGTGGTCATCAGGGCCAGCCCCTGGGGGATCATCGAGGTGATCGCGGCGACGGAGGCCACGACCGCGGGCTCGATCGCGTTGTTCTGTACCGCGTACGCCCAGCCGCCGATCGCCTGGACCTGGCCGTTGAGGATGATCGCCACGATCGGCACCAGGGCGATGGTGAGCCACGTGGCGACCGTGTCCAGGGCCCCGCGCAGCTCCGAGGGGATCTTGGAGAACGTGCGGGCCTCGATCGCCAGTTGCGAGGCGTGTGAGTCCGCGCCGACGGCCGAGACGCGGAACACCCCGTGCCCGGAGAGCACGGCCGAGCCGGAGAGCACCACGTCCCCGGGCAGCTTGCCCACGGGATCGGACTCCCCGGTCAGCATGGACTCGTCGATGTCCAGGCCGTCCGCCCTCAGCATCACCCCGTCCGCCGGGACCTGGTCCCCGCGCCGCAGCACCACGGCGTCGTCCAGGACGATGTCCTCCAGCCGCACCTCCTGCCGCTCACCGGAGCGCATGACGTGGGCGGCGTCCTGGTGCAGCAGGGCAATCTGGTCCAGCTTGCGCTTGGCCGAGTACTCCTGGACCACGCCGATGATCACGTTGGCCACGGCCGCGAGGCAGAACACCAGGTCGAACCAGCGGCCCAGCACGATGATCGCCACCGCGCAGGCGCCGATGGCGAGGTTGAACATGGTCAGCACGTGGACGCGCAGGATCTTCCAGATCGAACGGGAGGTGTCCCGCGGCTGGCGGTTGGTCAGCCCCTTGCCGATCCGCTCCTCAACGGCGGACTCGTCCAGGCCGCGGGCGGCGAGGGCCTCGTCGTCCGGGCGGGCGATCGCCCCCAGTCCGCGCCGGCGCAGGTGGTGGCGACGGCGCACGTCGGGGTGGTCCGCTCCACCGGCCACCGCTGCGGCAGGGGAGCCGACCCGAGGAGTCCGGGAGCCAGCGGGGGTGGCGGCGTGGGGGTCCGCGGGTGAGCCTGCGCCGGGGAGGTCCTGGATGGTGTCCTCCTCAGTTGCGGGTCCGCCGGTGCCGGTGCTGGCCGGGTTGCTCACGCTGATTGTCTCCCTGGGTCGGGCGGCAGGCAATGGGCAGCCGGACGGGAGCCGACCTGCAGCGATGCCCTCCAATGTAGTGGCCGCGTGTCCCGCACGGGGTCAACCTGCGGGGTGAATCCGGGCCTGATCCGGGTCATCCCGGAGGAGGACGGCACGACGCCGGACCCGGCCCCTCGCGCTCGCGGTCCACCGGGTCCCGAGTCCCGCGGAAGCGTGCTGTCCGCCCATGTCAAACGCCGTTTGCCCGGGGTTCACCCAGAAAAGGCGGGGTTCACGACCCGGTGACGGGCGGTTCATGACACGGCGGTGCGCCGTTCATCGACGGTTCCTAACGTCAGCGTGTCATCACCGCCGCCACCGCGCGCGGACACTCACAACAGAAGAATGGAACATGACCGCAAAGCGCATGCCCCTTGCCGTTCTTGCCCTGTCGGTCGGACTGACCTCCACCGGTGCCGTCCTGCCAGCCGCCACGGCGGCTCCCACCGCTCGGGCCGAAGCCGCCCCCATCGCCCCGGCAGTGGCCCAGGCCGCCGATATTGCCGCCGCTCCGGTGGCTGACCTGCTGAACGTGGACTTCGAGAACGGCACCCCGGCTGACGCCGCTCAGAACCGCACGGCCGAGGCCTTCGGCACTCCGGGGATCACAGTCGATGGCACTCTAGCGCGCTCCGTTGGTGACTTCGACGGGGAATCGGCTTACTCTTACGCCCTCACCGAGGCCGACTACGAGCAGTTGACCGACGGGTTCACCGTTGAATGCTCCTTCAAGCGCGACGCCACGGCGACTTCCGGTGAGGACACCCTTTGCGGCAACAAGGAGGCCGGCGGATTCGCCGTGGTCGTTAAGGGTGACGAGGCCGGGTTCATGGTCCACACCGACGGTGGGTACACCATCGTGTGGGCGGACATCGAGGCCGAACGCTGGTACCACGCCGCTGGCGTGTACGACGGCAAGTCCGTCCGTCTCTACCTCGATGGGGAACTGGCTGGCGAGGCCAAAGCCGGCGGTTCGATGACGATCCCTCCGAAGGAGAGCGCCCACGCCCTGGTGGTCGGTGCTGACAGCGGGCCCGGGGAGCCCGGTCAGCATGCAATCGCCAAGATCGATAGCGCCCGTCTTTTCAGCGCACCGGCCTCCGCTGGGCAGGTCGCTGCGTTGAATGAGCAGTTCGCCGTGGAGGTCGTGGCGCCGAAGGCGGATGTCTTCGATGTGGACTTCACAGACGGCACCTCCGCCGAGAGGGCTCAGGGTCTGGCTGTCACCACCCACGGTGAACCCGTGATCCAGGAGGATCCGGCCCTGGGCCGGAACGTGGCTGCCTTCGACGGTGACGACGCGTTGCTGTACCCCTTAGGGGAGCAGTACGAGACCCTCGGTGATTCGATGACCGTGGAGTGCGTCTTCCGCTATGACGGCGAGCTGCCGTCTTCCGGCGAGACCAACCTGTGCGCCAACAAGGAGGCCGGCGGCTTCTCGATGACCATGTACGCCGACAAGCTGACCTTCGCGGTCAACACGGGTTCGTACCACAACGCCGGAATCCAGATCGAACCGGATCAGTGGTACCACGCGGTGGGCGTGTTCGACGGGGACACCAAGACGGTCCGGCTCTACGTGAATGGCGAACTCGCCGCCGAGGTGCCCACCGCCAACAGCACCATCAAGTGGCCCCCCAACGCTCTGGCCCACAACATGGTCATCGGTGCCGACGCTTCCAACGGCGGTAGCCAGTTCCATGCCACGGCCACCGTGGCCTCGGCCCGGATCTTCGGGGACGCGCTGGACGCCCAGCAGGTTGCCGCGCTGAACCTCACCGCATTGGACCAGGCCCGCGGACAGCAGCTCGAACTGTTGTCCACGACCCCGGCTGCCGGCTCCGAGCTGACCAGGGCCACCGAACTGGCGGTCGAGTGGAACCGGCCCGGACTCGTGGCGGCCGGCACCACCTACGCTCTCGACGGGAAGTCGGTGGAACTCGGTCAGCTGATCGGTGCCGGACTGGCCGCCGGTGAACATGTCCTGTCCATCGAGGGCAAGACCGTCTTCGGCGCCCCGGTTTCCGAGACCGTCACCTTTACCTCGGGCTCGATCCCCGTGGGCGGTGGCACGCAGACCGGGCAAGGACAAGGCACCGTGACGCTCTCGGCCCGCGCCGTCAACCCAGACGGCGGTGACGTCACCTCCACCTTCTACGCAGGCCGGGCGGAGATCGCCGCGGGCGGCTTCCAGGGCCTGGTGTCGCAGATGCCCCAAACTTTGGAGTTCGAGCACACCGAGGCCACCGGGCTAGAGGGTTCCGGTGAGAGCCTGAGCGCAAGCCCCGGTCAGATCCCGTTCCAGCGGTTCGATGTGGAGGCCGGTGAAGCCACGCAGGGCCAGTCCGTGCGCTGGGCCGGCACCGCGGACCCCACCCGCCAGGTGAACCTGCTGGCCTGGAACACTGCGATCGGGGCCTGGGATGAACTCGCCACCGGCCGCGGCCTGGACGAGGGCGAACTGGTGCTGACCGGCACCCTCGGTGCCGACCATCGGAATGGGGAGGGCACGGCGTCCTTGATGGTCGTCGGCGAGGATCCCTTCGCCGACGACCTGGAGAACGAGGTGAGGGACGGGTTCGAGGACCCTGACGCCTACGACTTCTCCATCGCGCACCTGACGGATACCCAGTACCTCTCCGAGGGCGCCGCCGAGGACACCTACTCGCAGGAGCAGAAGGCCGTGTGGGCGAAGGCCTACACAGACGTGACCGACTGGATCGTGGAGAACGCCGAGGAGCGCAAGATCGCCTACGTCGGCCACACCGGGGACATCATGGAGAACTGGCACACCGGTTCGGAGCGGGCCGATGAGGAGGCTTACCGAGAGATCGCCGTCGAGGAGTTCGAGTTCGCCTCCGAGGCGCAGAGAATCCTCGACGACGCGCAGATCGTCAACGGGGCGCTGCCGGGCAACCACGACAACCGCTCCGGCAAGGACGTGGGCCCGGACAGCCTCTACAACGACTACTTCGGCCCCGAACGCTACGAGGCCCTGGAGCAGACCGAGGGTTGGAAGGAGGCCAACGCGTCCTTCACCCCCTGGAAGGAGGGTGACAACCAGAACCACTACGACCTCTTCACCGCCGAGGGCCTGGACTTCGTGGCCGTGCACCTGGGATACGACGTCACCGCCGAGGAGATCGAATGGGCCGACGGGGTGCTCAAGCAGTACTCCGATCGCAATGCGATCGTCCTGACGCACGCCCAGCGCAAGCCCAGCACCAGCCCCGACGGTCGCGGTGCGGCGTTCTCTCATGACGGTGCTCGAGTCGACCAGGGTCTGCTCAAGAAGAACGACAACGTGTTCCTGGTGCTGTCCGGCCATGAGCACGGGGTGGACATCGAGGTCCGCAAGGACGTCGGCACCAAGGGCAACAACATCGTCGAACTGCTGGCCGACTACCAGTTCTACACCGTGTCCGCCGAGGAACTCGGACTGACGGGGGTGGACGGGCGCACCCCGCAAGACATGCTGCAGTTCGGTTCCAGCTTCTTCCGGCTCCTGCAGATCGACGTGGACCGCTCCGAGATGGCGGTGGACACCTACTCTCCGCTGTTGGAGGACTTCGGGGCCACCGAGTATGACGACCGGAACCGCTACGACGGCACCGAAGACGACACCCGCTTGCCGATTCAGCTTGAGACCCGCAAGACGTCCTTCTCGACCAGCCAGGTGGTCCTCACCTCCCCGACCGACGATGTCATCGGGGAGGCCACCGCGAAGTCCGGCTGGCCGGCGTCGGTGGAATGGACCGGGCTGAACCAGGGTGAGACCTACGCCTGGTACGTCACCAGCCGCGACACTGAAACCGGTGACGAGCTGGTTGCAGGTCAGACCGGTCAGATGGGTATCTTCACGGCTGCCGCCGCCGGCACCGACACCAAGGCACCGGAGCTGACAGTCCCGGATGCAGCGACCATCCAGGCGGGGGACTTCTTCGATGCGATGGCAGGGGTCTCCGCCGCGGACGACACCGACGGTGATGTCACCGCCTCGGTGCAGGTTCTGGGTGAGTTGGACACCGCGACCCCGGGTACCTACACGCTGACGTACGTGGTGGAGGACGCCAACGGCAACCAGACCATCGCCTCGCGCGCGGTGATCGTGGAGGCCGTGGTCGACCCAGAAGAGCCCGCAGGCCCCAGCGAACCGGACGAGGAGGAGCCCACTGACCCGACCGGTCCGGAGCAACCGGCCGCACCGGTGTTCTCCGACAACCCCGCCGGCTCGCCGTACTTCACCCCCGTGCAGTGGATGGCCGAGAACGAGATCTCGGTGGGCTACGCGGACGGGACGTTCCGGAAGGACCGCAAGGTCACCCGCGGGGAGACCACCGCGTTCCTCTACCGCTACATGGACCCCGCATTCACCTCGCCGACGTCCTCACCGTTCAACGATATGGCCCCCGGTGACCCGTTCTTCACCGCGGTGACCTGGGCGGCGGACGAGAAGATCACCGCCGGTTACGCCGACGGCACCTTCAAGCCCTCGCAGCCGGTGACCCGAGGTGAGTTCGCGGCGTTCCTGTACCGGATGGCCGATCCAGAATTCACCGCACCGCAGACCTCACCGTTCAACGACCTGAGCACCGGCGGGACCAACTACGCGGCGATCACCTGGCTGGCCAGTGAGGAGATCACCGTGGGCGATACCCGAGGCCGGTTCAACCAGTCGGCGGAGATCACCCGCGGGGAGATCTCCGCCTTCCTCCAGCGGTACGACGCGACCACCGAGGAGGGCTGACCGGCCGGGTCGTCTCCAGTGGACCGCCCAAGCAGGCGAGCGCCCCCGGCCGGCGCCCGGGGTGCTCGCCTGCCGCCTTCGGCCCGGGATGGGTCCGGGTCATCCCGGAGGCGGAGGCCATGCGGTGAGTGCCCCGTGGTGACCGAGGCTGCCGTACAGTCGGCGTCATGAAGGCCCTGGACCCCGCCGCCATCCTGCCGGACCGGCTGCTGTCCCGAATGCGCTCGGACCTGGTCCACACCTTCTCCGGTGAACGCGACGCCGGCGTCCCGCAGTGGCAACTGGATCTAGAGCGGGGTGATGACGCCGGGTACTTCGCCCACGACTCGGCCACCTGGGCGGTCCACGGGTCGATGTCCACCGTGGCCGCCGGCATCCGCGCCCTGCTGGTCCAGGCGCTGCACCCCGGTGCGCTCGCGGGGGTGGCCGAGCACTCGGACTACCGGGCCGACCCGCTGCAACGGCTCGCGGGGACCATCCGCTGGATCTTCTCCGTCACCTACGGTTCCACCGACGCGGCCCGCCAGGCCTGCGCCGAGGTCCGCCGGCTGCACGTGCCGGTGCGGGGGCGGTATGAGGACGGGGTGGGGAGGAACGGCATTACTCCGCCAACGCCCCGCACCTGGCCGCATGGGTGCACCTGGCCTTCACGGACGCCTTCCTGGCCGCGCACGAGGACTTCATCGGTCCCGTGCCGACCGTGGGCGGGGCGGATGACTACGTCCGTGAGTGGTCCGTCGCCGGATCCCTCATGGGCGTGCAGGACCCGCCGACCACCCGCCAGCAGCTCAAGGACCGGCTGCAGGCCTTCGACGACGCCGGCGAGCTGTCCGGCGGGGACCGGGTCACCGAGGTCCTCGGGTTCCTGCGGAACCCGCCGCTGCCCGGCCAGCTCGGCTGGGGCTACCGTGCGCTCTTCACCGCGGTCGTGGACACCCTGCCGGCCCGCTACCGGGACCTGCTCGGCCTGCGCGCCACACCGGTGCCGCGGCTGACCCGTGCCGGCGGCCGCGCCACCCTGGCCGTGGTGGGCGCGGCCCTGTCCGGGCCGGGCCCCTCGGAACAGGCGGCCCGGCGCCGGCTCATCCGGCTGGGTGTGCTGCCCGTCGCGGATGCCCGGCCGGGTCGGTAGCGTGAAGCCATGGGACACACCAATGACCCGGCGACCATCCGCCGGCTGCTGACCGACCGGGGAGCCCGCTGGGCCGTCGTCGGACTCACGCCCAACCCGCGCCGGGCCGCCGTCGGGGTCTCGAGATTCCTGCGGGACGACCTGGGCATGGAGATCATCCCGGTGAACCTCGGGGCGCAGGAGGTGCACGGGGAGACCGGGTACCGCACCCTGGCGGACGTGCCCGGGACCATCGACGTGGTGGACTGCTTCGTCAACTCCCACAAGGTCGGGGCGATCGTGGACCAGGCGATCGACGTCGGCGCGCGGGCCGTGTGGCTGCAGCTCGGGGTCATCGACGAGGCGGCGGCGGAGCGCGCCGCGGCCGCCGGACTGGACGTGGTCATGGACACCTGCCCCGTCATCGAGGTGCGGGCCACCCCCTCGCTACGTGGCGACTGACCTCCCCGGCCCGCCGCTAGGGTGGGGCCATGATCTTCATCGTCGTGAAATTCCAGGTCAAGCCCGAGCACGTGGACGGTTTCATGGACCGCGTCCGTGACTACACGCGGGCCACGCGTGCCGAGGAGGGCAACCTGTGGTTCGAGTGGTCCCGCAGCGTGGAGGACCCCCACGAGTTCGTCCTCGTCGAGGCGTTCAAGGACGGAGCGGGGGAGGCGCACGTGTCCTCGGAGCACTTCACGGCGGGCCTGGAGGCGATGCGCCCCGTGCTGGCCGCCACCCCGAGGATCGTCAGCCGCCAGGTCGAGGGCGAGGGCTGGGACCGGATGGGCGAGCTGCAGGTCGACTGAGCGGACGGTGCCCCCTGCACCGTGCGGGCAGGGACGATCGCCCGTCCCTGCCCGCACGACGTGGCGGGATCAGGCGTTGGCCGCCTTCGGGGCGCCGATCCCCGGATCGACCTGGTGCGGACCGCTGGCGCTGGGCCGCACGTCGAAGTCGAAGATCGCCGTCGGGATGTAGACGGTGGAGCACGAGTTCGGGATGTCCACCACCCCGGAGAGCCGGCCCTCGATCGGGGCCGCACCCAGCAGCAGGTACGCCTGCTCGGGGGAGTAGCCGAACTTCACCAGGTAGTCGATCGCGTGCAGGCAGGCGCGCTGGTAGGACAGGTGCGAGTCCAGGTAACGCTGCTCGCCGTCCAGCGTCACCGAGGTCCCGGAGAACGCGATCCACTCACTGAACCGGGGATCCACCCGGCCCGGCATGAAGATGGCGTTCTCCTTGACCCCGTAGGTCTCCATGCCGCCCTTGATGAGGTCGACGTGCAGGTCCATGAACCCGCCCATCTCGATCGCGCCGCAGAACGTGATCTCCCCGTCGCCCTGGGAGAAGTGCAGATCGCCCATGGACAGGTTGGCGCCGTCCACGAACACCGGGTAGAACACCCGGGTGCCCTTGGACAGGTTCTTGATGTCCTGGTTGCCGCCGTTCTCGCGCGGTGGTGCCGTCCGGGCGGCCTCCGAGCCGACGCGCTGCCACTCGCCCCGGTCCAGCCCGCCGAGCACCGCGTGCTCGGCCTCGGGCGGCAGGGCCAGCGGGGGCACGCGGTTCGGATCGGTGGCGATCAGGTCACCCTCGCGCTTGTTCCACTTGGCCAGCAGCTCGGCTGAGGGCGCCGTGCCCATGAGGCCGGGGTGGATGAGGCCCTCGAAGCGGACCTCCGGGACGTGCCGGGAGGTGGCGACCTGGCCGTTGAAGTCCCAGATGGCCTTGTAGGCGTCCGGGAACTGGTCGGTCAGGAACCCGCCGCCGTTGTTCCGGGAGAAGATGCCGGTGTAACCCCAGCCCTGGCCGGCCAGCGGACCGCTGTCCTCCTGGGGGATCGGGCCGACGTCGAGGATGTCCACGATCAGCAGGTCGCCGGGCTGGGCTCCCTCGACGGCGAAGGGGCCCGAGAGCTTGTGCACGGTGAGCAGCGGCGCGTTGAGGATGTCCTCGGCGGAGTCGTCGTTGACGATGGCGCCGTCGAACCACTCGCGGCAGTCGACCCGGAAGGTGTCACCCGGCTTGACGGTGGCGACCGGGGGGATCTCCGGGTGCCAGCGGTTGTGGCCGAGCTTCTCCTGGTCCTCGAAGGACTTGGCCGAGTCGAGGGGAAAGATGTTGTCAGGCATGGTGACGGATCCTTTGCTGTGGGAACGAGAGCGGGAAGGGGATCAGGGGGAGGAGGACATGCGGCGCCGGGGTCAGCGGGCGCCGGTACCACTGCACCGAGGTCAGGGCCGGGGCAGTTTCCGGTGCAGGGGATTGCCGGTGTAGCGGGGGCCCTCGCGCGGTTTGCGGCCGGCCGCGGGCAGGGCCGTGACCACCTCTGGTTCGGCCGCGCTGCGTTGGGACGACTCGATGAGCCGATAGGCGGCGGAACCGGCCCGGGAGAGCCGTACGGAGGTGATGCGCCGGGCCGCCGGAGCCCCGCAGTCCGGGCAGTCCACGGCATCGGGAACGGAGGTCATGCTGTAGGACGCCTCCAGGACGGTGCCCTCCGGGCAGCGGAACTCATACAGCGGCACGGCGCCTCCCCTCGTCCCGCGGGTCACTGTCCACCGGGCCGCGCAGGGTGTGGTCCGGTCCGGTGTCCTGCAGCTCGGGGGGCGTCCTGAGCGGACCGCGCCGGCCGAGCAGGAACGACAGGACCAGGGCGACGACACCGGCCACGGCCAGGATCGCGGCCCACGTCCACGTGCTGCGGTACTCGCCCATGAGCAGCAGGACGGCGGGGATGGTGGCCGTGAGGTGCGCGATGATGGCCGTGAACCACCCGGTGGCCGCGGTGAGGGACTCCCGCCGGAGGCCCAGCAGCAGGAAGAACATGAGCCAGAGCACGGCCCAGAGGAGCCAGATGACCCCGAAGACGGGGTCTGCCACGACGGTGAACTGGAGGATGCCCATCACCACGGCGATGGCGGCCACGAACAGGGAGAACCACCCCACACCCTCGCCGTCCAGGCCGAAGGTGAGGTTGAGGCCGACGTAGAGGTAGGTGAAGCCGAAGAGGTAGAGACCGGAGGCGGCGAGGATGGCCGCGGGGTCACCCTCGGCCTGGACGAGCAGGATGGTGGGGAACACCACCTGCATGATGCCGACGAAGAAGTTCATGGGGGCGGCGGCCTTGCCGGGGACGAGCCCCAGCAGCATCAGGCCGTTGATGAACAACACCGCCCCCACGTACAGCAGACCAACACTGCCCATGGAGCGCTCCTGGGAGACGAGCAGGCCCAACCGGGCAACGGGGTGAAGCGGAGACGTCGCAGCCCTCGGGCCGTGCGAAGGGATGTGATGCACGCCACGTTAGGCACAGTGCAACGGTTGCGACAATGGCCGGTCGTCGGTGGCCGGACACCACCCCGGGCCGGCCTGGGTTAGTACACCTAGGCCTCGTAACGGGAACGCATGCAGGCGAAGACGCCGAAGAGCATCAGTCCGACGCCGATGCAGGCCAGGAGCACGGGGCCCAGCGGCTGGTCCAGCAGGGCCTTGAGGGCACCGTCCATCCCGGTCGCGTCCTCGGGGTCCCGCTGGAGGGTGGCGACCACGAACAGCAACCCCACCAGGGCGAGCACGATGCCCTTGGCGACGTACCCGATGGTGCCCGTCACGCGGATGGCGCGGGAGACCTCACGCCGGCTCGAGGACCGCAGGTCCTTCATGAACCGTTGGGTCACCCCCGAGTACACGTGGTATCCGCCGATGCCGATGATGACCAGGCCGGCCACGACCAGCAGCACGGCACCGACCGGATGGGACATGAGCGCGGCCGAGGCCGAGCTGGTGGACTCCCCGGAGTCCTGTTGCCCGCCGAGCGCCGCGACGGTGAACATCACCCCGATCGCCACGTAGACGACGGCCTTCCCCGCGTCCTTGACCCCGTCGAGGGCGGAGCGGCGGTCCCAGATCGCCTCACTGAGGTACCACAGGCCCAGCAGGACACAGCCGGCGGCGCACAGCCAGATCAGGCCGACGCCCAGCGGGCTGGTGGCCAGCAGCTGGATCGCGCCGGATTGGTCCGCGTCCTGGGGTGCCGACCCGAAGGCCAGGCTCCAGGCGATCAGGCCGATGAGGATGTGCAGGATCCCGTTCGCGACATGGCCGACACGGGCGGCCTTCCGGAACCAGGGATGGCGGGTGACCTCCTCGGCGCGGTCCGAGGCCTCGTCGAGGGCCTGGGCGGCCCCGGTCGGCACATGCCTCCGCATCGTCCGTCGCACGCGGTCGGCAGGGCGGGAAGCGGACTCGGGGGTGATGGGTACAGGGTAGACCCGTGGCTTCCGGGGGACCACGGCGGCCGGTTCGACGGCGGCCCCCGGTGAGGGCCGCTCGTCGTCGACCCCTCGAGGGCTGTCAGACTGGGGCCATGGTCATCCAGCACATCGCGTTCCGGCAGGACTGGCGCCAGGCCCAGCGGACCGGGACCTATGACCGGTCCACCCGCGGTGCCTCGATCGAGGAGGTCGGTTTCCTGCATGCCAGCGACGGGCCGGAGCAGGTCCGAGCGGTGCTCACGCGCTTCTACGCGGACGTGGGCGAACCCCTGGTGGTGTTGACGCTGGACGAGGCGGCCCTGGCCGCGGCGGGATTGAGCGTGGTCAGGGAACCCGGTGACCCCGCCGACCCGGACTCCGAGCGCTTCCCCCACGTCTACGGTGGACCGCTGCCGGTGGCCGCGGTGTCTCGCGTCGACCCGGTCGTGCGGTCGGGGCACGGCCCCGGCCCGGCCGCCGCGGACGGTTCCGACGAAGCCCTCGCTGGGGCGGACGAGGATGCGCTTCACCTGTCCCGTGCCATCTCCCTGGCCACCGCGAACGCGGCCACGGACGGGGGACCGTTCGGGGCGCTGGTGGTGACCGCGGACGGTCGCGCCTTCGAGGGCGCCAACCGGGTCACGGCCACCAACGACCCCACGGCCCACGCCGAGGTCACGGCGATCCGCGCGGCCTGCAGCGGGCTGGACACCTTCGAGCTCTCGGGGGCGGTGCTGTACGCCAGCTGCGAGCCGTGCCCGATGTGCCTGGGCGCGGCGCTCTGGGCGCGGGTGGACCGGGTGGTCTTCGCCGCCGACCGTCACGATGCCGCCGCAGCGGGTTTCGATGACGCGGCCTTCTACGACTACTTCGCGTCCCCGGAGCGGGGTGGACTGATGCCGATCGTGCACCGGGCCGCCCCGGGCTCCACCGCGCCGTTCGAGGCATGGCAGGAGAACGCCGACCGCACCGCGTACTGAGCACCGACCGGTGACGTGCCCGGGTGCCCGGAACGCATCAGGTGCTGGATTCGTCGCCCTCCACGTACGGGGAGAGCGACGAATCCAGCACCTGATGGTCACCGCGCGGGCCGGCCGCGCTGCCTGGGTGGGTCAGCTGGGTCAGCCGAAGTACTCGGGCAGCGTGGCGGCCCAGCGCTCGCGCAGTTCCTCGATGGGCAGCACGAACTGGTCCTGCACCTCGAGTGCCCCGGAGGCGGCGTCCACCACGCCGATCCGCGCCACCGGGAAGCCGCGGGCCGTGGTCATGTCCTTGAACCGGACCTCCTCGGTCCGCGGCACGGCCACGATCGCGCGGGACTGCGACTCCGAGAACAGGGCGGTGAAGGCGTCCACGCCGTCGCGCTGCATGACCTCGTCCAGGGACACCCGGGCGCCGACGCCGAAGCGCAGCACCATCTCGGACAGCGCGGCGGCCAGACCACCCTCGGAGAGGTCGTGGGCGGCGTCGATCATCCCGTCCCGGGACGCGTTGATCAGCAGCTCGCCGAGCAGCTTCTCGGTGGCCAGATCCACCTGCGGGGGCACGCCGCCGAGGTGATCGCGCAATCGGGCGAACTCGGAGCCGTCCAGCTCGTCGCGCGTGACGCCCATCAGGTACACGGCCTGACCGTCGGCATCGCGGTGGAAGCCGGACGGGGTGCGGCGGGAGACGTCGTCGAACTGGCCCAGGGTGGCCACCACCGGGGTGGGGTGGATGGGCGTGGAACCGGTCTGGTTGTACAGGGAGACGTTGCCGCCGGTGACGGGCACGCCCATCTGCTGACAGGCGTCCGCCAGGCCGCGGATGGCCTCGGCGAACTGCCACATCACCTCGGGGTCCTCGGGGGAGCCGAAGTTGAGGCAGTCCGAGACGGCCTTGGGCACCGCGCCGGCCGTGGCCACGTTGCGGTAGGACTCCGCCAGCGCCAGCTGCGCACCGGCGTACGGGTCCAGGTAGGTGTACCGGGAGTTGCAGTCGGTGGAGACGGCAACGCCCATCCCGGTCTCCTCGTCCACCCGGACCACGCCGGCGTCGTCCGGGGCGGCCATGGCGGTGTTGCCCTGCACGAAGTGGTCGTACTGCCTCGTCACCCACGAGACGTCGGCCAGGTTCGGCGAGGACATCAGTTCCAGCACCGCGGCACGCAGCTCGTCACCGGTGCCCGGCAGCGCGGGGACGCGACCGGCGTCGACCGCCGAGCGGAAGGTGTCCGCCACGAGCGCGTCCTGGTAGGACGGGCGGTGATAGGGCCGGTCGTAGACCGGGCCGTCGTGCGCCACGGTGCGGGGGTCGACGTCGACGATCACCTCGCCGTTCCAGGTGATGGTCAGGCGGTTGTCGTCGGTGACCTCGCCCAGCCACGAGTACTCCACGTCCCACTTGGCCATGACGGCCTCGAACGCCTCGACGTTCCCGGGCGTCACCACGGCCATCATCCGTTCCTGGGACTCGGACATGAGGATCTCGCCCGGGGTCAGGGTGGGGTCGCGCAGCAGCACGGAGGTCAGCTCCACGTTCATGCCGCCCTCGCCGTTGGAGGCCAGCTCGGAGGTGGCGCAGGAGATGCCGGCGGCACCGAGGTCCTGGATGCCCTCCACGAGGGAGTCCTTGAACAGCTCGAGGCAGCACTCGATGAGCACCTTCTCCGCGAACGGGTCGCCCACCTGGACGGCGGGGCGCTTGGAGGGCTTGGCGTCGTCGAAGGACTCGGAGGCCAGCACGGAGGCGCCGCCGATGCCGTCGCCACCGGTCCGGGCGCCGAACAGGACCACCTTGTTGCCCACGCCCGAGGCGTTGGCCAGGCGCAGGTCCTCGTGCCGCAGTACCCCCACGGCCAGGGCGTTGACCAGCGGGTTGCCCTGGTAGATCGGGTCGAACACCATCTCGCCGCCGATGTTCGGCAGTCCCAGGGAGTTGCCGTAGCTGCCGATCCCGGCCACGGCCCCGTGCATGACGCGAGCGGTGTCCGGGTGGTCGATCGCGCCGAAGCGCAGCGGGTCCATCACGGCCACCGGGCGCGCGCCCATGGAGATGATGTCCCGGACGATGCCGCCGATGCCGGTGGCGGCACCCTGGAAGGGCTCCACGTAGGAGGGGGAGTTGTGGGACTCGATCTTGAAGGTCACGGCCCAGCCGTCCCCGAGGTCGGTCACGCCGGCGTTCTCGCCGATCCCGACCATCAGGTCCTTCTTCATCTCCTCGGTGACCTTCTCGCCGAACTGGCGCAGGTGGACCTTGGAGGACTTGTAGGAGCAGTGCTCGGACCACATCACCGAGTACATGGCCAGTTCGGCCGCGGTGGGGCGGCGGCCGAGGATCCTCACGATCTCCTCGAACTCGTTCTGCTTCAGCCCCAGCTCGGCCCAGGGCAGCTCGGTGTCCGGGGTCTGCGCGGCGTGCTCGACGGTGTCGATGTTGAACGTCGCGGTGGCCTGTCGGCTCGTCTGGTCAGTCACTTCGTCTCTCCTGCGATCGAGGCCAGCACCGAGGTGAAGACCCCCAGTCCGTCCGTGCCCATGCGCATGCCGTGGTCCGAGTCGGGGCCGAACCCGGCCTCCACCGCATGCTCGGGGTGCGGCATGAGTCCCACCACGTTGCCGGCGGCGTTGGAGATGCCGGCGATGTCCCGGCGCGAGCCGTTCGGGTTCCAGCCGACGTAGCGGAACACCACGCGACCCTCCCCCTCGAGCTCGTCGAGGGTGTGTTCGTCGGCCACGTACTGGCCGTCCTGGTTCTTCAGCGGCACGGTGATCTCCTCACCGGTGCCGAAGTCCCGGGTCCAGGCCGTGGCGTTGTTCTCCACGCGCAGCGCCTGGTCGCGGCAGATGAACTTCAGGTGGTCGTTCTTGATCATCGACCCGGGCAGCAGGTGCGCCTCAGTGAGGATCTGGAAGCCGTTGCAGATGCCCAGCACGGGCAGTCCGCTCCCGGACCCGTCCCGTCCGCCGGCGGCGGCGATGATCGCGTCCATCAGCGGGGCGAAGCGGGAGATCGCCCCGGCGCGCAGGTAGTCGCCGTAGGAGAAGCCGCCGGGGATGATGACCGCGTCGAGCGAGGACAGGGCCGCGCCGCCGTCGGTCTCGGCGTGCCACAGGGCGACCGGCTCGCCACCGGCCAGGCGCACCGCGCGGGCCGCGTCCCGGTCGTCGAGCGTCCCGGGGAAGGTCACGACGCCGACGCGCGCCCCGGTGAGGACGGGGCCGGCCGTGGAGAAGTCTCCGATGAGGGGCAGGTCCGTGCTCATCAGGCCGTCGGCCCCTCGGCCGGGTGGCCCGCGGCGTCGGGCAGGACCTCGACGTTCACGACGTCCTCGATCACCGGGTTGGACAGCAGTTGCTCGGCGGCCTCGCGGGCGTGGGCCAGGACCTCGTCGGTGACCTCGCCGTCCACGGTGAGCTCGAAGCGCTTGCCCTGGCGGACCGCGGCGAAGCCGGTGAATCCCAGTCGGGGGAGGGCGCCTGCGATGGCCTTGCCCTGCGGGTCAAGGATCTCGGGCTTGGGCATGACGTCGACGACGATCGTGGGCATGGGGGAGTTCTCCAAGGGTTCAGCGGGAGGGCTTGCCCCATTCTAGTCCGGCCCGCCGCGGGCCGCCCCCGCGGGAACGAAGGGTGACGTGACCCGGCCGCGCCGCCACCGTTCCCCGCCGGGTTCCCGCTGTTCCGGCCGGCCGGGGCCCCGGCCTACGCTGGGCCCATGGGGCAGAGCAGAGACCGCGGACGAGAGCGCACAGAAGCACGGATGACCGGGGCCGACGGGGTGTCGGTGCTGCCGGCCGCCATGGCCGCCGCACTGGTGGCCGCGGGGGTCGCGATCACCTGGTCGGTGCGCAGGTCCCGGGCGACGGTGCGGCAGCTGGCCGCGAAGCGGGCGGGCGCCGCGGCGGGGACGGGCCGCCGGGCCGCCGGGTCCGGCACCACCGGCCCCTCGGGGCAGGTGGCGGTCAGGGCCACCGTGGATGACGATGGCCGCTGACACCCGGGAACTGGCGGCGCGCCGCTGCCCCTGCGGCACCGGAGAGCTCTACGGGTCCTGCTGCGGCCGCTTCCACGCACGGTTCGCCGCGCACGGCATCCTGTCGGCGCCCACGGCGGAGGCCCTGATGCGCTCGCGATACTCGGCGTTCGCGCTGGCCTCGGAGGGCGAGTTCCCCGAGGCCGAGCGGTACCTGCTGGCAAGCTGGGCGCCGGAGACCCGGCCGGCGTCGCTGGCGCTCGACGCCCCCGGAGCGGGACCGGACGAGGACCTGGACTGGCTTCGCCTCGACGTCGAGGAGACCTCCGGTGGCGGGCCGTTCGACCATGCGGGCACGGTGCGTTTCACGGCGCACTTCCGGACCCCTGCGGGCCGGCGGACCCAGCAGGAGACGTCCCGGTTCGTGCGCCGCGAGGGCACCTGGCTCTACTACGACGGCGACGTCAGCTGAGCCTCCCGGCCCCCTGTGCGGTGGCCGGGAGGGCGTCGCTCAGCCGTGGATGCCGATGACCCCGAAGGCCACGCCCGAGGCCAGCATGGCCAGGGAGACGATGCAGGCCCGCCAGAGGACCTTCTTGTGGTGATCGCCCAGGTCCACCTTGGCCATGGAGACCAGCAGCAGGATCGCGGGGACCAGGGGGGACTGCATGTGCACGGGCTGCCCGGTGACGGAGGCCCGGGCCATGTCCACCGCGGGGATCCCGTAGTGCGCACCGGTCTCGGCCAGTACCGGCAGGATGCCGAAGTAGAAGGCGTCATTGCTCATGAAGAACGTGGCGGGGATGGAGATCAGCCCGGTGAGCACCGCGAGGATCGGTCCCATCGAGTCCGGGATGACGTCCACGAGCCACTGGGACATGGCCTCGACCATGCCGGTGCCGGAGAGCACGCCGGTGAGCACGGCGGCGGCGAACACCATGGACACCACGGCCACGATCGAGGAGGAGTGGTTGCCCAGCACCTCGGCCTGCTTCCTGACGTTCGGGAAGTTCACCAGCAGGGCGACGGCGGTGCCGATCATGAACAGGTAGGCCAGGGGCACGATGTCCGCCACCAGCAGCACCATGATGGCCACGGTCAGCGCGAGGTTGAACACGAACAGCCGCGGCCGCAGGGTCTCGCGCTCCGGGTCCAGCGCGGTCCCGGACATGTCCGGGCCGGTCTCGGTCACGGTGCGTTCCAGGAGCCCGACGCCGGACGGCGTGAGGGAGGTGCCCGGCGACCCGGTGGGTGCCCCCGCCGGGACGAGGCTGCCGCCGGGTCCACCGGTCGAGGTCCCGGCGGGGACACCGGGGCCGGACCAGCGCTCGGGGTCGTCACGGCGCAGGCGGCGTCGCTCGGACAGGCCCAGCAGCCAGGAGAAGGCGAAGACCACGGCCAGGCCCACCAGCAGCGAGGGGATCATGGGGACGAAGATCTCGGCTGCGTCCACGTTCAGGGCCGCCGCCGCGCGCACGGTGGGTCCGCCCCAGGGAACGATGTTCAGGGTGCCGTTGGTCAGCCCGGCCACGCAGGTCAGCACCACCGGGCTCAGGCCCAGCCGATGATAGACGGGCAGCAGGGCCGCGGTGACGACGATGAACGTGGTGGAACCGTCCCCGTCCAGGGAGATGACGGCCGTCAGCAGGGCGGTGCCCATGACCACCTTGGCGGGGTCGTGGCCCACCACGCGCACGATCCAGTTCACCAGCCGGTCGAACAGGCCGACGTCGATCATGATGCCGAAGTAGGCGATGGCGAACATCAGCAGCGCGGCCGTGGGGGCCATCTGGCCGATGGCCTCGAGGATCATGTCCCCCAGTCCGAGGCCGGCGCCGGTGAACAGGCCGAAGATGGTGGGGACGAGGATCAGCGCCAGCAGGGGCGTCATCCGCTTCGTCATGATGAGGACCATGAACGTGGCCACCATCGCGAAGCCCAGTAGGACGAGCATGGGAACTCCTGATTCGGGGAGGACCGGCGGACGCCGGCGGGTGTGACGGGCGACACGGGGCCGCGATTCGCAGTCACCCTACGGTGACGCAGCCCACCAAACGTCCTTCTGCTCGCTAACGGGGAATCAACCCATTCCACGCATTGCGCTCATTGTGCTCATGCGCCGTGGA
>NZ_AFXQ01000009.1 GCF_000224415.1 Citricoccus sp. CH26A | reverse complement strand
GAGGTCGACACTCACTGGGCGTCCTCCCAGCTCGAGGGGACGTCCGAGATCTCGCGCCGCGCGTCCGCTGCCATCTGCTCGTTGCCGTCGATGAAGGCGTTCACCATCTTCTGGCCCTCGTTGACGATGTTGGCGCTGCGCCAATGGACCATCGTCGCCACGGGCGCGAGGTAGCCGTCGTGGACCTCCTGGAGGGCACCGGCGATCAGCGTGCTCTGGCACTCCGCCGCGGTGCCCTCCACGGCGGTGCGCAGATCGGTGATGAGCGCTTCGAACTCGCCGGCATGCGTGCGGGTCGCCGCTATGACGCCGTTGGCACCGTCCTCATCCACCTGGTAGTCAACCATGGTGTCCACCCTCCCATCCTCGGCACGGCCTCACCGGCCCCACGACCCTCGACAGTCTAGGAACTGTCCGCCCCGGCCGCGATGGGGAGTTCTCCCCATCCTCGTGCCGTGGCGCCGAGGGATCGGCCCACCCGGGCCCGGGGACGCCAGGCGGCACCCCGCCTTGTAGTCAATATCTGGCTTTCTTTGCCTCTCATGTACCCCGCAGGAACGCTGAGAAGCTCTCTTATCGCGAGATATCCTCTTTCTGACCATTGTGAAGATGGAGCGAAATTTTCAATGGATCTGCACCCCACGAGGGCTTGGGGCGGTCAAGACTGGTGGTCAACGAAGCGATCCACATCACTTCGACCGCCACAGTCCACACCCGACTCGCAGGAGAGCCGACATGGAACCGAACACCCCCGCATCCGCCGAACAGCTCCAGCACGACTGGGACCACAACCCCCGTTGGGCCAACACCGAGCGCACCTTCACCGCTGAGGACGTCGTCAAGCTGCGCGGCCGCGTCCAGGAGGAGCACACCCTGGCCCGCCGCGGTTCCGACAAGCTCTGGGAGCAGTTGACCAGCGAGCACGCCGAGGGCAAGTTCACCAACGCCCTGGGGGCCCTCACCGGCAACATGGCCGTCCAGCAGGTCAAGGCCGGCCTGCGCGCCATCTACCTCTCCGGCTGGCAGGTCGCCGCTGACGCGAACCTCTCCGGTCACACCTACCCGGACCAGTCCCTGTACCCGGCCAACTCCGTCCCGGCCGTGGTGCGCCGCATCAACAACGCCCTGATGCGCGCCGACCAGATCGAGTTCTCCGAGGGCGTCCAGACCGTCGAGGACTACCTGGTCCCGATCGTCGCCGATGCCGAGGCCGGTTTCGGCGGCCCGCTGAACGCCTACGAGCTGATGAAGGCCATGATCGCCGCCGGTGCCTCCGGCGTGCACTGGGAGGACCAGCTGGCCTCCGAGAAGAAGTGCGGTCACCTGGGCGGCAAGGTGCTGATCCCGACCGGTCAGCACATCCGCACCCTGAACGCCGCCCGCCTGGCCGCCGACGTCTCCGGCGTCAACTCGGTGGTGATCGCCCGTACCGACGCGGAGGCCGCCACCCTGATCACCTCCGACGTGGACGAGCGCGATGCCGAGTTCATCACCGGTGAGCGCACGCCAGAGGGCTTCTACAAGGTGCGCAACGGCATCGAGCCCTGCATCGCCCGCGCCAAGGCCTACGCCCCCTACTCCGACCTGATCTGGATGGAGACCGGCACCCCGGACCTGGAGATGGCCAAGAAGTTCGCGGAGGCCGTCAAGTCCGAGTTCCCGGACCAGATGCTCTCGTACAACTGCTCCCCGTCCTTCAACTGGAGGAAGAACCTGGACGACGAGACCATCGCCAAGTTCCAGCGCGAGCTGGGGGCCATGGGCTACACCTTCCAGTTCATCACCCTGGCCGGCTTCCACGCCCTGAACCACTCCATGTTCGACCTGGCCAAGGGCTACAACGAGCGCCAGATGTCCGCCTACGTGGAGCTGCAGGAGCGGGAGTTCGCCGACGAGGCCCGCGGTTACACCGCCACCAAGCACCAGCGCGAGGTCGGCACCGGGTACTTCGACGCCATCTCCACCGCGATCAACCCCGACAGCTCCACCACGGCGCTGGCCGGCTCCACCGAGGCCGGGCAGTTCCACTGATCCCCACCGCGGCCGGCCTCGAGCCGAGCTGACGCACCGGTGGCGGCCGGGCCCTCCCGGCCCGGCCGCCACCTGCTTTCCCCACCGGACCCGAACACCAGCCCGACGCCGGCACCCCACCGACAGGCGCCGTCGTCGCCCTCCTCTCCCCTCACCAGCCCGGGGCACAGCAACCACTTTTCCTCCGGCCCCCGCCTAGGGCGGAACGGCCACACTCCCAAGGAGACCACCATGTACCCCACCGACCAGCCCATCACCCTCAACGGCGTGACGATCACCGGACCCCACCTGCCGCGGCAGGAGGAGATCCTCACCCCGGATGCACTCGAGTTCCTGGCCGTGCTGCACCGTCGGTTCAACGGCCGCCGCGCCGAGCTGCTGGCCCGGCGACAGGAGACCCGCGAGCGCATCTCCCAGGGGTGGACCCCGGACTTCCTGCCCGAGACCCGTTCCATCCGTGAGGACGAGTCCTGGCGCGTCGCCCCGCTCTCGCCCGGGCTGAAGGACCGGCGGGTCGAGATCACCGGCCCGGTGGACCGCAAGATGACGATCAACGCGCTGAACTCCGGTGCGAAGTGCTGGCTGGCCGACTTCGAGGACTCCTCCTCACCCTCCTGGTGGAACATGCTCACCGGCCAGGTCAACCTTAAGGACGCCATCCGCCGCAAGATCGACTTCACCTCCCCGGAGGGCAAGGAGTACAAGCTCGGCGGCGTGCAGCTGGTGGACCGGCCGACCATCATCGTCCGCCCCCGGGGCTGGCACCTGGACGAGGACCACCTGATGGTGGACGGCGAGCCGATGTCCGGTTCGCTCGTGGACTTCGGCCTGTACTTCTTCCACAACGCCAAGGAGCTGCTGCGCCGCGGCGTCGGACCGTACTTCTACCTGCCCAAGACCGAGAACCACCTCGAGGCGCGGTTGTGGAACTGCGTGTTCGTGGTGGCCCAGGACCACCTCGGCATCCCGCAGGGCACCGTTCGCGCCACCGTGCTGATCGAGACGATCACCGCCGCGTTCGAGATGGAGGAGATCCTCTACCAGCTGCGCAACCACGCCGCCGGCCTGAACGCCGGACGCTGGGACTACATCTTCTCCATCATCAAGAACTTCCGGGACCGCGGCGAGGACTTCGTGCTGCCGGACCGGGCGGACGTGACGATGACGGCCCCCATGATGCGTTCCTACACCGACCAGCTGGTGCGCGCCTGCCACAAGCGCGGCGCCTCGGCCATCGGCGGCATGGCGGCCTTCATCCCGAACCGCCGTGACCCGGAGGCCAACGAGATGGCGCTGGCCAAGGTGCGCGAGGACAAGACCCGCGAGGCCCATGACGGCTTCGACGGCTCCTGGGTGGCCCACCCGGACCTGGTCCCGGTGGCCATGGAGGTCTTCGACGAGGTGCTGGGCGACCGCCGCAACCAGATCCGCTCCGCCAAGCGCGAGGACGTGACCCCGGACGCCCAGGGCCTGCTGGCCGTCTCCCAGACGCCCGGGGCGATCACCGAGAAGGGCGTGCGCACCAACATCGAGGTCGGCATCCGCTACGTGGAGTCCTGGCTGCGCGGCAACGGCGCGGCCGCCATCCACAACCTCATGGAGGACGCCGCCACCGCGGAGATCTCGCGATCCCAGATCTGGCAGTGGATCAACGCCGGTTCCACGGCACGGCTGTCCGACGGCGGCACCCGCACCGTGACCCGCGAGTGGGTCCGGGAACTGATGGACGAGGAGTTCGCGGCGATCGAACGCAGTGAGGGGGACCGCTTCGACGACGCGCTCGCCGTGTTCGCCGGCTCCGCCCTGGCCGAGGAGTTCCCGGACTTCCTGACCCTGCCGGCCTACCGGCAGTTCCTCTCGGCCAATGCCCCGGCGCGGCAGGAGATGGCGGGCGCCACCGCCTGACCCGACCCGGCACCCCCGACCCCGGCGACCGGCGGTCGGATCCGCCCCTCTGGACCCGTGATCATCGGGATCCGGAGGGGCGGATCCGGCCGCCGCTCCCCTGCCCGCGGGATGCGTCGTCGGACCGTGGCATGGCCCCCGGGCCGCGTCTACCCCGTGCGTCATGGACATGAAGATCGAGCTCGTGGCCCTGCCGGTCACCGAGGTCGACGAGCAGCCCTGGGGCCGTTTCGTCCACTTCGCCGATCCGGACGGGAACGCCTGGTCCCTGCAGCAGATGCCGCCGACGAGGGCCTGAGAGGGCCTCGAACCTGCTGCCTCGACGTCTCAGCCGGCGCCGTACCCGCAGGTGCCCCCGATGAGGGATGCTCGAAGGTCACGTGCCCACGTGGCGCCCATAGACGGGAGTCACTGCCAGCGGGCGCCCCGGGAACGGACGGCCGACAACGTCAGGAACGGACCTCTCCCGCTGCCTCCGGCGCCAGCCCTGCCCCCCGGGGCTCCGGGCGGATCTCGGCGTCTTGCGGCCGGTCCCCTGCCATGGTCGCCAGCAGTGCGCCCACGAACGTCCGAACTATGGATGATGCCCGCGCCGGGTCCTCCGTCAGGGCATCGGCAACGTCGAGGAAGGCCTGTCCCCACAATTCATAGAGATGCGCTGACGGATACAGACGAATGGCCCCCACCGACCGCCTCAAGACCGGCGCCGCCATCCGGCTGAGTTCACCGTGGGCGACCTGCCGGAGCAGTTCTGCCACCATGCGTTCGAATTTCGCCTCTGCTGTGGAACGATCTCCCGCGCCCAGCGTCTCAGCGAATTCCCGGCACGCGTCGGCCAACCCTTCCAGTTTCTCCGGATTCCCTGGCAACCGCTCGAAACCGGCCGCGAGCAGGATCCCGAGCACGTCCATCAGCTCTTGGGCGGTCTGCTGGGTCAAGACCGTGACCCGCCGCCTCTTGTTCGGCAGGACCTCGATGAGCCCCTCGGAGATGAGCACCGCAACCGACTCCCGCACCGGAGTGATACTGACCCCCAGGCGGGAGGCCAGCTCCGCGTCGCGGATGGGGGCCCCGGGCGCGAGCCGACCGCTCAGGATCTCGTCACGGAGCCTGCGTGACACTGCCTCGCCGAGGGTCGGAGGGGCATCGAATCCCTCGTCGATCTGAGGTGCCACCAATGCCTTCTTTCGCCCGGCGGGCCGGCCCTGCCTCCCGCTGCTCACTCCAGCATACGAGGCAAACCGGGCTGGGAAATCCACCCTTGATAACAATGCATCATGCATCTAATGTGGCGTGCACCACCTTCACGTGTGAGTCCCATCACATTGATGACAAGGAGAAGCCCCGTGGCACTAGACGAAGCAACCCTCCGGTTCCTCACTGCCGCCGCCCAGGCGGCTGGGCCGGACGCCGTACCCGCCTGGGAACAGACCCCCGAAGAAGCGCGCGCAGGAACGGCCGCGATGAACGAGATGTTCGGCGTCGGACCGGACATGGACCACACCGAGGATTTCGTCCTCACCGGCTGGGATGGCGGCACGTTCGAGGTCCGCGTGCACCGGCCCACCGCTGAACCCCATGCGGTGGTGGTCTACCTCCACGGGGGCGGCTGGGTACTCAGCGACATCGACGGCTTCGACACGCTGGGCCGGGAACTCGCGGCCCAGTCGGGGGCCACCGTGGTCCTCGTCAACTACCGCAAGGCTCCAGAGAGCCCCTTCCCAGCTGCGGTCGAGGATGCCTGGACGGCCATGAACTGGGCCGCCGGCCGCATCGGCGAGCTCGCCCGAGACGGCGCCCCGCTGTACGTCGCCGGGGACAGCGCCGGTGGGAACCTGAGCGCCGTGATGGCCCTGCGCAGCCGGGACCGAGGCGGCCCGGAGATTGCACGACAGTTCCTCATCTACCCGGTCACTGATGCCGACTTCACCCGTGCCAGCTACCTGGAGGAGGAGAACCAGACGCTGCTCCCGAAGGAGTTCATGGCCTGGTTCTGGGACCACTACCTCGCCGACCACGACCAGCGCAGCAACATGGAGGCCAGCCCGCTGCGCGCCGAGGACCTCTCCGGCGTCGCACCGGCCTTCCTCGTGACAGCCGCGCACGACGTACTGCGCGACGAGGGTGAAGCCTATGCCGATCGGCTCCGGGAGGCGGGCGTCGACGTCGAGTCCTACCGCTGGCCGGGCCAGATGCACGGATTCTTCAGCATGGTCAACGTGCTGCCGGCCAGCGCCGAGGTCCTGGCCCTGGTGGCCCAGTCCATCCGCAACCCCGCCGGCCAGAAGACCAACCAGAAGCAGGAGGCCTGAAATGCGTGCACCTGAGCGAGTCGATGCGGTCATCATCGGAGCCGGGTTCTCCGGCCTGTACATGCTGAAGAGGCTGCGCGAACGCGGACTCGAGGCGGTCGTGCTCGAACGCGGCGACGACGTCGGGGGCACCTGGTACTGGAACCGCTACCCTGGCGCCCGCTGCGATGTGGAGAGCCCCTACTATTCCTTCTCCTTCGACCCGGAGCTGGAGCAGGAGTGGGAGTGGACGGAACGCTACCCGGCGCAGCCCGAGTTGCAGGCCTACATGAGCCACGTCGCCGATCGGTACGACCTGCGCCGTGACATCCGGTTCGAGACCACCGTGGGCTCCGCGGTCTTCGACGATGCGGCCCGCGAGTGGGAGGTCACCTCCAGCGGCCCCCAGGGCGAACAGGTGACCCGTGCGCGCTTCTGCATCATGGCCACCGGCTGCCTGTCCTCGAGCCGCAACCCGGACATCGAGGGCCTTGAGGACTTCACCGGAGAGGTCTACCACACGGGCGAGTGGCCCCAGGGCGGGGTCGACTTCACCGGCAAGCGCGTCGGCGTGATCGGCACCGGCTCCTCGGGCATCCAGGCGATCCCTGAGATCGCCAAGCAGGCCAGCCACCTGACGGTCTTCCAGCGGACGCCGAATTTCAGCGTCCCCGCACTCAACGGCCCACTCGACCCCGAGTTCTGGGCCGACGTGAAGGCCAACTACCGCGATGTGCGCAAGCGCGCCCGCAGTACGCCTACGGGCATGCCCTTCCCCCCGGGGTCGGAATCAGCCCTGGACGTCGGCGATGCGCGCGTCCAAGAGGTCTTCGACGAGCACTGGACACTGGGTGGATTCCGGATCGGCGCATGCTTCTCCGACCTCGGCATCTCGCGCGAGGCCAATGACAAGCTTGCCGACTACATCCGGGGCAAGATCGATACGATCGTCGAGGATCCAGCAACGGCCGAGAAGCTGAAGCCCCGCGACTACCCCGTCGGGGCCAAGCGCATCTGCGTGGACACGGACTATTACGCGACGTTCAACCTGCCCCATGTCGACCTCGTCGACGTGCGCGCGAATCCGATCTCGCGGATCACCCCCGAAGGCGTGGCCACGGGACAGGAAGAGTACGCCATGGATGTCCTGGTGTTCGCCACCGGGTACGACGCGATGACCGGCTCCCTGTCGAGGATCGACATCCGTGGACGCGATGGGAGGTCCCTGCGGGACCACTGGGCGGCCGGCCCCAAGACGTACCTGGGCCTCAGCGTGGCGGGCTTCCCCAACATGTTCTCCGTTGCCGGCCCGGGCAGCCCGAGCGTGCTGACGAACATGGTCACCGCGATCGAGCTGCACGTGGAGTGGATCGACGAGCATATCGCATACCTCTGCCAGAACGGACTGGAGACATCCGAAGCGCTCCCGGAGTTCGAGGACGAGTGGGTCCAGCACGTCAACGACGTGGCGGACATGACACTGATGAAGCAGGCCAACTCCTGGTACCTCGGGGCCAATGTGCCGGGCAAGCCGAGGGTCTTCATGCCGTACGCGGGGGGGCTGACCGCCTACACCCAGCGGTGTGACCAGGTGGCCGAGCAGGGCTACCACGGCTTCCAGCTGGCCTGACCCTTCCCGGCGGCCGGTGTCAGGGTCGATCCCCGGCTCCGGCTGCCGGCGCGGCCTGGGACGACGGGCAGCCGGAACGCCGAACGCATCGGAGGGTGATCCATCTCACGCAACCCCCTGGGTAGAGGCCTCGCCCGCATCCCCACTGCGGGCAGGGATTCGGCGTCTCCGCGGGCCGCACCGCCCCTGAAGAACACGGGCCGCCGCGGGCCCCGATGCCGCCATGGGAGCCACCTCCTGGACACCCCTGCCCCGATGGATGCGCATATGATAATAATGGAATTCATCAATAGACGACGGTGGTTCTGACGCTCGTCACGAGCGTCGGCCGGTCGGTGAACACACCACCCGACGGGTGGGCATGAAAGGCGTGGCTACGGATGACGGCGATCGCAGTGCTGGCCGGTGGTGTCGGAGGCGCCCGGTTCGTCCGCGGCCTGCTTCACCATGAGAGGGCCCAGGAGACGACGCCGGCCGGGAGGACCCGGACCCACGTGCGCGTCATCGCCAACACCGGTGATGACATGTGGCTCAACGGACTGCGCGTCTGCCCGGATCTCGACACGCTGATGTACACCCTCGGCGGTGGCATATCCGAGGACCAGGGATGGGGTCGCAATGGGGAGACCCGCAGGACGTCCGCGGAGATCTCCGCCTACGGGCGGGGCTGGGACTGGTTCACCCTCGGCGACCTGGACCTCGCCACCCACGTCGTCCGCACTGACCTGCTCCGCCAGGGATCGACGCTCACCGAGGTCACGGAGTTTCTCTGCCGCCGCTGGCAGCCTGGCGTGGAACTCCTCCCCATGAGCGACGACGCGGTGGAGACCCATGTCCGACTGACCCAGGACATCGATGAACACCCGGCCGGGAGCCTCATCCATTTCGAGGAATGGTGGGTCAGGTATCGTGCGGCGGTGCCCGCCGGCGAATTCGTGCAGGTGGGCCTGGACACGGCCCAGGCAACGGAGCAGGTCATCGAGGCCATCCTCTCGGCCGACGTCGTCGTCCTCCCGCCGTCCAACCCCGTCGTGTCCGTGGGAACCATCCTGGCGGTTCCCGGAGTCCGCGAAGCCCTGGGCCGGACGTTGGCACCCGTCGTGGGCATTTCCCCGATCATCGGCGGAGCGGCCGTGCACGGCATGGCGGATCAGTGCCTGGAGGCCATCGGCGTCCCCTCCACCGCGTTGGATGTCGCACTCCACTACGGTGCGCGGCGTGACGGCGGTGTCCTGGACGCCTGGCTCGTGGACACCACCGACGCATCGGCGGTGGCACCGCTCGACGAGGCGGGCATCCGGGCGGCAGCGGTCCCGTTGTGGATGACGGATGTGCCGGCAACCGCAGACATGGTCGCAGCGGCCCTCGATCTCGTCCGCCTGCCCGCCCCCTCCTGATCCCTGCCCGCACCGCCCGTCCCCAACATCCCGATCCGTCACCCTGGAGGTCCTGACCTTGTCTCCCACCGAAACCTTCATCCCCAACGAGAGCGCGCTGCGCCGTGCCGTGCGCCGCGCCGAGGACGGCGTCACGCTCGACGCCCTGGAGGCACAGACGCTCCTGCACGCCCGCGGCGAGCACCTCGACCGGCTGCTGACCGCGGCGAGCCGGGTCCGGGACGCCGGGCTGTTGGAGGCCGGGCGCCCGGGCGTCATCACCTACTCGAAGAAGGTCTTCGTGCCGGTGACCCACCTGTGCCGCGACCGCTGCCACTACTGCACCTTCGCGCAGACGCCGGGCCAACTGCAGAAGGCCGGCAAGCCCCTGTTCCTGTCCCCGGACGAGATCCTCGACGTCGCACGCCGGGGCGCGGCCATGGGTTGCAAGGAGGCGCTCTTCACCCTGGGCGACCGGCCCGAGGACCGCTGGCCCGCTGCGCGGGAGTGGCTCGACGCCCATGGTTATGACTCCACCCTCGACTACGTGCGCGCGATGGCCATCAGGGTCCTCGAGGAGACCGGGCTGCTGCCGCACCTCAACCCGGGCGTCATGAGCTGGGAGGAGATCCAGCGGCTCAAGCCGGTGGCGCCGTCCATGGGAATGATGCTGGAGACGACGTCCAGCCGGTTGTTCTCGGAGAAGGGCGGCCCCCACTTCGGTTCCCCCGACAAGGACCCGGCCCTGCGGCTGCGGGTCATCGAGGACGCCGGCCGCTCCAACGTCCCGTTCACCACGGGAATCCTGCTCGGCATCGGGGAGACCTATGCCGATCGCATCGATTCCATCTTCGCGATCCGGGCCGCGGCCCGACGCCACGGGCACATCCAGGAGGTGATCGTCCAGAACTTCCGGGCCAAGGACGCGACCGCCATGATGGGTTCCCCCGACCTGGCCACCGAGGAGTACACGGCCGCCGTCGCCGTCACCCGGATGTTGATGGGGCCCAAGGCCCGCATCCAGGTCCCTCCCAATCTCACGGACGAACACGAACTGGGCCTGTTGGTTCGCGCCGGAATCGACGACTGGGGCGGAGTCAGCCCCCTCACCGTTGACCACGTCAACCCGGAGCGGCCCTGGCCACAGCTCGATGACCTGGCCCGGCTCACCGCCGAGAGCGGATTCGAGCTGAGGGAAAGGCTGACCGCACACCCGCACTATGTCCGCGCCGGAGAGCCCTGGATCGATCCGCGCGTCCAGCCTCACGTGCGGGCGCTGGCCGCGCCGGACGGCCTGGCCGTGGAGGACGCGAAGCCGACAGGGCATCCCTGGCAGGAACCGGACCCGGACTGGGCCACGGCGGGGACCGGTCGCGTCAACCTGCACACGGAGATCGACACGACCGGACGCACAGCGGACCGGCGGGGCGACTTCGATGCGGTCTACGGGGACTGGGAGGCCCTGCGCGAGGAGGCGTCATCGTCCGCCGGGTCGGTGTCGCAGGCGGGCCGAGCCGGGTCCGCCGATGTCCGTGCCGCGCTGGGACGTGCGGAGATCGATCCCGCCGGGCTCTCTGACGCCGACTACCTGACCCTGCTCAGTGCCGAGGGCCCCGAGCTGGAAGCCCTCGCCCACCTGGCGGACCAGGTCCGTGAACAGGCCGTCGGCAAGGGCGTCGGCTACGTCGTCAACCGGAACATCAACTTCACCAATGTCTGCTACACCGGGTGCCGCTTCTGCGCCTTCGCCCAGCGACGGACCGATGCCGATGCCTACACGCTGTCGATGGCGCAGGTCGGTGACCGCGTCGACGAGGCATGGGCCATCGGCGCCACCGAGATCTGCATGCAGGGCGGCATCCATCCCGACCTGCCCGGCACCGCATACTTCGACCTCGCTCGTGAGGTCAAGAGGCGTCGACCGGACATCCACCTGCACGCCTTCAGCCCGATGGAGATCGTCAACGGTGCAGCCCGGACCGGTCTGTCTTTCAAGGAGTTCCTGTCGGAGGCCAAGGACGCCGGCCTGGACACCATCCCGGGCACGGCCGCGGAGATCCTCGACGACGACGTCCGGTGGCTCCTGACCAAGGGCAAGCTACCGGCGTCGGCCTGGATCGAGATCGTCACGACGGCCCATCGGCTGGGCATCCGCTCGAGCGCCACCATGATGTACGGACATGTGGACAACCCCTCCCACTGGGTTGGCCACCTGCGGACGCTCTCCCGGATCCAGGACGAGACGGGAGGCTTCACGGAGTTCGTCCTGCTGCCCTTCATCCATACGAACGCACCGGTCTACCTGGCGGGGGTCGCCCGCCCCGGGCCGACCCTGCAGGAGAACCGGGCCATCCACGCGGTCTCCCGGTTGATGCTGCACGGGCGGATCGACCATGTCCAGACCTCCTGGGTGAAGCTCGGCACCGAGGGCACGCGCCTGATGCTGGAGGGTGGTGCCGACGACCTCGGTGGGACCCTCATGGAGGAGACCATCAGCCGCATGGCCGGCGCGGACAACGGGTCAGAGAAGACGGTCACCGAGCTCGAGGCCATGATCCGGGAGGCCGGCCGCACGCCCTGGCAACGAACGACGACCTACGGCGTCCCCTCCTCGGAACGGCTCGCCACCGCTGCACTGCATGCAGACACGGGGTTCGCCGCCACGGGCAAGTCGCTCTCGGTGTCCCCGGAGGAGGCCGACGGCGGTCGCGTCCCCTCGACCAGGGTCCCGGTCTCCATCGGGGTGAGGCCCGCCTAGCGCGGGCCTGGTCCTGGAAAGGAACAGATCATGCTGGGTCGAACGTCCGCTCACGTCAGCGCCTCGTGGACCGTTGTGGTGCCCTTCAAGGGCGGCTCCATGGCCAAGAGCCGGCTCGGCCACGCGAGCGAGGGAAGACCGGGGTTACACCCTGAGCAGCGCAGGCGGCTGGCCCTGGCATTCCTCCGGGACACCGTCGTGGCGGCCAGGGCCGCCGAAGAGGTCGGTCGGGTGGTCGTGGTCTCCGCAGATCCGGCCGTACACACCATGCTGCCCGGGGTCACCGTGGTGGCAGACCCCCAGCGCGGGCTGAATGCCGCTGTCGAGGCCGGCCTCGCCTGGGCCAGGGACCATCATCCCGTTCCGGTCGCTGCTCTCACGGGCGATCTGCCCTGCCTGTCGCCCCGCGACCTCTCGGCGGCCCTGGACCTTGCCCGCAGAGTCTCGCTGGGACTGGTACCCGACAAGGAGGGCAGTGGCTCGACGTTGATCACGGCGGCACCCGGGGCCGGGATTACCCCCCGTTTCGGCCCCGGGTCGAGCCAGGCGCACCGCCGCGCAGGGCACGCGGTGCTGCCCGTACGCGCAGACTCCTCGCTCCGCCAGGACGTCGACACCGTCTCCGACCTCCACCGGGCGCTGGAGCGCGGTGCCGGCCTGGCCACTGAGTTCGCGGCGCTGCAGTGGCACGCCGACCGGACGCCCCGGACCCGTCCCTTCCACGGCACGAGGAGGACAGCATGACCGCCCTGTCGATCACCGCCCTCGGCGGCATCCCCGAGGTCCGGCCCGGCGACGACCTGGCCACGCTCATCGGGGACGCTGCCGCCGCATCACCTGAAGGCCTCCGCACCGGGGACATCCTGGTCGTGACCAGCAAGATCGTCTCCAAGGCAGAGGGACGGCAGGTCCGCGCCGCCGACCGCGAAGAGGCCATCACCGCGGAGACCGTCCGGCTGGTGGCCAGCCGAACCCACCCGGGGGGCCGTACCCGGATCGTGGAGAACCGCCTCGGATTGGTGCTCGCCGCCGCGGGGGTGGACAACAGCAACACCCCCGACGGCACGGTCCTCCTACTGCCCGAGGACCCGGATGGTTCGGCCCGGCATCTCTGCGCGTCGCTCCGCACCCGCTTCGGTATCGCCGTCGGCGTCATCCTCTCCGACACCCTCGGCCGGCCCTGGCGAGACGGCCAGACGGACGCAGCGATCGGGGCAGCTGGCTTGAAGGTGCTCGAGGACTACCGTGGCACCCAGGACACCCACGGAAACCTGCTGTCGGCCTCGGCCGCGGCGGTCGCTGATGAGATCGCCGGAGCAGCCGACCTAGTCAAGGGCAAGGCCACGGGCCGGCCCGTAGCGCTGGTCCGTGGCCTCGGGCACCTGGTCCTGCCCGACGTCGACCCGTCCCGCCCCATGGCGACGGCCCGCGACCTGGTACGCCCCGCCGAGAACGACATGTTCCGGCTCGGCAGCGCGGAGGCCTACGACCTGGGATTCGCCGCCGGCCTGGCGGCGGCCGCCCCCCGGTCGGACGACGCTCGGGAGAACACTCACGAGACGCTCGGTGCCGCTGATCCGTTCACGTGCATGATGTCGAAAGGAACAACGCCATGACCGTCCTGTCCGGCACCGAGGCCCTCGCGAGCCCCGTCCAGACCGCATCGAGGAAGGAGATCCGGCGCATCGTCAGCGGCGGCGTGGCGGGCCAGGTCGTCGAGTTCTACGACTACGCCCTCTATGGGCTCCTGGCCGCCACGATCGCCCGCCTCTTCTTCCCCTCGGACGACCCGGCGATGGGCATCCTGTCCGCCTTCGCGGTCTTCGGCGTCGCCAACCTGATGCGCCCCCTGGGAGGCCTCGTCCTCGGACCGCTCGGGGACCGGGTCGGGCGGCGGACGGTCCTGGTCATATCGGTGACGGCCATCTCTCTGGCCACCTTCCTCGTGGGCGTCCTGCCGACCGAGGTCGCGATCGGTGTGGCCGCCCCCGTCATGCTGGTACTGCTGCGCCTGGTCCAGGGCTTCTCCGCCGGCGGTGAGGTCATCTCCGTGGTCACCTACATCGCCGAGCACTCCCCCGCACACCGCCGGGGGTTCTACACCGCGTTCCTCCAGAGTGGCGCGACCTTCTCCTTCCTGCTGGCCTCCGCCGTCGTCCTCGGGGTCACCGCCCTCGCACCGGGAGAGGCCTTCGACGCCTGGGGCTGGCGCATTCCCTTCCTCCTGGCCCTGCCTCTTGGCGGTGTGGCCATCTACCTTCGGCTGAAGCTGGAGGAGAGCCCGGTGTTCATCAAGCTCCGGCGCGAAGGGGAGTTGTCGCAGCGACCGCTGCGCGAGGCCATCAGGGAGACACCGTGGGTCATCGTCCAGGGGACGGCCGTGGTCGCCCTGACGTTCTCCGCGAACTTCGTCTTCCTCTCCTACTTCCCGACGTACCTGGGAGCTCAGGGGTTCTCCGGCCAGGAGTCATTCCTGGCCACCACCATCGGCCTCGGGCTGAGCGTCGTCCTGCACCCCGTGGTCGGCTGGCTCTCCGACCGCGTGGGCCGGAAGGAGGTGGCCGTCGGTTCAGCCGTGTTCTTCCTGGTCCTGAGCTATCCGCTGTTCGTCCTGCTGTCATCCGGTTCGCTCGCCCTGGTCATCCTGGCACTAGGGCTCATGGCGATCGGCCTCGGAGGCGCCGTGGCGGTCGTCATCTGCTTCTTCACCGAGTTCACCTCATCGCGGACCAGGATGGCGACGTTCGCCGTCGGCTACAACATCGGCGGAGCCGTCTTCGGCGGGACCGCGCTGTTCCTCGTCCAGTTGCTGACGATGAGCACCGGTGACCCGCGCTCCCCGGCGTACTTCCTCATGGGCGCCGCCCTGGTCACGTTGCTGGCCCTGCTGAGCATCCGGCGGTACGCGCGGCCTGGTGAGCCCCTGGACTGACCTGCTCGACCGGGCGGGCACGGGCCCCGGGTGTGATCGGCGAGGCGGACGCCGGGCCCGCAGGCATGAAGGGACCCTGTTCCGGACGCCAGGTCCGGAACAGGGCCCCGGGGCGCCCGAAGGCTAGGGCTGGCCGCCGTCCACGGAGATGATCGCCCCCGTCGTGTAGCTGGATGCATCGCTGGCCAGGTAGAGAGCGGTGCCGACGACCTCCTCGGGTTCGCCGCCTCGGCGCAAGGCGAACGTCTCCGCGCGGCGGCCGAAGGCCTCCTCGTCCCAGGACTTGCTCACGTCGGTCCGGAACGTGCCCGCCATGATGGCGTTGCAACGGACCGAGGGCCCGAAGGTGTGGGCCAGCCCGATGGTGAGCGCGTTGAGGCCGGCCTTGGCGGCCGCATAGGGCAGGACGTGCGGCTTGGGATGCACCGCGGCCGCACTGGAGATGTTGATGATGGATCCACCGTCACCGGCGGCCATCCGGGTCCCGACCAGGGCCGCCAGCCGGAACGGCCCCTTCAGGTTGACGTCGACGACCTTGTCGAAGAGCTGCTCGCTCACGGTGTCGACGGAGTCGTAGAGCGGGGACATCCCCGCATTGTTGATGAGGATGTCGATCTTCCCGAATGCCTCGTAGCATTCGTCGACCAACGGTTCCAGGTCGTCCCAGCGACCCACGTGGACACCGAAGCCGGCAGCCCGGCGGCCCGTCTCCGCCTCGATCTCCCGGGCGAACTCCTCGCAGGCCTCGCCATTGCGGCTGGCGATGATGATGTCCGCCCCAGCGCGGGCCAGTCCCAGCGCCATGGCGCGTCCCAGCCCGCGGCTGCCCCCCGTCACGAGCGCCACGCGCCCGGTCAGGTCGAATTCCTTGAAACTGTCGGTCTGCACGGTTTCCCCTAACTCCAGTGGATCATTGCCGAGGCCCGGCGCACGCTGCACCCGGACCGGCCTCGGCCCCGGCACCGTCCGCCCCTGTCGAACCGATGGCCAGTCTGGTAATCTCTTATCATTATTACTACCTATAGCGTAGCACTCAAGAAAGAGGGTGAGGTTGCCATGGAACAGCCCAAGTCAGAATCCCGATCATTGCTCGATGGCGTGCGGGTCGTGGAATTGGGATCGATGTACGCCGCCCCCACCGCCGGGCGCATGCTGCGCGACTTCGGAGCGGAGGTCATCAAGGTCGAGGACCCGGTCAACGGTGACATGGCCCGGCAGTGGCAACCACAGAAGGACGGGCTGGCCCTGGGATTCGCCCGCCTGAATTCCGGTAAGCGCTCGGTCGGCATCGACCTGCGCCAGCCGGAGGGACGCGAGCTGGCCCTCGAGCTCATCCGCGGTGCGGATGTCGTGATCGAGTCGTTCCGCCCGGGCCGGCTCGAGGCGTGGGGCATGGGGTACGACGTCCTGGCCGAGGTCAATCCGCGACTGGTCCTGACCCGGGTCAGCGGCTTCGGCCAGAGCGGTCCCTACAGTGGCCGCCCCGGCTTCGGCACCGTGGCGGAGACAGCCAGCGGATATGCGTTCCTCAACGGCTGGCCGGACACCCCTCCGACCTCTCCTCCGTTCGGCTTTGCCGACTCGATCGCCGGCATCTCGGCCGCCTTCGGCACCGCCATGGCCCTGTACCGCCGGGAGATCAGCGGCGTCGGCTCCGAGGTGGACGTGGCCCTCTATGAACCGCTGATGTTCATCCTCGGCGACGCGTTGCTCAACTACACCTCCAACGGCGTCATCATGACCCGGGTGGGCAACACCTCCGGCTCGGCCTCTCCTCGCGGGATCTACCAGTCCGGCGATGGAGGGTGGCTGTCCATCGCCGCCTCCGCGCAGACGATCGCCATGCGCCTCTTCGACGCCATGGGCCGGCCGGACCTGAAGACGGATGAACGGTTCTCCACCAATCCCGCCCGCATGGAGAACAACGACGAGCTCCAGGAGATCGTCAAGGGCTGGGTCGGCTCCATGCCCCGCCAGCAGGTGCTCGCCGTGCTGGAGGAGTACGAGGTCGTCGCGGCTCCGGTGAACGACTCCAGCGACATCGTCCAGGACCCACACTTCCTGGAGCGCACCCTGGTCGAACTGTCGGGAACGGTGCTGGGCAACGCCACGATGACCGGCCCCATCCTGCACGTTGCAGGCACCCCCCGGCCGTCCTACCACGGCGTCCCGGCGGTCGGGGAACACACGGCCACGATCCTCGCCGATGAGCTGGGCGTGGAGACGGACACCCTGGACAGACTCGCAGCCGGGGGCGTCATCGCCCACGATGTCACCGCCAAGGCCTCGTGATGCCCGATTCATCCATGCGCCCGCAGAAGACCGCCATGCTGGTCGCCCAGCGGATCGTTGCCGACATCCAGCGCGGCGGCAATACCGTGGGCGACCGGCTTCCCCCGGAACGGGCCATGCTGGAGCACTACCAGATCGGGCGCGGGACGCTCCGGGAGTCCCTGCGGTTCCTGGAGCTCCAAGGGGTGATCGCCCTCAAGCCGGGGCCGGGCGGTGGGCCCGTGGTTCAGCAGCCGGACGCCACGGGACTCGCCACCGCCCTGACGCTGCTCCTGCAGTTCGAGAACGCTCCCTTCCGCACCATCGCCGAGTCCCGCGCCGGCCTGGAACCGATGATGGCCCAGTTGGCGGCCACCAGGATGAGTGGCGATCAACTCGCGGACCTGGCCTACAGCGTGGAGCACATGGGGGAGAACCTCGGCGATGAAGCCACTTTCCTGGAGATGAACCGGCGGTTCCACGACACGATCGCCCACGGTTCCGGGAATGCGATGTTCGGCTACCTCGTGGAGTCGCTGCTGGGCATGCTCGACGGCAGCGCCATCGGCTTCGACTATCCCGAGCACCGGCGGGCGGCCGTGTACGAGGCGCATTCCAGCATCTACCAGGCGATCGCTGCCCGGGACCCCGTGACCGCGGCCGCGGCCATGCACGAGCACATTGCGGCCTACACCCGGTACGCGGAACGGAAGTTCCCCGAGCTGCTGGACACTCCAGTCTCCTGGACCGCCCGCATCTAGGAGCCCGCTCGGGCGGGGCGCCGGCCGGCGCCCCGCCCCCAGGGCCCCGCCGTCGTCGTGCGGTCCTGCACGTCCGACACGACGACGGCGGCTCACCGGGAGCGGGGCCGGATCACCCCGCCGTCCGACGGCAGCATCACCACAGGTACTTCTTGAGCCAGGCGCTCCCCTGCTCCGAGTACAGCGACTCCGGCCAGTCGGACGGCCGGTGGTCACCGTAGGCCCGGACGCTGTTCCGGTCGCCCAGCCCCTCGGCGTACTCGGTGACGGGCAGGTAGTACATGTAGGACATCAGGCGGTCGGCGATCCGCCAGCGGCCGTCCACCCGACGGTAGGTGTCCTTGTAGCGGAGGGCGACCTGCATCGCCACCTCGTTCCGCGAGACCTCCGCGTGGGAGGCAAGCAGGCCGAAGGCGACGTCGGGATCGTCGGCCTGGAACCGCACCACGTGGCCGTGGCTGTAGTGGTTCGTGGGACCCAGGGCCTTGAACCGACCCAGGTACGTCTCCACGATCTCGTCGATCCCCGAGGCCGCGAACACCCCGTCCTGGGAGCGCAGGGTGGCGTCCTCCGTGAAGATCTGGCGGATCCCGTCCTCGTCGCGCTCATCCATGATGAACCCGTACAGGACCGCGAGCTCTTGGATTTCGGCCCGGTCGGCGAGCTGCCGGACCCGGTCGTCTACCGCGATGGTGCTGGGCATCTTGTCACTCCTTGTCCGGGCCGCCCTTCGGGGCCCCTGCTGACTACGATATGTTGAATATAACAATCATCATGGATTATGGACACGCCCCTCAGCGGGCCGGGAGGTCACACGATGACATCCCCTGGCGACCCATTGCGGGCAAGATGACAATCATGATAAGCAATATGCAGGAGGTTCATCCATGACTACCGACGCCTTGATCGCTGACGCGCTACGCACCCCCACCGGCCGCGGCCGCGCCGGCGGCGCACTGGCCGAGATCCACCCCGTGGACCTCCTGGCCCAGGCGCTGACCGCCCTGGTGGACCGCACGGGCATCGACCCCGGAGAGGTCGACGACGTGCTCATCGGCTGCGTCTCGCAGACCGGGGAGCAATCCGCGACACCCGGGCGCATGGCCTGGCTGGCCGCCGGATTCCCGGCGCACGTCCCGTCGACCACCATCGACCGCAAGTGCGGCTCGTCACAGCAGGCGGTGCACTTCGCCGCGCAGGGCATCATGTCCGGAACCTATGACCTGGTGATCGCCGGCGGGATCGAGTCCATGAGCCGCGTGCCCATGGGCTCCGCCCGCGCCGGGGCCGATCCCTTCGGCCCGTCGGTCACGGCCCGTTACTCCCCGGGGCTGGTCTCCCAGGGCGTCGCCGCGGAACTGGTCGCCGCCAAGTACGGCATCGCCCGGACGGCGCAGGACGAGTACGCCGCCCGGTCCCACCACCTGGCCGCTGCCGCCGCCCCGTGCTTCGAACGGGAGATCGTTCCGGTGACGGCCCCGGACGGGACCGTGGTCAACCGGGACGAGACCCCACGACCCGGCACCACCGTGGAGCGCCTGGCCACCCTCAACCCGGTCTTCGAGACGCCAGAGCTCAGCGGGCGGTTCCCCGAGGTCACCTGGTCGGTGACCGCCGGCAACGCCTCCCAGATCTCCGACGCCGCCAGCCTCGTGCTGATGGTCAGCGAGCGCAAGGCACGGGAGCTGGGCTTGCGGCCCCGTGCACGGATCCATGCCATGACGGCCGTCGGTGACGATCCTCTGCTGATGCTCACCGCTCCCATCCCGGCTACGGAGAAGATCCTCGAGCGGTCGTCCATGCGGCTGGAGGAGATGGACCACGTCGAGGTCAATGAGGCCTTCGCCCCGGTCCCCCTCGCCTGGCAGCAGCACTTCGACGCCGATCCTGCGAAGCTCAATCCCCGCGGAGGGGCGATCGCCCTCGGACATCCGCTCGGCGCCTCGGGGACCCGGTTGCTCACCACGATGCTGCACGCCCTGGAGGACAACGATCACCGCTTCGGCCTCCAGCTCATGTGCGAGGCCGGCGGCATGGCCAACGCCACCATCATCGAACGACTCTGAACGACTCGTCAGGAGAACAAACATGGATATCAACGGAGCATCCGTCGTCGTCACCGGAGGTGCGTCCGGCCTCGGCCAGGCGACGGTCCGGCGCCTGATCCAGGACGGGGCGAGGGTCGTCATCCTGGACCTTCCCTCGTCCCGTGGCGAGGAGGTCGCCGCGGAGCTCGGCGCCACCTTCGCGCCCGCCGACGTCACCGACCCGGACAGCGTCAACGCGGCCCTGGACGCCGCGGAGGACCAGGCGCCGCTCCGCGCCCTGGTCCACTGCGCCGGTCGCGGCGGGGCAGTCCGCCTCGTCGACCGCGATGGCAACCCGGGCTCGCTGGAAGACTACGAGGGCGTCGTCCGGACGAACCTCATCGGCACGTTCAACGTCCTGCGCCTGGCGGCGGCCCGCATGGCGAAGAACGACGTGGTGGACGGCGAGCGCGGCGTCTGCGTCCTCACGGCCTCCGTCGCCGCCTACGAGGGCCAGATCGGCCAGATCCCCTACGCCTCGGCCAAGGCCGGCATCGTCGGCATGACGCTGGTGGCCGCCCGTGACCTCGCGAGCAAGGGCATCCGGGTGATGACCATCGCCCCGGGCCTGTTCGACACGCCCATCCTGGCCAGGCTGCCGGAGAACGTGCGTGACTCCCTGGCCCAGAGCATCCCTCATCCGAGCCGTCTGGGCGTCCCGGAGGAGTACGCGGACCTGGCCCAGCACATCATCTCCAACCCCATGCTCAACGGGGAGACCATCCGACTCGACGGAGCCATCCGGATGGCACCGCGCTGAGCACGAGACAGATAGAGGACACGTCATGTACAGAATTGCAGTCATCGGCGGCACGGGACCCCAGGGGCGCGGCCTGGCCTACCGCATGGCGCTGGCCGGCCACACGGTCACCATCGGCTCACGCGATGCCGGCAGGGCCGCTGAGAAGGCCGAGGAGATCGCCGCGAAGGTCGGGAACGGAGCAGTGATCAGCGGGACGGACAACGCGTCCGCGGCCGCCGACGCCGACGTGGTGATCCTGGCGGTCCCCTGGGACGGCCACGCGGAACTGGTCACGTCACTGGCCCCGTCCCTCAGCGGCAAGACCGTGATCAGCTGCGTGAACCCGCTGGCCTTCGACGAGCACGGCCCCTACGGCCTCACCCTCGAGGAGAGCGCAGCGGAGGAGGCGCAGCGACTCGCTCCGGAGGCCGCCGTCGTCGGCTCGTTCCACCACGTGGCGGCGCTGACCCTGTGGAAGACGGACGGCCCGATCAGCCACGAGGACGTCCTGGTCTGTGGTGACGACCAGGACGCGAAGGACCTGGTCATGGACCTGGCCCCTGCCGTCACCGGCAAGCGCGGCATCGATGCCGGCGCCCTGCGGCTGGCCCGCCAGTTGGAGCCGCTCACCGCCGTGCTGATCAACATCAACAAGAAGTACAAGACCCGGTCCGGAGTGGCCGTCACCGGAGTGGGAGGGAAGGCATGAGCCGCGAGGACCGGCCACTGATCATCGAGGAACGCGGACGGATCCTGGTCCTCACGCTGAACCGCCCCCACGCCCGCAACGCGATGTCCCTGCAGTTGTCCGAGGAGCTCGCCGAGGCCTTTGACCGGCTCGACAGCCGTCCGGACCTGAGCCTGGGCGTCATCACGGGAGGCGGCGGGACCTTCTGCGCGGGCATGGACCTCAAGGGGTTCGCCCGGGGCGAGATCCCCATCGTGCCCGACCGCGGCTTCGCCGGGTTGGTGCAGCGTCCGCCGCGCAAGCCGCTCATCGCGGCCGTTGAGGGCTATGCCCTGGGTGGGGGGTTCGAGATCGCCCTGGCGTGCGACCTGATCGTCACCGCCACCAATGCCACCTTCGGGCTGCCCGAGGTCAAGCGCGGGCTCACCGCCAACGCCGGAGGTCTCCTGCGCCTCGCCCAGCGCATCCCCTATCACGTGGCCATGGAGCTCGTCCTGACCGGCCGCATGCTCCCGGCAGAGGAGGCGGGGGAACTGCACCTCGTCAACCGCGTCGCCGAACCGGGTGCCGCACTCGACGTGGCGCTCGAGCTGGCCGAAGAGGTCGCCGGCAACGCACCGCTGGCGCTGGCCACGTCCAAGCAGGTCATGATCGAGTCGGCCGACTGGCCGCTCGCGGAGAAGTTCGCCCTCCAGCACGAGTACGTCGATCCGATCCGAAAGTCCAACGATGCCGCGGAGGGGGCTCGCGCCTTCGCCGAGAAACGTCCTCCCGTCTGGACGGGCAGCTGACGCATATCACCTCGTCCCCCACGGGACCCGACCGCGCCGCGCACCGCGAGGACGCCGGCGCATGAGGCCCAGGAGGCTGCAGTGAGTGGTGGTACGGCCACACGAAGCGATCCGCCGGCGACCCGTCTGCTGTGGGCGGGCCGGGGGCTCGCGCTCCTCGGCATCATTCTGGTGGCCATCAACCTCCGGACTGCCGTCACGGCCGTGTCGGCCATCGTCACGCAGATCAGTGCCGACGTCGCCCTGAGTGACGTCGCCCTGGGGACCATCGGCATGCTGCCCCCGCTCATGCTGGCCGCCGGGGGGCTCGTGGGTCCGGTCCTCACGCGCTGGATCAGCCTCGAGACCGGCCTGGTCATCTCCCTCGTGGTGATGGTCGCCGGCCACCTGATGCGTGCCGGGGCGGACACCTTCCCGGTACTCCTCGTCAGCAGCATCGTGGCGATGCTCGGGATGGGCGTGGGCAACGTCCTGCTGCCGGCCCTGGTGAAGAAGTACTTCCCGGACCGGATCGCGGTGATGACCAGCATCTACGCCATGCTGTTCTCCGTCAGCACGGCGATCCCCGGCGCGGTGTCGCCGATGGTCGCCGATGCCGCCGGTTGGCGAACGGCCCTGCTGCTGTGGGGCGTCGTCGCCGCGGTCGCCGTCCCGCCGTGGCTGGCCCTCCTGCTCCGGAGCAGGAGGGTATCGAGCACCGAGGAGGCAGGGAACGATGCCGTCGTCGGCGGGCCCACGCGGGCCGGGCTGTGGCGCTCCCGGACGGCGTGGGGCCTGCTGCTGATGTACGGGCTGAGCTCCCTCAACGGATACGCGATGCTCGCGTGGCTGCCGGAGATCCTGCGGGACACTGCCGGCGTGACGGCCGTCGATGCCGGCATCCTGTTGTCCGGCTACGCCGTGACCGCCGGTCCCCTGGCGCTCATCGTGCCGGCCATCGCCCTCCGGATGAGCAATCCCGGTGTCCTGAGCTATGTCGGTGCCGTCACCTTCATCGCGGGTTATCTCGGCCTCATGCTCTGCCCGGAGTTCCTGACGCCGCTGTGGGTCCTCACCGCCGCGCTGGGTACCGGGCTCTTCCCGGTGATGCTGGCGCTGATCAATGCGCGGACCCGGACCCCGGCCATGACCGCCTCCCTCAGCGGCTTCGTACAGGGCCAGGGTGCCCTGGTCTCGGTGGCAGGTCCGCCGGTGGTGGGGATCTTGCGGGACTGGACGGGCAGCTGGACGGCCCCCTTCGTGTTCCTGATCGTCACGGCGGCCGGCATCGCGCTGTCGGGGATCCTGCTTCGCAGCCCCCGGCTCGTTGACGACGAGCTTGCCGAGCTCACCGGACGGGACGAGCGCCGCCGGGCGATGTCGGTGTCCGCCGGCCAGAGTCGCTAGGTCTCCGCGGTCGCGGCGGCAGCCGGCCGTCGACGAGACGCGGAGGCCTGCCAGGGATCTCCAGGCCGGTCCCCGCGAGCGCTTCCTCCGGGCCTGGATCCTCCGACGGCCCTCAGACCGCCGCGGCGGCCGCCACGGCCTTCTCGTCCCCCGTGGTCGCGCGGCGCCCGGCGGTGCGCCCGGCCAGGTAACCGAAGACCAACGCGGGCCCCAGGGTGCCGCCGGCGCCCCCATAGACCATCCCCGTCGGTCCGGCCATCACGTTACCGGCGGCGAAGAGTCCGGGGATCACCTCACCGTCGACGTCCAGGACCTCCGATCGGACGGTGGTCCGAGGTCCGCCCTTGGTGCCCAGCGTACTGCTGTGCAGCTGGACGGCATAGAAGGGTCCCCGCTCCAGTGTGCCGAACGTCGACTCCGGGCCCGGATAGGCGGTCCTGTCGCCGACGAAGCCGTCGAAGGCGCTCTCGCCGCGGCGGAAGTCAGGATCGACTCCCCGCCGAGCGTGCCCGTTCCATCGGTCGACTGTAGCCTCGAGGGCGCCGTCCGGAAGGCCCAGCCTCTCCGCCAGCCCCGCCAGGGTGTCGGCCCGGGTCACCCAGTCCGGCATCGCCTCACCCGGTGCGCGACCGAATCCTCCGAAGCGTTCCACCATGTTCTCGTCGAAGACCACCCAGCAGGGCAGGTTCCGGTAGTCGAACGAGGTGGGGTCCAGTTCGTGCAGGGCTCCGCCCATCGCGTTGTAGTTCGTGGCCTCGTTCGTGAAGCGCTTTCCTTCTCGATTGACCATGATCGAATGCGGGACGGTGCGTTCCCGCTGGACGAGGTACACCGGCCGTGACCCATCCGGCCGTTCTCCGGGAAGGGTGCAGACGGGCGCCCACCACGCCTCGCGCATGTTGCCGAGGGCGGCCCCGGCGCGCATGGCCATCCGCAGGCCGTCCCCCGTGTTCGTCGGCACGCTCGCCGGGTGATCCAGCGGGCCGCGCAGGAAGTCGCGGGCCAGGGCCCGGTCCCACTCGAAACCCCCGGTGGCGAGGACGACGCCGTGCTGGGCCGCCACGCTGTGGGCCCCCTCGGGACCATCGAAGACCACACCGCGGACCTCCCCGTCCTCGATGCGCAGACGGGTGGCCCGTTCCCGGACATGGACCTCGACGCCCCTCTCCAGGCAGCCCTGCAGGAGGGCGGCGACCATGGCCCGCCCGAGCCCCTCGACCTGCTCGGCCTCTCGTTCTCGTGCCACGTCCTCCGGGAGGAACCCGGTGCCGCCGCCGATCGGTGTCTCGCCCACCACCATGCGGCGCGGCGTCCCCTCCAGGCGCTCGGCCCATGCGCCGATGCCCTGGAGCGAGAACAGCCGCGGTTCCAGCGACCTGCCGCCACCGGGCTTCCCTCCCGGCTGCTCCGGATGGTAATCGGGATACCGCTCCACGAGGGACAGCTTGAGCGGCGTGGTGTCCAGCCACTCCAGGAGTTCCGGGACGGTGTCCACGAAGGCCTCCGCGAGCTCGGGGATGATCATCCCGTTGGACAGGGAGGCGAGATAGGACAGGGCCTCCTCGCGCGAGTCCTGCACCCCCGCCTCCCGCGCGTAGCGGTTATCGGGCAGCCAGGCCACGGCGCTGGACAGGCACGTGGTCCCCCCGAGCACCTCGGCCTTCTCGAAGATGCCCACCCTGGCCCCGGCGTCGGCCGCCGCCAGTGCGGCGACCAGCCCCGCCGCCCCACTGCCGAGGACCACCACGTCGTAGTTTCCGGCACTTACCCTGTTCTCCATGCGTCATCTCCCTTGTTCCGAGCACTCCGAGGCGGGGCCGGGCCCCGTGACGATCACTCCTCCGGGACGACTCGGCCGTTTCGTGAGGGAGCCGGCGAAACCGCGCCGGTGGGTTGAACGCACCGCGGGATCCCCGAGCGCGGGGAGGACGGTGAGGTCCCGGACGCGGTGACGACTCCCATCCCTCCATCGGCCGGCACTCCACACCGGATGGTGATGCATGTCACCCTTGACGGTAACGCAGTGCGCCTAACAGAACAATGGTTATATGAGATTGGCCGCCCCTCGTTGCCCCAGGGCGCGGAACATGATCCCCGATGTCCGCCTACAGGGTCCAGGAGATGGGGGCGTTCAGCACCTCGGGGAACTTCCGCTGGACATAGTTCGCATACTCCAGGATGTGCTGGTGCATGGCGTCCGCGGCGGCCTCCGAGTCCCGCGCCGCCAGCGCCTCATAGATCGCGGCGTGCGCCTTGTGGACGGCCTTGCGTCGATGCGGGGGGTAGTCCACGCCGATCGCCGTTCCGTCCAGCATGTGCAGCAGGGTGTCGATGAGGTGACCGAAGAGGGCGTTGCCTGAGCTGTGGGCGATGAGGTCGTGGAACCGCTGGTTCATCTCCAGGAACACGTCCTCGTCGTTGAGGCTCTCCTGCATCTGGTCCACGCTGTACTTGAGGTCCGCCAGCTGCTCGTCGCCCATGCGCGTGGCGGCGAGCCGGGCGATCATCGGCTCCAGGGCCGTCCGGGCCTCGGTGATGGTCCGGTACGGGGCGTTCTCGAACTGCAGCAACAGGGTCAGGGCCGTGGCGAGGCCGCTGCCGTCCGGCTGCTGGACGATCGGCCCGCCACCGGGACCCGGCTTGAGCACGATGATGCCCTGGAGCTCGAGGAACCGCAGCGACTCACGCAACGTGCCACGGCCGATGTTGTACTCCTCCAACATGACCCGCTCAGGGGGCAGGTGGTCCCCCACCTTGTTCCCCCGGCGCTGGATGTCGGCGACGATGCGCTGCGCCACCAGGACAGCAGTCTTCTGGGGCCTCAGTGAAGCCTCCATGGATTCCCTCCAGACACGGCGTGCGGCAAGGCCGCCCAACAATTCGAATCATCAGTATAGTCTCTGATCCTGTTGGGCGGACCGTGCTGCCGCGCGCTGCGTCAGGACGCCGGGGCCAATTCCGCCACCAGCTTCTTCAGCGGCGTGCCCGCATCGACGACCCGGTCCGCCGGCACATTGATCCCCTTGGCCAGGAGTGCCTTCACCGCCATGAAGTCCACCGGATTATTGATGCAGTCGGCCGCGATGACCTGGCCCTCCCGGTAGTAGATGAACGAGAACTTCTCGTCCTCGACCGAGCCTCGCGTCACGATCTGGTCATAGCCAGCCGACAGTCCCGCCATCTGCAGCTTGACCTCGCCCTGGTCGGACCAGAACCACGGGACCATCCGGTAGGGCACCCTGCCGCCCGCCACGGTGGCGGCGGCGTTGCGGGCCTGCTCGACGGCATTGTTGACGCTCTCCAGGCGCAGGCGCTCCGGCGCCCCGTCGCGGGGCATCGGGTTCGGCAGCTCGGCGCAGTCACCGGCCACGACGGTGGTCCCGTCGGAAGCCAGCGAGAACTCATCGACGATGACCCCGTTGCCACAGGCGAGCCCCATCTGCTCGGCGAGCTCAGTGCGGGGAACAACCCCGATGCCCACGAGGACGATGTCAGCGGGCACGACCCGGCCGTCCTCCAGTTCCACACCGGAGACCCGGCCGGACTCACCAGTGAAGCGGACGATCTTCGCATTGAGCGTGATGTCCAGGCCGCGGGAGCGGTGGGCCTTGAGGAAGAACTCGGAGGTCTCCTCCCCCACGGCGCGGCCGACCAGCCGTGGAGCCGCCTCCAGGACGGACACGGACTTGCCGAACTTCTGGGCACTCGCGGCGGCCTCCAGGCCGATGAAACCGCCCCCCACGACCACCACGTTGTCCGCAGAGGCCATCCGGGCCTTCATGTCCTCGGCGTCGTCCGCGTCACGCAGGTAGAGCACGCCATCCAGGTCCGCGCCCTCGATCTGGAGCCTCCTCGGTCTCGCGCCTGTCGTCAGGGCCAGGCGGCTGAAGGCGAATTCCCGCCCGGATGCGGACATCGCCGCGCCCGAGCCGTCGGGTGCCTTGTCGACGGCCACGATCCGCTCGTTCAGGACCAATTGGATGTCGTGCTTGTCGTAGTACTCCTGCGTCCGGAACGACAGCGTCTCCGCCGTGACCTTTCCCTGCAGGTACGCCTTGGACAGCGGGGGTCGCTGGTATGGGGCATGGCGCTCTGCGCCGACGATCGTGATCGGGTCGGCATAGCCGATCTCCCGGAGCGAGCTCGCCAGCTGCACGCCCGCCTGGGACGCGCCCACGATGAGGATTCCACGGTTCGTTGACATCTCGATCAGACCTGGCTTTCCGGGGTCTCGACGTGCAGGTTGTCCTCGGCCGAGAGGGTGAGCTGACAGGACAGCCGCGAGTTGGCGCGACGCTCAGAGGTCGTGCCGTCGAGCATGTCGTCCTCCATCTCCTCCAAGGGCGGAAGAAGGCCGAGGTCGTCCTCCCGCACGTACACGTGACACGTGGAGCAGGCCAGGGACCCGCCGCAGTCGGCCACAATTCCCGGAACGCCATTGCGGACCGCGATCTCCATGACGGAGTCGCCGGCGTTGCCCTCCAGCACGCTGACGTCACCGTCTGCCGAGGTATAGGTCACCTTGGGCATGGTCTTCCCCTTCCGTTACTCGGGATCAAGTCAATTATGATCATCATTGTAACCATCATCGGCCCGGTGCAACAGGGGGAGTGACACTCTCGGCGTCGTGCGCGGCGGTTGGGACTCCCGTGCAGTAGCGGGCCGGCTCCAGCACCTCGCCCACCGGGTAGACGTCGTTGAACACCGCGGCGCCCTCCGCGGACAACCGCGCTTCCTGGCATCTCCAACCGGGCGGAAGGCCGCGGGAGCCGCGTTCGTCGGGCCGCAGGGTCGCCAGCGTGATCCGGTGGTCGCGGTCGGGCCAGCGCTCGGCGTCGACGACGGTCAACAACACGCCGTCCTCGTGGAACTCCAACCAGGGATCCACGATCATCACGAACAGCATGCCGCCGTGCGCCTTGAAGCGGACGTCTCCGCGGTACTTCACGAGGCCCTCCTGGGCACGTGGATCGTAGCCGGAGGCGTCGTCCAGCTCGAAGAAGAAGGCCCCGTCAGCGGTCTCGGTGGCCCCATGGCCCGCTCCGTACCGCCCATCGGGCATGGAGGCGACGTACCGGGTGAAGCTTCCCTTCACCCCCCACGACAACCCCGCCCGCAGGGCGGACTCCGCCGGGTCGGACTCCGCGGTCACGGCACTCGAGTTCATCCTGGTCATCCTCACTATGGCGTCACCGGTCCCGACCACCCCGGGGCAGTCGGGACCGGCACGCGCTATGGCTTCTGCTGTCAGGCCGGGGTCAGAGCCGCTCGTCCAGGAGACGCTTGCCCGGCGTGAAGGTGGTGGGCAACTGGTCGAAGCCGGTATTGACGCCCTGCCGCGGGTACCGGACCACCTTCTCGTGGTCCACCCTGTAGTCCGGCATGCGTTCCAGGACCTGGGTGAGGATGGTTCGCGCCATCAGCCGGCCGAGGTGCGAGCCGGCGCAACGGTGGCTGCCCACGCCGAAGGACATGTGCCGGTTCGGCATGCGCTCGATGTCGACCTCGTCGGGGTCCTCGAAGCCACCGGCCGCATCGCGGTTGCCCGAGGACCAGGCCAGCAGGGCGCGGTCGCCCTTCCTGATCCTGACACCATGGAAGTCGGCGTCCTTGCCGACGGTACGCGCCAGCGCCTGGGTCGGGGAGAAATAACGCAGGAACTCCTCGACGGCGTTCTGCATCAGGTCGGGGTTGTCGATCAGCCGCTGACGGACGTCCGGGTTGGCCGACAGCCACTCGAGGGCCTGGCCGCTGAGGGAGGCGACGGTGCCCACCCCACCGGAGATGATCAGGTCGACCATGTTGAGGGTCTCCTCCTCGGTGATCGGCCGACCGTCGATCTCATGGCCGAGGATGAAGCTGATGGGATCGTCCCCGGGGGTGCGCTTGCGCTCCGCGATGACCCTCCGCACGTCCTCGGTCAACGCCGGGAGCTCCTCCTCCGTCACCTTGATGTAGTCGGGGCTGCCGACCGGCGCGGAGAGGACCTTGCGGTGGGCGAAGGAGTAACGGCGCCAGTCCTCGATGGGCAGGCCCAGCCAGGAGATCGTGATGATGGACGGAATGCCGGTCAGGGTGGCGAAGTCCGCCTCGCCCTTCTCGATCACCTCATCGATGAACAGGGTCGTGTACCGCTCGACCATCGGCCGCATCTCCTCGACCCGCTTAGGAGTCAGGAGCTGGTTCATGATCTTGCGGTACGGCAACGACGCCGGCGGGTCGAGGTCGATCGGGTAGTGCTCAGTGATCGGACGCTTGGGAATGAGGATGGCCTGCCCCTCTCCCCCGTGGGGCGAACGGGCGGAGGAGAACATCTCGTCGTCACGCGCTGCGTCGAACACGGCCTCGTAACCGGTCAGCACCCAGTATCCGCCCCAGGCCTCGGTCCAGACGATCGGGCCCTCGGCACGCAGCTTGCGATAACTCGCCACGGGGTCCGCACTGTGCTCCGCGGCATTGTGATCGAAATCGACGACCGGGCGATCATCGACGAGTACCGAATCCTCAGTGACCTTCTGCTCTGTCATGGAACTTCCCTTCACTTTCGGGCTCCGCGTCCTGTGAATGCCCGGGCGAACCGGTCTGCCTGCGAAACACGTCCTTGTATCTACTAATTATTATAATAGACTGGACTTTAGGGCGAGTCCAGAGCCCGCTGAACATTTCCGGAACCGTAGTCAGGGACCTGTGACCGGCTCGCCATGGGCACCACAACCAGAAGGAGTACTGATGCGCATCGAACTCGACCGCAAGGTCTGCCAGGGACACGGCGTCTGCCTGATGACCGCCCCGAACCTGTTCACGCTCTCCGACGAGGACGGCCTGGCCAACCAGCCCACCAACCCGACTCCGGAGGAGTTCGAGGACGAAGGTCGCCTGGCAGTGGCCAGCTGCCCCGAGCTGGCACTCACCCTCATCGAGCAGCACACCCTGATCGAGAAGCACTGAGCGGCCGGCCAAGGGACCGGGAACCCGGTCACGGACGACGTACGGAGTGCCCCGCCGAGTGATCGGCGGGGCACTTTCCTGCCCCTGCGGGCGCCGGAGTGCTGGCCCGCAGCCCGGAGGCAAGCCCTGGGATTCCGCACGATCCGATAGCCGTCGGCGCCCTTCACGGACGAGGCACGGTGCAGCCCGCGCCCCTTTCCCGGCCGAAGGCGGCTGGGGGCCGGCCGATTGCTCGGCCGGCCCCTCCCCCGTGTGGTTCAGACGGTCACGGGTTCATCAAGAGCTTGGTCTCCAGGAACTCTTCCATGCCCTCGACGCCGCCCTCACGCCCCAGCCCGGACTGCTTGTAGCCGCCGAAGGGCTGGATCACGTTCATGGTCCACGAGTTGATGCCGATCTGGCCGGTCTTCACCCGCCGCGCGATCTCCTCGGCGGTCTTGTCGTCTCTGGCGAAGACAGCTCCGGACAGGCCGTACTCGGTTCCATTGGCGATCTCGACGGCCTCGTCGAGCGAGTCGTACGGGATCACCGAGAGCACGGGGCCGAAGATCTCCTCCTGGGCGATCCGCATGTCCGGCGTGACATCGGCGAAGAGTGTCGGCTCGACGTACCAGCCGGTGTCCAGGCCCTCGGGGCGGCCACCGCCGGTCACGAGACGCGCACCCTCCCTCTTGCCGATCTCGATGTACTCCTCGACGCGCTGGCGCTGGCGTTCGGCGGCCAGAGGGCCGATCAGGGTGTCCGGCTCGCGGGGATCGCCGATCTTGACGTTCTCCATCACGGCCCGGATGCGCTCCACCACCTCGTCCTGGCGCTGGCGCGGGACCAGGATGCGGGTCAGGGCGGCACAGACCTGGCCGGAGTGGCCGATGCCGTAGAACACCAGCTCCGGGAAGACCGTGTCGAGGTCGACGTCGTCGGTGATGATGGCCGCCGACTTGCCGCCCAGTTCCAGCGTGACCCGGGCGATGCGCTCGGCCGCGATGCCCATGATCTTCCGGCCGGCCGCAGTGCTGCCGGTGAACGTGATCATGTCCACGCCCTGGTGCCGGACCAGGTGCTCACCGACCTCACGCCCGGCGGGCAGCAGGCTCACGACGCCCTCCGGGAGGCCGGCCGCCTCGATGGCCTCGGCCAGCATCATCATGCTGACCGGCCCCTCCGGGGCGGGCTTGACGACCACGGTGCAGCCGGCCGCCAGCGCGGGGCCGAACTTCAGCGAGGCGGTCGCCACGGGCCCGTTCCACGGCAGGATGGTTGCCACGACGCCGACCGGCTCGCGGATGATCCGGCCCGAACCGCCCTCCCAGCTGCGCTCCTCCTCGAACGCGAAGCGCCGATGCAGGCTGACGACGTCGTCCCACACTTTCACGGCATTGCCGTGGAACGCCTCACTGGAGCCGGCCGGAGCGCCGATCTCGGCCGTGAAGGCGTTCGACATCGCCTCGACGCGCTTCTTGACCTCGGCGCCCACCCGGGCAAGGATCTCCGCCCGTTCGGCGGGGCTCATCCGGGGCCACGGGCCCTCGTCGAAGGCCTTCCGCGCCGCGGCGACCGCGACATCCATGTCGGCTGCCTGCGCATCCGGCACGGTGGCGATCACCTCACCCGTGATCGGCGAGACGACCTCGATCGTGGCGTCACTGGACGGCTGGACCCAGCGCCCGCCGATGAACAGCTTGTCGTAGCTCGGAATGGTCTGCTCCGCAGTGGCTGCGGCGGAAGTGGTGGTGGTCATGGCTGCTCCTCCATGGTCGTGGTTGTGGTTGTCGAATGATTGGCGCTGGTGTCAGGGGTGGTCGGACGAGACCGGCGCGGGCGGTGGTGCCATCAGCGCGTTCGCCGCACGACGGGAGAACTTCCACCCCGCGGCCGTCCTGACGTAGTCGTCGGCGTAGTAACCGATGGACTCGTCCCGCCGGCCGCCCTCCATCACGACGATTGCGTGGAGATAGACCGTCGCCGAGGCGGTGTCCCCGTCCACGTCGATCCGGTGGTTCATCGCCAGGTGGCAGCGCTCCCGGGTCGTGCGGACCAGTTGCGCGAAGAACTCCCGGATGGCCGGCAGGCCCCGCTCCACCCCCATGCCGAAGGCCGTCGTATCCCACTCCGCATCGTCCGCGAACAAGGACATGAGGTCATCGAGCCTGGCGGAGTCCACCGCCCGGGCGTACTCGCCGGTGAGCCACCGGATGGCCTGGATGTCGGCCAGCACCTCGGGCGTCGGGGACGTGGCCCGGTTCTCCGTCATCGTCTCGTTCACCGTGCCGCGCTCAGGAGGCCTGGCCCACCAGCGCGGACTGCTCATCGGAGGAGCCCGGACCGTCGCGGAGCCAGTCGGCGAGCCGCTCACCGATCATGAACGCGGTGAGGTTGGTCAGGCCCGTGGTCACGTTGACCATCACCGAGGCGTCGGCGACCCAGAGGTTCTCGGTGCCGTGAACGCCGAGGTGCTGGTCGACGACAGCCCGCGGGTCGCCCTCCGGCCCCATCCGAGCCGTCCCCGCACAGTGCAGCGACGTGGAGGCGAAGGACCGGATGTAGTCCTCGAGCTTGTCGTCGTCGGCGATGGTCTCGGCGTCCAGGAAGCAGATCTCGTCGATCTCTTCCTTCATGGGTGAGGAGTTGATCATCTCCCAGGACTTGCGCATGGAGCCCTTGAGCCGCTCGATGTCCAGGGGATGGGACAGGAAGTTGACGTGGATCTCGGGCTGGACGTGCGGGTCCGCCGACGCCAGCGTGACCCAGCCGACGGAGTGCGGCTTCGCCAGGAGGTTGTTCATCATCAGGGCCTTCTTGCCCTTGGTCTCGGCGGGAATGTTCATCGTCGCCGGGTCGAGCACGGCCGCGAAGATCATCATGTCATCGACCAGGTCCTCGGTGCCGGTGCTGTACTTCAGCTGGGCCCGCACGCCGCCCTTGTCGGTCTTCTCCTTCAGCAGGGCCACCATCGGGGAGAACGGGTGGTCCTGCAGGTTCTGGCCGACGGCCTCGTTGACGACGACCGGGTCGATGCCGTGCGTCTCGAGCACCTCACGCGGCCCGATGCCCGAGAGCATCATCAGGTGCGGGGTGTGGAAGGCCCCACCGGCGAGGACCACCCGGTCGGCCGGGATGTTCTCGATCACGCCGCCCCGCTCCACCTCGACGCCCACCGCCGTGGTGCCCTCGAACAGGACCCGGCGGGCCAGGGTGTCGGCCCGGATCTCCAGGTTCGGGCGGCGGCGGGCGGTGGCGAGATAGGTCAGCAACGCACCTGCCCGCAGCTCCTCCGCCCCCTGCAGGTTGCGGGGCACCGGGCCATAACCGGACGAGGACTTCGCGTTGAAGTCCTCCACCCGCTCGAAGCCCTGCTCCGCGCAGGACTGGGCGAACGCCCGGGTGATGGCCGGCCAGTTGTCCTCGAAGTGCCGCACGATCGGCACCGGACCGCTGGAGCCGTGGCCGGTGCCGTCCGGGAAGTCGAGGTCGTTCTCGAGCCGCGCGAAGTAGGGCAGGGTCTTCTCGTACGACCATTCCGGGTTGCCCGCGGCCACCCAGGTGTCCAGGTCCTCCTTGGTCGCTCGCTGGGCGATCGCGGCGTTGACGGACGAGGAGCCGCCCACGATGCGGCCACGGGCGTAGGGCATGGCCGCGCGGGCCGACGGCGGCTCGAGGAAGTAGGCCTTCAGCCCCCAGTCGTGCTTCTCGACGCTCATCTCCTTCGCGTCACGCACGTCGTCGGGCAGGTTGTTCACGTCCTCGTAGTCCGGCCCCGCCTCGACGAGGACGACCCGCTGGTCGGAGTCCTCCGTCAGGCGGGCGGCCAGGGTGGCGCCGCCGCTGCCGGCTCCGACGATCACGGTGGTCATGGACATGGAATGCTCCTTGGGTTGAGGTACCGATCCGGTGACGCCCGGTGCTCCAGGCGTCCGCCGCGGGAAAGCTGTCATGGCGTGCCCGGCTGCCGGCTGGGGCGCCGACGTCGGCCGGGGCAGGTGTCTCTCAGGTGTCGGATGCGGGGGCGCCTGCCAGCAGTGGCTTGATCACCCGGCTGCTGAACTTCCAGCCGTCCACGGTTCGGGCGTAGGCGTCCTCGTAGAGGGCCAGGTTCTCGGCCCTGCTGCCGTCGGGGTTGAGGACGAACGCGTGACAGTAGACCCGGCCGGTCGCCGTGTCCCCGTCCACGTCGACCAGGTGGTTCATCGTCAGGTGGACGCAGCCGCCCAGGCTGTCGATCATCGCCGAGAAGGCCGCGCGGACCGCCTCACGCCCTGCGGACTCGGCAGGCGCCCCGAATCCCCGCATGTCGAAGATCGCGTCCTCCGTGAAGAGGGCGACGAGATCGTCCAGGAGGAAGTTGTCGATGGCCCAGGCGTAGTCGTGGGTCAGGCGCCGGATCTGCTCGACGTCCTGTGCGGTGGACTGCAGTGCTTCAGTGGTCATGGGAATGGGATGCTCCTCGGAGTAAGGGATGCGCGTCCTGCCCGCCGGGATGCGATATACAATGCATCGTTGGTGTTAGGCAGATCACAATTCCTGCAGATGATTAGGACCATAGGACACCGCGCGGGGGCGAGTCAATGGGTGATCATGACCCGCATCACATACTGCTCATGCGTCGGTCGCGGTACCTCCGGGAACCGGACCCGCAGACGACGACGGCCCGGCAGCCGAAGGCTGCCGGGCCGTCCCACCCCATCCGGGGCGTCGTCAGACGCGCCACTGGATGTGCTTGGGCTCCAGGTACTCCATCATTCCCCACTCACCGAGTTCGCGGCCGACGCCGGAGCGCCCGTATCCGCCGAACGGTGCGTCGGGGCGCATGGAGCCCCCGCCGTTGATCCACACCGTTCCGGCACGGATCTGCTCCGCCACCCGACGCCCCTCGGCCAGGTCCTCTCCGCACCATACGTTCGCGGCGAGCCCGTACGGCGTGTCGTTGGCCAGCCGGATGGCCTCATCAGTGTCCCTGAACGGCATGATCACGGCGACGGGACCGAAGATCTCCTCCTGCACCGCCCTGGCGTCCTGCGGGAGTCCCCCGAGCAGCACCGGGTTCACGTACCAGCCCTTCTCGGGGAGCGGGCGGGTCACCTCCAGGAGCTTCTGCCCGCCGTCGGCGACGGATCCGTCGATGAACCCCCGGACCCTGGCCTGGTGGTCCGGCCGGATCATCGGCCCGATGTTGGTCGCCCGGTCCCAGGGGTCCCCCACGATCATCTGGTCGAAGGCGGAGGCCCCGGCCTCGAGGAACTCGTCGTAGAGCTTGTCGTGGACCAGGATGCGCGCCAGCGCAGCGCACCCCTGGCCGCCGTTCCGCGCCCATCGCAGGTGCATCTCCACGGCGATCTGCCGGACGTCGACTCCGGGCAGGACGATCGACGGGGACTTCCCGCCCAGTTCCAGCGTCACACCGGTGAGGTTGGTGGCGGCCTGCGCCATGATCTTGGCCCCGACTCCGTCGGAGCCGGTGAAGGACACCTTGTCCACGCCGGGATGGGAGGTCAGTTGCTGGCCGACGTCGACGCCGCCGATGATGACGTTCATGACGCCCGGGGGCAGGCCTGCCTCGCGGATCAGGTCTCCCAGGAACAGGGTGGTCAGCGGTGTCCGGGGGGAGGGCAGGAGCACCACGGTGCACCCGGCGGCCAAGGCCGCACCGAACTTGAAGACCGCGAGGTTCAGCGGGTAGTTGTACCCGGTGATGGCGGCCACGACACCGACCGGGTCGTGGACGACGTCGCTCATCGTCGGGTGTGGCTTGTCGTAGCCGCCGAGGTGCTGGACGCGCTCCTCCTTGGCCGCCTCGGCGGCCCAGCGGAGGTGCTCGTCGACGGCCATCTTGACCTGCAGGTACTCAGCCAGGGCGACGGGCGTGCCGACCTCGTTGACGATCGAGGGCAGCAGGCGGTCGGCGGCAGCCTCCAGTGCGTCGGCCAGGCGGTGGATGTGCCGCGAACGCTCCTCGCCGCTCAGGGCGGCCCAGGCGGGAAAGGCCTGGCGGGCGGCGGCCACGGCATCGTCGACCTGCTGGCTCGAGGCCCCGCCGACGGTCGCGATGACGCCCTCGGTGGCCGGGTTGTAGACGTCCCAAGTCTCCCCCTGCGGCTCGACCGGCGTGTCCCCGATGAGGAGGGTGCGCGTCTCCGGCACCCAGTCCTGGAGGGGATTGCGTGTGGTTTCGGTGCTGAGTGTCATGCCGACACACTCTCCTTCGGCTTCCTGGCCATCAGGCCGACCCGGACCATGTCGCAGATGACCTCGTCGCGCTGGTTGAGCCCGAGGTGCTTGAACCAGACGATGCCGGAGTCGTCACGGGTCTTGGACTCCCGCTTCTTGAGGATCGTGGTCTCCGCCCGAAGGGTGTCACCGTGGAAGACCGGGTGGGGGAACTTGATGGAGTCATAGCCGAGGTTGCCCAGGGTCGTGCCCATGGTCAGCTCCGGAACGTGGAACGCTCCGATGAGGGCGACCGTGAAGAGGCTGTTGAGGACCCGCTGCCCGTGGATCGTCGTCTTGGCGTATTCCTCGTCCAGGTGCAGCGGTGCCACGTTCATCGTCAGGGACGTGAACATGACGTTGTCCATCTCCGTGATGGTCCGCGTCAGGGCATGCTTGTAGTGCGCACCCTCCTCGAATTCCTCGAACCATAGTCCGCGCATGGTCATCGCCTTCCTCCTGTCGTGGTCTGTGCCGCGCCCGACGTGAGCTGCGCGGCGCGGTCGAGCCATTCGACCGCCTTGTCGTAGTGCGCCTTGTCGATGTGCAGTCCGCGGTAGCGCAGGGCACCGGTCCCGTGCGCCGCGGCGGACTCGTAGGCCTCGACCATGCCGCCGTAGAAGGCGATGTCCTCCTCGGAGGGCGAGAACACGGCGTTCACGGTCTCGACGTGCTTCGGGTGGATCGCGATCATCCCGCGGAAGCCCAGTTGCCGTCCCCGGAGGGCGAACTCGCGGAGTCCCTCGAGGTTCTCCAGGTCCTCCCAGAGGCCGGTCAGGGCATGGATGCCCGCCTCCCGGCAGGCCAGGAGCACCCGGCTGCGCAGGTAGAGCGTCTCCAGGCCCTCGGGCGTCCACTCGTAGCCCACCGCACGCGCGATGTCGGCGTGCTCGGCACTCGGGCCGATCATCGCCCCGACCCTCGGCGAGGCTAGGGCCACCTCGCGGCAGTTCTGGATGGCCTGGACCGTCTCCACCGGGACGATGTACTCCAGCCCCCCGACACCGTTGCGCGCCTCGAAGTGGTCCAACAGCGCGTCGTACTGCAGGACGTCGGTGGCCTTCTCGATCTTGGGGGCGAAGATCCCGTTCAGCCCGGGGACCACCACTTCCTCGAGATCGCCGCCGGTGAGCTTCGTGGCCAGCGGGTTCACCCGCACGAAGAGCCCCACGTCCTCGTTGGTGACGCGGACCCGGCGGATCGAGTCGGCGACGAGCGCCCGCGCGGCGGCCTTCTCCGCCTCGGGGACGGAGTCCTCGAGGTCGAGCACCACGCAGTCCGCGCCGGCGTCAATGGCCTTGTCGACCCATGAGGGGCGGTGCCCCGGGACGAAGAGAATGGACCGGTACGCCTGCATCAGTAGCTCCTGGGCAGGCCGAGCACGTGCTCGGAGAAGTAGTTCAGGACCATCTCCTGGCTGATCGGTGCGATGCGCATCAGGCGGGCCTCGCGGAAGTAGCGCTCCACGTGGAACTCCTTGCCGTAGCCGAAGCCGCCGTGGACCTGCAGCGCCGCGTCCGCGGCGAAGAAGCCGGCCTCCGCGCAGAGGTACTTGGCGGCGTTGGCCTCGCGGCCGCACGGCAGTCCGTTGTCGACCATCCAGGCGGCCTTCTGGACGACGGCCTCGGCCGCGTCGAGCTTCACCTGGGCCTCGGCCAGCTGGAAGGCGATCCCCTGGTTCTGACCGATTGGACGGCCGAAGACTTCCCGCTCGTTCGCGTAGCGCACGCCACGGCGCAACGCCGCCTTGCCGATGCCCAGGGCGGCATTCGCGGAGATGACGCGCTCGGCGTTCAGTCCGCCGAGGATGGCCCGGAAACCGTGTCCGACCTCGCCGACTACGTCCTCGTCGGCCACGAACAGTTCGTCGATGAACAGCTCGTTGGTGTCGACCGCGTTGCGTCCCATCTTCGGGATGGGCCGGATGGAGACCCGCTCCCGGTCCATCTCGGCGAAGAACAGGGTCATGCCGGCCGTGCGTTTGGCGTTGGGGTCGCGCGGACTGGTGCGGGCGAGGATGAGCATGCGCTCGGCTTCCTGCGCCTTGGTGATCCAGACCTTCTGGCCCGAGATGAGGTAACCCCCGTCCACCTTCTTGGCGAAGGTGGAGATGTTCGTGGTGTCCGTGCCGGCGTCCGGCTCGGTCACGGCGAAGGAGGTGTGCAACTCGCCAGTGACCACCCGCGGGAGGAACCGGTCCTTCAGGCTCTGGCTGCCGTGGTGGATGATCGGCTCGAAGCCGAAGATGCCGATGTGCACCGCACTGCAGCCGCCCATGCCGGCGCCGGAGGCTGCGATCTCCTGCTCGACGATGGCCGCCTCGGTCACGCCGAGCCCGCCGCCGCCGTACTCCTCGGGGACGGTCAGGCCCAGCCAGCCGGCCTCGGCCACGGCGTTGTAGAACTCCCAGGGGAACTCCTTGGATTCGTCGTGCTCCATCCAGTACTCGTCCGGGAAGCTCTTCATGAGCGTCCTGACGGAGGAACGGATGTCCTCGTGCAGTGTCTGGGTCTCGTGCAGTGCGTCAGTGCTGATGGCCATGCGTCTCTACTTTCTCGTGTGTCGGCGGTCCGTCAGGAGACCGGTGCCGCTGCGGCGTTGCGGTCGAAGGTGCTGCCGTCGACGGCTTCGACGCGCAACACGGCCTTGCGGATCTTCTGAGAGGGGGTCTTGGGCAGTTCATCCACGATGCGCAGGTACCGGGGGATGGCGAACGCCGGGATCCGGCCCTCGCACCAGTCGAGGATCTCGGCGGGCTCCACGTCCTCGGAGACGACGACGACGGCCAGGACCTCGTCCTCGCCCGCCTCGACGTCGGCAGGGACGCCGACGACGGCGCATTCGACCACGGCCGGGTGCCCCATGACCGCGGCCTCGATCTCATACGAGCTAATGTTCTCGCCCCGGCGGCGCAGGGCGTCCTTGTAGCGGTCCACGAAGTAGAACCAGCCGTCCTCGTCCTGCCGGAGGGCGTCGCCGGTGTGGAACCACAGGTTCCGCCAGGCTTCCAGGGTCTTCTCCGGCATCCCGTAGTACCCGTTGCTGCAGGTCCACGGCTGGACCGGACGAACCACGAGTTCGCCGACCTCTCCGACCGGGACCTCACGATCCGTCTCCGGGTCCACCAGCCGGACGTCGAACCAGTCCGCAGCCACCAGTCCGGCAGCGCCAGCGGGGCGCGGAACCCCGTACGGCGAGAGGATGGGCGCACAGGTCTCGGTCAGTCCGAAGGCGTCGACGAACGCCTCGATGCCGTACCGCTCCTTGAACTGCTCCACGATCGTGCTGGCCGTGGGAGCGGCGTACACCGCACGGAGCACATTGTCCCGGTCGTCCTCGCGGGGCGGCTGCTTCCACGCGAAGTCCATCATCACGCCGACGAAGTTCGTGACCGTGACGCCCGAGTCACGGACGTGGTCGATCCAGCGGCTGGCACTGAACTTGGGACGGATGACCGCCCGGCCCCCGGCGATGATGACGGGGTAGACGGCCATGAACTGCGCATTGCCGTGGAAGAGCGGCGTCGTGGTCAGGTACGTGTCGTCCTCGGTCAGCCGGGTCAGGCAGACGACTTCCTGGGCGAAGAAGTAGAGCTGTGAGTGCGGCATCGAGACGCCCTTGGAAGGGCCGGTGGTTCCGGAGGTGAAGAAGATCGCCCCGAGGTCCTGTGCGCGCGGCGGCACCATCTCCAGGATGGGTCCCTCCTCGAGCTCCTCCCAGGCAGCGGCCTCCCAGCCATGGGAGCGCAACAACTCGATGGCCGCATCCCGCTGCCCGGTCCCCGTGTCGATCACCCAGAAGCGCTTGATCCCGCGGGCATGCTCGGCGATGGCGACGAAGCGCGACGCGAAGGTGTCGTCGATGACCGCGAAGCGGGCGTCGACGACATTGAGCTGGTGGCGGAGGAACTCGCCCTCGTAGTTGGTGTTGATCGGGACCTCGACCAGGTTGCCCAAGGCCGCGCCCCACCAGGAGCGCACGAGCTGGGAGGAGTTCATCGCCATGATGGCCACCCGGTCCCCCGGCTGCCCGCCGGCCGTCAGCCAGGTGCCGGCGATCCGCTCTGCGCTGGACAGGGCCTCGGCGTAGGTCCAGCGGGCGTCCTCCACCGGTGCGTCGAGGCACACGGCGGTGGGGCGGACCGACGCGTGGTGCCGGAGCACCTGGTCGAGGGTCCAGCTCTCCGGGTCCGGGAACGTGGGGACCAGATCCGTGTAGACCTGCCGCTGGCTCATCGACTACCTCCGACCGTAGGAACTGAAATCATGGCTGACCGCCATCGAGAATGTTGTCTGGCTAACAATCCTGAACCGTAGCACCGATCCGACGTTCCTGACAATGATGCGACTAGTTTATGTCCGGTGGAGAACGGCGCGCGTACGAGTCCTGCCACCGTGGAGTTCGCGCGTCCAGAAGGATCGCGCCGCCCGGGCGATACCGGAGGGACCCCGGAGGGAACGGTGAGGGCGCTGAGCACTCTCGACGGCGACGCCCGTACCATCTCCACCAAGCCGAGAGGCGCTTTCCCCCGGCACGGCCGGGGGGAAAGCGCCTCTCGTTGTGGGGACAGCGGATCAGGAGCGCGTCACGTCTTGCGGTCGACGACCGTCGTGCGCCATCGAGCGTCCTCGGCTCCGGACGGCACCGTGGCCCCACGCGCCTGTTCCCAAGCCGTGCATAGTGCCGACCGACTGGTCAGCGTGATCTGGGCGAGGCCACGCGTGAACAATGCGCTCACCGATGCGGGCGAGGGCAGTTCCAGCCCGACCGGACCCCCAGGGGACCATGGACCGGCGGTGCCGTGAGGACACGGGTCCAGTGCCCACGTCCGTGCAGCACAGCCAGCGAAGCCCGTGATCACCCCGCCCGGTCGGCAGTGCCGGCTGTCGCCATCACGCCCTCGAAGGTGGTGCTCTCCAGGCCGGCCAGCGGCTTGACGACCTCCTCGCCCACCTTCTTGAGGTACGCCGCCGTCTGCTCGGCGTCCATGCCCGGCCAGTGCGGCCGGATCAGGAGCGGGCCGACGGGAAGGCGCTCGGCGATGGACGCGATCTGGTTCCGCACATCATCCGCGGAACCGAGCAATACGTGGTCACGCACGGTGTCCACGAAACCCTCACGAACCGCCTCGTTGGAGAGCAGGTCCATTCCCCGGTCCGCATAGGCCTCGTACTTCACGCGGGCCACGGCCGCGAAGTTGTCCACTGCGTCGTCGAAGTCCCGGCCGATCATCAGCTCCCTGCGCAGCGGAAGCTTGTTCAGCGGCAGGCCGGCGTCCAGCCGCTCGTCCACATAGATGCGGATGAGGTCCTCCACCTGGTCGATGGTCTGCTGCGGGGTGATCGTCCAGACGTCGCCCAGGCGTGCCGCGCGGCGCACGCCGGTTTCCTTCATGGCGCCGAGCCAGATCGGCGGCCGGGGCTCCTGGACCGGCCGGATGTGCGTCGGCGCGTCCTCGATGTCCCAGAACTTGCCGTGGTGCGTCACCCGGTCCTGGGTCCACAACTTGGTCATGACCTCGATGAGTTCCTCCAGCCGGCCGTAGCGCTGCTTGAAGTTCACCCCCATCGTCTCGTATTCCTGGGGCAGGTATCCGGTGCCGATCCCGACGACGAGCCTGCCCCGCGTCACGATGTCCAAGGTTGCGAGTTCCTCGGCCAGGATGACCGGGTGCTGGACCGGACCGACCAGCACCGTGGTCCCCAGGCGGACGTCGTCGTCGAGCTCCGCGGCCAGTCGGGCCAGCAGGGGAATGGGCTGCAACCAGCGGAAGCCGTCGTAGAGGAAGTGCTGGCCGATGGTCAGGTACTTGAAACCCGCCTCCTGTGCGGCCTCGACCTTGCGCAGCATGAGGTCGAGGTGCTTGAGCGGTGAGGACTCGACCGGCTGGTCGCCCATGAGGATGCCGAAATCCATGGTGATCTCCTTGCTGTCTCGCCCCCTAGGGGGCCATCGGTCTACTTGGCGGTGAGTCCGCCGTCAACGGGCACGGTGATGCCCGTGACATAGCTGGACAGTCCGCTGGCCAGGAAGAGCGCGACGTTGGCGATCTCCTCCGGCTGCGAGGCCCGGCCGAGCGGGATCTGGGCGAAGAACGCCTTCTTGCGCTCCTCCACCTCCTCGGGCGAGGCCCGGAAGAAACCGGACAGGCCGGGGGTGTCGACGGAGCCGGGCGCAATGGCATTGACACGGATCTTGTCCGCCGCGAAGGCGAGGGCCAGGGAGCGCACCAGGGCGATGAGGCCACCCTTGGTGAACGAGTACAGCGGGCTGAAGGGGGACCCGACCAGCCCGGAACTGGAGCTCTTGAAGATCACCGAGGCGCCATCAGCCGCCTTGAGGACCTCGGTCAGGTAGTGGGTGAGGTAGAAGCTGGCCCGGGCATTGATCTCGATCAGTGCGTCCCAGTCCTCGGAGCTCAGGTCCATTCCCGCCGCCCCGGGGATCCCGACGTTGTTGTACAGGACGTGGAGCACGCCGTGCTCCTTCTCCACGCGCTGGGCGATCCCCTGCAGCGCCTCCAGGTCGCGGACGTCCGCGACGATTCCGGCGGCTTCTCCGCCCTTCTCGCGGATCCCCTCCACCACGGACTGGGTGGCGGACTCGTCGCGGTCGACCACGTAGACGAACGCTCCCTGCTCGGCAAAACGCTCAGCGCCCGCCTTGCCCATCCCAGAGCCACCGGCGGTGACGAGTGCGACCTTGTTCTGCAGCAGCATGGTTTACCTTCTTCAGTGAACGGCTTCTCGGCCGTGGGCGACGCAGGCCGCGCGACGGAATGCCCCGTCGTCACCCTCGACCCATTTAGTAATCATCATTATGACGGATGTTTCGAGCGTGATCAAGGCCACGTTCCCGCCCGTCCACGGGCGGGAACTCAACGTCCTCGGCTGCTCCGGAACGCGGACACCGCCTCCCGGTGCTCATCCGTGCCGAACAGCAGGGCCGTCGCCTCCACTGACTCGGCGAAACCGCCGGTGGTGTCCCGATTGATGAACGCCTTGCCCACCTGGACGGCGAGGGGTGGCTTCGTCGCGATGTCCCGGGCGAGGCCCAGTGCCTGGTCGAGCAACTCGCCGTCGGGGTGGACCTCCTGGACCAGGCCGCACGCCCGGGCCCGCTCGGCATCGATCGCACGCCCGGTCAAGGCCAGATAGGCCGTCCACTGGCGGCCCATCGCCTGGGGGCCGCGGACGATGCCGAATCCCGGTTGGAGGCCGACCTCGGGCTCCTTGAAGGCGAAGCGGGCCGACTCGCCGGCGACGACGACGTCGCAGGCCAGCGCCAGTTCGGTCCCTCCCCCGTAGGCCAGGCCGTTGACCGCGGCGATCACCGGTACGGCGCAGCGCTCGACGGACTGGAAGGCGTCGTAGACCGCACGCAAGTGCGGCCTCACGCGGCCCACGTCGCCGGCCAGGTCGTGGAACATGTCGATGTCGCCGCCGGCCGAGAAGGCCCGCCCCTCTCCCGTGAGGACGACCGCACGAACCGAGTCCTCCACCCCGAACCGTCCCATGAGGAACGTCAGTTCCCGGAACCAGCACCGGTCCATGGCGTTGAGCTTCTCCGGGCGGGACATCCTGAGTTCGACCACGTGCTCGGAGTGCTCGACGAGCGTGAACCGGTCCAGGGACTCAGTCATTCTGCCTGCCCTGGCTGTCCCAGGTGTCCTCGGTGACGCCCTCGGCGCGCAGGCGATACTTCTCCACCCGTTGGCTCGGGGTCATGGGCAGGGCCTCGACACGCCTGACGTAGCGAGGGACGGCGAACGACGTGAGCGCTCCGGAGCAATGGGCCACCAGGCCGGCAGGATCGACCGTACGGCCGTCGCGCGGCACGACGGCGACCATCACCTCTTCCTCGCTGAGCTCCGACGGCACCCCGTAGGCAGCGACCTGGGCCACGTCCGAGTGCTGACCGACGACCCGCTCGATCTCCCAGGAGGAGATGTTCTCCCCGCGGCGTCGGACGGTGTCCTTGAGGCGGTCGACGAAGGTGAGGAAGCCCTCGTCGTCGAGGTATCCGCGGTCGCCGGTGTGGAACCAGAGGTTGCGCCAGCTCGTGGCGGTGGCCTCGGGCATCCGGTGATAGCCGTCGAACATCCATCCCGGCTTCTTCGGCCGGACCACGATCTCCCCCGTCGTCCCGGCGGCCACCGGCTCATCCCCGGCGTCCACGACCGCCACCTGGTAGTTCTCCGACTCATTGCCGGCCGTGCCGATCTTCCGGTCCCACGGCGGCATGTCGGTGACGATCGATACCTCCGTACTGCCGTAGATCTCGGTCAGGCGAACCTGGAAGCGCCGCTCGAAGTCCGCGAAGATCTCCGGGGGGCAGGGCGCGCCGAAACCGAGCCGGACCGGGTTGTCGGCGTCGTCGGGGCGAGGCGGTTGCTTGTGCAGGATGCTCATCATCGCGCCCTGGTAGTTGAACGCGGTGATGCCGTGCTCTCGGCAGATGTCCCAGAACCGGCTGGCGGAGAACCTCCGGTGCATGACGAGGTCGGCTCCGGACTCGATGGCCGCCATGACGCTGCAGTACCTCGCGTTGCTGTGGTACAGCGGGAACACCGAGTACAGGCGGTCTGCGGCCGTGTACTCCAGCAGGGAGACGGTGTGCCGGGCCAGGTTGATGTTCGCACGGTGGCTGAGCAGCACCCCCTTGGGCGGGCCCGTGGTCCCCGAGGTGTACAGGATGACGGCCGCCGAGGCCGGATCCACGTCGCAGGAGGTGTCCGCGGCGTGGTCCAGCACCTCGTCGAGCGTGACGCGATGGACTCGCGCGCCCCGGCCCTCCGGTCCCCGTCGGTCGGTTCCGGCGGCTCCCGGCCCGGCGACAACCAGGTGGCGCACCGCATCGACGCCCTGCAGGCACTCACGGACCGCCGCTTCACGCTCCCCGTCGCAGACCACCACCGTCGCCCCGGACTGCTCGATGCAGTAGCGGAGCAGTTGTGATCCGCTGCCCGGATTGAGCGGGACCTCGACGAGACCGGCCCGCGCCAGTCCGAACCACACGGCCAGCGCCTCGACGCCGGCCGACATGACGAGGCAGACCCGGTCGCCGGGAACCAGGCCCAGGGCCCGGAAGCCTGCAGCGGACCGGCCGGCCAGGACGTCCACCTCGGCGACGGACGTGGCGCATCCCTCCACGGTGAGGGCGGCGCTCGGATGCCGGTAGGCGGCGTCGGCGAGCCAGTCCCCGATCGATTGCTGTTGCTGAAGTGCGATGGATGGCGTCACTCTGGGTCCTTCCCCTCTCGCGCCTGGAACCCGGGTTGATGACTCAGCACGCGGTCCCCGGCCGGCCGAGGCCATGCCCGGCCTACGACAGGCGTCCGAACGAACTGGCCTGGAGGGGAGCGAGCATGTCCTCACCGACCAGGGCGGTACGCGTCACCATGATCCGCTTCGCGCTGAGCACCCAGGATCCGGCGTGTTCGGTCATCTCATCGTCATACCGGCCCCAGGTCAGGCGTGCCCCCTCGGGATGGGTCGTGATCGCCATGAAGCAGGACCTCATGGAGACCGACCCCTCCAGCGCTGGACTGACCTCCAGGTTGGTGGTCATGTGCTGGCTGTCCTGCACCTCCGAGGAGGCGAAGTCCCGGTAGAGATCCAGGAAGGCCTCCCTTCCCCGGCGCTCTCCGTCCGCACTCCGCACCAGGACGATGTCCGGGTGGACGATGCGCGCCAGCCCCTCCAGGTCCCTGGAGTCGACCAGGCGGGTATAGCCGTTGAGCAGCTGCTGGGCACGGAAGTGGTGCAGCATCATTGGGTCATCGAGCACGTCGTTACCTTTCCTCGGTTGCGACCGTGGGATCCACGGGTTCAGTCGGAGACGATGTTCTCGCGTTCACCGTCCCAGCGGACCAGGACGCCCGGGACCCGCATGTCATTGCCCTCGAAGGTCAGGTCTCCCATGGCCCCCGTGAAGCCCTCTGCCGCAACCTGCTGCAGGCCCCGGCTGATCCCCTCACGGGAGGAGTCACCGCTGGCCCTGATGGCGCGGGCCACCCACCACACGGCGTCGTAGCCCTCCGCGGCGTAGGTCTGGGGGAGGTCGCCGAAGCGCTCCTGGTAGGCCGTGACGAATCTGGTGGCCTCCGGGTCCTGTTGCGCGGCGGAGAAGTCGACGGGATACACCATGTCCACGGAGTGCTCCCCCGCTTCCGCCGCATTGCCACCGGCGTTGTTGGTGTTCCCGACGAACTGGCCGTCATAGCCGGCCTGGCGCAGCTGGGTCATCGCCGTCACCGACTGGGAGGAGAGCAACAACACGATGACGGCATCGGGTTCCTTGCCGGCCAGTGCCTGAGCCTGGGCGGTGAAGTCCTGCGTCGTCGACTGCACGGGGACGCTCTCCACGACGTTCAGCCCCTCGGCCGCGGCCATCTCCGGCAGGTGCTTCTCGGCCAGCTCGGCCAGCGTGGGGTAGGTCGAGTTGTACAGCACGGCGACGTCGGTGAGCCCCTCGTCGGCCAGGTACTCGGCGGCATGATGGTAGAAGGTGTGCATCGGAGCCGTGGCCCGGAAGGTGTAGTCGCCGATGACCACGCCGTCCGACGCAGACTGGGTGAACACGATCGGGACCTGTCGCGATTCAGTGACCGGTGCGACGGCGGCCGACTGCTGCCCCTGGATCGGCCCCAGGATCACGCTGACCTCGCTGTCGGAGACGGCGCGGGTCACCTCGGAGGAGGCGCGCTCGATCTCGCCCGCGCTGTCGATCTCCTCCAGGACCAGGCTCACGCCCTTCCCCAGGTACTCCTGCTCGTTGACCTCCGCCACGGCGAGCTCGGCACCGCGGGCCGCGCCCACGCCGGCATAGGCGACCGGGCCGGTCTGGTCACGGATGCCGATCATCCTGATCTCCTCCGCGATCCCGCCGTCCGTCGACGCCGTCGTCGAGCCTCCGCAGGCGGTCAGGGCCAGCACGGCCAGCACGGACGCCCAGGCTGCCACCGCGCGGCGGGGTACGGTCCAATTCACGTCGTTCTCCTCGTTCTCGAATGGGGGCTGGGGCTGGACGCCAGCCGGCGGGGCGCCTCAGGCGCCCAGCGCGGCCTCACCCAGGAACGTGTGCACCAGGGCGGTGTCGGCCTGCGCCTCGGCGGCGGTCCCCGTCCACACCACCTCGCCGCGCTGGACCAGGACGACGTCGTCCGCCACGGCCAGGGCCGCGTCGGCGTTCTGCTCGACCATCAGGACCGCGATACCGGTGTCCGCGATCTCCCGGACCCGGGTCATGACCCGGTCCACCATCCCCGGGGCCAGCCCCATGGACGGTTCGTCGAGGAGCACGACTTCCGGCTGCGACATCATCGCGCGGCCGAAGGCCAGCATCTGCTGTTCACCGCCGCTCAGCAGGCCGCCGGGCATCGCCTTGCGTTCCAGGAGGATGGGGAACTTCTCGTAGATCCCGGTGACGACCTGGTGGGCATCGGCCCGGCTCACCGAGTAGGCCCCCATGCGCAGGTTCTCCTCAACGGTCAGCGACGGGAAGATGCGCCGCCCCTCCGGAACCATGACCATGCCCTGGCGGACCAACCGGTGCACGGAGTGGCCGAGGACCTCCTTGCCATTGAGCCGCACCGAGCCGCTCTTGGCCTTCAGCAGACCGCTGACGGCCCGCAGCGTCGTCGTCTTGCCGGCCCCGTTGGACCCCAGGACGAGGGTGATCCGTCCCGCTGACGCGGACATGCTGACGCCCCGGACGGCGTTGACCGCCCCATAGCTCACATACAGGTCTTCGACCTCAAGCATGATTCACCGCCTGCTTTCCCAGATAGGCTTCCTGGACCGCGGGGTTGCGCACGACGTCGCGTGGCTCCCCTTCCACGATCAGCTTCCCGAAGTTCATCGCCAGGAGGATGTCGCAGGTGTCGACCATCATCTGCACGTCGTGTTCCACGATGAGCTGGGTGAGCCCCTCCGCCCGGAGGGACATCATGAGGGCGGACACCTCCTCCTTCTCCGCCCGCCCCATGCCGGCCGTGGGCTCGTCGACGAGCAGAAGCTTCGGCTCCATCGCGATGGCCCGGGCGATCTCCACGCGACGGCGGTTCCCGTAGGACAGTTCGTCCGGCCGTTCCTTCGCCAGGTGCTCGCATCCCGTGCGCTGCATGGCGACCTGTGCCCTCTCGTGGGCCAGGCGACGTTCGGCCCGGCCGCCGCCGCTCAGGGAGTCCGTACCGAGCAGGACGTTCTCCAGCACCGTCCTCTCCTCGAGGAGGCGGACGGTCTGGAAGGTCCGGGCGATGCCCCGGTGCGGCACCAGGTGCGCCCGGTCGTTCCCGTAGTCCTTACCGAGGAATCTCAGCGTCCCGCGGGTGAGGGGTACGTGACGGGTGATCGCCCCCACCAGGGTGCTCTTGCCCGAACCGTTGGGGCCGAGGATCCCGACGATCTTGCCCTCGGGGAGCCCGAAGGACAGTCCGTCCACGGCCTTCACACCGCCGAAGTGCACGGCGACGTCGTCGGCCTCGAAGATCATCTGCGGTTCGGCAGCGTCGTGCGATGGACGGCTCACAGGGCTCCTCCTTGGCTGGGCACCGGGGTGCGGGACGGTTCGGGGGCATGGGGTTCGTCGTCCGGCGGAGCGGCCGCGCCCTCCTCGGGCGGCGGCGTGGAGCCACGCCGCGCTCCCCGACGGTGCCTCAGGTCCTTGACCAGGCCGAGGATGCCGCCCGGGAGGAAGATCGCTGCCAGCGCGACCACGAAGCCGTAGATGATCGGCTCCCACTCGGCCACGAAGCTCAGCACCGTCGGCAGCCAGGTGATGAAGACGGCCCCGATGAACGCTCCGAGCCACGAGCTCGAGCCGCCGATGATGATGACCGTCAGTGCCACGACGACCAGGTGGAAATTGACCTCGGCGGGCGTGATGGTCGAGCGCAGCAGGGTGGTCACCGCACCGGCCAGGCCGCCGATCAGGCCGCTGGCCAGGAAGGTCAGCTTCCGGTAGCGGGTGACGTTGATCCCGAGCGCGACAGCCAGTTCGGGATCCTCGCGCACGGTGTCGATCTTCCGTCCGAACCGGCCGGCCTCGGAGATCGCCAGTCCGATGATCACCACGGCCAGTAAGAGGAAGACGTGCAGGTTCGTGATGCCGCCCAGAGCGCCGAAGAGCCCGGAGGCCCCACCCGTGAGGCTGCCACCGTTCGTTGCCACTACGGAGACGATCAGCGCGAACGCGATCGTGGCCATGCCGAGGTACAGGCCCGTCAGCTTGTGGACGAGCAGGCCCAGCAGATAGCACAGCACTCCGGCCAGGACCGTTCCGAAGGCCACCGCCGTCCACGTCCCCATGCCGAACTTGGTGAAGGCGATCGCGGCGGTGTAGCCGCCGATCCCGAAGCAGCCGACACCGGCGAAGGAGAACACTCCCATGCGCAGGGGCAGCTGGATGCTCAAGGCCAGCAGCAGTGTCGTCATCGTCGCCTGGATGACGACTGAGTTCGCGGTATACCAATCGATCATGTCCGACGCACCTCCTGGCGCCCGAAGATTCCCTGTGGTCGCACCAGCAGGACGAGGAAGATGAGTCCGAAGGACACCGCGTCGACCCAGGTGCCCATGTTCGCTGCGAAGATCAGGCTCTCAGCGCCGGCCAGGACGAAGGCACCGAGGATCACGCCGGCCATCGATCCCAGTCCGCCGAGCACGATCATCGCGAAGGCCTTGATCAGCAACTGGTCACCGGTCTCCACCCCCATGGCCTGGAGCTGGAAGACCTGCAGCGCGCCCGCCAGGCCGGCCAGGCCGCCGGCGATCGCCATCGTGCCGATGGCCATCACGGTGCGGTTGACGCCCATGAGGGACGCCGTCTCGGAGTCCACGCCGATGGCCCGCAGGCCGAGCCCCTGACGGGATCTCCTGAGCCACAGCGTCAGCCCGACGGCGATACCGACTCCGGCGATGATGACGATCAGCGAGGTGTTCGTGATGCGCAGCCCCATGATCTCGTAGACCTGGGTGCTGTAGCTGGAGTTGGCGAAGCCGAACGGCGCGGACGCGGTCGCCCAGTCGACGAGGGCGATCGGGATGGCGGCGACGCCGATGCCGCCGATGAGGATCCTCAGCTCAGCCGATCGATGGTTCTTCGATCTCTTGAGGATCGGCTCGAAGGCCAGCCACTGGGTCAGGGCTGACAGCGTCGCCCCGACCAGGACGGAGATCAGGATGATCGCCGGCATCGACAGGGGCACGAAGTCCGAGATGAAGTGCGCACTGAACGCCGAGAACACGAAGATGGCACCGTGCGCGAAATTCAGGATTCCGATGGTGCTCCATGCCAGGGCCATGCCCAGGGCGAAGAGCAGGTAGATGGACCCGAGGGTCAGGGTGTTGAGCAGCTCTTGCACGCCGCCTGTCCTTTCAGCTCGACTGATGCCGGTCTACGGCGGTGGCGGGGCACCGGGTGCCCCGCCACGACCCTGGGTCACTGCGTGACGAGCTTCTCGTCGGTCCCGTCCCACTCGACGAGAACGCCGGAGACCCGCATGTCGTTGCCCTCGAAGGTCAGGTCACCCATGACACCTTCGAAGCCTTCGGCCGCGACCTGCTGTAGGCCCGCCCGGATGCCTTCACGGCTCGAGTCCCCGCTGGCCTTGATGCCCCGGGCCAGCCACCACATGGAGTCATAGCCCTCGGCTGCGTACGCGTCAGGCGTCTCGCCGTACTTCTCCTCGAAACCCTTGACGAAGTCCACCGCGAGCTCGCCGTCCTGAGCCGCGGAGAAGTCCACCGGGTACATCAGCCCCGCGGCGTGCTCACCCGCCTGGGCCACGTTGCCGGCGGCCTGGACCGACGTCGCCATCACCTGGCCGTCGTACCCGGCCTGGCTCAGCTGCGTCAGTGCGGTCACCGACTGGGGAGCGATGAGCAGCATGACCACCGCGTCGGGCTTGTCCTGGGCAATGGCCTGTGCCTGGGAGGTGAAGTCCTGGGTGTTGCTCTGCACGGCCTGCGACGAGGTGATGTTCAGGCCGTGCTTCTCCGCCAGTTCGGGGAAGATCTCCTGGCCGATCTCGGCGAAGGTCGGGTACGTGCCGTTGTAGATGACCGCGACGTCGGTCAGCCCCTCCTTCTCGAGGTGCTCGGCAGCGATGTCGTAGTACGTCCCCATGGGGGCGGTACCGCGGAACGTGTAGTCGCCGATGACGACGCCCTCGGAACCCGCCTGGTTGAAGATCGTCGGGACCTTGGACTGCTCGGCCATCGGGGCCACGGTGGCCGCCTGCTGTCCGGCGACGGGACCAAAGATCGCCGCGACTCCCGGGTCGGCGACGGCGCGGGAGAACTCGCTCGACGCTCGTTCGATCTCGCCGGCCGTGTCGACCTCCTCCAGGGAGATCGAGACGTCCTCGCCCAGGAAGCCCTGCTCCTCGATCTCCTCCATGGCCAGTTGGGCGCCCTTCGACGCGCCGACACCCGCGTAGGCGACCGGGCCGGTGGTGTCGTAGATTCCCTTGAGCTTGATCTCGCTCGCGATGCCGCCACCGGCATCACCGCCGCCCTGGGTGCCGGCACCGGTGCTGCCACAGGCAGCAAGCAGGCCCACGCTGGCGAGGACCGCCGTGGCCTTGAACAGATGACGCCGTGGTGTAGGAACACTCATGGTCCTACCCTCCATTCGTGTAATGGGTATGAAAATCGTGGATGGTGGTCGGCCTACGGCCGCAGGTCGCGCCCGGCGCGCTTTGTCCGGATCGGACGGTCAACGGCTGCCGGCCGCCACGCCGGCAGCGGACCCGACCGTCGTCAGCTCGTTCGCGACCAGGTAGGCCAGGGTCAGGCCTCGCCCCAGGGCGATGCCGCTGTTGTACGCGGAGCCCGTGGTCGTCAGGCCGGCCGCTGATCCCACGGCGTACAGCCCGCGGATCCGGTCGCCCTGCTGATCGAGGACGCGGCCGTCGCCGTCGATGCGCACACCGCTGGAACCGATGCCGGTGCCGACGAACTTCAGCCTGATCCCGTGGAAGGGCCCCTTGGCGATCTCGCCCAGCACCGGGCTGGGCTCGTTCGTCGGGTCCCCGGCGAACTTGTTGACGTAGGTCACGGTGCCCCGGCCGAAGTCGGGGTCCTCGCCCTTCCGGGCGTTCTCGCTGAAGCGTTCCGCGGTCCGCTCCAGCTGCTCGCCGTCGATGCCGAGCTTGTCCCCCAGTTCTCGGAGGGTCGGCGCGGACTCCACCCAGCCCTCGGGGTACTCGCCACCCGGAGGAGTACCGGCGAGTCCGTACTTCTGTCGATGCTGGTCGTCCCAGACGAGGAAGAAGGGCAGGTGCCGGTCCTCGGGGTTGAGGGTCTTGGCCACGATGTCGACCCAGTAGGAATCGTTGCAGTACCGGTTGCCGGACTGATCGACGATCATCGAATGCGGCATGGCGTACTCCGGTCCGTAGCCGTAGCCCGTTCCCACCTGCGACTTCCATCCGGGCAGGATCGGCACGGACGTGGCGGGGATCTTCGCGATGTCGCCGCCGATGGCGCGGACGAGGCGGATGGCGTCCCCCCGCAGGGTCTCGGGGGCGACACTGCCGAAGTCCTCCGGCTCGGTCCCGAGCATCTCCAGAACCAGCTCGGGGTCCCAGTCGTAGGTGCTCGTCGCCAGGACCACCGGCCCATCGACCTGGACGTCTCCGTCCGGTGACTCGGCACGAACTCCGACCACTGCTCCCGAGGAGTCGGTCAGCAGCTCGACGGCGCGGTGCTCAAGACGGATCTCGATGGACGGCTCGGCGATCACCCGGGCCAGGAACGAGGCCACCACGCCGGTGCCGAAGGTCAGCGGATCATCCCCGGTGCCCCGCTCCGTGCCGTGGCTGCCGTCGGCGAGCCCGAACGCCGGCAACCCGGCATGTGCGTGTTTCGAGGGTGCGTCCTCCTCGACATAGCTGGCGCGACGGCCCTTGCCCAGCATCTCGGCATAGGTCTGGCCGACGGGGAAGTAGGGGCTGTAGCGCAGCTTCTCCCGCCAGTCGCCCAGCACGCTGCCGTCGATGACCGCATTGGTCAGGTAGCGTCCCTCGGGCAGCGCCCCGTCCGCCTCGTTGTGGTAGTCGGCGAGTCCGGGGATGACGGTCCACGTGATCGCGCCGACCTCCTCCCAGTACTTCAGCGCCTCCGGCGAGGTCTCGATCCAGCGCTTCAGCGCCGCTTCGTCAAGCACCTCGGGGGCATCGTGGGAGGCGACATCCCGGATGTACCGCTCGGTGAGCTCGAAGGAGTCCTCGATGCCCATTCCGGCCGCTACGTGATTGGCTCCGGACCAGACCTGCCCGCCGGAGTACGCGGCGGCACCGCCGACCAGGTCGGCGGCCTCCAAGACGATCGCCTTCCCACCGCGCAGGGCCACGCCCAGGGCGGTGGCCAGGCCGGACAGCCCGGCCCCCACCACAACGACCGGCTCGGCGTCCTCCACGGGCACAGTCCGCGCATCCTCGACCATCACAGCTCCTCGTTCGTCGATCAACCACTAGTCATAGTCGATATGATTATCAGAGATAAGTCAAGGGTTTTCGTGAGCTCGATCACAGCTCCTGTGGGAGTGCCGGGGGCGCACGCAACAGGTCGTCGCCACGTCCGGCAGGTCCCCACCAGTGCGGGCCGACCGTGCGCGGCAGGTCCGGGTAGCGAGCACCTCGGCCTGGGGTCGCGTTCCAGCAGCGAAGGCTCAAGGCCGACACCGTGGGCTCAGGGCCGGCACCGGCGGGGCGCAGCCGGAACGCATGCCTTCACTCCTGAGCCGCTCCGCCGCCCCGGCCGTCGCCCGCCATCCTGGTCGAGTCGTGACTTACCGCCACAGCCGTCGGCTGGAACTGGAACACGACCCGCCGCGGACTGTCCAGGAGGCGGACGAAGGCCTCGGGATTCCCCGGCTGATGGCGCTGCGCAAACCTTCGGAGGATCCTCGCCTTGGTGCCCGGATCTCGATGGACGATGGTCGTGCCGCGGAAGGAGATCATTCGCCGCCCACTCAGTCCCGTCCCCGCATTGGAGATCACCAGGCTCGCGCGCGGATCGCTCTCGATACCGCGCACGTGCCCGCGGCCGTCGACCGCCGTGAGCCAGAAACACCCCTCCAGCTCTATGTACGTCATGACGACGCCGCCGGGCCATCCGTGCTCAGTGGTGAAGACAAAGGTGCATTCCGTCTGCGCCTCGATCAGCTCGGCCTGGTCGTCCCTGCCGAGCCGTGCGCCACGCAGGTCTTCGAGGTCGTCCTCCCCGATGGTGCCCATGTCAACACGACCTTTCCTCCCTTGCCGATTTCCTCGGCAACACACCCTTCCGCCACCGGGCGGACGAAGCGGGAGCACGGCGAATCGCCGTGCTCCCGCGCACCGGAGTAGGCTCAGCCGTTCGACAACTGGAGCAGCCGGGCAAGATTGGTGCCGAGCACCATCCGGGTCTCGTCATCTGTGAGGCCGAGCGCGTGGATCGCCGCGATCTCCTCCCCTGGATTCGTCATGGGCCAGTCAGACCCGAAGATGATCCGTTCTGCGCCGTGGTTGCGGATCAGGCGCCGCACCCGGTCGGGCGCGAGGGCGGTCAGGGTAGGCGGCCACGAGGTCTCCAGGATGACATCGGCGCCGGAGAGCATCTCCTCGGCGTCGTCCAGGATCTTGTACCCCCCGAAGTGACATGCCATCAGCGTCAGGGCAGGGAACTGCCGGGCGATATCGGCGATCATCTTCGGACTCGACAGCGCATTGGTCCGTGCGTCACCCCCCTCGCCGACATGGGTGATCACCGAGATCTCGGACCCGAAGGCGTCCAGGATCTCCCACAACCGCGGGTCGTTCAGCGCGAAGTTCTGGAACAGCGGATGCAACTTAACGGTCTTGATGCCGTGGCGCCGCAGGCTCGCCATGTTCTCCTCGACCGACAGGCCGACGTGGACGGTGCCCACCGGATGCCTGCGGTCATTCGCCAGGCCGGCCACGAACCGGTTGACGGAGTCCACGTGGCGGGCTTCGTTGGCGATGCCCAGACAGCAACTGGAGGTGACGCCGTGGGCGTCCATGGCCGCGTCCAGTCCGGAGACGGTGCCATCGCCACGCGGTTCAAGGCCAGGGACCGGGTTGGAGTTCAGGGCGAGGCCGGCGATCTTGTCCGGCCAGACATGGGTGTGGGCGTCGATGATGAACTCGGGATTCACCGGTTCTCCTTCTTCAGCCGGCGGGCGATGGAATCCAGCAGGACCTCAGTGGAGCCTTCGTAGATGCGCGCCGGACGCGCATTGCGATAGAGCCTTTCGATCTTCGACCCGCGCACCAGGCCGAACCGCCCCATGACCTGGACGGACCGGTCGACGATGCGGCCGGCCGTTTCAGTGGCGGAGACCTTGGCCATCGACGAGAAGTGGATGTTGCCCAGGGGATCCGTGGTCGCCAGGGAAGCAGCCCGGTAGGCCATCGAGCGGATGGTCTCCACCTCGACCCAGGACAGGGCCAGCGACTGGGACACGGCGCCGAGCTCGAACAGCGGGGCGCCGAACTGCTCCCGCGTCTTGGCGTGGGCGACGGCCTCGTCGAGGGCCGCCTGCGCCAGGCCCACGGCGGAACCGGCCACCGAGGCACGGAACACCGCGAGGGCCTGGAGCATGAGGGAGAACGCCTTGCCGGTCACGCCCAGGCGATGGTCGGCCGGGACCACGACGTCGTCGAACTCGAGTTCACCGAGGATGTGCGGGGCGATCAGGTCGTCACCCGGGCGAGCCGTCAGGCCCACCGCGTCCGCCGGGACCAGGGCCATCGAGTAACCCTCGCCCTCACGGCCCAGGACACAGTAGAAGGAGGCGGCCCCGCCGTTGGTGATGAAGGACTTTCGGCCGCGGATCCGCAGCCCGCCCTCGACCTCCTCGATGGTGGTGGTGATGGCCCGAAGGTCCGAACCGACGTCAGGCTCGGTCAGGGCGATGGCGGCGATGGCCTGCATCGAGACGACCTTCGGCAACCAGTGCTGCTTGAGGTCCTCGGCCCCACCGACGGTCAGCGTGTACGAGCCGATTCCCTGCATGCCGAAGAGCGAGTCCAGGTGGGCCGACGTGTACATCAGCGCCTCGCGGATCAGCGAGATGGCCAGGGGGTCAAGCTGCTCCGAGTGACCGCCGTACGCCGCCGGAACCACGTGACCGGCCAGCCCGGAGGCTGCGAGCGCGGCACGCATCGGCTCGTAGAGCTCGGTGTACTCGTCCGCCTCGTGTGCCACCGCCTCCATGTCGGCAGCGAGCGCCCGTGCACGCCGCTGGATCTCTTGGTGGGCCCCGCTCAGGTCGAACAGCCCGCCGACCGACTCCACACCGGTCACGTCTTGAAGGTCAACGCTCACTGCACATCCCGCTTTCCCGCTCATCGAATCTCGCCTACGTCTTGATACAGAAGATACGGCCCCTGAGGACCGGGCTCCGTCCGGGGCTCACGCCCCGGACGGAACCGTCAGCCGCGCTGGTCGAATCGACGCCCGAGGACCTCGGAGACGATGCGGATACGCTGCATCGAGGGGGTGCCGCCGGCGATCGCCCAGCCGTGGGCGTCGCGGTGCAGCCGCTCCAGGCCGTACTCCTCGGTGTACCCATTGCCGCCGTGCGCCTGGATGGCCAGGTCGGTGACCTTCTTCGCCATCTCGTTGGCGGTGCACTTGGCCAAGGAGACCTGCAGCGGGTTCGGGATGCCGTCCTTCACGCTGCCGGCTGCCCGCTCGACGAGCAACCGTGCAGCCTCGACCTGCAGCACCATGTCCGCCACCATCATCTGCATCGACTGGAACTCGATGAGGTCCTTGCCGAACTGCTGCCGCTCCTGCACGTACGACAGCGTCTTGTCCAGCGCTGCCTGGCCGATGGCGAGCGACATGGTCGCATTCCCCATGCGCTCGATCGAGAAGGCCCCGAACAGCGAGCTGAACTCACCCGCGGGGACGACGACGTTCTCCTTCGGGACCAACACGTCATCGAAGATGACGTCCGCGGACGGGATCCCGCGGAAGCCCATGAGCCGCTCGGAGGCCCCGAAGCTGACCCCCGGCATCGTCTTGTCGACGACGATGGCCCCGATCCCCTTCGCCCCGGGAGCGTCCGAGAGGCGCGCGTACACCAGGTAGTGATCGGCCTCGCCGCCGTTGGAGATCCAACGCTTGTTCCCGTTCACCACATAGCCGTCGCCCACGGGGCGGGCCGTCGTCCGGGCGTCGGTCGCCGCGGAGCCAGCGTCGGGCTCGGAAATGGCCACGGCCATGGTCTTGTCACCGGTGATGATGTCTGGCAGGAGCCGCTCACGCTGCTCCTCCGTGCCCAGGTGATGGATGACCTGGGCGGGCCCCGTGTTCGACTCGAAGATCTGGAACGCAGCCGGCCGGCAGACCTTGGCGAACTCCTCGATCACGGCGAGCGCCTGCGACAGCGGGGCCCCGGCGCCGCCGTACTTCTCCGAGTGCGCGATCCCCAGAAAGCCCAGGTCGCCCAGGCGTTTCCGCTCGGCCAGGGAGATCGGGGTCCTGGTGACATCCAGCTCCTCGGCCATCGGCGCGTAGACCTCTCGGGCCACTTGGGCGGCCAGGTCCCGGATCTCAGCATGCTCATCAACAACGGAAACCGTCACGGCCCCCACCTCCAATTGCATTGAATTCGTTCACGTAGCCGGAGCGTCGCTGCGCTCTGCAGCAGGATCCGCTCGGGCCGACAATCGTTATGTCTGTCTTATTCATTATACTAGATAGGCCGGCGAACGAGAAGCCCCCTTCCCTCAGCCGGCCAGCCTCAGGTCAGGGTGCCTGCCCTGGTCACGAGGACGCCGGCCGAGGCGTGTCCCGGAACCTGGGCTTGCGCTTCTCCATGAAGGCCCGACTCCCCTCTCGCATGTCATCGCTCCCGATGGCCTGGATGAGCGTCTCCAGGCCCGCCTGCATGTTGTCCTTCGAGGCGTTCCACCACAGGTTCGAGCTCACCTTGGCGATCTCCAGGTATCGCGGGCTGAGCTGGTGGATCTCAGCGAGCCAGCGGTTCACCGCCTCATCAAGCTGGCCATCGGCCACCACCTCGTTGATCAGGCCCATCGCCAGGGCCTGCTCCGCGCTGTAGCGACGGCACATCAAGGACATCTCCTTGGCCCGCTTCTCACCGATCTGGACGGAGGCGAGATTAGTGGCTCCAAGCACCGGGGCCGAGCCGACCTTGGGACCGGTCTGGCCGAACGTCGAGCGGCTGGTCGCGATCGCGAAGTCGCAGGCGATGACCAGCTCGTTCCCGCCACCGGCAGCAGGGCCGTCGACGGCGGCGATGACGGGGCGAGGACAGGCGCGGATGGCGTCGACCAGTCGCAACGATGTGGTGAACAGGTCGCGGAGTTCCTCCGGGTCGGGATCGCTGAGCTGCCCCAGGGCACCTCCCGCGCAGAACGACCCGCCACTGCCGGTGATCACCACGGCCTCAGCGCGCGAGGCGGCCTGGAGGCCGTCGATCATGGCCCGGGCCATCTCGATGTCGTAGGCATTGCGCCGTTCCGGGCGCTCGAGCCGGATCCGGACGACCCCGGCCTCCTGCTCGACAGTCACACCAACTGAAGACATGTCCACTCCCAACTCTTAGGTTCTCGCCCCGAAGCCGATGGCCGTTCACCGCCTCACCGGCCAGGACGACTCTATGCACCCGGCGGGCACGCGTGGGTGTCGGCGGCCGACCGCACACCGCGGAGCCACGACCCGGCGCCATTCGCCTTGACCCGTTCCCACCGGAGAACTACCTTAATTATATGGATCATGAGCACGAATTGGAAAGCGTGCCGGGACATGCGTTCCCGCACCTGTTCACCAGCACGATGCTGGGACCGATGCGCCTTCGCAATCGCGTCATGATGCCTCCGCACAACTCGGCGATCGGCAACCTCTGGAGCGCGGACGACAGGGACGCCGCCCGGACCATCGCCTACCTCGAGTCCCGGGCCAAGGCCGGTGTGGCGTGGATCGGCGGGGTCACCGGAAGGATCCAGAACCAGTTCATCCCCGGTTTCGAGCCATCGGGCATCAGCGCCGAGACCAAGGGATACTTCCGGCTGCCCTACTTCGTGGACCGAGTCCGCTGGGTCACGGACACCCTGCACGCGGCCGGCGCCGTGGTCACCTGCCAGATGACCATGATCGGCGGATTCCCCCACGCGCCGTCCGCCCGGCTCAGCGCACCGGTCGGCAACGCCCTGCCGCACGTGCTGACAACCCGTGAGATCGCGTGGTTCGTCGAGGAGTACCGGTTCTCGGCGGAACAGGCCCGACGTGCCGGACTGGACGGCATCGAACTCCATGCCAACCACGACGACATGCTCCAGTGGTTCCTCTCCCCGCTGACGAACCAGCGCCAGGACGCCTACGGCGGCTCCCTGGAGAACCGGGCCCGGTTCGTCGTCGAGGTACTGACCGCCATCCGCGACGCCGTGGGCGACTCGATGGCCGTGGGCGTGCGGCTCAACCTCGTGGAGGACGTCCCCGGTGGTTACGACGCCACAGGCGGTCGCGAGATCGCCGCCTACCTCGAGTCCACAGGACTCATCGACTTCATCCATGCGGTCGTCGGCACGCCATGGGGCAACCCCAGCTACATCCAGCCCCACTTCTACGACGCCGGCCAATGGGCGGGCCTGTCGGGCGAACTCAAGCGCACGGTCCGCCTGCCCATCGTCCATACCGGGCTCGTCAGCTCCCCGGAGATCGCGGAACGGATCCTGGCTGCCGGCGAGGCCGACGTCGTCGGCATGGCCCGGGCGCACATCGCCGACGGTCAACTGCTCACCAAGGCGGCCCAGGGACGCACCGAGGCGATCCGTCCGTGCGTCGGCGGCAATGAGTGCATCAGCCGCCGCTACGTGGACGGGTTGCCGTTCGGATGCGCGGTCAACCCCCACACGAGCCAGGAACTGGAGGGGCCCTGGCAGCGAGCCGCCGCCCCGCGGCGCCTGCTCGTGGTCGGTGGCGGCCCGGCCGGCATGGAACTGGCCGCCCTCGCGGCCGAGAGCGGTCACCGGGTCGAGTTGTGGGAGGCCGCGGACGCCCTGGGCGGCCAGTTGAGGATCGCCGCTGCCGCGCCCTGTCATGAGCGGTTCGACCAGTACCTCGAATGGCAGCGGAGGCGCCTGGCAGAGGCCGGGGTCCGGGTCCGCCTCGACCACACCGCCACGGTGGAAGGGGTGCTTGCCGAGAACGCCGACACGGTCGCCGTCGCCACGGGCGCCTCGGCGCGCCGTCCGGACATTGCGGGCGTCGAGGGCCAGGACGTGCTTGAGATCAGGGACGTGCTCTCGGGCGCCGCCGTCCCCGGCCGCCGGGTCGTCGTCGTGGCCCAGGACGACCACATGCCGCCCCTCGCCGTGGCCGACCACCTGAGCTCCCGGGGGCATGACGTCACGGTGGTCTACGGCACGAACGGCCCGGGCCAGTTGCTGGGTCGCTACATCATCGGCGGGATCCTGGGTCGGCTCAGCGCGCAAGGGGTTACGATCCGCTGCATGGAGGAGGTCGTCGCGGTCGGCGGCGGGTCCGCCACCACACGCAACGTCTACTCCGGCGTCGAGGACCGCCTGACGGGCGTCGACTCCGTGGTCCTGGCCTGTGGCGGTGTCTCCGAGAGCGGGCTGTTCGAGGAGTTGCGCGAGCTGCACGGTGACGTCCACCTGCTCGGGGACGCCTACGCACCGCGCCGACTTGTCTTCGCCACCCGTCAGGCCTATGCGCTGGCCAAGATCCTGCAGGAGCAGGGCCGGACGTCGTCGGCGACGGCCGTGCTCACCGCCCCCGGGAGCAGGCCATGAGCACCCCCGTATCGATCACTGTCGAGTCCCCCGATGGAACCGCCAGCGGCATCGCCCCGGAAGGTCCGTCCGTGGACCTCGGCGCGGTGTTCGCCCCTCGCTCCATCGCCTTGGTCGGAGCCTCTGCCAACCCGGACGGTTACTCGTCCCGCAGCCTGACCAATCTTCTGCGGACCGGTTATGCAGGGGCGGTCTACCCGGTCAACCCGCGGCACACCGAGATCAACGGCCTGACGTGCTATCCCACGGTGCGCCACATCGGCCGGCCGGTGGATGCCGCGATGATCCTGGTGCGCAGTGATCTGGTGCAGCAGGCCGTCCGCGACTGCGTGGAGGCCGGGGTCAAGGTCATCACCGTGTGCTCGGCCGGCTTCGCCGAGGACGGTCCGGCCGGCAGGGAAGCCCAGCAGGATCTCGTCCACGTGGCCCGGGCAGGGGGCAGCCGGCTGATCGGGCCGAACTGCATCGGTGCCGTCAGCGTCGTGGACAACGTGGTGCCCTGTCCGACGCTCAACATCACCGACGCCCACACCCCCGGTGGCATCAGCATCGTCAGCCAGAGCGGCGGAATGGCCGTGAACCTGTTCAACCGTGCCCAGGGACGCGGCATCGGCGTGCGCGGGTTCGTCAGTGTCGGCAACGAGGGGGACATCGATGTCGCCGAACTCGTCGAGGCGCTGGCCGATGACGGACCCACCCGGGTGATCGCCCTGTTCGTCGAAGACCTACGCGACGTCTCGGCGTTCCGGGCCGCCGTGGCCAAGGCCCATCGGGCGGGCAAGCCCGTCCTGGTCCTGAAGGTCGGCCGTTCGGACGCCGGGCAGCGCAGCTCGCTCAGCCACACCGGCGCGCTGGCCGGCTCCTACGCGGTCTTCCGCGATGTCATGGCCCAGCTCGGTGTCCTCGAGGTCGACTCCGTGGACGCCCTCATCGACACCGCCGGACTGATGTCGCGCATGGACCCGCCGGCGTCAGGCCGCCTTCTCATCGTCTCACCGTCCGGCGGCGAGTGCAGCTACGCCGCCGACCGGGCCAGCGAGCTCGGACTCGACGTTGCGCCCCTGTCCGCCGGCACCGTCGAGGCGCTGTCCCGGGACATGCGTTTCGGGACACCCAGCAACCCCTTCGACCTCACCGGCCAGGTGATCGGCAACTCCGAGTTCCTCGGCACCGTCCTGGGCGAGCTCGAGCGCGCCGACGAGTTCGACATGGTGCTGTACGCCATCCCCACCTGGGGGGCCCACGACGCCGAGCGACTGCTGCCCGGATTCATCTCCGCGGCGAAAGCCAGCACCAAGCCCACGGTGGTCTCGGCCTGGACGGCCGAGAACCTGACAGGCCGCAGTGAGCAGATCATGCGGGCCGGCGGGGCGCCGGCCTTCGGTTCGGTCGACGCGGCGCTGACCGCCCTGGCCGGCCTGCACCGCTGGTCCGTCCTGCGGGGCACCGTGGTGGAGGACACCGCCCGCCCGGAGGTGCTGTCGGTCTCCCGCCCGGCAGGGCTGGCGAACGAGCCCGGTGAGCATGAGGCCAAGGAGTTCCTGCGGCAGCACGGGCTGCCCGTCGCCCGGGAGGTCCTGTCCATGGACCCGGCCGACGCCGTCGAGAAGGCCCAGCAGATCGGCTTTCCGCTGGTCGCCAAGCAACTCTGCACCGGCGTCATCCACAAGTCCGACCTGGGTCTGGTCCGGGTCGGCCTGCGCGATCAGGCTGAACTCGAACAGGCGATCCACGATTTCACGGGCATCGTCGACGAGAACCAACTGAACCCCGAGGGCGTGCTGCTCTCCGAGCTTCACCGGGGCCTCGAGGTGATCATCGGCGGCGTACGCGACCCGCGGTTCGGCCCCCTGATCATGGTCGGGGCCGGAGGGGTGCTCGCGGAGCTGCTCGATGACGTGGCGTTCCGCCAGTGCCCCGTCTCGGCCGAGGAGGCCGGTGCCGCGCTCGACGGGCTCGCCATCGACCGCGTACTGCGCGGCCATCGCGGAACCACCCATGACCGTGAGGCCCTGACCCAGCTCATCGTGGACTTCTCCGTCCTGTTCGCCGGTGCCGACTGGATCACGCAGGCCGATCTGAACCCCGTCGTCGTCTCCTGCACACCGGGAGGCGGCGCCTCCATCGTCGACGCCGCCCTCGTCCTCGACCCGTTCCACAAGGAGTGATCCCATGGCCCTGAAGTTCGGCCTTGCCCTGATGAATGACTTCCCGGCGCACGTGGTGCCCGCCAGCCGCGTCTCCATGCTGCGCGAACAGGTCCGCGCCGCACGTGACGCCGGGATCGACTCACTCTGGGTGCTGCAGCACTACCTCGGCGCCATGCCGACCCTGCAACCCGTGCACCTGCTGTCCGCCCTGGCACAGGACGCCGGCGACATGAAGCTCGGCACGAACATGTACATCCTGCCGCTGCGCCACCCTGTAGGGGTGGCCGAGGAATTCTCCACCCTGGACCACCTCACCAACGGCAACGTGATCGCCGGGTTCGGCATGGGCTACCGGGAGAACGAATTCAAGGCCTTCGGGGTGCCGATGGAGGAGCGCATCGGGCGATTCGAGGAGAGCATCCAGCTGGTCCGCCAGCTCTGGAGAGGAGAACCGACGAGCTTCGCCGGCCACCACTTCCAGGTCGAGGACGAGCGGATCAGCCTGGTCCCGGTCCAACCCGGTGGCCCACAGATCTGGATCGGTGCGGGCGCTCACCGCAAGGGCGCAGAACGCGCGGCCCGGCTCGGTGACGCCTGGATCGTGCCTCCGCACGCCTCCCCTGAGAAGCTCGAGACAGTCCTGGGGCACTACCGGGCCGAGCGCGATCGTCTCGGCCTCGGTCCGGCCGCGGAGTTCGTGGTCCGCCGCGAGCTGGTCCTGGACCCCGATGCCGACCGTGCCCGGGAGATCGGCCTCGGTGCCCGCAACGCGCTGAGCCGGAAATACGCCCGCTACAACGCCCCGGACCAGACCGGCAACTACGCCCACCTGGCCTCCGACCAGGCAGCGACCCAGACCGCGGACGCCTCCTACCTGTTCGCCGACCCGGCGTCCGTCATCGCCTCGCTGAAGGAGCTGGAGGCCCAGGGCCTGACCTACATCGTGCTGCGCATGCAGTGGTACGAGCTGGGCCAGGAACAGGTGCTCCGCACCCTGGAACTGTTCAAGGACCAGGTCCTGCCGGCGTTCCGCTGAGCGGTGACCGTGGAATCGAGTGGCAATGACGACGCATCCCGTGCTCCAGGACAAGGTGGCCCTCGTGACGGGCGGCGGAGCGGGCCTGGGCGAGGCCACGGCACGGCTCTTCGCCGCGTCCGGCGCCAGCGTGGCCGTCGCCGACGTCGACGTGGGGTCGGGAGAGCGGGTCGTGGCCCACATCGAGGCCTCCGGAGGGACCGCCCTGTTCGTCCGGACGGACGTGTCCCGGCCGGAGGACGTCGAGTCGATGGTTGAGGCGGTCGTCGAGGGCTTCGGCCGGCTGGACATCGCCGTGAACAACGCCGCGGTGACCCCCGACCTGCGGCCGCTCGACGAGCTCGACGTGGACGACTGGGATCGCCTCATGGACGTCAATCTCCGAGGCGTTGCACTGTCCCTGAAGTACGAACTGAGGCAGCTGATACGCCAGGGCCAGGGAGGTTCCGTCGTCAATATCTCGTCCGTGCGAGGGTTCCGTGGCCGGCCACGTTCCGCCGCCTATGTGGCCGCCAAGCACGGGATCGTCGGGCTCACGAAGGTGGCAGCGATGGAGAACGGGGCCCGGGGCATCCGGGTGAACTGCGTGGCCCCGGGCGCCATGGACACCCCCATGCTGCGGGCGGCCCTCGCCCGCCGCGGCCAGGCGGAGGCCGACGTCGCCCCGGACCTGAGCCTGCTGCACCGGATCGGCACGGCCGAAGAGGTGGCCCAGGCGTCGCTCTGGCTCGCCTCCGACTGCTCCTCCTACGTCACCGGAAGCACCATCCACGCCGATGCCGGCTACACCGCCAGGTGACGCCCCCGTCTCGGCAGACCACGACCACCCATCCCTGGAGATGACATGACCAGCACCACCGCCAGCGCAGTCCACGTCCCCGCCCGTCAGGCCGACCGCCTGTACCACGACCTGCTGTCCAGCGACGAGACCATGGAGATCCGGAGCCGGGTCCGTCGTTTCGCCGACTCGGTCATCGCACCCGCCGCCCACCGGATCGCCACCGGCGACGAGGTCGAGGACGGGTTCCCCACGGACGTGTTCGAGGCGATGGCCCAGGAGGAGCTGTTCCGTATCGCCTTCCGGGCCGAGGCGGGAGGGCTGGGACTGCAGCGACCGGCGTCGGCCACCGTGGCCGCCATCGAAGAGATGGCCTATCACTCGAATTCCGTCGCCGCGATCTACGACGTCCACTGCGTCCTGGCCGGGACCGCACTCACGCAGGGCACATCCCGGCAGCAGGACGAATGGCTCCGGCCCTTGGTCCGCGGTGAACTCATCGGCGCCTTCGCCACCAGTGAACCGGGCTCCTCGAGCGACCTCAGTCCACAGTCCGTCCAGACCGTCGCCACTCGGACCTCCTCCGGCTGGCGACTCCAGGGCCGGAAGCGCTGGATCACCAACGCCCCGGTCGCGGACATCATCCTCGTGCTGGCCAGGACCGCGGACCGGCTGTCCATGTTCATCGTGCCGGCCACCACTACGGGGGTCACCGTGGGGCGTGCGGACCGCAAGATCGGCAACAAGGGCCAGCTCACGGCAGACGTGATCCTGGATGACGTCGACCTGCCGGACCACGCCCTGCTCGGCACTGAGGGTGGTGGCCTGAAGATCGCCCTGTCGATGCTGACGTACGGGCGCATCGCCATCTCCGCCGCCGGCGTCGGGATGGCGCAGGCAGCGTTCGATCACATGACCGAGCGCCTGAGCACCAGAGAGGCGTTCGGGGCCCCCCTCGGCCGGTTACAGCACTGGCAGTTCCTGATGGCCGAACGGGCCATCCAGCTGGAGTCCGCTCGATCCCTGTACATCAAGGCCGCCCTCCGGATGGACGAGGGCGTCACGGTCCCGGAACCGGAGGCGGCCATGGCCAAGGTGGCCGGCACGTCCCTGGCCGTCGACATCGCCCGTGAAGCCGTCCAGCTCTTCGGCGGGATGGGTTACACGCAGGAACTGGGAGCGGACGGAACGACCGGACCGGTCGAGGCCATATACCGGGACAGCAAGGTGACGGAGATCTACGAGGGTGCCAACGAGATCCAGAAGTGGATCATCGCCAGGCAGCTGCTGGGACGTGAGGTCGCCGGCTGACGGCTGGCCCGCCACCTACCCGGTGACGCAACCGAGGTTCGGACTGGAGAGAGAACGGAAACGAGAAATGATGCAGCACAAGAAGCAGGAGAAGATCGTCATCGTCGACGGCGCCCGGACCCCGGTGGGCCGGTTCGGCGGAAGCCTGAAGGCCGTACCGGCGCACGAATTGGGAGCCATCGCGACGACGGCGGCACTGTCACGCAGTGGCGTCCAGGCCGCGGATGTCGGCGAGGTCACGATGGGCTGCGTGGGCCAAGTGGGGGCGGACGCCTACAACGCACGACGCGTCGCACTGGCCGCCGGGATCCAGCCCGACAGCACCGCGATGACGGTGAACCGTCTCTGCGGCAGCGGGCTCCAGGCACTCTGGTCGGCTGCCCAGCAATTACAGTGGGGTGCCACCGACGTCGCCGTCGCTGGCGGTGATGAATCGATGTCCCGGATGCCGTTCCTGGACTACGAGGCACGCGCCAATGCGCGGCTGGGCAACCGCACGACACTCGACGGGACCCTGGCGATGCTGACCGACCCCTTCAGCAACAAGCACATGGGGGTCACCGCGGAGAACGTGGCCGACAAGTACGGCATCAGCCGCGCCGACCAGGATGACTTCGCGTTCGAGAGCCAGCGTCGAGCGGCAACCGCCGCCGCCCGACAGGCGTTCGCCGAGGAGATCGTCCCTGTGGAGGTCCCGGGCAAGCGGCCTGTGACGGTCACCGAGGACGAACACCCCCGCGCCGACACCACCCTCGAGAGCCTGCAGGCCCTTCGCCCGGCGTTCAGCAAGGACGGAACGGTCACCGCCGGCAATTCCTCCGGCATCAACGACGGCGCCGCGGCCATGGTGCTCATGCGAGAATCCACCCTCCGGGACCGCGGATTATCCGCCATGGCCACGCTCGAACACGTCACGGTGGCGGGACTGGACCCTGCGCTCATGGGGTACGCCCCGACCCTGGCCCTGCAGAAACTCTTCGCCGAGACCGGGTTGAAGCCCGCCGACGTCGGGATCGTCGAACTCAACGAGGCGTTCGCCGCCCAAGCCCTGGCCGTCATCCGCGACGCCGGGCTGGATCCCGACAGCACGAATCCGTATGGCGGAGCCATCGCCATGGGACATCCGATCGGCGCCACTGGCGCCATCCTTGCCCTGCGCGTCGCGAAGGACCTGCAACGCCGAGGGCTGGAGTACGGCATCGCGACCTTGTGTATCGGTGGAGGGCAGGCCATCGCCGCCCTCTTCCGGCGATGGGAGGCCTGAGGGGCTCGGACGGCCCCCAGCGCACCGGGCCCGAGAGCTGCGGGCTGGTCACCTCCATCATGCGACCAGCCCACGGACTCCCCAGGGACATTTCATCGACACGAGGTGCCAGGTGCCGCTGGCCGCGGGCACTCGAATCCCAAGCCCCTCTCCGGCGGGATCGTCGGAGATGTCCTTCGGGGTCGACGACACCGTGAAACGATGCATCCCTCGCAGTGCGCTCGGCAATAAGAAGCCGAGGTGGCCCATCCCTTGCCCGACGATTCAAACGCAATAGAATGCATTGTGATGTGGCCCACATTCGTGAAGGCCGATCAATCGTGAAACCCTCCCATTTCATTTCCCTCCCGCTAGGAGAATCCATGAAGGCTGCAGTCCTGGACAGAGTCGGCGGCAAGTACGAGATCCGCGACGTCAAGCTCGATGCCCCTAAGGGACAGGAGGTCCTGGTCGACATCAAGGCCAGCGGCCTCTGCCACTCCGACGAGCACATCCGCTCTCACGACTTCGGCTTTCCCATGCCGACCGTCCTCGGGCACGAGATCGCCGGAATCGTCCGCGAGGTCGGACCGGACGTCACTGGCCTGGCTGTGGGCGACCATGTGACCGGATCCCTGGTCAGCTTCTGCGGGAGCTGCGGCGAGTGCATGAAGGGCGCCCCGTTCCGTTGCCTCAACCAGAACACCTCCACCGCCCGCGACGCGGACGACACCCAGAGGATTGCCGCCGAGGACGGTAGTCCGATTACCCAGTTCATGGGTCTGGCAGGGTTCGCCGAACAGGCGCTTTCGCACGAGAACAACCTCGTCAAGATCAACAAGGAGATTCCCTTCGACCGAGCCTGCCTCCTCGGCTGCGGCGTGGTCACGGGCATCGGCACCGCCATCAATACCGCGGGTGTCCGCCCCGGCGACTACGTGGCGGTCTTCGGTTGCGGCGGCGTGGGCCTCAACGGCGTGCAGGGCGCCAAGATCGCCGGAGCCCGCCGGATCATCGCCATCGACCTACAGCCCGAAAAGCTCGAGCTGGCCCGGAAGTTCGGCGCAACCGACACCATCAACCCGAAGGACGATGACGTCATCGAGCGGGTCATGGAGATCACCGGTGGCTACGGGGTGCACCACGCCTTCGAGATGATCGGCGTGCTGGCGACCATGAGGCAGGCTTTCGAGATCCTCGGGATGGACGGCACCGCCTACGTGGTGGGCATGCAGCAGCCGGAAAGCACGCTCGACCTGGCGCTCTACCACGACGTCCTCATGAAGCGGAAGTCCGTCAAGGGCGTCTTCATGGGATCCACCAATCCGCAGATCGACATCCCGATGTACGCCGACCTCTACGTCCAGGGACGCCTGAACCTGGACGACCTCGTCTCGAAGCGCATCAGGCTCGAGGAGATCAACGAGGCGTACAAGGAGCTCGAGGGCGGCAAGGTGGCCCGAGCGGTCATCACCTTCGACTGACCTCCACGCTCGGCGAGGGGGACACCCCTGTGCGTGTCCCCCTCGCTCGACTGTCCCACGCTCTGGGCTCCGGTCTCCAAGGGCGCCGGGCTCCTGCTGGGGAGGAACCTCACGCTCAAGCTCTCGGATGACGCGACCCGGGTGAATGCGGGCGCCCGGCGACCGCGGAGCCCAGATGACGCGCGACCGCCTGGCGCAGCGGCCGTGAATGATTGCCATCATTCGCACGTATTTGTTACGTTCGTCGCATCAACTGGCACGGGGCAAGGGAGCGTTTCATGGACTATCAGCTTGATGGCGCGGTCATGATCATCACCGGAGGGGCAGGCGGCATCGGAGCGACCACGGCCAGGCTCGCCATCGAGGCAGGGTGCCGTGTCGTCATCGCAGATATCAACAGCACTGCTGCCGAGGCGACGGTCTCGGACTTGACGTCGGCGGGCGGTGAGGCGGTCTACGTGGAGTGCGACCTGACCGATCCCCTGGCCATCGAACGGCTCGTCGCCGAGACCGTCGAGGTCTTCGGAGGCATCGACGTCCTGTTCAACAACGCCGGCGTGGCCGATGCGATGCTGACCGACAAGCTGGCCATCGACGAGCTGCCGATCGAGGTTTGGGACCGCGTCTTCGACATTAATGTCAAGGCGATGTTCCTGCTGTGCCGTGCCGCCTACCCGCACCTCAAGAAGAGCGACCGTGCCGCCATCGTCAACGTCGGCTCGGTGGGATCCATCTCCGCCTTTCCGCACACCCTCGCCTACGGTGCCTCCAAGGGGGCGGTCGCCCTGCTGACGAAGAACCTCGCGCTCGAGCTGTCCGACGACGCGATCCGGGTGAATGCGATCTGCCCGGCAACCACGGAGACCCAGATGACGAAGGACTACCTGGAGGCGCAGGGCGACCCCGAGCTCGCTGCCCGCCACATGGCGGCCAGCCACCTGGCCGGTCGCTTGGGCCAGCCGCAGGACATCGCCAACGTCACGATGTTCCTTGCCAGTCCCCTGTCCTCATTCGTGACCGGTGCCGTCTGGCTGGCCGACGGCGGGCAGCTCGCGTGGCGCGGCCAGAAGGAAGTGGTGAGCGCCTAGACAATATGCAGTGAGGCCCCATGCGGGGGTGAGGACTGGAACCTCGCCTTCGAACAGGCTGCGTGGGTTGCCAGTCCGGGCGGGTCACCCCCGAGCGGATCGCCGCCGGCCGGGTCATCGCCGGGACGCGGCCCAGGTTTCGATGCCCTCCGGGTAATCCGCGGGAGCGGGCTCCAGGCCGGGCCACCGCATGCGGTCCGGACCGACCAGCCCGGGACCGTGTTCGTCGGCCGGGACGGCGTACATGAACTGCACCCGACGACGGGAGAACCGCCAGCGCCCGTCCTCACGGACGTAGGCGTCGTCGTAGCGATAGGCGGCGATGATGGTCGTCCGCCGCGTCACCAGCTCGGCGTGGCCACTCGCCCAGCCGACCGCCTCCTCCGGGCCCGTGAGCGTGACGACATGGGCCTCGGGGGTATGCAGCATCGCCTGGTAGGTATGCATGGCGGACAGGAAGGCTGCGCGGATCTCCTCGTGTCCGACCGCCTCGTCACCCCGCCGGTCGAAGACCCCGTCGGTGGTGAAGGTACCGACGACGGCATCGATGTCGTGATCGTCCACGGCCCGGGCGTAGAGCATCACCAGGTCGCGGATCGCCTCGCGATCCAGCAAGCCGCGGACCACCTCGCGCAGGGACTCCGTGTCGACGACATCGGGCACTCGACTCTGCCGGCCGATCAGCGCGGCCAAGGGGCTCTCTGCTTCCACCTCAGCCTCCCAGGTCGATGTCGAACGACGGGGCGGGCAGCAGATTGAGTGTCTCGCGCAACCGGCCCGGAAGGGGCGTCTTGGAGAAGTCCGTGGCGTCTCGGCAGGCGTAGCTCATCTGGCCGCGGGTGACCAGTTCTCCGTCCCGGATGAACTCGTACCCGACCCGATACGAGGACTCGCCCAGCCGGTCGAGCACCACTTGGCACGTGAGATGGTCGAAGACCTGCGCGGTGGACAGGTAACGGGCGCCTGAGCTGATGCCCACCGTGACCACACCGAGTTGCTCCTGCATCTCACCACTGCGGATGCCCTGGGCATAGAGCCATGAGGTGTAGGCACGTTCCATCCAGCGGTAGTAGATGGCGAAGTAGGCGATGCCCACGGCATCGCAGTCGCCGTAGGACAGTTGGAAGTCCAGCCGTGAGCTGGTATCCGTCATCGTCATCGTTCTCTCCCTGTCTGGTGGACCGCTTCTGGCGTCATGGTGTGGTCGCCCGGGCCCAGGGGCTCGACCAGGACACTGGCCGTCCCGGCCAGGACCGTGTCCCCGCCGATGACCTTCAGGACCACCTCGCAGTCGGCGATCCGGCCTGCACCCGTGACGCGCAGTCCCGTCACGGTGCCTTCGGCGCGGACCCGATCTCCGGCGAGAACGTTCCCGAGGAACCGCACCCGGAAGTCGAGGACCCGATCGCGGCCCCCGGCCCAGCGCGCCAGCATCGTCATGAGGTACCCCATGTTGAGCGGCCCCTGGTTCACCGGACGCTCGCCCAGGCCCAGTTCGGCGACGGCTCGGGTGTCCCAGTGGATCGGATTGGGATCACCGAGCAGTGCCGCCATGGTCTTCATGGGCCCGGGGTCCACGCGCACCTCGTGGACGGGCAGCGGACTCCCCACGGTGACGTTCATGTCGCGAGCCTCCTCGGCAGCACCAGCGAGTTCCAGCAGGTGGCCACGTGTTCCTGTCCGTCATGGAGATACAGCTCGTAGCCGACGATGTCAAAGGTGCCGGCCCGGCGGCCCGTCTTGCGGTCCACCGAGGTGACCTTCCCGCTCACGCGGTACGTCACCCCGGATCGCAGCGGCGCGTGCAGGGTGGTCTGGTGTTCACCGAGCATGGGCCCGTCGTCCGCCGTGGCATCGAACCAGGCGAACAACTCGTCCCACGTGATGCCCATGCCCCCGACGGCGGCCATCCACGCCATGACCGGGTGGGGCTGGGTGTCCCCCGTGTCATCCCCTAGCGCGTCCGTGAGCAGCCAGGCCCGCCACGGCTCGAGGGTGTACTGGCCTCCGGGGAACGCGCGTCCGACGAGCGCCAGGTGCGCGGGAGCCGTCTCAGACACGCCGTTCCAGCTCCTCCCAGTAGGGCGCCCGGAGATCCCGCTTCAGGATCTTGCCCGTGGGCGCCTTGGGCAACTGCGGCACGAACTCCACCGAACGGGGTTTCTGGTAGCTGGCCAGCTGGGTCTTGGCCTGGTCGATGATCTCCTGTTCGGTCGCCTGCTGCCCGGGCTTGAGCACGACGAACCCCTTGGCCGACTCGCCCCATTCCTCATCCGGAACGCCGATGACGGCGCACTCCAGGACAGCGGGATGGCTGGCGATCGCCTCCTCGACCTGGACGCTGAAGATGTTCTCGCCCCCGGAGATGATCATGTCCTTGGCGCGGTCGACGATGTAGACGTATCGGTCCTGGTCCCAGGTGGCCACGTCCCCGGTCCACATCCACCCATCGCGCAGGGTCTGGGCGGTCAGTTCGGGTTGGTTCAGGTAGCCGACCATGTTCGCCTGCGACCGGACGACGATCTCGCCCGGAGTCTTGCCGTCCCGTGGCACTTCGCGGCCCTGGTCGTCCACGATCCGGACAGAGGTCAGGAAGCCCTCGCGGCCACAGGAGCGCAGTCGCTCCGGATGTATCCCCGCGACGGCATTCGCGTGGTCCTCCTGCGAGAGGAAGCACATCGTGGTCCCCTCGGTCTGCCCGTATCCCTGGATCAGGGTGCAGGGGAACGAGTCCAGGGCCTGGCGGACGATCGACGACGGCATCGGCCCGCCACCGTACTGGATGTTGCGGAGGCTGCTGAGGTCGTACTGCCCGAATCCCTCCACAGCCATCATCCAGTTGAGCATCGTGGTGATCCCCAAGAACGCCGACACGTTCTCCGCCTCGATGATCTCCAGCGCCTGCTGCGCCTCGAAGTTCACCAGGACCAGGGGGCATCCGTGCTTCATGTAATTCATCGAGAGGATGATGGGGATGTGGTACATCTGCCCCGTGAGCATGTAGACATCACTCGGGACGATCCGCTCCGCCACGGTCTGGTTCAACATCCCGGCCGCCGCGCTGCGATGGGTATGCAGGGCGCCCTTGGACTTCCCCGTCGTACCCCCGGTGTAGAGGATGAAGAAGGGATCGTCCTCACCGACCCGGGAGGTGATCTCCGGCTCGTCGTCGGAGGAACCCTCGACCAGGCGTTCAAGGCTCCCGTCGCCCCCGGCTCCGAACTCGAACCAGTGCGAGATGTCAAGGGTTCGCTGCAGGTCACGGGACACGTCAAGGAACTCATCGGAGACAATGACTGCCTTCGGGGATGCGTCCTGCACGATCTCCGCGAGGGCAGCCGAGGCCAACCGCCAGTTCAGCGGCTGTGTCACCAGGCCGGCACGACCGGCCGCGAAGTACAGGGCCTGGTACTCGACGCTGTTCTTGGAGAGCATGGCCACCCGGTCCCCGGGCTGCAACCCCAACCCGAGTAGTCCATTCGCCAGCCGCCGCACCATCGAGTCCAGGTCGGCCCAGTTGATCCTGCGGTCATGGGGCACGTCATACACGGCCTGCGCGTCAGGCGTCAGCGCCGCCCACTTGGCCGGGATCAGTCCTTGGTTGGTCACTACGGTCTCCTCTCCTGGGATTCCGGCGTGGCTCAGTAGGCCTTGTCCAGGTCCAGGTGGAGCCTGCGGAGCCGCAGGGCTCCACCGTCCTCGACGATCTCGTTCCGGTACACCCCGGCACTGAGCAACCGGATCTGGTCACCCTCCGTGGCGACCAGCGTGAGGTAGCTCGTCGTGCGGACCACCCCGTCCTCCTCGGACACCAGGAGGTTGGAGTTGATGTGGCGACGCTGGTCGGTCTGCACCGCCATCGAGTCGGTCATCAGCTTCATGATGCTGTCCCGGCCCTCGAAGGACACGGGCTCCTGCCCAGCGATCCGCATGCTGAAGACGGCGTCGGCGGTGAAACAGGATTCCATCGTCTCCAGGTCCCGGCTGTCATAGGCCAGGGAGTAGGTATTGAGCAGCTTCTCGATCGCCAGACGGTCGGTCATGGTCGTCTCGTGGGTATCAGTCATGGTCGTCTCCCGAGGTGCGAGCATGCAGGTCTCCTGATCACCGCCTGCTGTACGACGCAGTGCGCTGAACGCGCTGAACTCAATGTTCGCTGTGCCGCCCCGGCGATCCCTATCCAGAAGAATGATGCGAATGAATATGTCGAACAGTAGGTCACGCATGCGACCATGTCCACACCTCCCCGCCTACGCGGCTTATCGGTGGAGATGGACGTTCCGGGCGGGCATGGCATGGGCGGAACCAAGGAACGATCCACCGTGCGCACCGGCATCCGTACAGGACAAGACGCGGAATGAGCGCCGGCCCTCTGTAGGGTGGTCACGCCCGTGCTGAGCACCGCTAGGGTTCAGACTGGAAGCCCGACGTATTTTCAGGAGGACATGATGAGCACTGATCCCGTCAACCCGGAGGTCCCGGACGAGGACCGCCTCGACGAGCCGCAGACCCAGTTCAGCGAGAACGAGAAGTCCTCGCGCGGCCCGGAGACCGAGGAGGAGCTGGACGAGCAGGTCGAGGACACCTTCCCGGCCTCCGATCCGCCGGCCAACTACTGAGCGGCACGCCGCCTCGACGAGCAGGGCCCCGGAGACCATTGCCTGGTCTCCGGGGCCCTGCGCCTGTGGTCAGTAATTGGCGGGGGGGTCGGAGGCGGGAAAGGACTCCTCCTCCCATTCGTCAGCCCGGGCGTCGTCGGCATCGTGGCGTCTCTTGGCCTCCTCGGCGGCCTCCCGGGCCTCCTCGGCAGCGGCACGCGCCTCCTCAGCGGCCTCCCGGGCCTCCTCGGCAGCTGCTCGGGTCTGCTCCGCGGACTCCTGGGACGGGGCTCCCGCCGGGGCCTCGTCCGGGTCACCAGGGGTGCGTGGTTCGGTACTCATGGGGGCCTCCTGCTCCGGCACGGTGGATGCTCGGAGAATACTCCCGACCTGCCCTGCAGGTCAGGAGCTCAGCGCCCGTCGATCGGATCGCCGTCCCCGTCCAGGGCATCGGCGATCAGGTCACGCGCCTCCCCGGTGACGGATCTGCGGGACATCAGCCAGGCGGCGATGGTGGCCAGCACGACCAGGACAGCGGCGCCCGCGGCGGTGAGGGCCAGCGACGCGGACTGCAACCCCGAGCCGTCTGAACGTCCGACGGCGATCCAGGCCAGCCCCCAGGCGGTCGCCAGTGCCGGGGCGAACCGGCCGCCATCGTACAGCGCCGTGGCCGTGGCGATCAGCGTGGCGACCACCACCAGGACGGTCGCCCAGACCACGGGCCCCAGCGGCGCGCCGGTCCAGCCGAGGGATGCCAGCCATGCCGCGATGTTGGCCAGGGTCGCCACCGTGACCCAGCCCAGGTACAGCCCCTGGACGCCATCGAGCAGGATCCTCTCGGTCCAGCGGGCGGCGACCCCCCGGGACGGGGCCGCAGGCGCTCCGGTGCCGGTCGCCGTCGCCGGCGGGGCGGGCTCGCGGTACCGTGCGGACTCCAGGATCACGAGGACCCGGCACAGGCACGCCAGCAGCAGGACGATCACCAGCACGCTGACGGCCAGCCAGTCGGCCTGGACGACCCAGATCCAGGCCGAGTTCAGGACGACCCCCGCGAGGATCCACGGCCGTGCGGCGTGGTGACGGGCGGCGTCCGCAGCCGGGAAGAACTGCCAGATCCCGTAGCCCACGAGACCGGTGTAGATGACCGACCAGATCGAGAAGGCGGGCCCGGCCGGGGCGATCCAGGTGCTGTCCGCGGTCAGCCAGCCGTCGGCGGCCTCCGTGATCGGGGTTCCCCCGACCGCGCCGGAACCGACGAAGGCGCTGAGGATGGCGATCACGATGACCACCGCCGTCGTGGTCTGGCCGGTCCGCGTGCCCAGGAAGCCAGCCGAGCCGGAGGCGGCGGTGGGGGCGGGAGTGGAACGGCCCGGGCGGCCGGGTCCGCCGCTGGGTGTTGCGGCAGTACTCACGATTCCGCTCCCGTCCCCGCGCCCGCACCGGAGGCCACCGTCGCGGACGGACGGGCCCGGGGCTCCTCGGTCCCGGCCCCGGCGTCCTCGGGCCACCGCCAGTCCTCGAGTCCGGCGCGCTCGGCATCGGTCAGTGGGCGGGAGGAACCGTCCGCGGAGACCACGACCACCACGGCATCCACGGTGAACACCGGGCGGCCGTCCTGGACCCCCTGGTGGCGCAGGGTGAAGGAGCTGGTGCCCACGCGGAGCACCCCCACGCGCATTTCGAGCAGCTGACCGTAGCGCACCGGCCGGTGGTAGTCGATGACCTGCCGGGCGACGACCCGGCCACCCACGCTCTCGGGCTCCGCCACGGCATCGAGCCGTTCCACCTGGATCTGAAAACGAATTCGCGCTTCCTCGGCCAGCGTCACGATCTTGGCGTTGTTAACGTGCCCCATCAGGTCCTGGTCGGACCACCGCAGTTCCAGGGGGATGGACAGGTATCTCTCGGTCATGGCGTCCTTTCGACGTCGGCGCCGGCCCCTTCAACTGGCGGGTGCCGCTACAGGTCTGTGGACAGCGTACCGAGGGCGGCCGCCCTGCGGTCCAGAACCCGGGAACCCCGGCCGTCGGCCCCGCCCGCGAGCGAGGCCGCGACATCCCGGACGGCCTGTGCCCCGCCGGCCACGAACACGTACTCCGTGTTGCGCAGGTGGGACACCGCGCCCACCTTCTTCCCCGCCGGGCTGTGGATGCCGATCTGGGCCCCCACGTACCGCTTCGAGTCGAAGGCGAAGACCTCGACCGCCTCGTGCCCGGCGTCCCGGAGCATGTCCGCCATCTGCCCGGCGGTGATCCAGGACTCGTCGTTGTAGGACAGGATCACCGTCTCCGCCCGGATCCGGGACAGCACGTCCGCGAGCGCGGCCGGCATGGTGCGCCGGGAGTTGAACACGCTGCGGGTCTCGTCCTCGCGCACGTCCACCCGCTTGCAGGCCACCCCGTAGTGGTCCGGGGCGTCCCAGCGGACCAGGGTCTCCCACACGTGGTAGTTCGCGAAGTAGCGATGCTGGTTGTAGGGCGGGTCCACGTAGCAGAGGTCCACCGCCGGCAGGGCGTCCACGGTCTGCATCACGTCCCCGGTGACCGACGCCCCGGGCCCGTCCAGCAGCACCGGCACCCTCAGCTCCAGGTCCCGGACCGATCGGGGGGCCCAGTCCTTCAGGTAGGCCATCTGGATCCCGGTGGTGGAGTCCACCCGGTCGGCGGCCTCCAGGAGCGAGGTCAGCAGGACGGGGTACAGCTCCGTGCCCGCGTGCTCGTCCTCGATCCGCTGCCGGATCGCGTCGATGCGCATCCCGTTCTTGGGCTGGAAGTACCTCGCCTGCTCGCAGAAGGTCTCGGTGACGTACCCGCGCGCCGGCGGCGTGGCCTGGAGGTCCGCGAGGACCGCGGCGAGGTGCTCGCGGTCCACGGTCCGCGCGTCGGTGGCGATGTAACAGTCGGCGAGCACACCGGTGTAGGTGGCCCGGTCCGCGGCCGTGGTGTGGATGCCGCGCCGCTTGAACTCCTGGGCCACCCGGGTGGTCCCGGAGAACAGGTCGACGGCGGTGCGCGCCCCGGCCGCTTCCGCCATGGCCCCCAGGACCGGCACCAGGACCCGCTTGGAGCCCAGGTACTTGATCATGACCTCGAACCTAGTCCACCGCGCCGCTGTGCCGGCGGAGGTCGAGCATCGCGGCGATCCCGGCCAGCAGGACCACGGCGACCCACAGGGCTCCCAGCCCCCAGGCGAGATAGGCGAAGGCACCGATGGCGGAACCGAGGGCGATCGCCGCCCACAGGGCCAGGAACCGCAGCCAGACGACCCGGTTGCCCCCGGTCAGGGCCAGCGCCAGGTGCTGCCCGGTCTTCACCAGGGTCCCCGTCATATAGGTCAGTCCCACCGTCACCTCGCCGCCCCGGGTGAAGGTTCCGTTGACGGCACCCATGCCGGCAGCCACCGCGGGAGGGACGGCCACCCGCAGCACCGGGACCAGGGACATCAGGGCCGCGAGCAGCAGGAACCCCATGGACACCCAGACGGCGGTCGACCGGGGCCCGGCGTGCTCCGGCCGGGCGCCTCTCGAGGAGCGCAGGTGCACGGCCAGGGAGGACACCACCACACCGGCCACGAAGAACGCGACGAGCCCCATGGCCTTCGCCCAGGCCAGCGGGTCCCCCTGGGCGATGTCGGCGCCTGCACGGGTCGAGTTCCCGGACATGAACGACACGAAGTACCCGCCGAGGTGGATGAAGGCCACGCCGTCCACGAAGCCGGCCGTGGCGGTCAGGATCCCCGCGAGCACCCCTTCCCGGGGCGTCAGTGATCCCGCCAACGGCCTGCTCCCTTCTGGTCGACGACTCGACTTTACCGGGGACGGGTGGGTTAGATGTGGAGGACCGATGGAACAACGAGAGGACGTACCGTGCCCATCAAGGACCCGATCGACGCGACACTGGAGGCTGCCGACGCCCCGGCGCCTGACAGCGACAAGAAGCCGGACAGTCCTCCGAAGCTGAACGGCGCGAGCCGGAAATACGCCCTCAAACGGGCCCTCAAGGAGTTCGGATCCGACGGCGGCACCGACCTGGCCGCCATGCTGACCTACTACACGGTCCTGTCACTGGCCCCGGCACTGCTGGCGATCTTCTCCATCATCACGCTCGTGCTGGCCAACAACGCGGAGACCGTCACTGCCCTGGTGGAAGACCTGGTCAAGCAGTACGTCCCCGCCGACTACCAGGGCCTGGTGGTCAACCTGGTGGAGACGATGACCAGTTCGGCCAGCGGAGGCGTGATCGCGCTGATCATCGGTATCGCCACCGCCCTGTGGTCGTCCTCGGCCTACGTGAAGGCCTTCTCGCGCTGCATGAACACCATCTACGGCGTCGAGGAGGGGCGCGGCTTCGTGAAGCAGGTCGTGTCCATGCTGCTGGTCACCCTGGTCCTGCTCGTCGGGGTGGTGCTCATCCTGGTCTCACTCGCGCTGAACCAGCCGCTGGTGTCCGGCGTGCTGGGCCCCATCGCCGAGCCACTGGGCCTCGGCGGGGCCCTGAACTTCCTCACCCAGACGTTCCTGCCCATCTGGGCCTGGGTGAAGTGGCCCGTCATCCTGGCCCTCGTGGTCGCCATGATCGCCGTCCTGTACTACTTCACGCCCATCGTGAAGCAGCCCAAGTTCACCTGGGTCAGCATCGGTGCGATCGTGGCGATCGTCGGGATCGGCCTCGCCGGCGTGGCGCTGTACATCTACTTCAGCTTCTTCGCCGGCTACAGCTCCTACGGTGCCATCGGCACCGTGATGGCCCTGCTGTTCGCACTCTGGATCTTCAACATCGTCCTGTTGCTCGGCGCCGAGATCGACGCCGAGATGGAACGTGCCCGCCAGCTCCAGGCCGGCATCCAGGCGGAGGAGATGATCCAGTTGCCGCCGCGCAGCACGGACAAGGTGGAGAAGGCACGGGAGGCTCGTGACCAGCTCGAGGCGGACGGCCGCGTCCTCCGGCTGACCTACGGCCGGGAGTCGGACGACACGAAGGCGTGATGCCCCGTCCTGAGGGGTAGGGTCCGGCAGGGCCCGGCATCACGCCGACGGCCCGGTACCGGTGCAGGACCGCTGCGCCGGTACCGGGCCGTCGCCTTCAGCCGGTCAGCCGCAGGGCCGCCAGACCTGGCCACCCGGCGCGTAGCAGCGCGGGCCCGTGTACCCCGGGAAGTCGGCGTCCGTACCGTAGCCCCCGCCCGGTGACTGCTGACGGGGCGCCGCGGGTTTCGGCTGCGGCGGTTGCGGTGGGCGCGGCTGCTGCCGCTGGCGATTCCTCTCGACCTCGGCCTGGCGCTTTTCCTCCGCTTGGCGCGCGACCTCGGCCTGACGTGCCTGCTCAGCCTGCCTGGCGTCCTCAGCCCGACGCGCTTCCGCCTGGCGTCTCTCCTCCGCCTGGCGCTTTTCCTCGGCCTTGCGCTGTTCCTCAGCCTGACGCTGCTCCTCAGCCTTGCGCTTCTCCTCAGCCTTACGCTTCTCCTCCGCCTTACGCTTCTCCTCCGCCTTACGCTTCTCCTCGGCCTTGCGCGCTTCCTCCGCCTGACGGATCTCCACCTGCTGGGCCTCGAGCCGGTCCCGGTACTTCTCGGCCGCCGGCAGGGCGGCGGTCAGCTCGCGGCGCAGGTCCGGGGCCGAGTCGGAGTAGGCGTTCGCCAGCACCACGTGCTTGCCTGACTCCACGAGGTCCAGGACTCCCTCCAGGGCCACGCCACCGGCGATCACCGGGGCCACGGCTGCCAGGGCTGCGGCCACGCCCGCGGCGTCGACCGGGACCTCGGCCGGCAGGTCCTCCAGCGGAGGCAGCGCGGCCGCGGCCAGGCCGGGCAGGGTGCAGCCGACCTCCGGATCGTGCAGGCCCTGGCCTGCCTCCCGCGCACGTTCCTGGGCGTCGAGCACCTCCTGGTAGAACCGGTCGTTCGGCTCGTAGAGCACGGCCACGCCCAGGCCCGCCTCGGCGATGTCCGCGTTCACGAGCGAGTCGTCCTTGAACACCCCGGCCAGGGTCCGGTCGTACCGGTCCGTCCGCTCGACGTCGTACTCCAACTCGATCCGGTCCCCCGGCGTCAGCAGCGACTCCAGGTACTCGGTGGCCTCCGGCCCCAGGCACTGGACCGGTTCCTGCGGGTGCTTGGTCTCCGGGGTATCCACGTTGAGCAACCGGATACGCTCCGTGCGCCCGCCCACCTCCGCGTCGATGGTGTCCCCGTCGATGACCCGCACCACGGTGGCCTGATCGCGGCCGTCCCCACCGGAGGCCTGCGCCACCGCGACGACGGTGCCCACCACGATGGTGGTGATCACCCCGCCGACGATGACCTTCGTGGCCATCGACCCTCCAGCTGCCGAGGCCCCTGATCCAGTACCTGACATGCGACTCCCTTGTCCCAGCCCCCACCGTGATGACGTGGTGAAGCGTAGGCCATCGCCCGGGCTCCCCAGCCCCCCGCACTCCGGTCCGTCATAGAGCCGGTGCACAATGGAGCCATGGCCGAGACGACGAACCAGCCCGCCATGCCCGCCAAGACGACGGCCCAGAAGCTCTTCATCAAGCCCGGAGACGTGTTGTACCTGGGCGGGGGCCACCAGGGCCTGCACGCCCTGCTCGACCCGCTGCCCGCGGACGTGCTCGTGACCCAGGAGATCGGCGAGGCCACCGCCGTCGTGCTGTTCGCCCAGGACCAGCGCTCGCTGGACGGCGTCCTGGACGACTGGCTCGCGCCGGCCCTCGGCGCACGGGTGCTGTGGATCGGCTACCCCAAGGGCGGGCGCTCGGACATCAATCGGGACTCCATCTGGAAGGACCTCCAGGGGCGCGGGCACACGCTCAACGCCAACGTCCCACTGTCCGGGGAGTGGTCCTCGGTGCGCGTCAAGACCACGCCGGCGCGGTAGCGGCGGTTCGCCCCACCGGGCGCAGCGGCCCGCAGCGGACGCCCCCTGGCCGACTCGTAGACTGGGGGCACGCTGGCCTGCACTCGCCGGTCCGCGCTCCGACGACTCAGGGAACTGCACCCATGCGCCGAATGTCCGATCCCGCCTACGTCACTGAAGCCCAGAACAACCTGCACGCGGAGAACATCGCCCCGATCACCCAGCTCTGCGAGTCGCTGAAGGACCCCGACAAGGGCCCCGTACCGTACGTCGACCCGGGATACGACGTGGACGAGGCCCGGATCCTCGTGCTCACGTCAGCCCCCGGGCCGGGCACCGCCTCCGGGTTCCTCTCCCACGAGAACGACGACGACACCTCCGAGCGCCTGCTCCGCGTCTTCCAGGGCGCCGGACTGGCACCACGCTATGCCGTCCCGTGGACCGTCCACCCCTGGACCCAGGACGACTTCGCGATCAACCTCACCAAGGACCAGATCGCCGCGGGCGTGAAGCCCTTCAACCGGTTCCTCAAGCTGGTTCCCCGGGTCGTGGCCATCATGGCCCATGGCGGGGAGGCCCAGAAGCTCATCAAGGCCTTTTCGGCCACGATCGGTGGGACCATCCTGGACAGCAAGGCGATCAAGGTCTTCCCCCTGCCGGCACTCCACGCCCAGTCCGCGACCAGGAAGCAGACACCGGAGGAGGCCGAGGAACAGATGGCCGAGGCCTACGCGCAGGCCATGCGGCTGTGCGGCATCCGCCCGCTCGTCTCGGGGAACTGACCCCACGACAAGGCCCCGCAGGCCACAGGCCTGCGGGGCCTCCCGTTCCCGGAACCGGGTTCCCGGCGTCACCTCACGGCGACGCCGGTCCTCCCGTTCCGCAGTATCAGACGCGCAGGTGCGCCGGGGTCTCGTCCGAGACGGGATCCAGGACGAAGTCGTAGTCGACCTGGACGCCGTCGCCGTCCGCGGCCGGCTTCGGGTCGAGCATCAGCTCAGGCTTCACCGCGGTGGCGATGTCGTCCTCGTTGTGCGGATCACCCGGGAAGTACAGCTGGGCGGTCAGCAGCTCGTGGCCGGGGGCCGAGACCTTCAGGTGCAGGTGCGCGGGCCGCCAGGCGTGCCAGCCGGCGGCGGCGATCAGCTGGCCGCAGGCGCCGTCGGTCGGGATCTGGTACGGGGCCGGCTGCAGGGACCGGATCGCGAAGTAGCCCTCCTCGTCGGCGATGAAGGTGCCGCGCAGGTTCCAGTCCGGGATGCCGGGTGCGAACTGGGCGTAGAAGCCGTCCTCGTCCGCGTGCCACAGCTCGATCTTGGCGTTCGGCAGGGGCTTGCCCTCGGTGCTGGTGACCTGGCCCTGGAAGAGCATCATGGTGCCCTTCTCGTCCGGGCGCATGTCGATGGTGGCGGGCTTGCCCTTGCCGGTCTCGTGGCGCGGGGCGTCCGGGATGTAGTACGGCCCCTCGATGGAGCCCTTGTTGCCCTCACGGTGCTCCGTGGCGACCTCCTCCACGGAGTGCTCCAGCCACACGTCCAGGAACAGCGGCCACTCGCCGTCCTCGCCCACCTTGATCAGCCAGGCCTTGAGGGCGTTGAACTCGGGGTAGGTGACCTTCTTCTCGAGGATGATGTCGTTGGCGGCCTGCACGAGGGCCGAGGCCAGTTCGTTGACACGGGCCTGATCGGCCTCGACCGCCGCGGTCTTCCCGGACTGGCGGAACCGGTCGGTGGCCGCGGCGCCGGAGGCGGCTGCGGTGGCTTGCTCCTGGGGGGTCATGGTTTCTCCTTCATGGTGGTGCATCGGTGGTGGGGATCAAGTCGTCCGCGCCGTGCTGCCGGTCACATTGTTGCGTCCAGCCTATGGATGGCGCGGATCAAGCGGAAAGTCTGTTTGCGTCGTTATTGAGACGCCAGGAGTCCGAATCCGGCTGACTAGCGGTCGGTGCGGTAGGTGCTGAGCTTCTCGTCGTCGATCTCGGCCCCGACACCGGGCAGGTCCCGCACCGCGATCCGGCCGTCCGTGATCGCGATCGGCTCGGCCAGCAGGTCGTCGCTCATGTCCAGGAAGTTGGACAGCTCACCGGCCCGGCGCGAGGTGGCCTCGTGGGCAGCACCGAAGGTGACGGTGGCCAGGGAGCCGACCTGCGTGTCGATCTGGTTGCCCATCGTCACGTCCACGCCCAGGCCGGTGCACAGCCCGAGGATCTCGGTGGCCTCGGTGAAACCGGATCGTGCCGTCTTGATGCAGATGGCGTTGCAGCCGCCGGAGAGCAGCTCGCGGGACGCGTCCCCGGCCGTCGGCACGGACTCGTCGCCCACCACGGGGATCGGGGACTTCTCCACGAGGCGGCGCCGGCTCATGGCCTCCTTCGCGTCACAGGGCTCCTCGAGCAGGGTCAGCCCGAGCCCGGCCGTCCCCTCGAGCACCTGCAAGGCCTCGTTGGCCGTCCAGCCGCGATTGGCGTCCAGGTAGATCTCGACGTCGCCCCCCAGTCCGTCCCGCAACACGTGGCAGGCCTCGATGTCGAGGGCCAGGGGGCGCCGGCCGACCTTGAGCTTGAACGTGGTGATGCCGTACTCCTCGCCGAACCGCTGGGCCTCCTCGAGCAGCTCCTGCGCCGGCCGGAAACCGAGCATGTGGCTGACGCGCATCGAGTCCGTCCAGCCCCCCAGCATCTTGTGCACCGGCATCCCCAGGGCCTTGCCGGCCAGGTCCCACAGGGCGATGTCCACGGTGCCCTTGGCCACCTGGTTGTTGACGGTCCGGCGCATGACGGCGTGGACCTTCTCCCGGTCGAAGGGGTCCAGCCCGATCACCTGGGGGGCGAAGATCTCCTCCACCACGTTCTTGATGGACACCTGGGTCTCGCCGTAGGTGTAGGGCCGCGGCGGGGCATCCGCCACGCCGACCAGGCCCTCGTCCGTGTGGATCCGCACCAGGACATGGTCCGCCGTCTCCACCGCCCCGGAGGCGAACTTCAGTGGATGGGTGTACGGGATGGCGTAGGGAATGGCCTCGATGCCGGTGATCTTCATGGTGCCTCCTCGGCGACTGGGTGGGATGACGGGGCGGTCTGCTGGTTCGCCGGGGACCGCCGGACCTGCTCCACGGCCCGATGGGCGAGGGCCCGGAAACCCGGGATGAGTAGCGACCGGCTCCCCCGCTTCCAGGCCAGGGCCAGGCCGACCTCGGGCCCCTCGGTGAGTTCGCGGTACACGACGGGCGAGGCGGAGGTGGCGCGGCGGGCGCCGTCGGGCACCAGGGCCAGCCCCATGCCCGCGCCCACGAAGGCCAGCAGGGTGGAGGTCTCGGTGGCCTCCTGCACGACGCGCGGCCGGAAACCGGCCTGCCGGCAGGCCTCGAAGGACACGGTGGCGACGGCGGAGGCCGGCGGGTATCCCACGAACTCCTCCCCGGCCAGCTCCGACAGCGTCAGGGGGCCACTGCCGGCGGCCAGCGGATGCGCGGGGGGCAGCGCGACGACCAGCGAGTCGCCCTCCAGCGGGTCCAGCACGATCTCGGCGGACTGGACCGGGGGCCGCAGCACCGCCACGTCGAGGCGGTTCTCCAGCAGGCCCTGCTCGATGTTCGGGGTCAGCATCTCCCCCATCACGTGCAGCCGCACGCCGGGCAGCTCCTGGCGGGCCAGCTGGACGACGGCCGGCATCACCCGGTAGGTGGCCGAGCCGACGAACCCGATGCGCAGCACGCCCGCGGCCCCGGCCCCCACCTCCTGGACGTCCTTCTTGAGGGATTCGACGTCCGCCAGGATCTGGCGGGCGCGCTCGAGCATGAGGCGGCCGGCCTCGGTCAGGTCGACCTTGCGGGTGGTGCGCTCGAGCAGCTGCGTCCCGAGACTGGCCTCGAGCTGCTTGATCTGCTGGGACAGCGGAGGCTGGGCCATGTGCAGGCGGTCGGCGGCGCGACCGAAGTGCCGTTCCTCGGCGACGGCCACGAAGTAGCGCATCTGGCGCAGGTCCACGGCGCCTCCTTTCATACTGGCCATCCCGGTGCATCTTCACGGGCGGACGAGTGCCCGTTCGCCCGGTGGTACCGATCCAGCGTAGGGATGGCCTCCATCACAGGGGAAAGACCGGTTCGACCCACTTTAGGACGACAAGCCTCTCAATGCCCGTTGAATGTGTACTTCACGGTCGTCATTCATCCCAGTACGGTGTGACGGTTCACCGATTCAGACGTGGCAGATCCCACTCCATACTCTCCACACGAGCACTCGAGGCATTGACCATGACGACTTCCCCCATCGACGCGCGGGACCTCCGCCCGTCCGAGGCGCCCGGTTCTCCGGGATCCGGCGAGACCACCGAGCAGCGCGACGCGCTCGACTCCGGCGCGAAACGCAACTGGTGGCTGCTCGCCCTGGGCCCGGTGGCCGGCCTGGTGCTGGCGCTGGTGCTGCCGGCGTCGTTGTCCTTCGAGGGACGGGCCGTAGCCGGTTGCGCCCTCTGGATGGCCATCTGGTGGATGACCGAGGCCGCGCCCATCCCGGTGACCTCCCTGCTGCCGCTGGTGCTGTTCCCGCTGTTCGGCATGGCGTCCATGAAGGAGGTGGCGGCGCCGTACGCGGACTCCGTGGTGTTCCTCGTCATGGGTGGTGTGATCCTCGGCCTGGCCACGGAGAAGTCCAACCTGCACCTGCGCGTGGCGCTGTTGACCATCCGTGCTGTCGGCACCAAGCCGGCGCAGATCGTCTTCGGGCTGATGGCCGCCTCCGCGTTCATCTCGGCATGGGTGTCCAACACCGCCACCGCGGTGATCATGGTGCCGATCGCGGTATCCATCCTCCAGCTGGTCCGCTCGGTCGACCGCGAGGCCGCCGGCACGAAGTTCGCCGCGTCCATGCTGCTCGGCGTCGCCTACGGCGTGACCATCGGCTCGACCGCCACCCTGATCGGCCAGCCCCCGATGGCCCTGATGAAGGCCTACCTCGGTGAGGCCCACGGTTTCGACCTGCAGTTCGGCCACTGGATGCTCGTGGGCGTCCCGTGGGCCCTGGTCATGCTGTTCATCGCCTGGCTGGTGCTGACCAAGATCGTGTTCCGCGCCGAGGTCCAGGAGATCCCCGGTGGCAAGGAGATGATCCGCCGGGAACTGGCCGCGCTGGGTACCATGACCACCCCGGAGCGCCGCGTCGGCATCATCTTCCTGCTGGCCATCTTCTTCTGGGTCGCCGTCCCGTTCATCGCCGACATCCCGGCCGTCGCCGGGACGCTGCCGTTCCTGGGCTCGATCTCGGACACCCAGGTCGCCATGGCCGCCGCGATCGCCTGCTTCCTGGTGCCGGCCCAGCGGCGCTCCGTGGACCCCGGCGGCACCGCCCTGCTGCGCTGGTCCGCGGCCAAGGAGATCCCGTGGGGCCTGCTGCTGCTGTTCGGCGGCGGCCTGTCCCTGTCCGCCATGTTCACCGCCACCGGGTTCAGTGACTGGCTGGGCAGCCAGGTCAGCGGGCTGACCGGTGTGCCGCCCTGGCTGGTGATGCTCGTGGTGATCATCGTCAGCCTGGCCCTGACCGAGCTGACCTCCAACACCGCCACCGCCGCGGCCTTCTTCCCGATCTTCGGCGCCGTGGCCGTGGGCCTGGGCATGGACCCGCTGTTCATGACCATCGCCGTCACCCTGGCCGTCTGCTCGGCTTACATGCTGCCCGTCGCCACCCCCTCGAACGCGGTGGCCTTCGGCTCCGGCGAGGTCTCCATCAAGCAGATGGTCCGCGCCGGGGTCTGGCTCAACGTGATCTCGCTGGCGCTGATCATGGTGGTCATGTCCACGCTGGTGCCGCTGGTGTTCCCGGACGGGATGTGACCGCAGGGCACCACGGCGGGGCCAGCACGCTGTGAAAGCATGACTGCATGACGACCTACCTGACCGCGGTGGTGCCCCGGGACCTGGAGCAGCGATTCCAGGCGTGGCTGTCCCCTCACGTCCCCGCCGACGTCAGCACCCCCGGTGCCGCGGACCCGGCCCCGGTCGACGGCACGGGAACCGCCACCGGTGCCTTCGCACCCGGTGCCGGTGAGCACCTCGCGATCGATCTCCCGGGCACCGGGGCCCGACTGCACCACGTGGGCCGCTCGGCCACCGCGGACCTGGTGCCCCCGCCGCCCGGGCGGGCCCCGGCCGGCGCCCTGTTCCGGGGGTACGCCCAGTCCCCCGCAGGGGACACCCTCGTGTTCGGCGGCGCCGGTGCCGAGGCCCTCGCCGCGAGGGATCCGGACGCCGTGTACGGCGCGGGATCCGGCCTCATCGGCGGCCGGCACGGTCGCGAATGGGACGGGACGCACCTGGCCGTGGCGTGGGACCCCGAGGGGTTGACAGCGCACACGGACTTCTTCCGGATGCTGCCGCTGCTCTACACCTCCGGCAACGGCCTGCTCGCCCTCTCGGACTCCTGGCAACTGCTGGTCCGATTGCGCACCGCCCTGGGCCTGCCCGTCAGCATCAACACCGCGACCGTCTGTGCCATGGCCACCGACCGGGCCATCACCGAGCACCCCCTGGACGCCAGCACCGCCTGCACCCAGGTCCGCATGGCGACCGTGGGCGCCCAGGTCGCGGTCCGCTGGACGGCCGAGGGCGCCGACGAGCCCCGCGTCCACCAGGCCCCGTTCCCCGAGATCTTCGCGGAGCCCTCGGGGGCGTGGGCGGAGACGGTCCGTCAGGGCGCGGCGTCCATGGCCTCCGTGCTGCGCGCCTGGAGGGACCTGCCCGGCGGCTCCCTCCGGTTGTCCATGTCCGGCGGCGCGGACTCGCGGGCGGTCCTGGCCGCGGCCCTGCGGGCGGACCCGGAGCAGCAGTCGACCACGCTGACGACAGCGGCACCCGCCGCGGCCACCTCGCGGGACTACGAGGTGGTCCAGGGCCTGGCCCAGGCCACCGGGCTGCGGCTGGGCAACAACCCCTCGGCTCCTGCGCCCCAATTGCACCGGTACCGCAATCGATTCCTGGTCTGGATGACCGGCTCCCTGGGCCTGCACGACCGGCTGCAATTGCCCAGCCCACGCGTGGGAAGTCCCGGGCACTACACGCTCACCGGCCACGGCGCAGGACTCTTCAAGGGCACCTACGGGTGGCGGCCCTTCATGGACGTCGCCGAGGGCCTGGAACGGTGGGACCCGGGCGTGGGCGCCGTCGCCGGCACGCTGGGCCGCGGGTACCTGCGATCCGTGGGGGTGGATCCCCGGTCCCCGGACTCGAGCGAATGGCACTACATCGGGTTGCGCAACGCCCTGCACGGCGGTCGCTTCACCCTGTCCACCTATTTCGGCAGCCCGCCGCTGATGCAGCGGGACCTGGGCCGGCTCGCCCACGTACCGGCGGACTCGTCCCGCTCGCTGCCCGCCGCCCTGCGCAAGCATCCGGATTCCAACGCGCCGCGGCTCAACACCTCCATCTCCACGGTGCTGACGGCCCTGCTGGACCCCGGACTGGCCGCCCTGCCCTACGACGACCCCCAGAAGGACGTGGACCGCGAGACCCTGGACACCATCCTGGGCGTCGTCGGCGGACCCCTGTCCGACGGCGAGCTCTGGCCCCTGGCCACGTACGGCGTCCCGGCCGACGTCGACCACGGCGCGGCGGAGACGTTCCAGTCCCTGTCCCGGACCTGGGGGCACACCGTGGACGCGGACCGCGCCTCCGTGGCGCCCCTGGTCGCCCGGGGCGGGGCGATCGCCGCCGACGCCGGACTGGCCGAGTGGTACGGACCGCTCGCGGAACGCGCCGCCACCCTGCTGCAGGAGAAGGTGCCGATGGGTCATCAGCGAGGCTCGTTCGGGAGGTTGATGACGTTCCTGCCCCTCGCGGACGCCTCCCTGGACAGCCCCGCGCCCCCGCGGGCCCCGGTCCGCCCCAGCCCGTCCGCTCCGGGTGCGGGCTCCCCCAGCGGGATCCTGCCGCCCGTCCTCGCCGGACCCGAACGGGCCGGCAGGCGGGTCGCGCGGTTCACCCGACGCGCGGCCGGGCGCCTCGTACGCGGCCTGCGGGGGCGCGACTGATGTCCACGTACCTGACCGCCGTGGTGCCCCGCGCCCTCGAGGAGCGGTTCACCGCCTGGCTGGGCCCCGTGGACGCGCACGACCACCTGGTGGTGGACTTCCCCGGCGGACAGGCCCGTCTCCACCACGTGGCCCGGGCGGCACGGCGGGACCTCGTGGCCTCGGCCCCCGCCGGTCCCGCCGGACCGGGCACCGGGGGGACGGTCCCGATGGGTCGCCACGGGGTGACCCTGTTCCGCGGTTATGCCCAGGACGCGGAGGGAACCGCCCTGGTCTTCGGCGCGAGTGGACTGGCCGACTGGCACCGCCGGTCGGCACCGGCCCGAGACACCATCGCCCCGAGGCCCGGCACGGACTGGGATGGCTGCCACCTGCTGGTGCAGGCGGGACCGGACGGCCTGACGGCCACCACGGACTTCTTCCGGCAGCTGCCCCTGCTCTACACCACCGGCGCGGGCCTGGCGGCGCTCTCGGACTCCTGGCCGCTGCTGGTGGACCTGCGCTCCGCCCTGGGCCTGCCGGTCACGGTGGACACCGCCGCGGCCCTGGCGTCCGCCTGGTCCAACACGATGGCCAACCACCCCCTCTCGACCACGACCCTGTGCCACGAGGTCCGGATGCTCCCGCCGGCCGCCTGCCTGGTGTTGCCCGTGAGCGCCGAGGGCGCCGGGTCCGCCCGCACCGAGCAGTCCCCGTGGCCCGAGGTGTTCGCCCCGGTGAGTGGCTCGTGGGGTGACCAGGTCCGCCGGGCCGCCGTCCGGACCGCCTCACTGGCGCAGGCCTGGGCCGCGTTCCCGGGGACCTCCGTCCGGGTGGCGCTGTCCGGCGGCGTGGACTCGCGGCTGGTGCTGGCCGCGACCCTCATGGCCGATCCCTCCTCGGACGTGACGGTGTACAACACCACCAACCTCGGTCGCGCCAACCGTGCGGACGCGGACACCGTGCAGGCCCTCTCCGAGCGTTTCGGCTTCCCGGTGGGCGCCGGGGGACGGCCTGCGCCACGTCCCGTCCTGGAGAAGTTCGCCTCGCCGCTGTCCGTCTGGCTGCTGGACTCCCTGGGACTGAACCATCAGCTGGCACTGCCCTCGTTCCGGGTGGGCGGTGCCGGGTTCTTCACGGTCAGCGGCCACGGGGCCGGCGTGCACAAGGGCGCCTACGGCTGGCGGTCCATCCCCGCCCTGCGCGCCGAGATCGCCGCCTCCGACCCACAACTGGCCGCGGCCGTGGCAGCCTCCGTCTCCGAGGTGTTGCACGAGGTCGGGATCGCCCCGGAGGACGGGCCGCACGCGACGGAGTGGCACTACCTGGGCGTGCGCAATTCCATCCACGGTGGCCGGTTCGCGATCCAGAACATGCTCGGGCCCCGCCCGCTCATGCAACGCCAACTGGTGTCCCTGGCCCACGCCCCGGAGGGGTCCGCGGTCGCCCCGCCGCCGCAGGTCGGTCCCGCCTGGTCCCGGGGTCCCGGCAACCGCTCACTCACCGCCGCCGTGCTGTCCGTCCTGGACCCCCGCCTGGCCGCGGCCCCCTACGACCACCCGGCCAAGGCCATCGCCCCGGAGACCATCGAGGCAGTCCTGGCCACCGCGGGCGGGCCGCTGGACTCAGCCGAGCGCCATGCGGTCCACGCGTTCGGCGCCCCGGCCGACGTCGTCAACGGTCCTGCCCAGGTCTTCGAACGGTGGGCGCAGAGCCGGTTCGACCACTACCTGGCGTACGCCCCGGAGCAGGTGCCGGAGGGCGCCGGCATCCACGCCCAGGTGGGAGCCCTCGTGGACGGTGGGCTCCAGGTGGCCGGTGACGCCGGTCTCGCCGAGTGGTTCGAACCCACGGCCGGGCGCGCCCGCACGTCCCTGGCCGCGGGCGGACCGTTGTCCCACGCACGCGGTGACGCCGGCACGCTCATGGCGTTCCTGCCCCTGGCCGGTGCCGGCACCACCGGCCCCGTTCCCGTCCGCCGGGTACCCGGCACCGCGACAGCGGCCGTTCCCGGTCCCGCGCCCCGGGAACACACGCCTCCGACCGACGCGGCCTCGCACCTGCGGCGCCTGGCCCGCCGTGCCCTGCGCTCGGCGCGGAACCTCCGCGGCGGACGGTGACGGGACTGGCCACCGGCGCGGCGCGGTTCCCTCCGCGCGCCGTCGTTCAGTCGCGGACGGCCCCCGCAGCCTCGGTCTCGAGCCGCTGGCAGTCCAGGGGCCCCGGCCTCGGGTCGACGACCGCGGCGGGCACGAGCCCCGTGTACTTCGTGCCCATGATGATGTCCACGGTGTCCTCCTGGCGGTCGTCGGGCCGGTAGACGGAACCCTCGATGTTCCGCTGTAGGGCGAGGGCGGTCTCCCGGCCGTCCGGGCCGGAAAGGATGACGGCCACCATGTTGGACGTGGAGAAGCGCTTGTTGCCGACACCGTCGATGATGAACCGGCGCCGCTCGAGAGCGTTGGCCACGTCCCCGGCCAGGCCGCCGATGGTGGTGCCGTTGTAGACCGTGACGGGGGACTCCTTGGCGTAGTCGAACGTCCCGGCCGGGCACAGCAGCGGTTCTCCCGGAGGCGCCGACTCCCAGCCGGGGATGGCCCACTCACCCCGCAACACCTGCACGGCGATGACGGTCAGTCCGGCCACCAGCAGTGCCAGGAGCCCCAGCACGAGGCCGTGACGCCGGTGCCGTCGGCGGCGGTCGCGCGCCAGCAGGCTGGGGTCGACCGCACGGAAGTACCCGTCCAGGTCGTCCTCCGTGAAGATCCGCCGGCCGTCCTCCTCGACCCGCGGGTCATCCCGGGACGGCTCCTGCGGTCGCGAGCCCCCTGGATGCCACTCGCCGGCTCCCCCCACGCTGCCCATGCGCCCCCCTCAGCGATCGCGGACCGTGACGACCATTACACCCCAGACGAGGGGCCGGATCCGAACGCGGCCACCGCGGTCCGCGGGGGGCCGGACGAGGCCGGTTCGCGCGGACCAGGCCCCGGGTGGACCTAGGCTGGGGCCATGCGCACCCTCCCCTCCGCCGGATTCCTGCTCGACGTGGACGGGCCGATCGCCTCCCCGAAGACCCGACGGGTCCCGGAGGCGATCCTGACCGCCCTGGTGGCCCTGGCACGCCGCGGCGATCCGGTCGTGTTCAACACGGGCCGCTCGGCCGAGTTCGTGGCCCGGCAGTTGGCGGAACCCCTGCGCCGGGCGGGCCTGCCGGCGGATGCGAGGTTCCACGCGGTCTGCGAGAAGGGCGCCGTGCGATTCTCCTTCGCCGACCTCCCCGACGGTGACCTGCCGGACATCGGTGGCCGCGCCGGGGTGCCGGACTGGCTGGTGGTCGACGACGGCATGCGGCTGCCGGAGGAGCTCGAGTCCCGCCTGGCCCGGCTGGTGAAGGACGAGTTCGGTGCGACGATGTTCTACGACGACACGAAACTGGCGATGTTCTCCGCGGAGATGAACGTGGGCGAGTCCCTGGAGCGATACCACCGGGACCAGGCCCGGTTCGACGACCGGGTCCGCCGGTTGCTGGACGCGGAGGCAGCAGGCGACGGGTTCCAGCTCGACCCGACCATCATCTCCTCGGACGTCGAGCACCGCAGCAGCGGCAAGGACCTCGGGGCCTCCCGTTCCTGGGACCTCGTCTCGGCCGACGGCGAACTGCCCGTGCGCTGGTTCACCTGTGGTGATTCCCGGACCGACTACGCGATGGCCGACTGGCTGCACGGCCACGGGGCGGACGTCGTCCACGTGGACGCCCGGCCCGCGGACGGCATCCCGGAGACCCCGTACCCCGTGCTGACCAGCAGGGACCTGTCCGCATCGGGGTTCGGCCCGGCCGACGGTGTCCACGAGGCGACCGGCCAGGCGCTGCTGGAGTGGGCATTGAACACCATCGGCACTCCCGGGTCCAGTTCGTGACGGGATGACGTCACCCGGGGTAGCGGAAGGCAACGTGCTCCGCACCAGGGGATCCGGCGTCGTTCACTAGTGGTATGACACCTGCTCTCCCCGACTCCGCGGCCGGACAGGCCGCGCTGGACATCCCCGTCCTGGACCTGTCCACCATGCGTTCGGCCGACGGGGACTTCGCCCCCGAGTTCCTGGACCGCTTGCGGTACGCGGCCCACAACGTCGGGTTCTTCCAGATCGTCAACTACGGTGCGGCCGAGGGACAGGTCGACGAGCTGTTCCGCGTGACCGCCGAGTTCTTCGCCCGCCCGGACGAGGAGAAGCTGGCCCTGCACAACCAGAACTCCCCGCACTACCGGGGCTACTCGTCCGTCGGTGCCGAGCGCACCCAGGGCCGCCCGGACTCGCGCGAGCAGATCGACTTCTCTCCCCACCGTGAACCGGTGCCGGCCGAGAAGATCAGGCCCGGCGAGGAGTACTGGTACCTGCAGGGCCCCAACCAGTGGCCCGCCGACATGCCGGAGCTGGAGCAGACCGCCATGGCGTGGACCGCCCTGATGGACCGGGTCGGAGAGGATCTGCTGAAGGCCCTGTGCGTGTCCATCGGGCTGGACGAGGACCACTTCGCCGAGCCGTTCTCCGGCGACCGCGCCTGGATGGCCAAGCTGGCCCACTACGTCGGCGGTGTCAAGGAGGCGGGGACCCAGGGCGTGGGGCTGCACGCCGACTACGGCTTCATCACCCTGCTGTTGCAGGACATGGTGGGCGGGCTCGAGGTGCGTCCCTACGGCCAGGACGAGTGGCTGCCGGTCGAGCCGATCCACGGCGCCCTGGTGGTCAACCTCGGCGAGATGCTGGAGGTCGCGACCAACGGCTACCTGATGGCCACCATCCACCGCGCCCAGGCCCCGGACGAGGGCGTGGACCGGTACTCCGTGCCGTTCTTCTACTCCCCCCGCCTCGACGCCGTCATCGACCCCGTGGAGCTGCCGGCAGAGCTGGCTGCCCAGGCCCGTGGGGTCTCCGATGACCCCGACAACCCGATGCTGGCCTCCTTCGGCTCGAACATGCTCAAGGGCTTCGTCCGGGCGCACCCGAAGGTGACGGAGAAGTTCCACCCGGAGCTCGCCGGGCGGTGACCCACCGGCGTACGGGCCGAGTGCCCGTCACGCCCCCACGACGTGAAGGACCCGCCGTTCCCGATCCGGATGATCAGGAACGGCGGGTCCTCCGTCATTCAGGCAGGGTAGGACGTGGTCAGAGCTTCGACTTGCGGTAACCGGCGGCCCGGGCGGCGGACTCCGTCTTGAAACACTCCTCCGGGGTCGTTCGGCTGTAGTAGGACCCCGTGGGCACATGGTAGATGCCGGAGTCGGCGTTGCCCTTGATCGGGTGTGTCGACGGGCAGTTCTTCCCGCGCGGCGCCGTGCGCGTGGACACCGGCTTGGGCTTGGCCACCGGCTTGGACGCGGCCTGGACCCGCACGCCGGCGGAGACCTTGGTCAGCGTGGTGTAACCGGCCTTGGACCCGGTCACCTTCACGGTGATGGTTCGGCCCGCGTCCGCGGACTTCAGCGTGTAGGCGGTCCCGGTGGCCCCGGAGATGGCGGCCCCGTTGCGGTACCACCGCTGGGTCAGCTTCGTCCCGGTGGTCCAGCTGCCACGGCTGACCGTGAGCTTCATCCCGGCCTTGGCGGTGCCGGAGACCTTCGGCACCGCCGTCTTCAACGTTCCGGCGGCCACGGCCCTCGACTTCGCCGACGTCACGGACTTGGTGGCGTAGCCCGTCCTGGACCCGGTGACCTTGACCGTCAGCGCCTTGCCGCGGTCGGACGCCGTGGCGGTGTAGCTCTTGGCCGTGGCGCCCTTGATGCCTGAGCCGTTGCGGTACCACTGGTACTTCAGGACCGTGCCGGCCGTCCAGTTCCCCACGCTGGCCGTGAGCCTCTGGCCCACCTTCGGTGCGGCGGGGACCTTCGGCACCGGAGCGGTCAGCACACCGGCCGCGAGGGGGCCGAAGGCAGCGGAGGAGACCGTCTTGGTGGTGTACCCGGCCTGGGAACCGGTGACCGCGACGGTCAGCGTCTTGCCCCTGTCGTGCACCGTGGCGGTGTAGGTCTTGGCCGTGGCACCGGTGATGCGCTGGCCGGCGCGGTACCACTGGTACGTGGTCTTGGTACCGGGCGTCCAGTAGCCCACGATCGCGGTCAGCTTCTCGCCGACGCGCGGAGCGCCGGTGATCCGGGGGGTGGCAGCGACCAGCTCCCCCGGTGCGTCGGTCACGCTCGCCGTCGTGATTCCGGGCGCGGTGACGGCCTGGTGGGTGAGGGCGGCCGGGACGGCTGATGACGAGGCCCCTGGGGAGGGCACGGCCCCGAGGGCCGGAACAGCACTGGTGAGCAGGAGGGTGCAGGCCAGTGCGGCGCCGCCCAGCACGCGCTGGGCCTTCCATGAGATACGAGACATGAGGACATCCTGACGTAGGCCCGCTCGGGACCCGCGCAAGACACACACCTGTCCTCCACGTGTTCTGCCCCCATCCGCCGAGGTCAGACGGGGAAGTGAGGCGTGAGGGCCGGACCGACAGGCCCAGCAGCTCAGAACTCGATGACCTGCCGCACCGCCAGCCCGTCGGCCAGCCGGTCCATGCCCTCGTTGACCTCTTCCAGTCGGATCGTGCCGGAGATGAGTTCCTCCAGGGGCAGCTTCCCCTCGCGCCAGAGCTGTTCGAACCGGGGGATGTCCCGCGCGGGCACCGCGGAACCCAGGTAGGACCCCACGATCGTGCGGGCCTCCGCCGTCAGTGCCAGCGGATTGATCTCGGCCACCGCGTCCGGCGCGGGCAGCCCCACCGTGACCGTGGTCCCGCCCGGGGCCGTCAGCCGCACCGCGGTCTCGAACGCGCGCGGGTGGCCGGCGGCCTCGACGACGGCCCCCGCCCGGACGCCGGCCTCCTCGGCCTGCCGCGGCGTCAGGGCCCGGTCCGCCCCGAGGCGACGGGCCAGGTCCAGTTTCGACTCCTGCTGGTCCACGGCCGTGACCGTCCCGGACGTCAGCGCGCGGGCAACCAGCAGTGCCGCCATGCCCACGCCGCCGAGGCCCACGATGACGACATCGTCCTCCGGCCCCGGCCGCGCCGCATTGACCACGGCACCACCCCCGGTGAGCACGGCGCAGCCCAGCACGGCGGCGACGCCGGCCGGCACGTCCGCCCCGATCGGCACCACCGAGCGGCGGTCCACCACGGCGTGGGTGGCGAACCCGGAGACGCCCAGGTGGTGATGGACGTCCTCCCGCGCGGACGTGCCCGCGGCCTGGTCCCCTGCGGCCCGGTGCAACCGCCGTCCACCGCCCAGCAGCTCACCGGCGTTGTTGGCCGCCGATCCGCGCGCACACGGCAGCCGCCCCTCCGTGCGGCACTCGGCGCACTCGCCGCAGCGAGGCAGGAAGACCATGACGACGCGGTCCCCGGGCACGAGGTCGTCCACCTGGGATCCGACCGCCTCGACGGTCCCGGCGGACTCGTGGCCCAGCAGCATCGGCACCGGGCGGACACGGTTGCCGTCCACGACAGACAGGTCCGAATGGCACAGCCCGGCCGCCTCGATGCGCACCAGCAGCTCACCCGGACCGGGCGGGTCCAGCGCCAGCTCCTGCACCCGCAACGGCGCCGACCGCGCATAGGGGCGCTCCGCCCCGATACGCTCCAGTACGGCTCCGCGGATGGTGATCGGCCCGGGCCGGGGAGCGGAGGACGCCGCGTTCACCGCCCGCCGGCCTCGGACGCGCCCGGGGTGAAGCCGTCCAGGACGCCGTCCGGCGTGGACAGCAGGGCCACCAGGGAGCAGTCCCGGTCGGCGTACCCCTCGTCGATCAGCTCCTGCAGCTGTGAGGCGATGAGCTGGGCCGCGGGCAGCCGGACACCCGTCTGCGCCCCCGCGGCCAGGGCGAGGCCGACGTCCTTCGCGGCCAGGTCGACGCGGAAGGTGGCCTCGAAGTTGTTGTTGGCAGCCGCCGTCGGGATGATGTCCGGCACCGGGTACCAGGTCTGCTGGGACCAGCTGCGGCCCGAGGAGACGGAGACGATCTCCCAGAACACCTTCGGGTCCAGGCCGAGCCGGGCTGCGAGCTGGCTGCCCTCCGAATTCGCCATCAGGGTGATGAACAGCATCATGTTGTTGCAGATCTTCGCAGCGGTCCCCGCGGTCGGCCCGCCGGCGGCGATGACCTTGCCGGACATGGGCCCCACGAGTTCGGCAGCCCGCTCCACGGCGGCGGGTTCGCCACCGATCATGAAGCACAGCGTGGCGTCCGCGGCCCCGGAGATGCCGCCGGAGACCGGGGTGTCGGCGAAGGCGAAGCCCCGGGCCTCCGACTGCTCGTGGCACCACCGGCTGGTCTCGATGTCCACGGTGGAGGAGTCGCAGAGCAGCGCGTCCTTCGGGGCATGGGCCCAGATGCCGTCCGGTCCGTCGAACACCGCACGGACGTGTTCACCCTTGGGCAGCATGGTGAACACCGCCTCGGCGTCCCGGACAGCCTCCGCGATGGATCCGACGACCTCCACTCCCGAGTCCGCGGCCGCGGCGGCCGCCCGCTCGTTCAGGTCCACCCCGCGGACCTGATGGCCTGCGGCGACCAGGTTGGCGGCCATCGGCCCGCCCATGTTGCCCAGCCCGATCCATGCATAGCGCGTCATCGCTGCTCCTGCCTCGTGTGTTGTGGGTCATGGACAGCATGGCCGGTCCGGGCCCCTGACGGAAGGGGGCCCGGACCGGCCACGCTCCCGCACGGGTCAGTCCCCGGCGGCGAGCCGCTGCCGGTCCACGTCGTCCAGCTCGTGCAGGGAGGACCCGACGGTCTCCCGGGCGACCGCCACGGCGATCAGGGTGACGACCGCGGCGATGGCGATGTAGATGGACACCGGGACCCAGCTGCCGAAGTCACGCAGCAGCGTGGTGGCGATGATCGGGGCCAGCGAACCGGCCACGATCGAGGTCACCTGATAGCCGAGCGAGACCCCGGAGTACCGCATGCGGGTGGGGAACATCTCGGACATGATGGCCGGCTGGCCGGCGTACATCAGGGCGTGCACCATCAGGCCCAGGATGATCGTGACCAGGATGATCCACTCGTTCTTCGTGTTGAACATCGGGAAGGCCAGGAAGCCCCAGGCGATCATCAGGGTGGCCCCGATCGCGTATGGCAGGCGCCGGCCCACCTTGTCGGTCATGCGTCCGACGAGCGGCACCACGATGAAGTGGATGACGTGGGCGACCAGCAGCAACCGCAGGATGGTCCCGGTCTCCATGTCCAGCTGGGTGCTGAGGTAGGTGATGGAGAAGGTCACCACCATGTAGTAGAGGATGTTCTCCCCGAAGCGCAGGCCCATGGCCGTGAACACACCGCGGGGGTAGCGCTTGAGGACCTCGATGACGCCGTAGCCGGCCTTCGCGTTCTGCTCCAGCTCGGCCTTGGCCTCCTGGAAGATCGGGGCGTCGGTGACCTTGGTGCGGATGTAGTACCCGACGGCCACGATCACCACGGACAGCCAGAACGCGATCCGCCAGCCCCAGGCCAGGAAATCCTCCTCGGAGAGCACGCCGTTCAGGATGAGCAGCACCACGGTGGCCAGCAGGTTGCCCATCGGCACCGCGGCCTGGGGCCAGGACGCCCAGAAGCCGCGCTCCTTGTCCGGTGAGTGCTCGGAGACCAGCAGGACGGCGCCGCCCCACTCCCCACCGACGGCGAATCCCTGGAAGAACCTCAGGATGACCAGCATGATCGGGGCCGCGTACCCGACGGCGTCGAAGGTGGGCAGGCAGCCCATCAGGAAGGTGGTGACGCCGACCAGGATGATGGCCAGCTGCAGCAGGCCCTTGCGGCCGTACTTGTCCCCGAAGTGCCCGAAGACGATGCCGCCGATCGGCCGGGCGACGAAGCCGACCGCGTAGGTGAGGAACGCGTTGATGATCGCGTCCAGTTCACTGCCGCCGGCCGGGAAGAAGATCTTGTTGAAGACGATGGTCGCCGCAGTGGCGTAGAGGAAGAACTCGTACCATTCCACGACCGTGCCGGCCATGGATGCGGTCACCACCCGGCGCAGGTTCTTCCTGTCCAGGTGGTGTGCTGAACTCGGTTCGGCCACGGCGCTCATGCCGGTACTCCTTCGTCAGGGTGGCCCCACGGCCACGACCGATGCGATGTGATTGTCGCCACTGCACACGTGATGACCGTCACAGAGTATGGCAAAGCCTGGTCAGTTGACAGGTTGTTCAGGTGTCCCCGGGCGCATCCGGGCACAAAAAAGCGGCCCCGACCGGATCATGTCCGGTCGGGGCCGCCGCCACTGGCGGAGGATGGGGGATTTGAACCCCCGAGGGCGTTAACCCAACACGCGTTCCAGGCGTGCGCCATAGGCCGCTAGGCGAATCCTCCTCAGTCGCTCCGGCCGGCCGCGCGAGGGCAGACGACGCAAGAGCAGGATTCATCGTACCTGACATCCGGGCCCCGGGACCAATCGAGGCCGGCCGGGCGGTCTGACGGCCTCGGCGTCGGCCCGTCGCCCGGACGCTGGTATGCTGGATGCCGGCCCCTCACGTGGTGTCATCTCGCTGAACTCCCCCAGGACCGGAAGGTAGCAAGGGTAGGTGGGCTCTGGCAGGTGCGTGGGGGGTCTTTAACGTCCTCCCCACCAGGAGTCCCGACGGAGGTGCCATGCCCGCTGGCCGTTACGCCCCGAGCCCTTCCGGCACCCTGCACCTGGGCAATCTTCGCACCGCGATCCTGGCCTGGCTGTTCGCCCGCCACTCGGGACGGGACTTCCTCATGCGGATCGAGGACCTGGACCGCGTCCGGTCCGGCGCCGAGCAGTCCCAGCTGGCCGACCTGCGCGCCATCGGCCTGGACTGGGACGGCGAACCGGTCCGCCAGTCCGAGCGGACGGAACACTACGAACGCGCCGTGGGGTCCCTCGCCGCGGACGGGCTCGTGTACGAGTGCTTCTGCACCCGCAGGGACATCGCCGAGGCCACCAGCGCGCCCCACCCGGCACCGGTTCCGCAGCGCCCTCCCGGGGACTCCCCCGCCGGCTCTCCCGTCAGCCCGTCAGGGGCAGCCCCCCTGGACGTCCTCCCCCCGGGGTCCTATCCGGGCACGTGCCGCCGCCTCTCCGCGGCCGAGCGCGAGCGCCGGCGTCGGGAACGGCCTGCCGCCCTGCGGATCGACGCGGCCGCGGCCGCGGGGCAGCCCGGGGGCCCGGCCCCCGTCCACACCGCGACGGACCGGTTGCACGGTCCGGTCACGGCCGCCGTGGACGACTTCGTGGTGCGCCGCAACGACGGGGCGTTCGCCTACAACCTCGCCGTCGTGGTGGACGACGTCGCGCAGGGCATCGACCAGGTGGTCCGCGGGGACGACCTGCTCTCCTCGACGCCCCGGCAGGACTGGCTCGCCCGGCTGCTGGCACTGCGGACGGGGTCACCGGCACCGGAGACCGAGTACGTCCACGTGCCCCTGGTGCTCAACGAGGCGGGCCAGCGCCTGGCCAAGCGGGACGGCGCCGTCACCCTCGAGGACCTCGCCGCACTGCCCGAGGGCGCCCCCGGCGTTCCCGACGGAGGCTGGTCACCCGGGCGGGTCAGGGACCTGCTGCTGGGCTCGCTCGGGCTGCCGGCCGGTGACCTGCAGCACGCCCTGGCGCGCTTCGATCCGGAGGGCGTGCCGCGCGTGCCGTGGACTCCTCCACACGCCCTGGCCCGCCCTGCGGAGCAGGCCCCGGAGAAGCTAAGGTTCCAAGGGTGACCACCGCCCTGTACCGCCGCTATCGTCCCGACTCCTTCGAGGACGTCATTGGCCAGGAACACGTCACCGTGCCCCTGATGACCGCGCTGTCCAAGGACCGGGTCAACCACGCCTACCTGTTCTCCGGGCCCCGCGGCTGCGGCAAGACCACGTCCGCGCGAGTGCTCGCGCGCTGCCTGAACTGTGCCGAGGGGCCCACCCCGAACCCCTGCGGCACCTGCGACTCCTGCCGGGAACTGGCCACCGGCGGTCCGGGCGCCCTGGACGTCATCGAGATCGACGCGGCCAGCCACGGTGGCGTGGACGACGCCCGGGACCTGCGCGAGCGCGCGACCTTCGCCCCGGTGCGGGACCGCTACAAGATCTTCATCATCGACGAGGCGCACATGGTCACCTCGGCCGGGTTCAACGCCCTGCTGAAGATCGTGGAGGAGCCGCCTCCGCACATCAAGTTCATCTTCGCCACCACGGAGCCGGACAAGGTGATCGGGACCATCCGTTCCCGCACGCACCACTACCCCTTCCGCCTGGTGCCGCCCGAGCCGCTGATGGAGTACCTCGAGCGGTTGTGCGTGCAGGAGGGCGTGGACGTGGAGCCGGGGGTGCTGTCCCTGGTGATCCGCTCGGGCGGGGGATCCGTCCGTGACACCCTGTCCGTGCTGGACCAGCTCATGGCCGGCGCGGCCGAGGGACGCATCGGCTACGACCTGGCCGTGAACCTGCTCGGCTACACCCCCGGCGCCCTGCTGGACGACGTGGTGGACGCCGTCGCCGCCGCCGACTCGCAGACCGTCTTCCGCGTGGTGGACCGGGTGGTCCAGTCCGGCCAGGACCCGCGGCGCTTCGTGGAGGACCTGCTGGAGCGCTTCCGGGACCTGGTGATCGTCAAGGCCATGCCGGACGCTGCCTCCTCCGTGCTGCACGGCATGCCCGACGACCAGTTGCGCCGCCTCGAGGCCCAGGCCGCGCAGCTCGGCGCCGGGGAGATCTCCCGGGCGGCGGACATCACCAATCAGGCGCTGACGGAGATGGTCGGGGCGACCAGCCCACGCCTGCACCTCGAACTGCTCATGGCCCGGCTCATGCTGCCGTCCTCGGACGCCACCGAACGGGGACTGGCCGCCCGGCTGGACCGGATCGAACGTCGCCTCGCCTACGGGGGCACCCCCGAGGCTCCCGACGCCGGCGCGACCGTGCGCGCCCCGGGCCCGGCCACCGGCGCCCCGGACACCGGTCGTCCCGCCCCGGGCTCCTTCGCCGCCCCGACGCAGGGCGAGGCGCCCTCCGGTGCTCCGAGCGGCCTGAGTGGGGCCGCCCTGGCCCGTGCCGCGATGAAGCGTGCCGAGGACCGGTCCACGCCCGCCTCGGCGCACTCGCCGGCCTCCGCCCCGTCGCCGGCTCCCGCGCCCGAGGCTCCCCGTCCGCAGGTCACCCCGTCCGCGGACTGGGGTGGTGGCTGGGGTGTCATGCCGGAACCCCAGCCCCAGCAGGCCGACCAGCCCCAGCGTCCCGCGGCCGACCGGCCGGTTCCGTCCTCCGCAGAGCAACCGGCACCGGTGAGCACCGGGCCCACGGCGGGGCGCCCCGCGCCGGGGACCGAGCCCGCCGAGCCTGCACCGGTCCAGCACGAGCAGGCGCCCGCCCAGGGAGGCCCGGCCGCGCCTCCCGCGGAGCAGGTCCCGGCCGGGACGCCCCGGCCGGAGACGTCCCGGCCCGCTCCTGCCGCCGCCGGGGACACCCGCCCGGAGAAGCACATGCCCTCCAGGGCGGGAGAGGAACAGGCTCAGCACGACCCGTCGTCACGGGAGGCACCGGCCCCGGACCGGTCGGCACCGTCGACCCAGGGCCAGCCGGGGGCCTCCGCCTCGCAGGTCGAGATGATCCGCCGGGCCTGGCCGGAGGTGCTCGCCTACCTGGAGGAACACTCCCGGCTGGTCTGGATGCTCGTCTCGCAGAACGCCTCGGTCGCGGGCTTCGACGGCCAGTTGCTGACCATCGGGTTCTCCGGGGACGGCCCCCGGGACACGGTCCAGCGCCGCGGTGGCGACCAGGTGATCGCCCAGGCGGTGCACGCGGTCCTGGGCATCCAGCCGCGCCTGGACCTCATCACCGGAGGGTCCGCCCCGGCGGGTGGTCCCGGCCCAAAAGCTGAGGGCCGCCCCGCCCCGGCGGCCCCCCGACCGGATGCAGTAGAGGAGCCCGCGGCGCCGGACCGGGCCGCGCGCGACGCCGCCCCGGCAGCGGCCCCACCCTCGCCCGGACCGGCGGCCCCCGCGCACCCGGATCCCGCCTCCCCGGTGGCACCGCGCCCGGCGCCCGAGGCGGCCACTCCCCAGCCGACCGCGCCCCAGCCGACCGCGTCGGAGCCCACCACGCCGGACCACATGACACCGGCGCCCACGGCCGCTGCGTGGCCGCATCGCGCCGGCATGTCCGACGGAATGCCCGACGACAGTCCCGATGACGAGGACCTGGAGACCGGGTCCGAGCCCGTCGAGGAGGGCGCCACGGGTCCGGGCACCCCGGCGCCGCCGGAGGACCTGGAGGCCGATTCCATCCCCGTGTCCGACTGGTACGGGGAGGAGCCGCACGACGACGCGTTCCCGCCGCCCCCCGAGCCGGACGAGGAGGACCGGGATGACGTCTTCCCGGACACGCGTCCGTCCTGGGGTGAGCGGCCGGAGCCCGGCCTCGGAGGGATGCCCCTCCCGGAACCCGGCCAGGGGTCGATCCCGCGGCCGGTGTCCGACGCCGGCGCGGTCGCCCGGCCCGAACCCGGCCGTGGCGGGATTCCGTCCTTCGCCCGTCCCGAGGCGGAGTTGCAGGCCGAGTTCGAGGCACGCATGTCCCGCCGCGGTTCCGGGGCCTCGGCCAGCAGCGCACCCGAGGCCGGCCCCTCGACGCCGGCGGCCGGGACCGGGGCGGACGGCACTCCGCACCACCGCCGGGCCAGTCGCTTCCAGCAGATGATGGAGCAGTACCAGCGCACCCAGGACGGCGCTCCCCCGCCCACGCCCGGCCTGCCCGCCGGGCCGGCCGGGAATCCCGGACCGGGGGTGGGGGGCAACGTCCCGGGACCGGGTTCGCCGGCGCCCGGGACCGGCCCGGCCGCGACGGGACCGGCGGCGGACGGCCACGCACCCGGCGGTGCTGCCCGCCCCGGCCCGGGACGGTCCGTAGACTGGGACGACGTTCCCAGCGACGACGACGTCACCATCGAGGAGTCCGGCATGGCCGGACGCAAGGTGGTCGAACGCCTGCTCGGCGGACGCCTCGTGGAGGAACGGATGCTGGACGGAAGCCCCCTGTCCTGATCTGAGAGCCGCCCGGACGACGTCCTTTCGTCCGGGCCCGGGGGCAGTGATCCAACGCGGAAAGTGGTCGGTAACGTGTACGAAGGTGCGGTCCAGGACCTGATCGACGAACTCGGGCGGCTGCCCGGCATCGGCCCCAAGTCCGCCCAGCGCATCGCCTTCCACATCCTGGAGGCCGACCCCGAGGACATGCTGCGGCTCGCGGACGCCATCCGGACCGTGAAGGACAAGGTCAAGCTCTGCACGATCTGCTTCAACGTCTCCGAGCAGGAGACGTGCTCGATCTGCCGGGACGAGCGCCGGGACCCCTCCCAGGTGTGCGTCGTGGAGGAGTCCAAGGACGTCATGGCGATCGAGCGCACCCGGACCTTCCGCGGCAGGTACCACGTGCTCGGCGGGGCGATCAACCCGATCGCCGGCATCGGGCCGGACCAGTTGCACATCCGGGAGTTGCTCACCCGTCTCCAGGATGCGGCGATCGAGGAGGTCATCCTCGCCACCGACCCGAACCTGGAGGGCGAGGCCACGGCCACCTACCTGTCGCGCATGCTCGGGGCCACCGGCCTGAAGGTCACGCGGCTGGCCTCCGGACTGCCCGTCGGCGGCGACCTGGAGTACGCGGACGAGGTGACCCTGGGACGCGCCTTCGAGGGCCGCCGCAGCGTCACCGGGTGATCCGTCGCACCAGGACTATGCCAGCGGGTTGAACGTGTAGCCCGAACCGTCAGGTCTTCCGGCGACCGTGCTGAACGGTTCCGTGAGGTCACCCCGGAGCCGGTCCACGGTCTGGCGGAAGTGCTCGTCCAGCGTGCGGCAGGCCCCCTCGGCGTCGCCCTCGGTGACCTGGCGCAACAGGCTGCGGTGCACGTCCAGGATGTCGGTCCGCACCACGTAGCCCTCCGGGTGGGACAGCGCGGCGATGCGGGTCTGCACGATGAGCGTGGACGCGTAGGCGGTGAGCCGGTGGTTCCCCGTGGATTCGACGAGGCCGTAGTGCAGGTCCAGGTCGGCGTCCCCGATCCGCCGGGCGTCCGTGCCCGCCTCCACGGCTGATTCGAGCGCGGCCAGCAGGACTCGCACCGTGCCCGCCCTCTCGGCCCGCTGCGCCTCGTCCAGACCGGACAGGACGCGTACGGCGTGACCCTCGATCGCCAGTCGCGCCTGGTAGAGGTCCTCCACCTCGTCCCGGTCGATCATGGCCACCCGCAGGCCCGCTCCGGGCCGGGTCACGAGAAGCCCCTCCTGGACCAGCCGCTGGGCCGACTCGCGCAGGGGACCGCGGCTCACGCCCAGCTGGGCGGCGATCTCCGCCTCGCGCACCGAGGACCCCGGCCGCAGCGTTCCGCCGTAGATGGCGGCCCGCAGTTCCACGGTGATGAGGTCCACCGTGGACGGGCGCCGGACCGCCTTGACCAGCGGGCGAGCCACCAGGCCGTCGCGCCGGGACGGTTCCGGTGCCGCGGGCGTGTTCATGCGCGTCTTCCTTTCCACGCATCGGTGCGTCCGGCACGGGACACGGCCGCTCGGTGCGCACCCGGCCCGGGACGGTCCGACGGAGCCCGAGGGCGCTTGTGGGCCAGATCCTGCCATGGGGATCGTTATATTGTCGACATTCCTCCGGTCGACGATCCCATGGTGTGCTGGATCACATTCTGCTAGCGTCGGCAATCAGTTGCCTCACTAGCGGTGATTCCGGCCGCCGGGCAGGCCATCCTCGGCCTGGCACCGCACCGGAGCCCGCGTCGCACACCGTTCGCACCGTCATCATTCGCACGACCGGCCCCACGCTGGCAGCCCGGGGGCCGGGAGGTTGAGGAGCAGACCATGACCGTCCCCACCCCCACCGACCAGTCCACGGCGGACTCCCGCAATCCCGGTTCCCCCCGAAGGCGCCTGCTGGGGCTGGGCCTGCTGTCCGCCTCGGCCCTGTTGCTCACGGCGTGCGGGGGCGGAGGAGGCGAAGGCGAGGGTGGCACCGCTGCCGCGGGCAACACCCTGGAGCGCCTTCAGCAGGAGGGCACCATCACCGTCGGCATCGCCGGTGAGGTCCCCTACTCCTATCTGGAGGGCGGGGAACCGGCGGGGGCCACCGTGGCCATGCACGAGAAGATCTTCGCGGACATGGGCATCGAGAACGTCGAGGCCGAACTGGTGGAGTGGAACTCGCTGATCCCCGGCCTGAACGCCGGTCGCTTCGACGCGGTCTCCGCCGGCATGTCCATCCTTCCGGACCGCTGCGCCCAGGCCGCCTTCTCCGATCCGGAGATCATGTACACCACCACCCTGATGGTGGCCGAGGGCAATCCGAAGAACCTCACGGACCTCGATTCCGTCAAGCAGAAGATCGACTCGGGCGAGAACGTCAACCTGGCGGTCCTGGCCGGCGGCATCGAGGCAGGCTACGCCGAGTCGCTCGGCCTCAAGGTCCAGTCCGTCCCGGACGCCCAGACCGGCATGGACACCGTGGCCAACGGCCGCGCCGACGCCTTCGCCATGACCGCGATCTCGCTGAACGTCATGGCCGAGGAGAACCCGGACGCCGGGGTGGAGACCACCGAGGCCTTCGTGCAGGTGATCGACGGCGTCGAGCAGGTCGGCGCCGGCGCCACCGTCTTCCGCCAGGAGGACACGGAGCTGGTGGAGGCCTACAACGAGTCCCTGGCCTCCGTCACCGAGTCCGAGGAGTCCTACCTGGAAGTGGTGGGGGACTACGGCTTCACCGCCGAGAACCTGCCGCCGAAGGACCTGACCACCGAGCAGCTCTGCTCCGGCGACCTGGGCTGACGCACGGTGCTGGAGAACATCCAGGCCACCGTCGAGGCCTGGCCGTTCCTGGCCCGGGGGCTGTGGGTGACCATCCAGCTCACGGTCCTCGGTTCGGCCCTGGCCCTCGTCCTGGCGATCATCCTCGGGCTGATGGCCGGAGCCCCCGCTAGGGCCCTGTCCGTGCCCGGACGGATCATCATCGAGTTCTTCCGGGGGACCTCACTGGTGGTCCAGCTGTTCTTCATCTTCTTCGTCCTGCCACAGTTCGGGATCGACCTGCCCGGCATGGTCGTGGGTGTCCTGGCCCTGGGGCTGAACTACGGGGCGTATGCCGCCGAGGTGGTGCGGGGGTCCATCGCCTCCGTGCCGCGGGGCCAGTGGGAGGCCACCACGGCACTGTCCATGTCACCGGTCCACCGCATGCGCCGGGTGATCTTCCCGCAGGCCTGGGCGCTGATGATCCCCTCCCTGGCCAGCCTGATGGTCCACCTGCTCAAGGGCACCGCGATCGTCAGCGTGATCCTGCTGCAGGACTTCACCTTCCATCTGGACCAGTTGCGCCGGGTCACGGACACGACCTGGGCGTACGCCGTCGTCGGACTGGTGGGGTACTTCGTGCTGGCCCTGGCGCTCACGCTCGTCATGAACGCCCTCGAGGCCCGCGCCAAGCACCGGCTCGGCCGGGGCCCGTCCCTGCGTGAGATCCTCTCACCGACGCCGACCGCCAAGGACAGCCTGTCCACCGCGGGGAGGGGGTTCTGATGCAGGACCAACGCGACCTCTGGGACTGGGAGATGTTCTTCCGCGCCCTCCCCCCCGTGCTCGAGGGATTCCTCACGGTCACCCTCCTGGTGACGGTGCTGGGCACGGCCATCGCCGCGGTACTGGGACTGGTGTGGGCCATGCTGATCCGGCTGGCCCCGCAACCGGTCTCGGGGATCGTCAAGTGGTTCGTGGCCTTCATCCGCATGACCCCGATCGTCGTGCAGCTGCTGTTCGCCTACTACGCGTTCCTGATGGTCGATGCCATGACCATCGGCATCGTGGTGTTCGGCATCCACTACTCCACCTACATGTCCGAGGTGTACCGCGCGGGGATCGACGCGGTGCCGAAGGGCCAGTGGGAGGCAACCACGGCCCTGTCCATGTCCACGCGCCGCACCTGGGCCGCCGTCGTCATCCCGCAGGCCCTGCGGGCCACGGTGCCGGCACTGGGCAACTACGCGATCTCCATGTTCAAGGACACACCGTTCCTGCTGGTGATCGGCGTGGTCGAGATGGTCAACGCGGCCCAGATCTTCGGCGGCAACAACTTCCGCTACGTGGAGGCCATCACCCTGGCCGGCATCATCTTCCTCCTGGCCAGTTACCCGACCTCCGTCCTCATCCGCCGAATGGAGAAGCGCCTTGCCTACGCCAACTGACCCCGCCGCCACCCCGATCATCGAGTTCCGGGACGTGGAGAAGCGCTTCGGGGACAACGTGGTGCTCAAGAACCTCGACTTCCACGTGAACCGGGGTGAGCGCGTGACCCTGATCGGTCCGTCCGGTTCGGGCAAGACCACCATCCTGCGGCTGGTCATGACCCTGGAGGAGGCCACGGACGGGTTGATCCTCATCGACGGGGACCCCCTGACCCACCGGATCGTGGACGGCAGGCGCGTGCGGTTGTCGAATCGCGAGATCAAGAGGACCCGTACCCGGATCGGGATGGTCTTCCAGCAGTTCAACCTGTTCCCGAACATGACCGTGATCCAGAACATCACCGAGTCCCCCATCCACGTGCTCGGCCAGTCCAAGGCCGAGGCCACGCGCAGGGCGAGGGACCTGTTGCACCAGGTGGGCCTGGACGACAAGGCCGACGCCCACCCCTCCTCCCTGTCCGGCGGCCAGCAGCAGCGCGTGGCCATCGCCCGCGCCCTGGCCATGGACCCGGAGATCCTGCTGCTGGACGAGGTGACCTCGGCGCTGGACCCGGAGATCGTGGGAGAGGTCCTGGGCATCCTGCGGCGCATCGCCGAGACCACGGACATCACCATGCTGATCGTCACCCACGAGATGCAGTTCGCCCGGGACGTCTCCGACCGCGTGCTGATGTTCGACGGCGGATCGATCGTCGAGGATGCCGACCCGGACACGATGTTCACGGCCCCCGCCCACGAGCGCACCCGGAAGTTCCTGAAGGCCGTGCTCGGCGAGGGACAGATCGGCACCCGCTAGGGACCGGTGTCGGCCCTCGGTCAGGCCACCCGGTGGCCCCGCGGCAGACGGACCGCGGGGGTGGTCAGGCGGAAGCGGCCCCACGCGAGCAGCCCGCCGGCCACCACCCACTGCAGGCCCAGGCCCAGGGGCCAGACGGGCGTGCCACGCCAGGCCTCCTCGTCCCCCGGTTCTGCCGGCTCACCGTAGGCGCACAGCACGTTCGTCTCGGGCGGCCGCTGCAGGTACCGCACCCCGAACGAGATGGTGGTCATCACCCCGTCCGGCGCCCAGGTGTCCGGATCGTCGGGATCGTAGGGGACGCTGGCCGGCGTCGGCACGGCGTCGGAGACCACCACGAACGGGTTGGCGGCGAGCATCCAGTACGTCGCCCGGGTGTCGTAGGCGGTCTGCGGGACCAGCGGCCCGAAGCAGGCCTCGGACCCCTCCGGGACGTCCTCACCCTCGGCCACGGCCCACCGCGGGGTGTTCGCCGGGATCGTCGTCTGGGTCAGGGGCATGGTGAGCGCGAAGGCCACCAGCGTGCCGAAGGTGAACAGGGCCACCAGCAGGTAGGTGACCACCACCGCGAACAGGGTACGGTCCGCCACCGCGGACGCCGCGGTGCCGACCGCGCAGACGACGCCCAGCTCGACCGCCACCATCACCACGAAGACCACCAGGCCGGAGACGTCCAGACCGCCCATGGACATGGCCACCACGATGTACGGCAGCGCCGTGGCCAGGAAGGCCAGCGCTGCGATCCAGGACGCCAGCCACTTGCCCAGCAGCAACTGGCCCGGCGTCAGCAGGGTCACCTGCATCACCGCGAGCGTCCCCCCGGACCGGCTTCCGCTGATCGTGCTGGCGGACACCGCCGGGGCCACGAGCAGTCCGAAGAACAGCACGAAGCCGACGACGGCCTCGAACACGAAGCGGCCCGCGCCCGGTCCGACCGGTTCCTCGGCGGAGAGCACGTTGAAGCTGGCGAACGCGCCCCAGGTCACCAGCCCGATGACCACGAACCAGACCGCCAGCATGATGTACCAGGTGCGCGAGCGCAGCCGCTGCTGCACGTCCATGCGCACCACCGTGGCCAGTGCCCGCCCCCAGCCCAGCCTGGCACTGCCCTCCTGCACGAACTCGTCGACCCGGGACATCACCGGTCCTCCCCCCTGCCGGCGCGCCACGACGCGCGGTTCGCACCACCGGGCGCACCGGTGTCCGTCCCGACGGCGTCCGGCCCGGGCGCACCCGGCCGCGCATCGTCGTCCACGCCGGCACCGGGCGCGGGCGGTGCGACGGAGCGCATCCGGTCCAGTTCCAGGTACGCCGTCTCCAGCCGGGAGGCCTCCGGCGTGAACGCGACGACGCGGACACACTCCCCGACCAGGGTGGACAGCAGGTCCGCGGTCTCCTCGGCGGAACTCACCTCCACGCTGACCGAGTCCTCACGCCTGCCCGGTTGCCGCCGGTACGCCACCGAGTAGCGTTCCAGCACGGTCAGCAGGTGACAGACGTCCAGGGCGGTGATGAGGTACCGGCCCCCGGTGGCACCGTCACCGCCCAGGTCCTCGACCCGGACGGTGCGGCCGTCCTGCATGAACACGGCCACGTCCGCCATCTCGTCCAGCTCGGAGAGCACGTGGGAGGAGACGAGGATCGTCTTGCCGGCCGCCGCCATCTGCCGCAGGTCGTCCCGCAGCCGGACCCGGGATCCCGGGTCCAGCCCGGAGGCCGGTTCGTCCAGCAGCAGGACCTGGGGCTCGTGGATGACGGCCCGCGCCAGGGACAGTCGCTGCTGCTGGCCCCTGGAGAGCACCCGCGCCGGCTCGTCGGCCAGGGTGCTCAGCTCCTGCCACTCCAGCAGCTGTCCCGCCCGGGAACGCACGACGTCCCGGTCGAGCCCGTAGAGCCGACCCATCATCTCGAGGATCTCCCGGGCGGTCAGCGCATCCCACACCCCCAGGGTGTCCGGCATCCAGCCCGTGCGGCGGCGGACCCCGGCCGGGTCCTGGGCGGGGTCCGCTCCCGCGATCCGGACGGAGCCGGCGTCGGGCCGCAGCAGGGAGGCCAGCACGAGCATCAGCGTGGTCTTGCCCGATCCGTTGGGCCCCACCAGGGCCGTGATCGCCCCGGGCGGGGCCATCAGGTCCACCCCCTGCAGGGCCCGGACCGACCTGAACCGGCGCGTCACGCCGGTGGCGGTGATGCCCGACGGCGGCGCGTCCGGCGGCAGCCCCGTCGCCGCCGGCGGTCCGGACTCGTCGGTGCCGCCGGGAGTCGTCATGGCACCATCGTGCGGTACGGGGGGTCGGGCGGCAAGGACAGGGCCGGGACCGCACCCTGGCGTGCACTACGCGGCCCGGTACGCGATCGACGTGGGTCCGGCACGTGGTCGGTGCGGGTCCGGCACGTGGTCGGCGCGGGCCGGCAGGTGACCGGTGCTGGTGTGGCACGTGGTCGGGCGGGCCCCTCGGCCGCGTGGTGCTCTACCGCCTCGTTCATGGTCGGAACCGGGTCCGTGACCCCCCGTAGACTAGGGCGCAGCCGACCGACAGCCCGCGCCCTGCGGGCCCGACCCCTACCCAAGGAACCGCATGAGCCTGATCGTCCAGAAGTACGGAGGATCCTCCGTCGCCGACGCCGATGGAATCCTGCGCGTGGCCAGACGCGTGGTCGAGACCCAGCAGGCCGGCCACCAGGTCGTCGTCGTGGTCTCGGCCATGGGTGACACCACGGACGAGTTGCTGGACCTGTCCGAGAAGATCAACATCGACCCGCCGGCCCGCGAGATGGACATCCTGCTCTCCGCGGGCGAGCGCATCTCGATGTCCCTGCTGGCCATGGGCATCCACTCGCTCGGGTCCACCGCACGCTCCTTCACCGGTTCCCAGGCGGGGATGTTCACCGATTCCCTGCACGGCCAGGCACGCATCATCGACGTCTCCCCGAACCGCGTGAAGGACGCCGTGGACGAGGGCAACATCGCCATCGTGGCCGGATTCCAGGGGATGAGCCGGGAGTCCCGGGACATCACCACCATGGGCCGCGGTGGCTCGGACACCACGGCCGTGGCCCTCGCCGCAGCCCTGGGTGCCGACGTCTGCGAGATCTACACGGACGTCGACGGCGTCTACACCGCCGACCCACGCGTGGTCCCGTCCGCACGGAAGATCGACGAGATCAGTTCCGAGGACATGCTGGAGATGGCCGCCTCCGGGTCCAAGATCCTGCACCTGCGCTGCGTGGAGTACGCCCGCCGATTCGGCGTGCCGCTGCACGTGCGCTCGTCGTTCAGCCACAACGAGGGCACCTGGGTGCGTCCCAACCCTGAAGACACCATCACCATCGAGGAAGGCGAACCCATGGAACAGCCGATCGTCTCCGGCGTCGCCCACGACCGGTCCGAGGGCAAGATCACCGTCTACGGCGTCCCGGACGTCCCGGGCAAGGCGGCGGAGGTCTTCAACGTGATCGCCTCCGCCAACGTGAACATCGACATGATCGTCCAGAACGTCCCGCGGGTGGAGACCGGCCGTTCGGACATCTCCTTCACGTTGCCGATCACCGAGGGCAAGCAGGCCACCGAGGCCCTGCGCGCGGCCCAGGACGAGATCGGCTTCGAGGACATCCTGCTGAACCCGCACATCGGCAAGCTCTCCCTCGTGGGCGGTGGCATGCGGTCGAACCCCGGCGTCTCCGCCCGGTTCTTCGACGCCCTGCACCAGGCCGGGGTGAACATCGACATGATCTCCACCTCGGAGATCCGCATCTCGATCATCACCCGTGAGGACATGCTGGACACCGCCGTGCGGGCCGTGCACCAGGCCTTCAACCTCGACGCGGACGAAGAGGCCACGGTCTACGGCGGCACCGGCCGCTGAACACGACTGACACGGCAAGGCCCCGGACCGATCGGTCCGGGGCCTTGCCCGTCTTCACCGGTTCAGGAGCGGGTCACCGCTCCTTCACGAGGTCGGTCAGCGGTGCCTGCTCGACGTCCTCCGGGGTCAGCACGGTACCGGCCGAGTCCGTCACCGCGGCCTTGCCGTCCGGGCCCACGGTCACCGAGACGGCGGTGGCGGTCCCCGGGACCCAGGAGATGAGCCCGTGCCAGGTGCCTTCCGTCAAACCGTCCCAGGAGGCGGTCACCGAGGTGTCCTCGCCCTGGGTCAGGGCCACCTGGTCCTCGGAGAGGCTCAGGTTGCCGGCGTCCCCCTGGGTCTTCACCGTGCTCAGCGTGGCCGGGGTAGACGTCCCGGTCGGGGACGAGTACAGGTTCGAGACCACGTAGTAGGTGCCCGGGGCCGGGTCGCTCAGCGTCAGCTGCTCCGAGGCGGAGGCGGTGGCGACCTGCAGGGTCCGGTTGTCCGGGGTGATCACGAACATGTCCCAGTCGGCGGCCTCGTCACCGGACTGCAGGTGCCAGCTGACGGTGGTGGTGCCCGGTTCGACCGAGGTCGCGGACAGGTGGTTCGAGTCGTCGGTGGTCCCCTTCAGTGGACCCGGCACCTTGGCGAAGACCTCGTCGGCGGACTTGTCCAGGCCCAGGACGGTCGGCTCCACGGTGGCGGTGATGCCACCGGTCAGTGTGACCTCAGCCGATCCCTCGGACCCGGTGCCCTCGATCGCCCGATCGGCGGCCACGTCCACGGCCCGCAGCGTCACCGGGGAGGTGACGTCCGGGGAGCGCCTCTTGCCGCCGGACCACGTCAGGGAACCGTGCTGCCAGGTGTTCGCCGGTGCACCGTCCCGGGTGAAGGTGACCTTGACCGTGGCCGACCTGCCCTTCTTCAGGTTCAGCGTCGCCGGGGAGGCGGTCACCGTGAACCCGGGGACGTCCGCGGAGAAGGACCAACGGCCGCTCTCCGTGGCCGTCAGGGTCCGGGTCACGGTGGCCGAGCCGGCCACGTCGGAGACGGCGTAGGACGGGACGTTGACGTCCCGGGCGGCGATCTTGCCGTTCAGGAACCTGTTCCAGTGCCGGTAGTTCGAGTCGTAGACCAGGCCCGGGGCGGCCATCGCCTGGGGGTCCGCGGAGCCGGCACCGGTGGCGAAGTTGTCCAGGTTGGCGGAACCGTCGGCGTTGTACACGTCCTGGGTGGAGGTCATCATGGCCGACTTGACGGCCATCGGCGACCACCTCGGGTACTTCCCGTACATCAGCGCGGCCATGCCGGCCAGGTTGGGGGCCGCCATGGAGGTGCCGGACATCAGGCCGTACTCGTTGCCGTTGTAGTTCGGGTCCAGCGGGGAGACACCGGCGATGACGTTGACGCCCGGTGCGGCGATGTCCGGCTTCAGCAGGTCGGAGTTGACCGCGTTGGACGGACCGCGCGAGGAGAATCCGGCGATCTGCGGAACCGGCTGGGCCTCCAGCCCGGTGGTGTCACCGGGGACGAGGGTGGCCTTGAGGTCCGTCGTGGCCACGAGCTGGCGGACGGACTCATCGGAGGTGTGCACCGTGGGGACGGAGTGCAGGTCGGCATCCTCGGAGCCGCCGCCGACGTTCACGAGGATCATGCCCACGCCACCGGCCTCGGCCACGGCCTTGGACTTGTCCACGCGAGCCGTCACGCCACGGTCGCACAGCACGATCTTGCCGGCGGCCGCCTCGGGGTCCAGGGCGCCCACGGCGCAGAGCCGCGCGTCCTCGGCCGCGGCACCGGCCTTGGCGACCTCGCTCGAGAGCACGACGTCGGCCGGGCCGGCCCCCTCGACCATGGACGAGACGCCGCGGACCTTGGTGCCGTCCTCGAACTCCACGGTGCCCGTCAGCTCGTTGGAGAAGGTCTCGGCGGCCACGGAGGTCAGCCACGGGGCGGAGTGGTTGACCGTGTTGGCGGCGGGTCCGGAGTTGCCGGCGGAGGCGGAGACGAAGATGCCCGCCGCCGCCGCGGACTTGAAGGCCAGGGACACGGGGTCCACCACCGAGGTGTTGTTGCCGGAGATGGAGTAGTTCAGCACGTCCACGTTGTCCACGATGGCCTGCTCGATCGCCTGCACGGAGGCGGAGGAGTAGCAGCCACCGGTGTCCGGGTCGGTGTCCTCCCAGCAGATCTTGTAGACGGCCACCTTGGCCTCCGGCGCCACGCCGGAGCCCTCACCGTAGTCACCGCCGTTCATGACCTGGTCCACGCCGTCGTTGCCCGCCGCGGTGGTGGCGGTGTGGGTGCCGTGGGAGCTGATGTCGATCGGGGACAGCCGCTCGTTGGGGTCGCGCTTGTCGATGGGGACGAATCGCTCGAAGTCCTCCGAGTAGTACCGCGCCGAGAGCACCTTGGAGTTGCACTCCTGTCCGGTGAAGTCCTGACCGGGCTCGCACTCGCCCCGGAAGGTGGTGCCGTCGGACTTGAGCATGGCGATCCCGCCGTCGGCGGTCAGGTACGGCTCCCCCACCCTCGGCTTCTTCCGGCCCGGCAGCGCCTTGACCGGATCGCCCGCGAGCATGTCCTGGTCCGGGAAGTAACCGGTGTCGATCACGCCGACCACCACGCCCTTGCCCGCGTTCCTGACGCCCCTGTAGGTGTCCTTCCAGGTGCCCTTCCGGCCCGGCAGGTCGAGGAACTCCACGGAGGAGTAATCCGGGGCCGCCTGCGTGTTCTCGGCCACGCCGAGCACGTCCGGGTGACGCGAGATCTCCAGGGCCTGCTCGGCGGTGAGGTCCGCCGTGAAGGCGTTCAGCGCCACGGAGAAGGACTGGTCCACCTCGACGTCCTCCGCCGCCGCGACCTTCTCCTGCTTGCCCTCCAGGAACTGCTCGTACTTGCGCACGTGGGCCGAGTTCGGATTGAACGTGCCCTTCGGGGCGGCCGTCGGCGCGAGGTCGTCCTCACCGCCCGTGTAGGTCAGGGCGGGGTCGTCCTTGAGGACGACGAAGTACTTGCCGTCCTTGTACTCCTGCACCGCCGACTGCAGCACGGAGTCCACCGAACCGGCGTCGAGGACGCCGGCATCGGGCGCGGCCTGGGCGCCGGGGAGCAGGAACGAACCGGCCACGAGGGGCAGTCCGGCCGCGAAGGCCGTGAGCGAGCGGCGCCGGCCTCTGGATTTCTCTGACATGTAGCTTGGCCTTCCTCACCAAGGTGCGAACCGGGCACGATCATGCCCGGCTGATCCTGTCGCCGGGGGAATGCGCCTGTTCCGCGAGACGGGCACGGGGCCCCGGGACGCACGTGGAGACGGTGGAAGTGATGCCGACCACAGGATGGGGATGACCGAAGATTACCTGAGTCTGGGGGCCCGACGGAAGGCTTGAAACACATCTTTTACAGGGAACGATGCGTCATGGCCGCTTGTCGGGCCCGCCTTCCGTCCCGTCCGGGAACGCGGGCGCACCCGTCCAGAGACTACTCTGGACGGGTGCTCCCTCCCCGCCTCGATGGCCTGTCCGTGCTGTCCCCGCAGCAGTGGCGGAGCCGCGCGGAGTCCCACCGGCAGCGCATCAGCGCCTACACCGCACCCCTGAGGGACCTGCACGCGGCGGGGGTCCGGCACCCGGTGCACGACTTCCTCTTCTCCTACTACTCGCTCACCCCCGGTGCCCTCGAACGCTGGCACCCGGGGGCCGGCGTCGTGCTGGCCGCAGACCCCGGGGCCGGGAGCCCGGGAGAGATCGCCCGGCCCGACGCCGGCCCCGCCCCGGGCCTGCAGCCGCACCCCGGCCCCGGGGAGACCTCCGACGTGGTCCCCGCCGGTGCCACCGGCGGCTGGCGCTTCTACCGGTGGGTCGATCCACGCCCCGGACTGCCGGCGGGTGGCTGGACGGTCGACGTGGGGGCATTCCTCGACCGGCGCGGGTCGATGGTCGAGTTCGCCCACCGGATCCTGGGGGCCACCGTGCAGCGGCCGGCCCGGCTCGCGTGCTTCGGCCTGCACGAGTGGGCCATGGCCTACCGGTCGGAGGTCCACGGAGTGCGGCACTCCACCGTCCCCCTGCGGCTGGGCGCCGAGGGGACCAACGAGGTGGTCGAACGGAACCGGATCTCCTGCACGCACTTCGACGCCTTCCGCTTCTACGCCCCCGAGGCCGCGCCGTTGAACGAGCTGCAGCCCACCCGGGCCACCCAGGTCGACCTGGAGCAGCCCGGCTGCCTGCACGCGAACATGGACCTCTACAAGTGGAGCTACAAGCTGCTGCCGGTGCTCAGCTCGGACCTCGTGGCCGACTGCTTCGAGCTGGCCTGGCGGATCCGGACCATGGACATGCGTGCGTCCCCCTACGACCTGGCCGACTGGGGCCTGGAGCCGATCCGGATCGAGACGCCGGCAGGCCGCGCGGAATACGTGCGGCACCAGCGCGGCTTCGCCGAGGAGTCCACCGTCCTCCGCCGCCGGCTCCTGGAGGCCTTGTCCGCCCTGGAGGACGTCCGGGCCCCGGGCGATCGCCCGTGAGGCCCGTTCAGCCCCGGGCGCTCGGGTCCAGGGGGCCGTAGCGGTGCTCTGGCCGGCCCCGGGCACCGTAGCGTAGCCCCAGGTTGACCTGGCCGGCCTGTGCCAGGTGGGAGAGGTACCGCTGGGCCGTGGCGCGGGAGATCCCGACGGCCTCCGCCACCTCCATCACGGTCAGGTCCTCGACGGCGCCGTTGACGGTCTCCAGCACCGACTGCTCCGTGGTGGCGGCCGCCGACGGCGGGGCCTGTTCGGCCTCGGCCAGCAGGACTCGGCGCGCACGGTCGATCGCCACCTGGTCGTGGGTACCGGCGGCCAGCAGCCGCCGGTACCGGGCGTAGGCTCGCAGCCGGTCTGCGAGCGCCTTCTCCTCGAACGGCTTGACCAGGTAGGAGAGCGCACCGCGGCGCAGGGCCGTCCGGACGGACTCCCCCTCTCCGGAGGCGCTGAGGACGAAGGCGTCCACGTCCAGCGCCGTGAGCAGGTCCAGCCCGGAGACGTGGGGCAGGTAGAGGTCCAGCAGCACCAGGTCCGGCGTGGTGTCCGCGACCGTCCGGACCACCATCCGGGCGTCGTTCACCGGCGGCAGGGCCCTGAAGCCGGGCACCGCGTCCACATAGCTCGCGTGCAGGGAGGCGACCCGGAAGTCGTCGTCCACCACCAGCACCCGGAAATCGCCTCCGCGGTCCTGCAGTGCCGTCATCGCTGGGCCTCCTTCGGCGTCGCCCGTCCCGGTGACGGTTCCGAGACCGCCAGCACCCCCGGGAGCCGGGCGCAGAACAGGGCCCCGGCGCCGTCCGTGGTGCCGGGTTCAGCCAACCACACATCCCCTCCGCGCTGGCGTGCCAGCCTGCGCGCCAGGGACAGTCCCATCCCGTGGCCGTGGGCCTCGTGCTCCCCGGCCTCCCGGGTGGTGGTCCCGGCGGTGAAGATGTCCAGCCCCGCAGGCACCCCGCTGCCGGAGTCCGCGACGGCCAGGTGCAGGGTGTCGCCGTCGCCCAGCAGGTCGACCTCGACCCAGGGGCGCCCGGAGGCCTCCACTGCTTGCCCGGCGGCCGGGTCCCCGCCCGGGGCCTGGCGTTCCAGCGCGGCGCGGACGGCATTGTCCAGGAGGTTGCCGAGCACCGCCGTGGCGTCCTGCGGATCGACCACGGTCTGCCAGAACGAGGTCTCATCCCCGACCCGGATCTCCACCCCGAGTTCGTGGGCCTGCACGCCCTTGGCCCCGAGGAAGGCCCGCAGGAAGGTGTCCTGCACCGCCTCGATCCCGGGCACGGGGTCACGGACCGGGCCGGAGTCGATGACCTGCTGCAGGAACTCCCGCGTCTCCTCGAGATGGCCGGCGGACAGCAGGCCGGAGAGGGCGTGCAGACGGTTGGCGAACTCGTGCCGCTGCGCCCGCAGGGCGGAGGCCATGGTCTCGACGGCGTCGAGCCGGCTGCCGAGGGCCTCCACCGCCGTCGTGTCCCGCAGCATCACGACCGCCCCAAGGTCGACATCGCCTCGCCGCACCGGGACCACGGAGGCGATCATGGAGGACTCCCCCACCGACAGGCGCAACCCGGTGGACGGGGTGGCGGGGTCCAGGGCGGTGGCGACGGCTCCCGTCAACGTCGGCGGCAGTCCGGCCTCGTCGTAGCGCCGGCCCACCACGTCGTCCCGGTCGGTGCGGTGCGGCAGGCCCAGGAGGAGCCGTGCGGCCTTGTTGCGGACGGTGATGACGCCCTCGGGGCTGACGCCGATCACCCCGTCCTGCACCCCGTAGAGGACGGCTGCCTGGTCCCGTGCCGAGGCGGCGATCTCCTCGGGCTCCAGCCCCAGGGTGAGCCGGCGCAGGCGACGCTGCAGGGAGACGGAGGACACCGCCGCCAGCACCAGGCCGCCCAGCCCGACGACGGCCACGGACGCGGCGGCCTGGCGGACGTCACCCGCCACGGCGGCCACGGACACCCCGACGCTGATCTCTCCCGTCACGCGGGAGCCGTCCGGGGACCAGACGGGGACCTTGGCGCGCAGGGACTCGCCGAGGGTGCCGCGCTCGGTGGACGTGTCCTCCACCCCGGACAGCGCCACCGGGTCCGTGCTGACCCGCTGGCCGATCAGGTCCGGGTTGGGATGGGCCAGGCGCAACCCCCGGTCCTCGGTGGCGATCACGAACAGGGCCCCGGTGCGCTGGCGGATCTCCTCGAGGGAGGACTGCAGCGGGCCGGCGGCGAGCGCGCGGGCGTCCAGGGCGTCCTCGTCCGCCTGCTCGGCCACGAGGTCGCGCACCTCCGGGATGGAGGCCACCGTGCGGGCGATCCCCAGGGCCTCCTGCTGCGCCTGGTCGTGGATGCGCCGGGTCGTGAGCCAGCCGATGGCCAGCAGGCAGATGACCAGCGTCCCGGCCACGGCGGCGAACAGGAGCGCCGTCATCCGCCCGGAGAAGGATCCGCGGGGACGGCGGGACTCGCGCGTGGTGCTCACGCCCCCACTGTAGGACCCGGCGGCAGCGCCGGGACCGGCACCTGCCCGCCGTCCCCGGCA
>NZ_AFXQ01000010.1 GCF_000224415.1 Citricoccus sp. CH26A | reverse complement strand
ACTACGCCGAGGGTGCCGGTTCCCGGGACGGCTCGGGCGAGCGCGCCGGTGGCCGCAGCCGCGGCAACCGCAGCCGCCGCCGGTCCTCGGGCGCCGCGCGCGGCTGACCCGCCCCGCCGGGTCCGGTTCCGCCGGATCGGCGGGCCGCCCCCCGTCCCTGAGGACGGTGGACAGGTGAGGAAGGCCCCGGTTCCGTTCGGAACCGGGGCCTTCGTCGTGGGCGGGTGGTGCCGTGCCCGTGCGGCGGTCAGCCCACGGTGCCGGCGATCGCGAAGATCGTCCAGGCGATGGCGAAGCCCATGAGGCCGATCAGGGTCTCGAGCACGGTCCAGGTCTTCAGGGTGGTCTTCACGTCCATGTCGAAGAATCGTCCGACCAGCCAGAAGCCGGAGTCGTTGACGTGCGAGGCCACCACGGAGCCGGCCCCGACGGCGAGCACCATGGCGGCCAGCTGGACGGGGTTGTAGTCGGCGGCGGCCACGCCGGCGCTGACGAGCCCGGCGGCGGTGGTCAGGGCCACGGTGGCCGAGCCCTGGGCGATGCGCAGGATGGCCGCGATGATGAAGCCGGCCAGGATCAGCGGCACCCCGAGGTTCTCCAGGGAGTCCTCCAGGGCGTTGCCGATGCCGGAGGCCCGCAGCACTGACCCGAACATGCCGCCGGCGCCGGTGACCAGGATGACGGAGCACACCGGCCCGAGCGCTCCCTCGAGCGTCCTCTCGATGACGGCCTTGTCGGTGCCCCGGGCCCGCCCCAGGACGACCATGGCCACGATGAGGGTGATCAGCAGGGCCACCGGGGTCTCGCCCAGGACCCGCAGCACCTGGAACCAGGTGGCCTCTCTGGCCCCCTCGGGCAGGACGCCGCTGCGGTGGAGCGTGTCGAGCCCGGTGTTGAGGAAGATCAGGATCATCGGCAGCAGCAGCACCATGACCACGGTGGAGAACCGCGGCGGGTTCTGCTCGTGGGCCTCATCGGCGTGACCGAGGATGTTCGGCACCGGGAGCACCCAGCGCCGGCCGGCCCAGCGCCCGAAGAGGTAGCTGGTCAGGTACCAGGTGGGAAGGGCCACCACCAGGCCGAAGACCATCACCAGGCCCACGTTCGCCTCGAAGAACGTCGCGGCCGAGACCGGTCCGGGATGGGGCGGGAGGTAGACGTGCATCACCGAGAAGGCACCGGCCACGGGCAGTCCGTAGGTCAGCACCGATCCGCCCAGGCGGCGTGCCACGGCGAAGACGACGGGCAGCATCACGACCAGGCCGGCGTCGAAGAAGATGGGAAAGCCGAACAGCAGTGAGGCGACGCCCAGGGCGAAGGGGGCGCGCCTCTCCCCGAACCAGCCGATCAGCGTGTCCGCGAGGACCTTGGCGCCGCCGGACATCTCGACCAGCCTGCCGAGCATGGCACCCAGGCCCACGAGGAGGGCGACCGTCGCCAGGGTGCTGCCGAAGCCCGCGGTCGCGGTGGAGACCACGAGGGATGGCGGGATGCCCGCCGCGAAGGCCGTGAGGAGGCTGACGAGGACGAGCGCGGGGAACGCGTGCATCCGCAGGTACATGATGAGGAACAGCAGCAGGATGATCGCCGCGGCGGCGATCCCCAGCAGTGGGCCGGCCCCCAGAGTGGGGGTCCAGTCGTCGATGGTCATGGGTGGGGCCTTCGGATCGTCGAATGCAGCACGGACGGTCCCGGGGTGCGGGGGCGTCTGTGCACGGGGGTTGGCGCTCGTCGGCGACAGGCCCTCGGGACGGTCCGCTCAGAGACGTTCGACCAGGTCCAGGGCCCGTTCGACGAGCTCGTCCACCGTACCGGAGTTCTCCAGGACCATGCCGTCCTCGTCCTCCCCGAGGACCTCGAGGGTCGCGAGCTGACTGGGCACCAGGGACGCGGGCATGAAGTGGCCCGGGCGGTGCATCATCCGCTCGGTGATGACGGCGGGGTCGGAGATGACGTGCAGGAAGACGACCCGGCCGGACGCCTGCCGCAGCAGGTCCCGGTAGGCGCGTCTCAGGGCCGAGCAGGTCACGATCGTCCCGCCGGAACCGGTCTGGGAGTCCATCCAGTCCCGGAGGGTGCCCAGCCAGGGCCAGCGGTCCTCGTCGGTCAGCGGGATGCCGGCGGCCATCTTCTCGATGTTCGCCGGCGGGTGGAAGCGGTCAGCCTCCGCGTAGGGCCGGCCCAGGCGGGTGGCGAGCCCCTCGGCGAGGGTGGTCTTGCCCGAACCGGAGATCCCCATCAGGACCAGGTGGACGGCCACCGGGGCGCTGTCCGGCATCAGCCCTTGGGGGTGCGGTTGCGGCCGCCCAGGGAGCGGTCGGTGTCCCCGACCTTCTTCATCTCGGCGCGCAGTTCCTTCGGCAGCGAGAAGATGATGTCCTCCTCCGCCGTGACGACCTCCTCCACGGCCCCGTAGCCGTACTCGGCCAGCAGCCGCAGCACGTCCTGCACGAGGACCTCGGGCACGGAGGCACCGGAGGACAGGCCCACCGTGGCCGCGCCCTCGAACCAGGACTCGTCCACCTGATGGGCGAAGTCCACGCGCTCGGCGCGCTGCGCGCCGTACTCCAGGGCGACCTCCTTGAGGCGCACCGAGTTCGAGGAGTTCGCCGAGCCCACGATGATCATCAGGTCGCACTGCGGGGAGATCCTCTTGATCGCGGCCTGGCGGTTCGAGGTGGCGTAGCAGATGTCGTCCGAGGGCGGGTCCTGCAGGTTGGGGAACCGCTCGCGCAGGATGGACACGATCTCCAGCGTCTCGTCCACGGAGAGCGTGGTCTGGGACAGCCAGATCAGGTTGTCCGGGTCCTCGACCTGGACCGTCCGGGCCTCGTCGGGGTTGTTGATGATGGTGGTGTGCTCGGGCGCCTCGCCGTAGGTCCCCTCGACCTCCTCGTGGCCCTCGTGGCCGATGAGGAGGATGCGCCGGTCCTGCCGGGCGAAGCGCACGGCCTCGCGGTGGACCTTGGTGACCAGCGGGCAGGTGGCGTCGATCGTCCTGAGGCCCCGGTCCGCGGCCTCGTTGACCACGGCAGGGGACACTCCGTGCGCGGAGAACACGGTCAGCGAGCCCTCGGGCACCTCGTCCAGTTCCTCCACGAAGACCACGCCCTGCTGCTCCAGGGTCTCCACCACGTGGCGGTTGTGGACGATCTCCTTGCGCACGTACACGGGCGCCCCGTGGTGCTCGAGCGCCTTCTCCACGGCCACCACGGCGCGGTCCACGCCCGCGCAGTACCCGCGCGGAGCGGCCAGCAGGACCTTCTTGTCACCGTTCACGACGGCGGCGGCCTCCACGTCCTCGCGGGTGCGGCGGGCGCGGGGCACGTGGGGCATCCCGACGGCGACGGGGGCAGCGCTGGCGGATGCGGGCGGCATCGCGGCAGGCATGGACGAGACAGAGGGGACGGCAGACATATGGGCCATTCTACCGAGCGGGCACCCGCTGGCCACCGGGGGTGATGGGCGCCTCAGCGCCGCCGGCCGGACCGTCCCCGGGAGAACAGTCCGGCGAGCCCGCCCAGGGCCGCCACGAGGGCGCCGCCGGCCATCAGCAGGACCGTGTCCGGCAGGGCGTACTGGCGGACCCCCTCGGTGAGGGACTCGGCGGCGATGCGTGCCAGGCCGGTCACCCCGGTCACCTCCAGCCGGCCCAGTGCCCACCAGCCGATGACCCCGGCCAGCACCGCGGTCGCACCGGCGGCGACCAGCACGCCCCAGCGCCGCCCGCGCGGCGCGGTGAGCAGGGCCAGCAGGCCCGCGGCGACGGCCCCGCCGGCCAGCCAGGGCCACTGCGGCAGCAGGGACACCACCTGGGCGAGCCGCTGGCCGCTGACCTCCGCGGGATCCGGGACGTTGAGGTCGACCACCAGGGGTGAGGCCCCCGCGTCGTCCCCGCTGACCGGGTCCTGCAGGTCGCCGAGCGCCTGTTCAGCACCCTCCCGGACAGCCCGGCCGACGGCCTCCCCACCCGGGAGCATCTCGACGGACTCGGACAACCGCTCCACGCCGAGATCGGCCAGCGGGGCCAGGTGCAGGTGCACGGTGGCATCGGCGGGCCCGGCCGCCCCGGTCTCGACCGCCTCGAGCCGCTCCACCCAGTCCACGCGGGTCTGCTCCAGCGTCTGCGCCCAGGCGTCGGGGAAGCGGTCGTCGTGCACGAGGCCGTCCACCGCGCCCTGCACCAGGCCCATCAGTCCCTCCTGGAGGAAGGACGGGAGCTGGGCCGGCAGGTTCTCCCGCACCAGGGACGTCACCTGACCGGGCAGTGCGGCGCGCAACCGGGGGTCCTCGGACATGGGCCCGGCGATCCGCTGGAGGGGTCCGGGGGTGTGGACCAGGGCCTCGAGGCGGGCCCCGGCCAGGGCCAGGGACGCGAGCAGTCCGGCGAGCACGGCCAGGACGAGGGAGAGCGCCGTGCGCATCGCGGCTCCGTTCAGCGGTGGGGTTATCGCGGCCCAGCCTACTGATAGAACTAAGGGGAACGACGCCACCCGTCGGCGCCCACCAGTCGACCCCCGTGGAGAGGATCCGCCCCGCATGGACGAGCCCCTGGCAGCCGGTTCGCCTCCCGCCACCGCGGCGGAGACCGCCCCCGACGCCCCCTGGCCGCTGCGCGTGCTCTCGGAGAACCTCAAGCGCTACTTCGAGCGGGCGCCCCAGGCGTGGATCGAGGGCCAGCTGATCGAGTACAAGGTGATCCGCGGCAACGCGTGGATGACCCTGCGGGACCTGGACGCGGACTACTCTCTGCCGGTGACCGCCTGGCGCAACGTCGCCGCCACCCTGGACGGCACGGTCGAGCAGGGCTCACGCGTGGTGGCCTGCGTGAAGCCGAGCTTCTACACCAAGACCGGCAAGCTGAGCATGATCGCCTCGGCCATGCGCCCGGTCGGCCTCGGTGACCTGCTGGCCCGCGTGGAGAAGCTGCGCCGCGCCCTGGAGGCGGAGGGGTTGTTCTCCCCGGAGCGCAAGAAGCCGCTGCCGGTCCTGCCGCAGCTCATCGGGCTGGTGACCGGCCGAGACTCGGACGCGATGAAGGACGTCATGCGCAACACCCACCTGCGCTGGCCCGCCGCCCGCTTCGAGGTCCGCGAGGTGGCCGTGCAGGGGGCGAGCGCCCCGCGCGAGGTGATGGCCGCCGTCGCCGAGCTGGACGCGCACCCGGAGGTGGACGTCATCGTCATCGCCCGCGGTGGAGGCGCCCTCGAGGAGGTCGTCCTGCCGTTCTCGGACGAGGCCCTGGTGCGTGCCGTGGCGGGCACCCGGACGCCGGTGGTCTCGGCCATCGGGCACGAGGCGGACCGGCCCGTGCTGGACGACGTCGCGGACCTGCGGGCCTCCACCCCCACGGACGCGGCCAAGCGGATCGTCCCGGACGCCGCGGTGGAACGCGAGGCGATCGCCGGTGCACGGTCGCGTCTGGCCTCGGGGGTGGAGCGGCTCGTGCTGCACGAGGCGCAGCAGCTGCAGTCGCTGCGCACCCGGCCCGTGCTGGCGAATCCGGAACGGATGGTGTCCGAGCGGATGGACGACCTGGAGCGGTGGCGCGAGCGCGCCCGGACGTCCCTGGCCGGACAGCTGGACCGCGAGCACGACGCGGTCGGGCACCTGCGTGCCCGGGTGCGCTCGCTGTCCCCCCAGCACACCCTGGACCGGGGGTACGCCGTGGTCCAGCACGGAGGCCGGGTGGTGCGCGACGCCGGCCAGGTCTCCCCCGGTGACACCCTGGACATCCTGGTGGCCGCCGGACGCATCGCCGCCACCACCACCGGAACCACCCTGGGCCCCGAGCGCGGCGCCCAGAGCAGCACAGAGGAGACTCGATGAGCACCCCCAGCACCACCCCCGCCGGCCAGGACGGGGCCGCCGAGGCCACCGCCGTGGAGGGGTTCTCCGCCGCGGACACCTCGGACGTCGCGCGGATGAGCTACGAACAGGCCCGGGCCGAACTGGTCGAGACCGTGACCCGGCTCGAGACCGGCGGCGCCGGACTGGAGGAGTCCCTGGCGCTGTGGGAACGGGGCGAGGCACTGGCCGACCGGTGCGAGGCCTGGCTGGACGGTGCCCGCCAGCGCCTCCAGGAGGTCCGCGCCCGGGCCGCCGGGGCCGGTGAGGACACCGGGACGGCCGGGGCCTGAACCGGCCGCCGCGCCGGGTCCCAGCGCAGGACCTGCCTCGGGGCCACGGCACGCCGGCATCCGGGCGCATTGACCGGATGATTACCTGTAGGTAACGTTTCACGGGGTGGCCCAGATCACAGCGCACCATCCCGGACGGACCCGTCATCGGCCCGTCGTCCCGCGCACCCGCCCCCGAGCGGCCACCCGGAGAGGGACCGCACCACCATGCCCAGCATCCTCGATCGGGAGGCCATCGTCGCCCCCCGGCAGTTCAACCGATGGCTGATCCCCGCGGCTGCCCTGGCCATCCACCTCTGCATCGGCCAGGTGTACGCGTTCAGCGTCTTCAAGATCCCCATGATGGGACATTTCGACACCGGTGAGGTCGCCGTCGGATGGATCTTCTCCGTGGCCATCGCCATGCTCGGCCTGGCCGCCGCCTTCGGGGGCACCTGGGTGGAACGGTCGGGCCCGCGCAAGTCCATGGTCGTGGCCGGGACCTTCTGGGTGACCGGGTTCCTCGTCGCCAGCCTCGGCATCGCCACGGGGCAGCTCTGGCTGGTCTACCTCGGCTACGGCGTGGTGGGCGGCATCGGCCTGGGCATCGGGTACATCTCCCCGGTGTCCACGCTGATGAAGTGGTTCCCGGACCGGCCGGGGCTGGCCACGGGACTGGCCATCATGGGCTTCGGCGGTGGTGCCCTGATCGCCAGCCCGCTGTCCAACAGCCTCATGGCCCTCTTCGGCGGCGGCACCGATCCCGCGAACCTGGAGGCGGGCCTGCTGCAGACCTTCCTGACCCTGGCCGCCGTCTACGCCGTCGTCATCTCCCTCGGGGCGATCGTGATCCGCGTCCCGCACCCGGACTGGACGCCCACCGGCTGGGACCCCTCGACGGCGGCCGCCAAGCCGCTGCAGACGACGGCGAACGTGTCCGCGGACTCGGCGATCCGCACGCCCCAGTTCTGGCTGCTGTGGATCGTGCTGTTCTGCAACGTCACCGCCGGCATCGGCATCCTGGAGAACGCCGCTCCCATGATCCAGGACTACTTCGACTGGATCACCCCGGCGGCGGCGGCGGGCTTCGTGGGGCTGCTGTCCCTGGCCAACATGGCCGGCCGCTTCGTGTGGTCCGCCACCTCGGACTCCTGGGGCCGGAAGAACAACTACATGATGTACCTCGGCGTCGGACTGGCGCTGTACCTCGTCATCGCCCTGATGGGAGGGGCCAACGTGGTCGTGTTCATCCTCGCCACGATGGTCATCCTGTCCTTCTACGGCGGAGGCTTCTCCACCATCCCGGCCTACCTGAAGGACCTGTTCGGCGTCTTCCAGGTGGGAGCCATCCACGGCCGGTTGCTGACCGCCTGGTCGGCAGCGGGCATCGCCGGTCCCCTGATCGTCAACAGCGTGATCGAGGCCCAGGCCGACAGCGGGCTGACCGGCGCCGGCTTGTACTCACTCTCGCTCTACATCATGGTCGGGCTGCTCGCGATCGGCTTCCTCGCCAACCTCCTGGTCCGCCCCGTCCACCCCAAGCACCACGTCCCGGAGGGCCGGGACCGCGAGAAGGAGTACGTCCAGTGAGCACACCCAACGCAGGCAGCAGCACCGCGGGCGGTACCGCCCCGGCCACCCGGGAACCGGCCGGCACCGGCGGTGCCTACCGGACGACCGCCCTCGTCCTGGCCCTGATCGTCATCGCCGCGCTAGCCTACGGGCTGGTCCAGACGGCCCTGAAGGCCTCCGCCCTGTTCACGGGCTGAGGCACCCACGACAACGGCCCCGGCCGGACCCGCAGGTCGCGGGTCCGGCCGGGGCCGGTGTCGTCGTGCCGACGGCTCAGGCGGTCTGGCCGGCGTGCCTGCCCTCGGCGAATTCCTCGACGAGCTTGGCGTTGAACGCGTCCAGGTCGCCCGGGTTCCGGCTGGTGGTCAGGCCCTGGTCCACCACGACCTCCTCGTCCACCCAGGTGGCACCGGCGTTCTGCAGGTCCTCGGACAGGGAGTGGTAGCTGGTGAGCTTCCGGCCGGAGACCACCCCGGCACTGATGAGGGTCCACGGTGCGTGGCAGATGGCGGCCACCGGCTTGTGCTCCTCGAAGAAGCCGCGCACGAACGCCTGGACGTCCTGGTCGGCCCGCAGCGCGTCGGCGTTCAGGGTGCCACCGGGCATCACGAGCGCGTCGAACTGCCCGGAGGAGACGGAGCCGACCTGGTGGTCCACGGGGAAGGAGTCGCCGTGCTCCCAGTCCCCCTTCATCGCGGTGATGGAGTCGGACTCCGGCGAGACGAGCACGGGCCGGCCGCCGGCGGCCTTGACGGCCTCCCACGGCGAGGTGAGCTCGACCTGCTCCACGCCCCGGGTGGCGAGGAAGGCGATGGTCTGTCCCTGCAACTGCTGTCCGGTCATGTCGGTACCTCCTGGAGAGCGGATGGATCGATCTGTCATCCCACCCTAGACCGGTGCCCCCGGGGGTGCCGCAAGGGGGGGGGTCGCCCACAGCGCTCAGCCGGCGGGGACGACCGGCCGCGGATCCGCCGTCTATCCCCCGGCGCCGGTCCCCGGCAGCCCGGGTCAGCTCTCCGCCAGCCGCCGCTTCTCCAGGGCCACGTCGAAGTCCGCGGGCGGCCACTGCAGTTCCAGCGACTCCAGGGCGGTGATCAGCAGCTCCTGGACGGCGATCCGTGAGTACCACTTGCGGTTGGCCGGGACGATGAACCAGGGGGCGTGGTCCGCGTCCGTCTCCTCGATCGCGATCCGGTAGGCGTCCATGTACTCGTCCCAGTGGGCGCGCTCGTCCACGTCACCGGGTGCGTACTTCCAGAACTTGTCCGGACGGTCCAGCCGTTCGGCCAGCCGGTCCTGCTGCTCCTCCTTGGTGATGTGCAGCATGACCTTGACGATCCGCGTGTTGCGCTCCGCCAGGTCCCGCTCGAACCGCCGGATCTCCTCGTACCGCCGCTCGATCGTGTGCAGTGAGGTCAGCTGCCGCACCCGGTGGATCAGCACGTCCTCGTAGTGGGACCGGTCGAAGACGGCCACGAATCCGGGGTCGGGCAGGTGCTTGCGGACCCGCCACAGGAAGTGGTGGCTCCTCTCCTCCTCGGTGGGGGCCTTGAAGGCCGCGGTCTCCACCCCCTGGGGGTCCATGGCACCCGCCACGTTGCGCATGATCCCGCCCTTGCCCGCGGTGTCCATGGCCTGCACCACCAGCAGCACGGAGGCACCCTTGCCGTTGCCGGACACGCCGTTGGCGTAGAGCAGCTCCTGCAGCTGCGAGAGCCGTTCGGCGCGGATGGCCAGCGTGGCCTCCCCCTCGGCCCTGCCGCCCAGGTACCCCGGCTTGGAGTCGGGATGGACGTCCGCGGGTCCCTTGATGACGCCGTCGCGGGACCGGGCGCGCAACAGCTCCCAGGGCTGTCCCTCGAAGTCCATCACGTGCTTCTTAGCGCTCACGGTATTCCTCCAGGAAGTCGGCGATGCGTTCGATCGCGATCTCCAGGTCCCGGACGTTGGGCAGCGTGACCAGCCGGAAGTGGTCCGTGTCCGGGTAGTTGAAGGCCCGGCCGTGGGAGACGAGGATCTTCTGGGCGCGCAGCAGCTCGATGACGAACTGCTCGTCGTCCTCGATCTCGTAGACCTCCGGGTCCAGCCGCGGGAACAGGTACAGCGCACCGTGGGCGGGCTGCACGGTGACGCCGGGGATCTCGGCCAGCAGCCGCTGGGCGGTGTTGCGCTGCTCGAGCAGCCGCCCGCCGGGCAGGATGAGGTCGTTGATGGACTGGTAGCCGCCGAGTGCGGTCTGGATGGCGTGCTGGCCCGGGACATTGGCGCACATGCGCATGTTGGAGAGCAGGGTCAGCCCCTCGATGAAGTCCGTGGCGCGGTGCTTCGGCCCGGAGATCGCCACCCAGCCGGCCCGGTACCCGGCCACGCGGTAGGCCTTGGACAGTCCGGAGAACGTCAGGGTGAGGACGTCGTCGGACAGTCCGGCGGCGTTGATGTGGCGGGCGCCGTCGTAGAGGATCTTCTCGTAGATCTCGTCGCTCATCAGCACCAGGTTGTGCTTGCGGGCGATCTCCACGATCCCGGAGAGCACCTGGCGGGAGTACACCGCCCCGGTGGGGTTGTTCGGGTTGATGATGACGATCGCCTTGGTGCGGTCGGTGATCCGCGCCTCGATGTCCTCCAGGTCCGGGGCCCAGTCCTCCTCCTCCATGCAGCGGTAGTGCACGGCACGCCCGCCGGACAGCGTGGTGGCGCCGGTCCAGAGCGGGTAGTCCGGGGCGGGGATGAGCACCTCGTCGCCGTCGTCGACCAGGGCCTGCAGCACCATGGAGATCAGCTCGGAGACGCCGTTGCCGATGAAGATGTCCTCCACCTCGATGCCCATGATCCCGCGCGACTGGTAGTACTGGCTGACCGCGGTCCGGGCCGAGTAGATGCCCTGGGAGTCGGAGTATCCCTGCGCGTGCGGCAAGTGGGAGACCATGTCCTTGAGGATCGCGTCCGGGGCCTCGAAGCCGAAGGGGCGGGGTTGCCGATGTTCAGCTTCATGATGCGGTGGCCGGCCGCCTCCATGCGCTGGGCCTCCTCGAGGATCGGCCCGCGCACGTCGTACCGCACGTTCAGGAGCTTGGAGGACTGCTTGATCTGACCGGTCCGTGTCTTTGCCATGCCCACCATCCTCCCACCGCAGGGCGCGACTTGGCGCGTATCACCCACCGGGAAGACGGGAATCCGGCCCCTAGAACCAGCGCTCCGGTGCCTGCTCCAGGCCGGCCGACACCAGCCAGTACTGGGCGGCCTCCTCGGACGGCAGGGCATCCGGGCCGGCGGAGAGCCGTTGCAGCTCGGCCAGGTGCTCCCCGCTCAGCTGTCCGGCGAGCTCGACCAGCGCTGCGGTCGCGGTGCCGGGCACGTCCTGAGGATCGGCCACGAGCAGGACCCGGCCCTCGGGCAGGATCCGCTCGGGGTCGCCCAGGGGCACCAGGGCGTGGTCGGCGATCGCCGGATCGGTGCCGTAGAGCATGGCGACGTCGGCCCGTCCCGTCACCAGGTCAACGGCCGGTCCGTCCTCGCCCGGTGCGATCCACTCGTCCGGTTCGCAGCCGGCCAGGACCTCGAGCCGACGGGTCTCGAGGGCCCCGGCGGCCTCGGGGGTGAAGACCATCCGGTCGCACAGGCCGTTGAGATCGCCCAGCTCCTCCATCGAGTACAGGCCGGCCGTGGCCGTCGTGGTCACGGCCTGCAGCCGCAACGTCCCGGCGGACTCCCCGATGACCTCGGTGCCCTCGGGCAGGTGGTCCACCACGATGGCCGTGGTGCCTGCGGCGTCGGCGGCCGGGGCGCCGTCCGGCAGCGGCGTGGGGGTGCCGGTGGCGGTCGGGTGACCGGTCGGGGAGGCCGGGGCCGGGTCCGTGGGGCTCGCCGTGCGGGTGGGTGAGGCGGTGCCCGGGGACGGCGCACCGGTCGCCGGGGAGGCACCCGCGGTGGGCGCGGCCGACGCCGTCGGTGACGGGGACGGCGTCGGGACCGGGCCGGCCAGGGCCGCGGGGGCGACCTCGGAGGCCATGGCGAGCGAGTCCACGATCGCCACCTGCTGGTCTCCGGCGGCGTCCCAGGGCACGGTCGAGGGCTCGCCCATGACGGCGTTGACACCGTGGTTCTGCAGGTGCCGGACCGCGACGCGGGCCAGGAGCTGCTCCTCGGGCCGGGTTCCCCCGACCACCGTCACCGGTCCCGCCGTCGAGGATGCGGTGGCGCCCGGGCCGGAGTCCGCGGGGGTGCACCCGGCCAGGGTCACGGTGAGGGCGAGGCCGATGGCGGCCCAGCCCGGTGCGGCGCGCCTCATCGGCGCACCCCGGCCAGGTCGAGGGCCCGGTGCACGTGCGGGGAGGTCGGGTGCCGGTGCAGCTCGTCCAGCGGGAGCCACGCGGCGTCGATGGAGGACCCCCCGACCTCGGCGCGCAGCCGGCCGGAGACGATCTCGGCCCGGTACAGCACCTGGACGGCCAGCAGCGAGCGTCGCGTGGCGTGGGTCCGGTGCTCCGGTTCGATGGTGCGGCTAATGACACCGAGCAGGCCGTCGAGGCGGGCCGTGTACCCGGTCTCCTCCTCGATCTCGCGCAGGCAGGCCTGTTCGGGCTGCTCCCCCAGCTCGATCCTGCCGCCGGGCAGCGTCCAGATCGCCTCCCGCGGCCCCTGCCACAGGCTCAGCAACAGGGCTCCGTCCTGGACGATCACTCCGTAGGCACCCGCCCTGGTGTCGAAATCCATGGACTCCAGTCTAGGAGGCCGCGGGCCCCGACCCCGATCCATCCCCGCGTCTCTGGAATACTGGGTGGGCTGTGCACGCATACCACTGGAGTCGAGAGAAGGGAGGGCCGGTCGTGAGCGAGGAGGACACCCCCACCCCGGGCCTGCCCGAGGACCTGGCGCCGCGGCTGGGGGCCGTGCTGGCCCGGCGCTCGCTGACCAACTCCCAGGACGACCCGGAGACGGCCCGCGGCTGGCTGGACGCCTCCTACGAGGCCGCCTACGCGGAGGACCTGGCCCTGGCCGGGCGCGCGGCCCGCGCCGGGCTGCAGGCCCGCGGCGGCCAGGACCCGTTCAACCGGGCCGGACTGCTGCGCGCGCTGGCCTCGGTGGCGGAGATGCAGGGTGACCATGCCGCGGCCACGCGGTACATCGCGGAGCGCGCCCAGTTGCTGGTGGAGGCCGGGTATCCCCACCAGGCCCGGATGGAGTCGGAGCTGGGCACCATGCTGCTGCGCGAACCGGAATCGTTCGAGGCCACGGTGCTGGAGGGCGTGCTGGAGGCCGAGCGCGCCCGGTCCGCACGGTCCGTGGACACCGTCCTGCCGGACGTCCTGGTGGCCCTGGCGGTGCGCAACGTGGAGGACGGCCGCCTGGATCCGGCGGTGGACCTGCTCGAGGAGTGCCTGGACATCCTGGACGCCCGGGTGGGTGCCGGGATCGCCGTGGCCCCGGAGTCCCTGTCCTCGACCCGGATGTTCCTGGCCCACGTCCACCTGATGTCCCATGAGCCCGAGAGCGCGGCCGAGGTCGCGGACGACGTGCTGGCCGGCAAGGCCAACCGCGCGGTCCGCGCGGCCATGTGGATGCTCAAGGCGGTGGTCGCCCACGAGCTCGGTGACGCGGCCCAGGCAGCGGCCGATGCGCTGCGCGCCGTGGAGCTGCACGCCGCCGCCGGGGTCCGGAAGGGCGCGGCGTCGGCCGCCGCGCTGCTGGCGGGCCTGGCGCACGACGCCGGTGACCAGCAGTCCTCCATCCTCGCCTGGAAGGTCGCGGTCGCCCAGGCCGAGCAGGGCGAGGTGCCGGAGGCCTCGGACCTCACCCTGGCCCTGGGGCACCAGCTGCTCGAGGCCGAGGAGCACGCGCTCGCCGAGCGCGTCCTGGCGGGCCTGGTGCGCCGCGAGGAGGCCGCCCGTCGGCTGCCCGGGCTGGCCCGGGCACTCGTGGACCTGGGCCATGCCGCCCGTCACCAGGGGCGCCCGGACGAGGCGCTGGAGCACTGGGACCGCGCGTCGGGCCTGTTCCAGGAGGCCGGGTCCCTGGCCGAGGCCGCCCGGATGTGCCTGGCGGCCGGCGCCCTGCTGAACCGGCAGGAACGCGCCGAGGACGCGGCAGAACGGTTCTCCCGGGCCGTCGAGCTGGCCCGCCGGGTCGAGGACGAGGACGACCCGGCCGTGCTGCCCCAGGCCCTGCACGCCCTCGGCCACGTGCTGTGCGAGTTGGGCCAGGAACGGGGGTGGCCCTGCTGGACGAGGCGATCGCCCTGGCCCAGGACTCCTCCGCGGCGTGGCACGAGGCCGACTTCACGGACACCCGCGCCCGTGGGCTGTGGGCCCTGCGCCAGGGCCCGGCAGCGGTGTCCTCGGCGCTGACGGCAGCGGACCTGTTCGCCGCCTCCCAGGACACCACCGCGGCCTCCAACGCCGAGCTGTTCGCCGCCTATGTGCTCCTGGAGCAGGAGCGGGCCGAGGAGGCGGCCTCCCTGTTCCGGATGATCACGGAGCAGCAGGACACGGCCCGGTACCTGCGGATGGCCGCGTGGCTGGGGCTGGCGCAGTCCCTGGACCTGGCCGGTGACGAGGAGGGCGCCGCCCTGGCCCGCCTCCGCGCGGACGCCGCCTCCTCGGAGCAGGACCCGGACCCGCAGGCGGAGCAGGGTGGGGACGCGGAGCCGGACCTGGACCAGGCCCTCGACCAGGCCCTGGACCTGGCCCTGGAGCTGGACGCCGACCAGGCCCTGGACGAGGTTCGGGACCCGGATCCGGGGCAGGACCCGGATCCGGACGCGGACCAGGACGGCGACCCCCCGGTCGGCTGACCGCCTCCGGTCCAGCCCCCGCCGGTCCGGCCCCGCCGGTCCGGTCGTCGAATGGTCATCGTCTCCTCGTCCACCGGGGCCGGTCTCTCATCTTCGGCTCATCCGGATGCGGAAGAATCATGGCCATGAAGAACGCGGGCAGAGGATTGAAGGCCGCCGTCGTCCTGATGGTGGTGGCGGTCGTGGCGGCTCTGGGCATCGCGGTCCTCGCCGCCCGGCCCAGCTCCGTGGAACTGGCCCCGCTGATCGCCGTGACGGATGCCCCGACGGCGCAGCGGCACAACGCGCCCTCCGCGGCCGGGACCGGTTCCCCCGGTGACGCCTCGACCGCCCCGTCCTCCCCCCAGGACGGGACGCCCACGGCCGCCGGGTCATCGGGCGTCGCGGGCCGCACGGACGGCTCCGACCCGGCCGTCTCCCGGGCGAGGATCTCCGCCCGTCCCGCCCCGGAGACGTCTGCCCCGGCCCGTACGGGATCCTCCGGCGGTTCGGCGTCCTCCGGGGAAACCGGTTCCGGAAGCCAGGCCGCCCAGCCCCGCACCCGTCAGGCCCCGCCGGCGGCCCCGCAGCCAGTCCCCGCCCCGGCGCCGCAGTCGCCCGCCGACGACGATGATGATGACGACCGGGACGATGACGATGACGACGGGGATGACGATGACGACGGGGATGACGATGATGACTGACGCGTCCCCCGGCACCGGTGGGCACGCATGATCTCGCGCGCCGACCCGCCCGGCCGGGATGCCTCCCGGGCCGGTGGCCTGCTGAGCCGTGCCCGCCCGGTCCGCCGCTGGAGCGCGCTGCCCGTGCGCACCCGCGTGGTCGGTCTGCTGGTCCTGCTGACCGCCCTGGCGCTGCTGCTGTCCGGTGCCACGGCCTACCTGTTGCAGCGTGCCGTCATGAACGGCCAGATCGACGACTCGTTGAAGCGTTCGGTCCAGGAGTTCCGCATCCTCGCCCAGGAGGGCGTCGATCCCGAGACCGGCGAGCCGTTCTCCGCCTCGGACCAGCTGGTCTTCACCGCCATGCAGCGCACCCTGCCCGCCGACGACGAGGGCATGCTGGGCCTGCGGGACGGACGGATCAGTTGGACCGCCTCCGACGCCGTCGAGGTGCGCCTGGAAGACGATCCCGAGCTGGTCTCGTGGGCCCAGGGCCACTTCGAGGGCGACTCGGTCCGGCTCGAGACGGTCTCCACGGCCCAGACCACCTACCGGGCGATCGCGGTCCCCATCCGCTTCGACAACGACACCGCCCCGTCGATGCTGCTGCTGGCCTTCGACTACTCCGCACAGTTGGCGGGGCTCAACTCCTCGTTCCTGTCCTACGGCGGGGTCGGCCTGGGCGTGATGGGCGTCGTCGGCCTGGCCGGGTGGGTCCTGGTGGGCCGGTTGCTGCGGCCGTTGCGCACCCTGCAGTCCACCGCCGCGGAGATCTCCGGGACGGACCTCAACGGCCGCGTCCCCGTCTCCGGCCAGGACGACGTCGCCGAGCTGGCCACCACGTTCAACGACATGCTGGACCGGCTCCAGGAGTCGTTCTCCTCGCAGCGGCAGCTGCTGGACGACGTCGGCCACGAGTTGCGGACCCCGATCACCATCGTCCAGGGCCACCTGGAACTGCAGGACGCCGAGGACCCGGCCGACGTGCGCGAGGTGAGGGAGATCGCGCTCGACGAGCTGGACCGCATGCGCCTGCTCGTGGAGGACCTGGTGACCCTGGCCACCTCGGGCCGGCCGGACTTCGTCGAGCCCGAGCCGATGGAGGTGGGCGCCCTGACGCGCGATGTCCTGGGCAAGGCCACGCAGCTGGGCGAACGGGTCTGGACGCTGGACCACGCGGCGGACGTGACCGTCCCCCTCGACGGCCGGCGCATCACCCAGGCCTGGCTGCAGCTGGCCTCCAACGCCGTGAAGTACTCCGAGGACGCGTCCAAGGTCTCCCTCGGCTCCCAGGTGCTCAACGGCCACCTGCGGTTGTGGGTCCGGGACCAGGGCATCGGCATCCGGCCCGAGGACCGGGAGCGCATCTTCAAGCGCTTCGGCCGTGGTGCCAACAGCACCCGCGCCGAGGGTTCGGGGCTGGGCCTGAACATCGTCACCGCGATCGTGAGCGCCCACGGGGGCACGGTGGACGTCCAGTCCGCGCCCGGCATCGGGTCGACGTTCTTCATGGACCTGCCCCTGACCGCGGAGGACTCTCCGGCCGACGGATCGTGCCCGGCGGTACCCTCGGAGGCGGACGACACGACGACGTGCCGGACCGCCCGGTCCCTCGAGACGTCCATCCCGGGGGCCGGGGCCCCCGGGGACCAGCGATCCCCTTCCAAGGACGGTGTGGCGTGAGCCAGATTCTGATGATCGAAGACGAGCCGCGGATCAGTTCGTTCGTGGCCAAGGGCCTGAAGGCGGAGGGCCTGGCGACCACCGTCGCCGCCACCGGTCGTGAGGGGCTGGTGCTGGCCCTGACCGGTGGTTTCGAGCTGGTCATCCTGGACCTGGGGCTGCCGGACATGGACGGGTTCGAGGTGCTCAGGAAGATCAGGGCGCAGGACGCGAGCCTGCCGGTGATCATCCTCACCGCCCGCACCTCCGGCGAGGACACCGTCACCGGGCTGACCTCGGGCGCCGACGACTACGTGCCCAAGCCGTTCCGTTTCGCCGAGCTGGTGGCCCGGGTCCGGCTGCGGCTGCGCGGTGACAACGGCAACGGCCAGGCCCCCGAGGACCCGGTGCTGCGCCATGCGGACCTGGAGCTCGACCCGCTGCGGCACGTGGCCGCGATCGGCGGGGTGGAGGTGGACCTCTCCGCCCGGGAGTTCTCCCTGGCCGAGACGTTCATGCGCCACCCGGGCCAGGCCCTGAGCCGGGAGCAGCTGCTGTCCCGGGTCTGGGGTTATGACTTCGACCCCGGTTCGAACGTGGTGGACGTGTACGTGCGCTACCTGCGCAACAAGCTGGGCGCCTCCCGCTTTGTCACCGTCCGGGGCGTGGGCTACCGGCTGGTGGACGAGAAGGACTACCAGCCCGAGGCCGACTGAGGCAGCCCCAGCAGCGACTCCGCGACGTCCAGCCGCTTCCGGGCCGCCGACTGCCAGTCCCGGCGGCCGGAGTCCCGGGCACCGGCCACCAGGGACAGCGCCACCGACGCCGAGCGGCATGCCAGGGCGACAGGGTCCACGGTCGTCACGAAGTGCGAGTGGAACCGGCGCAGCGCCGAGTCGGTGAACACGTACCGCTCGTCGACCGTCGGCAGCACCGCCAGGTGCCCCAGGAAGCAGGCCAGGTCGTCCACCCGGTGCCCGGGACCGGCGCCGTCGATGTCCAGCACGCAGCTGATCCGCCCCTCCGCCACCAGCAGGTTCGCCTCGTAGAGGTCACCGTGGGCGGGCACCACGGGGCCGCGGTCCGAGCAGTCCAGCTGCCGTTGCAGGTGGTCCACCAGGGACCGGATACGGCGGGCCTGGTCCGGCAGCGCCGTGGCCGCGGCATGGCCGTAGGAGGGGGTGCGGTCCGCCCACGCCTCGCGCCGCGGCAGGGACAGCAGCTCGGCGGGCATGCGGTCGAGCAGCTGCGTGATCTCGGCCGGATCGATCCGCCGGGCGCCGTCCGCCATGATCTGTCCCGCCAGGACCGTGCCCGCGCCCTGCCCCAGGGCCAGGACGTCGGCCACCGGCGGGCCCAGCACGGGCGGGACCGGCACGCCGGCCGCCGCCAGCAGCACGTGCCGGTGGTGCAGTCCCGTGGCCTGGCCGCCGCGCATCACCTTCAGGAATACGGTCCGGCCGCCGAACACGGCCCGCAGGACCGCCCGCCGCAGCGGCCGGTAGCTGACGGTCTGCAGGTCCGTCAGGGGTTCCCCGGCGCCCCAGACGGCCGCCACGGACTCGGGGTCCGAGGCCAGCGCCAGTCCGTGCAGCCGTGGATCGTGGGGGTGGAACCACGCGGACCAGTCGGTGTCCGCGGCGCGGCCGGCATCGATCACGGCATCCTCGGGGACCGACTCCGCGGTCAGGGCGACGTACAGCTCGGGGGGCGTGGACTCACCGGGACCGGGGGCCGTCCGGACCCGGAAGACGCCGGTGGCGCCGGCGCCGGGGCGGTGCTGGAGGTCCATCAGTTCGGCATCGTGCAGCGGCCTCAGGCCCTGGACCTCCAGGACGCGCTCGATGCTCGAGCGCACGTCCGGGGAGGACAGGTACGCGACCTGCCGGTTCTCCGCATGCTCCCCGGGCGCCGGCCGGAGCATCGGCCCGTCCCCCGTCGTCAGACGGCCCGGCGGCGTTCCAGGACCTTGTCCAGGTCCAGGGGACGGTTGGCGGTGGCCTGGACCTTGGCGAGGTACTCGTCGGACACACCGGCCTTGAGCTTGGTCCCCGGCTGGTGGGCCGGGACCTCCGGGCGGGCCAGGGGTGCCGGCAGCGGACGGTGCGCCTCGGCGGCGTCCAGGTAGGTCGGGCGCGGGACGGACGGCCGCGGTGCGTCGTCGGCGCGGGTGCCCGGTGTCGTGTCCGGGGCCGGGGCCGGATCGGCGTCCTGGCGCGGGCCGGCGGCCGGCGGGGCCACGACGTCGGCCTCCTCCGGCTGGTCCGTGGGCGTGCCGGAGGCGGCGTCGAACACGGTGGCGGAACCGTGACCGGTGGGCCCGGCGGCGGGCCGGGCCGGACTCATCGCCTCGGTGAACGCCTGCTCGATCCGCTCGTCACGCCGCCGCTTGCGGTCCCGCAGCGCCAGCGCCCGCAACGAGGCGACGCCGGCCACGGCCAGCAGGGCGGAGAGGGCGGCGGCCGCACCGGTCCCGGCACCGAGGGCGGCGGCCAGGCCGGTCACCACGGCGGTCACGAGGGCCAGCGCTGCCACGAGGGCGATGATCGTGCGGTCCCACCTGATCCGGAACCCGGGTCCGGACGTCACGCGGGAACGGCCTGCGACCCCGGGCGTGGACTGGGAGTTGCGCGACATGGACTTCCTCCGGTGGCTTCTGGACGGGGGCTGGCGGGTTGCCCTCCGGTGGATGGCGATCAACCACGCCGCCACCAGTACGCACAGCACCAGTGAGGCGTGCAGGCGGATGTCCGGAAGGTAGCCCAAGGCGAGGCTGAGCGACTCCTCGAGAATACCCGTGCCTGCGTCCACTCCGCCAAGGCTACCGGCAGGGAACTACCGACGTGTGATTCAACACGGTGTGTTGCGCGGACCTGCGCGTTCTCCGTACACCGGACCCGGGCGCGCCGGCCCTTTCCACCCGGCGCGCCGGCGTCGGGGGCTCGTGCCGACGGCCCGCCGGGCGCCCTCAGCCGGCGGGGCTCCCGTGTTCCAGGCGGGAGAGCAGCCCCCCGGGCACCTCGGGGGCGGTCAGCGCGAAGGAATCGTGGTCGCGCCACTCACCGTCGATGTGGAGGAAGTCCTTGCGCAGTCCCTCGTGGCGGAAGCCGAGCTTCTCCACCACCCGGCGGCTGGCCGCGTTCTCGGGACGGATGTTGATCTCCATCCGGTGCAGGCCCAGGGACGAGAAGCAGTGGTCCACGGCCAGCGCCACGGCGGTGGGAACGATCCCCCGCCCGGCCCACGCCTGGTCGATCCAGTAGCCGATCGAGGCGGACTGCGCCGAGCCGCGCACGATCGAGGACACGCTCAGCTGGCCGGCGATGACCGGGTCCCCGGCGACCGTGGTGCGCAGGCAGATCAGCCACGGCAGTCCCGTGCCGTCCCGGCCGCTGCGGTTGAGGACCCGGACCATCTCGAAGAAGCTCCTCAGCCCCGTCTCCGGCGCCGGGTTCGTCGCGTCCCACGGCTGCAGCCAGTCACGGTTGCGGGACCTCAGGGCCATCCACTCCTCCTGGTCCCAGCGCCGGAAGGGGCGCAGCACCAGGTCCCCGTGCTCCAGGGTCACGGGCCACGAGTGGTTCTGGGCGGGAGCCATGGCTCGATCCTATGGCCCGGCGGGGGCCACGGTCCCGAGGTGTCCCGACGAGGCACAATGGGAGGCGTGTCCCCCCATGAAACCGCCCCCCAGAACCAGCCCGAGGCCCAGTACTCCGCCAAGCTGACCGGCGACCGCGGATCCACGCCCGAGGAGACGCTGCAGTGGCGCAAACAGGACGTCCGCACGCTGTGGCGGGCGCGGCGCCGCGAGCTGGGCGAGGACGAGAGGGCCGAGCAGTCGCGTGCCCTCACCCGCCACGTGCTCGACTGGTACCTGCCGCGCGCACGCCACCGGCGCGCCGCCGTCGTGATGTCCTACGGGACCGAGCCGGACACCGGGCCGCTGCGCCAGGCCTTGCACGAGGCCGGGGTCGAGGTGCTGGTGCCCATCACCGAGCCGGAGCGCCAGCTGTCCTGGGCTCGCTGGTTCCCGGGCGTGGAGCTGGCCCGCAGCCCCGTGGCCCCCATCGACGAGCCGGTCGGCGAACGGTACGGGCTCGAGACGATGCGCACCGTGGACCTCGTCCTGGTGCCCGCCCAAGTGGTGGACCTGCGCGGCATCCGGATGGGCCAGGGCGGCGGGTACTACGACCGGTTCCTGGCCGGGGTGCGCCGGCAGCGCCAGGACGGCGAGAACGGCCCGGTCACCCTCGCGTCCGTGTTCCGGCACGAGCTGATGAGCCGCGGGTTCATCCCCGCCGGGGAGTTCGACGTGCCGGTGGACGGGGCGGTCACCGCCGACGGCGTCACGTGGTTCGGCGACGAGGAGACGTCCCCGGGGGTGTAGCATTGGCACTCGAAACGTGCGAGTGCCAAGCCCGCCCGGCGGACGGAACGGTCTGTCCCTGCCCGGCCCACGGCTGGCCGGAAGGAGTGTCCCCGGTGCCCACCTACGCCTACGCCTGCAAGGACTGCGGTCACGCGTTCGACATCGTCCAGTCGTTCAGCGACGATTCGCTCACGGTCTGCCCCGAATGTGAGGGCACGCTGCGCAAGAAGTTCAACTCCGTGGGCGTCGTGTTCAAGGGGTCCGGTTTCTACCGCACCGACTCCCGCTCGGACGGATCCGGTTCCAAGGGCAGCGGTGCCTCCACGGCGGCGTCCTCGAACGGTTCCGGCAGCTCCGAGGGCTCCTCGGCGTCCTCCTCCGGTTCCACGGACTCGGGCAGCACGGCCCCGGCCGAGAAGTCGTCCGGCTCCGCCGCCCCGGCGTCCTCCGGTTCCACGCCGGCCAAGACCCCGGCGCCCGCCTCCGTCTGAGCCGGTACTCCACCGCTGACCGGCGCACGGCGCGCCGTCCCCGCTCCCACGCCACCCCCGCGGCGGAGGCCCTCCGCGACCTGATGTGATCGCGGCATGCCCACCGGAGTCCCGTGCACACCCGCCCCGTCACCGCGCCGACGCCCTGCCTCGCCCGGCCCCGCCGCCGTCTCCCGAGGACGGCCCTCCCAGGAACGGACCCGCTCCCTGCACCGCAGGGAGCGGTCCGCCCTGCGCCGTGAGCGGGCGCTGATCCGCCGGCGCCTCGCCGCTCCCCCACCGGCCCACCTGGCGGGATCGTCCGCCGAGCCCGACGACGGTGACCCGCCGGTTGACGGCGGCGCGGACGGCGGTGCCGGCCGCGCACCGGGGCGACGGCGGACGCGCCTGCGCCTGGCGGTGGCCGCCCTCCCCCTGGCCGTGGCCGGAGCGCTGTTCGTGGCCACCGGTCCCGGCGTGGACCCCGCCTCGGTCCCCACCGCGGGCCCGGCAGCGGAGGACCCGATCGCGGCAGAGGACTCCGGGACGGCGGGCTCGGGGGCGCAGGACGCCCCGCTGATGCCGGTCCTCTCACCCGGGGCCGGAGGCGCCGCGGTGCCGTCGGACGTGGCGGAGGCCGCGGAGACGGCTGCCGTCGCAGACGCGGTCCCGGACGATGCCGCCGCGGCCCCACCGGTGCCCGCGGCGCCCGCCGGCCACCGGCCCGTGGCCGTCCGCATCGCCGACCCGGCCGCCCTGTCGCTCGTGAGCACGGGTGATCCCGTGGACGTCATCGGCATGGACGGCAGTGTCCTGGCCGAGCGCCTCGAGGTGTTGCAGGAGCGGTCCTCCGGTGCCGGCTCCGGCCCGGTGCTGGTGCTGGCCGTCCCGGACGGCGCGGGCGCGGCGCTGGCGGCAGCGGCCCTGTCCCGGGAGCTGACCGTCCTGCTGTCCGGCGAGATTTCCGCCCAGGAACCCGGGCCCTGATCCCGCCTTGGGGTCCTAGCCCCAGTGGGGAGGCTTCTGCTCCAGGATCCAGCGGTCGCGCTCGGACAGACGCGGAGCCGGTGCAGGCGTCGGCGTGGAGCCCTGCTCGGATGGCCTGCCCGGCGACGACCGATCCCCGAGCTGGGGACCGTCCAGCTGCGGCTCGGGTCCGTCGGCGCTGGCCGGCCCGGTGCCCGGGGCATCGACCCGACGATGTCCGGCCCGGCCCCCGCGGCGCCGGGGTGTGGAGCCCGCGGCGCCGGCGGGCGAGGGGTCAGCGGGAGTCAACGTCGTGGGCCGCCGGATCGAAGACCGAGGAACCGGCACCCGAGACACCCTCAGGGGCAGGATCCCCGGCCGCGGGATCCCCCTCGGAACCCCCGGAGACCACGGTGAGGTGAACGACGTTGTCCATCTCGGGGGCGGAGTCCCCGGCGTCCACGCCGTCGGCCTCGGCGTCCGGGGCCTCGGTGTCGGTCCCGGCCTTGGGGCCGGCGGGAACGTCCGTGCTCGCCCCGTCCGCCGACGGCGTGGAGTCCGCCTCCTGGCCGTCCGGGCCGTCCACCGGCGCGCTCTTCGGCGCGCTCACCGGCGCGTCCTCGGGCACGGCGGCGGGGATCGCCCGCGCCACCGCGCGCGGCTGGAGGCCGTCCTCGGCGAGGACGTCACCGGGACCGTCCCCGGCCGCCGGCAGGCCCAGGATGGACGCCACGGCCTCCGCGCACCCGGCGGGGTCGGCGAACACGTCGATGGTCCACAGCGGGTAGTACTGCCAGCCGCTGCGCTCGAGCTGCTGGGGCCGCTGACGGGACCGCTCCCGCACGCTCATCCGGCGGTAGGACTCCGAGCCGTCGGAGACCAGCGCCACCGGGGCGGTCCGCTCGGCCGCGGCCTGGCCGTCCCAGGACGGAGTGCCCAGCGGGTTCCACACGGCCAGGTCGATGCTGCCGCCGAACTGCGGCACCACGGTCCCGTGCCGCTGCTGCAGGCGGTCCGCGAGGTCGGCCACCAGGGGGTCAGCCGGCCGCGGGTGCGAGACGTGGCCGCCGTCCTTCAGGTAGGCGGCGAGCAGCCCGTAGAAGTCGGCGGCACCGTTGCCCAGGCGCGTCGGGTCCAGGTCGTCGGGGTGGACGCAGGTGAGCACGTGCAGGTGCTCCCGGGCGCGGGTCATCGCCGTCGCGTACAGTTCCCGTCCCCCGGCCTCGGAGAACGGGCCGAAGTGGTGCACGACGCGGCCGTGCGGGGTCCGGCCGTAACCCAGCGTGAAGACGATGTGGTCCCTGACCACGCCGTGGGCCCGGGCCATCGGCGCCACCACGAAGGGCTCCTCGGCGCGGGTGAAGAACGGTGCCGCCCAGGGGTTGTTGGGCAGGTTGAGCCGGATGGCCTCGGCGACCCGCCGGGCATGCAGGGGGCTGGCGGTGACCACGGCCAGGGACGACTCCGGCCGCTTGCGGATGTGCTCGAAGACCAGGTCCATGGTCCTGTTCACCTCGGCCACGGTGGACTCCACGCCCTCGTCCCCGGCACCGGGCATGCCCGTGCCACCGGGCAGGAACTCCACCCGCACGGGGTGGTCCGAACCGGTCAGTTCGGCCGCACCGGGCAGCATGTCCAGCTGGCCGTCGTACAGCTGGTCCCCGATCAGGCGGGTGAGCCGGCGCTCCAGGCCCCGGTGCATGATCCGCAGCTGCACGCTGGGCAGCACCCGGATCAGGGCGGAGAAGGCGGAGTCGACCTCGCGCGGAGAGTGCACCGTGGCCGTCGGGTCCACCGAGACGTTGAACGGCTTGGGCGACCCGGAGGTCCCGTCCCCGAACGCGACCACCTGACGCCCGCGGCTGATCGCGCCCAGGGCGGTGCTCAGGGCCAGCGACTCGGCGTCGAGCAGCAGGACGGTGTCGAACCCCAGGTCCGCGGGGAACTCGGCCAGCGCCAGCGGCGAGGTCGTCCAGACGGGCACGAGGGACTGCAGCAGTCCGGGCTCCAGGGCGGCCAGGGTCTCCGGGTCGGGGTTGCCGTCCTTGAGCAGGCCACGCAGCACCCGGGCCGAGGCGCGATGGTAGGAACTGGCCTTCCTCCACTGCTGGGACAGCGTCCAGTTCAGCCGCTGGCTGCCGGTCTCCAGGTGGGTCGCGTCCGCCAGCCGGTACTCCGACTCGATGCGGCGCAGGGAGGCGGCGTCCGTCATGGCGAGGTAGTCGTCCCCGGAGATCATCGCCTCCAGGGCGGACTGCCACCAGGCGAGCTCCAGTTCGGATCGCAGTTGCTGCACGGGGACCTCGCGCTGCTGCAGGTCCGCCATGAGCTCCTGCAGCCCGTGCTCGCGCAGCTGGTCGCCGACCAGGGTGCGCTCGGGCAGGGTCTTCAGGGTCTCCTGGTCCGCCACCAACCGGTCCAGCACGGTGCTGAGCTCATCCACGTGCAGCTGGTCGAGCCGGTCCGCGTCCCGGCGCGGCTCCGCGAGCATACGCTGCAGGCGACCGAGCTCCCCGGCCACCTCCTGGCCCTTGGCCGACAGCGTCTCGAGCCCGGACGGGACCGAGGGGTGCCGCTTGGAGACGGCCCACTGGGCCCACTCCGCGCGCTGGGCCTGCACCTGGACGAGGGACTCGTGCAGGTCCGCCACGTGCATGCCCGGACGGATGTACTCCTTGGCCACGCGGCGCAGGCGGGAACGGGTCATGGAGGACATCTCCACGCCGTGCTGCTTGCGCCACTGGCCCGAGGCGGTGGCCGAGATCAGGTCCGTGACGGGACGGTCGAAGATGTCCGGGGTGAACTGGTCCAGGGAGGTGCGCACGGCCGACATCACCTGGATCTGACGCACCCACTCCGCGAGCGTGGACCCGGGCCGTAGCTGGGCCTGCTCGGTCGCCTTCTCGAGCTGCTCCCGCAGCACCGGCAGGGCGGCGGCGAGATCCTCGGCCAGGCCGTACGCCTCCTCGGTCTCCTGGACGTTGCGCAACCGGGCCCCGTACCAGGGGCTCTCCGTGGAGGCGCGGGAGAACGCCCCGAGCTCCCCCGCACGGATGAGCTTGGCCGCGGTCTCCTCGCGGTTGACGGTCGCGTCCAGCACCGAGCGCTTGAGCCGCACCGTGGTGGACGGCGCCGGGTCCATCGCGGTCAGCGCCGCCAGCGACTGCATGGCCTGGAACGGCGAGCAGCCCCAGCGGTCGCGCGTGTTGTGCAGGCTGCGCAGGTGGTCGCGCAGCTGGTGCCGGCGCTCCACGAGGGTGGCGTGCAACCGGTTGGTGGCGGGCTCCTGGGCGCGCTCCACCCGCAGCAGGGCGCGGATCAGCTGGCGGCGCAGGGACTCGGGCGTGGCCCCGGCCGGCAGGTCCAGCGCCAGGCTGTCCAGGTCCACCGAGCCGAGCCGGCGGCGGAAGTCGTCCAGGGTGGCGGTCCGCTCGGCCACCACGAGCACCCGCTTGCCCGCCGCGGCCAGTTGCGCCACGGCGTTGGCCGCGGTCTGCGTCTGCCCGGTCCCGGGAGGGGTGACGACCACGAGGTCGTGGCCGGCGGCGATGTGGTCCAGGGCCTCCTGCTGCGAGGGGTCGGCGTCCAGCACCAGCGTCTCGTCCCGCGGGTCACGCTCGTCCAGCGGCGCCAGCCCCGTGTCCGTCAGCTCACCGCGGCGCGGCACCATGCCGGACCCGGCGTCGTACAGGGCCGCGACCACGGGGTGGGTGGAGTCCACCACGTCCACGGAGGCGGTGTCCGCGAGGTCGGCGAAGGTGGAGACCAACAAACGGTTCTCCACGACCAGCCCGCGCAACCGGCGGGCCTCCGAGCGCAACAGCTCCAGGGCCGGCATCGGCTCCAGCTTGGCGGTGGCGTAGGCGGCCCGCAGGTAGTCGTCGGCGTCCAGGGCGATCCCGAAGGTGTCCCGGAAGTACCGCGCCAGCGCCGGGTTGAGCCGGGCGCGTTCAGTGATCTGGACCTCGTAGTCGTCCTGCTCGCTGCGCAGGGTCAGGGTCAGCCGTGCCAGCAGCACCGGAGCCGACATCTGCGTGGAGCGGCCCTCCTCGATGGTCCGCCAGGTCGCCACGCCGGTGGCGAGGTAGCCGACGTCGACGCCGCGGTCCTCGGCCAGCTCCTGGATCTTGCCGCGCAGCTGCCGGGCCGCGCCGCGGGCGGCCACGAACTGCTCCTGGTCCCGCAGCAGGGTGGACAGCCGCGTCTTGCGCCCGGACAGGAACTGGGACAGGCCCGAGGGGTGGGAATGGGTGATGTCGATGCTGTTCGCCGAGGACGGGGCGAACCGCAGCATGGTGTCGTTCTCGGTGCCCGAGCCCAGGGAGGCCAGCCAGGCCGGGAAGGTGGGACGGTCCTCGGAACCGGGGGCGCCGCCGTCGGGGGTCTCCGCGTCCGGCCGTGGTGCCGCAGGGCTCTGGGTTCGGTCCTGCTCAGTCACAGTTGTCCTTCCTGCCGCCGGCCGCGCTCCCGCAGCCCACGACGACGGCGGGCGGCAGGGCGCCGGGGGTCACCGATGCTTGCTTCCACGGTACCCAACGGCACCGACGATTCCGTCGAGGACGGCGGTGTGCCCCACCGCCGTCCTCGACGGCTCACTCCCACTCGATGGTTCCCGGGGGCTTGCTGGTCACGTCCAGGACCACCCGGTTGACCCCGTCCACCTCGTTGGTGATCCGGTTCGAGATCCGCGAGAGCAGGTCGTGGGGCAGCTGGGCCCAGTCCGCGGTCATGGCGTCCTCGGAGGTGACGGGCCGCAGCACCACGGGGTGGCCGTAGGTGCGACCGTCGCCCTGGACGCCCACCGAGCGCACGTCCGCCAGCAGCACCACAGGGCACTGCCAGATGTGGCGGTCCAGCCCGGCGGCGGTCAGCTCGGCGCGCACGATCGCGTCTGCCTTGCGCAGCAGGTCCAGGCGTTCCTTCGTCACCTCGCCGATGATGCGGATGCCCAGGCCGGGGCCGGGGAACGGCTGGCGCCAGACGATCTCGTCCGGCAGGCCCAGTTCGTGGCCGACCGCGCGCACCTCGTCCTTGAACAGGGCACGCAGCGGCTCGACGAGTTCGAACTCGATGTCCTCCGGCAGCCCGCCCACGTTGTGGTGGCTCTTGATGTTGGCGGTGCCCTCTCCCCCGCCGGACTCGACCACGTCCGGGTACAGGGTGCCCTGGACCAGGAACCGCACGTCCTTGGCGTCCGGATCGTGGCGGGACTCCTCGATGATGTCCGCCTGGGCCCGCTCGAAGGTGCGGATGAACTTCTCGCCGATGATCTTGCGCTTGGTCTCCGGGTCTGTGACGCCGGCCAGGGCCTCGAGGAACACGTCCTCGGCGTCCACCATGACCAGCCGGGCACCGCCGCTGGCCCGGCCGAAGGCCTTCTCGATCTCCTCGGACTCGTCCTGGCGCATCAGGCCGTGGTTGACGTAGACGCAGGTGAGCTGGTCCCCGACGGCCCGCTGCACGAGGGCGGCGGCCACGGCGGAGTCGACGCCGCCGGACAGGCCGCAGATGGCGCGGTAGTCACCGATCTGCTCGCGGATCAGCTCGACCTGCTCCTCGATCACGTTCGAGGTGGTCCAGGACTGCTCCAGTCCGGCGCCGCGGCGCAGGAAGTTCTCCAGGACGTCCTGGCCGCGCTCGGTGTGGCCGACCTCCGGGTGCCACTGCACCCCGTAGATCTTCTTCTCCGGGCTCTCGAACGCGGCCACCGGGGCACCGGGGGTGCGCGCGGTCACGGCGAATCCGGGAGGGGCCTCGGAGACGGCGTCGGCGTGGCTCATCCACACCACCTGGTCCACGTCCTGGCCCTCGAGCAGCTCGGAGGTGGGGCTGATGGCCTCGAGCCGGGTGGAGCCGTACTCGCGGGTCTCGGTGTGGGCGACCTTCCCGCCGAGCGCCTGGGCGATCGCCTGGAAGCCGTAGCACAGGCCGAGCACGGGCACGCCGGCCTCGAGCAGCTCGGGGTCGAGCCGGGGAGCGCCCTCGGCGTACACGGACGAGGGCCCGCCGGAGAGGATGAGGGCGGCAGGCTTGCGCGCGAGGATCTCCTCGGTGGCCAGGGTGTGCGGGACGACCTCGGAGTACACGTTGGCCTCGCGGACCCGGCGGGCGATCAGCTGGGCGTACTGGGCACCGTTGTCGACCACGAGGACGGTCGGGAAGTCGGCGGCGATCTGCGGGTTGTCAGCCTGGGTGGAAGTCACCCGTCAAGGATAGTCCAGCGCGGGACCACCCCCATCTATCGTGGTGCCGTGAACGAGAACGCCGGGACCGACGTCGTGCCCCTGAACCCGCGGGCCCGCCAGGCCCAGCGCCACACCGTGGCCGTGCTGGGCACCGCGCAGGTGTTCTCCGGCCTGGGCAACGGGGCCACGCTGTCCCTGGGATCGATCCTCGCCGTGGACCTGTCCGGGGCAGAGGCCACCGCCGGGCTGGTCAACACGGGGATGACGCTAGGGTCCGCGGTGGTGTCCATCCCGCTGGCCCAGCTCGCGCTCTCCCGCGGCCGACGGGTGGCCCTCGGCGCGGGACTGGCCGCGGGCCTGGTCGGCCAGGCCCTCATGGTCACGGCTGTGCTCGTCCGGGCACTCCCGGTCCTGCTGCTCGGCGCGTTCCTGGTGGGTTTCGGGGCGGCCGTGAACCTGCAGGCCCGGTTCGCCGTGACCGACCTGGCCGAGCCCCGGCACCGCGGGCGCGACCTGTCGCTCGTGGTGTGGGCGGTGACCGTGGGAGCCGTCCTCGGCCCGAACATGGTGGGCCCCGGCGCGGTGCTGTCCGGGTGGCTGGGGATCCCCGCCCATGCCGGGCCGTTCCTCATCTCCGGCGCCGGCATGCTGGTCGGCTGGCTGATCATCCTGCTGGGGCTGCGCCCGGATCCGCTGCTGCTGCGCCGCGAGCTGGAGGGCGTCCCCGCGGGTCCGGACGGGGACGCGCCCCGACGCCCGGTGGGGCCAGGAACCGGGACGGGAGGCGTGGAGACCGTCGTGGAGCCGGTACCGGCGGTGGCGCGCACGGCTCCGGGAAACCGCTGGACCGCCGGCTGGCACGCCATCCGCCGCCATCCCTCCGCGCTGGCCGCGCTGGTCTCGGTCATCGCGGCGCATGCGGTGATGGTGGGGCTGATGTCGATGACGCCCCTGCACCTGCAGCACCAGGCGGGGTGGCCAGCAGCGAGCTGGGCCAGCACCCGGACACCGTGGTGCTGATCGGCTTCACCATCTCCCTGCACGTGGCCGGGATGTACGCCCTGTCCCCGCTGATGGGCGTGCTGGCGGACCGGTCCGGCCCGGCGCGGATCGTGTCCGCCGGACTCACCACCCTGCTGGCCGCCACCGCCTTCACCGGGTTCCTGCCCGGTGAGCACTGGGCCGTGGTGACGGGGCTCGTGCTCCTGGGGCTCGGCTGGTCCGCGACGACGGTGGCCGGCTCCACCCTGCTGGTGGCGGCCCTGGCCCCGCAGGAGCGGGTACCGGCCCAGGGCTTCTCGGACGCGGCGATGTCCCTGGCGGCCGCGGTCGGCTCCGTGCTGGCCGGGCTCGTGATGGGCTGGATCGACTACGCGGGACTCTCGGCGCTGCTCGGTGCCGTGGTGCTGGCGTCCCTGGCCGTCGTCGCCGCCCTGGTCCGCCGCCAGCCGGCACCGGCCGCCTGAGGGCTCCGGTCGCCTGAGTATCCGCCGCCAGCCCGCACCGGCCGCCTGAGGCCCGGCGGTCGTTGGAGGCCCCGCGGCCTGGCGGGACGAGGCCCGGCTCCCGGAGGGCGGGCCAATCCGAGTGGTGACCGAGTGTGCCGCGGCGGCCTCCGGGGCCGAACGACCGAGCACGACGGTGGCCCGCGGGCCCTCCGGGGCCGCCGCGGCGTCCCCGGCCCGCCGAGGACGGGTGGTGGTCGAGTAGCCGTCCCTGCAGACAAACGGCCCGCCGGGTCCTAGAAAGTATGTCGTGCTCAACACTCGTCTGCACCGCGTCCTGTCCCCGGACGCCGGTGCCACCGCCCCGCCCGTCTCCCCGCCCGTCTCGCTGCCGTCCCTGGCCGTGCCGCCCGTGATCGCGCCGCCCGCAGACCCCGACGTCCGCGTGCCGATGTTCTCCGCCGCCGAGTACGGCCAGCGGTTGGCGTCGGTGCGCGAGCGGATGGACCGCCAGGGCCTCAGCGCCCTGGTGGTGACCGATCCCGCGAACATCTTCTACCTGAGCGGTTACGACGCCTGGTCCTTCTACACCCCGCAGATGCTCTTCGTCCCCGCGCAGGGCGAGATGCTGCTGTTCCTGCGGGAGATGGACGCCCAGGGCGCCTTCCGCACCTCCTGGCTGCCGGAGGACCAGATCATCGGCTACCCGGAGCAGTACGTCCACCAGCCCCACGTCCACCCCTTCGACTGGGTGTCCGTCGCCCTGCGCCGGCGGGGACTGGTCGCGCCGGCCGCGACCGGCTGCATCGGCCTGGAGATGGATGCCCACTTCTTCGCACCGAAGGCCTACCGCGCCCTGGTCAACGCGCTGCCGGAGTGGACCCTCGTGGACAGCTTCGAACTGGTCAACTGGGTACGGGCGGTCAAGTCCGACACCGAGATCCAGTACATGCGCACCGCGGCGCGCGTCACGACCGCCGCCATGCGGGCGGCCATCGACGCGATCGAGCCCGGCGCCGCCCAGCACCTCGTGGCGTCCCGGATCGCCGCCGCCCAGGCCGAGGGCGACGGTGAGGCCTGGGGTGACTTCCCGGCCATCGTCCCCATGCTGCCCACCGGCCGGTCCGCGGACACCCCCCACCTGACCTGGTCGGACCGCGTCCTGGGCGAGGGGGACGCCGTCGTGGTGGAACTGGCCGGAGCGCACCGGCGCTATCACGTGCCCCTGGCGCGCACGGTGATGCTCGGTACGCCCCCGAGCGAACTGCTCCTGCTGGAGGAGGCGGTCGCGGCTGGTCTCCAGGCCGTGCTCGACGTCACCGCTGCGGGCGTCCCGGTGCGGGAGATGTCCCGCGCCTGGAACCTGACGCTGGCCCAGTACGGGCTGGAGAAGCCGAGCCGGCTGGGGTACTCCATCGGTATCGGCTATCCCCCGGACTGGGGCGAGCGCACCGTGAGCATCCGCTCCGAGGACGAGAACGTGCTGGCCGAGAACATGACGTTCCACCTGATCTGCGGGATGTGGATGACCGGCTACGGCTACGAGGTGTCCGAGTCGATCCGCATCACGGGCACGGGAGTGGAGACCTTCACCTCCTTCCCCCGGAACCTGGTCAGGAAGTGATCCCGTGACCATGGACCAACTGGCCTGTACGCCGCAGGAGCGCGCGGTCCTGGACCTTCTCGACCTCGACGGGCTGGTGGACCTGACGCGTGCCCTGATCGACGCCGGCGGGGAGAACCCCGGAGGCACCGAGCAGGAGACGGCCCGCGTGCTGGCGGTCGCCGGGCTCGCCCGCGGACTCGAGGTCCGCACGGACGACGCGGCCCCGCAGCGACCGAATGTGGACGTCGAGCTGGCCCCCGGCGGGGCCGTGGGCGAGGGACCCGGACTGTTGTTCCTGGGCCATTCCGACGTGGTGCCGGCAGGACCCGGGTGGTCCCGCGAGCCCTTCCGGTCCGTCGTGGACGGCGGCCGGGTCTTCGGCCGGGGAGCCACCGACATGAAGGGCGGCCTGGCGGCCGTGGTGGTGGCCATGGACGCCCTGCGCCGCGCCGGGGTGCCGTTGACGGGCCCGGTGCGCCTGGCCTGCACCGTGGACGAGGAGGACCTGGGCCTGGGCATCCGCCACCTCACCACGCGTGGCCTCGGCCGGACCTTCGCCGGGTGCGTCGTGGCCGAGCCCACCGACCTGCAGACCGTCATCGCGTGCCGCGGGGACGCCTACCTCGAGGTGACCGTCACCGGCGTGCCCGCCCACTCCGGCCGCCCCGAGGACGGCCGCAACGCCATCGACGCCGCGTCCCGCCTGCTCGCCCTGGTCCGCGAGGACCATGAGGCCCACGCCCGCACGCCCGACCCGTTGCTGGGCTCGGCCACCTGGAACATCGGCCGGATCGACGGCGGCCGGGCCACCTCGATGGTCGCCGCGCAGTGCCACCTCTGGCTCGACCGACGGCTGATGCCCGGTGAGGACCCCGACGCGATCCTGTCCGGGCTGCTCGCCGCCGCCGACCGGGCCGGCATCACCGGCGACGGGATCTCCCTGAACGGCACCGTCACGATGTCCATGCCGGGGTTCCGCACTCCCCGGGAGCACCCGCTCGTGGAGGCGGTGCACGGCGCGGTCCGGACCGTGGGCGGCCCCGACTCCATCGGCGGGTGGTCCGCGGCCTGCGACGGCGGCTTCGTGGCCCAGGACCTCGGCGTTCCCACCGTGGTCATGGGTCCCGGCGGGCTAAACGACCAGGCACACCAGGTCGACGAGTCCGTGGCCGTCGACGAACTGGAGCGCGCGGCGCGTGCCTACGCGCTGACCGCCCTGCGCATGCTCTCCCCCTGACAGCGCCTCGCACGGACCGTCGCCGACTCCCGTATACCCCCCTCATCACCCGCACCGGGGCGCCCTCCAGGGCGCCGCCTCTTCCCCTGAAGGCTGTCATGACACACCTCGACCAGACACAGCACGCCCCCGGCCGCCCGGAGGGCGGTGCGGACCCGTCACCGCGCGAGGCCGAACCCGCGGCTCCGGACGCCAGGACGGTCCACCGCGCCGTCGCGGCCTCGGCGCTCGGCAACGCCACCGAATGGTTCGACTACGGTGTGTATGCCGTCTCGGTCGTCTACCTGACGCAGAACTTCTTCCCCGGGGAGGCCGGCACGCTGCTCGCCCTGAGCACGTTCGCCCTGTCCTTCCTCGTCCGGCCGCTGGGCGGGCTGTTCTGGGGGCCGCTCGGTGACCGGCTCGGCCGGAAGAGGATCCTGGCGCTGACGATCATCCTGATGGCCGGGGCGACCTTCTGCATCGGCCTGCTGCCCACCTACGCGACCATCGGCCTGGCCGCGCCGGTCCTGCTGGTCGTGCTGCGCATGATCCAGGGCTTCTCCACCGGCGGCGAGTACGGCGGGGCGGCGACGTTCATGGCCGAGTACTCCCCGGACCGGAAGCGGGGCTTCTTCGGCAGCTTCCTGGAGTTCGGCACCCTCGGGGGCTTCGCGCTGGGTTCGCTGGTGGTCCTGCTGTCCGGCATGGCCATCGGCGAGGAGGCCATGGCGGACTGGGGCTGGCGGATCCCGTTCCTGCTCGCCGGGCCGATGGGCCTGATCGGCCTGTACCTGCGCTCCAAGCTGGCGGACTCGCCGGTCTTCCTGGAGCTCGAGGAGGCGGGCCAGGCCGAGTCCTCCGCCGGGACGGCCCTCAAGGACCTGGTCAGCCGGTACTGGCGCCCCATGCTCACGATGGCCGGTCTGGTCGTGGCCCTCAACGTGGTGCACTACACGCTGCTGAGCTACATGCCGACCTATCTGGAGGGCCAGACCGGCATGGACGCCCAGACGGTGCTGACCATCATGTTCGTGGCGCAGTTCGCCATGATGCTGGTCGTCCCCTTCGCCGGGGCCCTCTCCGACCGCGTCGGCCGGAAGCCGATGTGGTACGGCTCGCTGATCGGCCTGTTCGTCCTGGCCATTCCGATGTACACGCTTATGGCCAACGGCTTCTGGTGGGCGCTGTTGGGCTTCGCCGTGCTGGGCCTGCTCTTCATCCCCCAGCTGGCCACCATCTCGGCCACGTTCCCGGCCATGTTCCCCACCCAGGTGCGCTTCGCCGGTTTCGCCATCACCTACAACGTCGCCACCGCCGTCTTCGGGGGCACCGCCCCGATCGCGAATGAGGCCCTCATCGCCACCACCGGCAACCCGCTGGTCCCGGCGTACTACATGATGGGCGCCTGCGTCATAGGGCTCATCGCCGTGCGGTTCATGCGTGAGACGGCCGGGGTCTCCCTGCGCGGTACGGAGATCCCCGGGTCCGGCGCGGCCACCGCCCCGGTCCCCGCCCCCGTCCCCGCCCCCGCGAGGGCCCTCGGATAGTCCCGTCTGACCGGCCCGGGCCCCCGGGCCGGCGCCCTGCAAGCACGACGCCCGGCGGGGAGCTCCCCGCCGGGCGTCGTGCATGTGCTGGCTCGGGCCCGATGTGGGCCCGGGGCGCAGCGGTGTCAGGTCAGTACCGTCGGACGGCCTCGGGATGCGCGGCGAGCTCCTCGAGGGTCTCCCGGTGCACGCGCCGCTCCACGATGAAGGACAGGAACGGCACCACGCCGCCACCGGCGATCAGCAGCAGCCGCATCCCGTGCCAGCGCATGAGCGACCACAGCCGGAACGCGGCCACGAGGTAGACCACGTACAGCCAGCCGTGGGCGATCAGCACGGCGATCGAGATGTTGAACCCGCCGGTGACGGAGTCCTCGGGCTGGAACGAGAGCGAGTTGGGGCTGCCGTCGATCGTGGTGCCGCCGGCGTAGAGCTCCGTGCCGAAGCCGTACTTGAAGATCATCTCGACCACGAGCAGCAGCAGCATGATGCCCGTGATCCACGCGCAGACCTTGTACATGGTCAGGGAGGAACGGATCTGCTGGTGCGTGCCGGCGAAGCGGCGGGGGGCCTCCCGGCCCGGCCGCGGCGGCGGCGCCGGCAGGTCCGCCTCGGTGATGTCCTCGGGGTCGGGCAGGGTGTTCGGGTCCACCGGGGGCTTCTGGTCCGGTCTGGTCACGGCTTCTCCTGGGATTGCGGGGATGGCGGGGATTGCGTCGGGGAGGCTGAGACCCCGTGGAAGCGCTCGTACTCCTGGGTGGCCCGGCGCTTGGCCTCGCGGGCCTCGGCACGGCGGCGCTCGAGCTCGCGGGCGCGCCATTCCTCGGCCCACCGGCGGTCGAGTGCCTCCTCCTCGCGTTCGCGGTTCACGTCGTCGCGGAGGAAGCGCCACCATAGGTACAGCGCGAAACCGGCGAACACCACCCACTCGATGGCATAGAAGATGTTCATCCAGTTGTAGGTGGTCTCCTGCGGCTGCGGCCCCACGGTCACGGGTTCCAGCTCGCCGCCGGCCGCCCTCGCGCCGACCTCCCGGCCGTCGGCGTCCGCACCGGCAGCAGGGTCGGCAGCAGGATCCGCGGGATCGTCACCGGTGCCGCCGGCGAGCACGTCGGAGGCCACCACGAACCCGGCGTAGGAAGGCATGTCCCACAGGTTGATCAGCTCGGCCGAGGACAGGTTGGCCAGCACGTAGCCGTGCTCGGTCCGTTCCATCCCCTGCGGCTGCGGCCCCTCGGCGGGCAGCAGGCGTCCCTTGACGGACAGCTGCCCCTCGGGAGCGGGGTCCGTCCGGGCGGGGTCCTCGGTCCAGCCGCGCACCACGGGGATGACCTCGTCGGCCGGGGCGCCGTCCACGGCGAAGGCGGTCACGGCCCAGTAGCCCTCACGCTCGCCCAGCAGCCGCGGGTGCACGAACACGTCCGTGCCGGGGATGAACCGGCCGGTCATGGCCACCACCTGGTCGGCCTCGGTGCCGAACATGGCGGCACCGGGCTGGAAGTGTGCGGTCAGGGGCACGGGCGTCTCGGTCTGCGTCAGCGGCGGCGGCGCGGAGGCGGCGTTGTCCATCTGCCACTTGCCGAGGAGCACGAAGACTCCGGACACCACGAGGGCCAGGATCAGTCCGGCGATCCAGATGGGTCTCAGGGCGGTCTTCAGCACCCGTCAAGACTACGCGGTTTCTCTACCCTCCGTAGAACTCGAGGTGCTCGGCAGCCCGCCCCGGCCCGGGTCGCGCACCGAGCCGCGGGCCGCCTCGACCAGCAGCGCGTGGGCCGCCTCGTCCGTGGCCGCGTCCTGCGTGGCCAGCTGGGCCCGGACCCAGTGCCGGTAGCGGTCGGCCTCGGCGGTGGCCCGCTCCGCGTCCCAGCCGAGCAGCGGGGCCGCCAGCGTGGCGACCGGGCCGGCGGCGGCGGCACCGCCGTCGTCCACCTCGAACACCGCCCGGATCCGCCGGGCCAGCACGTCCTGGACCGAGCGCGCGCCCTCGTGCGTGACCGCGTGCACCACCTCGGCGACGAGGTGGCCGGGCAGTCCCGGCAGCTCGGCGGCCAGTTCCGGGTCCGCCACGGCCAGCGCGATCACCTCCGGCGCCCCCGAACCGTAGCGGTGCAGCAACGACTCCACCATGGCGGGCTGCAGCCCGGAGTCCGTGGCCAGCAGCGTCCGCCGGTTCCACGTGGGCACCCAGCCCTGGGCCCCCAGCAGCGGCAGGCCGGCGGTGCAGGACTCGGGGACGCCCTGCCCCGAGCCGGTGACGTCCTGTCCGGTCAGCGGCCCGGTGCCCGGTGCCCCGGGGGTGGCGACGGCGGTGTCCACGGCGTCGGCGGCCATAGTGCGGTAGGTGGTGAGCTTGCCGCCGGCCACCACGGTCAGCCCGGGCAGCGGGGTGGCCACCACGTGTTCGCGGGAGATCTTCGTGGTCGCCGTCCCGGGCTCCTCGGCCGGGGGCTCCCCGATCGGTTCGGCCTCCCCGGCCGGCGTCACCAGGGGCCGTAGTCCGGCGAAGACCCCGACGACGTCGGCCCGGCTCAGCGGCTCGGCCAGCACCGCGTTGGCCGTGTCCAGCAGGTAGTCGATGTCCTGGCTCGTGGCCGCCGGCTGGTCCGGGCCCAGGTCCCAGGGCGTGTCCGTGGTGCCGATGATCCAGTGCCGGTCCCAGGGGATGACGAACAGCACCGATCTCTCCGTGCGCAGGATCAGCCCGGAGGTGGAGGTGAACCGGTCCCTGGGCACCACCAGGTGGATGCCCTTGGCGGCGGTGACCCGCGGCATGCCCTCGGTGAGGCGGTGCTCGGTGCCGTCCGGACCGCGCACGGGGATCTGCCCGGTCCAGACGCCGGTGGCGGTGATGACGCGGCGGGCGTGGACGGTGTGGCGCTCGCCCGTCTCCCGGTCCAGGACCTCGACCCCGGTGACACCGCGGATGCCGGGGAGGCCACCGGCCGAGGGCCCGGTGCCGGTTCCGGCGCTGGTGCCGAGGTAGGCCGTCACCTGGACGCGGGAGGCGCAGTGGGCGCCGTGCGTGGCGGCGGTGCGCACCAGCTCGATCACCAGCCTGGCGTCGTCCACCTGGGCGTCGTAGTAGCGGATCGCCCCCGCGTGGCTCTCGGGCCGCAGCCCGGGCGCGATCCGGGACACGGCCGCGCGGCCCAGGTGCCGGTGGACCGGCAGGTGCCCGGTCCGCCCGGCGGCCATGCAGTCGTAGAGCGCGAGGCCGGCCCCCACGTAGGGCCGTTCCCAGGCCTTGGCCAGCGGGTAGAGGAAGGGCACGGGCCGGACCAGGTGCGGGGCGATGTCCTCGACCAGCCGGCCCCGCTCGCGCAGGGCCTCGTGGACGAGGGGGAAGTCCAGCATCTCGAGGTAGCGCAGCCCGCCGTGCACCAGCTTCGAGGAGCGTGAGGAGGTGCCCCAGGCGTAGTCGGTGGCCTCGACCAGTCCGGTGGACAGGCCGCGGGTGGCCGCGTCCACCGCGGTGCCGGCGCCGACCACTCCCCCGCCGATGACGAGCACGTCCAGCGGGTGCTCGGGAGTGGTGGCCGCCAGGACGGAGAGCGCCCGCGACCGGGACTTCGGCCCCAGGGCCCCTGCCGGCTCCATCGTCCTCGGCATGGTGGCTCAGATCTCGCGGGTCGGGGCCACGAGGACCTCGACCTTCTGGAACTCCTTGACGTCCGAGTAGCCGGAGGTGGCCATGGCGCGCTTCAGGGCACCCATCAGGTTGGAGGTGCCGTTGGTGTGGTGGCTCGGGCCCCAGAGCACCTCCTGCAGGGTGCCGACGGTGCCGACCTCGGTGCGGTCCCCGCGGGGCATGTCCGCATGGGCGGCCTCCCCGCCCCAGTGCCAGCCGCGGCCGGGGGCCTCGGTGGCGCGGGCCAGGGCTGCGCCGAGCATCACGGCGTCGGCACCCATGGCCAGGGCCTTGACGATGTCCCCGGAGGTGCCCACGCCGCCGTCGGCGATCACGTGCACGTAGCGGCCGCCGGACTCGTCCATGTAGTCCCGCCGCGCCTCGGCGATGTCCGAGATCGCGGTGGCCATCGGCACCCGGATGCCCATGGCCCGCCGGGTGGTGGAGGAGGCCCCGCCGCCGAAGCCGACGAGCACGCCGGCGGCACCGGTGCGCATCAGGTGCAGGGCGGGGGTGTACCCGGCCGCGCCGCCCACGATCACGGGGACGTCGAGCTCGTAGATGAACTTCTTCAGGTCCAGCGGCTCGCGGTTCTGGGACACGTGCTCGGCGGACACCGTGGTGCCGCGGATGACGAACATGTCCACGCCGGCGGCCAGCACGGTCTCGTAGTACTCCTGGGTGTGCTGGGGGGTCAGGGACCCGGCCACCACCACGCCGGCCTCACGGATCTGGGCCAGCCGCTCGGTGATGAGCTCGGGCTGGATGGGCTGGGAGTAGATCTCCTGCAGGCGCCGGGTGTTGGAGGGCGAGTAGTTGGTCGGCTCGAACGCGGAGATCTCCTCGATCACCGCGGTGGGGTCCTCGTACCGGGTCCACAGTCCCTCGAGGTTCAGCACGCCCATGCCGCCGAGCTTGCCCAGGGCGATCGCGGTGTCCGGGCTCATCACGGAGTCCATGGGGGCGCCGATGACCGGCATCTCGAAGGTGAACGCGTCGATCTGCCACCCGATGGAGACGTCCTCGGGGTCCCTGGTGCGCCGCGTGGGCACCACCGCGATGTCATCCAGTGCGAATGCCTGACGTCCCCGCTTGCCGCGGCCGATCTCGATCTGCTGAGTCACGCTTTCCAGCCTAGTGCAGACCCCGGACCCGCCGCGGACGCACGCCGGAGACAGCACGCCCCCGGAACCGGGTGGCGGTTCCGGGGGCGTGTCGGCCGGCGCGCCCGGGACGGGCCGGTCAGCGGCTCCGGTAGTTCGGGGCCTCCACCGTCATCATGATGTCGTGGGGGTGGGACTCCTTCAGTCCGGCCGGGGTGATCCGGACGAAGCGGCCGTTCCGCTTGAGCTCTCCGATGGACCGGGCGCCGGTGTAGAACATGGTCTGGCGCAGGCCACCGACGAGCTGGTGCACCACGGCGGACAGCGGGCCGCGGTAGGGCACCTGGCCCTCGATGCCCTCGGGGATCAGCTTGTCCTCGTCCGGCACGTCCGCCTGGAAGTAGCGGTCCTTGGAGTAGGAGCGCTTGCCCGACCGGGTCTGCATGGCCCCCAGGGAGCCCATGCCACGGTAGGCCTTGAACTGCTTGCCGTTGTAGAACACCAGGTCTCCGGGCGACTCGGCGGTGCCGGCCAGCAGCGAGCCGAGCATCACGGAGTCGGCGCCGGCGACCAGCGCCTTGCCGATGTCACCGGAGTGCTGCAGGCCGCCGTCGGCGATCAGCGGGACCCCGGCCGGGATGGTGGCCTTGGCTGCCTCGTAGATGGCCGTGATCTGCGGGACCCCGACGCCGGCCACCACGCGGGTGGTGCAGATCGAGCCCGGGCCCACGCCCACCTTCACGGCGTCCGCACCGGCGTCGACGATCGCCTTGGCGCCGGCGTAGGTGGCGGCCTGGCCGCCGATGATGTCCACGTGCTGCGAGGCCGGGTCCTTCTTCAGGCGCGCGATCATGTCCAGCACGCCCTGGGTGTGGCCGTTGGCGGTGTCCACCACGAGCACGTCCGCACCGGCCTCGACGAGCGCCATGGAGCGCTCGTAGCCGTCGCCGAAGAAGCCCACGGCGCCGCCCACGCGCAGCCGGCCCTCCTCGTCCTTGGCCGCGTCCGGGTACTGCTCGGCCTTGTCGAAGTCCTTGACGGTGATCAGGCCCTTGAGCCTGTTGTGGTCGTCCACCAGCGGCAGCTTCTCGATCCGGTGCTCGGAGAGCAGCCGGACGGTCTCCTCACGGGAGATGCCGACCTTCGCGGTGATCAGCGGCATGCGGGTCATCGCCGACTCCACCGTGCGGTGCGCGAACTCGGCACGCGGGATGAAGCGGGTGTCCCGGTTGGTGATGATGCCCAGCAGGGTGTCCGAGGCGTCCACCACTGGCAGGCCGGACACCCGGTACTGGGCGCACAGGTCGTCCCAGTCGGCGAGGGTGGCGTCCGGGCCCACGGTCACCGGGTCCGTGATCATGCCGGACTCCGAGCGCTTGACCCGGTCCACGTGGGCGGCCTGGTCCTCGACGGACAGGTTGCGGTGGATGATGCCCAGTCCGCCCTGGCGCGCCAAGGAGATGGCCAGCGGCGCCTCGGTGACGGTGTCCATGGCCGCCGAGACCACCGGGATGTTCAGGGTGATGCGCTTGGTCAGCCGCGTGGAGGTGTCCGCGTCGGCGGGGATCACGTCGGTGGCGTTCGGGAGCAGGAGGACGTCGTCATACGTCAGTCCGACGAAGCCGAAGGGATCGGCGGCGGTGGCCACCGGGTCGTCGGAGGGGCCGGAAATCTGTGCACTCACGGGCGGGGGGCCTTTCGGTCAGCGGGTTGCCCCCTAGTCTAGGCCCGCGGCAATAGTTGACGCCTTGAGTTCGCTCACACGCGATCCGGCCGCCCCTGCGACGCCCGTCACGCAGTCGTCACACGGCGCAACAGCATTATTCACCCGTGGTATAGCGGTCCTACCCTTTTCCGGTGACGACTTCCACCAGCACCGCACCCACTCCCACCCCCCGGCGACTGCCCGCCTGGACGACCAGCTTCGGCGTCCAGATCCTCGCAGCCCTGGTCCTCGGCCTCGCCCTGGGCCTGCTCGCCCGCTCGATGGGCCACACCGAGGAGACGCCCACCGGCCTCGGCGCCACCCTGCAGGTGATCGGCTCCAGCTACGTCTCCCTGCTGAAGACCACCGTCATCCCGCTGGTGTTCTTCGCCGTCGTCGCCTCGATCGCCAACCTGGCCAAGGTGACCAACGCCGCCCGGCTCGCCGCCAAGACACTGCTGTGGTTCGCCATCACCTCGCTCATCGCCGTGGTCGTGGGCCTCGTCATCGGCGCCGTGCTGCAGCCGGGCGTGGGCACCGGCCAGCAGGCCCCCGAGGGCTACGAGGGCAAGACCGGCAGCTGGTGGGCCTTCCTGCAGGGCCTGGTCCCCTCGAACTTCCTCGGGCTCTCCGCCACCACCACGGCCGCCGAGGACGGCACCCTGTCCACCTCCGTCAGCTTCAACGTGCTGCAGGTGCTGGTCATCTCCATCGCCGTGGGCATCGCCGCGCTGAAGCTCGGCGCCAAGGCCCAGCCGTTCCTGGACTTCTCCGCCTCCATGCTCGAGGTCATCCAGAAGGTGCTGTGGTGGATCATCCGCATCGCCCCGATCGGCACCGTCGGCCTCATCGGCAACGCCGTGGCCAGCTACGGCTGGGACACCATGGGCACCCTGGCCAAGTTCGTGGTGGCCATCTACATCGGCCTGGCCCTGGTGCTGCTCGTGGTCTACCCGGTCCTGGCCAAGGCCCACGGCCTGTCCGTCCGGCAGTACTTCACCGGGATGTGGCCGGCCTTCCAGATGGGCTTCGTCTCCCGGTCCTCGATCGGCACCCTGCCCGTGACCCAGCGCGTGGCCGAGCGCAACTTCGGCGTCCCGCGCGGTTACGCCTCGTTCGCCGTGCCCCTGGGCGCCACCACCAAGATGGACGGCTGCGCCGCCATCTACCCGGCCATCGCCGCCCTGTTCGTGGCCCAGTTCTTCGGCCTCGACCTGGGGTGGACGGACTACCTGCTGATCATCCTGGTCTCCGTGCTGGGCTCCGCCGCCACCGCCGGCACCACCGGTGGCGTGGTCATGCTGACACTGACCCTGTCCACGCTGGGCCTGCCGCTGGCCGGCGTGGGGCTGCTGCTCGCCGTCGACCCGATCGTGGACATGGGACGCACCGGCGTGAACGTGGTGGGCCAGGCACTGGTCCCCGCGTTGGTCTCCAAGCAGGAGGGCATCCTGGACGAGGAGCGCTACAACGCCTCCCGGTCCGGCGCCAACCTGCTCGCCGATGACGAGGAGGCCCTGGAGGCGGCGGATGCCGCGGCGTCCGGGACCTCCGGGAAGGGTGGTCCGGCCGACGATTCCGTGCTCGAGCCCACGCGCACCCGCTGAATCGGATGGGGCGGGGCCGTGGCCACTGAGCCCCGGTCCCGCACCACCGGATCCAGCTGAGTCAGGTCCGCTGAGCCAGCGCCCGCGAGCAGCACATCGTCCCAGGATGGACATGTCCCCCGTGGATCCACGGGGGACATGTCCATCCCGTCATGTTTTCGGGGCTTTCCGGGCCGACCACACCACCCCTTAAACACGACGTGGCATCCCCCGCATCTGCGGGGAATGCCACGTCGTCGGTGTCAACGCCCGGAGGCGTCAGCGGCGCCGGCGGACCGAGCCACTGCCGAGGTCAGGAGATCAGTCCTCGTCCTCGTCCTTCTTGTCCGCCACCAGGGTCTCGGTGGTCAGCACCAGCGCCGCGATGGAGGCAGCGTTGGCCAGGGCGGAGCGGGTGACCTTGACCGGGTCGATCACGCCGGCGGCCAGCAGGTCGCCGTACTCGCCGGTCTTGGCGTTGAAGCCGTGGTTCGGCTCGAGCTCGGCCACCTTGGCGGTGACGACGTAGCCGTCCTCGCCGGCGTTCTGGGCGATCCAGCGCAGCGGCTGCACCAGGGCCTTGCGGACGATGTTCACGCCCGCGGCGGCGTCACCGGACAGGGCCTGGACGGCCTCGTCCTGGTCCAGCACGGACAGCGCGTTGATGAGCGCGGTACCGCCGCCGGCCACGATGCCCTCCTCGAGAGCGGCGCGGGTGGAGGACACGGCGTCCTCGATGCGACCCTTGGCCTCCTTCAGCTCCACCTCGGTGGCGGCGCCGACCTGGATGACGCCCACGCCGCCGGCCAGCTTGGCCAGGCGCTCCTGCAGCTTCTCACGGTCCCAGTCGGAGTCCGTGGCCTCGACCTCGGCCTTGATCTGGGCCACGCGGGCGTTCACGTCGTCGGCCGAGCCGGCGCCGTCCACGATCGTGGTGTTGTCCTTGGTGACGGTCACGCGGCGGGCGGTGCCGAGCACCTCGAGGCCGACCTGGTCCAGCTTCATGCCGAGGTCCGGGGAGACCACCTGGGCGCCGGTGAGGGTGGCGATGTCCTGCATCATGGCCTTGCGGCGGTCGCCGAAGCCCGGGGCCTTGACGGCCACGACGTTCAGGGTGCCGCGGATCTTGTTGACCACGAGGGTGGACAGGGCCTCACCCTCGACGTCCTCGGCGATGATGAACAGCGGCTTGGACGCCTGCAGGACCTTCTCCAGCAGCGGCAGGAACTCCTGCACGGAGGAGATCTTGCCGGAGTTCAGCAGGATATAGGGGTTCTCCAGGACGGCTTCCTGGCGCTCGGCGTCGGTCACCATGTACGGGGACAGGTAGCCCTTGTCGAACTGCATGCCCTCGGTGACCACCAGTTCGGTGGAGGTCGTGGAGGACTCCTCGATGGTGATGACGCCGTCGGTGCCGACGGTGTCGAACGCACGGGCCAGCAGCTCGCCGACGGTGTCGTCCTGGGCGGAGATGGCGGCCACGTTGGCGACGTGGTTGCCGGAGACCTCCACGGCGTTCTCGGACAGGCGCTTGTCGATGGCGGCCACGGCCACCTCGATGCCCCGCTTGACCTCGTTCGGGGCGGCACCGGCGGCCACCTGGCGCATGCCCTCGTTGACGAGGGCCTGGGCCAGCACGGTGGCGGTGGTGGTGCCGTCGCCGGCGACGTCCTGGGTCTTGGTGGCCACTTCCTTGGCCAGCTGGGCGCCCATGTTCTCGTACGGGTCGTCCAGCTCGATGTCACGGGCGATGGTCACGCCGTCGTTGGTGATGGTGGGTGCGCCCCAGGCCTTGTCGAGGACGACGTTGCGCCCCTTGGGGCCGAGGGTGACCTTGACCGTGTCGGCCAACTTGTCGATGCCGGCCTGCAGTGCGCGGCGGGCCTCATCGTTGAAGGCAAGCTGCTTCGCCATGAACGAAGCTCCTTTCGGGTGTGGACGGCGGCTCCGGGCCCGGCCGGGCATCCGGTCGCCGCGTCGAGGTGAAGGTGGGGGGCCGGCGTCGTGCCCCGTCCGGTGCCCAGCGGGTCCGGAGGTCACGACGTCGGCGCTGACGCGATCAGGCCCGGCCGGCTGAGGTGCCTGGCCGGGCCTGGTGCGTCAACCGGACGCGGTGCCGTGCGGACGCACGGACCGGGTCCGGTGGAAGATCACTTGGTGACGATGGCCAGCACGTCGCGGGCGGACAGCACGAGGTAGTCCTCGCCGCCGACCTTGACCTCGGTGCCGCCGTACTTGGAGAAGAGCACGACATCGCCCTCGGCGACGTCGACCGGGATGCGGTTGCCGTTGTCATCGACACGGCCGGCGCCGACGGCCACGACCTGGCCCTCCTGCGGCTTCTCCTTGGCGGTGTCCGGGATCACCAGGCCGGAAGCGGTGGTCTGCTCGGCTTCCAGCGGACGGACAACAATGCGATCCTCAAGGGGCTTGATGGAGACAGACACGTCTGTACTCTCCTTCTCTGTGGTAGGCCAGACCACGGGGGTCCGACCGGCGTCAGTGGATTCTGCTGTGCGCCGTAGGCTGGCCAACCGTCGTCGCGGGTGCCGGATGGCAGGTCCTTCAGGCTTGGCACCCGGTGCCCCGGAGTGCCAGAAATGACTCTAGGACGAGGCTTAGCACTCGGTCAAGGCGAGTGCCAGCCGTGTCCCCGGGAACCGTCCGGGACACCGGTCCGCATCCCCGCGTCCAGGACTCTGGCCGCACCCGGCCACGGGCTGACACAATGGAGGGGACGCGATCGCCCCGGCCTGCCGGGCCGCGGACGGCCGCGGGTTCCGCCGCTCCGCTGATCACGGGAGGACCATCGTGTCCCTGCACGGCCCGCAGGACGGGCCCCTCGCCACCACCCTCCGATCCGCACGCCCCCGTCCGGGGTCCCGGGCGCTGCGTCGCGCCTCGGTCATGCTCGCCGCCTCGACCGCGGTCCTGGTCCTCGCGACCGCCTGCACCGGCGGGCCCGCCGAGCCACCGACGTCCGGCTCGCCGTCCGGCACGGCCTCTGGCACCCCCGCGCCCTCCCCCACCGGTTCCAGTGCAGGCGACACCGTCACCGTGGAGCACGCCCAGGGCACCACCGAGGTCCCTGCCGGTCCCGAGAAGGTCTTCGTCTTCGACCTCGGGGTCCTGGACTCCCTGAACGCGCTGGGCATCCAGCCCGACGGCGTGCCGGACGCGCCCTACCCCGAGGAACTGCAGCCCGTGGCGGACGGCGCGGAGGTTCGCGTCGGCTCCCTCACGGAGCCGGACCTGGACGTCATCGCCAAGGAGGAGCCGGATCTGATCATCATCTCCGCGGCGACCGCGGAAGCGTACCCCGAGCTGTCCGGGATCGCCCCGACCATCGACCTGTCCGTGGATCCCTCGGCCCCGATGGAGTCCTTCACCCAGAACGCCACCGCCCTGGGCGAGGTCTTCGGCCGGGAGATGCAGGTGCAGGCCGCGCTCAGCGGGATCGAGACGAAGATCGAGGATGCCCGCGCGACGCTGAAGGACGCCGGGAACACCAACGGGCTGGTGGTGATGACGGGATCCGGCGAGATCACGGCCTTCGGCCCGGAGTCACGCTTCGGCCTGATCCACGACGTGCTCGGCGTGCCCAGCGCGACCCCGGTGATGGCCGAGGGCACGGACGGCGCACCGGCCTCCCCCGAGTTCATCGCCGACGCCGACCCGGACAACCTGTTCGTCATCGACGAGGACGCCGCCCTTGGCCGGCAGGGAGCCACCGCCGAGGACGTGCTGGACGACGACCTGGTCAGCGGCACGAAGGCGGCCCGGAACGGCAAGGTCATCTACCTCGATCCCGCGGACTGGTACCTCGTGGGATACGGCCTGGACAACCTGCACCGCGTGGTCAACGAGGTCGTCAACCACGTGGCCACGGCCTCCCCCACCGGCCTCGGGCGGGACGTCTCCGGCACCTGAGCCGGCGTGCCGGTCGCACCGGTCCGTCAGGCTGTCAGGCCGGGGTGACCTCCACGGCGACCCGTTCCTCGCCGATCCGCGTGAGCACGAGGGTGGCGTGCCGGCCGGAGCGCCTCGACGTCTTCGACCCCTTCGAGCCCTTGCCGGACATGAGCTGGCGTCGCAGTTCCTCGGGGGTGACGGCCATCCCGCGCTTCTTGATGTCCAACCGGCCCACCCCGGTCTCCTGCACCCAGCGCCGCAGGCCCTTGACGTTGAAGGGCATCACCGACTCGATCCGGTAGGCCCGCGCGAACGGTGACTCCACCGGCTCGTCGGCCCGGAAGTAGGCGATGTGCTCATCGAGCAGTGCCCCGCCGGACGAGGCGAAGTCGCGGTGGATCAGGTCGGCCACCAGTCCGGCCCGGATCACGGCGCCGTCCGGTTCGTAGAGGTACCCGCTCAGGGCCTCCACGCCACCGACCGGCACCTCGGGAGAGCCGCCGAAGCCGGTCCCCGCGGTGATCTCGTGGTGGCCGCCCCGGCCTCCCGCCGTCGTCGGGCCCGCTCCGGGACCGGACATGACCAGGGCGCTGCGGCGCACGCCGTCCCGGGCGAGGGCGTTGAACCACAGCACGGCCTCGGTGACGTCCCCGTCCACCGAGACCCACTGCGCCTCGCAGCCGGCGGGCACGGACTCGTGCGGCAGGCCGGGGCCGAGCTTCACGCCGACGGCGGTGCCGCGCCCGGCGAGGGACTCGACGAAGGACAGCGGCGGGGAGAACGCCTCCGGGTCGAACACCCGGCTGGACCCGGAGGTGGACAGCACCCGGCGGGCGGGGTCGAGCCAGTAGCCCTCGGGCTCGGTGCCGTTCGCCTGCGCCGCGGCCACCCAGTCCTGCGCGTCCGCACCGACCACGGTGGCGTGGGGAAAGGGCATGAGGTTGATCGTCGCCGCCGCGGCCACCGTCTCGTCCCGCTCCACGGCGGTCACCTCGAGGTCCAGCGCGGCCATGGCCATGGCGTCCGCCCCGAGGCCGCAGCCCAGGTCCGCGACGGACCGGATCCCGGCGCCGGCGAACCGCCCGGCGTGCACGGCGGCCACGTTCATCCGCGTGGCCTGTTCCAGGCCCGCCCGGGTGAAGACCATGTGCGCGGCGAAGGGACCGAACTTGGCGGCGGCCTGGTCCCGCAGCTTCAGCTGGGTCAGCACGGCCGAGACGAGTTCGGGGGCGTGGCCCGCGGCGCGCAGCCGGGTGGACATCGCCAACGCCTCCGACTCCCGGTAGCCCTCGAGGGAGTTCAGCAGCTGCCAGCCCTCGGCGGTCAGGACGGGGGCCAGGACGGTGACGTCCCGGCTGCCGGTGGGCGCCGCTGACGACGACGGCGGGGCACCGCCCGCGGCGGGCTGCGGACCGGACGGTGCGGGCGAGGACGAGGAGGAGGAGGCCACCCGTCCACGGTACCGGCGGTACGCTGGAGACATGTCCCACCGTCCTGAGTCCCGCCCGCCCGCGACCGGCTCCGCACGGGGGTTCCGGGAGGGCCTGGACCCGGACCGCGACTGGGACGGCGCCCCCGGATTCGACCTCATCGGCCGTTTCGAGGACGACCGGGACGGGGACCGGCGCGAGGACGGTGACGACGCCGGGGCCGTGGAACCCGTCGTCGACGACGCGACGCGGCCGGCGCCGCTGTGGTGCAAGGTGCTGCTCTACGCCTCGATGGGCGTGGGCGTGGTCGCCGCGCTGCTGCTCATCATCACCGTGGTCGCCCAGGTGTTCGTCGCCGGGACCTTCACCCTCGGGGGCGGGGACCTGCTCTCGGACTCGGAGACCGCCCAGGCCGTGCGCCGGGATGTCGTGTGGGTGCCGCTGACCGGCCCGCTGGTGGCCCTGGGGGTGGCCTTCGTGGGGCTGTGCGTGGCGTCCCTCGGCATCTTCCGGGCCCGCCGACGGGACTGAGCCGGTCCTTCTGCGACGTTCTGAGACGCCGCGAGACGCATAAGCGTACAAGCGGCTTGCTTAATTCGGTTAGGCGTGCCTTACTAGGATGCGACCGTCCTGGAAGGATCCCCATGAGTTCGACTCCGCGCACTCCCCCGACGTCCGCCTCGTCCGTCCCCGCCCTGCGTTCCGCCCACGCCCGCTCGCTCACGCGCCGCATGCTCTCCGGCGAGGGTGCCGTCGAGCTCACGGCCTACCGTGCGGGCGAGACACTCTCCTCCGCGGTGCACTGCGTGTCCCGCACCGGACAGCTGGTGGTGGCGGACATCCCGAACCTCTTCCATTCGCTCGGCGCGTTTCACACCCCCGAGGACATCGAGGTGCGCGTGGACATCGTCAAGGACGCCGCGGATCACGGCCTGAACCTGAGGCTGGCCTCGGTGCACCTGCTCGGCACGCTGCGCTGGTGCCGGGACACGGCGCAGGTGGAGGCCCTGGGACTGCAGGGGCGCGTGGCCGACCTGGTCCACGACGTCGGACCCCGCGTGCGCGTGGGCGTGGTCACCACCGAACGGGTCCTGTTGCACGACTGCTCGGGCGTCAACGCCCACGGCGAGGCCGTCCTCGTGGAGGCCTCCGCCGCGCCGTCCCCGGCCGACGCCCCGGCCGACGCCCTGGCCGATGCCGTCCTGGCCACGGCGCCCCAGCTCCTGGCCAACGTCGCCGACGCCGTCCTGGACGGCGAGATCGCCGGCTGGGCGGAACCCCTGGACGTCCCCGCCACGGAGGACCTCACGGTCGACCCCGTGCACTGCGTGGACGTGGACCACCACTGCGTGTCCCTGGCCCGCTTCGCCGGAGACCAGGGCTGGGTCGTGCAGGTGCCGCTGCCCTCGCCCTCGGAGGCCTCACCCCTGCAGGACAGCTCCCGGGCCTGGCATCACCTGCTCGGCTCCCTGCCCGCGCGGCTGACCGCCGACCTCGCCTCCTGAACTGAACCGCCGGGCCCACCACCGTGGCCCCGCACGCCAAGGCCCCGGCCCGTGGAGCATGGACTGCTCCCCGGACCGGGGCCTTGGCACTGCGTCACCGCGGGACGGTGGACACACGGACTCCCGGGCTGCGCGCGGCAGCTCAGGCGACGGTGTAGGTGGCGCAGGTGGCGGTGTCGGTGACCTCGATGCCCTCAGCGGAGCACATCAGGTCGCTGTTGAACTTGCACTCCAGGCGGTGGCAGGCGCCCACGCTGCTGGCCTCGGAGGTGACGGGACGGCGGGCGTCCAGCTGCACGAAGGTCCCGCAGGTGGGCTGGGACTCGGAGCCGGCCACGGTGATGGCCAGGGCGTTGCAGTTGTGCTCGGCGTTGAAAGAACATGCGGTGGTGGCGCAGGAGCGCACGGCGGAGGTCATGGTGCTACATCCTTCGGTCCAAGCTCGGACGCTGGTGCCCGGGCGTTGGATTAAGAATACGCCGACCCTGGAAAGCCGCAAGCAAGGCGAACCTTAAGATATTCTTAAATACGTCAAATCGCCATAGGCAAATTCGGGAAATGGCTCATTCGGGCCCCCGGGTAAACCCCGTCCGTTCCCCATGCCACACCACACGCCACACCAGGCCCACCAGCCCCATCCGCTACGCCGCGCCAGCCCGGCCGCCGGTGTCGATCAGTAGTACACCGCCAGGCGGCTCTCCGGGCCGTCGATGACCGAGACCGGGGTGTTGAACACCCGGGTGAGGACCTCGTCGGTGATGATCTCCGCGGGCGGGCCGAACTCGGTGACCTGGCCGTCGTTCAGCGCCAGGATCCAGTCGGCGTACCGCGCGGCGAAGTTGATGTCGTGCAGCACGATCACCACGGTGCGGCCCAGCTCGTCCGCGGCCCGCCGCAACTGCTTCATCATCTGCACGGAGTGCTGCATGTCCAGGTTGTTCAGCGGCTCGTCCAGCAGCACGTAGTCGGTGTTCTGGGCCAGCACCATGGCCACGTAGGCGCGCTGGCGCTGGCCGCCGGAGAGCTGGTCCAGGTAGCGGTTCTCCAGCGGACCGAGGTTCAGGAAGTCGATGGCCTCGGAGATGTAGTGCTCGTCCTCCTGCGTCAGCCGGCCCTTGGAGTACGGGAACCGTCCGAAGCCCACGAGCTGGCGCACGGTCAGCCGGGTGATGAAGTGGTTCTCCTGGCGGAGGATGGACAGGATCCTCGCCACGGCCTTGGACGGGGTGTTGATGATGTCCTGGCCGGCCACCTCGATCCGCCCCTCGTCCACCCGCAGCAGCCGGCCGATCATGGTGAGGATGGTGGACTTGCCGGCCCCGTTGGGACCCACGAGGGCGGTGATGCCCCCCGCGGGGAGCTCGACCGAGATCGGCCCGATCGTGGCCTCCTCGCCGTAGTGCTTCGTGACGCCTTCGAGGGTGATCACAACCGGCCCTTCCTGAGGATGACGATGAGGAACACGAGTCCCCCGACGAGTTCGATGATGATGGTCACGGCACCGGCCGCGTAGAAGATGTTCCGCAGCACGAAGTAGGCCCCGGAGAGCACGGTGTAGCCGATGAGGAAGGACACGGGCAGGATCAGCCGGTGGTCGTAGGTGTCCGTGAACTGGTAGGCCAGCGTGGCCACGAGGAACCCCAGGAAGGTCATGGGGCCCACCAGCGAGGTGGTCATGGCCATGAGGATCGAGACCAGCGTCAGCACGATCATCGTCTCGCGCTTGTGGTTCAGGCCCAGGTTGTTCGTGGCGTCCCTGCCCAGCGCCAGGACGTTCAGCCGGTGCGCCCGGCTCCAGAGCAACCCGGCGCACACCAGCACGATCGGGATCGCATAGGGCAGGTACTCGCCCTGGGCATTGGAGATGTTGCCGAACAACCGGGCGGTGAGCACGTCGAACTCGTTGGGGTCCAGCACGCGCTGCATGAAGGTGGACAGGGCGCCCATGCCGCCGCCGAGGACCACGCCGACCAGCAGCATGATGTGCATGTTGCCGAAGCGCCCGGACAGCAGCCAGCTGTAGAGCAGCACCGCGAAGGCCACCATCAGTCCGGCCTGCAGGAAGAACTGCCCCACGCCGACCACCATGGTCACACCGGCCACGCCGAAGAAGAACACGGCGGCCGTCTGCACCAGGACGAACAGCGACTCGAAGCCCATGATCGACGGGGTGATGATGCGGTTGTTCGTGGCCGTCTGGAAACTCACGGTGGCGAACGCCTGGCACGCGGCCACCACGAGCATCACCACGATGCTCTCCACGCGCATCTGCGCGATCAGCCAGAAGCCCCGGGAGCCGAACTCCATCGGGTTGTCATAGGCCAGGTTGCCGAGCGTGAACAGGGCGGCGGCCACCACCAGCCCGCCCACCAGGGCGAGGTAGCGCACCTTCGCCCTCCGGGAGCCGAAGGGCCCGGAGTGCCGCGGGGACGGGGTGGTCCGGGCGGGGCCGCGTGGCGGGGTGGTCCGGCCCGGCGGGGTGGTCCGGGCGGGCCCGACGGCGGCCGTCCGGTCAGTGCCCACCCCGCCGGCGCGCGCGACCGGGTCGGCGACCGGACCGGACGCGGTGAGTTCCGGCGTCGTGCCCCGGCCCGGGTACCCGGTGAACGGGGCGGGGGTGACCGCGGGGATGCTGAGCTCAGACATGCTTGCGCCTCCTGACGAGCAGGCCGATGAAGACGACGGCGCCGACCACGCCGAGGATGAGGGAGACCGGAACCTCGAACGGCATGATGACGGTCCGGCCGATGATGTCGCAGACGGTGACCACCCAGACGCCCACGAGGCAGACCCAGGGCAGGTTGGTGCGCAGGTTGTCCCCCCGGAACAGGGAGACCACGTTGGGCACGATCAGGCCCAGGAAGGGCAGGGCCCCGATCACCACCGTGACCACTCCGGTGACGATCGCGATCATCGAGACGCCGGTCAGCAGCACCACGGTGTAGTTGAGCCCGACGTTGGTGGCGACGTCCCGGCCGAGGCCGGCGACCGTGAACCGGTCGGCGAGGACGAAGACGAGCACGGCCACGGCCAGCACGATGAACAGCAGCTCGTACCGGCCCCGCACCACGCCGGTGAAGCTGCCGGCGAACCAGATGCCCAGTTGCTGGAGCATCTCGGTCTGCAGCGCCACGTAGGTGGACAGGGCGCCCACGACGGCGCCGAGCATGATGCCGATGATCGGCACGATCAGCGAGGACTTCAGCGTCACCCGCTGCAGGAAGAGGAAGAAGACCACCGTGCCGACGAACGAGAACAGGATGGCGCCGACCATCCGGTCCATGATGGTGGCGTTGGGGATCACGATCATCGTCAGCAGCAGCCCCAGCCCGGCCCACTCGGTGGTGCCGGTGGTGGTGGGCTCCACGAAGCGGTTCTGGGTCATGAGCTGCATGACGAGCCCGGACATGGCCATCGCGGCGCCGGCCAGGACCAGGGCGATGGTCCGGGGCACGCGCGTGATGAAGAACATCTCCCAACCGCCGTCCGCGGTGGTGATGTCGTAGACCCCCACGAACAGGGAGACCAGGACCAGCCCCAGCGTCAGGACGATGCCGGCCAGCAGGGGCCAGGCGGTACGCCAGCGGCCGTCCAGGGGGCGGGCGCCCTCCTCGGGCAGCCCCTCGGTCCCCCCGGGGTTGGCGGTCTGGTAGCCCGCCCCCAGGGGCGCCGGTTGCGCCTCGGGATCCGGATGCTCGTAGGCAGTGGTCACGGTTCGTCCTGTCCACGGGGCCCGGTGCAGACCGGGGTCCCCAGATCGTGGCACAGCCCGGATGCGTGGATCCGGCAGGGTGAGCCCTGCCGGCCGCATCCGGGCCGTGCTGCGGGTGAGGTCCCACCGCCGGGCGCCCCGCGGGATCGCCGCGGGGCGCTCGGGCCGGTGGGACCGGTCACCACGCGGTGGTTACTTGCCCTCGAAGGCGTCCGCGAGGTCGGTGAGGAAGGTGGTGTAGTTCTGGATGTCCTCGACCACGTAGAAGTTCTCGGGCATGTAGACGATATTGCCCTCCTTGACGGCGGTCACGTCCTTGAGCGCCTCGGAGCCCTCGATCAGCTCGGCGGCCGGGGTGAACTCCTCGCCGTTGCGACCGGCCGTGGCGGCGTCGCGGTCCATGACGATCAGCCAGTCCGGGTTGGCCTCGGCGATGGCCTCGACCGAGATGTCGTCACCCTGGTGGTTGGTGGAGCCCTCGCGGTCCAGGGCGGGCTGGAGGTCGAGCATGTCGAACACTGGGCCGATGGCGCGGCCGGTGGAGGGGGCGGCGTAGGACAGGTCACCGCCGGAGGCGATCAGCCCCACGACGGTCTCCTCGGCGGGGTAGGCCTCCTTGGCGCGCTCGATGGAGGCGTCGAAGTCGGAGATGAGGGTCTCGGCCTCGGCCTGCTGGCCGAAGACGTCGCCGAGCAGGGTGGTCAGGCGGCGCAGCTCCTCGTCGAGTGGCTTGCCCTCCGTGACGTTGGTGTCCACCAGGGCGGCGTCCTCGGGGATCAGCCCGGCGATGTCGCCCTTGAGGTCGCTGAAGCGCTGGCCGTTCAGGACCAGGTCGGGCTCGGCCTCGACGAAGCCCTCCATGTTGGGCTCGCGGTGGCTGCCCAGGTCGATGACGCCCTCGGCGGTGGGGTAGGAGACGATGTCCTTGTCCATCAGCGGCAGGGGGCCGGCGGCGAGCTCGACGCCCCACTCGTCCAGCGTGCGGAAGATCCGGTTGTCCGTGGCCACGATGCTCTCGGCGGGCATCTGGACCGTGACCGTGTCACCGGCCATGTCGGTGACCTCCTGCGGACCGGCCTCGGCCGAGGCCGACGAGGACGCCGAGGCAGAGGCAGAGGCCGGGGCGGAGGACTCGGTGGAGCCGGACGTGGCGCCTCCACAGGCCGTCAGCGCGAACGCCGCGGTCGAGACGAGGGCAACCAACCCGAGGCGGCGGTTCTTGATCTTCATGCGTAGGTTCTCCTAGGGAAGTCCGACGGCCTCACTGCCGCCCGGTCCTGCTTTGGTAAGGCTTACCTTAGACGAATAGATCACTCGGACAGGCCGTTATTCACAAATGTGTCGCAGATCATAGGCGCGCTGACGTGACCGGCAGTTCGCAGCCCGCCTCAGCACCCCGTCCCGGCCGGCCACTCCCCCACGTCCACGGGCAGCGCCCCGGGGGCCTCGACCGCACCGGTGAGCACGTCCACGAGTGCCTCGAAGGCCCCGGGAGTGCGGCCGTAGAGGGCGATCAGCGCCCCGTCGTCCGGCGCTGCGGAGGATGCCAGGCCGAAGGGCGCGTCCAGGGCGACCACCACGTCCCCCTGCCCCGCGCCGCGCGCCGTGCCCACCAGGTTCACCACGGGCCCCGAGCCCACCGTCAGTCCCGCGGCCCGGGCGGCCTCCGTCAGTCGCGCGCGGTCCCTGGCGTCTCCGCCGGTGACCTGCAGCGAGTCCCCGACGAGAGCCTCGCCGCACGTGCCCTCGACCACCGTGACCGCCGCGGCGGAGACCGCCCGGGACGTCTGGGCCGCCTCTGCCCTGGCCTCGTCCGTCTCGGCCCCGCCCGAGACAGTCCCGTCCGTGTCTGCCCCGTCCGGTGACCCCACCGCGGAGAGCTCCTCGGGCGTGGCCTCCTCGAGCTCCCGGACCAGCCCGTCCCGCCACATCAGCATCGTCACCACGCGCCGCGCCGCCTCCTCGAGCCGGTCCCGCGGCACCGCGCCGGACTGCACCGCCTCGACGATCGCGTCCCGTGCCCCCGGCACCGAGGAGGGCATCAGCAGCAGGTCGGCCCCGGCCGCGAGCGCCCGCACGGGTGCTTCGTTCGCGCCGTACCGTTCCACGAGCGCGCCCATGTTGAGCGCGTCGGTGACCACGACGCCGTCGTACCCCTCCCCCGCGCCGGCCCCGGTGCCGTCCGGGCTCGCCCCGAGCCCGCGGAGCGCCTCGTAGGCGGGTGCGGACACCGACGACGGCACGTCCGGTTCCAGCTCCGGGACGATGACGTGCCCCATCATGACCATCGGCGTGTACTGCCCGCCGGAGACCAGCTCGCGGAAGGGCAGCCAGTCGCGCTGGTCCAGGTCCGCCACGGCGGCGTCTTGGATTGGGGCGGTCACGTGCGAGTCGTCCGTGACGGAGCCATGGCCCGGGAAGTGCTTGGGCGCCGGCAGCATCCCGGCGCCCAGCAGGCCGGCGCTGGCGGCGGCGCCGAGGTCGGCCACCACCTGCGGGTCGGCGGAGAAGGAGCGGGCGCCGATGGCGGGGTCCTCGGCCCCGATGGTCACGTCCACGCTGGGCGCGAAGTCCACGGTGAATCCCAGCTCCGCCAGGGCCCGGGCCATCAGGGCGTGGCCGTCCCGGGCGAGCCGGGTGGCGTCCGCCTGCCCGGCGGCCGCGGCACCGTAGCTCATGGGGGTGGGCCACTCGACCAGGGGTTCCTGGACGCGCGCCACCAGTCCGCCCTCCTGGTCCACGCTGATGATGCCGCCGTGCTCCCGCCCCTCGCTCAGGGCCTCCCGGGTGTCGTCCAGCCGGTCGGCGAGCGCCGTCACGTCGTGGGTGCCGTCGGCGGCCATCGGCACGGCGTCGCCCATGACGATCACCCCGCCGAGGTGCAGGTCCCGGAGGGAAGCCGGGTCCGTCCCCGCCGCGCCCAGCTGGCCGACCAGGACCTGCCCGGCCTGGTCCTCCACGCTCATGCCGGCCACCGCCTCGGCGGCCGCCTCCTCGAGGTCCGGATCGGGACCGCCCAGAGCCACCTGCAGCGCGCTCTGCTCCGGCTCGGCCGTCGCCGCGTCCCCCGGGGGCGTCGTCCCCGTCCCGTCCGGTCCGGGCTCGTCCGGTCCGCCACCCGGCGGGGTGGTGGTGCACGCCGTGACGGCGAGCAGGACGACGCCGGCCACGGCCAGGGCGCGCGGGCCCCGGATCCGTGCGGGCAGTCGTGGGGCGGTCGGGGGCTGCGGTGCGGTGATCACCCCTCCATGCTAGGGATCCCGGGCCGGTGACCGGTGATGACCGGAACCCCTGCGCCCGCCCCTAGGATGACTACTGCCCCGCCGTCAGCACCTGACAGGAACCACCATGCACCTGCCCTTCGCACGCTCCGCGCAGTCGACCCTCGGCGTGGAGTGGGAGCTCGCGCTCGTCGACGCCCACGACGGCACCCTGCGGCCGGTCGCCGAGGAGGTGCTGGCCGGCGTCGCGGACCAGGCGGGACTGCACCTGGGCCAGGAGCACCCGCACATCAAGCCAGAGCTGCTGCTGAACACCGTGGAGCTGGTGACGGACGTGTGCACCACGGTGGATGAGGCCGTGGGCCAGTTGCGGGAGTACGCGCGGAAGCTGCGCGAGGTGACGGAACCGATGGGCGTGGAGCTGTACTGCCAGGGCTCCCACCCCTTCGCCCAGCCCACGGACGAACCCGTGACCCCGGCGGACCGCTACGGCAAGCTGATCGACCGCACCCAGTGGTGGGGCCGGCAGATGCTGATCTACGGGGTGCACGTGCACGTGGGCCTGGACGACGTGACCAAGGCGATGCCCGTGGTGGACGGCCTGGTCAACTACGTCCCGCACTTCCTGGCGCTGTCCGCCTCGAGCCCGTTCTGGGCCGGCGTGGACACCGGCTACCAGTCCCAGCGCACCCTGATGTTCCAGCAGCTGCCCACCGCTGGCCTGCCGTTCCAGTTCGCGGACTGGGCCGGGTTCGAGCGGTGCGTGGCGGACCTGACGCACACCGGCGTGATCGACGACGTCACCGAGTGCCGCTGGGACGTGCGCGCCGTGCCCCGGCTGGGCACGGTCGAGATGCGGGTCTGTGACGGCGTGGCCACGCTCGAGGAGATCGCCCCGATCGCCGCCCTGACGCAGTGCCTGGTGCAGGACTTCTCGGACATCCTCGACGCCGGCGGCACCATCCCCACCATGCCCCCGTGGCACGTGCAGGAGAACAAGTGGCGCGCCGCCCGCTACGGGCTGGACGCCATCATCATCCTCAACGCCGCCGGGGACGAGCTGCTCGTGACCGACCACCTGCGCGCCGAGCTGGTTCGCCTGGCGCCGGTGGCCGAGCGGCTGGGGTGCGCCGCGGAACTGGCCTCCGTGGAACACCTGCTGCGCGACGGCGGCACCCCGGCCCGCCAGCGCCGGATCGCGGCCCACGCGGCGCACGCCATGACGGTGGAGCAGATGGAGTCCGCCGGCCTGCCCGCGTCCACGCCGCTGACCGGGCATGATCTCCATGCTCCCCTCCGCGCCGTCGTCGCCGACGCGGTGGCCCGGACGCGGGCCTCCATCGGGGCCTGAGCTCGCGCGGTTCCGGCGACCGCGGAGTCACGACGACCGCGGAGTTACGATCACGCTCGACAGTGATCGGCCCGGCGTGTCCCACCGTCGAGCGTGATCGTAACTCCGGCGGGCAGCAGTTCCGGCGGGCGGGGTACGGGCGGCCCTCACGCCCCGAGGGAGATCTCCCCCACCGGTTGGCCCGGGTCCGCGGCGAAGCCCAGTCCGGACGGCGCCACCCCGTCCATCACCAGTTGTGCGCCGAGGGCCGCGACCATGGCGCCGTTGTCCGTGCACAGCCGCGGCGGCGGGACGGTCAGCCCGATGCCGGCCGCCGCGCACCGCTCGGCCAGCAGCTCACGCAGGCGGGAGTTCGCCGCGACGCCGCCGCCGAGCAGCAGGTGTTCGATCCCGTGCTCGGTGCAGGCCCGAACCGCCTTGGCGGTGATCACGTCCGCGACCGCCTCCTGGAAGGACGCGGCGATGTCCGCCGTCGGGATCTGCTCGTCCGGCACGCCAGCGGCCTCGAACTGCTCCACGCACCGGGCCACGGCGGTCTTCAGCCCGGAGAAGGACCAGTCGTGCCGGTGCTTTCCGGGCTCCTGCGCGGTGCCCACGAACTTCGGGGCGCTCAGCCCGCGGGGGAACCGGAAGGCGGTGGGGTTGCCCTGGCGGGCGAGCCGGTCGATCACGGGCCCGCCGGGGTAGCCGGCCCCGAGCAGCCGGGCGACCTTGTCGTAGGCCTCGCCGGCGGCGTCGTCGATGGTCGAGCCGAGCAGTTCCACGTCCGTGGTCAGCCGGTTGACCCGCAGGATCTCGGTGTGCCCGCCGGAGACCAGCAGCGCGCCGAGGTGCTCCGACAGCGGACGGTCCCCGCTCCCGCCGGACCCCACGACGACGGCCGGTCCGGTCCCGGAGACGGCCTCCGGCTCCGCGCCGGTCACCTCGTCCAGCACCCCGACGCCGACGTGTGCGACCAGGTGGTTGATGCCGTAGAGCGGGGTGTCCGTGGCCAGGGCCAGGGCCTTGGCGCCGGCGACGCCGACCATGAGCGCCCCGGCCAGTCCGGGGCCCGAGGTCACGGCGATCGCGTCGAGGTCCTGCAGCGTGACCCCGGCGGTGTCCAGGGCCTGCTGCAGCGTGGGGATGAACTCCTCGAGGTGGGCGCGCGCGGCGATCTCCGGGATGACCCCGCCGAAGCGCACGTGTTCCTCCATCGAGGACGCCACGGCGTTGGCCAGCAGCTCGGTCCCGCGCACGATCCCGAATCCCGTCTCGTCGCAGGAGGACTCGATGCCGAGCACGAGCGGGGCGGTGGGGGTGTCAGTGGCCGCAGGCATGCACACCATTCTAGGAAGCCCCGGCGGGCGGCACCGGCCACCCGCCGGCGTCCCGGGCGTCCCGGGCGTCCGGGGCGTCCGGGGTCAGTCCAGGCGTGCCGGCACGCCGCGGGGTCCGTCCGGGCCGTGGTCCCCTCCGCACGGCGCGCAGGCCCAGGCGGCGTAGTCGGTCAGGGCGGTGACCTCCCGGCGCCACGCGGCGCCGTCCTCCCCCTCGAACAGCCACGGGGGCGCGCCGAGGTCCAGGGCGGCCGCGGCCATCTGCGCCTGCGGGTCAGTCTCGGCACAGCGGTACAGCTCGTGCACGTACCGCTCGAACCGCAGGGTCCGCCGGGCCAGGGCCTGCTGTCCGGCCCTCGACTCCCGGGCGGCCCGGGCGGCCAGGGTCTCCCCCAGGTCCAGCAGCAGGTCCTCCACGGCGATCAGGAGGGAGCCCTCTCCGCGGTGGCCCACGCGGTACTGGACGGTGATGTCCTGCCAGGTCTCGATGTTCCCGCCGCGCAGGCCGTCCCGGTCCTGGTCGTGCTGCGCGATGGGCTCCTGAAGGTCCTGAGCATGCGTGGGATTCATACCTCGGGACATGCGCAGACGTGCCGTCGCGGCGGTCGGTTCCGTCCACGGACGACCGGGCTGCGGGAAGGGCGGGGTCGCATGATGCGGACAGGGGATCAATCGGGGGTACCGGACCGTGTGGTCGAGCGTCTGCACGGTGTCCGGACGGGGATGACGGTGCACGCGGCCCCGCATGAGGCGAGTCGGGTCGACACTGATGACCAGGCGCAGCGTGGTGGGCGCCAGCGAGGGGAATGCGGTTCCGGCGGGCGGTTCCCCGGGTTCGACGGCGGCCGGGTGCCTCGTGTGTGAGGCGCCCGGCCGTCGTCGCCGGCCACCGATGCGCTGCCGTGGACTGTGTGTGGTCGGTGTCGGAGCTTACCGCCGGGCCAGGATGACGCCGAGCTTGGTGGGACCGGAGGGCGCGATCTCCCAATGGTCCATGCCGGGCTTGATGAGCAACTGGGTCTTCAGGCCCTGCCCCTTGTAGAACGCGCGGCCGAGCTTGGCCGCGCCCACGGCGTCATAGCTGCCAGATGCTCCACCGGCGGCCGGGGTGTCGTCGGCACCGGCCACCCAGTGCATCTCGAAGTTCTTCTTCAGGGCCGAGGAGATGGGACGCAACGGCTTGCTCTGCCCGTAGATCCCGCCTCCGCCCACCATGACCGCCGCCCCGCCGGTCCACCCGGCCGAGTGCGAGTTCACCACCTGGCGGGCGACGGTGTCCGCGCCACCGGAGTACCCCGTCCAGTACACCCGATTCTTGTCCAGGTTGTACTTCTTGCCCAGGTTCCGGAGCAGATCGGCAGCGTACTTGCCGGAGGTGTCCTTCCGCCACCAGGTCTTCGTGGCCTGGTCCGGGGTGCGCGGGACGACGAGCATCAGGTTGTGCTTCACGGCCAGCTTCTCGTAGGCCGGGATGGTGGACCACTGGGGCTGGTTGTATTCGAAGCCACCGTCACCGTGCAGGTGGATGATGATGCCGTGCGGCTTCGAACCCTTGAGGTGGTCGGCGTACAGATGATATTGGGAACTGACCGCCCCGTTGCTGTAGCTGAGGGACCTGATGTCCTGGAACTTGCCCCCGGAGCCTCCCGTGGGATTCGCCGCCAGGCCACCCGGGGTCGAGGCGCTGATGGCCGTGGGCTGGACGGCCGGCGCGGTGACGGGTGCAGCGGCCGACGGTACCGCGGTAGCCGCCGTGAGCGTGAGCGCGGCCAGTACGCCGGCCAGGGTGCGGGACAGGGACGCGCGGCGCCTGTCAGTGGTCGAGGATGCGGTGCGAGTGACTCGGGTCATGCTGATTCCTTTTGTCGTCCGTTTCAGGCACAGGGGAACAGCCCTCTGACTTCCCCCCATTGCCGTATGCACTCTGGGGACGGGGGGCTGCGGGTTTCGGGTGGTGACGGACCCTCCCGAGTCCCGGGTTCCGGGAGGACGGCACGCTGCCGGCTGCCGGGGTCGAGGTCGGCGCGACGCGAAGGACGGGACCGGCCTGACGAGGGCCCATCCCGGGTCATGCCTAGTCAAGCCCACAACAGTCCTCTTGTGCCTGCCGGCGCCGGGGCTGCCGACGTTCCCCGTGAGAGGGGGCCGGTGCGGCTCCGGTCACGGGCTACGACCCCCGAGAACGTGATGCACCTCTCACCTCCGGCGTGTCCGATGGGACGGATGTGATGGGTGATACTGGACCGCCCGGTGATGGTGCCGCCCGCACCGGAGCCATCCGTCGTCCGCCCGCCGCGCGGGAAGGCCCTACGGAAGGACCGTGGTGGCGGGGCGGTCCCGGAATCCTTCAGGCTCCGTGGTACCGTTCACCGGCGATGGGAACTACAACGGTGACAACGGTCCGGCAACGAAGGGCAGACGTCCAGGACCGAGTGGCCCGTGGGGTACCGGAACGGCACTACCGGACGGAGCTCCACGGTGTCCGTGGGGTCGCGATCCTCGGCGTGGTCCTGTTCCACTTGTTCGGCCACGGCCGCGTCTCCGGTGGCATCGACATCTTCCTGGCCGTCAGTGGCTATCTCTTCACGGCGATGCTCCTGCGCGAGGCCGCCGAGCGCGACGGCAGGATCGACGTACTGCGATACCTGGGCCGTCTCGCCCGGCGCATCCTGGTCCCTGCCGCCACGGTAGTCGCGGCAGTCACGGCCATCGGAGTAGCCGTCCTGCCGTCCACCCGTCACGACCAGCTGTGGGCCGAGGCCAGGGCCTCGCTGCTGTACTTCGAGAACATCGAACTCATCAACTCACAATTGGCCTACGGTGCCGCCGGCCCGGAGACCTCCCCGTTCCAGCACTTCTGGTCGCTGTCCGTCCAGGGGCAGTTCTACCTCGTCTGGCCCCTGGTGGCGATCGCTGCCGTGGCGCTGGCCAGGCGCCTTCGCATCCCGGCCGTGCGCGTCATGGCGGTCGCCATCGGCCTGGTCCTGGTGGCTTCGCTGTCCTACGCGATCCACGTGGGCGGTTTCAACCAGGACAAGGCGTACCTGCTATCCACCACCAGGGCCTGGGAGCTGGCGTTCGGAGGCCTCCTCAGCCTGCTTGGCGCCGGTCTGACCCTCCCGAGGCGACTGCGATTCTGGGCCGGATGGCTCGGTGTGGTCCTGATCGTCTCCTGTGGTTTCGTACTCGACGGGGCCAGCCTGTTCCCGGGGCTCTGGTCCCTGTGGCCGTTGCTCGGACTTACCCTGGTGCTGGCCTCGGCCGGGCCGCGGGGCGGCCACCTCGACCCGGGGGCCTCCGCCAGCCGGATCCTGTCCGCCCCGGCCTTCGCCTGGGTCGGCGACCGCGCCTACGCCCTCTACCTGTGGCACTGGCCCCTGCTCATCTACTACCTCGAGGTCCGGGACCGACAATCGGTCGGATGGTTGGGGGCCGCCTTCATCCTGGCGCTGTCCCTCGTCTTGGCGGGGCTGACCCACCGCTTCATCGAGACCCCGCTGCAGAATGCGCAGGCCCGGGCCCGGGGGGATGGGTGGCGCCGGCTGAACACCGTGTCGGTCGGAACCGCCATCGTCATCCTGGTGGCCGGTGGGACCGTGTCAACCGTCGCCAGGGCCCCGGCGTCCACGGAGATCCCCCGTGCTGACCATTGGGACTGGCAGACCCATCCGGGGGGATCGCTCACCGCGGGCGACGACGTACAGGACGCGGACTACGTGCCCTCCCTGGACGCGCTGCCCAATGTGCGTCCCGATTACTACGACTGGGACTGCCGACAGCCCGGCACCAATGATCCCGGGACCAGCGAGATCTCCGTGTGCGAGGACCCGGCCGCGCCGGAGAAGCCCTCGGCCACCGTGGTGTTGGCGGGCGGGTCGCATGCAGGTCAATGGTCCGAGGCCTTCCGCCCCCTTGCCGCCCGCCACGGTTGGGAGTTGCTCGTAGTGGACCGCTCGGGTTGTCCCTTCGGTGAGTCCAGCCGCGAAAGCGATGACACGATGTGCTTCGAGTGGCAGGACAATTTCATCGACTGGCTGGGGACGGACCGGGACATCGACCTCGTGATCACCCCGGGATCCGTCAAGTACGCCTCCCAGCCCGAGACGGTCCTTCCCGACGCGCCACGGCGGTGGGAGCAGATCACCTCTGCGGGACCGGACCTGCTGTTGCTGCGCGGAACGCCCCGAAACGACCACCGGGTCGCGGACTGCCTCGCCGAAGGACAGGATTCGGCACGGTGCGGACCGCCCGTGGGACAGCTGGGAGCTGACAACCCCCTGGAGAACCTACCCCTGCCCCCTGGGACGACGACCATAGACGTCATCGACCACGTGTGTCCCGACGCACGAGCGGGGAAAACCCGGTGTGACGCCGTCGTGGGCAATGTCGTCGTCTGGTATGACAACAGCCACATCACCCCCGCCTTCTCGGCGACGATGTCACCGGTGATCGAGGAGCACATGCGCGAGCGATTCCCCCGGCTCTTCCGCTAGGACGTCTCCGTCCGCTCCTCGGGCGATTACGCGCGGACTAGATTTACGCGGTCCGCGGGTCGAGGGCCTCGGCACTCATCGGTGTTCACCTGACGGGTGGTGGGGGATGAAGGCGAGCGCCTCGGGCGCCTGCTGCTCGGCCCTATCCGTGAGCACTCGCTGCTGCCGGTCGCGATAGTCCTCATCCCGTTCGGCACGGCGGCGGGCCTGCACGGCCAGCATCAGGGCCTGCTCCGCGGCCCGCACCTCATCGGCCTCGGTTTGGGCGGGCCCGGTCCCTGCGAGCTGCTGGGCGACGGTGGTCCGGTCGATGCCGGCCGCGGCCAGCACGTGCACTCCCCCGCGGTCCCCGAGCAGGGCGCGCTCGAGGGCGGGACGGTGCTGTTCGGCCGGGGCGTGAGGCTGGGTGTCGGCCAGCCGGGCCGCGGCCAGGCCCTTTCGGATCATCTGGACGCGCGCGAGAGACTTCAGGCGGAATCCCGGCATCAGGCGGCCCGCCCCTCGGTGCCGGCGCCGTCCACGCTCAGCAGACCGGCGAGGCCGCGCAGTCGAGACCAGGCCTCGATCAGGGAGGTCGAGTCGTCCGTGTCCTGGCGCAGGAAGGCATCCAGGTGGGGCCGGGCGGCCAGGGCGGCCTCGGCCAGGGGACGGGTCCCGGGTACGTAGGCGCCGGCCTCGATCAGGTCCTGGACCGCGCGCAACTCGGCCATCGCCCGGCGCACCACGGTGACGGCCGCCCGGTCCGCCGGACCCGTGAGGGCCGAGGCACACGGGGCGATGGACGCGAGCACGTCGATGGACGGGACGTGCCCGGCCTCGACAGGCCGGCGCTCGAGCACGAGGTGCCCGTCCAGGAGGGGGCGCACGGCCTCGCCCACGGGGTCCTCATGGTCCTCACCGTCCACGAGGACGGTGTAGATCCCGGTGACCGAGCCGGCACGGCCGGCACCGGCACGCTCGAGCAGCTGCGCGAGCAGGGAGGCCGTGGACGGGGCGTGGCCCCCACGTGCCGGTGGTTCCCCGGCGGAGAGCCCGATCTGGCTCTGGGCGCCGGCCACGCGCGTCAGTGAGTCCAGCATCACCAGGGCGTGGAGGCCCTGGTCACGGAACTGCTCGGCGATCCGGGTGGCGGTGAACGCGGCCTTGCGGCGCATCATGGCCGGTTCGTCCTCGGTGGCCACCACCACCACGGACCGGGCCAGTCCCTCGGGGCCGAGGTCGTCGAGGAACTCCCGGACCGTGTGGCCGTCCACGCCCACGAGGGCGATGACGGACACCGCGGCGTCCGTGCCGCGGGCGATCATGGCCAGCAGCGAGGACGTGCCCGCACCCGGGCCGGCGAACAGGCCGATGCGGTGGCCGCGGCCCAGGGCGGCGAAGGTGTCCACGGCGCGCAGCCCGGTGCCGAGCTGCCCGGTGACGGCGGTGCGGTCCAGGGCGTGCGGGGCGGGATGGTGCGCGGGGACCAGGCGGGTGCCGGCGATCGGCCCCTTGCCGTCGATCGGACGGCCCAGGGCGTCGACGACGCGGCCGATGAGCCCGTCGCCCACCGGCACCTCTCCCCCGCGGTGCGCAAGCGTCACGGGCGTTCCGGCGGCCGGCGCCCAGCCCTCGGCCAGCGGCACGACGGTGGCCTCGGTGCGGTGGACGGCCACCACCTCGGCCTCGACGCCGGCGAGCCCGGGGTGGGTCCGGGTCCCGTCACCCCCGGTCCCGCCGACGGTCACCACGTCCCCGACGGCCACGGGCAGCCCGCCGATGACGGCCCGCAGCCCCTGCGTGGCCACGACCGAACCGCGGGTCACGGGCGCCGCCAGGCTGGCGGCCTCGGCCACCCGCCGGTCGAAACCCCTCGCGGTCATGGTCTTCAGGGCCCTGGTCTCCAGCATCATGATCTGTGCGGAGATGTCCTGCGCGACGAAGTTCACGGGAGCCCACCGCCCGCGGTGAGCCGGACGCGGTCCAGCGCGTCCTCGGGATCGGCCGTGGAGCGGCCGTCCTGGGGCAGGCCCGCACCCCCGCTGCGCGGCAGGGCCGGGTCGGTCGGCAGCACGGTGACCGTCACTGGCATGACTCTCCCCTTGTCCCGTCGACCGTCTCGTCGGTCGTCCACTGATCCCTATGCGGGCCGGTGCGCGCGAGGGGTCGGTTTTGCGCAACCGGGTGCGAGGCCGGCCCGGATTCAGGCCATGCCGACCCAGATCAGGGAGTCACGAGCACGCCCGACGGTGATCGGTCCGGCGTGTCCCGACGTGCAGCGTGCTCGTGACTCAGATGCCACACTGGGCGCATGATCTCCGCACCCCAGTGGACCTGCCCGGCGGGCACCCTGCGTGGCTGGGTCGACGAGGGCCCGGAGCGTGACCCGGTGTGGCGGGCCACCGGCATCCGGTACGCCCGCGCGAACCGGTACGAGCCCCCGCGGCCGGAGCCGGCCGCCGTCGGGACCGTGGAGGCGACCGGCTGGTCACCGGCCTGCCCGCAGCGGCCGGTCCGCGCGCTCGAGGGGGTCTCCCCGGGGAGGTTCCTGGGGCCGCTGGAGATCTCCGAGCACTGCCAGTACCTGTCCGTCACCGCCCCCGCGGGCGCCGGCCCGGACGAGCGGCTGCCGGTGATGGTGTGGATCCACGGCGGCGGGTACGTGATCGGCGCCGGGGACCAGCCCTACTACGACCCGGGCGCGCTGGTCAGCGAGCAGCGGGTGGTCACGGTGAACGTCACCTATCGGCTCGGGCTGTTCGGCTTCCTCGGCCGCGACGGCGTGCCCGCCAACCTCGGACTGCTGGACATCATCGAGGCCCTGCGCTGGGTGCGGGGCAACATCGCCGCGTTCGGCGGGGACCCGGAGAACGTCACCGTCTGGGGCGAGTCCGCCGGGGCCGACGCGGCGGCCCACCTGATGATCGCCGAGGGTGCCGAGGAGCTGTTCTCCCGGGTAATCATGCAGTCGGCGCCGATCGGGGTGATGCGTGGACGGGCCGCGATGACCGCCGCCCTGGGCGAGCGCGCCGCCGGACTGCCGGCCGATGCCCCCGTGGAGGACCTCCTGCGGACGGAGGCCGACCTGGCACGGTTCGCCCTGCGGCTCGGGCTGGGCGGGGCCATGCCGTTCGGTCCCGAGTACGGCGAGCACCCGCTGCCCGGGGCCGACCGGCGTGAGGCGGCCTGGATCGACGCGGCCCGGCGGGTGGACGTCCTGGTGGGGTCCAACCTGCGCGAGGCGGCCCTGTTCGCCCCGGTGGTCGGCCCCGTCGCGCGGCTGCACCGGGTCCCGGTCCTGGGCCCGCCCGCGCACGAGGGCCTGGTGCGGTGGCTGACGGACGTGATCTTCACCCGCGGGGCGGAGCACTTCGTCCGCCGTCACGCCGCGGCCCGCGGCCACGGCTACCACTACCTGGTGCACGCCGAGGCCGAGGACAACCCACTGTCCTCAGCGCACGCGGCCGAGCTGCCCCTGCTGTTCGGCAACCGGAAGGTGTGGGGCACCCAGCTGCTGCATGGCTTCGACCCCGCCGAGACAGAGGCCTGGGGCCGTCGGATGCGCGCCGACTGGGCGGGGTTCGCCCGCACGGGACGGATCGAGACCGGCACCGTGGACGGGCTGATGACCGTGCGGGCCGGTGATGACGTGTGAGGCGTCCGGGCCTCAGGCCGCGCGCAGCAGCGTGACGTTGTCCCGGATCTCCACGCCACCACCGAGGATGTCACCGATGATGCCCTCCAGGCGGTCGCGGACCTGCGCGTGCGTGCCGCCCAGCGGGGCGCCCGCGAACCGGACCATCGCCTCGTAGGCGTCCCAGGCGGTGGCCAGGGCGGACTCGCGCTCGGCGGTCCGCTCCTCGTGGACGGCGGCGCCAGCGGTGTCGAACGCGGAGTAGGCCTCGAACTCCTCGGCCAGGAACGCGTCGACCACGGCGTTGGCGACGGTGCGCCACCCGGTCGGCTTGCGGCCGTTCCTCAGGACCGGGGCCAGGTCCTTCACCGCGTTGCGGAAGGCGCGGACGGACGGGCGGTCGGGACGGGCCCGGTCGGACAGGGTCTCCAACGCCAGTGTGTACGCGATCGCCGGGTCCCTGGACACCACCTCGAACAGCTGGGCCCGCGAGTAGTTGTCCCACAGGGTCATCAGGTCCTGGTCGGCGGCCTCGAACAGCCCGCGCCAGCCGTGGATCCGGGTCAGGCAGGCCAGCATCGCCTGGGCGGCCCGGTGGGCGGCCTTGGGATCGGCCTCGAGGACCGGCAGGGCCCGACGCCGGACGCGCCAGTCCGGGCGGATCAGCTCCGGCAGCGAGAAGGCGAACCGCAGGGCGGCGGCCCCGGCCTGGGTGCGGGCGATCCCCCGGTGATGCGAGGCCTTGGAGCGCAGCCACTCGGTGGCCTCCTCCAGCATGATCCGCTGGGCGATCTCCGGACCGTCCTCGAGGGCACCGGGGGCCGCGGTGGCCTGGAAGGCCATGGCGGCGGCGGTGGACGCGCCGTCCTCGGGGCCGGTGGGAGCCACGAGTTCCTGGCGGGCGGCGGTCCGGTTGTGGATGTTGCGCAGTATGGACTTGCGGGCGGAGCGCAGGGTCTGCCGCGCCCAGCCGGTGACCGAGGCGGCCCGGGCGCGCTCGAGGTCGAAGAAGGCGTCCGGGCCCTCCTCGGTGACGCGGCGGAACAGGAACTCGTCGAACTCCGACTCGACGTCCTGGCTCAGCTGGGGTCCGGAGGCCAGGCCGTGGTGCCACGTCTGGTACTCGCGGGACACCTCTCGGCAGATCCCGGAACGGGTCAGGATGGTGGCCACGTCCCGGCGCACCTGGGTCTCCGGGAGATCACCTGCCGCCCAGCGGTCCAGGAGGTCCCGGCAGGCGGTGTCGGTGGAAAGAGTCTCTGCTCGCACACCCGGTATGTGTGCGGCACAACTGCCTTGTGACCTGGGCTATCATGTGGCGTTGATCACAGCGCCGCCTTCACCCGGCGTGTCCTCGCGACACGCCGGGGCCGTTGCCCGCGGAGGGCGCGTCCACAACCCCGCGGGACGCGCAGCGTCCCCGGACCGCGGCACGCCCCGGCCGTTCCGGAGGGGCGGCCGGTTCAGGCGTGGAGGATGCCCAGCTGGTCGGCGAGGACCCGCTTGGCCAGGGTGCGGACCTTGCGGATCTGGGCGGCGGCCGACTCCTGCGTCAGGCCCAACTGCTCAGCCACCTCAGCGGTGGTCAGGACCCGCTGGGAGCCTTCCGAGGCGTAGACGCCGGAGAGCCACGCCTGGGCGACGTCCGACGTGACCCCTCCGATCCGGCGTGCCCGCTCGATCACCGCACGGACCAGCACGGGCCCCTCGGTGGGGTGCAGCAGGGACTCCTCCGGGCCCACGGCGGCCAGCTCGAGGGCGTGGATGTCCACGGCCGGGCCGGCGACGCGCAGGTCGGCGGTGGTGGCGAGCATGCCCTGCTTGGCGGCGTCCTTCCGGGCGGCCATCATGCGCCGGTTGTGCTCGTGCGTGAGCTCCCCGTCGGTGGGCTCCGCACCGGTGGCGGCGCGCATCTCGTCCCGCAACTGGTTGAGCTTGCGCACCCGGCGGTTCAGGGAGACCATGCCGGAGGCCGGGGACAGGTTGCGGTCCGCCCAGGCGCGGACCGCGGCCCGGGAGCGCACGTGCAGCATCCCGCTGAAGTTCTCGATGGCCTCCAGGGCCGAGGGGTCCTCGAGCAGCTCGTCCACCCAGGTCAGGGCCTCGATCGCCACGAGCTGTTCGACGTCGTCGCGGTGCAGGGCGGTGCTCAGGCCCATGGTGCGGCACAACCGGTGGGCCAGGAGGCGGAAGGCCTTGCGCTGGTCCCCGATGAACTCGTCCCGCAACCGCAACCGCTCGTCACCGGAGGCCGCGGCCATCTCACGCAACTGGTCCAGGACCGGACGCCGCTCGGGGACGACGGCGACCGCGCGTCGGGCGCCCCGAGGCGACAGGACGGACCGGCTGATCGGGGCCGGCTCACCCCTCGCGGGGGTCTCGTGACCGACGGTCCGGCGTCCCACGGGGCGGCGGGACCCGGCGACCCCCTCAGGGGTGTAGACGGGGGTCATCGGGCACCCCGATTGGTCTCCGGGTCCAGGGCGACGGTGCGGGCCATGGGGTCCGAGCCCACCTGCAGGGCCGCCTCGGCCCGTGCGGTGGAGAGCTTGTCCTGCGGGTGTTCGAGGCGGTAGGCCGCCACGATCTCCGCCACGCTGGCACCGGGCATCTGCCGGGCGAGGCGACGGACCTTGGGGCCGACGCGCGGGTCACCGATGGCCCGGCGGACCTGGTCCTCGGCGTCCCGGCGCAGATTGCGGCGCAGGAACATGAGGGGATCCACCCTGGTGAACCGGTCGTGGCGCAGGCACTGCTCCAGGAGCCGGGGCACGCTCGGGGTATCGGCCACCCCGGCCGTGGGCTCACCCACCATCAAGACGTTCACGATCTGCTCAATTCCCGTGTCGTGCAATACAGACTGGAACCGCCCGGTCAGTTCACTGATCTCATGGCTCACTGCTGAGTGGGCCTTGTGAACGGTGGAGGTGACGAACGGCTCGAGACTGAACAATAGTTGCCACTGGGACTGGCGACCGGCACGGACGAGCTCATCAAGGTCTTCGACGGCGCAGCGGCGGATCCCGGGGGCGTGTTGGTTATCACTGCCGACTATACCGTCGTGCAGCCCGTGATGGGACGCTGATCTGGAACTATTCGGCTGGAATTCACCCGTGTCACCCCACCCCATGGAGTGTGCCGTCCAGCGAAATGACGGTGACGGCCCGACAGGGTCCACCAGGCGCAGCAGGGCGTCGTTCCCACCCCAGTCCAGGCGCACTGGCATCAGCAGTGCCGCACCGGTCTCATGGTCCAGCCCCTTGCGTCCGATCTCCATGGCCGGGAGGCGCCAGTCCCACATCGGCAGCAGCAGGACCTCCCACTCCCCGTCCGGCCATCCGGCGTCCCGGAGGGCCTCGGCGGCCCGGCCCCAGAGGATGGACTCCAGCCGCCGGCAGAACGTCTCCAGCACCGGGTGCCGCTGTGGTTGTCCGTCCTCCGCCATGCCCGTCCTATGCGTTATCACTCCTTGTCGGCCGCCGGTTTCGTCAGCACCACTCGAACCCGGGCCGCGACCGTACGCGTTCCGTGACCGAGGGTGACGATCGCTACTCGAGCGCTACCCGGAACGGGACAGAACCCCCTCCGGGCGAGCATGCCCTCGGTAGACTTGACTACGCGGCGATCCCCTGCCGCACCCCGCGGTAACCCCCCTGCCGCAGTGCCCGTCAGACCAGAGGACGTTGTCGTGACCATAAGAGAGGCTGTCTCGAGGTGGACCATCAGCCGGTGTGAACCGCTGGTCCCCGACGAGTACCGCGCTTCGGCGAGTGATGAACTGCGGCGGATCTCCTCCACCGACCCGCAGTGGTTCCGCCTGTGGGCCTCCGGCGTGCTGACGGACCTGGTCGAGACCCTGGATCCCGAGGACCCCTGGCGCAACACGGGCGACCATGGGGGTGCCGTGGTCCTCCCGGACGGCTCCCCGTTCGGTGACTGGCGCAATGCCACCGACCTGCTCCCGGTGCCCTCCGAGGCGGACCCGAGCCTCGACGTCGGGCTCGCCGCCCTGGCCCGGCCGCTGTCGCCGGCCTCGGCGCGCGTCTGGCTGGCCGCGCAGTCCGGCCGGGACGCGGTCCTGCACGAGCTGGACGGCATCGACGTCGGCGGGGCCTACTCCGTGGCGGTGCCGGCCATCGAGTGGGCCATGTTCCGCCGCCGGCTGTTCATGGGCCAGGAGGACGCGTACATCCCCCAGGTCTGCACCGCCTGGACGGGGCGGGCCGAGCACATCGCCCGCTCCGAGCCCTGGGACGAGTCCGGGGCCGCCCGGCTGCGCGCCGGGTCGCGCGTGGAACCGGGCAGCTGGCGCCTGCTCGCCTGACTACCCGCTGTTCCACCGGGCGCCGGGCCACCGGGCCACCCACCACCGGATCACCCACCACCGGGCGAGAGTTACGATCACGCTGCACGTCGGGACACGCCGGTGGAATCGACGTCTAGCGTGATCGTAACTCCGGTGACTCCGTTGACTCCGCTGACCCTGCCGATTCTTTTGCTTCCGGCGCCTCCGCTGACGGCGCCGAGGGCCCGTCCACCGGGATCGACGCCGTGAAGGTGGAGCCGACTCCCGGTTCGGAGGCCACCGTGATCTCGCCCCCGTGGGCGCGGACGAAGGCCCTGGTGATGGCCAGGCCCAGGCCGGTTCCGGGAATGGCCGCCCGCCGGACGTGCTCGGTGCGGTAGAAGTTGGTGAACAGCTTCTGCTGGTCCTCGGGGCTGATCCCGATGCCGTTGTCCGCGACCTCGATCTCGGCGCAGTCGCCCGATCGGCGGACCGTCACGGTGACCGTACCGCCGGACTCGGTGTACTTGACGGCGTTGGAGATCAGGTTGTCCGCGACCTGGCTCATCTTGACCTTGTCCGCCTGCACGGGCAGTCTCTCCGGCAGGTCCGTGACCAGGGTGATCCCCTCGTTGTCCGCCCGCACCTGCGCCGATTCCACGCTGTGCTGCACCAGCCGGGCCAGGTCCGTGGGCTCCAGCGCCGGCACGGCATTCCCGGAGGCCGTGTCCAGCAGTGAGTTGACCAGGGCGAGCAGCCGCTCCGAGTTGCGCTGGCAGGTCCTCAGGTAGCGCGCGATCACCTCGTCCTGCTCGTCCTCGATCGCCAGGTCCAGGTACCCGATGATCGAGGTCAGCGGGGTGCGGAACTCGTGGGAGACGTCCGCCACGAATTTCTCCCGGGCTCGGATCGCGTCGATCAGGTCGGTGACGTTCTGGAAGACCACCACGGTGCCGTCGAACTCACCGTCGTCGTCCCTCATGGCCTGGGCGGAGACGGACATGAACTGCTGGCTGCCGTCCACCCCGAGCGCGTAGAGCCGGTCGGAGAAGCTCTCCCCGCGGATCGCCCGGTACAGCGCGCGCTCCTCGGCGGGGACCGGGGTCACCCCGTCCGGTTCGAAGACCAGCAACTCGCCTTCCGTGGCGTCATGCCGGCCCTCCGGCTGGCCGATGAGGTGCTGACGCTGTTGCGCCGCATTCCAGATCAGGCCGTTGCCGTCCCGGTCCGTCACCACGATGCCCACGTCCGTGGTGTCCAGGATGGCCTCCAGCCGGCGGTTCTGCTGGCGGGTGGAGGCCAGCACGTCCTTGAGCTCATCACGCTGACGGTCCATGCTCCGCGCGAACACGCTCGCGGCGCTCGCCATGGCCAGCAAGAACAACGGCACCAGCGCCGGCCGGAACAGGTCTTCCCGGGCCACGTTGTCCAGGTTGATCAGGTAGGGCCACCAGGTCACCGCGGCGCTGCCGATGAAGCCCAGCAACAGGCCCCAGAACGGGTAGATGCCGGACCAGGCGAGCCAGAAGACGGGAAACGCCGCGAGCATGGCCATGCCGTCCAACGCGAACCGGGCGGACTCCCAGATCAGGGCGATCGGGATGAAGTCCAGCAGCGGGATGGACCAGTACGTGAGGGGAGGCAAGCGGTCCCAGGGGATGATGGCCGCTGCGAGCGTCAGCACCATGACCCCGGCCACCCCGAGGAAGAGCCCGGGAGTCGCGGCCGGCATGGTCCCCGGCCCGCGACCCTCCGGTTGGGGCAACACCAGGACGAACAGGAACACGATGGCCACGGAGATCGTCAGGGGCAGCTGGGAGAGGACCACGCGCCAGCGCAGTGAGAGTTGAGCGAAATACGGGCCCCTGTCCGACGCCTCGTCCCTGACCGGCCCGGGTGCCGTGATCCGGTTGGACACCTCGGGCAGGGTCTCCAGGATGGGCGCCGCAGCCGACTCGGATGTGGCCCCCTCGGACGATGTCACCGACGTCCTGCGTGTGGGCATGACGTATCTCCGTTCTGGCGCTGATACGGCCGTATGCTGGTGCCAGTCCACCCTATGCCGTCCACGGTCTGCCGTAGCGTTGGACGCCAGCCTGATGACAAGGGGAGATGTTATGGACGACCGGCGTGTAGCGGTAGTGGTCGAGGACGACGAGGACATCCGTGAGCTGATGGTGGCCCTGTTGGGCCAGTCCGGCTTCGAGGTCCACGCCGCGGCCAACGGCACCGACGGCGTGGACGCCGTCAAGGAGAATGACCCTGTCCTGGTGACCGTGGACCTCGGTCTGCCGGACATCGACGGCTACGAGGTCACCCGCCGGGTGCGGCGTTTCACCGACGCGTACGTCGTCATGCTGACCGCCCGCAACGAGGAGATCGACACCCTCATGGGCCTGGACGCCGGCGCCGACGACTACCTCACCAAGCCCTTCCGCCCGCGCGAGCTGCGCGCCCGCGTGGAGGCGATGCTGCGTCGCCCCCGCGTCGCGCAGGCGCCCGTGGGCACCCAGGCCCCGATCCCGACGTCGGTCCCGGCCGTCCCGGAGCACGGCCAGGGTGACACTGCCGGGCAGGCCGCCGGCCCGACGTCGGCCGCTGCCGGTTCCGCCGCCGCCGCGCCGTCCGGTCCGGCCGGCCGGACGGATGGATCATCAGCCGATGCCCGACTGGTCCTGAACGGTCTGGTGCTGTACCCGCACGTGCACCACGTGGAGGCCGAGGGCCGGGACGTGACGCTGACGCCCACCGAATTCGTGCTGCTGGAGACGTTGCTGCGCAGCGGCCGGGTGGTCCGGTCCAAGGCCGAGCTCACCCGCATCCTGCGTGGTGACGAGCCCGATGCCGGGACGTTCGTGTCCGAGTCGGACGAGCGGACGGTCGAGGTGCACGTCGGGAACATGCGCCGCAAGCTCGGTGACGACCCGCGGCGGCCGCGGTGGATCGAGACGGTGCGCGGCATCGGTTATCGCGCCGCCGGGGCTGCCGAGACCTCCGGATAGCCGGGTCCCGGCGCCCGAGCAGGTCAGTTCTGGACACGACGAGACCCCAACCGCCTGGTCGGCGTGCTGGGGTCTCGTGCGTTGCGGGCTCGGCGGGGCCGTCAGTTCATGCGAGCTGGGGGCTTGCGGAGAGCCGGTTCAGGAACAGCCGCAATTGACGGGCGGTCTCCCTCGCCAGGTGGCGTAGCTTCGCCATGACGGATTCGAGACAGTCGGTCACCGGCCACCGGACGGGGTCCGGCGGACGCTTCGCCAGGTAGTCCTGGAGTTCGGCGGCGAGTTGGGACAGCGCCGCGGCGCCGGCCATGGCCGACGAGGTCTTGAGGGACAGGACGGCGTCCATCCAGTCGTCGTGGTCCTGGGTGTTCAGGGCATGGTGAAGTCGTTCGACGCGTTGGCCCAGCATCTTCTCGTACCGGCGGATGAAACCGCACAGCACTTCTGGATCGCCCAATTGTTCTCCCAGCCGGCCCAACGCATCAGTGTCGATAACTGGTGCAGTGGTCATGGCTTCATGATCCACCCGGCACCTGTGGTTGTCTGCCCGGATTCGCCAAAGAATGGCTCAAGAAGCCCGCAGGTTGCCAAAGCTCAAGAATTGCTCAAGACCGAGACCGGGAATCCTTGGGAAACCTTGCGGGGATCCGGTGCGAATCCCGGTCCCTCGCTTTGGGAGCCCGGGGTGGACTACGTGTCGTCGGAAAGCCAATAGCAGCAGGGACATCCCCCGTCCAGGCGTCATCGGCTTCCGTAACCGTCTCAGCATCGACGCTGGGTGCTGGCATCCCCGCCAGCCCCGGCGAAGATCGATATCACAAGGGGTTTGACATGAAGAAGATGACCAAGGGCGCCATCGTGACCGGCCTGGGCGTGGCCCTCCTCCTCGGCGGCGGCGGCACGCTGGCCGTGTGGAATGACTCCGTGGAGACCACTGCCGGAACCATCACCGCCGGCGACCTGAACCTGGAGGCCGTCACCGATTCTGCTAAGTGGGCCACTAATGTCCCTGGCGCTCCCCCGATCGAGAAGATTGAGAATTACCGCGTCGTGCCGGGTGAGACCCTGACGTTCACGCAGAAGCTGGACATTGATCTGGAGGGCGATCACCTCAAGGCGAATCTCATCGCTACCGGTGGAACGAATAGCGCCACGAATCCCTTCCTTGCCGAGAACGTGACCGTCAGTGCAGTCACCGTGACTGACGCGGACGGCCGTGACGTAAAGGCCCGCCAACTGACCGAGGCAGACAGCGGCGAAGTCACCGCCAAGATCATGTTCGCATTCGAGGACAGCACCGACGGTCGAGAGAGCGTCGATGCCAAGTACGACTTCAACAATGTCAGGTATGTCCTGACGCAGGAGGCTCCGACCGCCGGTTGATCCCTCCCCAGACCGGGAGCCCGGCGGATCCCTCCCCCTCCTCCGGACTCCCTCCACCCCCCGCTGGTCCACGAGAGTCCGTGGCACCGTCTCATCATTAGGCTGGGTGGAACCGATCGCGTCCTCCTGACGTGGCCACTCTCAGCAGGCCCGCCCCACTGGCACCGGACATCGAAAGAGATGCTCATGCGCACCAAGAACATGCTGCTCACGGCAGCGGTGATTGGGCTGGCAGTGGTGGCGGGCTTGCTGGGGGTCGGGGGAACCTGGGCCCTCTGGAACGCGTCCGTTCAGTCGAACCCGGGCACGGTCCAGGCGGCGAACTTCGACATCAAACTCAACGGGAAGAGCATCCCTGCCGACGGGTCGAATGTCGCCCTCTCGGTGGAAGACCCAACGGCGAAGCTCTCACCCTCTCAGAAGGTCTTCGCTGCGGTGACCGTCTCCAACACCACAAACGCTTCGGGCTCGTTCACGGTCAGGGCGGACCTGGGCACCCCCGTTCCCGCGAACGGGACCGACACGGACATGACGCCCTATCTCAGCCTCACCACTGCTCCCCAGGCCTCCGGCAAGTGTTCTGACGTCCCGTCCGGTGCCTACACGACCGCCGCCAAGTCAGTGCAGATCCCCAAGGACCAGGCCGCGTCCTACTGCGTGCAGGTAGCACTCGCACCGAACGCACCCTCATCACTCGGCGGCAGGACCCTCACTGCCGTCCTAGACCTATCCGTCTCCCAGCTCCCTGCAGGTGTCTGACATGAACGATTCTCGTGTATCCCGGCGCTGCGCCCCGGCCTGGTTCCGGTGGACAGGGCAGACCGTCTCCTTCATCGCGCTGTGTGTCTTCGCCCTGGCCGCGATCCTCCTGATTGCCGTCCCCCTCGTCACGGGTTCCCAGACCTACTCGGTGCTCACCAGCTCGATGGCCCCGAAGTATCCCCCGGGCACCTTCCTGGTGGTCAAGCCGACCGAATTCGACCAGTTGCGAGCCGGCGACGTCGTCACCTTCCAGATCGAGTCCGGCCGCCCCGAGGTCATCACCCATCGCATCACCGGGTTCACGGCCAGTCAGGATGGCGAGCGCCTCCTGATCACCCAGGGTGACAACAATGACGTGGCCGACCCCGAGCCCGTCAGGGAGATCCAGGTCCGCGGCAAGCTGTTCTATGCCGTCCCCTACGTCGGCTTCGTGGCCAATGCTTTGGGCAATGCCAACCGCAGCACGCTCGTCACCATCCTGGCCGTCGCCCTCATCGGGTGGGGAGCCCTCAGCATGGTGCGTGGCCTGGTTCGGGACCGCAGGGAAAAGCGCGACCAGCAGCTCATCGACGCGGCCACTCACGAGATGGACACCGCCCTGCAGCGTTCGGAGGCGGGCCGATGACCCACTCACCCAGGCGCATGTTCCTGGCCGTCTTCCTCGTGGTCTTCCTGGGCGGCCTCGGCGTCTCGGGTGCATCGGCCCTGTGGTCGATGCAGACTCACGCCATCGTTCAGGTTGCCACCGGCACGTGGGGAGCGTCCCCTACCCCTACCCCTACTCCAACGCCGACAGCACCCGCGTCACCGACACCGACTCCAACACCCACGCCCACTATTCCTGTCCCGACGAACCAGCCGTGGCAGTGGACGTCGGATCCAGCGTTGGAGGTCGTGCAGGTCAGCAAAGGCAGTCCCGTGACTGTCACCCTTCGGTGGGCGGCGCCGGCCGGACAGACCGTCGCGCGGTACGTGGTCGAAGTGCCCGGGTCAGTGAACGTGTCGGTGCAGTCGGGCCAGCGCCAGGCCGTGGTCACGGTCCCCAACGGCAATAGCTGTTACCCCGTCCGGTTGTATGCCGTGACGGCAACGGGTCAGTCCCAGGTGATCGAGCGGACCATGACGTTCCACCCGGGCGGTGACGGCACGGCGACCATCGGCCTGACTTCCCGGTGCTGGTGAACCCAGGTCGTGGCCCTCAGCCCTCCGGCAGCAACCTCCGCCGCATGATCAGTGCGTCCACCGGCGGCAGTCCGTACCCGCCTGGGTAGTAACCGGCCCGGGTGTGGATGTGCTCGAAACCGTGACGGACGTACAGCTGCTGCGCGCGGGGGTTGTCCGCCCTGACCTCCAGGAGCACGTCGCGTGCCCCGCGGCGAGCGGCCTCGGCCACCATCCACTGCAGCATCACCGTGCCCAGTCCGCGCCCCTCGGCCTCGGGAACCACGGCGATGGTCTGGACATCGGCCAGCGGCGGGACGCACATCAATCCGCAGTACCCCACGATGCCGGCGCTCCCCTCGGCGTCCACCGCACTGGCCGACTCACCGGCGGCCTCGATCACGCGGTAGTCGCGGGTGCCGCCGTCCTCCCGGGGACGGGCCTCGTTCAGCTCGTCCTCGAAGAAGTGCAGGGGCCAGGCGTCCTCGGGGAACAACCGGGTCTCCAGGGCGTGCACCACCGGCAGGTCCGACCACTTCATCGGGCGCAGCGTGTAGCCGGCGGGCAGGACGGGGTCGGGGGGTGTCAGCATGGGCGCCATTCTACGAACCGCCCCTCCCGGGAGTTACGATCACGCTCCACCGTGAGACACGCCGGAGAAAACACCGTCCGTCGTGCTCGTAACTCCGCCCACTGGTGCGTAACCCCGTCCGGCACACATCAGCGACCGCGCTCCTGCGCGGGGCGACTACTTCTTGTTCGGCAGCGCCAGTCGGAACACCTTGGCCCAGGCCGAGCCGACCTGCTTGTGCAGCGGCCCGGTGTTGTACGGCAGGCCGTAACGGTCGCAGATCTCGCGGACCTTGACGGCCACCTCGGCGTACCGGTTGGACGGCAGGTCCGGGAACAGGTGGTGCTCCACCTGGTGGGAGAGGTTACCGGTCATGAAGTGCATGAACTTGGAGCCGGAGATGTTGGACGAGCCAATCATCTGGCGCACGTACCAGTCGCCGCGGGTCTCCCCCTCCACCATCTCCTCGGTGAAGGTCTCGGCGCCCTCGGGGAAGTGCCCGCAGAAGATCACGGAGTGCGCCCAGATGTTGCGCAGGCCGTTGGCCACGATGGTGCCGAGCAGCGCCTGCTTCCCGGAGCCGGACACCAGCTGGGCGGCGATCGGGGTGGCGGCGTAGTCCTTGGCGAACTGCCGGGCCGCCTTGAGGCCGACCACCTTCAGGTCCCTCCGCAGTTCCGCGTAGGACTTCTCCCCCGACTGGACCTTGTGGATCTCCAGGTCGTAGAACGCGATGCCCCACTCGAAGATCGGGGCCAGCCCGGCGTTGATGACCGGGTTGAGGATGTGCTTGGGCTCCCAGGTCTCATCGGCGTCCATGCGCAGCACGCCGTAGCCGACGTCCCGGTCCTTGCCGATCACGTTGGTCCAGCGGTGGTGCATGTCGTTGTGGGTGTTCTGCCAGGACGTGGAGGGGGTGACGAAGTCCCACTCCCACGTGGTCGAGTGGATGTCCGGGTCGCGCATCCAGTCCCACTGGCCGTGGAGCACGTTGTGCCCGATCTCCATGTTCTCGATGATCTTGGCGAACGTGAGCATGGCGGTGCCGGCCACCCAGGACACCTTGTTGCCGGCACCCAGCAGGCAGGCGCGGCCGGCGACCTCGAGGCCGCGCTGCAGCCGGATCACGCGGCGGATGTAGGCGGCGTCGGTCGCACCGCGCTCGGCCAGGACCGCGTCCCGGACGGCGTCGAGCTCGCGGCCGAGTTCGGCCACCTGCTCGTCGGTCAGGTGCGCGGCGGCCGGCGGGCGCACGCTGGGGCCCCCAGTGGCGGCCAGGGAACCGGGACGCACGGTCGCGGCCGTGGTACGTCCGGCCTCCGGGTCCCGACGACGGCCGGTCCCCTCGGTGTGGGCGGTCTCGTCGGCCGTGGGATCGGCCGGCGCCCAGCTGTGGGTGTCCGGGCCGGTGACGGCGCCGGGGCGCTTGCCGGAGGTCAGCAACGTGGAGTTCTTGCGGTCTGAGATCAGGGTCATGATTCTCCTAAGGGGTCGGGAGAGGAAAACTGTGGGGGCGTCAGAGGCCGAGACTGACGGGTCCGGCGGCTGCGCTGACGCAGGTCTGGATGAGCTCACCGGGGTCGCCGTGGACCTCACCGGTGCGCAGGTCGGTCACCTGCCCGGAGCGCAGCGGCACCAGGCAGGCGTGGCAGATGCCCATGCGGCAACCGCTCGGGGCGGGGATGCCGGCGTCCTCGGCCACCTCGAGCAGGGGCACGTCACCGGCGGCGTCGGCCTCGACGTCGGAGGTCTCGAAGACCACCAGTCCGCCGGCGCCGGGCTCGCCGACCACGAGGTCGGCACGGAACCGTTCGATCTTCAGCTCGCCGGCCGCAGGTTCACCGGCACTGGCCACGCCCACGGCGCCCGAGCCGGCCCGCCCGGCACGGGACTCAGTCGCCCAGAGGGCCTCGGCGTCGTCGAGGAATCCACCGGGACCGCAGGCGTAGGCGGCCCTATCGCGCCAGTCCGGGCATAGCTCGTCCAGCGCGTCGGGACCGCTGAGGTCCAGTCGCCCCTCGTCCGCGGTGGCGTGGTGGTGGACCCGCAGCCCGGGGAACTGGTCGGCCAGCTCGGCCAGCTCCTCGCGGAACAGGGACGTGTCGGGCGTGCGGGCGGAGTGGATGAGGACCACGTCGGCGTCCGGGCGGCGGGGCACCAGGGTACGGATCATGGACATCACCGGGGTCAGCCCGGAACCGGCGGTGAGCATCAGCAGCGGCCGGGGATGTTCGGGGAGGGTGAAGTCACCCTCGGGCCGGGCCAGGAAGAGCACGTCGCCGGGCTCCGTGTGGCGCACGAGCGTGCCAGAGACCTTCCCGATGTCCGTCACCGTGATCTCGGGGTCGGCCCCCGCCGCCGCGGACAGGGAGTAGGACCGCCACTGGCGCACGCCGTTGACGTCCACGCCGATGCGCGCCCACTGTCCGGCCTGGTGGGCCTTCCAGCCCGGACCGGGGCGGAAGGAGATGGTGGCCGAACCGGGCACGGAGCGGTCCACCCGGGTGACGACGCCTCGCAGCTGCCGGGAGGAATGCACGGGGTCCAGCAGTGCGAGGAAGTCCTGCGGCGAGCGCGGGGTGGTCATCGCCGAGGCGAGTAGGGAGATCAAAGACTTTCCGGCCATGGCTCCATCTTATAGAGCGCGGAGATAGTTTTCTGCACCGCACGGGTACGATTGGTCCCGTGGAACTATCGCCGGACAATAACAATGAGCCGGATGACCGCTCGTCGCACCCGCTCGCTGGCGGACCACCCGCGCCCGCCCTCGAGCACACCCCCGGCACGAAGCGCCTGAGCCCGCCGTGGCGGTCCCTGCCGGCCGACCTGGGCGCCAGGCTCGCCCCCGCCGCCGAGCGGGTCACCCAGCAGATCATCGACGTCGTCCCGGACCAGATCCCCGCCTACGCGATCACCCGCACCGAGCGGTTCAACGAGGTGCTCTACCTCGGGGTGCACGGCGCCCTGGAGCAGCTGCTCTCGCTGCCCGGGACGGACTCCCCCGCCCTGGACGAGCATTCCCGCGAACTGGTCGCGGCGCTCGGCGCGGGCGAGTACCGCCAGGGCCGGAGCATGGACGCCCTGCTCGCCGCCTACCGCACGGGTGCCCGGATCACGTTCCGCGGGTTGTCCGAGGCCTGTGCCGAACAGGGCATGGAGATGTCCGTGGTGGTGGACCTGGGTGAGTCGATCCTGGCGTACATCGACGAACTGTCCGCGGTGAGCGTGCAGGCCTACGCCTTCGAGCAGACCTCCCGGGCCGGGGCCCGAGAGCTGCGCCGTGCCGACCTGGTCGGGGCCCTGCTGGCCGGCACCACCCAGCCCGCCGAGCTGCGGCGGCTCGCCGCGGCGGCAGACTGGCGGCTGCCGGACCGGATCGCCGTCGTCGTGATGCCGCTGGAGCTGGCCTCCACCGTGCGCACGCGATTGGGCACCGCGGGCCTGGTGGTCGAGCGGGAGTCCGAGGCCACCGCGGTCGTCGCCGCGCCCGAGGTCGCGGGGCTGCGCTCCCGCGTGGCGGAGGTGTTTGCGGGATCCTCGGCCGTGATCGGGCCCCCGGCGCGCTGGGACCGGGTCCCGCTCTCACACCGGGTGGCACGGCTGGTCGCCGCCCAGCGTGCGGCAGGCCAGGAGCCCGACGACGGCGGGGCCCCCGTCTTCGCCGCCGATCACCTGGGGCGGGTGGTCCTGGGTGCCGAGCCGGAGGTGATGGCGGAGCTGGCCTCCCGGCGGCTGGCCCCGCTGGACGAGCTGACCGAGGCCAAGCGGCCCGTGATGGAACAGACCCTGCTGTCCTGGCTGGTCCACTGGGGCCAGCGCGTGCCCGTGGCCGAGGAGCTGGGCATCCACCCGCAGACCGTGGGCTACCGGCTGTCCCGGTTGCGCGAGCTGTTCGGGGAGCAGCTGGACGATCCCGAGGTGCGCTTCGAGCTGGAGATGGTGCTGCGGACCCGGTGGCAGTAGCCACCCCGTTCCAGGGTGACGCCCCGCGCCCCAGGGTTACGATCACGATGCACGGTGAGACACGCCGGTGCAGTCACCGTGCGTCGTGATCGTAACTCGGGGCATCAGTTGCCCACGCGTGTCAGGCGTCCCTGCGCCTCAGACCTCCACCCGTGTCAGACGTCCAGGCCCCTCAGATGTCCAGGCGCATTAGACGCCGAGCCGTGTGCGCTGTGTGGCGATGACGCGGTGGAGACGGTCCAGGAAGAGCCGCTGGCCGGCACGCGTGGAGATGTCGCTGGCGGCACGCACGACTTCCCACTCGTGGGCCGTGAAGTCCTCGTCCCGGTGGATGTCGCTGTTGAGCTGGCCGCGTCCGGCGTGGCCCTCGCCGTCGTACTGGATGGCGATCTTCCACTGGACGTAGTGCAGGTCCGGGCGGCGCCCCAGCGTGGGAGAGAGCCACACCCACTCGTTGACCACCGGCTCCGGCAGGCCCGCGCCGAGGATGATCATCCTGGTCTTCGTCTCCATCGGCGAGTCGACTCCCGCGCGCAGCAGGGCACGAGCCTCCCGGGCAGCGGTGATGCCCTTGGTCCTGCGCCGGCGAGTCATGGCCGCGTCCAGGGCGGTGAAGGACGAGAGCGGGTTCCTGCCCAGCACGCCGGGAGGACGGGAAGGACCGTCCGGACGCTGCAACAGCGCGTCACCGGCCTCGACCAGCTCATCCGGGTCACGGACCAGCGTGGCGAGGTCCAGCCAGGTCCGCTCCGGCGTCGTCAGCCGGAACGGACCGGCCTCGGTGATGTCCCTCGGGTCCAGGCTGGCCTTGTGGCCGAGCACTCCCGGCCGACGCCGGCCCCCCGCGGTTCCCTTCCGGCCGGTCACGTGCACGGGCCAGTCGCGGTCCAGGTGGGGAGGCAGCCAGATCCCCCACAGTCGTGCGGCCGTGGTGTGGCTCAGGTGGTGGTCGCCGGGCAGTGACGAGATCGCCTGGACGGATTCGAGCCACGGCCGCTCGGACCCGTCCCAGATCCGGATGCCCGGCGTGGGTGCCTTCAGGCGGGGATCGCGGAGCTGATGGTCGGTCATCCCCGCCGCACGTGCCTCGTGGATCGTGAAGACGGTCTTGGCCACGCCGGCAGGGACCGTCGGGATGGCGGCATCCCGACCACGTCGTTGAGCGCTCGGATCCATCACCCCAGCGTCGGCGATGGCCCGCATGCCTGCATGAGTTATCCACAGCTCTCGGCCGCCCGGGTGGTCTACTCCTGGCCGCCCGGGCCCTCAATTCGATCTGCCCCGTGCCTCGACGAAGGTTACGAGCACGACGGACGGTGGGACACGCCGCACCAATCACCGTCGATCGTGCTCGTAACTCTGGGGGCAGCCACCCATCCCACTGAGCTGATGCCCGCCGATCACCGACACCACTGCGACCGGGAAGCCCCTACGCTGGCCTGCATGGGACAGCGCATGTTCGTGGCGGTCTACCCGCCGCTGGAGATCCGCGAGGAGTTCGCCGAGTTCCTGCAGTCGCGGCCCGGGATGCGGTGGAGTGCCCCGGAGCAGCTCCACGTGACCCTCGCCTTCCTGCCGGACGTGCCGGACCGGGCTGCCGAGCCGCTGGAGGAGTTCATCGCGGAGGCTTGCGCGCCCGTGCCCTCGTTCGTGTGCGGGATCCACGGCGCCGGGGCGTTCCCCCACCCGGACCGGCCGGCCGTGCTCTGGCTCGGCGTCGAGGACGGGGCCGAGGAACTCTCCCGGCTCTCCAGGCGCGTGCGCAGCGCGGCGAACCGGGCCGGCGTCGCACCGGACGGGAAGGCGTTCACGCCGCACCTGACCGTGGCCCGCCCGCCCCGGTCGGAGAACGCCACGCGCTGGATCCGGGTGCTGGAGACGTTCCGGCCGCCGCTGTGGACGGTGGAGGAGGTGCACCTGGTGGAGTCGGTGCTACAGGGCCACGGCCACCCCCCGCGGCACCGCACCGTGATGACGGCACCTTTGGCCACCTGACCGCGCCCGGGCGTGTCGGTACCGTTGGAGGAGCCATGCCGTGACGCGGCCGGCACTGTCCCGACCGTCGGCCGCAACGGTCCGAGGAGAGGAAACACCATGCGTCACGCATCAGTCACCACTCGCGCCCGGACGGCGGCGGCCCTGCTGGGCCTGACCGGCCTGGTCGCCCTGTCGGCCTGCGCCGACCAGGGCGGTGAGGCCGACGCCTCGTCCGCCCCGCCCGAGGTCGCCCAGAGCGCCACGTCCCCCATGGCCGGCGGGGACACCTCCAGCCCCGGCACCGGTGGGACGCCGGCGTTCACGGCCGCCCTGAAGGACGCCGAGGGCGGCGACGTCGGCACCGTGGAGTTCACCGAGGCCGAGGGGGCGATGGAGCTCCACGTGCAGGCCACCGGGATGGACCCGGGGTTCTACGGCCTCCACGTCCACGCGATCGGTCAGTGCGAGCCGGACAGTGCCGCCCCGGACAACCCGGACAAGACCGGGGCGTTCCTCTCCGCCGGTGGCCACCTGGGCGGGACCGAGACCCAGCACCCGGAGCACGCCGGGGACCTGCCCACCCTGCTGGTGCAGGAGTCCGGGGACGGGCACCTGACCTTCCACACGGACCGGTTCACGGCCGAGGACCTCGACGACGAGGACGGCTCGGCCCTGATGATCCACTCCACGCCGGACAACTACGCCAACATTCCCGAGCGCTACGCCCCGGAGGGACCGGACGAGGACACCACCAAGACCGGTGACGCCGGGGACCGGTTGGCCTGCGGGGTCGTCGAGGCCGCGCAGGGCTGACGCACGTCCCGACGCCGGCCCCCGGGCCGGTCCCCGCGCCCGCACCCGACGCCGGTCCCCGCGTCCCCACCCGACGTCGGCTCCCGCGCCGGGCCCTCCACCGCTCGGCCCGGGGCCGGTGTCGCTCCGCCCACGTCCTGGACCGCTCCTCCTGGGTCCTACGCTGGACCCATGGCGTCCGGTTCCTCCCCCATCGAGTCGGTGGATCGCGCCCTCGTGCTGTTGACCCTGCTGCGCGAGCAGGGGTCGGTATCCGTCGCGGAGGCTGCCGCGCATCTGGGGGTGGCCCCGTCCACCGCGCACCGGCTGCTGACGGCGCTGGTGCACCGGGACTTCGCCCGCCAGGACCACCTGCGCCGCTACCTGGTCGGTCCGGCGTTCCGGACCTCGCCAGTCACCTCCCCCGCCCTGGCCGCCCTGCGCGACGCCGCCCGCCCGGCCCTGGAGCTCGCCCGCGCCGAGACCGGGGAGACCGTCCAGGTGATGGTGCTGCGCGGCGGGAACATCCTGTTCCTGGACGGGATCGAGTCCGGGCACTCCCTGCGCATCGCCTCCCGCACCGGGGACGTCCTGCCCGCGTTCACCTCGGCCGGCGGCAAGGCCCTGCTGTCCCGGCTCAACAACCAGCAGCTGGACGAGCTGTTCCGCGCGGGACTGCCGGACTGGCCCACGGCCACCATCCAGTCCCGGGCCACGCTCAAGCGCCGGATGACCCGCATCCGCCGGGACGGCTACGCCACCAACATCGAGGAGACGGAGCAGGGCGTGGTGGGGATCGGCGTGGCGGTCGTGGATGAGCTGGGGCGGCCGCTGGCGGGGCTCACGACGGCGACCCCCAGCCTCCGCTTCACCCGCGCGGATGTGCCCCATCACGTGGAGACCCTGCGCGCCGCCGCCCGGATCCTCGAGCAGCGGCACGCTGAGCTCGCCCAGTGACCTGCGCCCGGCCGGACTGCAAGGGTCACGTCCGGACGTCGTTTGCCGTCAGGCGTGGTGCAACCTCTGCATCCTGGCGCCCGCGTCCATGGCCCGCAGCAAGCGCGCAAGGCGTTCCATCTTCTTCACGCTGCTGGCCAGGGAAACGGTGGGGCGTCGTCGGCTCAGGGCCCGGGAGGATGTCTCCTCCCCCAGGGCGCGGAGCGTGATCAGGGTCCCGTCGTTGCGGTCCCGGAGGAACGCCTGTACGGCCCATGCGCGGATACCGAACGGGCCGGACCCTGACCCGGTGACGGCCTCGTCCGGGGGACCGTCGAGGGTGTCGAGGGAGAGGGTGTCGAGGGAGAGGGTGTTCTCGTCAACGGGCTCGACGTCCGCGCGCAGATGACCCAGGTAGTCCGTGAGATGTCGGATCGTGGCCTTCGGGTCGCAGATCGATTCGAGGTGCAGGATCTGTTCGGTCATGGATCTCGCTCCAATGCGGTAGTGGCAGTCGCGCACACTCCGGTCGGGGCCTATCCGTGACGCGGGGTGCTGGCTGGTGCCCGCATCGGCCTGTCAGGATGCGCGAGCCGCGTGGTGTTCCATCTTGATCGTCACCGGAGTTGGGGTGAACGTGGACTTGTCATCACGCTACAAACGTACTTTTCACCCACGCCCGTCGACAGGGTGGTGCGCACTCGTCAACCACTCGTCACGCACGCGTCACCCCCGAATTGCGTGCATCTCCTCCTGTCTTCCAGACGGGACAGTCGACATGGCCTCACCCCGCCGAGGGGTCGAGGACCCCGCGGGCGGCGTGCCGGGCGCGATCCACGTCCGGGATGCTCCGGAGATGACCCCGGAAGGCGTCAGGCCCCGGCCAGCACCTGCTGGACGCGACTGACCGTGGCGTCGACCTGTTCGGGCCGGGCGACCATGCCCACGTCCATGACCTCGCCGCGGACCGCGCCCTGGATGATGCGCTTGAGCGGGATCTCCAGGCGCTTGCCGGTGGGGTTGCGCGGGATCGCGGGGACGAACACCACGTGGTCCGGGACGTGCCGTGGGGAGAGCTCGGTGCGCAGGGTGGTGCGGATGGTCCGCTCCAGCGCCGCCTCGTCCGCGCCCTCCTCCGGTTCGGCCAGCAGGACGAGCTTGCCCATGCCCCCGGTGTCCTCGAAGTGCAGCACCATGGTGTCCCTGACCTGAGGCAGGGCGTCCAGCACGGCGTAGAACTCGGCGGTGCCCAGGCGCACCCCGCCGCGGTTCAGGGTGGCGTCCGAACGGCCGGTGATCACCCAGCTGCCGCGCTCGGTCTGCACCAGCCAGTCACCGTGGCGCCACACGCCCGGGTAGGCGCCGAAGTAGCTGTCCCGGTAGCGCTCGTAGTCCTCGTCGCCCCAGAAGAACACCGGCATGGAGGGCATCGGAGCGGTACAGACCAGCTCCCCGGCCTCACCCCGCAGCGGCCGGCCCTCCGGATCCCAGGACTCCACGGCCACCCCGAGCGGACGGCAGGACATCTCCCCCGCCCAGACCGGGGTCAGCGGGCTGCCGCCCACGAAGGCGGCGCAGATGTCCGTGCCACCCGAGGTGGGGGCCAGCAGCAGGTCCGGGTTGACGGCGTCGAGCACCCAGCCGGCGACGTCGGCGGCCAGCGGCGAGCCCGAGCACTGGATCTCCCGCAGCCGGGACAGGTCCCAGCGCTCGCGGGGACGCATCCCGGCGTGGGCGCAGGCCCCCAGGTAGGCGGAGCCGGTGCCCATGTAGGTGGACTTCGTCTCGGCCATGACCGCCCACTGGGACCACTCCCCATCCGCGGCCGGCCAGTTCGGGTCCCCGTCCATCAGGACCACGGAGGCGCCCAGCAGCAGGGAGGACATCCCCATGGCCCACACCATCCAGCCGGTGGTGGAGAACCAGAACGCGTTGTCGGCCTCGCTCATGCCGAAGTGCAGCCCGTGGGCCTTGAGGTGCTCGAGCAGGATGCCGCCGTGGCCGTGCACGATCGCCTTGGGCCGTCCGGTGGTGCCGGAGGAGAACAGCACGATCAGCGGGTGGTCGAAGGGCACCGGCTCGATGTGCACCTCCGGGACGGCGGGCCCGGTCCCGACGCCGGCCGCGGCCTGCCCCGCGCCCCTCACCCCCGCGCCCCTCGCCTCGAGGCCCGTTCCGACCCGGCCGGTGAACGCGGCCCAGCCCTCGGCGCCCTCGGGCGGCTGGGCGTTCGGGTCCAGGTAGGGCAGCAGGACGGTCCGGGTGCCGGGCAGGAACTGCCGGATCCGGGCCAGGTCGTCGGCGCGGGAGAGCTCGCGCTTGCCGTAGCGGTAGCCGTCGATCGCGATCAGCAGCGTCGGCTCGAGCTGGCTGATGCGGTCCAGCACGGACTGCGGGCCCATCTCCGGGGGCACGGCACACCAGATCGCGCCGAGGGCCGTCGTCGCCAGGTAGGCGGCCAGCGTCTCCGGGATGTTGGGCAGGTACCCGGCCACCCGGTCGCCCACGCCCACGCCGCGGGCGATCAGCCCGGCCTGGATGCGCGCGATCTCCTCCTCCAGCCGCGCCCCGGTCCACTCCACGGACCCGGTGGTCTGGGACCGGGAGGTGACCATGACGTCGTCGGGACGCTCGCGGAGCCTGCGCAGCACGTGCTCGGCGTAGTTGATCCGTGCCCCCGGGAACCACTGCGCCCCGGGCATGGTGCGCTCCTGAAGGACGGCGGTGTACGGGGCGTGGGTGATCACCTCGAAGTGCTCCCACACCTCCTTCCAGAAGTCCTCGAGGTTCGCCACGGACCAGGCCCAGGCGTCGTCGTAGGTGGCGAATCGCTGGCCGTACCGGGCCTCGAGGTCCTCCAGGAACCGGCCCATCCGGGTGGTGTGCCAGTCGGCGCGGTCGGGGGCGGGCGTGAGCAGGGTGCCGGGCTGGGTGGTCGTCGTCATGTCGGGTCCTTTCAGGCGGTGGGGCGGGCGGCGGCCGGGGCGGCGGCGGACGCCGTGGCGTCGGCCGAGGTGGTCCCGGCACCGCGCTTCATCGACAGGCTGAGGGCGGCCACGCAAGCGGCGGCGATCAGCAGCGGGATAGCGAACAGGTAGAAGATGCCCTCGGGTGCCCAGCCGCCGTCGATCAGGTAGCCGACCAGGATGGGGGCGGCGATCGAGACCAGGCGGCCGATGCCGATCATCCAGCCGATACCGGTGGCGCGCGCCGTGGCCGAGTACACGCCCGGGGCCACGGCGTAGAAGCCGGCGATGCCCGCGGTGGTGAGCACGCCCAGCAGCACGGCGGTGCCCATTGCCACCGGGATCACGGAGAAGACGAGACCGAACAGGACGTAGGAACCGGCGGCCGCGGCCAGCGCGCCGAACAGCAGGCGGTTGGACTTGAAGCGGATGGCCAGCGCGCTGAAGATGAAGCAACCGATGATCCCGCCCAGGTTGGCCAGGGTCCCGGTGCGGATGCCCAGGGTGTCCTCGCCGGAGGCCTGCGCGATGATCTGCGGGGTCCAGGTGTTGGCGAAGTAGTAGGCGGCCACCAGGCAGGCGTAGCCGATCCAGAGCATGAAGGTGCGGAAGCGTACGGTGCCCCGGAAGATCTGGGCGATGCCGCCGCCGGAGGCGTCGGCGGCCGGCAGCGCGGGCAGTTCCGTCAGCGGGGCGCGGCCCATCCGGGCGAGGATGCGGTTGGAGCGCTCGAGCGCACCGGCGGGGCGGCGGGCCAGCAGGAAGTCGAGGGACTCGGGCAGCAGGGCCAGGGCGATGAGGAACATCAGGCCGCTGAGGGCGGCGCCCACCCAGAACAGGGCCTCCCAGCCGAAGGCCCCGATCATGGGCTCAGCCACCACGCCGCCGATGGTCGCCCCGATGGGGTAGCCCGCGGCGTAGATGCCGATGATGGACCCGCGGCGGGCGTCGGAGGCGTACTCGGAAACCAGGACGTTGAGGTTCGCCATCATGCCGCCCACGCCGAGGCCGGTGAGCAGTCGGACCACGAGCAGCCAGGTGGCGTCCGGGGCGATCGCGGACAGCGCCATGCCGACGGTGATGACGAACATGGAGCCCACGGCCAGCCAGCGGCGGCCGATGAAGTCGGCGAGCGGGGTGAGGAAGATCGAGCCGGCGGCCATGCCGAACAGGCTGGCGCTGAGCAGGTAACCCAGCATCACCGGCTCCACGCCCCACTCGGCGCTCAGCGATGGAGCGGCGTAGGCCATCGCGGCCACGTCGAACCCGTCCAGCAGGATCATAGCCAGCGCAACGCTGACGGCCATGACCTGGAACGGGGTCATGGGCGATTTCCGGATGTCGGACAGCACGTCCATAGGTCCTCCAGGGTGGAACGGGAATGTCTCACCCGGACGCTATAGAGGCGCGGCGGCGTGATCCACATCACCGGTCGACATTCCGTCCTCAGGAATGCGACCGGTGATGCGATCGGGCGGGTATCGGTCGTCGGCCGACCGGTGATCAGCCGGCGGTCCACCGGCGGTCAGCCGGCGGCGACGACCTCCCGGGGGTCGTGCCCGAGGGCGATGGCCTGGCCGGCGTCCAGCATGGCCTCGGTGCAGGCGACGTCATAGCTGGAGTACTCCTGCGGGAAGCCCAGCGACCGCACCGCGCACTCGGCGTTCTGCTCGTAGATGTCCACCGCGCCCCAGCTCGTGACGAGGTCCTCGGAGTAGTACGGCTGCAGCATCGCGTCCAGGGTGGCGAAGTCGTAGTCGGCGACCGCGTGCTGGAGCACGTGCATGCACTCGTGCGCGGCGGTGTGCTCGAGCTGGTACTCATCCAGGCCGGACCGGATCTGCACCGACGCCGGCTGACCCGAGGTCACGGAGGTCACGCCGGTGGCACCGTCGATGCTGGTCGCCTTCACGATGGTCAGCGCGGTGCCCTTGCAGCCGTACTCCTCCATGAACGCGGCGGCGTCGCGCTTGTAGGCGGTCGCCGCAGAGTTCCCGACGACGGCGGCCTCGGTGGGTGCCTCGGCGGCGGCCGGGTCCGCGGTCGTCTCAGCGGCGGCGGAGTCCGCGGTGGCCTCGGAGGCGGTCGAGCCCTCGCCCGAGTCACCGGCCGCAGCGGCCGGCGCATCCCCGGCGGGCGCCTCGGCACCGGTGAGGGCGGCACCGACCAGCACGATGGCCAACTCGTCGCGGGAGATCGCACGGTCAGCCTTGAACTCGCCGTCGCCGTACCCACGGACGATCCCCGCGTTGGCGAGCCAGGTGATCGCGGTGGCGGAGTCGCTGCCGGGGGCGACGTCCGCGAACACGGAGGCGCCCGCGGGCTCATCGGCCCCGACGGCGCGGTAGGCGATCTGTGCGGCCTCACCGCGGGTGATTCCCGGGTCGGCGTAGGCCTCACCGTTGCTCAGCCCCACGCAGGCCAGCCACTCGTCCACGGCGGCGGCCGTGGTCCACGTCTGGCCGGCGGGGAACGAGGCGGCCAGGCAGGCGGCCTCCGAGCCCGCCGCGGGGCGTCGGTGGCGGGAGCGGCGACGGCGGCCCCGGCGGCGGGCACGAGGAGGGCGCCGGACGCCGCGACGGCGGTGAGGGCACGGGCCAGACGGCGGCGGCCGGTGCGCGGGGCGTCCTCGGTCGAGGCGGTGGGCGCGGTGCGGCGCGGGGTGCTGGTGTGGTCGGCGACCATGGTGTGTCCTCCCGGGTGTCCGAGGTGTGGTGTCGGTACCACCCGAGCCCGGGTGGCCACAGGTTCGTCACCCTAGGCGGTGCCCTCCACGGGCCGCCACCCCGATCTTCGGAACCCCGCACTGACGTGGAGGTTCGAGGACGTCACATTCCGGCGGTCCGCCGGAGCCGGTCGATGTGCACGGAGGCCTCGGCCTTGGTCAGGTTGGCCGGCAGCTCCTCACCGGCGGCCCGGGCCAGGGTGTCCAGGTAGGACCGCTGGGACGGGGTCATGGGGTCGTCCCCGCTGACCCACTCGTCGGGCTCCTTCTCCAGGGCGGGGTCCTCGGTGCTGGAGGCGCCGATGGTGTCCTGGCCGTCGTCCAGGGCGGCGGCCCGCTGCTGCTCCGCGATGTCGGCCTCGTTGGCCTCCACGGGTGCGCCGGTGGCGACCTGGTCCTCCGGATCGGGGAAACGCTGGGTGCTCATGGTGCTGCTCCTTCCGTGACGACGACGTCGGGTGCTGGCCATGGTAGCCCGGACGAACACAGATCGCCCGGCCCCGGTGGCAGTGCCACCGGAACCGGGCGATCGAAGTCCTCGCAGGTGACGCCGGTCAGGGCGTCATCGGGAGAAGTTACTTCTGACCTGCCTTGTCAATGGTCACGAGGAGTTCGGCAATCTTCTTGGATGCCTCGTTGCCCTGGATCTCACGGTTGGCGTAGTCCTCGATGATCTGGGAGCCAGCCATCAGGCCGATCAGATCGTTGGCACGCTCACCGGCGATGGTCTCCACCATTCGCGACTCGCTCAGCATGGAGAGGATACCCGGGATCTGCTCACGCTTGAATCCGGCGGTCTCGAAAGCCTGCAGGCCCTGCTTGATGAGCTTCTGGGCCTCCTTCACCGTGATCGGGGACTCGGGGTCACCCGCGCTGTCCAGCAGCTCGAGGCAGGTCGCCAGCTTCTTGACGAGTGCCAGGGAGACTTCACCGTTGCCGTAGGCATTGGTCTCGTCGCGGCACTCGCGCATCTCCGACTCAGCCTCGGCGGCCGTCTGGCGCTTCTCGCTCTTGCCATTGGCGCTGGCGGCCACGGCGGCCCCGTCGGCCCACGGCTCGGCGGCGATGGTCACCGCGGCGGCCGGGATCAGCAGAGCACCGGCAAGAGCGGCAGCAACGAGGCCGGGCTTGAATCCGCGGCGCTTGCTCGGACGATTGGTGGTCTTCGGCGTGTTCTGGTCGATAGACATGTGGTTCCCCCTCCAAGGGTCCTGGAGCAATAAAGCAGAGCCACCCAAGTCAGGACAGCTTCCGGAGTCACGTTAGCAGGAGACGTTTGAACTTCCTAATGGAAACTAGGCCGTCACGAAACGGATGCGCGCACCCCGAGATGTCAGGTCCGTCACAGCAGACGGATGACCTCATCCAGCATCGCCTCGGTGAGCCGTCCGGTGAAGGTGTTCTGCTGGGAGACGTGGTAGCAGCCGACCACGCGGACCCGCCGCTCCCCCGCGGTTCCGCCACCGTCACTGCTCCCGCCGCCAGCATCACCCGGCACGGTGAACACCGTCTGCACCCCGTGGCCGAACTTCGTCCGCGGCCGCGGCATGCCCCAGCCGATCCGGGCGGCGGCGGCATGGAGGGACTGCCAGCCGATCGAGCCCAGCACCAGGATCGATTCCACCGTGGTCAGCAACTGCAGTTCCCGGTCCAGCCAGTGCCCGCAGGCGGCCCGCTCGGCCGGGGTGGGCTTGTTGTCCGGTGGGGCGCAGTGCACGGGGGCCACCATGCGCAGCCCGCTGAGGCGCTGGCCGTCGCCGGCCATCGCGGACGTCGGGCGCTCGGCATACCCGGCCCGGTGCAGCGCGGCGAACAGCCAGTCCCCCGAGCGGTCTCCGGTGAACATCCGCCCGGTGCGGTTGCCGCCGTGGGCGGCGGGAGCGAGCCCGACCACGAGGACCCGCGCGGACTCGTCCCCATAGGAGGGCACGGGCCGGCCCCAGTACGGCTGGTCGGCGAACGCCCGCCGCTTCTCCACGGCTACGGTCTCGCGCCACTGGATCAGCCGCGGACAGGCCCGGCACACGCTGACCCGTGCGTCGACCTCGGCCAGCGAGGACGCCGACCCCGCCAGGTCCCGGACCTGGTCGGCCGAGGCCGCGGCCGGCGTCGTGGGCAGGGCGGGATCCTCGGGCCAACCGGTGCCCGGCGGCACGGGGGAGGCGAAGCGCTGTCCCGTCAGCGGGTGCGGGAGCGCTTCCGCCGACGCGGGCGATGACGCGTCGAGGTCTCCATCGGTCTGATCAGCTGTCATCATCCCGAGTAGATCACACTGCTCCAGTCCGGGGTGCGTGCGATATTCACACCCCTCTCCGCCAGGCCTACCGTTGAATCCAGGGGATCGCGTACAAGGAGAGTGCGTCATGACGTTCGTCCAGCTGATCGAATACACCACCACCCGGGCCGAGGAGGTGGCCGAGGTCCTCGCCGAGTGGGAGCGGGCCACGGAGGGGAAACGCACGGCTCGCCGGGCCGTGTGGATGAAGCACCGCGACAACCCGGACCGCTATTGCGAGGTCGTCTTCTTCGACTCCTACGAGTCGGCCATGGAGAACTCGCAGCTTCCGGAGACCACGGAGTTCGCGGGGAGGATGCGCGAGCTCGTCGACGGGGAGATCACGTTCCGCGACTACGACGTCGTGGACGAGCGCGAACTCTAGTCAGGAACCGCCGTCATTACGATCACGATGCACGGTGAGACACGCCGCGGGAACCACCGTCCATCGTGCTCGTGACTCTCTCGAGACCTCAGCGCTCCCCCGTGCCCGCCCTCTTGCGCGGCCCGGGGACCTTGGCGTCGGACTCGCGCAGGTACAGCGGTTGCACGGGCAGCAGGCCCCGGCCCCGGCGCAGGGAGAGCTCGCCGACCAAGCCCAGGGCACCGGCGTCCGGGACGGTGGTGCGGAACTCCGGGACCGAGAACAGCACGTCAGGGTACAGTCCGGCACCGGCCCCGTACACCGGCAGCGGGGTGACGTCGGCCGGGGCGGTGACGAAGGGCCCGTGCAGGCGCTGGAACTGCCCGCCCACGTGGGAGTAGTGCGCCCAGTAGACCTCGCGGCGGCGGGCGTCGGTGGCGACCACGAACTCGTCGACGCCGCGGCGCCAGGCGTCCTCGGCGGCGGGGTGGGCGATCGCGTCCAGGCTCATCACCCCGTGCACGTCCAGCCCCCACGCGAAGGCGAGCGAGCGGGCGGTCACCAGCCCGGCGCGCAGGCCGGTGAACGGCCCGGGCCCGACGCCGGCCACCACGGCCCCGAGGTCCGCCGCGGCCACGTTCGCCTCCCGCATGACCTGCTGCACGGCGGGCGCGAGCACCTCGGCGTGGGTGTTGGTCTGGGTGGTGGAGAAGCGGGCGAGGACCTCGCCGGAGAGCACGACGGCGGCGCTGGCGTTCGCGGAGGCATCGATCGCGAGCAGGGGGCGGGGTCGGAGGTCACGGGGTCCAGTCTACGGAGCGTCCGCACCCGTCAGCGCGGGCCCGCGAAAACCCCACGCCACCAGCGGCTCATCCTCCCCGGCACCACCCCCGTGCACTAGATTGAGCATGTGACAACCCCTCCCCCTCCGGGTTCCTCGACGCCTGCCGAGGACCTGACGGAACTCGCCTCGGTCCTGGACGAGGCGGCCCTGCGCCACAACTTCTCCGGCGCCATCTCCATCGACGTGGACGGCTCCCCCGTGCTGTCCCGCGGGTACGGGCTGGCCGAGCGTGTGCTGCGCATCCCGAACACGCCCGAAACCCGGTTCGGGGTGGCGAGCGTGTCCAAGGCGTTCACGGCCCTGGTCATCATGTCCCTCATCGAGGACGGCTCCCTGTCCCGGACCTCGAGGGTGCGGCCCATGCTCGGCCTGGACCTGCCGGGGATCGACGATGACGTGACCCTGGAGCACCTGCTCGGCCACACCTCGGGCCTCGGCGACTACCTGGACGAGTCGGCCGACTGGGAGGTCACCGACTACGTGCTGCCCGTCCCCACGCACACGCTGGCCGAGACCGAGGGGTTCCTGCAGGTGCTGCACTGCCCGCAGGTCTCCCGGCCCGGGGAACGGTTCGCCTACAACAACGGCGGGTACATCGTCCTGGCCCTGGCCGCGGAGCGCGCCTGCGGCCGGAGCTTCCACGAGCTGGTCACCGAGCGGGTGCTCGCCCCTGCGGGCATGGGCGCCACCGGGTATCCCCGGCTGGACGAGCCCGCCGCGGGCACCGCCACCGGGTACCTGCGGTGCGACTCGGTGCGCACCAACGTGCTGCACCTGCCGGTGCGCGGCAACGGCGACGGCGGCGCGGTCTCCACGGTCGAGGACCTCAGCAGGTTCTGGCGCGCCCTGGCGGACGGCAGGATCGTCTCCCGTGGGGCTCTGGCGGAGATGACCCGCCCCCGGCACCACGACGAGTACGAGGGACTGCGCTGCGGGATGGGCTTCTGGCTCGACGAGGACGGCCCCGGCTGGATCCTGGAGGGCTACGACCCCGGGGTCTCGGTGCGCACCCGCTTCGACCCGACCACCCGGACCACCGTCACCATCGTCTCCAACGACTCCGAAGGCGCCTGGCCGGTCATCCAGCGTTACGTGGACTGGCTGAATCCCTCCGGATCCTGGATCTGACCCGCTGCACCCCAGCACGGCGCCTGCCTGCCTTCACTGCGCGACCAGCCCCTGCACCACCATCAGCACCAGTGGCACCCGAGTACACGACCACGTTTCCCTCCCCCACCGGCCCCCTTACGGTGTGAGCAGCACCGGCGACGGGAGGGGCGACCATGGCCAGACCCACGGGGAACACCCTGGGCCGTCGCGCCGCGCTGGCGTTGCTGGCCGGCCTGGTGATCTCCACCGGCGCCCAGGTGAAGGCCACCCCCTCAGCGACCGGCGACGCCCGGTTCACCTCGGTGTCCCCCGAGCCGGCGGGGACGGGGCGGACCACGCTGACCGGAACCGCGCGCTACGCCGCGGAGTCCACGGCCTGGGGCCACGCGACGGTGACCGACCGGCACACCGGACAGCGCACCCCGGTGGCCCTCGACTACGGGCGGCTCTACGCGTTCGGGTCCTCCACCATCGCGCTGTCCGGACCGCGCTTCGCCGCCGAGTTCCGGGGCATGCCCTTCTACAACGGGGGCCACAGCGGTGAGCTCGCCGAGGAGACGGTGAAACGCCTCGGGTCCCACCCGGCGCAGAACGCGGCGTTCCGGCCCACCCACGGGCAGCGCGGGGCCATCCTGCTGCTGAACCTGGGCAAGAACAACCTCAACGGGGCCGGTGGGACCCGGGACGTCGGCACGCTGCTGCAGTGGACCCGGGACGCGGTGGCCTGGAACGGCGGCACCAACGTCCTGGTGATGGGCCACTTCGTCAACACGCACACTCCGCGCTCCGGGTCGGCGCTCCGGGACGGGGTCATCGCGTACAACGTGGCGGCCCGCGCCGAGTTCGGCCGGCAGTTCGTCGACCTGGGCGGTTTCCTCACCTCACCGGAGGTGTGGGGGTACGCCGGCATCAGCCCGACGCCGGCCGACCGGCAGGAGCAGGCGACCGGGAACAAGCCGCCCTCACTGTCCCGGGACAGCGCGCACCTGAACCCCGCGGCCGAGGCGGCCCTCGCCCGCCTGGTGCACGAGCACCTGAGCGAGCTCGGGTGGGTGCGGTCCCGGCCCGGATAGGTCGCCACCCCCTAGGATCGCGGTGTGGAGACTGACCCGAACGGTTCGATGGCCCTGCTGCGCCGTGTGCGTGCCGGCCTGGACCGCCTCTCCCCCACGGCTGCCCTGGCGGAACAGCAACGGGGCGCGGTGCTGATCGACGTGCGCACCGAGACCCATCGCGCCGAGGCCCCGGGCATCCCGGGCGCGCTCGTGATCGACTTGACGGTGCTCCCCTGGCGGCTGGATCCCGGCTTCGCGTACCGGATCCCGGAGGCGACCCGCTGGGACACCCGCTATGTGTTGTTCTGCCGCCACGGCTACGCGTCGTCCTTGGCGGCGTGGAACCTGCGCCAGATGGGACTGCACCACGCCACGGACATCGACGGCGGTTTCGAGGCCTGGCAGCAGGACGGCCTGCCGGTCACCTACAGCGAATTCGACGTCCGCACGTGACCGACTGGACCCGCCGCGAATGCTCCGCGGCAGCGCGGGTGCTCCGGATTACTGCATGAACATCAGGAAGACAAAGAACGCCGCCAGGACCAGCAGCACCAGGGCGATCCCGACGGCTGTCCCGGCCTCCAGGCGCTTGGGGTTAGATCCGTAGACGGTCCGATAGTGGGTACGGCTCTGAGAGTTGTTCAAGATGGCCCCTCCGGAGAGTCAAGCGGAAATCCGCACGTGCGTATGAGACGGGAACCAGCGCGGCGTTTCTTGGGGATGGCCGGGCGGATACCTGAGCGTGAGTCTAGCGAGCGCCGCCCATCCTGGGCTAGGGATCTGCTCAACATCCACTGCATACGACGTTGTATGTCCTGTGGGACGTCCACCGCCGGGGACGCCACCGAGGGTTCAGCTCGGGAGTGCCGCAGAGACCCAGCGGGGCCCGTAGGCGAGGACGACGGCGGTGCGCGCCTCGTCCTGCCCGGCGCCGTCCTCGTCGGAGAAGTCGGTGACGATGGTGCCGGCCTCGGCGTCGGCGCGGGCGCCTTCGCCACCGCTCGTTCCCCCACCGGTCGCGCGCACCAGCTCGATGTCCAGCCAGGACGCCTCGGGGTCATCCGGCCAGCCGGCCAAGGACTCCGCCAGTCCCCTCCCCCACTCCACGACCGTCACGGAGCGGTCCACGGTCGTGTCCAGGTCCAGGTCGGACAGTTCCCCGGCGGATGCGAGCCGGTAGGCATCCACGTGCACGAGGTCCGGCCCGTCGCTGGGGGACGGGTGGATCCGGGAGAGCACGAAGGTCGGGGAGATGATGCCCTCCCGTACGCCGAGTCCCACCCCGAGGCCCTGGGTGAAGGTCGTCTTGCCGGCCCCAAGCTCTCCGGTCAGGATCACCACGTCACCGGCGCGCAGCTCGCCAGCCAGCCGCGCCGCCCACGCCTGAGTGGCCGCCGCTCCGTCCAGCGGCACCTCGAGCCGGGCCGCCGGGTGCGGTGCCGGTACATGGACTGGCCTCACCGACTCTCCCCCGTGGGGATCCCGGTGCCCACGCCCGGATCCGTGTCCACGTGGATCCTCGGGACCCGGGCACCGATGCGGGTGACGAGTTCGTAGTTGATGGTCCCGGCCGCCGCGGCCCACTCGTCGGCGGCGATCCCGGACTCCGGGCCAAACAGGTCCACCCGGGCTCCGATGGGCGCCACGGTGGCGTCCTCCGTGCGCAGGTCCACCACGAACTGGTCCATGGCGATCCGCCCGGCCACCTCGTACCGCTGGCCACCGATGGACACGGGAGCGGCGATCGCCGTCCGCGGCACCCCGTCCCCGTAGCCCAGGGGCACCAGGGCCAGCCGCGTGGGAGCGGAGGTGTGGTACCGGTACCCGTAGGAGACGCCCTGGCCGGCGTCGACGGCCTTGTTGTTCGCCACCGAGGTGGTGACCGTCATGGCGGGGATGAGCCCGAACTCCTCGGCGGGGCGGTCGCTGAACGGGGAGAGCCCGTAGATCCCCAGGCCGGCGCGGACCAGGTCAAGGTGGGCGTCGGGGCGCACCAGGATGCCCGGGGTGTTGGCGATGTGCCGCACGTCCACGTCGAGCCCGGCGTTCCTGGCCGTCTCCACCGCTCCGTGGAACAGGGCCAGCTGTTCGTCGGTCTCGGCGTCGCGGTCCTCCTCGTCGGCCACGGCCAGGTGCGAGAAGATCCCGACCACCCGGATCACCCCGGCCTCCTGCAGCGCGGCGGCCCGGGCCACCACGCCCGGCCAGTCCGCCAGGGTCGCCCCGTTACGGCCCAGCCCGGTGTCCACCTTGAGGTGTACCCGCGCCGGGCGTTCCAGGCGCTGCGCGGCCTGGGCGATCGGCTCCAGCTCCCAGCCGGAGATGCCGAGGTCGATGTTCTCCTCGATGGCCCGCCCGAACGGGGTGTCCCGGGTGTGCAGCCAGGCCAGGGTCGGTGCGCTCAGCCCGGCGGCCCGCAGTTTCAGCGCCTCGGACACGTGTGCCACTCCGAGCCAGGTGGCCCCGGCCTCCACGGCTGCGCGGGCCACGGGCACCGCGCCGTGCCCGTAGCCGTCAGCCTTGACCACGGCCATCAATGCGGAGGGCTGGACCCAGGATCGCAACTGGGCCACGTTGTGCCGGATCGCGGCCAGGTCCACGACGGCGGCCCGCTCAGCGGGGAGTGAAGGACCGGTTAACTTGGCGGATCCAGCCGGACCGGTGGGCCCGGTGATACCCGCCGGCTGCAGGGCCGGCGGGGTGTGGAAGTCGGTGATGGCGTCGCTGACAGAAGACATGATGGGCCCATTGTCCCACCCCGACCTCTCCGTAAGACGACAGCCGATTTATCACCCGTTGAGTGAGACCATTTCTAAACCTAGGATCGGCGCCAGTCACGATGCTATGACGAGGTCGAGTGACGCCACGCCCCTCAAAGCGTTCGAAAGGTCGTCACCATAAGAGGCCAACATTTTCAGCGCCTATTCTTGGATTGTGACTGTGAAAGAGGTTGGTTCTGAAGCCGCGCTCAGAAATGCCCATTGTGAACTAGACGGATTGACCCCGAAGCAGGCTCTGGCAGAGCAAGCGAACGGGGCGTTACTCATCGATGTCCGGCTGGAGGCACACAGCGCCGGGATCGCCGGCATCCCAGGTGCCATCGTGATCGACTTGATGCTCCTGTCCTTGCGCCTTGACCCCACGTCGGAGCACCGCATACCCGAAGCGGACAGCTGGGACAGCCGATATGTCTTGTTCTGCGAACACGGACAGTCATCCCAATTGGCAGCGTCGGAGCTCCGGAAGAGGGGTCTTCACCGCGCCACACATATGACCGGTGGATTTGAGGCCTGGGCAGGAGCCGGGCTCACCACAGTCCACGGCTCGGCAGATGTGCGGTCCTGACCCATTTCCTATCAGGGGCCACCGGGCACAGCCTCTGCTGTAACGTTCACTCGAATCTAACCGGATAGGTCTTCACCATGTTCCTGCTGCGCAATGCCATCCGTGACTATGCCTGGGGGTCCGCGACCCTGTTGGCCGAGCTGCAGGGACGCACCCCCTCGGGCCGTCCGGAGGCCGAGCTGTGGATGGGCGCCCACCCCGGGGCCCCCTCAGGCGTCGTGCCCGCCGCGGATCCCTCGGCCACGCCGGTCCCCCTGGACGAACTGATCGCCCGCGACCCGCAGGCCCTGCTCGGGCACGCCGCCCGGTTCGGCCGGCTGCCCTACCTGGTGAAGCTGCTCGCGGCCGGGCGCCCGCTGTCCATCCAGGCCCATCCCACCCTGGACCAGGCCCGTGCCGGCTTCGCCGCCGAGCAGGCCGCCGGGGTCCCGATCACCGCGGCGCACCGCAACTACCGCGATGACAACCACAAGCCCGAGATGGTACTCGCGCTGACCCCGTTCACCGCCCTGTGCGGCTTCCGCTCCCCCGAGGACGCCGCGCGGTCCTTCGACCGGCTCGCCGGGGCCCTGGCCGAACACTTCGAGGGCGCCGAGGCCGGCCCCGGCACCGCGGCCGCGGCCCTGGCCGCCACGCTGCACGCCGGCGACCTGGAGTCGGCCTTCTCCACCCTGCTGGACCCCGAGGGGGGCTGGGCCGCCGGCGCCTGGGTCCAGGACGTCGTGGCCACCCTACGCCGGGCCCCGCACGTGCTGGAGGACGACCTGAACCTGTCCACCGCCGTCGGGATCTCCGAGCACTACCCCGGGGATGCCGGGGTGATGGTCTCCGTGCTGCTGAACCGGGTGGACCTGGCCCCCGGACAGGCCATCCACCTGCCGGCCGGCAACGTGCACGCCTACCTGCACGGGCTCGGCGTGGAGGTGATGGCGGCCTCGGACAACGTGCTGCGCGGAGGACTGACGCCCAAGCACGTGGACGTGGACGAGCTGCGCCGGGTGGTGCACTTCCAGGCGCTTCCGGTGCCCTACTGCACCCCCCACGCCCAGGGCGAGGGACACCTCGTCTTCCGCCCGCCCTTCGAGGAGTTCCAGCTCGAGCGCCTGGACCTGCCCGCGGCCACCGGCCGCACCCTGACCGCCAACGGACCCGTCATCGCGGTCTGCACCGCCGGGACCGTGCGCATCGACTCCGGTCACGACAGCGCCCTGCTCACCCCCGGCCAGTCCGTGTTCCTCGGCGCGACCGAGGACCCCGCCGTGGTGCGCCCCGAGACTGCGACGAAGGTCGACGCAGGGGCAGGACTGGACCCGGTTTCTGCAACTCTGTTAACCGTAACCTTGCCTCAAGCGGTGTAGCGACTTAGTGCAGACGAGCTCCGAGAACATCTTGGTTTCTATCGCGGCCCAAATGGAGCGTCCGTCGGCGCCCGTCGCGAATGCACTGTTGTGGAGAAGAGTCGTCGACGAAAGCTTCGTAGCGAGCGAATGCTCCCGGCGTCCGCATCGCGTATGTCTCAGCCCCCACCGCCGAGGCTGGACCTAGTTCTTGATGCGGTCGATCGGCATTTGCAGCCAGTCCGGCGGTGGGGTGCCACAACCGGGCGTGAGGAACGTCTTGCCATAAGCGGCCATGGCGTAGACGAAGTCATGGGCGTAACCGCGCGTGCTGCGGGCTGGCTGGAACTCGTACATGTGAACTGGACCGTTCCAGCACCGCTCCACGAGCATCCGCGATCGTTCGATGTGATGGTTGAACGTCAGCACTCCGAGGCTGTGCACCCCACGCTGACGAGCGATGTTCGAACCGACCATGGCCTCACCCTGCGTCGTCACCGGTTCGGGCGAGAAACATTCGACCTCGACGCCGGCCGGCGGACGGTGGCAGAGGGTCGCTTCACTGCGCGGCGTCGTGGAGACGATCAGCAGATCGGTCACGCCCGCGTCGACCAAGCGATGCGCCTCCTCGTGGGCACCGGGTTGCGTGGCCAGCACCAGCAACGCGTCCACCCGCGGGGCCGAGTTCACCCGCGGATTTACGGTGAACCACGCCAGCACAGCACCCACGGCCAGGAACGCCAGCACCACCACCCCTGCGCCGCGGAGCACCCACCGGCGCCAGCGGCACCGGTGGGTGCGGGACCGCTCGCTCAACGCTCCGTGGACTGGAGGATCACGATCCCGCGACCGGGTACGGTGACCTTGTCCCCCGCGCTGAACGCGGCGACGTCCGGGGCGGCCTGGGCCGTGTCCACCACGAGTGTCCAGGAGTCGGGGAACGGCGCACCCGGCAGGGTGTACTCCACCGGTTCCCAGTAGGCGTTGAGGAGCACGTAGAAATCGTGGTCGGCTTCCGCGTCGCCCGCTCGAACAGGAGCCGGCAGGTGGTGACCGTTGAGGAAGAACGAGATGGACCGCGCGTGGTACGAGTCCCAATCGGACTCGTCCTTGGCCGTCGCATCCGGCTCCAGCCAGACAATGTCGGGCAACTCCTCGGGGTTCTCGCGGGACATCGGCCGTCCCTCGAAGTACTGGCGGCGACGGAACACCGGGTGTTCCTGACGCAACCCGATGACCGTGGAGGTGAACTCGATGAGGTCCTCGTCCGCCTCGTCCCAGTGGATCCAGGACAGTTCGTTGTCCTGGCAGTAGACGTTGTTGTTGCCCTGCTGGGTCCGGCCGAGCTCGTCCCCGTGGCAGATCATCGGCACGCCCTGGCTGATCATCAGGGTGGTCAGGTAATTCCGCTGCTGCTGGGCGCGCAGGCGGTTGACCTCCGCATCCTCCGTGGGCCCTTCCTCGCCGCAGTTCCACGAGCGGTTGTGGGACTCGCCGTCGTTGTTGTCCTCGCCGTTGGCGTCGTTGTGCTTCTCGTTGTAGGAGACGAGGTCGCGCAGCGTGAAGCCGTCATGGGCGGTCACGAAGTTCACGGAAGCCCGGGGCGTGCGGTTGTCGTCCTCGTAGAGGTCGGCCGAACCGGTGATTCGGGTGGCGAACTCCGCCAGCGTGCCCGGCTCCCCACGCCAGAAGTCGCGGACGGTGTCCCGGTACTTGCCGTTCCACTCACTCCAGAGCCCCGGGAAGTTGCCGACCTGGTATCCGGCCCAGCCGACGTCCCATGGCTCGGCGATGAGCTTGACCTGGCGCAGCACCGGGTCCTGGCGGACCACCTGGAGGAACCCGGACATCATGTCCGGTCCCTGCTCGCCCTCGGCCCGGGTCAGCGTGGTGGCCAGGTCGAACCGGAACCCGTCCACGCGCATCTCCTCCACCCAATACCGCAGGGAGTCCATGACCAGCTGCAGCACCATCGGATGGGACAGGTCCAGCGAGTTGCCGGTGCCCGTGTAGTCCATGTAGTGGCGCTCGTCGCCCTCGACCAGGTGGTAGTAGTTCCGGTTGTCCAGGCCCCGGAAGGACAGCGTGGGGCCCATGTGGTTGCCCTCGGCGGTGTGGTTGTAGACCACGTCCAGGATGACCTCGAGGCCGGCGGCGTGCAGGTCCTTGACCATCTGCTTGAACTCGCGGACCTGTTCTCCGTGGTCACCGGAGGACGAGTAGGTGTTCTGCGGGGCGAAGTACCCCAGGGTGTTGTATCCCCAGTAGTTCGAGAGCCCCTTGTCCTGCAGGTAGGAGTCGTTGGTGAACTGGTGCACCGGCATCAGTTCCACGGCCGTGACCCCCAGCCGCTTCAGGTGCTTGACCACGGTCGGGTGCGCCAGCCCGGCGTAGGTGCCCCGCTGGTCCTCGGGCACGTCCGGGTGTAGGGCGGTCATGCCCTTGACGTGGGTCTCATAGACGACCGTCTCGTTGAACGGGATGTCCGGCCGCTCGTCCTCGCCCCAGTCGAAGGAGTCGTCGATGACGATGCCGAGCATCGTGTGGCCCAGCGAGTCGGTGGTGTCGATCTCGTCGTGGTTCTCGAAGTCGTAGGAGAACTGGTGCTGGCCCCAGTTAAAGTCCCCCGTAACCGCCTTGGCGTAGGGGTCGATGAGGATCTTGGCGGCGTTGAACCGCAATCCGGAAGCCGGGTCCCAGGGCCCGTGCACCCGGTAGCCGTACACCTGGCCGTGTCCGACGCCGGCCACGTGCACGTGCCACGTGTTGCCGGAGTGTTCGGTCAGTTCCAGACAGGTCTCCTGGCCCTGGTCATCGATCAGGCATAGCTCGACCTTTTCGGCGTCCTCGCCCACGGCGATCGCGAAGTTCGTCCCTGCCTCATCAGGCGTGGCTCCCAAGGGATATGGCTCTCCGGCGGCTGTCTCGAGCATGGTTCTCCTCAGTGCATGGATGGAACTGCCTCAGTCTAAGCGGGCTGGGTGTACGGCATTGACCAGCACTGACCGCACGGCGGCAGCGAGCATCGACGCCCCGAAGGGACCGTAGGCCGCGGCACGCACCCCGGCCGCACCGTGCAGCCAGGCCGCGGCCGCGGCCTTCTTCACTGGGGAGACAGGCTCACCGTGCTCGGCGTGGGTCAGGGCGGAACCGACCAGTCCGGCCAGGGTGTCCCCGCTGCCGGCCGTCGCCAGTTCCGGACCGCCCTCGTTCTGCACCACGGTGTGCCCGTCGGGTGCGGCGCAGACGGTGGTCGGCCCCTTGAGGAGCACGACGGCGCCCAGTTCCCTGGCAACAGCGCGCGCGGCAGTCACGGTGTCCATTTCCGCCACGGCGTGGAAGGAGACGTTCATCTCCGGCGCCAACCTGCCCGCCACGCGGAGTAACTCGCCGTGGTGTGGCGTGAGCACCACCGGTGCTCCGGCTGCACGGAGCCGGTCCAGGTCCTCGCGGGTCACCAGGTCCAGCGCCGAGGCGTCCAGGACGAGCGGCAGCCCGCCCTCGACGCAGGTCTCGATTACTTCGGCCAGGCGGGACCGGGCCTCGTCACCGGACCCGAGGCCGGAACCTGCTACCCAGGCCCGGGCCTTGCCCTGGGTGTCCGAGCCGGCTACGACCTCCGGCAGTGCGGACAGGACGTGCTGCCGCACGGGCTCCGGTCCGGCGTACTGCACCATCCCCAGCCCCGAGGCCAGCGCCGCCGAGCACACCAGCACGGCGGCCCCGGAGTACTTCTCGGACCCCGCCGCCACGCCCAGTACCCCGCGGGAGTACTTGTGGTCGTCCCAGGCCGGCGGCGCGAACATCGCGAGCGCGTCGTGCCGCTCCAGCGAGGACACGTCCGGAGCGGGGAGGTACGGTCCCAGCCCGATGTCCACCACTTCCACCCGCCCGGCAGCTTGGGCTCCGGCTCCGACGACCAGCCCGGTCTTCAGCGCCCCGAAGGTGACCGTGATATCCGCGGGGATCACTCCCCCGGCGACCTGTCCGGTGTCGGCGTCCACGCCGGAGGGCAGGTCGCACGCGACCACGGTGACGCCTGGTGGGAGTCCCGGGATGGCGGTGGTGTCCCAGCCACCCCGCGCCCCGGTGCCCAGGACCGCGTCGATGAGCAGCGTGGTCCGGGCCGGTACGCGCTCGACCACGCGCCCGCCGGCCTGCAGGAATGCGGCGAGCCCGGCTGGGTGCATCCGCTCGGCCATCGGCACGGCGACGACGTCCACGCCGCGACGCCGCAGGAAACTCAGTGCCCACAGCGCATCCCCGCCGTTGTTCCCTGTGCCCACCAGTGCCGCCACCGCCACGCCCGCCACCGGGCCTCTCGCGCGCAGCTGCCGGAGGACGCAAGTTGCCAGCCCCCACGCGGCACGGCGCATCAGCGCGTCACCGTGACCGGCGTCAAGCAGCGGTTTCTCGGCGGCCCGGACCGCGCTCCCGGTGTAGGCGTGGATCACGACACTTCCCTCCTTGCCGGCTGGGTCAGCCCTCGGCGACGACCATGGCGGTAGCTATATCACCGTCATGGCTCAACGACAGGTGCCACGTCCTGACGCCCTTGACGTTCGCGACTTCGGCCACGGTGCCGGTGGCCACTATGTGCGGGGCACCGGTCGCGTCGATCTCGATGCTGCAGTGCTGCCAGTTCATCCCGGCCGGGGCGGAAAGTGCCTTGGCCACGGCTTCCTTGGCAGCAAACCGGGCTGCGAGGGAACGAAGGTTAAGCTCCCGCTCGACCGGGGTAAACAACCTCTCCCGCAGGGCGGGGGCCCTGGCCAACTGGTCTTTAAAGCGGGATACCTGAACCACATCCACGCCAATGCCGATGATCATGCGGTCATCCTAACGATGCCCTGCCCATAGACGACAAGCAGTTCCTCCTTTCCCGGAATGCAGACCCGGCTGCCTCCAGCTTGACCATGGTGAGAACGGAGTGCGGAAAGCAAGCCGCTGCTCATCGGCTCGTGAGATACCCCTTGAAGGTAGCGTCCGCGACTTGCGACGCGGTTCGGAGTGCATGCGCAAAGGTCCCGCGCGTGACGTTCAGCCACGACGCCGGTTGGCCGCCCGTCACGAGGCCGTCGAGGTGAAGCTGCCGACATGCAAAGACCATCTGCCACTAATTCAACATCAGGCCGCCCGGAGGTGCCGTAATACGGAGCAGATCATGCTATTGGTCCCGAAGGTGCGAATGGCCACCACGAGGCTCGTCGCGGGTGCGACTTTGACTCTCAGGGTTAGCAGAGTTCCTGGACGTAGACGGTGGCGAATTTTTAGCCCAGCAACTTAGATAACGCTGATGGCCTGATGTTCCATCAGGGTGCGGCTTACCGCCTCGGTCTCACTGACATCGGCTCCGATGAACGGCACGGCATTAAGAATGCTGAGTGGGCCTGAACCCGATAACCTGCATCGCCGGCCACCGTCCAACTCCAGGCCAGGACCCTACTAACTGACCCATTCGTCAGGTGTCGGGAGGGCGACCGCGTCACATCGAACGCTGCGGTGTACCGAGTACTGGTCGCGATCCCAACGATCGAGCCGGGACAATTGGTCGTAGGGGTCTGGGGCACTTATGTGCCTGCGCCACCATGCCTGGAATGCCTCGCGCAGAAGTTCCAGAGTCATCGGCGTGCCATCGATTTACCTGAATGGGCGAAAGCCGCCCGCCTCGGCCGCGTCTGATGAGGCGAAGTAGTAGGCGCCAGCATGTGGACTCGACCAGCGGCCGGACTGTGATTCTTGAGCATTGCTTGTCACCGTTCCGAGCAATCGTAGGCGTTTGTTGGCCTGAAACTTAGACGCAGTGACACCCACGTGGAATACGAGGCCGCTACTCGTTCTCTGCCTACGGACGTGCACTGAGAACGATCCGTCTAGGTGAATGCCGCGTATGACCTGCGGAAGGGACGCTACTTAGTGGCCAACTAGAACGGTCCGATAGCATCGACCAGCGCGGTCGTCCACGCGGGGCCCGCCTCAGCACCCTGGGCCTCAGGACCGTGAAGTTCGTTCTCCCGGCGATGAGCGAGCCGGTTAGAATCAACACTTCACCTGCAACTCTTCCTTGATCAAGTTACTGACTCTATCGTCGCAGCGGCCCGCCGGGTGTTTCCTCGCACGCAACCACCGGCGGCAGCGACGGCAAATAGCCAGATTTCCTTCGTTCCTAAGTCAACGTCCACCCGCTGCAGACGGGGACTGACCTGGTTGACCAGCTCATTGTTAATGGCGCCCGGAGCATCAGCCCATTTGTCTGCGTGAAGCCCATCCTTCGTCCAGACTGGCCGAGCGCCACCCGATGAACGTCATGGGCTGGTCTTATATTGAACTGGTCAGCCTGCGAGGGTGGCACGGCCAGGATCCTAATAGGGCTCTGTGTCTAGGTGTGTGCAACTTGGGTGCGCGAAACGATCTGTCACTCATATAGCTGTGCCCAATCTTCAGCGTCCACGACCATTGCCAGCAGGGCTGATAACTAAACCCAGGAGCGTCATCGCGCGACGACAGTTCAATATAACGGGCGGATTCACAAGACCTTCACGCTCGATGGACGGTGATGGCGTCGGCCCGACACGAATTCTTGATCGTTACGCTCAGGATCTCCGCTTCGATCGGGCGCTCCCACGAATCAACAGTCAGCAATGGTTTCGCGCGCACAAGATGTTGAGATCTGGTGCCACTGCCACGCCGCTGAGGAGACAGCTCGGCAGCAGGCGATGAAGTACGCCTACAGGGAGTGCGGGTGCCAAAAATGGCACTCATTGACATCGCGTCGTTCGGTCATTGACCTCCCGTAGACTTGTCCCCGGTCAGGGAGCAAGTACTTACGCCTCCTGAGGCCATCACTGCATAGGGGTGACTGGAGGAAGTCGACGTTCAATGCGTCGTGCACCGCACAGGGGTAGGGGAACACCATTTCAATGGCGACCAAAGTCAGCGACGTCCGTAATGTTCAAAACGAGCACACGCGGGATATCGATCATTCGGCTGATTGGCAGCCGTCGACTGTGTCCAGGATGAGCATCGTGGACGCATTCGTCATCATCGCAGCACTCCTCCTCGCGCATTTCGCCCGGTTTGGCGTCACTGATGCTCCGTCTCTAGAAGGAGCATGGGATGCCTCCTACTTAGTTGTCGGACTACTCCTGGCAGTGGGATGGTGGCTTTTTCTCGGGTTCTTCCGTTCGCGAGACCTAAAAGTATTAGGGGCCGGACCTGAGGAGTACAAAAGAGTCGTCACGGCCTCTCTTTACTTGTTTGGTCTTGTTGCCATCATTTCCTACGTGTTTCAGCTAGAGGTCGCCCGGGGCTATGTAGGGGTAGCCCTACCCGCGGGTATCATCGCTCTGCTTGCGGGGCGCTGGCTCCTTCGTCGTCGCTTGGTGCACCTACGTGAATCGGGTAAGTCGATTCGGAGAGTAGTCCTCATGGGGGGACCCAGTGCGGTCCAGCATCTCAATCGGTCCCTCAACGAAGTACCCGGCGCCGGTTACAAGCCCGTAGCGGCAATTCTCCCTGGTTTTAGTCTCGACACTCCTGCAGGCCAAGACGGCTTGCCGCTTCCTGTAGCGAGCGTGTCAAAGAATGTAGATGAAATTCTCCAGGTGTTGGACGACTACCACGCAGATGCATTGGCCATGTCTGCCGGAGTAGCCATGAAGACCAGAACCATCCGCCAGCTCGGGTGGGCGCTAGCTGACCGTCGCATTAGCCAAATCATGGCACCAGCACTCACGGATATCGCAGGTCCTCGCATTCACGCGCAGCCCGTTGCGGGGTTGTCGCTGATTCACGTGTCGACACCTCGTTTGGCGGGAACAGAGGCCTTCCTCAAGCGCACCTTCGACGTTGTCTCATCTGCGGCGCTTCTAATGCTTCTGCTCCCTATTTTCTTAATCGTTGGCTTGTTGATCAAGGTCGACGATCCTGGCCCGGCATTCTTCCACCAGCGACGAGTCGGCAAAAGAGGCGAACATTTCTACATGCACAAGTTCCGCTCCATGGTGGTGGATGCTGAGGCACGATTAGAGAGGCTTCAGGCAGATAATGAGGGCGCCGGGGTGCTTTTCAAAATGAGGGAAGACCCCCGCATCACGAAACTTGGTGCCTTCATACGTCGGTATTCGATCGACGAATTACCCCAACTTTGGAATGTATTCAAGGGAGACATGTCGCTCGTCGGGCCTCGTCCTCCCCTTCCCGCTGAGGTGGCCGAATATGAAGATCACGTCAGCAGACGGTTACTGGTAAAGCCAGGCATTACAGGACTATGGCAAGTAAGCGGACGATCTGATTTGTCTTGGGACGAGTCCGTCAGACTTGACCTCTATTACGTCGAGAATTGGAGCTTCGTTCAGGACTTGATGATTCTTGCGAGGACTCTCAAGGCTGTAGTGGCCAAGGACGGAGCATACTGATCCCGTGATTTTCT
>NZ_AFXQ01000011.1 GCF_000224415.1 Citricoccus sp. CH26A | reverse complement strand
GCGTTGGCCCGGTCGCGTGGCCGGGCCGGCCCGGCCACGCGACCGGGCCGTGGGTCAGTCGCGGCCTCTGCCGCCGAACCAGCCGCGCCGGCCGCCGCCGGATCCCTCGCTGCCGGAATCGCCGTCCTTCGGCCCCTTGAGGCCGTCGTAGATCTCCTTGCACTCCGGGCAGACCGGAAAGCGCTCCGGGTCCCGTCCCGGCGTCCAGACCTTGCCGCACAGGGCGACCACGGGGGCGCCGGTGACGGCGGACTCCATGATCTTCTCCTTGCGGACGTAGTGGGAGAAGCGCTCGTGGTCGCCCGGCTCGGCGTCCTGCAGCTGCTCCTGGCGGTCCAGCACGGCGGCCCCGGCGCTGCCGGGACCCTGCGGTGCTCCGGGGTCGTTCAGATCGGGCTCGGCGGGCAGACTCATGCGCCCCAGTCTACCGGTCCGCGGTCTCCGGCACGCCGGTCCGGCCGCGTCCGGTTCCGTCCCGTCGCCACCGGCCTCCCCGGCCCGGGGGTTCACGCGAACTTCAGCACGGACTGGTAGGTCTCCGCCTGGGCCCGGTCGAACCAGCGGCTGCCCCAGCGGATGCCGAGCCACAGGACCAACAGCCCGAGCCCGAGGCCCACGACGAGGGTGAGCCACTGGAAGAGCATGTCACCGGTCAGCAGGGCCAGGACGAACAGGATGAGCTCGGGCAGCACCAGCAGCCCGAGGACCACCATCGCGCCCAGCGAGACCAGCATCATCCGCATGGCGGAACCCTCCGGGGTGGCGAAGGGACTGTCCCCCGGTTTCGGCACCGGGTAGATGAAGCGGGCCGAGGACACCGCGGACACGCCCGCACCGGTGAGCAGTGCCCCCACCGCCAGGCCGATCAGCCCCGGCAACAGGTCCCAGGCCCCCGCCATCCAGGTGGTGGCCAGCGTCAGGACGAGTGTCAGGGGCAGTGCCCACAGCAGCAGCGCCCCGACCCGGCCCACGCGGTCGTCCCGGCCGGAGACGCCGGCGGTGACGTGCAGCGCGAACGCGGAGCTGTCGTAGGCGATGTCCGCGGAGATCGCGTAGCCGAGCATGAACCCGGTGATCGGACCCATGAACAGCATCAGGGAGTAGTCGCCCGACTGTGCACCCAGGAACCAGAACAGCACCAGCATCAGGGGCACGACCATGAGCGAGGCCGAGTAGCGCGGGTCCTTGAGCCAGTAGATGATCGATCGGGCGGCGATCGCCCCGGCCGGCGTGCCGGGCAGCGAACCCAGCACCCCGAGCCCCGCCCTGGAGGTGCGGGTGGCCGGTCCGGAGCCGCGCACCTGGGTGTAGCGGCGGTCGACGGCGAGCTGCCAGAGCCAGACGGCGCCGGCCACCCAGGCGAGGCAGAGCAGCCCCTGCCCGAGTGCCTCGCCGTACCGGCCCTCGGCGGCCGCCCAGGGCGCGGCCGTGAACGATCCCAGCGGAGTCCACGCGATGACCGCGGCGATGCCCGGCAACCGGTCTGCGGCGGCCTCCACGGAATCGACGATCCCGGCCAGGATCACCCCGCTGAGCATGAGCGGGACGAGGGCGATGATGGACACGATCTCGCGGATGCGCCGGCGCCCGGTGAACGCCGCCAGCAGCCCGGTGACCGCGTAGGAGACACAGATGCAGAACAGTGCGCCCAGGATCGCCGCCGGGATCGCCGTGAGGAGGGCCGGCAGTGAGTCGCGCCAGGCCAGGGACGAGATCAGGTAGGCGATGAGGGTCGCCGCTCCCGGCACCGTGACCAGTCCGGCCAGGGCCAGGCCCGGCACGAGCGCGCGAGACGGGATGCCGAAGGTGGCGAAGTTGGCCGGGTCCAGCGTCATGTCCACCCCGGTGAAGAACACGGGGACCACGATCCAGCCGAGCACGGCGGCGGCGCCGACCAGCGTCAGGACGGTCCCCCGCCACTGCACCTCGAGGTCCGGCAGGAAGGCGGCGCCGACGCCCCACATCGCCAGCACGAAGACCACGTAGGCGATGAGGAAGATGGACATCACCAGCTGGAGCGTGCTGCGCTTCCACCCGTTGACGGTGATCGCCAGCTTCATGCGCATCAGGTGTGCAACCATGACAACCCCTCCCCGTTCGTGCGGCCGCCCACGAGGTCCACGAACCGGTCCTCCAGGGACTTGCCCGCGCGGACCTCGTCGACCGTCCCGGCAGCGAGCAGGGTGCCCTCGGCGATGACGGCCACGTGGTCGCACATGCGCTGGACGAGGTCCATGACGTGGCTGGAGACCACGACCGTGCCGCCGGAGGCGACGAACTGGGCCAGGATGTCCCGGATGTTGGCCGCCGAGACGGGGTCCACCGCCTCGAACGGCTCGTCCAGGACCAGTACCTTCGGCGCGTGGATCATGGCGGAGGCCAGTGCGACCTTCTTGGTCATGCCCGCCGAGTAGTCGACCACGAGCTTGCCGGCGTCCTGGGAGAGGTCCATGACGCGCAACAGGTCGGCGGTGCGCTCGGCCACGGTCTGGCGGTCGAGCCCGCGCAGCAGGCCGGAGTAGGTCACCAGCTGCTCACCGGTCAGCCGGTCGAACAACCGCACGCCGTCCGCCAGGACGCCCATCCGCCGTTTGGCGGCCAGCGGCTCTTCCCAGACGTCCGTGCCGTGGATCCAGACCCGTCCGTGGTCCGGGCGGAGCAGGCCCGTGGCCATGGACATGGCCGTGGTCTTGCCGGCCCCGTTGGGGCCCACCAGTCCGTAGAACGACCCCGCCGGCACGTCCAGGGAGATGCCGTTGACGGCGATCTTCTCCCCGAAGCGCTTGGCCAGCCCGCGGATCGCGATGGCGGTGTGCGGGTCGGGCAGCTCCCGCACCCCGGCGCCGGGGTGAGCGGTGGGCAGCGGGGCGGGGTGGTCGGTGCCCACCGGGGCACCGGGGCTGTCGGGAAGGCTCATGGAACCGACCGTAGCAAGCGCGGGCGTGCCCCCGGAGGTGCGCCACGGGCAGTCAGGCCATGACTTAAGTCATGACCCTCGGGTCCTGGCCGTCGGACTCAGAACAGGGCGCGGGCCAGGGCCTTCCGCGACGCCTGGGTACGGGGGTCCTGGTCCCCCACCACCGTGTACAGGTCCACGAGGTGCTCGCGGGCGGGGTCGCGCTCCGTGCCGGGATGGGCGGCGATGAAGCGCACCAGCCGGTTGAAGGCGTCCTCGACGTGTCCACCGAGGAGGTCGAGGTCGGCCACGTCGATCTGGGCCTGGACGTCGTCCGGAGCGGTGGCCGCCCGCTCACGCACCGCTGCCGCGTCCATGGCGGCCGTCCGGGCGAACAGTCCCGCGTGGGCCAGGCCGGCCTTGGCGTCCTCGTCCCCGGGGTTCTCCGCCAGGGCCCGCCGGTAGGCGTCCAGGGCGGCGTCGTAGTCACCGCGGTCGATGGCCTCGACCGCCTCCTGGTGCAACGGCGGCAGGGGCGGCTGGGCCGGGGCCTCGGCCGGGGTGCCCGTGTGGTCCCGCGGCGGGCCCAGCGGGGGGACGGTTCCGCTCACGCCGTTCTGGGCGGCGGCGGCGAGGAGCTCGTCGATGAGCTGGCTGAGCTGTTCGGCGGGCACCGCCTGGTTCAGCACCGGGACCGGCTGCCCGGCCAGCACCGCGACGACGGCGGGCCCGGCGGGCAGTCCGAAGACCTGGAGGGCCTGGGGCTCGGCCTCGGCGTCGACCCGGGCCAGCACGAGACGTCCGCCGCGACGGTCGACCTCGGGGGCGACCAGGGCATCGAGCTGGCCGCTGACCGGGTCGGACGGTATCGCGAGGTGGATCAGGACCGGGACCCGGCCCGAGAGCTGGACGAGTTGCTGCAGGTCGGCCTGCCGGGCCCCGTCCAGGACCCAGCTGCCCTCGGGGGCGGCAGCGGCCCCGGGCTGCGCCGGAGCGGCCCCGGAACCGGCGGCCGGCCGCTGCTTGAGTCCGGACAGGTCCACCGCTCCGCGCAGGTGGGACGGCATCGCGCCAGGCTGCTGTGACATGCTCCCGTGTTCTCCTCGGTCTTGTCGGTCGGATGCCGGGCCCGGCTGCGTGGACCGGCCCGGCAGGGCCTCAGTCCAGGAAACTCACCGCACGCAACTCGTCGGCCATTCCCACGAGGGAGATCCTGGAGGCGTCCCCACTCGCACCGGCGGCGGGCACGTGCAGGGCCATGGCCTCACGGTACGTCATCCGCAACCCATCCGTGGTCTCTCGGCCGTCGCCACCGAGCTCGGCGGCGAGTTCGTCCACGATCACGGTCCCGCCCTGTTCCCGAGGACGGGCGACAGTTTCGGCGTCCACCGCCCCGATGACGATTGCGGAACCGTCGGCCAGCCGCAGTCCCACCACGGAACGGGGCACGGACTTCCGCCAGAAGGAGAACCGGGCATCGCTGGCATTCTCGATCAGTCCCTCCTGGTAGTCGTGGATCGCGTCGATGTAGGGATTCGCCTCGATGCGCTTCGAGAACTCGTCCCGGGAGTCCGTCAGGTACCGGGCCGCCCCGGCGAAGGCGCTGCCGGGAGCCATCACGAGTCCTTCGGCGTCCCCGGATCCGATGACGGCGATTCCCCCCTGGTCAAGGGATCCGGCGGGCAACTGGGCGCCGGGAGTCATCGGCGCATTGGCCACGAGCCGGTACTGGCTGCGCGCCGAGGCCTGACGGAGCATCAGGATCTGGGGTGTGCTGTTGCCCTCGCCCTCCGTCACCGCCATGGCGGTCCGCGGGAAGGAGGGTTCCGAGACGGCGGCCGCCGCGAGCACGGGAGAGCCAGCGACCGGTTCCGGCGCCTGCACGGAGTCGTCGATCTTCCGGTTGCGGTAGTTCAGGGCACGCATGTTCAGCGAGTGCAAGGCGACGCGCGGCTTGAGCTTCTCCGCATTCCGCGCCTTGTCGCCGGACCGAACCGTCGCGGCGACCCTGTCCAGGATCCGCTCCAACTGGGGGTCGGTCAGGACGGGGTAGGCCTCCTTCTCGGCGGATGCCTCCGCACCGGCGAGGGACGCAGCGTCGGCTGCGCGGGGCGCCGCACCGGCCGGGGCGACGGCCGACAGCCCCAGGGCGAGCACGGCGATGCCGGCCCCGATCCCATGGACGGCCCGGCGTGACGGGGTGGCCGGGCCCTGCTCCATGGACCCCCTGGACGTGGTGCCGGCAGTGGACCCCGTGCCGGACGAGCCCGGAGTGGGCCGCGGCGACGCCGGCCCGCCCGTCTGTGCGGCCGGGGTCCCAGTGCCACCGTGGGGACCGCGCGCGCGCCGGGCCGCGGCCCAGGCCAGCAGGCCGATCCCGATCAGCACGAGCAGCCCGCCGATGACGTACAGCGGCACGATCCAGGGGCTGTTGCCGACGCGGTTGGTCCAGGTGACCGTCATCTCGGTGGGGGCGGGGTCGGTGCCGTCACGGGCGACGAGCAGCGCCCAGTCCCCGTCGGAGGGCACGCTCCAGCGCTGTTCCAGGCGGTCCTTGCCCTCCTGGACGTCGAGCCAGAGGTCGGAGCCCCTGGGGTTCGGAACGGTGGACTCACCCTCGGCGTGCTCGACCTCGATGCGCGGGGCCTCCCCGCCGGGGACATCCGTGGTGATGCCGGTGACGGTGTTGTGGGCGGCGTCCCCCACCCAGGCCTGGACGTCGCGCTCTCGGCCAAGCATCACGGTGAAGGAGCCCTCCCCGGAGATCGTGTACTCCACCGGAGCCTCGTCCACCGCGTCGATCCCGGAGGTGATCACCGTCAGCGGCGCCTCGGCGGGCTGCTGGCCGACGGTCGCCGTCATCGTCTCCGGCGGGGCCCAGATCGTCTGCAGTCCGCCGGCGCACAGCAGGGCGGCGATGCCCAGCAGGAGGGCCACTATTCCGGATACAACTCGCACTCGGTCACCTGTCGATGGGGGTCGGTTCGGGCCCAGAGGGCCGGCGACCAGTATAGCCGGAAGGTCACCGAATGATAACGGCAGGTCAGTGACGTAACCTGTCGCTTGTGCAGGACCATGACCCCTCCCGACCGGGCCCCGGCCCTGTCGCCGGTGCCGGCCCGGAGGCCGCCGGCCGCCCCCCGGGGCCGCCCTCGGCTGCGGTCCCGACGGCCGGCACCCCGGCGGCCGACGACCGCGGGGCCCCGGAGCCCCGGCGCCCGCCGGGGTTCCTCCGGCGCGTGCTGGCCACCCGGCGGGTGCCGGGTGCCCGCCCCCGGCCCCGGTTCGACGTCCGCTCCCCGGAGACGGGACGGGCGCCGGTGGACACGGCCGAGGTCCCCGAGGAGAGCCGGGTGCGGCTCATCAGTGCCGCCCACCCCATCCAGACCGGGTTCCTGCTGACCGTGGGTGTCGGGCTGGCACTGCTGGTCTACGGCATCCTCTCGGCCAACACGCAGCTGCTGGTGTGGATCGGCTCGGCGCTGTTCATCTCGCTGGGCCTGGACCCGATCGTGCGCCGGATCGAACGCTGGGGCGCCCCCGCGGGGTCGGCGTCGCCGCCGCGCTGCTGTTGCTGGCAGCCATCCTCACGGCCTTCTTCTCCCTGCTCATCCCCACCGTGGTGGAGCAGACCACTGCGTTCGTCAACAACCTGCCGGACATGGTCTCGGACTTCCTGGAGTCCCAGTTCTTCCACGACCTGGACTCCCAGTTCGGCATCCGGGAGATCGCCGAGACGGAGATGAACAGGTTCGTGGCGGACTCCGCCAACTACACCGCGATCTTCGGCGGGCTGTTCGGCGTGGGCACCGCGATCGTCAACACCGGTTTCTCCGTGCTGATCGTGCTCGTGCTGACGCTGTACTTCCTGGTGTCCCTGCCGTCCATGAAGTTCTGGGCCTACCGGCTGGCCCCGCGCTCCCGCAGGCATCGCGTGGAGTACCTGGGCGAGGAGATCACCTCCTCGGTGGGCTTCTACGTCATCGGCCAGTCGGTGGTGGCCGTCCTGAACGGCCTCGTGGCCTTCATCGCCGTCTCGATCGCCGGATTGCCCTTCGGTGCGCTGCTGGCGTTCTTCGCCGGGCTGATGGCGTTCATCCCACTGGTGGGCGCCCTCACCGGCGGGATCATCATCACCGCCGTCGCCCTGACGGGTGGCTGGCAGCAGGCCCTGATCTTCGCGGCCATCTACTTCACCTACCTCCAGGTCGAGGCCTATTTCGTCTCCCCGCGGGTGATGAGCAAGGCCGTGGCCGTGCCCGGTTCGGTGGCCGTGATCGCGGTGATCGCCGGGGCAGCGCTGCTGGGCGTGCTCGGGGCCCTCATGGCCATCCCGCTGGCCGCCGGGGTGATGCTGGTGGTCCGGGAGGTCCTCCTGCCCCGGCAGGACCGCCTCTAGGTCTGGCGCTCAACCGGCCAGGACCGGTCCGTCCCACGTCGCCGGCATCCGCACTGTCCGGCCCAGCGCCGTGGACGCCACCTCGTCCAGGGCCCGGTGGGTGTGGGTCCGGCCCACCCACAGGTGCCGCGCCCCGTCGACGCCGACCACCTCGGCCTGCGGCACCCGGGCGAAGCGCCGCACCGCCTCGGCCGGTCGCAGCGTGTCGTCCAGGCCGGGGACGAGCACCCGCAGGGGCCGTCCGTCGGCTGCCCAGCGGTCCAGGTCGTCCGGGGCGGCACGGCGCAGCGGCGGTGAGAGCAGGATCCCGCCCACGGCCCGCTCGGCGTGGGGCACCGACAACCCGTGCTTGAGCACCAGCTCGGTGCCGAAGGACCAGCCCAGCAACCAGGGGGCCGGCAGCGACCGCTCGGCCACGAACGCCAGGGCCGCGGCCACGTCGGCCCGCTCGGAGACGCCGTCCCCGAAGGACCCGTCCGAGCAACCGCGCGCCGAACACGTGCCGCGCGTGTTGAACCGCAGCACGGCGAGCCCGGCCGTCGCCGGCAGCCACTGGGCCGCCTTGAGGTAGAGGTGGAAGTCCATGTGCCCGCCCACCGTGGGCAGGGGGTGGAAGGTCACGAGCGTGGCCCGGGGTGCCCGGTCGACGGGCACGGCCAGTTCGCCGACCAGGTCCAGGCCGTCCTCGGTGCGCAGCACGATGCGTTCGCGCGCGGCGGGCAACACGGTGCGGGAATGGATCGGTTCCGCTCCCCGCGTGTCCCGGTAGTCCTCGTCCACGGGCCCGGGAGGCAAGGGGACCGCGGGGGCGTCGTCGGGGGCCCCGCGCATCGGGCCGTCCTGTGGGTGCCGCATCACCAGTACCGTCCGTCCTGCCGGCGCGTGCTCCAGCACTTGGGATGCCAGTGCCGCCGCTCCGCGCCGGCGGCCTCGTCACCCAGGATCGAGTCGCTGCGCCAGGCCACCAGGTGGGCGAGCCCCGGCGGGATGGTGCGCCCGCACCCCGGGCAGGTGTAGTCCTTCACGGCGCGCCAGGCGGGGATCCTGCGCACGTGCCAGCCGCCGTCGGGACCGGTCTCGTGACGGTAACCGGGGTCCAGTCCCAGCAGCCGGTCCAGCTCACCGGGACCACCGGGCCCCGCCCCCGACGACGGCTCCGTCCCCCGGTGGCGACCGGCGCGTCCGGCACCCGCTCCGGTACCGGGGCGGCGGCGGGGTCGGTTGGATCGGGGCACCTCCTCATGGTGTCACAGCACGGGCGGGGTGGAGCCGTCCGGCCTCCGGCTGCCAGTAGACTGCCCGGTGTGCGTTTGGTGATTGCCCGGTGTTCCGTCAACTACGAGGGGCGCCTGCGCGCCCACCTGCCGCAGGCCACCCGCCTGCTCCTGGTCAAGGCGGACGGCTCCGTCCTGGTCCACTCGGACGGCGGGTCCTACAAGCCCCTGAACTGGATGAGCCCGCCGGCGACGCTGCGGGTCGCCCCGCCCTCCGAGGAACTCGCCGAGGAGGGCGTGCGCGAGGTGTGGACCGTGCAGTCGACCAAGGCCGACGACCGCCTGGTGGTGCACGTCTTCGAGGTCCTGCACGACACCTCGCATGAGCTGGGCGTCGACCCCGGGCTCGTCAAGGACGGCGTGGAGGCCGACCTGCAGCGCCTGCTGGCCGAGCAGATCGAGCTGCTCGGCACGGGCCACTCGCTGGTCCGGCGGGAGCACATGACGGCCATTGGCCCGGTCGACATCCTGGCCCGTGACCCCGAGGGCGGCACCGTGGCGGTCGAGCTGAAGCGCCGCGGGGACATCGACGGGGTCGAGCAGCTCACCCGCTACCTCGACCTGATGAACCGGGACCCGCTGCTGGCCCCGGTCCGGGGTGTCTTCGCCGCCCAGCAGATCAAGCCCCAGGCCCGCACCCTCGCCGAGGACCGCGGCATCCGCTGCCTCACCCTGGACTACGACGCGATGCGCGGCGTGGACGATGCCGAGTCCCGCCTCTTCTGACCCCCGGCCCGTCCCCCGTCCGCATGCCCCGGGGCGCCTGGTCACCCCGGGCCTCGTGGACCAGCACTGCCACGGCTACGGCGGCACCGACTTCGCCACTGCGGGACCGGAGGCCGTGCGCACCGCGCTGGCCGCGCTCGCCGGGCGCGGGGTGACCCGCGTGGTGGCCTCCGTGCCCACGATGCCGGCGTCCGAGATGCTGGCCGCGGTGCGCCGGCTCACCCCGTTGGTCCGCTCCGGGGACCTGGCGGGAATTCACCTGGAGGGCCCGTTCCTGTCCCCCGCCCGGAGCGGGGCGCACCCCCCGGCCGACCTCCTCCTCCCGGGCACCGCCGCGTCCCGGGCACTCGTGCGCTCCCTGCTGGAGGCCGGCGCGCAGGGCGGTGCAGATCCCGGGCCCGGGGGCGGCAACGCCATCACGGCCATGACCTACGCTCCCGAACTGGACGGGGCGGCCGGGCTGGAGGCCGCCCTGCTGTCCGCCGGGGTCAGTCCCTCCCCCGGCCACACGGACGCCACGGCGGCCCAGTTCGACGATGCCCTGGACCGGCTCGCCGGGGCGCCCGGGCCGCCCGCGGTCACGCACCTGTTCAACGCCATGGCAGTCTTCCACCATCGTCGTCCGGGGCCCGTCCCCGGTGCCCTGCGGGCGGCGGCGGGGGGCCTGCTGCGGCTCGAGCTGATCGCCGACGGACGGCACGTGGACCCGGCCGTGGTGCGCGACGTCCTCGCGCTGGTTCCCGACGCGGTGTGCGTGGTCTCCGATGCCTCCGCCGCCACGGGGGCGGCCCCGGGCCGCCACCGGCTCGGACGCGTGCACCTGGACTCCGCACCGGGGAGCGCGCCGACGCTGGCCGCCTCGGGCACCCTGGCCTCCGGCGCGGTGTCCCTGGACCGGGCCCTAGGCCTGCTGCTGGAGTGGGGCGTGGGCCGGGACACCGCCGTACGCTCCGTGACGGCCACCCCGGCCCGTGGGCTGCCGCCCGGGCGCCGGGACTCCGGCTGGGTGGTGTGGGACGCGCCCGGGGTGCCGGGCGACGTCGTACTCCCCGCGGGGCATCCCCTCGCACGGGGCCGTTAACGACTCCAGCGCACCGCCGTCACGGCGATGCGCTGGAGGATGTTCCGACCGGGGTTCAGTGTGCCCGGCGACGCGAGGCCCGGTGGCCCCGGCTGGCCCGGTGCCGTCGGGACGGCATCTCCCGCCAGGTGCCGAACCCGACCGCGGGTCCGGCCTCGATCCAGGCCGAGAGGCCCGAGCAGTCATCGGTGTGGATGTCCAGGTCGATCGGTGACGGCCCGCCATCCACGCGCACCACCACCGACCCGTCCTGCCGCCCGGGAGCCCCCCGGCGCAGCCGCAGCTGGTGGCGGGCCGCCTTCCACCGGGGGCGGGGATCGATCGACCAGACCGTCATCAGGTCCAGCCCGGCCTCGTCATACCGGCCGATGACCAGCGTCCCGGCACCGCGCTCGTCCGCGGGCCGGGCACGGGCCGTGAACGTCCCGGGCGTGCGCACCAGGGTGCGCCAGCGCCACCACACCATGAAGGCGAGCACCAGCAGCGCGGCGGCGATCGCCGCGACCAGTGCCGACCACCCGGGGCTCACGTCAGGCTGCGCCCTGTCCGGCCGCGGTCCCGTTCAGGGACGCCGCACCGGCCACGATCACCACGCGGTCGTTGTCCACGGAGAAGAACCCGCCCTCGGCGTGGGCCGTGATCGTCTGGCCGCCGGCCTGCTGGACGACGACGTCGCCGTCGCCCAGCACGGCCAGCATCGGGGTGTGACCCGGCAGGATGCCGATCTCGCCGTCGATGGTCCGGGCGCTGACCGACTGCGCCGGTCCGGACCACACGAAGTGGTCCTCCGCCACGATCTCCACCTCGAGTTCGTGCCTGTCAGCCATGATCAGTTCTCCGACTGGATCTTGGCCCAGTTGCGCTCGACGTCGTCCAGTCCGCCGACGTTGTAGAACGCCTGCTCGGAGATGTGGTCGAGGTCACCGTTGGCGATGGCGTTGAAGCCCTCGATGGTGTCCTTGATGGGGACGGTCGAACCCTCCACGCCGGTGAACTGCTTGGCGGTGTAGGTGTTCTGGGACAGGAACTGCTCGATGCGGCGGGCGCGGGAGACGACGATCTTGTCCTCTTCCGAGAGCTCGTCGACACCGAGGATCGCGATGATGTCCTGCAGTTCCTTGTTCTTCTGCAGGATCTGCTTCACGCGGGTGGCGGCGTCGTAGTGCTCCTGGCCCACGTACTGCGGGTCGAGGATGCGCGAGGTCGAGGCCAGGGGGTCCACCGCGGGGTACAGGCCACGGGAGGCCAGGGTACGGGTCAGGTTCGTGGTGGCGTCCAGGTGGGCGAACACGTTGGCCGGGGCCGGGTCGGTGTAGTCGTCCGCGGGGACGTAGACGGCCTGCATCGAGGTGATGGAGTGGCCGCGAGTGGAGGTGATGCGCTCCTGGAGCACGCCCATCTCGTCGGCGAGGTTCGGCTGGTAGCCCACGGCGGAGGGCATGCGGCCCAGCAGCGTGGAGACCTCGGAACCGGCCTGCGAGAAGCGGAAGATGTTGTCGATGAACAGCAGCACGTCCTGGTTCATCTCGTCGCGGAAGTACTCGGCCATGGTCAGGCCGGTCAGGGCGACGCGCAGACGGGTTCCCGGCGGCTCGTCCATCTGGCCGAACACGAGGGCGGTGTCCTTCAGGACGTCCGCCTCCTCCATCTCGACCCAGAGGTCGTTGCCCTCACGGGTACGCTCGCCGACACCGGCGAACACGGAGGTGCCGCCGAAGTTGCGGGCCACACGGGTGATCATCTCCTGGATGAGCACGGTCTTGCCCACGCCGGCGCCGCCGAACAGGCCGATCTTGCCGCCCTTGATGTAGGGGGTCAGCAGGTCGATGACCTTGATGCCGGTCTCCAGCATCTCGGTGGAGCCCTCGAGGGCCGCGAAGTTCGGGGCCGGACGGTGGATGGACCACCGCTCCTTCACGTCCAGTTCCGCGGTGGGCACGTCGAGGGACTCACCCAGGACGTTGAAGATGTGGCCCTTGACGACCTCGCCCACCGGCACGGTGATCGGCGCGCCGGTATCGGTCACGGCGGCGCCGCGGACCAGGCCGTCGGTGGACTGCAGGGAGATGGCGCGGACCAGGTTGTCGCCCAGGTGCTGCGCGGTCTCGAAGGTGATGGTGCGGGTCTGGCCGTTTACGGTCAGCTCGGCGGTGAGGGCGTTGTACACGCCCGGCATGGCGCCCGCGGGGAATTCGGCGTCGATCACCGGCCCGATCACGCGGGCGATGCGACCGACGGCGCCGCCGGTGGCGGTACCGGTGCCCTGTTCGTTCGTGGTGGCAGTCATCTCTCTCACTTCTTTGGTGTGGATGGCGGTTGCTGTGGTGCCGGCCGGCCCGGGGTCAGGATGCGCTGAGCGCGTCCGCACCGGCGATCAGCTCGGTGAGTTCCTGGGTGATCTCGGCCTGGCGGGCGTTGTTCATCTTGAGCGTGTACTCGCGGACGAGGTCCTTGGCGTTGTCACCGGCGGACTTCATGGCCCGCTGGCGGTTGGCCAGTTCCGAGGCGGCCGACTGGAGCATCGCCGAGAAGATCCGGGACTCGATGTACTTCGGCAGCAGGGCGTCGAGGACGTCCTCCGGTGCCGGCTCGTACTCGTAGAGCGGCAGCAGCTCGGTCTCGTCGGTGACCTCCTCCTCCACCACCTCGAGGGGCAGCAGCCGGACGACGGTCGGCACCTGGCTGACGAGCGAGTGGAACTCGGTGAAGACGACGTGGATCTCGTCCACGCCACCGTCCTCGGTGTCGTGCAGGAACGAGTCGACCAGCGTGCGGCCGATCTCCCGGGCGCGCTCGAACTTCGGGCTGTCGGTGTCCCCGGACCAGAGGTCCTTGTACTCACGGCCGCGGAAGTCGAAGTACCCCTGGGCCTTGCGGCCGACGAGGTAGACGTCAGTCTCCTTGCCCTCGGAGTGCAGCTTCTCCAGCAGCTCCTCGGCGTGGCGCAGGATGTTGGCGGAGTATGCGCCGGCCATGCCACGGTCCGAGGACAGGATCAGCACGGCCGAACGGCGAGGGTTCTCCACCTCGGAGGTCAGCACGTGCTCGATGTCCTGCTGCGATGACACGGCGGACACGGCCCGGGTGATCGCGTTGGCGTACGGCAGCGAGGCGGCCACGCGTTCGCGGGCCTTGCCGATACGGGACGTGGCGATCAGCTCCATCGCCTTGAAGATCTTCTGCATCGACTGCGTCGAGGCGATCTTCTGGCGGTAGACCCGGATCTGGGCTCCCATGGTTGTCCTTTCCTTCGTTCCCGCTCACCGGTGCCCGACCCTGCGGTCGGACACCGGTGAGCGGTCACGGTCAGCGCTTCTGCTTGACGATCTTTTCCTGGGTGACCGCGTCGGCCGCCAGCGGATCGTATTCCTCGTGCCCGGCGGCCACGAGCTGGCTGTCGCCCTCGCCGGAGAAGCCCTTCTTGAAGGACTCGACCTCGGCCTTGAGGGTCTCCAGGGCGGAGTCCTCGAGCTTCCCGGTCTCCCGGATCGACGCCAGGACCAGGTCCTTGTGGCGCAGGTGATCCAGGAACTCGCGCTCGAACCGCAGCACGTCCTCGACCGGGACCTCGTCCAGGTGGCCGTTGGCGCCGGCCCAGATGGACACGACCTGCTCCTCGACCGGGTACGGGTTGTACTGCGGCTGCTTCAGCAGCTCGGTCAGACGCTCGCCACGGGCCAGCTGGCGGCGGGTGGCCGGATCCAGGTCCGAGGCGAACATGGCGAAGGCCTGCTGGTCGCGGTACTGGGCCAGGTCCAGCTTCAGGGTGCCGGAGACCTTCTTCATGGCCTTGATCTGCGCGGCGCCGCCGACGCGGGACACGGAGATGCCCACGTCCACGGCCGGACGCTGGTTGGCGTTGAACAGGTCCGACTGCAGGAAGATCTGGCCGTCGGTGATGGAGATGACGTTGGTCGGGATGTAGGCCGAGACGTCGTTCGCCTTGGTCTCCACGATCGGCAGGCCGGTCATGGACCCGCCGCCGAGGTCGTCGGAGAGCTTGGCACAACGCTCCAGTAGCCGGGAGTGCAGGTAGAACACGTCGCCCGGGTAGGCCTCGCGTCCCGGCGGGCGGCGCAGCAGCAGCGAGACCGCGCGGTAGGCCTCGGCCTGCTTGGAGAGGTCGTCGAAGATGATCAGGACGTGCTTGCCGCCGTACATCCAGTGCTGGCCGATGGCCGAGCCGGCGTAGGGGGCCAGGTACTTGAAGCCTGCCGGGTCGGAGGCCGGGGACGCCACGATCGTGGTGTACTCCAGCGCACCGTTCTCCTCCAGGGTGTGGCGGACGGCGGCGATGGTCGAGGCCTTCTGGCCGACGGCCACGTAGATGCAGCGGACCTGCTTCTTCGGGTCGCCCGAGGCCCAGTTGTCCTTCTGGTTCAGGATCGTGTCGATGCCGATGGCGGTCTTGCCCGTCTGGCGGTCACCGATGATCAGCTGGCGCTGGCCGCGGCCGATCGGGATCATCGCGTCGATGGACTTCATGCCGGTCTGGAGCGGCTCCTCGACGGACTTGCGCTGGGTCACGCCCGGCGCCTGCAGCTCCATGGCGCGGCGGCCCTCGGCCTGGATCGGGCCCAGGTCGTCGATGGGTGCACCCAGCGGGTCCACGACGCGGCCCAGGAAGGCATCGCCCACCGGGACGGAGAGGACCTCCCCGGTGCGCTGCACCTCCTGGCCCTCCTCGATGCCCTGGAAGTCACCCAGGACGACGACGCCGATCTCACGGGTGTCGAGGTTCTGGGCCAGGCCGAGCGTGCCGTCTTCGAAGCGAAGCAGCTCGTTGGCCATGGCGGAGGGCAGTCCCTCCACACGGGCGATGCCGTCCGCGGCGGAGACGACGTGGCCGACCTCCACACGTTCGGTGCCGGCCGGTTCGTAGGATGCCGCGAATTCATTCAGGGCATTGCGAACATCGTCAGCGTTGATGGTCAAGTCGGCCATCTGCGTTCCCTGCTCTCTAACGTTGGTGATCATCGAGATGACGATGACCGAAGGTGTCTGGGTGGATTCGTCGGACCGGCCTCAGCCGGCCAGTTTCCGCTGGAGGTCGAGGAGCCGGGTCTGGAGGGAGGAGTCGACGACGTCGTCGCCCACCTGGACCCGGATGCCACCGACCAGTTCCGGATCGACGGCCACGTCCAGCTTCAGGTCGCGGCCGAAGAGGCGCTTGAGCCCGGAGGCCAGGCGTTCCTGCTGCCCGGGCCCGAGCGGACGGGCGACCGTGACCTCGGCGATCCACGTCCGCTGGCGCTGGGCCACGGCGTCCACGAAGTCCCGGACCAGGTCGACCGGCTTGCTGCCGCGCGGGTTCTCCACGGCCTGGCGCACCAGCAGGCGCGCCTCCGGGGAGGCGCCTCCCATCAGTCGCTCGGCCAGGGTGCCCCGGGCTGCGGCGGGGGCCTGCGGATCCGTCAGTGCACGCTGGAGATCATGGGATTCCCCGACCGCACGGTTGAAGGACAACAGCTCGTCCGAGAGCCGTTCCAGTCCGCCCAGGCCCTCGCGTTCGGCTGACCCGGCCACCGCGGTGGTGGCCAGCTGCTCGAGCGCATCACCGAAGTCCCGGTCCTGGGACCACCGGCGGCCGGCGAGGTCGGCCAAGACGGTGAAGCCCGCCTCGGAGAGCTTGCCGCCGAACAGGGACCGGACCACGCCGACGCGACGCTCGGTCGTCCACGAGGGATCGGTCAGGGCCCGGCGCAGGGGCGCGCTGGAGTCGACCGTCCCGAGTGCCGAGAACAGTTCGCCGGCCAGCGGGAGTCCACCGGAGGTCAGGACGGAGTCCAGGTCCCGGCGGGCGGCCGTCAGTGAGTCGGAAGATGCACCGGCCATTACTCAGCAGCACCTGCGCTGGTGGAGGCCTGGCCCACGGTCTCGCTGCGCTCGAGGTCCGCGAGGAACCGGTCCACGACGCGCTGCGAGCGGGCATCGTCCTCGAGGGACTCACCCACGATGCGACCGGCCAGGGTGGTGGCCAGGGCGCCGACGTCGTTGCGCAGCGAGGACTCGGCCTGCAGGCGCTCGGCGGCGATCTGCGTGTGGGCCTGCTCGACGATGCGGGCCGCCTCGGCGGAGGCCTTCTCGCGGGCGTCGGCCAGGATCTGGGCACCCTCGGCGCGCGCCTCCTCGCGGATGCGGTTGGCCTCGGCGTACCCCTCCTGCTGCTGCTGCTCGTAGTTCGCCTTGAGGGCGTTGGCCTCGGCCTGGGCCTTCTCGGCCTTCTCGAGGCCGCCTTCGATCGCGGCGTACCGATCCTGGTAAGCCTTCTCCAGGGCCGGTGCGATGTACTTGATCACGAGGAACATCAGCACGGCGAAGCCGACGGCGGTGACCAGCACCTCCCACCAGTTGGGGACGAGAGGATTCGCCCCCTCGGCTGCCGCGAGGATCGTTTCAGACCTGATCATGGTTCAACCATCCTTTGGTGATATTTCCTGTCATGGGTGGCCGGACTGCCGGCCGAGGATGGACAGGAATTAGAGGACGAAGGCGAAGACCAGGCCCAGGATGGCGAGGGCCTCGGCCAGGGCGAAGCCGAGCAGGGCGATCGGCTGCAGGATGCGCTGGGCCTCCGGCTGGCGGGCGACGCCGTTGATGTAGGCGGCGAAGATCAGGCCCACGCCGATCGCGGAGCCGATGGCGGCCAGGCCGTAGCCGATGAGGTTCAGGTTACCGGTGATTTCCATGGTGTTCCTTTCAAGATGCCAGGCGGCAGGTTGTGAGGGAATCCCCGGCGTGGTTCCGGCGATTGCCGGTACCGGGAAGTCAGGTGGTGCCGGACGGCGTCCGTCACCCCGTTCCCGCTCCGTCCCGTCTACTGCGGGCTGGGCGCGGGGCCGGAAGGTCAGTGTTCGTTGGCGGCGAGGGCGCCCTGGATGTAGATCGCGGTCAGCAGGGTGAAGACGAAGGCCTGCAGGAACATGATCAGCAGCTCCAGGAAGTACATGGCCACGAACCCGATGATCACCAGCACGCCGGTGCCCTGCAGGGCGAGGTTCCCGGTCTCCATGATGAGGAACTGCGCTCCGGTGCCGGCCAGCATCACGATCATGTGCCCGGAGAGCATGGTGGCCATCAGACGCAGGGAGTGGGTCAGCGGGCGGACGATGAAGTTGGAGATGATCTCCAGCGGCACCAGCAGCGGCAGGATCCAGCCCGGCACCCCGCTGGGGACGACGGCGAGCTTGAAGTAACGCGGCCCGTTGCGGCGGACGCCGACGCCGATCCAGATGATGTAGACGATCAGCGCCATGGCGTAGGCCGAACCGGCGTGCGAGAAGCTCGGCAGCTGCAGCAGCGGGATGGCGCCGAAGATGTTGTTCAGCAGGATGAAGAAGAAGAGGCCGAACAGCAACGGCACCCAGGCCTTGAACTCCTTCTCGCCGATGATGTCCCGGCCGATGCCGTTGCGCACGAACGCGTAACCGGACTCGGCCAGCCACTGGACCTTGCCGGGCTTGAGCTGCGCCTTGCGCATCGCCAGCATGAAGAAGGCGGCGATGAGGATGACCGACAGGATGATCATGGCCATCTGCTTGCCGAAGCCGGTGCCGTACTCGGCGAACCACGGGATCAGATCGGGGAGGTGAGCGTCGTCGATCGTGGGAGGAACAAATCCACCCTCGTTGGTGGAGCTGGCGAGCACGATCGGTAGCACGCTGATCCTCTCTGCAGTGTCCGTCAGCGGAACGCGGTCAGTGGGCGTTCCCTCCACGTGGTCCCGGGCGGCGACACGGCTCGGCCCGGACCGTCGTTATTGATCGTTGATGAGCCTATCAAACCGGGCACGGTGCTCATGACCAGATCGGCCGTTTCGGCGCGGTTTTCGGGCCCCAGGACGATTTATTTCTACGTTGTGTCGAAGTCGCGCCGGTCGAGGCGCTCAGTCGTCGTAGATCTGCTGCCGGGTGCGAGCGAAGACGGCCACCTCGGTGGCCTGCCAGACGAGGATCGCCAGGAGCGCGCCCACGCCCGCGGGGAGGGGCTGGAGCCACCCCGGGGCGGGCACCGCCGTGAGCAGCACCGCCATCAGCACGAGCTTGACCACGAAGCCGAACACGGCGATGACGATGGCCTGGTCACGCCAGCGGTTCCAGGACCAGGCGGTGAGCGCCAGGGTCGCGGCGGACAGGGCGACGACGGCGGCGCCGGCCAGTCCCAGGGACCCGGCGGCCCCGGCGCCGGCCACCGGCCAGGCGATGAGGGTGGCGACGGCGAGCGTGAGGAGACCCACGGCCAGGCAGGCCGTGAGGATCCCCCACCAGCCGCGGGTGTTCTGGCGGGGCGCGCGGGCCGCACCGGTGGATCGTCGGGTCTTCGGTGCGGGCCTCATCGGCTCCCCCTTCTGGAACGGCGGACCCAGGGATGCAGGGTCAGGTAGCCGGCGCCGATCAGCAGCACGGCCAGGACCGGCAGCACGATGCGCCAGTCGAGGAAGTTCAGCGACACCACCCCGTAGGCGATGAGGAAGGCCCACAGGTAGAGCAGCAGGACCGCCTGCCGGTGCGTGTAGCCACCGTCCACGAGCTTGTGGTGCAGGTGGCCGCGGTCGGCCGAGAACGGGCTGGAGCCCCGGGCGGTGCGTCGAACCACGGCCAGCGAGAGGTCGATCAGTGGCAGGGCCACCACGGCGATCGGCAGCAGGATGGGCATGTACGCCGGCACGTTCCGGAAGCGGAAGCCCTCCATCGCCTCGAAGTCGGCGGTGACGGCGACCGCGGCCGTGGCCAGGAGCAGTCCGATGAGCATCGCCCCGACCTCCCCCATGAAGATCCGGGCCGGGTTGAAGTTGTGCGGCAGGAACCCCAGGCAGCAGCCGACGAGCAGTGCCATCAGCAGGGTGGCCAGGTTGGAGTAGTCGAACTGGTTGATGGTGCGGGTCAGCAGGTACGAGTAGATGAAGAACGCCGATCCGCCGATCACCGCGATGCCGGCGGCCAGCCCGTCCAGTCCGTCCACGAAGTTGATGGCGTTCATGGTGAGCACCAGGATGAAGATCGTCAGCCCGATCTGGACGGGTTCGCTGCCCACCGGGATCCAGCCCACCGGCATGGCCTCGACGCGGATGCCGTGCAGGGCCACCAGTGCGGCGGCGCCGACCTGGCCGGTGAGCTTGAGCGTCCAGTGCAGGTCCCACAGGTCATCGGCCACCCCCATGACCAGGACCACGGCGAGGGCCAGGAGGATTCCGCGCACCGGGTCGGGATCGGTGAAGATCCCGTCCAGGAATGGGACCATGGCCCCGATGCCGAGGCCGGCCAGGACGCCGGCGAGCATGGCCACCCCGCCGAGCTTCGGCACCGGGCGGCGGTGGACGTCCCGCTGGCGGCGGGGGGTGTAGACCCGTCCCTTCAGTGCCAGGACCCGGACCGCGGGAGTCAGGACGAAGCTGACGAGGGCGGACAGGACCAGCAGCAGGAGGTAGGCCCTCATCGTCCGCCCGGTGCCGCCGGACCGGACCGGACCGCGTCACCGGTGGCGTCCGGTTCCGGTCCCACCAGGTCGGGGACGACGCCGACGAGCTCGGAGAAGGCCAGGGCGCCCTGGCGGACCACCCGGAACGGCGAGACCGTGCAGTCGATGATGGTCGAGGGTGCGGAGAGGTCGCGGTCGCCGTCGTCGAGGTAGACGGCCACGGAGTCGCCGAGCATCTCCTCGGCGGCCCGGGCCGACGTCGCGGCCGGCAGGCCGGTGCGGTTGGCGCTGGAGACGGCCATCGGACCGACCTCCTGGAGCAGCTCGCGGGCGACCTGGTCGTCGGGAACCCGCAGCGCCACGGTCCCCCGGGTCTCCCCCAGGTCCCAGGCCAGCGACGGCTGCGCGGTGAGGATCAGGGTGAGGGCACCGGGCCAGAAGGCCTCGGCCAGCTCCCGGGCGGCCTCGGGGATCTCCACGGCCAGCCCGTCCATGACCTGGGGGGCCCCGATCAGCACGGGCGGGGGCATCGAGCGACCGCGGCCCTTGGCGGCCAGCAGGACGGCCACGGCCTGGGGCGAGAAGGCGTCGGCGCCGATCCCGTAGACGGTGTCGGTCGGCAGCACGACGCACTGCTGCCGGCCCAGGGCCTGCCGCGCGGCCGCGATGCCCTCGTCCAGTCCGGGCTCAGTGGTGCAGTCGATCATCACGCTCACGGTGCCATTGTCCCATCGTCGTCCCCGGTGGCCCGCCCCTGTACCGGGCGGGCGGTGCGGACGGCCTCGGTGAACCGCGGCCGGTCGTTGAGGTCGTCGTGGGTGAGCACCGCGGTGAACAGCCCGTCGCGGGCGAGCAGTCGGGCCATGGCGGCCTCCTGGGTGTCGTCGTGCTCCATGACCAGCACGCCGCCGGGACGCAACAGCCGGGCCGCCGTCGCGGCGATCACGGCCGGCATCCGCATGCCGTCCGCTCCCCCGCCGTAGAGCGCGAGCTCGGGGTCGCGGCGCGCCTCTGCCTGCTCCGGGATGCGTCCGTCGGGGACGTAGGGCGGGTTGGACACCACGACGTCGACGCGGCCGTCGAGCGCGGACAGTGCGGTGGCGGCGTCGCCCAGGTGCAGGTCGACACCGCGCGGTCCGAGGTTGGCGGCGGCCCACCGGGCGGCCTCCGGGTCGGCCTCGACCGCGTGCAACTGTGCCCCGGGGACCTCCGCGGCCAGCGCGGCCGCGATCGCCCCGGAACCGGTGCACAGGTCCACGCCGGTGACAGTCCCCGCCCCGCGCACCCGCACGGCGTCGGCGAGGGCCTCGATGGCCCGTCCGGCCACGAGCTCGGTCTCCGGCCGGGGCAGGAACACCCCGGGGCCGACCTGCAGGTCCACGGACCGGAAGGGGCGGTGCCGGTCAGGTACTGCAGCGGCGTGCGCGTGGACCGGGAGATCAGCAGGCGGCGGAGGTCCACGGCCTGCACCCCGGTCAGGGCGCGTCCGGACACCGCCCACGCGGCCACCTCACCGCGCGAGGCGCCCAGGACGTGGGCGGCCAAGAGCTCGGCGTCGGCGCGAGGGGACGGCACCCCGGCGGCGGCCAGCAGCTCGGTCCCGGAGCGCAGCAGGACATCCAGCCCCCGGTCCTGCGGTGCTCCCGCGGACCGGGCACCGGGGGCACCACCGGTGGTCACCGGCGTCGGGCGAGGCCGTGAGGGGGTGGTGCGCTGCGTGGTCATCGCGTCTGTCATGGGCGTTCCCCTACCTCCCCCGGCCGGCCTGGTCCCGCCCGGAGTGCTGGCCCAGCGACTCCAGCCGGTGCTGTTCGTCCAGGTCGATGCAGGATTGCAGGACGGGGCCCAGATCCCCGTCCAGGACGGCGTCCAGGTTGTAGGACTTGTACCCGGTCCGGTGGTCGGCGATCCGGTTCTCCGGGTAGTTGTAGGTGCGGATCCGCTCGGACCGGTCCATGGTGCGTACCTGGGAGGCCCGCGTGGCCGCGTTCTCGGCGTCGAGCTGCTCCTGCTGGTGGGCCAGCAGCCTCGAGCGCAGCACCCGCATGCCGGCCTCGCGGTTCTGGATCTGGGACTTCTCGTTCTGCATGGACACCACGATCCCGGTCGGCAGGTGCGTGATGCGCACGGCGGAGTCCGTGGTGTTGACGGACTGGCCGCCGGGGCCCGAGGACCGGAACACGTCGATCTTCAGGTCGTTCGCGCCGATCTGGACCTCCTCCGGCTCATCGACCTCCGGGAACACCAGCACGCCGGCGGCCGAGGTGTGGATCCGGCCCTGCGACTCGGTCACGGGCACCCGCTGCACGCGGTGCACCCCGCCCTCGAACTTCAGGTGGGCGTAGACCCCCTCCGCCGGGTCGGTGGAGGAACCCTTAATGGCCACCTGGACGTCCTTGTACCCGCCCAGGTCGGACTCGGTGGACGAGAGGATCTCCGTCTTCCAGCCCTTGGACTCGGCGAAGCGCACGTACATGCGCAGCAGGTCCGCGGCGAACAGGGCGGCCTCCTCGCCGCCCTCACCACCCTTGATCTCCAGGATGGCGTCGCGCGCGTCCGAGGGGTCGCGCGGGATGAGCAGCCGGCGCAGTCGCTCCGCGGCCTGGTCCGCGGCATCCTGCAGGGCCGGCACCTCGGCCGCGAAGTCCGGGTCGTCCTGTCCCAGTTCCGTCGCGTCCGCCAGGTCCTCGGCGGCCTGCCGCCAGGCCCGGTGCGCGGAGACGATCCCGTTGAGCTCCGCGTACCGGCGTCCGAGCCTGCGGGACAGGGCCTGGTCCTGGTGGACGGCCGGGTCGGCGAGCCGCTCGGTGAGTTCACGGTGCTCGTCCAGCAGCTCCTGCACGGACTCGAACATGGTGGTTCCTTCAGTCAGTGGCCGCCCGGGCGGTGGCCGTCAGCGGGGATCGGTGGTGGGGGTCGGTGGGAACGACTCAGCCCCCGGCCCGCCGCGTCCGTGCGGTGGGCCGGGGGCCGGCGTCGGTGCTACTTCTCGCCCTTGGGCCCCAGCGTGGTCTTCGAGACCAGCATGAGGAACTCGGCGTTGGACTGGGTGTCCTTGATCTTGTTGGTCAGGATCTCCAGTGCCTGCTGCGTGTCCAGGCCGGACAGCACCCGGCGCAGCTTCCACATGATCTTGATCTCCTCGCCGGAGAGCAGGTTCTCCTCGCGGCGGGTGCCGGAGGCGTTGACGTCCACGGCCGGGAAGATCCGCTTGTCCGCCAGCTGGCGGGACAGGCGCAGCTCCATGTTGCCGGTGCCCTTGAACTCCTCGAAGATGACCTCGTCCATCTTGGACCCGGTCTCCACGAGGGCGGTCGCCAGGATGGTCAGCGACCCGCCGTTCTCGATGTTGCGGGCGGCACCGAAGAAGCGCTTCGGCGGGTACAGGGCCGAGGAGTCCACGCCACCGGAGAGGATGCGTCCGGAGGCGGGGGCGGCCAGGTTGTAGGCACGGCCCAGTCGGGTCATGGAGTCGAGCAGCACGACGACGTCGCGGCCCATCTCCACCAGCCGCTTGGCCCGCTCGATCGCCAGCTCGGCCACGGTCGTGTGGTCATCCGCCGGGCGGTCGAAGGTCGAGGCGATGACCTCGCCCTTGACCGAACGCTGCATGTCGGTGACTTCCTCGGGCCGCTCGTCCACCAGCACCATCATCAGGTGCACCTCGGGGTTGTTGGTGGTGATGGCGTTGGCGATCGACTGCAGGATCATCGTCTTACCGGCCTTGGGCGGCGAGACGATCAGGCCACGCTGGCCCTTGCCGATGGGGGCCACGAGGTCGATGACACGCGGGCCGATCAGCTTGGGGTCGGTCTCCAGGCGCAGGCGCTCCTGCGGGTACAGGGGCACCAGCTTGTTGAACTCGACGCGCTTCGGGGTGTCCTCGGCGGGCTGGCCGTTGACCGAGGTCAGCTTCACCAGGGCGTTGAACTTCTGGCGGTTGCTGCCGCCGCTGCCCTGGCTCTCCCCGTCGCGGGGCGCGCGGATGGCACCGGTGACGGCGTCACCCTTGCGCAGCCCGTACTTCTTGACCATGGACAGCGAGACGTAGACGTCGTTCGACCCCGGCAGGTAACCGGAGGTGCGCACGAAGGCGTAGTTGTCCAGCACGTCCAGGATGCCGGCGACGGGCAGCAGCACGTCGTCCTCGGTCACCTCGGTGTCGTCCACCTCCGGACCGCTGCGCCCGCGACGGTTGCGGTTGCGGTCGTTGCGGTTGCGGTTGCGGCGATTGCGGCGGCTGTTGGGATCGTCGTCGCGGTCGTTGCGGTTGTCGTTGCGGCCGCGTCCCCCGCCGGACTGCTGGTCCTGGCCGCCGTCCCGGGACTCCCCGCGCTGGTCACGGTTCTCGGAGCGGTTCCGCGAGCCGCGGCCGGACTGCTGGTCCTGGCCACCGTCACGGCCCTCGCCCTGGTTGCGGGAGCCGCGACCGGCCTGCTGGTCCTGGTCGCCGTCCCGGGACTCCCCGCGCTGGTCACGGTTCTCGGAGCGGTTGCGCGAGCCGCGGCCGGACTGCTGGTCCTGGCCGCCCTCGCGCGCCTCCTGCTGGCGGGCACCGCGGCCGGAACCGCCGGACTGCTGCTGGTCCGCTGCGCCGTCGGCGTCCGCGGCCGGAGCCGCCTCGGCCGGAGCCTCCGCCGAGGTACCGGCCGGGGACTCGGCGCGGCGGGAGCGCGAACGGCGGGCCGGTCGGCCGGCGCCCTGGCCGGACTCATCGGACTTCTCGGCGGCGGACTGCGGACCGGCCTCCTGCTGTGCGGGGGCGGAGGTGTCGGCCGCGGCGGCGTCAGCGCCCGTCACGGACGGAGCGTCGGCCTGCTTGGCGGCACCCCGGCCCCGGGTGCTACGGCCGGAGGCGGTCCCCGTGGCGCCGTCGCCCGCGGTGGCCTTGTCGGCGGCATCCTTGTGCTCGGGCTTGCGGTCGGCCACGGCGCCGCCGCGCTGGTGGCTGGAGATGGCGGCCACGAGGTCGGACTTGCGCATCCGGGAGCCCCCGGTGATGCCGAGCTGGGAGGCCAGGGCCTGCAACTGTGCGAGCTTGAGGCCGGCCAGGCCGCCACCGGTGGGGGCCTGGGGGGAATTGCCCTCGGATGCCGTGGGCAGTTCAGTGGTTTCGGTCACGAAGGTTCCTTCTCCCTCGTCAGGCGGGATCCGACTGGAGGGATCCCGCTACGTGTGCTCCGGCCGCCCCGTGAACACTGGAGAACCAGGGGCTGAAGACCGGGATTCGAGTCCGCCGGCCGGAATGACGGCCGATGGACGTGGCGCCGGATGGCGCCGACCGGACCGCAGACGGTCCGGGAGGGGCGATCCAGGGTGCCGTGACAGGCCGGGGCCCAGCAGGACCGCCTTCGGTCCGCTCGGTGCCTGGATCCACACCGTCCACCGGCTCCACGTAGAAACGGGGTCCGGCCGGCTTCAGCCCCGAGGGGGATGGCCTGTGTGGTGTGATTCCACCTTAGCACCCGCCGAGTCCACCGGGAGAATGCGCACACGCCACCCCTGCGCCGATCCGCTGAGGGCGGACTCCATGGTCCCGCGGGCCCGCTCGGCGCTCGCCTGGTCGGGGGCCAGCACCATCACCGTCGGCCCGGCACCGGACACGACGGCGGCCAGGCCCTCGGCGCGCAGCGCACGGACCAGCCCGACGGACTCTGGCATGGCCGGCTCGCGGTAGTCCTGGTGCAGCCAGTCCTGGGTGGCCGGGAGCAACCGGGACGGGTCCGCGGTCAGGGCGTGGACCAGCAGGGCGGCCCGGCCCGCGTTCGCCGCGGCCACGTGGTGCGGGACCTGCGGCGGCAGCAGCCCGCGGGCCGTCTCCGTGCTCAGCGGCTCCTCGGGGATCGCGACCACGGGCACCACGTCCGGATGGACGGCCATCCGCACGGACTGGTAACCGCCGACCTCACCCCAGGAGACCGCGAAACCGCCGGTCAGCGCCGGGGCGACGTTGTCCGGGTGGCCCTCCAGGCCCGCCGAGGCGTCCAGCAGCCCCTCCGCCGAGGCCCGCTCGGACTCGGGCAGCAGTGCGTCGGCGGCCAGCACCGCGGTGGCGTGGGCGGCCGCGGAGGACCCCAGTCCCCGCCCGTGCGGGATCCGGTTGGTGGCCACCAGCTCGATCCCCGGGACCTCCCAGCCGCGCTCGGCGAGGTACTCGCGCAGGGTGGCGATCACCAGGTGGGTGCCGTCCGTGGGCACGGAACCGGAGCCCTCTCCCTCCACGACGGCGGAGAACCCCTCGGCCACCGTGGTGATGACGACCTCGTCACGCAGGTCCAGGGCCAGGCCCATCGAGTCGAAGCCCGGCCCGAGGTTCGCCGACGTCGCCGGGACGGAGACGCGCACCGTGATCCCGACGGGCACGGTCCGCAGTGCCCGGGACCCGGTGGCCGGTGGCGTGGTCCGTGGCTCGGCGGCGGGCATCACGACAGCCCCAGCGCCTCGGCCACCGCCACGACGTCGAAGGGCACCCTCTGGGGCTCCACGTCCGAGCCGTCGGCATTGCGCAGGGCCCACTGGGGGTCCTTCAGCCCGTGACCGGTGACCGTGATGACCCAGCGCTTGCCGGTGGGCACGTTGCCGAGCCCGTGGTGCTTGATCAGCCCGGCCACCCCGGCGGCCGAGGCGGGCTCCACGAAGACGCCCTCCTTGGCGGACAGCCAGCGGTGGGCGGCGAGGATCTCCTCGTCGGTCACGGAGTCGATCAGTCCCCCGGACTCGTCCCGGGCGGCCTCTGCCTGCTCCCAGGAGGCCGGGTTGCCGATCCGGATCGCCGTGGCCAGCGTGTCCGGGTCCGTGACCGGATGGCCCAGCACGATGGGTGCGGCGCCGGCGGCCTGGAAGCCCCACATCACAGGCGTCCTGGTGGACACGGCCGGCAGCTCGCCGGCTGCGGCGCCGGGGTGCGGGTTGGTGTACGGCTGGGAGTACTCGCGGTACCCCTTCCAGTAGGCGGTGATGTTGCCCGCGTTGCCCACGGGCAGCAGGTGGTAGTCGGGGGCGTCGCCGAGGGCGTCCACCACCTCGAAGGCACCGGTCTTCTGGCCCTCGATGCGGTTGGGGTTCACGGAGTTGACCAGGAACACCGGGTAGTTCTCGGAGAGCTTGCGGGCCACGTCGAGGCAATTGTCGAAGTTCCCGTCCACCTGCAGCAGCGTGGCCCCGTGGGCGATCGCCTGGGACAGCTTGCCCATGGCGATCTTGCCCTCCGGCACCAGCACCGCGCAGGTCAGTCCCGCCTGGGTGGCGTAGGCGGCGGCCGAGGCGGAGGTGTTGCCGGTGGAGGCGCAGACGACGGCCTTCGCCCCCTGCTCCACGGCGGCCGTGATGGCCATGGTCATGCCGCGGTCCTTGAAGGAGCCCGTGGGGTTCATGCCCTCGAACTTGACCCAGACCTCGCCCTCGACGAGCCGGGACAGGGCCGGTGCCTCGATCAGCGGGGTACCGCCCTCGCCCAGGGTCACCACCCGGGTGGACTCGCTGACGGGCAGCCGGTCTGCATACTCGCGGATCACTCCGCGCCATTGGTGTGCCACTGGTGTTCAGTTCCCTTCGACGCGCAGGACGGAGACCACGTCGGTCACTGCGTCCAGCTCCTTGATGGCGGTGACGGTGGAGGCCAGGGCCCGTTCCCGGGCGCGGTGGGTGGTGATCCGCAGCAGGGATTCGGCCGGCCCCTCCGCTCCCGGGGAACCGGGCACGCCCTCGGCGGCGTGCACCTCGTAGACGGCGCTGTCCTCGGGCAGCGGCACCTGCCGCATCGCCTCGATCGACACGCCGTGCTCGGCCACGACCGTGGCGATGGCGGCCAGCACGCCGGGCCGGTCGGCCACGCGCAGCACGATCATGTAGCTCGTGGTGGCCTCTCCGACGTCCAGGGCCGCCAGGGCCCTCTTCGGGGTGCGCGTGCGGCCGGGCCCGCCGCGGACCAGTCGGCGGGCGATGGACACGGTGTCCCCCATGACCGCGCTGGCCGTGGGAGCACCCCCGGCACCGGGCCCGTAGAACATGAGTTCACCGGCGTTGTCGGCCTCCACGAACACGGCGTTGTAGGCACCGCGCACGGCGGCCAGCGGGTGCTCCCGCGGCAACAGGGTCGGATGCACCCGCAGCACGGCTCCGTCGACGCCGGCCTCGGACCGGATGCGCTCGGCGATCGCGAGCAGCTTGATGACGTATCCGGCCTCGGCGGCGGCCTCGTTGTCAGCCGCGGTGATCCGGGTGATGCCCTCGGCGTGGACCTTGTCCATGGAGAACGACGCGTGGAAGGCCAGGTTGGCCAGGATCGCGGCCTTGGCCGCGGCGTCCAGGCCCTCGACGTCGGCCGTCGGGTCCGCCTCCGCGTAGCCGAGCCGCTGCGCCTCGGCCAGGGCGTCGTCGAAGGACGCACCGGTGGTGTCCATCTGGTCGAGGATGTAGTTCGTGGTGCCGTTGACGATGCCCATGACCCGGTTGACGCGGTCCCCGGAGAGGGAGTCGCGCAGCGGCCGCAGGATCGGGATGGCCCCGCCCACCGAGGCCTCGAAGGACAGTTGCGTGCCGGCCTTGGCGGCCGCGGCGAACAGCTGGCTGCCGCACTGGGCCAGCAGCGCCTTGTTCCCGGTGATCACGGCCGAGCCGTTGGCGATGGCCCGCTCGATGAGCGTCTTGGCCGGTTCGATCCCGCCCAGCAACTCGATGACGATGTCCGCGGAGTCCACGAGGGACTCGGCGTCCGAGGTGTAGAGCTCGCGGGGCAGCTGGTAGTCACGCGCTCCCTCGGGGTTGCGGACGAACACCCCGACCAGTTCGAGCTCGGCGCCCACGCGGGCCGCGAGCATCCGGGCGTCCTCGGTGAGGATGCGGGCCACCTGGGAGCCGACGGTGCCGGCGCCGAGCAGCGCGATCTTCAGGGGCGGGATCGTGTCGGTCATGGTCCTCCGTTGGGTCTGGGATGAAGTGCTGGGGTGTCCGGGGAGGGCGTCAGAGGCCGGTCTCGCGGGCGAAGAGGTCCTCTTCGGTCTCCCGCCGGATGATGACACGGGCCTGCCCGTCCCGGACGGCCACGATGGCCGGACGCGTGAGCTGGTTGTAATTGCTGGACAGCGAGTGGCAGTACGCACCCGTGGCGGGCACCGCGAGCAGGTCACCGCGCGCGACGTCGTCGGGCAGGTAGGCGTCCCGGACCACGATGTCCCCGGACTCGCAGTGCTTGCCGACCACGCGGGAGAGCACGGCGGGCTCGGTCGAGGTGCGCGAGGCCAGCGCCACGGAATAGTCGGAGTCGTACAGCACCGGGCGGGCGTTGTCGCTCATCCCGCCGTCCACGGACACGTACCGGCGGGGGTGGGTCCTCCCACCCGTGCCCCCCGCCGCGTCCGGGGCGTCCACGGACACGGTCTTGCGCACGCCGGCCTCGTACAGGGTGAACGTGGAGGGACCGGAGATGGCCCGGCCCGGCTCGATCGAGATCCGCGGGCAGGCCAGCCCCAGGCGCTCGGTGGCCGCCCGGACGGCGGAGGCCAAGGTGGTGGCGATGTCCTCGGGCGTGCGCGGATCGTCCGCGGCGGTGTAGGCGATGCCGTGCCCGCCCCCGAGGTCCAGCTCGGCCAGTTCCACGCCGTGGGTGTCCCGGATCTCGGCCAGGAAGCCCAGCAGCTTCTCCGCCGCCACCCCGAAGCCCTCGGCCTCGAAGATCTGGGAGCCGATGTGGCAGTGCAGGCCCAGCAGGTCGATGGACTCCGCCGCCAGGGCGTGGGCCACGGCGGCCGCCGCCGGAGAACCGGCCGTCCCGCTGCCCTGCCCGGCGTCCGGGGCGGCCATCGACAGGCCGAACTTCTGGTCCTCGTGCGCGGTGGCGATGAACTCGTGGGTGTGGGCGTGCACGCCCGGGGTGAGCCGGAGCATCACGGGCGCCCTCACCCCGGCCTCGGCGGCCAGGGCGGCCAGCCGGTCGAGCTCGTCCAGGGAGTCCACGACGATCCGCCCGACGCCGGCGTCCAGGGCACGGCGCAGTTCCGCATCGGACTTGTTGTTGCCGTGCAGGCCGATGTGGGCCGGGTCCACCCCGGCGCGCAGCGCGATGGCCAGCTCACCGCCGGAGGCGGTGTCCAGGCGCAACCCCTCCTCGGTGACCCACCGGGCGGCCGCGGTGCACAGGAAGGACTTGCCGGCGTAGTACACGTCCACTCCCCCGCAGAGTTCCGCGAACGCCGCGTCGAAGGCGTCGCGGAACGCCCGTGCCCGGGACCGGAAGTCCTCCTCGTCCAGGACCAGCAACGGGGTGCCGAACTCCGCGGCGAGCCGGGAGACGGGAATGCCCTGCACGGCGATCTCGCCGTCGTCGTCGCGGGACACCCCGGCCGCCCAGAGCTTGGGGACCAGGGCGTTGGGGTCCTGGGGGTACTCCAGCCAGTCCGGCGCCAGCGGCGAGGGTCCTGCGGCCGGGTTCGCGTGATCGGTCGGGGTCGGCATCGGCGTCCTCACATCCTCTCCGGGGCGCTGACGCCCAGCAGTCCCAGTCCGTTGGCGAGCACCTGGGAGGTGGCCTCGTTCAGCCACAGGCGGGTGCGGTTCAGGTCCGTGATCTCCCCGGGCGTGCCCTCCCGGGAGGTCACCGGGACGATGCGGCAGGCGCCGTACCAGGAGTGGTAGGCCCCGGCGATGACCTCCAGGTGGCGTGCCACCCGGTGGGGTTCGCGGAATTCGGCGGCCTGGGCGACCACCGAGGGGAATTCGCCGAGCCGGGCCAGCAGGTCCGACTCGGTGGCGTGGGTCAGCAGGGACGCGTCGAAGGCGGAGCGGTCGACGCCGGCGGCCACCGCCGTGCGTGCCGCTCCCCGGGTCCGGGCGTGCGCGTACTGGACGTAGAACACCGGATTGTCGTTGGTCCGGGAGGTGAGGATCTCCGGGTCGATGGTGATCGGCGAGTCCGCGGGGTACCGGGCCAGCGAATAGCGCAGGGCATCGGCACCGAGCCAGGACACCAGGTCCTTGAGCTCGATGATGTTGCCGGCGCGCTTGGACAGCTTGGCCCCGTTGACGGAGATCAGCTGGCCGATCAGCACCTCGATGTTGCGGCCCGGATCATCCCCGGCGCACGCGGCGATGGCCTTGAGCCGGCCCACGTACCCGTGGTGGTCGGCACCGAGCAGGTAGATCTTCTCGGTGAAGCCGCGGTCCTTCTTGGACAGGTAGTAGGCGGCGTCGGCGGCGAAGTAGGTCGGCTCGCCGTTGGCGCGGATGAGCACGCGGTCCTTGTCGTCGCCGAAGTCGGTGGTGCGCAGCCAGACGGCGCCGTCACGGTCCTCGATGTGGCCGAGCTCGCGCAACCGGGCCACCGCGTTCTCGATCGCCCCGGACTCGTGCAACTGCTTCTCGGAGAACCAGACGTCGAAGTGCACGCCGAAGTCGGCCAGGGTGGTGCGGATGTCCTGCATCTGGTGCCGGTAGGCGGACTCGCGGATGATGGGCAGCGCCGCCTGCTCGTTCACCGTCCGGATGTCCGGGTGGTCGGACAGGACCTGGTGGGCGAGGTCCTGGATGTACTCCCCCGGGTAGCCGCCCTCCGGGACCGGCAGGCCGTGCAGCCGGTTGTAGACCGACTGGGCGAACACGTTCATCTGGTTGCCGGCGTCGTTGATGTAGTACTCGGCGGTCAGCTCCGCCCCCGAGGCGTGCAGCAACCGGGCGATGGCATCGCCCAGGGCCGCCCAGCGGGTGTGGCCGATGTGCAGCGGCCCGGTCGGGTTCGCCGAGACGAACTCCATGTTGACCACGTGGCCGGTCAGGGCCGAGTTCCTGCCGTAGTCGGCACCGGCCTCGACGATGGTCCGGGCCAGCTCGCCGGCGGCGGCGGCGTCCAGCGTGATGTTCAGGAAACCCGGCCCGGCGATGTCCACGCCGGCGACACCAGGCACCTGCTCCAGGCGCCGGACGAGCAGGGCCGCGAGGTCACGGGGGGCCATGCCCGCCTTCTTGCCCAGCTGCATGGCGACGTTCGTGGCCCAGTCCCCGTGCTCGCGGTTCTTCGGTCGTTCGACCTTCACCTGCGCCGGGATCTCGACGGCGATCTCGCCGGAGTCGACGGCGTCCTGCAGGCAGGCGGCCAGGGCTGTGGAAAGGTCTTCGGGGGTCACCCGGGACAGTCTAATGTCGCGCAGGCGGCCGCCGCGAAACCGGCGACCCGCGTGACCTGACGGGGCGCACAGCGCCCGACCGGGCGCGATTTCTTCTGTTGGCCCCGGATGCGATAGGGTTGTGAAGTCCCGTTCGGCCCCACCGGCCGCGAGACCCCCGCCTCCGTAGCTCAGGGGATAGAGCGTCTGCCTCCGGAGCAGAAGGCCGCAGGTTCGAATCCTGCCGGGGGCACCCTCTTCCTCCTCATCGTCGGGCGCTCCTCCGCGCCGACGATTCCCCCGGCACCGGGGTGACCCACAGCCGGATGGTCCCGCGCACCACCTCCCTGCCGTCCTCCCTCGTGGCCGTCACCGCCACCGGCACGTCCGGGGCCCCGTCCCAGTCCGCCGTGCTGCTCTCGGCGACGCACGTCACCCCCGAGTCCGCCGCGGCCAGGTACTCCACCTCCATGCCCTTCGGCAGCCATCGCATCCCGGGAGGCACGGTGGCCTCGGCGAGCAGGCCCATCGCCGCCTCCAGGCCGTTGCAGACCGCGATCGCATGGACGGTGCCGATGTGGTTCTGCGTCGAGCGCCGCAACGGCACCGTCACCTCCCCGTAGTGCGTCGCCATGGCCTGCACGTCGAGGTGCGCCGAGGCGAAGTACGGCGCACGGCGACAGAACGCGGCGGTGAACAGCCGCCGGCCGCCCGGCAGGACGGAGAGGCGCCGGTAGAGCGAGAGCGTCGAGGTCATTACCCGATACTACGGGTATCAGGTGACGCCCACCACGGTCTAGCATCAGGCCATGACCAGACCCCGCTCCGGCTCCCCCCGCGCTGTCGTGACAGTCCCCGCTCCGGACTCGACGTCCCGACCACGCTCGCGGCCCCGGGCCGGCTGGCAGCCGCGTTCCTCCCCAGGCCGTTCCGCGGCACGAACCTCTTCCAGGAGGCCGCCTGGGCCTGGCGGCGGCTGCCCGTCCCGGTGATCGCCACCGTCCATGGGCACTGCTACGGCGGCGGACTGCAGATCGCGCTGGCGGCCGACTTCCGGATGACCACGCCCGGTGCACGGTGGTCGGTCATGGAATCGAGGTGGGGCATCGTCCCGGACATGACCGGGACCCGGACGCTGGCCGAGCTGGCGGGGCTCGACGTCATCAAGCGACTCGTGATGACCGGCGAGGTGATCGACGGCAGCCAGGCCCGGCGGCTGGGGCTGGCCGCCGAGGTCCACGATGACCCGCTGTCCGCCGCCCTCGACCTGGCCGGCCGGCTCGCCGATCGCTCCCCGGATGCCCTGGCCGCGGCGAAGCTGCTGTTGAACCAGTCCGCGGCGGGGTCGACCAGCCGGACATTCGCCCGCGAGCGCCGGGCGCAGCTGCGGCGGCTGCTGCTGTCCAACACCCGCCGCGCGCAGCGGGCCGCCCGCTCCCGGAGCCGTGCCGGGTACGGGCCCCGGGCCCGCTGGACACCCGGGGCTGTACTGTCCCGGGACAAGCCGCGAGGATGAGGGTGACCGCAGTGCCCCGAACGCCCGACGACCCCTGAGGGAGACCACGGGACCGTGACCGTCTTCGGATTCCATGCCAGCCACGAGCAGGCCTCTCCGCGCCGGCTGCTCCAGGACGTCCACGCCGCCGAGCGCGCGGGCTTCGCGGCCGCGATGTGCTCGGACCACCTCGCCCCCTGGTCCCGACGACAGGGGCACTCGGGTTTCGCGTGGTCCTGGCTCGGTGCCGCCCTGGCCGGCACCGGGATGCGCATGGGGGTGGTGACCGCCCCCGGCCAGCGCTACCACCCGGTGATCCTCGCCCAGGCATCCGCGACGCTCGCGCAGATGTTCCCCGGACGGTTCTGGATGGCCCCCGGCAGCGGGGAGAACCTCAACGAGCACGTCACCGGTGAGCCGTGGCCGGACAAGGAGGACCGGCAGCTGCGTCTCGAGGAGTGCGTCGAGGTGATCCGCCACCTGCACCGGGGTGAGACCGTGGACCACCGGGGCCGGATCACCGTGGCGCAGGCGAGGCTCTGGGACCTGCCGCCGGCGCCGGTCCCGCTCATCACGCCCGCGCTGAGCCCGGAGACCGCCGCGCGCTCCGCGGCCTGGGCCGACGGTCTCATCACCGTCAACCAGCCCCTCGACGACCTCAGGACGGTCCTGGAGGCCTACCGCGGGCAGGGGGGAACCGGGCCGGCGGTGCTGCAGGTCCACCTGTCCTGGGCCCCGACCCGTGCCGAGGCCGAACGGATCGCCGTGGACCAGTGGCGGTCCAACACGGTCCCCCGTCATCAGCTGGCGGACCTGGCCCGGACGGAGGACTTCGAGGCGGCCTCGGCCGGGGCCGGGCTGGACGAGGTGACCCAGGCGGTGGACGTCTCCGCCGATCCCCGCTGGCACGTGGAGCGGCTCGCCGAGTACGCCGGGCTCGGGTTCGACGAGGTGTACCTGCACTGCGTGGCCCAGGACCAGGGTCCGTTCATCGAGACGTTCGGCCGTGAGGTCCTGCCGGCCCTGGCCGGCCTGACGGCGGACGCAAGCCCATGAGGTCGGCGCAGACCTCGGACCTGTGGTGGAAGAACGCCGTCTTCTACTGCCTGGACGTGGAGACGTTCATGGACGCGGACGGGGACGGGACCGGCGACTTCGAGGGTTTGACCGACCGGATCGACTACCTCCAGGAGCTCGGGGTCACCTGCCTGTGGCTGATGCCCTTCTACCCCTCCCCCGGACGGGACGACGGTTACGACGTCACCGACTTCTACGGCGTCCACCCGAGGCTGGGCGACCACGGTGACCTGGTCGAGTTCCTCCGCGCCGCCCGGGACCGGGGCATGCGGGTCATCGTCGACTTCCTGGTCAACCACACCTCGGACCGCCATCCCTGGTTCCGCGCGGCCCTGCGGTCGAAGGACTCCCCGTACCGCGACTACTACGTGTGGCGGCAGGACCCGCCGCCGGACACCTCCCACGAGGTGGTCTTCCCGGACCAGGAGGAGTCGATCTGGACGCGGGACGAGAAGTCCGGGCAGTGGTACCTGCACCGGTTCTACCGGCACCAGCCCGACCTGAACGTCATGAACCCCCGCGTGCGGGACGAGCTCGCCAAGGCCATGGGGTTCTGGCTCGAGCTCGGCGTCGACGGGTTCCGGATCGATGCCGTCCCCTACTTCCTGGAGACCCCTCCCGCGGACGGTGCCCTGGGGCCCGAGGATCCGCACGAGATCCTGCGGGACCTGCGCTCCTTCACCCACCGCCGGAAGGGCGACTCGGTGCTGCTCGGCGAGGTCAACCTGCCGTTCGCCGCACAGCGGGAGTTCTTCGGGGGCCGGGACGGCGACGAGTTGACCATGATGTTCGACTTCCTCTCCATGCAGTACACCTACCTCTCCCTGGCCCGGGCCGACGCGCGTCCGCTGGCGAGGACCCTGGCCCGGCGACCGCGACTGGACCCGGACAACCAGTGGGCGACGTTCCTGCGCAACCACGACGAGCTGACCCTGGACAAGCTCAGCGACAGCGAGAGGGAGGAGGTCTTCGCGGCGTTCGGCCCGGATCCGGCGATGCAGGTCTACGGCCGCGGCCTGAAGCGGCGCCTGCCACCGATGCTGGAGGGCGATCCACGCCGGCTGCGCCTGGCCTACTCCCTGCTGTTCTCGATGCCGGGTTCGCCCGTGCTGTTCTACGGCGAGGAACTCGGGATGGGCGAGGACCTGGACGCCCCGGGACGGCAGTCCGTCCGGACGCCGATGCAATGGGATCCCGGCCGCAACGGCGGCTTCTCCACGGCGGCCCCCTCGCGGTTGGCCGCCCGCCCCGTGACCGGGGCCTACGGTCCGGAACACGTCAACGCCCTGCAGGCCCGGAAGGACCCGGACTCCCTGTACCACCACATCCGCCGGCTCATCCACGCCTACCGCCGGTCCCCGGAGATCGGCTGGGGGGACCTGGAGATCCTCGAGCACTCCGCCGCCGGAGCACCCGCGGACTCCACGGAATCGGTGCTGGCGCACCGGTTGTCCTGGGGCGGTCCCGGGCACGGCCCCGGGGGCCGAGGTGGCGAGGTGCCGCTGTCCACGCTGATGTTGCACAACCTCTCCGCCGGTGCGAAGTCGGTTCGGGTGGACCTGACCGGCGGGCACGGCACGGCCGACGGCCTCTCGGGCCGGCCGCTGCTCGACCTGCTGGGCGGAGACGACCTCGTCGTCGCTGCCGACGGCGCCGTGGAGGTGCGCCTGGACGGCTACGGCTACCGGTGGCTGCGGGCCGGCCATCCCCAGGACCACCGCCTCAGCTGAACAACCTCCGTCGACGGGAGCACCCCCATGACCGCGCCACAGCCCTTCAGCGACCGGACGGCCGCATTGGACTTCATCGTGTCCTGCCAGCAGCACCCCGCCACGGGCACGGCGTTCCTCGGAGAGGACCCGGCCGGCGTCGAGGCCGAGCTCGAGGGGTTGGGGCAGCCGTGGCTGCAGACCATGCGGGCCGTGATGGAGCAGGGGCGGCTCCGGGCCGCCGTCGCCGTGGAATGGGACGAGGAACCCTCCCTGGCGTGGGTGCACGGCCCCTGGGGCGCCCCGGACGCCGTGCGGGCGCACGGTCCCGGCCTGGTCATGGCGGCGGTGGAGCAGGTGCCCCCGACCATCCACCGGTTCGAACTGTGCGGGCACGTGGCCAACACGGCGATGGCCGCGGTGGCGGATCGGCTGGGACTCGCCCCGACGGAGACGAGTCTCGCCCTGGTGGTGGCTGCCGACGAGGCCGCCGGCTGGATCCCGCCCGAACCGCTCCAGGCCGTGACGGTCCGGCCGGCGGTGCCGACAGACCGGGCCGCATTGGCCCGGCTGCACGAACCCGAGTTCGGCGAGGCCTACGCCACCGTGGACCAGTTGCTCACCGTCCACCGCACGGTGGTCGCCGAGGCGTCGGACGGCCGGCTGCTCGGCTATGCCTCGGGGCGGATCCAGGACGACGGCTCGGCGTACGTGGACTTCACCGCCGTCGACCCGTCGGCGCGCCGCCGCGGCGTGGGCCGGCACGTGGTCACGGACCTGGTCCGGCTGCTGCTCGCGGAGGGCTCACCGGAACTCGTCCACCTCACGGTGCGCGAGTCCCGCGCCGCCGCGCAGCAGCTGTACCTGTCCCTGGGGATGCGCCAGGACGCGGCCCTGCGCGGTTACCGCGGTCCACGGCCCGCCCGGGACACCGCACCGTCCCGCGGCGCGGCGTCCTGACCCCGGGAGCCTAGACGGTGGCCGTCGGGGCGGTGATGTCGGCACCCCGGGACACGGCCACGGCCTCGTCGAACTCCGCGTCGATCTCCGGGTCGCCGCGGTAGGTGGCCAGGGAGACCCCGATGCCCGCAAGGGCCGCGAGCACGAAACCGGGAACGATCTCGTACAGGGCGAAGGCCCCACCCCAGGCATCGTCCGGCATGTTGCCCCACCAGAAGACGGTGGCGGCACCGACCACGAGCGCGGTCAGGGCGCCCCAGGTGTTGAAGCGCCGCCAGAACAGGGACAGGATCACGATCGGTCCGAACGAGGCCCCGAAACCGGCCCAGGCGAACGCGACCAGTTCCAGCACGCTGGACTCGGGGTCCAGGGCCAGCAGCAGGGCCACGACGGACACGACGACGACGCCGCCCCGGCCGAGCCACAGCCCGCTCCGGGGGCTCGCCTCCCGGCCCACGATCTTGTACAGGTCCTCCACCAGGGCCGAGGAGCACACGATCAGCTGCGAGGAGATGGTGGACATGACGGCCGCCAGCACCGCGGCCAGCACGAGGCCGGCCACGAAGGGGTGGAACAGGACCTGGGACAGGGCCAGGAAGACCGTCTCGGGGTCCTCGAGGGTCAGGCCGGGATTCGCCTGGACGTAGGCGATGCCGACCAAGGCGGTCAGGACGGCCCCCAGGGCGCAGATCGCCATCCAGGCGATGCCGATCCGCCGGCCGACCACGGCGTCCTTCGCCGAGCGCAGGGCCATGAACCGGACGATGATGTGCGGCTGGCCGAAGTACCCCAGCCCCCAGGCCAGGGCGGAGACGATCCCCACCCAGGTGGCGTTGGCGAAGAAGGACAACCGGTTGCCACCCTCCGCCAGTGACGCGTCGGCCGCCTGGATGGAGGAGACCACCTCGCCCCAGCCGCCCAGCTCGATGATCGCCACGACCGGCACCGCGACCAGGGCCGCCAGCATCATCAGTCCCTGGACCACGTCGGTCAGCGAGGCGCCCAGGAAACCGCCGAAGAGGGTGTAGACGACGGTGATCCCAGCCACGAGCAGCATGCCGAAGAGGTAGGTGGACCCGAACGAGGACTCGAAGAACTTGCCGCCCGCCGCCATGCCGGAGGAGACGTAGAAGGTGAAGAAGACCAGGATGATGAGCCCCGCCACGATCCGGAGCACCCGGGTGCGGTCACGGAACCGGTTCTCCAGGAAGGAGGGGATCGTGATGGAGTTGCGGGCCACCTCGGTGTAGGCGCGCAACCGCGGGGCCACGAACCGCCAGTTCAGCCAGGCCCCGATCGTCAGGCCGATGGCAATCCACGCCTCGACGAGGCCCGCGGCGTAGATCGCACCGGGCAGGCCGAGCAGCAGCCAGCCGGACATGTCCGAGGCCCCCGCGGACAGGGCTGCGACGCTGGGACGCATCCTGCGTCCGGCCAGCATGTAGTCGTCCAGGTCGGTGTTCTTCCGGGCTGCGTAGAACCCGATGGCCAGCATGGCCGCGAAGTACAGCCCGATCGCGATGAGCTTGTAGGCGTAGTCCATGTTCTCCTCGTCCCCGTCGGCGCGAGACGGCCGGGGGACCTCGACGGCAGGGTGCGATGGGTCACCATGCCACGAATTCCCGCCGAGGGCCAGCCGCCCGCGCCGACGTGGGTCTTACTGCAACAGGGTCTTGTCGTCGATCGTGGCGCCCTTGATCTTCTCGAACTCGCCCAGCAGGTCCTTCACCGTCCGGCCCCGCTTCTCCTCCTCGGTGAGGTCGAGGATGATCTGGCCCTCGTGCATCATGATGAGCCGGTTGCCGACCCGCAGGGCCTGCTCCATGTTGTGGGTGACCATGAGCGTGGTCAACCCCTTGTCCTCGACCACCTGGCGGGTCAGCCGGGTGACCAGATCGGCCCGCTGGGGGTCCAGGGCGGCGGTGTGCTCGTCGAGCAGCAGGATCTTCGGGTCCGAGAAGGTCGCCATCAGCAGGCTCAGGGCCTGGCGCTGGCCGCCGGAGAGCAGTCCCACCTTGGCCTTGAGCCGGTTCTCCAGGCCCAGTTCCAGGGTCGCGAGCTCGTCCGCGAAGCGGCTGCGCTTGGACCGGGTGACACCCGTGGCCAGCCGCCGCGGCCTGCCGCGGCGGTCGGCGATGGCCATGTTCTCCTCGATCGTCAGGTGCGGCGCGGTGCCGGCCATCGGATCCTGGAACACCCGGCCGACGAAGGCGGCGCGCTGGTGGTCCTGCAGCTTCGTGACGTCCCGGCCGTCGATGGTCACCGTCCCCTCGTCCGGGAACAGGTCCCCGGAGACGATGTTCAGCACGGTGGACTTGCCGGCCCCGTTGGAGCCGATCACGGTCACGAAGTCGCCCTCGGCCAGGTGCAGGTCCACGCCGCGCAGCGCGCGACGCTCATTGACGGTCCCGGCGAAGAAGGTCTTGGAGACGGAGGAAATGGTCAGCATCAGCGATCTCCCTGTTCGGTCGTCGTCGTGGCGGCACCCGTGAAGGAACCCGTGCCCGGGGCACCGGTGGCGAGCGCGGGAGCGCCCGGGGTCTCCAGCACGGCGTCGGGTTCACCCTTGCGGACCCGGGTCCTGCGGCGGCGCTTGAAGAACGGCAGCTGCGGCACGACCAGGGCCAGGATCACCAGGATGGCCGAGACCAGCTTCATGTCGTTCGGGTTCAGGCCGACCTCGAGGGACAGCTGGATGACCACGCGATAGAGCACGGAGCCGACCACCACGGCCAGCGCCGCGATCAGGATGGTGCGCTGTCCGAAGATGGCCTGGCCGATGATGACCGAGGCCAGTCCGGCCAGGATGAGGCCGATGCCCATGCCGATGTCGGCGAAGCCCTGGTACTGGGCGATCACCGCACCGCACATGCCCACGAGGCCGTTGGACAGGGCGAGCCCAAGGATCTTCTGGTTGTCCGTGTTCACCCCGAAGGAGCGGATCATCTTCTCGTTGTCACCCGTGGCCTGCATGGCCAGTCCGGTGTCCGTGTGCAGGAACCACACCAGCACCAGTGCCAGCACCACGGCCAGCAGGGTGAAGGCGGCGATGCCGACCGGGCCGCCGAGGACGCCGGCCTCCCGCAGCGGGGTGATCGCCGTGTCCTCCCCGAGCAGGGGGACGTTGGCCTTGCCCATGATGCGCAGGTTGATCGAGTACAGGCCGATCTGGGTCAGGATGCCGGCCAGCAGGCCGTTGATGCGGCCCTTGGTGTTGAGCAGGCCGGTGATGACGCCGGCGATCAGCCCGGCCACGAAGGCCATGAGGATCGCCATGATGGGATTGATCCCGTTGGTGATCGAGATCGCGGCGACGGCGGCGCCGGTCGTGAACGAGCCGTCCACGGTCAGGTCGGGGAAGTCGAGGATGCGGAAGGTCAGGTAGACCCCCAGGGCCATGATGGCGTAGATCAGACCGAGCTCGATGGCGGTCGTCATGACAGCTCCAATGCGGCAGTTTCAGGAGGTGCCGCCCCGGTCTGGGCCGGGGCGGCACCGCGTCGTGGGAGGTGAGGGGCGCCGGGCGGCGCGGTTACTCGCCGACCGTGTGGTCGGCCTCGTCGAGCATCGACTGGGGGATCTCCACACCCATGGCCTCGGCGGCCTTCGGGTTGACGTAGAGCTCCAGCTCGGTGGGGGTCTCGACCGGCATGGTGGCGGGGTCGGCGTCCTCGGTGAGGATGCGCACGGCCATCTCGGCGGTCTGGGCGCCCAGCTTCTCGTAGTTCAGGCCGTAGGTGGCCACGGCCCCGCGCTCCACCGAGTCGCCCTCGGCCGCGATGACCGGGATCTTCTGGTTCTGGGCCACGCCCAGCAGGGACTCGAGGGCGGAGACCACGGCGTTGTCGGTCGGGACGTAGAACGCGTCCACGTCCAGGGAGTTGGCGGCCTGCTGCACCTCGGAGGAGTTCGAGACGGTGGCCTCGACGATCTCCATGCCCAGCTCGCCGGCGGCCTCCTTGGCCCACTCGACCTGGACCTCCGAGTTGACCTCACCGGAGGAGTAGACGACACCCACCCGCTTGGCCTCGGGGGCTAGTTCCTTGAGCAGCTGCAACTGCTCCAGCACGGGGTTGGCGTCCGAGGTGCCCGTGACGTTCGCACCCGGGGCCTCGAGGGAGTCCACGAGCTTGGCGGTCACCGGATCCGTCACGGCGGTGAACAGCACCGGGATGTCGCTGACCGCCTGGGCCACGGTCAGGGCCGAGGGAGTCGCGACGGCCAGGATCAGGTCGGGCTCGGCCGAGGCGAAGGTGCCGGCGATGGTGTTCGCGGTGGCCTGGTCACCCTGGGCGTTCTGCACGTCGAGGGTGACGTCCAGCCCGGCCTCCTCGAGCCCCTCCTCGAAGCCCTTGCGGGCGGCGTCCAGGGAGGGGTGGGTGACGAACTGGGAGATGGCGATGTTGTACGACTGGGCATCGGCCTCGGTGCCCTCGCCGCCGCCTGCCGTGGCCTCCCCGCCGTTGCCGGAACCGCCGCAGGCGGTCAGTGCGAGGGCGGAGACGGCCAGCAGGGCCCCGGCACGAAGCCCGGTGCGGGCCTTGTGGGTGCGAATCATGATGATGGTCCTTTCCATGCCGCGGTCCCCGGCGGATGGACGCAGGCTGCGCCGTCGGGTGGGATGACCGGGGACGTTGGAAGCTAAGAATAGACGTGACGCGCAACACAATGCACCACAACGCGCCCTCTCCGTGGAAAATCCCGTCCCAGGGGCGCGGATCGGCAGACCTTTCGTTCTCATCGCCGGGGAGAAGCCGTCCGGATCAGGACATCTGGTCCACCGGGCGGCCCGCCGCAGACAGGCCGTGCTCCGGCCGTCCCGGCGACTAGACTGGCCGGTGCCATGTCCCAGTCCCCCGCCGCCACCGTCCGCCTCGAGTACCCGCCGCAGTTGCCGGTCTCGGCCGAGCGGGACACCATCAAGGATGCCATCCGGAACCACCAGGTGGTCATCGTGGCCGGGGAGACCGGTTCGGGCAAGACCACCCAGCTGCCCAAGATGCTCCTGGAGCTGTCCCTGGACCCGGATGAGCCGGCCGTGTCCGGCACCGGCATGATCGGGCACACCCAGCCGCGCCGGCTGGCGGCACGGTCCGTGGCCGAGCGCATCGCCCACGAGCTCGGCACCCCGATCGGCACCGACGTGGGCTACCAGGTCCGGTTCACCGCCGAGACCTCGGCGGACACCCGGGTGAAGGTCATGACGGACGGCATCCTGCTGGCGGAGATCCAGCACGACCGGCTGTTGTCGAAGTACGCCGCCATCATCATCGACGAGGCCCACGAGCGCAGCCTGAACATCGACGTGCTGCTGGGCTACCTCAAGCGGGTCCTGCCCGAACGGCCGGACCTGCGCGTGGTCATCACCTCCGCCACGATCGACCCGGAGTCCTTCGCCGCGCACTTCGCCCTGCCGGCCCCGGACGCCGCGCCCGGTGACGCGCCGGTGCCGGCCCCGATCATCGAGGTCTCCGGGCGCACCTACCCGGTCGAGATCCGCTACCGGCCCCTGGACCAGCCCCGGCCGCAGGACGATCCGGACGACGACGCGGACGATGACGAGGACGCACGGGACCCGGTGGACGCGGTGTGCGACGCCGTCGACGAGCTCTCCCGGGAGGCCCCCGGCGACATCCTGGTGTTCTTCTCCGGCGAGCGGGAGATCCGCGATGCCGCCGAGGCCCTGGCCCCGCGCGTCGCGGCCAACCGGCGGCTGGGGAACACGGAGGTGCTGCCCCTGTACGGTCGGTTGTCCATGGCCGAGCAGCACCGGGTCTTCTCCCCCGGTGGGCGCCGGCGGATCATCCTGGCCACGAACGTCGCCGAGACCTCCCTGACCGTGCCGGGCATCAAGTACGTCATCGACACCGGCACCGCGCGGATCTCCCGGTATTCCCACCGAACCAAGGTCCAGCGACTGCCGATCGAGCGGATCAGCCAGGCCAGCGCCAACCAGCGCTCGGGCCGGTGCGGGCGCACCTCGGACGGCATCGCGATCCGCCTGTACTCCGAGGAGGACTTCGCCTCCCGGCCGGAGTTCACCGACCCGGAGATCCTGCGCACCAACCTCTCCGCGGTCATCCTGCAGATGTGCTCGATGGGCGTGGCGCGCACCCCGGCCGACGTCGGGGACTTCCCGTTCCTGCAGGCCCCGGACTCCCGCCAGGTCACCGACGGCGCCGCGGTGCTCACCGAGCTCGGGGCGCTGAACAGCGGCCAGCCCGACGCACGGGGCAAGGCCTATCCCAAGGGCACGATCACGCCGGTGGGGCGGAAGCTGGCGCGGCTGCCCGTGGACCCGCGCCTGGGGCGGATGATCGTCGAGGCCGGCGAGCGCGGCTGCGTGCGCGAGGTCATGGTCCTGGCCGCGGCCCTGACCATCCAGGACCCCCGGGAACGCCCCACCGAGCAGCGGGCCCAGGCCGATGAGCAGCACGCCCGGTTCAGGGACGAGAACTCGGACTTCTCCGCGCTGCTGAACCTGTGGTCCTACCTGCGCGAGCGCCAGAAGGAACTCTCCGGCAACCAGTTCCGCAGGATGTGCCGCAGCGAGTACATCAACTACCTGCGGGTGCGCGAGTGGCAGGACCTGGTCCAGCAATTGCGCCAGCTGGCCAGGCCCCTGGGCATCTCGGTCTCGCCCGGCCCGGTGGACCCGGTGGGACAGCACGAGGCCGTCCACCGGTCGCTGCTGTCCGGGCTGCTGTCCCACATCGGTTCCTGGGACGAGCGCAAGCGCGAGTACGCTGGCGCCCGGAACACCCGGTTCGCCGTGTTCCCCGGTTCGGCCCTGTTCAAGAAGCGCCACGCCTTCGTCATGGCGGCCGAACTGGTGGAGACCTCGCGGCTCTGGGCGCGGATGGTGGCGAGGATCGATCCGGACTGGGCGGTGGAGGCGGCCGGGGCCCTGGCCAAGCGCACCTACAACGAGCCGCACTGGTCCCGCCGCTCCGGTTCCGTGGTGGCCCGGGAGAAGGTCACGCTGTTCGGGGTCACCCTCGTCCCCGACCGCCCGGTGCAGTTCTGGAGGATCGACCCGGTCCTGTCCCGCGAGCTGTTCATCCGGCACGCGCTGGTGGAGGGTGACTGGAAGACCCGCCACCACTTCTTCGCCCGCAACCGCCAGGCCCTGGCCGAGGTCGAGGAACTGGAGACGCGGTTGCGCCGGCGCGACCTGCGCGTCTCGGACCAGGACCTGTTCGAGTTCTACGACGCCCGGATCCCCACGACGGTCGTCTCCGAACGGCACTTCGACTCCTGGTGGAAGAAGGCCCGTCACCGGAGTCCGGAACTGCTCGACTTCGACCCGCAGTCCCTGCTGGCGGTGGACACCGACGAGCTGGACACCGGCCAGTTCCCCACCGCCTTCCACCACCCCACGGCCGGTGGCGGGATCGACCTGGAACTGTCCTACGACTTCAACCCGGCCACCACCACGGGCGAACCGGACGGCATCACGGTCATCATCCCGGTCCTGATGCTCAACCAGATGGACCCGGAGCGCTTCCGGTGGCTGGTCCCGGGGCTGCGCGTGGAACTGGTGACCGCGCTGATCAAGTCGCTGCCCAAGGCCGTGCGGAAGAACTTCGTGCCTGCCCCGGACGTGGCCCGGGCCGCCGTCGAGCGCCTGGGGCAGGACGCCGACCCCCAGGTCGACGACCTCCTGCCCGCGCTGGAGCTGGCGTTGCGCCGGCTCAAGGGCTTCGTCGTCCCGCCGGGGTCCTGGGACCTCTCAGCGGTGCCGCCGCACCTGGTACCCGACTACCGGGTGGTCGACGGCCGCGGTGCGGTGATCGGCGCCGGCCAGGACCTGGCGGCCCTGCAGGACCGGCTGGCCGGCCAGAACCGCACGGCCATCGCCGAGTCGCTGGCGCGGGCCGCCGGCAGCCCCGCGGCAGGGCCCGGCGGCGGTGCCCCCTCCCCCGGCGCCGTCCCCGGGGCGGGCGGTCGCGCCGGGACCGGCCGGGGCACGACGCCGGGCGGTGGGCAGGAACGACCGGCCCGGCCCGCGGTGCCCGCCCTGGCCGAACGCCACGGCATGACCACGTGGGACGTCGGGGACATCCCCCGGAAGCTGGACACCACGATCGCCGCGGGGTCCGGGACGCAGCGCATCACCGGGTATCCGGGGCTGACCGCCGAGACCCTGGCGGACGGTTCCCCGGCGGCCGGGCTGACCGTGTTCCGCACCGAGGCGGACCAGCGCGCCGCCCACCGGGCCGGCGTCGTGAACCTGCTGCTCGCCCAGGTCCCGAGCCCGCAGCGCTACGTGCTGGACCACCTGGACAACCGGGAGAAGCTGACCTTCACGCAGAACCCCCACGGCTCGGTGGACCAGTTGGTGGCCGACTGCACCCGGGCCGCCGTGGACCGGTTGGTGCCGGAGGACCTCCCCTTCACCACCGGCGAGTTCCAGGGCCTGTTCACCGCCGTGCGGGCGGAACTGATCGACACGGTGTTCGCCGTGACGGCCGTCGTGGAGAGGGTGCTGTCCCGGGCCGCCCAGGTCCGCCGAGAGCTCAAGGGCTCGGTGTCCCTGGCGATGGCGCCGGCGCTCAGTGACATCAAGGCCCAGCTGGACCAGCTCATCGTCCCCGGCTTCGTGGCGGCCACGGGATGGCGGCACCTGCAGCACCTGCCGCGCTACCTGGACGGCATGCTGCGCCGGATCGAGAGGCTCAAGGCCGGCGGGCACCTGCAGCGCGACGGCCTGGACATGGCCGTGGTCCAGGCCCTCGAGGACGACTTCGATGCCGCCGTGGCCGCCGTCCCGGCCGGCCGGCCGGTGCCCGCGGCCCTGGAGGAGGTGCGTTGGCTGATCGAGGAGTTGCGGATCAGCTTCTTCGCCCAGGACCTCGGCACCGCCGTGTCCGTCTCCGAGAAGCGCGTCCGCCAGGCCCTGAGGCAGGCCACGGGCTGACCTGACGGCCCGCGATGGTCGGCCTGCGGTCCCTTGTCCGTGTCGTGAGGCCGGTGCCACACTGGCCGCCATGAAGGTACTCGACGAGCTCATGGGCCGCGTGGAGCGCTGGAAGGCACTGGACCGGGTCGGCCGTCCCGCCGCGGCCGTGGTGGGACGGGCGGTGAGCCCGAGGCCGGTACGCAATCTCCTCAGCGGCACCGCCCTGGGACACCCTGCGCATCCGCTGCTCACCGACCTGCCGATCGGGGCCTGGTCCATGGCCACGCTGCTGGACCTGGTGGGAGGGCGGGCGTCCGAACCAGCCGCCGACCTGCTCGTCGCCGCCGGGATGGCGAGCGCCGTCCCCACGGCAGCCACCGGGCTCAACGACTGGTCCGACACCCAGGGGGCCGCCCGCCGGGTGGGCCAGGTGCACGCCGCCTCCGTCAACATCGGCCTGGCCCTCTACACGGCCTCCTTCGTGTCCCGCCGCCGCGGGGCCCGCACGGCCGGCAAGCTCCTCGGCCTGGCCGGGCTCGGGGCCGTCATGGCCGGCGGGTACCTCGGTGGGCACCTCAGCTACGCCCTGGGCGTCAACGTCAACCGGACCGCGTGGCGGAAGGGCCCCCGGGACTGGGCCGATGTCCTGGACGCGGCGGAGCTGACCCCCGGCGCGCACCGCGTGGTGCAGGCGGGCCCGGTGTCCGTGCTGCTGGTGCGGGACGCGGAGGGCATCACCGCGCTGGACAGCGTCTGCAGCCACATGGGCGGCCCGCTGGAGGAGGGCACCATCGCCGACGGCTGCGTCACCTGCCCCTGGCATGGCAGCACGTTCCGGCTGGAGGACGGGGGCATCGTCCGCGGCCCGGCCAGCGTCCCCCAGCCGGCCTATGAGGCGCGGGTGCGGGACGGCCGGGTCCAGGTCCGGGCCCGGCCCTAGCCGGTACCGGCCAGGGCATCAGTCCCCGGGGACGAACTCCCCGTGGCCGGCCACCCGCAGCCCGGCACGGATCTTCTCGGCGGCGGCGTCCAGGTCCTCCGGCTCGGGGCTGTTGTCCACCTGCTCCAGGTCGAAGTCGTCGAGGGAGTTGGACGGCCAGACGTGCACGTGCAGGTGCGGGATCTCGTAACCGGCGACCATCAGCCCGGCCCGCTGGGCGCCGAAGGCCTCGACCTGCACCTTGCCGATCGCCTGGGCCACGGTGACCAGGTGCGAGACGAGCCCCGGATCCGCCTCGGTCCACTTGTCCACCTCGGCGCGGGGCACCACGAGGGTGTGGCCCTGCGTCAGGGGGCCGATGGACAGGAAGGCCGCGCAGGTCTCGTCCTGCCAGACGAAGCGGCCGGGCAGTTCCCCGTTGATGATGCGCGTGAAGACGGTGCTCATGGTGTGGACTCCTCCATCGTGGTGGTGCGTGGGTGGATGTTCGGGGCCGGCTGCGGGGCGGGATCCGCACGGCGGGCCGTCAGGGGTGCTCGCCGGTGGCGACCGGACGGCCCGGCGTGTTCGACCAGGCGGACCAGGACCCGGGGAACAGCGCCGCCCGGTAGCCCGCGATGTTCAGCGCGGCCACCTCGTGGGCGGCGTTCACGCCCGAGCCGCAGTAGGCCCCCACCGGGTGGTCCCGGTCCGCCCCCAGCGCGCGGAACCGCTCGGCCAGCTCGGCCGCCGGAAGGAACCGGCCGTCCTCGTCCACGTTCTGAGCGGTGGGGGCGCTGACGGCACCGGGGATGTGTCCGGCCTGGGGGTCCAGCGGTTCCTCCTCACCGCGGTAGCGGGCGCCGGACCGGGCGTCCAGGAGCAGCCCGGACCGGGGCAGGCCCGCGGCGGCGTCCATGTCGAGCACCGGCATCCTGCCCCAGGTGGTCCGGGCGTTGCCGGGCCGCGGGATCACCTCCCCCGCCTGCAGCGGCAGCCCGGCCTCCCGCCAGGCCGCCAGGCCACCGTCGAGCAGGTAGGTGCGGTCCAGGCCCACGTGCCGCAGCAGCCACCAGGCCCGGGCGGCCGAGGTCCCCTGGGCGTCGTCGTAGACCACCACGGTGTCCCCGTCGTCGATGCCCAGCATCCGCACGGTGTCGCCGAACCGGTCCGGGTCCGGCAGCGGGTGCCGGCCCTCGCGCGGGTTGTCGTGACCGGCCAGCTGGCTGTCCATGCTCACGTACACGGCCCCGGGAAGGTGGCCCCGCAGGTACTCGCCGTGGCCGTTCTGGGACCCCAGGGCGGTCCACCGGATGTCCAACACCTTCAGGGCCTCGGGATCCGGACACGGCTCCGTGGCCACGAACCCCGGACGTGGCGGTCCGTCCGGCGCCTGCGCTCCGGCCGGGGCATGGCCCTGCCAGGCGGCCACCGTCCGGACGTCCACCAGGACGGGGTCGGTGCCGTTCAGCCGATCCACGCGGTCTCCCCCTCCTCAAGGACGAGCAGCGTGGTCCCGTGGCGCTCGGCGAACGCGGTGGCGTGACGGCGGTACATCGGCAGCCCGCGGCCGTTGAGCAGCCCGTCGTGGATGGGGATGGCCTGGCGAGGGCGTACGGCGGTGATGAAGTCGACCGTCTCGGCCAGCTTGGACCACGGGGCGCTCAACGGGACCAGGAGGGTGTGGGGGGCCGGACCGTCGGGGACGATGTAGCTGTCCCCGGGGTGGTAGACCTGCCCGTCGAGGACGTAGCCGGTGTTGGCGACCACGGGGATCTCGGGATGGATGAGGGCGTGCTGGCCGCCCACGGTCCGCACCGCGAAGCCCGCGGTCTCGAACTGTTCCCCGGGGCCCGTGGCGATGATCCGCTCGGCCGGGACCCCGGCGGCGCCGGCGGCCCCGGCGAGCCGGGCGGCGGGGGCCGCGGGGGCACGGACGGTGGCCTCCGGGTTCGCCGCGAGGAAGTCGAGGACGGGACCGTCGTCGAGGTGGTCGGCGTGCTCGTGGGTGACGAGGACGTGCTCGGCGCCCTCCAGTGCCACCGGGACGTCCGTGAAGTTCCCGGGGTCGATGACCAGGCGCCGACCGGCCTTCTCCAGCCGGACACACGCGTGACCGAACTTGGTCAGGGCGATCTGCGATTCCACCCGGCCAGCCTATCCCGGAACGTCGGCGGTCGTCAGTCCTCGACCCGTCCGGAACGGCGCCGAACCGCCCGGTCAACCGCGGGTCGACGAGGGTGGACGCCGAGCAGGTGAGGACTCCGTGGCGGGCGGGCCCTGCGGAGGACGCGGGCCGGACCCGGCGCTGGTAGCCTGTGCGGGACATGAACGCCGGACCCGACGCGACCACGCCGCCCCCGCCGCAGCCCACCAGGCCGGTCCGGGGACGGTCCACCCGGCAGAAGACCGCGGTGAACAGGGCACTGGACGAACTCCGCGACTTCGTCAGCGCCCAGGACCTGTTCGCCCTCCTCAAGGACCAGGGTGAGCAGGTCTCCCTCGCCACCGTCTACCGCATCCTGCAGCAGCAGCAGCAGGAGGGGCTGGTGGACGTCCTCAACCCGGACGACGGGGAGTCCCTGTACCGGCGCTGCGAGGTGCAGACACACCACCATCACCTCGTGTGCCGGCGGTGCGGGCGCGCCGTGGAGATCGAGGCGCCGGCCGTGGAGCGGTGGACCGCACGGATCGCGAGCGAGCACGGGTTCACGGATGCGGAGCACACCGTGGAGATCTACGGCATCTGCCCCGACTGCTCGCGCCCCTGAACGTCGTCCGGCCCGCAGTCCGGGTCCACCAGCAACGGCGCCGAGGACCGGTGCAGCGACCCCAGCCCGTAGACGTCCTCCAGGTTCCTGCGGGTCATGACCTCCGCCGGGGCCCCGGAGGCCACGACGCGCCCGTTGACCAGGATCACGTGGTCGGCGGCACCGGCCTCCTCGAGGTCGTGGGTGGTCAGCACCACGGAGTGCCCGTGCTCCGTCTCGGCGTGGATGATGCGGTCGATGGTCCGGGCCGAGGTGATGTCCAGTCCGGTCATCGGTTCGTCGAGCATGAGCACCTCGTGCCCCTGCGCCAGGCCCTGCGCAACGTACACGCGCTGCCGCTGGCCCCCGGAGAGCTCCTCCAGGTGCCGGCCGGCCAGGTCCGTCACGTTCATCTTCTCGAGGGCCTCTGCCACGGCGGCCCGATCCGCGCGGGAGAACGGGCGGAGCCACCCCCGGGACGGGTAGCGGCCCATCCTCACGACGTCCCGCACGGTCATCGGCGTGCCCACCGGGAACACCACGGACTGCATGACGTAGGAGATCCGCCGGCGGTTGGCGCGGGCGGATCCGCCGAGCACGCGCAGCGTGCCCGATGTCGGCTCCAGCACCCCGGCGATCGCCTGCAGCAGGGTGGACTTGCCGGACCCGTTGGGTCCGATCACGGCCGTCACCCCGCCCACCGGCACCCGGAAGGTGGAGGCCTGCAGGGCGACGTGACGCCCGTGGGACAGCACGAGGTCACGGGCCTCGACCAGCGCCTGGGACGCGGCGCTCATGCCGTCGCCTCCGCACCGCGGCGCACGGGGCGGATCCTGCGCAGGGTCTCCCGGACGGCCAGCACGATGAAGAACAGCACGATGGGCACCAGGGCCATGGTGGCCGAGCCCGCCGTGCCCAGGTGGTAGCTCAGGCCCAGCCCCACGACCACCGAGACCGCCGCGATGCCGGTGGAGACGGCGAACATCACCGGCACCGTCCGGGACACGAGTGCCGCGGTGGCCGGCGGGCCGACCAGCAGCCCGAAGACGAGCATGGTGCCCACGGCCTGGAAGCTGCCGATCACGGCGGTCGCGATCAGCACCAGCAGCAGGGCGTGGGTCAGCTTCGGGTGCATGCCCAGGGACTCCGACTTGGCCCGGGAGAAGGACAGGGCCATCAGCGGGCGGTAGAGCAGGACGGCGAAGAGGATGACCACGACGGCCATGATCGCCTGGACGCGGATGTCCGCCCAGGTCACGCCCAGCGCGTCACCGAACAGGATGGCCGTCAGGGACCCGGTGTAGGACTCGGCCCGGGAGATGATCACCACGCCCAGGGCCATCATCCCGACGAACAGCAGACCGATCGAGGTGTCCTCCTTCAGCGTGGTGGTCCGGTACACGAGCTGCATCCCGCCGACCATGGCGGCCGCGGCGACCGCGGCGCCCAGGTAGGGGGAGAAGCCCACCACCACGGCCGCGGCGATGCCGGGGATCACCCCGTGCACGAAGGCGTCGCCGAAGAAGCTCATGCCGCGCAGCACCAGCCAGACCCCGACGACGGAGCACATCAGCGCCGCGACCAGGCCGCCGACGAGGGCACGCTGCTGGAATCCCAGGGCGAAGGGCTCGATCAACCAGTCCACGGCGACCACCCTACTGGCCGCTCGCGGCGCCGTGCGGTGCGGGGTCCGCTCACGCGAGCGCGTCCGCGAGGGCCCGCGCGGTGGCCACCATGGCGTCGGCGTAGTCCTCGGCACCGGAGCCCTGGGGGCCCACCCCGCTCTCATAGACCTCGACCACGGGGACCTCTCCGCCGGTCTCCGCGGAGAGCGCGGGGATCAGCCTGTTGCCCGAACCGGCGCTCATGACGAGGGCGTCGGCGCCCTGTTCCTCGATCTGCGCGACCAGCTGGGCCAGCCGCTCGGAGGACGGTTCCGCGTCGGTGGACCCGCCCGGGACGACGACGCCGGCGATCTCGAAGCCGTAGGCGTCGGCGAAGTAGGCGTAGGCGGCGTGGTCGGTGACCAGCGTGCGGCGGTCGGCGGGGATCGCCTCGAGGACCTCGCGCACCTCGGCGTCCGCGGCCCCGAGGGTCTCGGCCGCCTCCTGGCCGCAGTCCGCGTACCGTTCGTCCCCGGTCGTGCGCGCGAGTTCGTCACCGATCACCCCGGCGGCCGTCGCCATCCGGGAGACGTCCATCCACACGTGCGGATCCTGCGCACCGTGGGCGTCCGGGGCCTCCCCGGCATGGTCGTCCCCCTCCTCCCCCGCGTGGGCGTCCTCTTCCGCGGCGTACGGCAGCGGGTCGAGCTGGGGGCCGACCTCGAGCAGGGTCGCGCCGTCGGCGGCCGCATTGTCCAGGGCGGCCTGCATCCCGGATTCCAGGCCCAGCCCGTTGACCACGACCATCCCGGTCCGGGTCATCTCCGCGATCTGCTGTGAGGACGGGGCGAAGTCATGGGGGTCGTCCCCCGAGCCCATGAGCGTGCTGGACGAGGTCCCCGCGCAGGCGGTGATGTCCGCCAGGATGCTGCCGAGTTGCGTCGTGGTCGCCACCGCCACCGGCTCGCTCCCCGCCGCGGCCTCCTGGTCCGCGTCTCCCGCGCCTCCCGTGCCGCCGCCGGCACAGGAGGTGAGGGCGAGCAGGGCGACGACGGCCAGGCCGCTCACGCCCGCCACGGTCAGGGGTGGGCGGGCACGGCGGCCGGGGCGGGCGGAATCGGGCATCGGGGTCCTTCGGGAAGAGCGGTCGGGAACGGGGACCAGCCTAGCATGTTGAGAACTGTTCCCAATAAGACTGGCCGGTCCCCCGGACCCGTCAGGCGTGACGACGCACCCGGTTCGGGTTGTTCGACTGGGTGGCGTCGTGGATCTCGCCCACCAGAACCTCGAGCACGTCCTCGAGGAACAGCACGCCCACCGTCTCGCCCGCCGCGGAGATCACGCGCGCCAGGTGCGAGCCGGTGCGCTGCATCAGGGACAACGCGTCCTCGATCTCGTCGGCGACGCCCACGTTGGCCAGGGAGCGGACCTTGGTGACGGGCACGGGTTCGCGGTAGTACTGCTCCGGGACGGTCATGACGTCCTTCAGGTGCAGGTAGCCCGTGTAGGAGCCGTCCGCGTCCTGGAGCACGAACCGGGAGAACCCGGTCCGCCCCACGGCCTTCTCGAAGGCCTCGGGGGCCACGTCCGCGGCCAGGGTGACCAGCTCGGCGCTGGGCACCATCACGGCTCCGGCGGTGTAGTCCGAGAACTCCAGGGCCCCGCTGAGCAGTCCGGAGCCGTCGTCCACCAGCCCGGTGCGGGTGGACTCGGCGACGATCGACTGGACCTCCTCCAGGGTGTAGGTGGAGTTGACCTCGTCCTGGGGCTCGACCTTCAGGGCGCGCAGCACCAGGTTCGCCGCCCAGTTGAGCATGACGATGACCGGGTGCAGCACCTTGTTCAGCCAGACCAGCGGGGTGGCCAGCAGCATGACGGCCTTGTCCGCCATGGACACCGCCGCGTTCTTCGGGACCATCTCGCCGAAGGTGACGTGCAGGAAGGTGACCACCAGCAGGGCGATGACGAACGCCGAGACGTCCGCGACCGCCGTCGGGACCCCCGCCGCCTCCAGCGGGGACACCAGCAGGTGGTGGATGGCCGGCTCGGAGACGTTGAGGATCAGCAGCGAGCAGACGGTGATGCCCAGCTGGCACACGGCCAGCATCTGGCTGACGTGCTCCATGGCGAACAGGGCCGTCTTCGCCCGCCCGGAACCGGCCTCGGCCTTCGGCTCGACCTGGCTGCGGCGGGCGCCCATGACGGCGAACTCGCCCGCCACGAAGAAGGCGTTGGCCACCAGCAGCACGACCAGCCAGAGCATGCCCATGATGTCCTGGTTCATCGGGCCTCCTCCTGGGTCCGGGCGCCGCGGGCGGTCCGGGACGCCTCCGCCGGCGACCCGGCGGAGGGGGTCCCGGCGGCACGCTCGGCCGGGATGAACTTGACGCGGTCCACGCGGCGGCCGTCCATGCGCTCCACCTCGAGCGTGCCGCCCTCGGCCTCGACGCGGTCCCCGACCTCGGCCACCCGGCCCAGGACGGCCATCACGTACCCGCCGACGGTGTCATAGGAGCCGTCCTCCGGGACCTTCAGGGACGGGATCTGGGCGCCGACCTCGTCCGGGCGCATCAGGGCCGGGAAGTACCACTTCCCGGAGGCGGTCTGCAGCACGCCCGGTGTCACCCGGTCGTGCTCGTCGGAGACCTCCCCCACGATCTCCTCCACCAGGTCCTCGAGGGTGACCATCCCGGCCGTTCCGCCGTACTCGTCCACCACCATCGCCACCTGCAGGCTGGCCGAGCGCAGCTCGCCGAGCAACTGGTCCAGGTGGACGGTCTCCGGGACGCGGCCGACGTCGGTCATGATCGTGGCCGCGACGAGCTCGGGACGCTTGGCGCGCGGGACGGCCACGGCCTTCTTCACGTGCAGCACCCCGCGGACGTCGTCCGGGGAGTCGCCGATGACCGGGAACCGGGAGTACCCCGTGCGCCGGGCGATGTCGATGACCGCGTCCAGCGGCTCGTCCGCCTCGATGGACTCCATGCGGATGCGCGGGGTCATGACGTCCGCCGCGGTGCGGTCCGAGAAGCGCAGCGTGCGGTCCACGAAACTGGCCGTCTTCTCGTCCAGCGTGCCCATCTCCGCCGAGCGGCGCACCAGCGAGGAGAGCTCATCGGGGGTGCGGGCCCCGGAGATCTCCTCCTTGGCCTCCATCCCGAACAGGTGCAGCACGCGGTTCGAGAAGCCGTTGAGCACGAAGATCACCGGCCGGAACACGGCGGTGAAGACCAGCTGGGGACGGGCCAGCGCGCGGCCGACCTGCATCGAGCGGGCGATGGACAGGTTCTTCGGGATCAGCTCACCGACGAGCATCGACAGCAGCGTGGCCACCACCATGGCCACCACGAGGGACACCGTGGAGGCGGTGGCCTCCGGCACGCCCCAGGCGGTCATCGGCCCGGCCAGCAGTGCCCCGAGGGAGGGCTCCATGAGGTAGCCGGTGAGCAGGGTGGTCAGCGTGATGCCGAGCTGGCAGGCCGAGAGCTGCGTCGAGAGCGACTTGAGGCACTTCAGCAGGGGCTCGGCACCCCGGTCGCCGTCGTCCACCAGTCGCTGCACGGTGGGCACGTCCAGGGCGATCATCGAGAACTCGACGGCCACGAAGAACCCGGTGCCCAGGATGAGCAGCAGGCCCAGGGCCAGCAGGAGCCATTCCATGGTCAGCGCTCACCCCCGTCACGGGGAGCGCCGGAACGGACCCCGCGGGGCCGGCCGTCAGTCAGGGGTGAGCACGTACTAGAGGGCTCCGTTCCGGCCACGGCGGCGGATGCGCGGTGGCGGGAGGAGGCACCGGATCGGTGTCTGTCCATGATGAGAACCAGTATATGGGGTGCACGAAACCTCGCCTGTCGGGCACGCCCTCACCAGGACTGGGCGACGGGCCGCCCCTCCTCATAACCGGCGGCCGACTGCACGCCCACCACGGCGCGCTCCCGGAACTGCTCCAGGTTTGCGGCGCCGGCGTAGGTCATGGACGAGCGCACGCCGGCGGTGATCATGTCCAGCAGGTCCTCCACGGAGGGCCGCTCGGGGTCCAGGTACATCCTCGAGGTGGAGATCCCCTCCTCGAACATGGACTTGCGGGCGCGGGCGTAGGCGTCCTCGGCCCGCGTCCGGTTCTGGACGGCCCGTGCCGAGGCCATGCCGAAGCTCTCCTTGTAGCGCCGCCCGTCGGCATCGGTCACCAGGTCCCCCGGTGACTCGACGGTGCCGGCGAACCAGGACCCGATCATCACCTGGGAGGCACCCGCCGCGAGCGCCAGGGCGACGTCCCGCGGATACCGCACGCCGCCGTCGGCCCACACCCGCCTGCCCAGGTCACGGGCGGCGGCCGCGCACTCCAGCACCGCGGAGAACTGCGGGCGGCCCACCGCGGTCATCATGCGCGTGGTGCACATCGCGCCGGGGCCCACGCCGACCTTGACGATGTCCGCGCCGGCCGCGACCAGCTCGCGCACGCCGGCCGCGGACACCACGTTCCCGGCCACCACCGGCACCGTCAGGCCCAGCCCGCGCACCGCGGCCAGGGCGTCGAGCATCTTGCGCTGGTGGCCGTGGGCGGTGTCCACCACCAGGACGTCCACGCCGGCCTCCACCAGGGCGGCGGCCCGGCCCGCCACGTCCCCGTTGATCCCGACGGCGGCACCCAGTCGCAGCCGTCCGTCGCCGTCGAGCGCGGGGGCGAACATGCCCGAGCGCAGCGCTCCGGCGGGCGTCAGGATGCCCACCAGCCGGTCCCCGTCCAGCACCGGTGCATAGGGCGTGGCGCTGGCGTCCATGGCGGTGAAGGCCCTCTCGAGGGCCTGTTCGGGCACCCGCCCGCCGACCGGCGCCGGGAAGTCACCGGCCTGGAGGGCCATCGACGGCTGACGCAGGACGGAGTCGACCGAGGAGAAGCGGTCCACCCCCTCGCAGTCCTCGTGGCGCACGATCCCGGCGAAGGCGCCGTCCTCGTCCACGACGCACACGGCCGGGTGGTTCCGCTTGCCCAGCAGGTGCAGCACGTCCAGGACGGTGTCCGTGGGGTGGACCTCCAGCGGGGTCTCGAAGACGGGGTGGCGGTCCTTGACCCAGCCGGCCACCCGCCGGATCACGGTGATCGGCACGTCCTGGGGCAGGATGCCGAGGCCACCGCGGCGCGCCATCGTCTCCACCATGCGCCGCCCCGTCACCGCGGTCATGTTGGCGGCCACCAGCGGGATGGTGGCACCCGTGCCGTCGTCGGCCGCGATGTCGACGTCCATCCGGCTCGTCACCTCGGACTTCGAGGGGACCAAGAAGACGTCGGAGTAGGTGAGGTCGGTGGTGGGGGCCGTGATGAACTCCATGGCCCCATCGTCCCATCCGTTCGCGCCACGGCGGCAATTCCCCGCGGGGGCGTTGGTGCCTGACCTCGAAATATCACTATGCTGGTACGAGCGTGCCCACGGGCCGGACTGCACGGTCCGGTGCCCGCCGGACCGGAGCGGGGCGCGCGGGCGAAATCCCCGCCGGTGAATCACATCATGACTACGGAAGAGGCGTATCCACCGTGCCAGAACTCACGTCCGACCGGCTTTCCGCGGAATTCCCCGGAAACGAATGGCTCGTCGCGGAGATCTACGACAAGTACAAGGCGGACAAGTCCTCCGTGGACGCGAAGTGGGTGGAGATCTTCGAGCGTCTCGAGGCGGACGGACCGGCCGGTGGCGCGTCCCCGGCCGGCGCCGGGACGTCCAATGACCGGGCCCGCCCTTCCGGCACCTCGACCGCGACCCAGGTGAAGGACCTCCCCCGGGACCCCGGCAAGCAGTCCGGTGCCAGCGCGGCCACCGCCTCGGGCGCGAAGCCCGCCCCGAAGGCCGCTCCCGGGCCGGCCGCCAAGCCTGCCGCGCAGACGGCGGCGTCCCCGTCGTCCTCCCAGTCGCCCTCGGTCAAGAAGTCCAGCGCACCGGCCGGCACCCCCGTGCCCTCGGAACCGGAGAAGTCCAAGAAGAAGGACGCCTCCGAACCGCTCGAGGACAAGGTCACCCCGCTGCGCGGCATGTCCCGGGCCGTGGCGAAGAACATGGACGCCTCGCTGTCCATGCCCACCGCCACCACCGTGCGTGATGTCCCGGCCAAGCTGCTGATCGACAACCGGATCATCATCAACAACCACCTGAAGCGCACCCGCGGTGGCAAGGTGTCCTTCACCCACCTGATCGGCTATGCCCTGGTGCGCGCCCTGGCCCAGTACCCGGCCATGAACGTGCTCTACCGCGAGGTCGACGGCAAGCCCTCCCTCGTCGAACCGGCGCACGTGAACTTCGGACTGGCCGTCGACCTGCCCCAGAAGGACGGTTCGCGCACGCTGGTCGTGCCGAACATCAAGGGCGCCGAGTCCCTGAACTTCATCGAGTTCTGGCGGGCCTACGAGGACCTCGTCAAGCGTGCCCGCGACAACAAGCTGGGCCTCGAGGACTACGCGAACACGACCGTCTCGCTGACCAACCCCGGTGGCATCGGCACGGTGCACTCCGTCCCGCGGCTGTCCGAGGGCCAGGCCGCGATCATCGGCGTGTGCCTTGAACTACCCGGCCGAGTTCCAGGGCGCCTCGGAGAAGACCCTGAACCGGCTGGCGGTCTCCAAGACCATCACGCTGACCTCGACCTACGACCACCGTGTCATCCAGGGCGCTGCCTCGGGCGAGTTCCTCAAGCTCATCCACGGGCTGCTGCTGGGCGAGCAGGACTTCTACGACGAGATCTTCGAGTCCCTGCGCATCCCCTACGAGCCGGCCCGCTGGCGGCCCGACGTCCAGGTCAACCCCGAGGACCAGATCAACAAGGTGGCCCGGATCCAGCAGCTGATCCACGCCTACCGCGTGCGCGGCCACCTGATGGCGGACGTGGACCCGCTCGAGTACACGATGCGCAAGCACCCGGACCTGGACATCCTGCACCACGGGCTGACCCTGTGGGACCTGGACCGCGAGTGGCCGACGGGTGGTTTCGGCGGCAAGCCGATGCTGCCGCTGCGCGACATCCTGGGCGTGCTGCGTGACGCCTACTGCCGCAACACCGGCGTGGAGTACATGCACATCCAGGACCCGGCCGAGCGCCAGTGGTTCCAGGACGAGCTGGAGCACCCCTACTCCAAGCCGACCCGGGAGGAGCAGTTGCGCATCCTCGGCCGGCTCAATGCCGCCGAGGCGTTCGAGACGTTCCTGCAGACCAAGTTCGTGGGCCAGAAGAGGTTCTCCCTCGAGGGCGGCGAGTCCCTGATCCCGCTGCTCGACGGCGTCATCTCCGGTGCCGCGGACGAGGGCCTGGACGGGGTGGGCATCGGCATGGCCCACCGTGGCCGGCTCAACGTGCTCACCAACATCGCCGGGAAGACCTACGCACAGGTCTTCCGCGAGTTCGAGGGCACCGCGATCCCGGGGTCCGTCGAGGGCTCCGGTGACGTCAAGTACCACCTGGGCACCGAGGGCACGTTCGTCTCGGACCGCGGCAACCGCACGAAGGTCTACCTGGCCGCCAACCCGTCCCACCTCGAGGCCGTCAACCCGGTCCTGGAGGGACTGGTCCGCGCGAAGCAGGACCGGCTGGACCACGGTGGGGAGTCCGTGAACTCTTACTCGGTGCTGCCGATCCTGGTCCACGGCGACGCGGCCTTCGCCGGCCAGGGCGTGGTGGTCGAGACCCTGAACCTGTCCCAGCTGCGCGGGTACCGCACGGGCGGCACGATCCACGTGATCGTCAACAACCAGGTCGGCTTCACGACCCCGCCGTCCTCGGCCCGGTCCTCCGTCTACGCCACGGACGTGGCCAAGACCATCCAGGCGCCGATCTTCCACGTCAATGGCGACGACCCGGAGTCCGTGGTCCGCGTGGCCCAGATGGCCTTCCAGTACCGGCAGCGGTTCAACAAGGACGTCGTCATCGACCTGATCTGCTACCGGCGCCGCGGCCACAACGAGGGCGACGATCCCTCGATGACCCAACCGCGGATGTACAACCTCATCGAGCAGAAGCGCTCCGTCCGCAAGCTGTACGTGGAGAACCTCGTCGGCCGTGGTGACATCACCCAGGACGAGGCGGACTCGGCGCTGCGCGACTACCAGCAGCGCCTCGAGCGGGTGTTCTCGGAGACCCACGAGGCCCAGACCTCCCCCATCCCGGTGGTCGGCGCGGGCCTGGAGAGGGCCTCGGACGAGGTCGACCGCGCCCCGCAGGCCCCGGACGGCACCCGGATCCCGGAGGAGGTCCTGCAGCGGATCGGCGAGGCGCACCTCGAGATCCCGGAGGGCTTCACGGTCCACCCGAAGCTGAAGGCACTGCTCGAGCGGCGCGCCAAGATGGCCGTCAACGGCGAGATCGACTGGGGCTTCGCGGAACTGGCCGCGTTCGGCTCCCTCCTCATGGAGGGGGTACCGGTGCGCGTGGCCGGCCAGGACTCCCGCCGCGGCACGTTCGTCCAGCGCCACGCCGTGTTCCACGACCGGGCCAATGACGACGAGTGGACGCCGCTGAAGAACCTCTCGAGCGACCAGGCGAAGTTCTGGATCTACGACTCGCTGCTCAGCGAGTACGCGGCCATGGGCTTCGAGTACGGGTACTCCGTGGAACGCTCGGACGCCCTGGTGCTCTGGGAGGCCCAGTTCGGCGACTTCGTCAACGGCGCCCAGACCATGATCGATGAGTTCCTCTCCTCCTCTGAGCAGAAGTGGGGCCAGAACTCCTCGCTCGTGCTGCTGCTGCCCCACGGGTACGAGGGCCAGGGACCGGACCACTCCTCGGCCCGCATCGAGCGGTTCCTGCAGATGTGCGCGCAGGACAACATGCGGGTGGCCAACCCCTCCAACGGCGCCAACCACTTCCACCTGCTGCGCGAGCAGGCGTACGCCCGCCCGCGGCGCCCGCTGATCGTCTTCACGCCCAAGCAACTGCTGCGCCTGAAGGCGGCGGCGTCCTCGGTGGAAGACTTCACCCGGGGCCGCTTCCAGGCCGTGATCCCGGACCGGGAGGTGGATTCCTCCGTGGAGAAGGTGCTGCTGGTCTCCGGCCGGTTGTACTACGACCTGCTGGCGCGCCGGACCAAGGACCAGGACACCAAGACGGCGATCGTCCGCGTGGAGCAGCTCTACCCGCTGCCGGAGGACGAGATCGCGGCCGAACTGGCCAAGTACCCGGATGCCCAGGTCTGCTGGGTCCAGGACGAGCCGGCCAACCAGGGCCCGTGGCCGTTCATGGCCCTGAACCTGCTGCCGCAGCTGGACCGCGAGGTCACGCTGGTGTCGCGTCCGGCCTCGGCCTCCACCGCGGCCGGCTCCAAGGCCCGTCACGACCAGGAGGCGTCGGTCCTGCTGGACCAGGCCTTCTCCCGCTGATCACCGCGGGGCGCCGCAACAGGCGGTTGCCCCGGGGGTTCCCGACCGGGATCCGGCCCGGCCATCCTCGTGGTGGCCGGGCCGGATCCCGGTCGGGCCCTTGCTACAGTGGCGACCATCGCAATCGAAAGGTAGACCGTGGAGATTCGTCGGATCCGCATCGCGTCCGTCGGCAATGAATTGCTGGCCGGCGTGGGCGACCCCCGTGCCCTGGGCTGGCTGGGCCGCGTCCTGGCCAAGACCTCGGCACCGGGTGTCCAGCTGGAGAGCTACGTGCTCGCCTGCCCGGGAGAGGGCACCGAGGCACTGTCCCAGCGCTGGCAGGCGGAGACCGCACGGCGGTACGGACAGGACACCGAGAACCGGCTGGTCATCGGCCTGTCGGACCTCGACCTGGACCTGGAGTCCTCCACGGCCCGGGCCCGGTTGAACCTCGCCAACGTCCTGGACCGTGCCGCCCAGCTCGACATCGCCACCCTCGTGGTCGGCCCCGTGCCGTCCCTCGACGGGGAACGCAACGCACGGCTCTCCGAGCTGAACGCGGCGTACATGGACGTGGCCGACCGCCGGCACCACTACTACGTGGACACCTTCACCCCGCTGGTCAACCACGAGCAGTGGCGCAACGACCTCGCGGCCGGCCAGGGGCTGCCCGGCCAGGCCGGATACGGGCTCATCGCCTGGCTGGTGCTCCACCGCGGGTGGTACCAGTGGCTCAACGTGCCGGAGCCCACCGCCTGACCCCGGTGCCGGCGTCGCGACCGACGGGGCCCCGCGGGGGTGCACCGCTTTGTCCGGCACCGGCGGGGTATGCGAAACTGGATGGTGCTGTCACGCACCGGGACAGCACAGGAACGCGCCCGTGAGGCGCGGGTCCGTTCCCATCACCGGAAGGAAACGCGATGAGCAAGCGTGGACGCAAGCGGCGCGATCGCCGCAAGGGCGGCGCCAACCACGGCAAGCGGCCCAACACCTGAGGCCCGGCCGGAGGCAATGCCCCGGAATGCACCAGACCCCGCCGGTCAGGACGGTCGAACCGTCCCGGCCGGCGGGGTCTGTTGCGTCGGGGGCCGGTCCTGCCGGCGGGCCGTCCGCACCGGACGGCCCGGGTTCAGTGGCCTGCCTCCACTCGGATCTGGCTGATCCGCGCCATGATGTTCACCTTCAGGGCGTCCGGCGCCTTCTCGGTGCAGCTGCGGCGGACCACGGAGCGGATGATGCACTCCAGGTCATACTCGTGGGCACACTCCGTGCACTCCTCCAGGTGGCTGCGCACCTCCTCGAGGTCCTCGTGCGTCAGCGCACCGTCGAGGTACTCGTAGAGCCGCTGGATCCGGGCATCCTCACAGTCGCCGATCTTCTCGCAGTCCGCGCTCATCTGCCCGCCTCCTGTTCTTCGGTCCCGCCGGTGGCGCCGGCGTCGGATTCCGCGTTCTTGCTGGTCGTGGTCTTCGTGCCGCCCTTCTTCGGGGCGGCCTTCGGGGTCTTCGGGGTCTTCGGCTCGACCTTGATGCCGCGCTCCCGGGCGTAGTCCGTCAGCAGTCCGCGCAGCAGCTTGCGCCCGCGGTGCAGCCGGCTCATCACCGTTCCGATGGGGATGTCGAGGATCTCCGCGATCTCCTTGTAGGCGAATCCCTCGACGTCCGCGAAGTACACCGCGAGCCTGAACTCCTCCGGGATGGCCTGCAGGGCGTCCTTGACGTCGGAGTCCGGCAGGTGGTCCAGGGCCTCCGTCTCGGCAGAGCGCAGCCCGGTGGAGGTGTGCTGGGCGGCCTTGGCCATCTGCCAGTCCTCGACCGTGTCCGTGGCCGCCTGCTGCGGCTGCCGCTGACGCTTGCGGTACAGGTTGATGTACGTGTTCGTCAGGATCCGGTAGAGCCAGGCCTTGAGGTTGGTCCCCGGGCGGTACTGGTGGAAGGACGAGTAGGCCTTCGTGTAGGCCTCCTGGACCAGGTCCTCCGCGTCCTGCGGGTTGCGCGTCATGCGCATGGCCGCCGAGTACAGCTGGTCCACGTACTCCAGGGCGTCGCGCTCGAAGCGCTGACGGCGGGCGGCGTCGGACTCCGCGGTGACGTCCACCTCGGGGTCATCGTGCTCGGAGGGAGCCTGGGCGGTCTTGTGCGTTTCCATCGTCGCCCAGTCTACGTCCGCGGCAGGTCCTGCCAGGGTCGCTGCACCAGGGGCCATGGAACCGTCCCTTCGCTCGTCTCGCTCGTCATCGTGCGGCGCCGGCCGGGCCGGCGCCACCGTCCTCGTGGTGATACCGGGTACAGCAACCCCCCGGGCACGGATATTCCACGGCCGGTATCTTGGGTGGGTGACCACAACAGCCTCGGCCTCTCCCCTCACCGACCCCTGGCCCGCCCCCGAGCCCACCGGCCCGGTCCGCGGCACGGTGCGTGTCCCGGGATCGAAGTCGTTGACCAACCGCTACCTCGTCCTCGCGGCGCTGGCCCAGGGGCCCAGCGTGCTGCGGGGCGTCCTGGACAGCCGGGACTCGCGCCTGATGATCCAGGCCCTGACGGCACTGGGCGCCGTGGTGGAGCACACCGGCCCCGGTACCGTGCGCGTCACCCCCTTCCCGACGGCGGCGCGAGCCCCGGTGCGCCCGCCCCCGGTGACGGGATCCCGGCCGGGCGCACGGTGGACTGCGGCCTGGCCGGAACCGTGATGCGCTTCGTGCCCCCGATCGCCGCCCTGGTGTCCGGGCCCACCCGCTTCACCGGCGACGAGGCCGCCCTGGCCCGCCCGATGCGTCCGGTCCTGGCGGCGCTGGCCGCGCTCGGGATCACCCTGGACGGCCCCGGCACGGAGCGCGGGACCCTGCCGTTCACCGTGCACGGCACCGGCGGCGTCGAGGGCGGCCGGATCGAGGTCGACGCCTCGGGGTCAAGCCAGTTCGTCTCCGCCCTGCTGCTGGCCGCCCCCGGTTCCGCCAGGGACTGCACCTGGTGCACACCGGGGACGCGGTGCCGAGCCCGGAGCACGTGGCCATGACCGTGAGCGTGCTGCGCCGTTGCGGGGTGGAGGTGGACGACTCCGTCCCGGGCCAGTGGCGGGTCTCCCCCGGTCCGGTGCGCGCGCTGGACCTGGCGGTGGAACCGGACCTGTCCAACGCGGGGCCCTTCCTGGCCGCCGCCGTGGTGACGGGCGGCCAGGTCCGCGTGCCGGACTGGCCCGCCGGAACCACGCAGATCGGCGACCGCTGGCGGACCATCCTGCCCGCGTTCGGCGCCACCGTGGACTTCGCCCCGGACCCGGACGGGCACACCGGCACCCTGACGGTGACCGGTGCCCTGACGGAGACCGGCCACCCGCGGATCACCGCCCCCGGGGACCTTCCGGACACCGGCGAGCTGGCGCCCACGGTCGCCGCCCTGTGCCTGCTGGCGGAGGGCCCGGGACGCCTGTCCCGGATCGGGCAGCTGCGCGGCCACGAGACCGACCGCCTGACGGCACTGGCCGCCGAGACACGGCGGGTGGGCGGCCAGGTCGAGGAGGGCCCCGACTACCTCGCCTTCCAGGGGACGGGCGGCTCCCCCGACGCCGACGGCACCGGGGCCACCGAACCGTCCTCCGCCCTGCACGGGGCGACCCTGGAGACCTACCACGACCACCGGATGGCCACCTTCGCCGCCGTCGTGGGACTGGCGGTGCCCGGCGTGCTGGTGCGGGACGTGGGCACCACCGCCAAGACCATGCCCGACTTCCCCGAGCTGTGGACCCGGCTGGTGACCGGGGACGGCGACCGCGCATGAGCCGGCCCGGGCGCGGTTTCGACCCGAAGCGCTGGGACGAGTCCGACGTGCGCTCGCGCCCCAGCAAGAGGGGTTCGCGCCCGCGCACCAAGGAACGGCCCGCCCACGAGGACGCCGTCACCGGCCGCGTGGTCACGGTGGACCGAGGCCGGTACACGGTGTACCTGCCCGGCCGGGAGGGATTCCACACCGTCACCGCCATGCGCGCCCGTGAGCTGCGCCGCAACCCGGTGGTCACCGGTGACCTCGTCGGGCTCGTCGGGGACCTCTCGGGCCTGGAGGGGAGCCTGGCCCGGATCGTGCGGATCGAGGAGCGCAGCACCGTGCTGCGGCGTTCCGCCGACGACTCCGACGCCTACGAGCGCGTGGTGGTGGCCAACGTCGACCTGCTGGTCATCATGGTGGCCGCGGCCAATCCCGAGCCCCGCACCGGGTTCATCGACCGTGCCCTGGTGGCCGCCTACGACGCGGGGATCGAGCCGCTGCTGTGCATCACCAAGACGGACCTGCGCGACCCCGCCGGGCTACTGGCCCACTACCGGCACCTCGACCTGGAGGTGCTCACCTCCGGTGCCGCGGGCAGCGGGACCGGTGACGGCGACGCCCGCCTGGACCCGGCCCTGCTGCGCGCCCTGCGGTCCCGGCTGGAAGGCCACATCTCCGTGCTGGTGGGCCCGTCCGGCGTCGGGAAGTCCACGTTGCTCAACGCCCTGACCGGCACCCGGCGGGCCACCGGCCACGTCAACGCGGTCACCGGTCGCGGACGGCACACCTCCTCCTCCGCCCTGGCGATCCCGTTGCCGGCCGAGGGTTCCGCCGATGACGCGCCGTCCATGGACCCCGGCGGGGAGCACGAGTCCTGGGTGGTGGACACCCCCGGGATCCGCTCGTTCGGCCTGGGACTGGTGGACCGTGATCGCGTGGTGGAGGCCTTCGAGGACCTGGCGCCCGCCCTCGCGGACTGCCCGCGGGGCTGCACGCACGCCGCCGGGGAGCCCGGGTGCGCGCTCGACGCGTGGGTGGCGGGCGGCAACGCCGGGACGTCCGGCGCAGAGCGGCTGGCCTCACTGCGCCGGTTGCTGGACGGGCGCTCCGACGATGAGTGGTGAGCGCCCGGCCGCCGACCGTGCCGATAGCGCTGAGCCCTGCGGCCTCGCGGTAGCGTGGCCTGCATGAGCGATGCGCCCAAGAACTACACGGACGACCTCCGGCTGGCCCACATCATGGCCGACTCGGTGGACTCCCAGACGATGTCCCGCTTCAGGGCGCAGGACCTGAGGATCGACACGAAGCCGGACCTCACCCCCGTCACGGACGCGGACCGCGCGGCCGAGGAGCTGATCCGCGGGAACCTCTCCCGGGCCCGCCCGCGGGACGCGGTCCTCGGGGAGGAGTTCGGCGAGACCGGCCACGGCCCGCGGCGCTGGGTGATCGACCCCATCGACGGGACCAAGAACTTCGTGCGCGGGGTGCCGGTGTGGGCGACGCTGATCGCGTTGATCGACGACGGCGAGCCCGTGGTGGGCGTGGTCTCGGCACCGGCCCTCAACCGGCGCTGGTGGGCCGCGAAGGGCACCGGCGCGTTCATGGGCAAGTCACTCGCCTCGGCCACGCGGATCCACGCCTCGAACGTGTGCCGGATCGAGGACGCCTCCCTGTCCTACTCCTCCCTCGAGGGCTGGCGCGAGCGCGGCAACATCCGGGACTTCCTGGAACTGACCTCCACCGTGTGGCGCACCCGCGCCTACGGTGACTTCTGGTCCTACATGATGGTCGCCGAGGGCGCCGTGGACATCGCCTGCGAGCCCGAGCTCGAGCTGTACGACATGGCCGCCCTGGTGCCCATCGTCACCGAGGCGGGGGGCCGCTTCACCTCGCTCGAGGGCGAGGACGGCCCGTTCGGGGGCAACGCACTGGCCACCAACGGCCTGCTGCACCCCGACGCCCTCGAGGCCCTCAACCCGGACCTGATCGGCCAGACGCAGGCCTGATGAGCGGCCGGGATCCCGGCGCGGGCCGGGACCAGGCCCCGCCGCGCGAGTCGCTCACCGCGGCGATGGTGCTGGCCGTGGCCGCGGGCGGGATGGTCGGGACGCTGGCGCGGTGGCTGCTGGTCGAGGTCATCCCCTCCCCCGCGGACTCCCCGTCCCCGGCTGGATCATGCTCTCGGGCGTCAACCTGCTCGGCGCCTTCCTGCTGGGGCTGCTCACCGCCCGGGCATCCAGGCGGCCGCTGCCGCGGTGGCTGCGGGCCGGGCTCGGGGTGGGGGTCCTGGGCTCGTTCACCTCACTCTCGGCCGTGGTCCTGGCCGCCGCCCTCGTCACGGGCCTCGGCCCGTCTGCCGCACCGGCCGGACCGGAGGCCCCCGCCCTCGCGGCCCTCGGCGTCGTGGCGGCCCTCGCCGTCAGTGCCGCCCTCGGCACCGCCGCCGCCCTGGCGGGGCTGCGGGCCGGGACGACCGGGGGCACCCGGTGAGCGTGCTGCCGGACGCGGCCGGGGCCGACGTCGTGCTCTGGCTCCTGCTGGCCGGTGCGTGCGGCGCCGTGCTGCGCCTGGCCTGCGACCATTGGTTGCCCAGGGGCGGGATCCTGCTGGCGAACGTGGCGGGCTCGCTCGTGGCCGGCCTGGTGATCGGTCTCCAGCCGTCCACGGACGCGACGACCGCGTGGGTGACCGGGTTCTGCGGTGCGCTCACGACCTTCTCCACCGTGTCCACCGCCACCGCCGACGATGTCCTCCGCGGCCGATGGGGTACCGCCGCCCGGACGTGGGCCCTGCACCTGGGCCTCGGCGCCCTGGCCGTGGTGCTGGGGCTGCTGACCGGGGCTGCACTGCCCGCCGGGTGATCGACGCGGGCACGAGACTGCCCCGGGTGCTTAAACACAGCGGACCCGGAACACCGCCGTAGCGATGTCCCGGGTCCGTAACGGGGAGTGGAGATGGCGGGAATTGAACCCGCGTCCGATGCAGTGTTGTCAGGGCTTCTCCGGGCGCAGTTTGCGCTGGGTGTTACTCGGCCCTGGCTGTCCCGCAAACAGGCAGCCAACCCGGGCCCAGCCGGATTAATGTCTCCACCACGACCCCCGGCGAGGGTGGCGGACAGTGGCTATCTAATCGACGCCAGGATCCGGGGCGATAGCATCCCCGGGCTGACGGACTCGTTCACTGATCAGGCAGCGAGAGCGAAGTCAGTGCGCTTAGATTCGGCACTTGTTGGTTTGCAGAGGGCGTTTCCGAGATAACTCTGCATCCTCGGCCCGCTTCCCCTGTCGCGACGTGCATCGTCGAAACCGATCATCCCCATGTTCTGTTGTCAATCAACCGGTGCCCTGTGGGGTTCCACATGATCCCCCACCTGGTCCGGACTGCCCAGTATAACCCATGGGCGCCCGCGGGTATTCCCGACGGCGGCGGCTCAGGCCGCACGCCGGTTGCGGATCCGCATGGCGCGTTGGGCCTCGCGGTTGTCCTGCTTCTCCCGCAACGCCTGGCGCTTGTCGTAGTCCTTCTTGCCCTGGGCCACGCCGATCTCCACCTTGACGCGGCCGTTGCGGAAGTACAGCTGCAACGGCACGATGGTGTGCCCCGACTCCTGGATCTGGCGGGCGATCTTCGTCAGCTCCTGGCGGTGCAGCAGCAGCTTGCGCCGGCGACGGGCCGCGTGGTTGGTCCAGGACCCGTTGAGGTACTCCGGGATGTAGACCTGCTCGAGGTAGAGCTCGTCGCCGTAGAACACGGCGAACCCGTCCACCAGTGAGGCGTGGCCCTCCCGCAACGACTTCACCTCGGTGCCCATCAGCGAGATCCCGGCCTCGTAGGTGTCCAGGATGAGGTAATTGTGGCGTGCCTTGCGGTTGGTCGCGATGACCTGCCGGCCGTCAGGACCGGCCTTCTTCGACCCGTCAGCTGATTTCTTGGCCATGGCTTCTCCTTCCGGCCCAGGTGGTCACACGGACTTTCCAGTGTACTGCCGCAGTCAAGGGAGCGGGCGCGGACACCTACGGCTTCGTGGCCCTGGGCCAGATCATCGGCTGGTTCACCGGCTGGGACCTGCTGCTGGAGTACATCGCGATCGTCGCCGTGGTGGCGATCGGCATCTCCGGTTACGCCGAGGCGTTCCTGCAGGGGTTCGGGCTGGGGCTGCCGCCGTCGGCATCAAGATCCTGCTGATCCTGTTCATCATCGGCCTGGGCGTGTTCTACCTCGGCACCGCGAACTTCGATCCGTTCATGCCCTCTGGGTTCGGCCCCGTGCTGACGGGCGCGGCCACGGTCTTCTTCGCCGTCTTCGGCTATGACGCCATGATCACGGCCGCCGAGGAGGCGAAGGACGGCACCAAGCACATGCCCAGGGCCATCATCCTGTCGCTGATCATCATGATGGTGCTCTACGTGGCCGCCACGCTCGTGCTGACCGGGATGCAGGACTACCGGGACATCGACCCGGAGGCCGGTTTCGCCTCCGCCTCCTACTCGGTGGGCCTGCCCGTGGTGCCCGCCTTCGGCGTGCTGGCCTCGCTCTTCCTCATCCTGCAGCTGCACTGGGAGACCTGGGTGCGCTTCGGCGTCTGGCTCGTCATCGGCCTGGTCATCTACTTCGCCTACGGCCGCCGGAACTCCGTGCTCAACGCCGACAGCCCCCACTACCGTCACGACCTGGCCTCCCGGTCCTGACCGGCCCGTTCGGGCGGTCCGGGCCGAGCGGTCCGGGCCGAGCGGACCGGGCCGAGCGGGTCGACGGTCTGGCCGAGCGGGTCAGAGCAGGCCGAGCGGGTCGACGGCCTGGCCGTCGAGGATGGTCTCGAAGTGCAGGTGACAGCCCGTGGAGTTGCCGGTGGATCCGGTGTACCCGATGACCTGACCGCGCTGGACCCGTTGCCCGGACGAGACGGTCGACCGGGTCATGTGGTGGTACTTGGTGGCCAGCGCGCGGCCGTTGACCACGCCGTGGGAGATGACCACGCGATTGCCGGACGACCACACGGCCCGGTCGGCGTTCCAGACCTCCCCGGCGGCGGCGGCCTTGATCGGGACCCCACAGCCCCCGCCGAAGTCGATGCCGGTGTGCACGTAACCCCCGGCGCCGCCGTAGTCGAACGTGCCGGCCGGCGTCGAGCGCCAGCCGAACCCGGAGGTGAGATAGGTGCTGATCGGCATCTGCAGGCCCCAGCCGGAGGAACCGGCCTGCTGCTCCGCCTTCCGGGCGCGCCTCTCGGCGGCCGTGGCGGCCCGGTCCGCCCGGTCGGCCGCGTCCTGGGCCCGGCGCGCGGCGGCCCGGTCGGCCGCGGCGGCGGCCTGACGAGCCTTGCGGGCCGCCTCCTCGGCCGCCCGACGCTTGCGCTCGGCCTCCGCCACCGCCTCGCTGTGCTGGCGCTGCAGGTCGGACTGGCGACTGGACTGGGCGGTCAGCGCCCGCTGGCGCTGGGCGATCTGCTGGTTGACCTTGTCCTGGGCCGCCCGGTTGGCGTCGATCTGGGCCTGGATCCTCGGTCGCTGGGCCTTGAGCTCGTCAGTCAGCCTCGAGGTGTCCGCCACCATGCCGTCTAGGGCGCGCTTGGCGCGGGAGGCCTCGTCGCGGGCCTGCTTCTCGCGGTCCAGGGCCTTCTCGGCCTCGGCGCGCAGGTCACGGATCTCGGCCTCGACGGCGGCCAGCCGGACCTCCGCGTTCACGTCCGTGGCGCGGGTCTGGGAAACGGAGGAGATCCTGCTGTTCTGGATCCGCATGGCCTGGTCGGCCAGGCCCACGGCGTCCGGCAGGGAGGAGTCACTCAGGCCGAGCATGAACGCCAGGTCCGAGGAGACTCCGCCCTGCTTATAGGCCTGGTTGGCGATCTGGCCGATCTCCTGCCGAGCGGTGTCCAGCTCCCGCTCGCTCGCCCTGACCTCGGCGAGGAGCTCGGCCCGGCTGGTCTCGGCCCGGCGGACCCGCTCCTGCAGGGACTGGACCTCGGCGGTGGCCGCCGAGACGCGGCTCTCCGCCGCGGAGAGGGCCTCCTGGGCCCCGGGCAGCCGGTCCTGGAGCCGGTTGAGTTCGCGGATCTTGTCCGCGATCTCCGAGTCCAGGCCCTCGAGCGAGGCGTCCAGGTCGCCCTTCCGGCCCTGGAGCGACGACTGCTGCCCGCCGAGGTCGCCCAGTTCCTCGTTGATCCGGGACTTCTCGCGCTCGGCCTGGTCGATCTGCCGCTGCAGGTCGTCGATGCCGCCCTGGGCCAGGGCGGTGCCGCCCATGGACAGGGTCAGGACGGTGACGAGCCCTGCGCCCAGGATGGCGCGGGACAGCCGGCCTCGCTTCATGGTCTTCCTCCGGTGGTGCGGTCGTGATGCGGACACAAGGATGTCCGTGCAGGTCAGACGGGGGTCACACCCTAAGGTAGCGCCTCAGGGTGAGCAGGGATGACGCGGCGGCAAGGACCACCGCGACGGCGAGCAGGAGCGGCACCAGCATCAGGGCGTCCCCCCGGCGATGAATCCGGTGCCGGGATACTGCCGGGTCAGCCAGTCCCCGATGAAGAACTCGGCGATGGCCCACGAGGTCCCGCTGGCCAGCACGGCCCCGAGCAGGGCGGCGATCACGCCCTCGAGCAGGAAGGGGAGCTGGATCATGGTCTTGGAGGCGCCCACCAGGCGCATGATGCCCGTCTCGCGTCGCCGGGAGAAGGCCGAGAGGCGGATGGTCGTGGCGATGAGCAGCACGGCGCAGACGAGCATCACCCCGGCCACCGACACCGCGATCACCGAGGCCATGTTCATCAGGGAGAAGATCTGTTCCAGCAACTGCCGCTGGTCCGAGACCAGTTCGACGCCGGGCATCGAGGAGAACAGCTCGTTGACGACCTCGTACTGTTCGGGGTCCACGAGCGCCACCCGGAAGGACTCGGGCAGCTGCTCGGCCGTCACGGTCCCGGCCATCGCGGAGTTCTTGAACTGCTCCTGGAAGATCTGCAGGGCCTGGTCCTGGGACTCGTACTCGTAGCTCTTGACGTAAGGTGCGGCCGTGGGCGACTCCAGCAGGTCCCGGACCGCCTCGCGCTGGCCGTCGCTCACGGGACCGGTGGCGCAGGAAACCGTGGTCGAGGTCCCGGTGCACAGGAAGATGGCCACCTCCACCCGGTCATACCAGTAGCCCTTCATCTGGTTGATCTGCAGCTGCAGCAGGCCTGCGGCCCCCACGAAGGTCAGGGAGATGAAGGTCACCAGGACCACCGAGACCACCATGGACAGGTTGCGGCGGATGCCGGAGAGGGTCTCCCCGAGGATGAACGCGAACCTCATCGGCGGCCCTCCTCCGCCCCGGTCCGTGCCGTGCCGGACCGCACCGGCCCGGGAGGTCCTGCGTCTATCCCTACGTCCGTGCCCGTGTCCGTGTCTGCGTTCACGTCAGGGCCTGGGCCCGGGTCCGTGTCCGTGCTCGACTGGACGGTCTCCCCCGCAGACGCCTCCCAGTCGTCCGCCGCCCGCACCGGCCTGGTGCGGTACCGGCCGGCCTGTTCGTCCCGGACGATCCGCCCCTCGCGCAGTTCCACCACGCGCCGGCGCATCTGGTTGACAATGTCGTGGTCGTGGGTGGCCATCACCACGGTGGTGCCGTTCTCGTTGATCTGGTCCAGCACGGCCATGATCCCCAGGGAGGTCTCCGGGTCCAGGTTGCCGGTGGGCTCGTCCGCCAGCAGGATGTCCGGTCGGTTGACGATGGCGCGGGCGATGGCCACCCGCTGCTGTTCCCCGCCGGAGAGCTCGTGCGGCAGACGCCGCTCCTTGCCGTCCAGGCCCACGGTGCTCAGGACCTCGGGAACGGTCTGGCGGATCTGCCCGCGCCCCTTGCCGAGCACCTGCATGGCGAAGGCGACGTTGGCGAAGACGGTCTTGTTGGGCAGCAGGCGGAAGTCCTGGAAGACCACGCCGATGCTGCGGCGCAGGCGGGGCACCCGCCAGCCCGGCAGCCTGGCCACGTTGCGGCCTGCCACGTAGACCGCTCCGGCGCTGGCCCGCTCCTCCCGGAGCATCAGGCGGATGAACGTCGACTTCCCGGAGCCGGAGGCACCCACGAGGAACACGAACTGACCGCGCTCGAACTCCACCGTCACGTCCTGCAGCGCCGGACGGGAACGGCGGTCATAGACCTTGGTGACCTGCTCGAACCGGATCATCTTCCACACTCGCCCACGGGAACGACGCCGTGCGGCACCCGGGGCTGGGTCGGGAGAAGGCTCGGTGCCGGCCCCGTCCACGATAGTCACGGGAAGGTAACACTCGTGGGATCTCGCGCCCGGAATCAGGCGTGTCACCCGGGCCACCGTCGGCGACCGTCAGCATCGCCGCCGGTCAGCCGGGCGGCGACGTCAGGAGGGGGCGCCGAGCCTCGCGGTGACGACCTCCGCCACAGCCTCGGCACCCGCGGGGGACATCACGATCGAGTAATGGTTGGTCGCAGGCACCTCCGTGACCGTCAGGTGTCGTGCCAGGGCTGGGACCCGATCCCGCCAGGACGCGATGTAGTCCTCGCTGAACAGTCCGGGTTCCTCGTTGAACAGTCCCCTGCGGCTCCAGAGCAGGTGTGTCGGCACGGCGAGCTCGTCGATCGCCTGCAGGAGGGAACCGCCCCCCTGCAGCTCGGTGGTGTCCTGGGCCATGGCCTCGTAACGGGTGGCCGGGCGCAGCGCGGCCCCGTCCGGTTCGAGGTCATAGGTGATGTAGTCCTCCATCAGTGCCGCCGTGCTGCTGCCCGGGGTCCAGGCGTCGAGGAACGCCGGGTGCTGCAGCCAGAACCGGCGGTAGTCCTCCACCGAGCCGAAGCGCATCGCGAGCCGTTCGGCCACCGGGCCCAGAACGGCCTGGACCACCTGCTGGGGGTCGAGGCCGGCGGGGACCTTCAGGGGGATGCCACCGTCCACCAGGACCACGGAGCGCACCCGGTGCGGGTGCCGGTGCGCGAGCACCAGGGTGACGAAGGCACCCATGGAGTGTCCGACGACGACGACCGGGCCGCTGGCCGTCTCGCCCAGGACGGCGGCCAGGTCGTCGGCGTGGACCGGCATCCCGTACGGCCCCGGCAGGGCACTGGACCGGCCCCGGCCGCGCAGGTCGGGGGCGATGACCCGGACCCCGGGCAGCGCCTGGGCGAGCAGACCGAAACTTCGATGGGAGGCCGAGACGCCGTGGACGGCCAGGATCGTCGGGGCCGCCGGGTCGTACGGACCCCACAGGCCCACCGTCATCCGCCCACCGGTCACGGCGACGGTGGTCTGTCGATAGTCCGGACCGAGGTCCGTGTGGCGGTGGTTCCGCTCCACCGGAGAGGACGCGTCAGCGGCCAGTGGTGTCTCGGACATGGTCCGTTCCTTCCCGGTCCATCGTCCCGGGCGCCAGCGCCCGCTCGATGAACTCCATCATGGTGTCGAAGACGTGGTCGGGGACGTCCCCCGTGCCCTCACGCGTGGCGCCGTCCTGGTCCTGTGGCCAGAGCACCCAGCGCATGCCGATGATCTCGCCGATGCCCATCAGGGCCCAGGCGACCACCTCCGGGTCCATGCGGTGCACCTCACCGGACCGCTGGCCCTGCTCGATGCCCTGGGCGTAGCCGTCCACGATGCGGGAGTAGTGCAGCCGCAGCGCGTCCGGTGAGGCGAACTCGGCCTGCCGGATGATCCGGTACAGGGCCGGGTGTTCGGCGGTGAAGCGGAAGAACGCCCGGAAGCCCGCGCGTTCGGAGGCGATGCGTCCGGCGTCGGCCTCCGCCAGGGCGGCATCGGTCATGGCACGCCGCACCCGCCGGTTGAGGTCCATCACGACCTCGTTGAAGATCTCCTGCTTGCCCTCGAAGTAGAGGTAGAAGGTCCCCAGGCCGCAGCCCGCCTCCTCGGTGATCTTCACGATCGAGGCCGCCGGATATCCCAGCTCCGCGAAGACCTTCTCGGCTGCGTCCAGCAGTCTCCTGCGGGTACGCAGCCCCCGTGCGGTGAGCACGGTGCCCTTGGTGGTGGTGGGCACCTCCTCGCCGCCGGGCGTGTCCTTGTCCGGATGCAGCGGTTCAATGGCCATGGTGAGTCCTTTCCCGGGCCGGGGGCCGCAGTCGGCCCCGGGCGATCTTCTCCAGGCCCGTCCGGGGCAGGTCCGGGACGAAGGTGTAGTGGGTGGGCTGCTTGTACCCGGCCAGCAGCCGTGCGCAGTGCTCGCGTAGTTCAGTCTCGTCCACGGGCACTCCGGAGCGGCGGACCACGAAGGCGTGCCCGGTCTCCCCCCAGCGCTCGTGCGGAGTTCCGACGACGGCGGCGGCGGCCACCGCCGGATGGGCGGTGAGGACCTGTTCCACCTCGGCGGGGACCACGTTCTCCCCGCCGGAGACGAAGATGTCCTTGAGACGGTCCACGATGCGGAAGTACCCCTCGGCGTCTCGCTCCACCAGGTCCCCGGTGTGCAGCCAACCGCCGGTCAGGGCCCGGGCGGTGGCCTCCGGATCACGGAAGTAGCCGGCGAAGACGCTCGGGCCGCCCACCAGCAGTTCCCCGGTGGCGGGGCCCTCGAGCAGCCGGCCGGTGACCGGGTCCGCGACGGCGACCTCGACGTGGGGGTAGGGCCGTCCCATCCAGCCCACCTTCTCGCGCGCGTCCTCGGCCGGCAGGGAGAGCACGTTGGGACCCGCCTCGGTCAGCCCGTAGCCCTGGACCAGCGGCACGTCGCGCGCGTGCCAGGCCCGCATCAGGGCCGGTGGCATGGACGCCCCGCCGACCACGGCCAGCCGGAGGCTGGACAGGTCCGTGGTGGCGAACCGCGGGTGCTCGGCGAGCATGAGGTACTGCGCGGGGACCGCCATCAGCGTGGTGATGGAGCGGCCCTCGATCAGGGAGAGGACCCGTCCGGCGTCGAAGGTCCGTTCCATGACCACCGTGGCACCGGACCACCAGGCCAGCAGGGGCTGGATGTTCCAGCCCCCGGTGTGGAACTGGGGCAGGACGGCCAGCACCACGTCGGAGGAGGTGATCTCGAGGGTGCGGGACAGCGCCAGGTTGTTCCAGAAGCAGTTGGCGTGGGTCAGCACCACCGCCTTCGAGGCTCCCTCGGTCCCGGACGTGAAGGGCATCAGCACCGGGTCGTCGTCCTGCACGGGGCTACCGGGCGCCCGTTCCTCCGCCCGGTAGCCCCGGTCCGTCCCGCGCCGGTGCGGGGCCGGAACCTCCTCCTCGATACCGGACCGCCCCGGGCGCACTCGGGACGGGGGCATCGGCAGCAGGGCGCAGGCCTCGGCGGCCAGCGAACCGAATTCCTCCCCCACCACGAGCAGGGCGGGATCCGCGGTCTCCAGCTGGACGGCCACCTCGGCGGGCCGCAGGCGCCAGGACAGCGGGGTGAGGACCAGGCCGGACTTCGCGCAGGCGAAGAACAGCACCACGTGGTCCGAGCTGTTGCCGGAGAGGGTGGCGACGCGCTCCCCCGGCCGGTAGCCGGCGGCGACGAGTCCTCCCGCCAGTCGGGTCGCGCGGTCCTCGAGCTCCCGGTAGGTCAGGGCCACCCCGGCGTCGAGGATGGCGATGCGGCCGGGAGTGGCGACGGCGCGGTCGGTCGTCCACCGGCCCAGGGTGTGCAGCGCGGCGTTCATTCGGCCTGCTCCAGGACCGTGACGGGGTCCTTGCCCGGCCGGCCCGATCCGGAGCGGGCCGAGAGCCGCCGGACGAACCCGGCCAGGCCACCCGGCATGAACAGCACCACCAGGACGAACAGCGTGCCCAGCAGGAACAGCGGCTCGGACAGCGGCACCCTCAGCAGGGCCGGCATCGACTGGATGGCCTCGGACTGGGCGAGCACCGTGAGCCGCTGGTCGAGCAGCGTGTAGAGCACCCCGCCCACCACGGCGCCCCACCGGGACCCGACGCCGCCGAGGACCACCATGACGAGCAGCGTGATGGTGAAGTCCGCCGAGACGGTCCTCGGGACGGCACCGGACTGCAGCAACAGGTGCACCATGCCGACGCAGCCGGCCAGGGTGCCGCCCACCACGAAGATCAGCAGCTTGGCCAGGTAGGGCTTCAGTCCCAGCACCCGGACGCGGTTCTCGTTCTCGCGCACGGCCTCGGCGAGGTGGCCGGCCCGCGAGTTCTGGATCCAGCTGACGATGGCGAAGACGATGATCAGCACGGCCAGGGAGAGCCAGTACAGGTTCCGCGTGTTGGACACCCCGACCAGGAAGGCGGGGACCTGTTCCGTGTTCAGGCTCAGCCCCTCCTCGCCCCCGGTGGCGCCGTCCGGGTTGCGCCGCACCAGCACCGAGCCGGCCTGGGCGAATGCCAGGGTGACCATGGCGAACGGGATGCCGCTGACCCGCAGGGCCACCGCACCGGTGACGTTGGCCAGGATGACCACCACGAGCAGCGTCAGGAGCATCGCCGGGATCAGTCCCATGCCGGTGCGTTCGAGCAGGATGCCCAGGACGTAGGCCCCGGCGCCGACGTACAGGGCGTGCCCGAAGGACAGCAGCCCGGCCACGCCGATCAGCAGGTGGTACGTCAGGGCCGCCGCGCCCATCAGCAGGCACAGCGCCATCAGCTGCAGGGCACCCGGCTGGTAGGTGGCGGTGGGGAGGATGCCGGGGAGCTGGACGTTCAGCAGCGGCAACAGGGCCAGGGCCACGACCCCGGCGACCGCGGCGACGCCGCCGATGAGCCGACGGCGGGTCGGGGACCGGCCGGGGCCGGAGGGGCCCGGTGTCGGGGGCGGGGTGAGGGAGGCCTTGAGCCGGTCCGTGGCGGAGGACCCCTCCCGGCCCCCGCGGCCGCCGTGCTGGTCCTCGAGTTCTTCCGTGGAGGCGCTCATGCGGTGGCCACCTTTCGTCCCATGAGTCCGGAGGGCCTGGTCAGCAGTACGACGGCCAGCAGGATGACGACCACGAAGTCGCCGATGCTCCAGAAGTAGTTGGCGAACTGTTGCAGCACCCCGACGAGCACGGAGGCGACCGCCGCACCGGCCAGGGAGCCGAGGCCACCGATGACGGTGACGATGAAGGCGAAGATCAGCAGCGATCCGCCCAGCAGGGGTGAGACGTAGCCGAAGTAGTGGCTGGCCAGGACGCCACCGATCCCGGCCGCGGCGCCACCGATGGTGAAGACCAGGGTGAACGCCCGTCGGACGTCGATGCCCAAGGCCGTGACCATGGAGCGATTCTCCACGCCGGCACGGATGATCATGCCGTAACGGGTCCTCTTCAGGAACAGCACCATGCCGGCCAGCACCAGTCCGGCGATGAGGATGGTGATGAACAGGTGGTTGGGGACCTGGGCCCCCAGGATGTTGGTGGTCATGCCCATCCAGGTGGGGCCCTGGATGAAGACGGGATCGGTGCCCCAGATGCCCTCGAACAGCGCGATGGCCGCGAGGTTCAGTCCGACCGTGACCAGGACCTGTTCGATGTGCCGTTCGTACAGCGGGCGGATGAGGACGAACTCCGTCAGCGCGGCCAGCAGCGCGCCGACGAGGCAGCCGACGAGCAGGGACAGCGCGAAGCCGCCCCAGGAGTCTGCCCCCATGACCCGCGCGGTCTCCCAGCCGATGAGGGCGCCGAGGGTGAGGAACGCGCCGTGGGCGAAGTTCAGCACGCCCATCAGTCCGTAGATCAGGGACAGTCCGGAGGCCACCAGGAAGTAGACGGCGCCGAGGCCGATTCCGGTGACCAGCAAGAGGAGGATGGTGTCCATGGGTCAGGCTCCTTCGTGTGCTGGCCCCGTGCCCACGCCGAGGTGGCGGGTGACGAGGATGTCGTCGTCGAGGAACGACGTGGCGGACTCCGTGGTGTGGACCACGCGGCCGTCCGAGAGCACGATGGCCCCGCCGGCGAGCTGGCGGACGACCGCCAGGTTCTGCTCGACGAGCAGGATCGGCACGGTCTTGGCGGCCTCCTCGAGCGCGTCGGCGACCTCGCCGACGATCTTGGGGGCCAGGCCCTTGGTGGGCTCGTCCACGAGCAGCACGCGGTTCTCGTTCATCAGCGCCCGGGCAAGGGAGACCATCTGCTGCTGCCCCCCGGACAGGGAACCGGCGGCCTGCTGCGCTCTCTTGACCAGGTCCGGGAACAGGGCCTCCACGAGCTCCCGCCGGGGGTGGTCGTCGCGTTCCGACAGTCTCAGGTTCTCGGCCACGCTCAGCCCGGCGAAGACCTCACGGTCCTCCGGGACGTAGCCGACGCCGCGCTGGACGATCCGGTGGGTGGGCAGGGCCTGGATGGGCTGGCCCTCGAGGTCCACCGTTCCCGCGTCCCGCTGGATCAGGCCGAGGATGGCCTTGATGGACGAGGTCTTGCCGACGCCGTTGCGCCCGAGCAGGGCGGTGATGCCGGTCGCCGGCACGGAGAAGGTGACGTCCTCCACGACCTGCTGGCCGCCGATGGAGGCCTTCAGGTTCCTGACGGACAGGACGGGGGCGGGATCGGTGCCGCCCGCCGGCACGGGCACCGGGGTGCGCTGCGCTGTGGTGCCCATGGCTCAGGCCACCTGTCCCATCTCACCGAGGTAGGCCGCCTGGACCTCCGCGTTGGCCATGATCTGCTCCGGCTGGTCCACGGCCAGCAGCGAGCCCTGGTGCATCACCGCCACCCGGTCCACGAGGCCGAGCACGACCTCCATGTGGTGTTCGACCATCATCAGGGTGCGGCCGGACTCCCGGTGGATAGTGCGGATGATCTCCATGAGGCCCGGCACGTCCCCGGACCCGACGCCGGCCATGGGCTCGTCCAGCAGGATGAGCTCGGGATCGGTGGCGAGCAGCATGGCGATCTCCACCTTGCGCTTGTCCCCGTGGGAGAGCCCCCCGGCCGTGGCGTCCGTCCGGTGCTGCAGGCCGACCCGTTCCAGGCACTCGGTGGCCCGGGTGGTGGCCGCGTCCCCCCGGCGCGGGAAGTGCAGCAGGGACAGCGATCCGCCCTGCTGGGCCTGGGCGGCCAGGCGGACGTTCTCCAGCACGGACAGGCCCGGGAACAGCGAGGACGTCTGGAACGTGCGCCCCAGTCCGGCCTTCGCCCGCCGGTCGACCGGCAGGTGCGTGATGTCCCTGCCGTTCATGGTGATGCTTCCCTCGGTGGGTCGCATCAGCCCGGACACCAGGTTGAACAGGGTGGTCTTGCCGGCCCCGTTGGGGCCGATCACCCCGACCATCTCCCCGGGCGCGACCTCCAGGTCGATGTCCTGGAGGATGCGCGCTCCGCCGATGTGCAGGCCGATGCCCTGGAACCTCAGGGCAGGGGTCTGGGTGGTCATGATGGTCCTTTCGGGCAGGATCTGCGGGAGAGGGTCGGGGTGTTCAGGTCACTTCGCGGCGGTCGGCGGGGCGGCGTCGGCCGCCCCGACGGTCTCGACCAGCTCCGGAGTCCACTCCGAGCCCTTCTGGACGAGCTTGGCCTGGTACATGTCCTGGACCAGGGCGTGGTCGTCCGCCCGCACCGTGGTGGTGCCCTTCGGCCCCTCGAACTCCCAGCCCTCGAGCGAGGTCACCATCGACTCGACGTCGGTGCCGCCGCCCTCCTCGATGGCCTGGACGATCATCTGCCCGGCCACGAAGCCGTCCGGGGTGAACAGGTCCGGTTCGGCAACCTGCTCCTCGACGTGCTCCATCATGAAGTCCTCGACCTCGTTCTGGCCGGCGCCCGGGAAGTAGTGCGAGAGGAAGGAGATCTTCTCGCCGGCCGCCCCGTAGGCGCCGTAGGTCGCCTTGTTGGCCAGGCCGGTGACGATCGGGGCGGCCTCGAAGGCGCCCTGCTGCTCGAGGGCCTGCCACATGGAACCGGCGTTGGCGCCGGCCCAGGCCACGAACACCAGGTCCGGCTTGGCGTCCACGATCTGGCGGGCGAACGGGGTGAACTCGGTGACGTCCTCGGGAACCAGGATGTCCGAGACCTCGGCGCCCTCGGCGCCCAGGACGCCCTCGACCGCGGCGACGTTGCCCTGGCCGAAGGCGTTGTCCTGGCCGAAGACGAGGACCTTGGAGCCCTTCAGGTCGTCCACGAACTGACCGGCCGTGGCCACGTCCTGGATGGACTGGCGGCCGGAGCGGAAGGTGTAGTCGTTGATGCCGGTCACGGCGTCCGTGGCGGCCGGGCCGGAGATGTAGAGGATCTGGTTCTGCTCGGCCTGCTCGGCGAGCTTGAGGGCGATGCCCGAGACGGTGGTGCCGGCCAGGATCTTGTACTCCTTGCCGATCAGCTCCTTGGCGATGGAGACCCCCTTGTCCGGATCGCCGCCGTCGTCGTGGTAGGTCAGGTTGATCTCGGTCTCGCCGACCTTGCCGGTGCCGTCCGTGGCGTAGTCGATGCCGGCCTGCAGCCCGGCGTAGTACTCCTCGCCGTAGGCCGCCAGCGGGCCGGTCTTGGAGTAGACGATGCCGACGTCCACGCTCTCGGGTGCCCCGGCGGCGCCGTCCTCGGATCCGGCGCCGGTCTGGGCCGTCGGCGCGCAGGCGGTGAGGGTCAGTCCGGCGGCGAGGATGCCGGCGGCCATGATCTTGGTGGGGTTCTTCACGAGTGGGCCTTTCCATGAGGACCAGGGGGGCGGTGGTTCGATGGTCGGGAGGCTGCTCCCGCGCGGGGGGTGATCGCCCGGGCGTGACAGGGTCTCGGGGGCTCAACATGAAAGACGATTCAGGTTGTGCTCAGAGTATGTGTGACGGATCACACCGGCGTCAAGGACATGGGGAACCTTTCCTGAATCAAGTCTCAGGTCGTCTCACTGCACACCCGCCGCGACCCGACCGGGCTCCGGACCCCGGACACACGAACGCCCGGCTACCCCTCACGGGGTGGCCGGGCGTTCGGCACCGGTGCGCCGCCGTCGGGACCGGATCCGGACCCGACGGCGGCTCGGGGCTCAGTGCAGTTCGGCGCCGGTGGACTGCCGGACCTGGTCCTCGCTGACGCCGGGGGCGGTCTCCACGAGCACCAGGCGGGGGAACTCGCCGGTCTTGTCCACGTCGATCACCGCCAGGTCGGTGATGATGCGGTCGACCACGCCCTTGCCGGTGAGCGGCAGGTCGCACTCGGCGAGGATCTTCGGGGTGCCGTCCTTGGCCGTGTGGTCCATCAGCACGATGACCTTGCCGGCGCCGTGGACCAGGTCCATGGCCCCGCCCATGCCCTTGACCATCTTGCCCGGCACCATCCAGTTGGCCAGGTCGCCGTTCTGGGCGACCTGCATCCCGCCGAGGACGGCCACGTCGATCTTGCCGCCGCGGATCATCCCGAACGACGTGGCGGAGTCGAAGAACGAGGCCCCCGGGTTCACGGTGACGGTCTCCTTGCCGGCGTTGATCAGGTCCGGGTCCACCTGGTCCTCCGCGGGGTAGGGCCCCACGCCGAGGATCCCGTTCTCGGACTGGAGGACGACGGTGCGGCCGTCCGGGATGTGGTTGGGGATCAGGGTCGGCATGCCGATGCCCAGGTTCACGTAGGCCCCGTCGGGCAGTTCCTGGGCGGCCCGGGCGGCCATCTGGTCACGGGTCCAGCCCTGCAGCCGGGTCTGGGTGCTCTGTTCGGTGCTCATCAGGCGTCCTTGTCCGTCGTGGAGGCGGTCCGCACGGTCCGCTTCTCGATTCGCTTCTCGATGTCCTGGCCGACCTCCACGACCCGGTGCACGTACACCCCGGGCAGGTGGACCTGGTCGGGGTCGATCTCCCCGGGCTCGACCAGGCGTTCGACCTGGGCGATGCAGACCTTGCCGGACATCGCCGCCGGCGGGGCGAATTGCCGCGTGGCCTTGTTGAACACGAGGTTGCCGTGCCGGTCGCCGACGGCGGCGTGGACCAGCGCGTAGTCGGTGACGATCGACTCCTCCAGGGCGTACTGCTTCTCCCCCGTGCCGCCCAGGTCGAAGGTCCGGATGTCCTTGGGATCGGAGGACTTCGCCACGGTGCCGTCGGGGTTGTACTTCATCGGCAGGCCGCCCTCGGCGACCTGGGTGCCGACCCCGGAACGGGTGAAGAAGGCGGGGATCCCCGCTCCCCCGGCCCGCAGCTTCTCCGCCAGGGTCCCCTGCGGCACCAGCTCGACCTCCAGCTCGCCCTCCAGGTACTGGCGGGCGAACTCCTTGTTCTCCCCCACGTAGGAGGAGGTCATCTTGGAGATCCGGCCGGCGCCGAGCAGGATGCCCAGGCCCCAGCCGTCCACGCCGCAGTTGTTCGACACGATCGACAGGTCACCGGCACCCTGCTCCAGCAGGGCCTCGATCAGCTGGATCGGGTTGCCGGACAGGCCGAAGCCGCCCACGGCGAGCGAGGCGCCGTCCGGGATGTCGGCGACGGCCTCGGCTGCCGAGGCCACAGTCTTGTCCAGGGTCATGGTGCAGTTCTCCTTCTGAAGGGGGAGCTCCGTTGCTCCGGTGCCGGTGATTGCGGTTCTCAGCCGTCGGGTGGCGGAACCGTCAGTGGGCGGTCCAGCCGCCGTCCATGGTGTACGACCCGCCGGTGACCATGCCGGCGGCATCCGAGGCCAGCCAGGTCGCCAGGGACCCGACCTCCTCCGGCTGGGTGAGCCGCTTGATGGCCGAGTCGGTGAGCATGATCTTCTCGACCACCTCGTCCTCGCCGATGCCGTGGGTGCGGGCCTGGTCCGCGATCTGCTTCTCCACCAGGGCGGTGCGGACGTAGCCGGGGTTGATGCAGTTGGAGGTGACCCCGTGCGGGCCTCCCTCCAGGGCCGTGACCTTGGACAGGCCCTCGAGGCCGTGCTTGGCGGCCACGTAGGCGCTCTTGAACGGCGAGGCCCGCAGCCCGTGGGCGGAGGAGATGTTGATGATCCGGCCCCAGCCGCGCTCGTACATGCCGGGCAGGACCGCGCGGATCAGCAGGAACGGCGACTCGAGCATCAGCCGGTGCATGAACCGCCAGTTCTCCGGATCGAACTCGTGGATCGGGGACACCCGCTGGATGCCGGCGTTGTTGACGAGGATGTCCGTGTCCAGGTCCAGCCCGTCCAGGGCGGCGGTGTCGGACAGGTCCGAGACCCATGCCTCACCGCCCACCTCGGCGGCGAGGGCCTCGGCGGCCTCCGCGTTCATGTCGGCGACGGTCACGGTGGCGCCGGCCGCGGCGAAGGCGCGCACGCACGCCTCGCCGATGCCTGATGCCCCGCCGGTGACCACGGCACGCCGGCCGGCCAGCGCGCCGTCGGCGATCACGCTCCCTGCCCTGCTCGGTTCCGGTGCTGCGTTCTGTTCGGTCATGGTCGGGCTGCCTTCCTGCGGACGGTGTTCAGGGGTGTTCACGGGTGGTCGGACGGGATCAGCGGCTCAGCAGCAGGGCCTCGCCCTGGCCGCCGCCACCGCAGAGGGCGACGCCGGCCCGGCCGTTCCCGCGGCGGGAGAGTTCCAGTGCCGCGGTGAGCGCCAGCCGGGCACCGGAGGCGCCGATGGGGTGCCCGAGGGCGATGGCCCCGCCGTGGATGTTGGTCTTCTCCAGCGGGTAGCCGAGCTTGTCCAGCGAGTGCACGATGATCGAGCCGAAGGCCTCGTTGATCTCGAGGAAGTCGAGGTCCTCCGTTGTCCACCCGGCCTTGGCCAGCGCCGCGGAGACGGCGTTGGCGGGCTTGTCGTGCAGGGAGGAGTCCTCGGGCCCGGCCACCTGACCGGGGGCGCCGATCGTCGCCAGGATCTGCAGGCCCTTCTCCTCGGCGTAGGCGCGGGAGGTGACCACCACCGCGGCGGCGCCGTCGGAGATCGGCGAGGAGTTGCCGGCCGTGATGGTCCCGTCCTTGGCGAACGCCGGCTTCAGGGCGCCCAGGGACTCCACGGTGGTCTCCGCACGGACCCCCTCGTCCTGCGAGACGACGAGCGGATCACCCTTGCGCTGTGGGATCTCGATCGGGGCGATCTCCGCGTCGAAGACCCCTTCGGCCTGGGCGCGGGCGGCCCGCTGGTGCGAGGCCGCGGCGGCCTCGTCCTGCGGGACCCGGCCGATCGTCCGCTCGGCGTTGCCCGCCTCGGTGAGCTCGCCCATCGCCTCATGGCTCAGGGCGTCGGTGAGGCCGTCGTGCGCCACGGAGTCCTGGACCGTCGTCGGGCCGTACTTGTACCCCTTGCGGCCGCCCATCAGCAGGTGCGGTGCGTTGGTCATGGACTCCTGGCCACCGGCCACCACGACGTCCGCCTCACCCAGCCGGATGAGCCGGGAGGCGTCGATCACGGCCGTGAGCCCGGACAGGCAGACCTTGTTGATGGTGGTGGCGGGGACCTCCCAGCCGATCCCGGCAGCCAGCGAGGACTGCCGGGCCGGGTTCTGGCCCTGGCCGGCCTGGATCACCTGTCCCATGATGACGCTGTCCACGTCCGCCGCCGCGACCCCCGAACGCTCCAGGGCGTGACGGATGGCGTGGGCGCCGAGGTCCACGGCGGACAGCGAGGACTGCTGCGACAGCAGCCGGGTGAAGGGGGTGCGGGCCCCTCCGACGATCACGGCGTCCTGGGGTGAGGGGGTCGACGGGGTGGTGGTCATGGGATGCTCCTCTCCGGGCGGAGCCCGGCACTGGATGTGAATATGGTCTCAGGTAGTGACGCGCGTCACCAGCGGGCCGCGGGGTGGACCGGCTCAGAACGCGCCGGTGAAGGACACCACCGTGGTCAGCACCGCGACGGTGATGACCGGGATCACCAGGGTCACCATGCCGATGTCCTTGTACGACTGGCGATGGGACATGCCGCAGACGATGAGGAGGGTGACCACGGCACCGGAGTGCGGCAGGGTGTCCAGGCCACCGGCGGCCATGGCGGTCAGGCGGTGCATGGCCTCGAGGCTGACGCCCTGGTCCACGGCCATGGTCCGCAACTGCTCACCGAAGGCGTTCAGCGCGATCGTCATGCCGCCCGAGGACGACCCGGTGATGGCGGCGGTGATGGAGGTGGACACCACGGAGGTGACCAGGGCGTTGCCGCCCATGTTGAACACCGAGTCCCGCAGGACGGCGAAGGCGGCCACGGAGGCGACGACCGCGCCGTAACCCACCTCCGAGCCCGTGGAGAAGATCGGCAGCATGGCGCCCTTGGCGCCGTCGTAGAAGCCCTTCTTCAGGGCGGCGACGTGGCGGGCGTTGAGCGCGATGATCAGCAGCACCGCGGCGGTCAGGCCCACGGTCACGGCCCAGATCCCGGCGCGTGCCGAGAGGGTGACCCCGCCGAACTTCTCCTCATTGAGGTAGTCCCAGTTCAGGGCCGGGAAGATGAACAGGGTGCAGGCGAAGTTGACGGCGATCACCATCAGCAGCGGCAGGAACGGCACCACGGCGTTCGGCGGAGTGAGCACGGCAGCGGAGGTGGGGGCGGCATCCGGGTTGGACTCGGTGTCCACAGCGGAGTTCTTCCGATCCTCGTCCACGACCGCGGCCCCCGGGCCGACGCCCTTGCCGTGGGCGCCGGAGCCGCCGGCGGTGGCCGTGGCGGCGCCACCGTGCTCGCGGTCGATGGCGTCCAGGGTGTCCGCGAAGTGCTCGCCCTTGGCCATCAGGGTCCGGCGACGGTACTCCAGCCAGAGCAGGCCCAGGCCGCCGATCATCAGGGTGCCGATGAGGCCGATGCCGGGGGCGGCGAAGCCGTCGGTGCCGAAGAACTGGCCCGGGATGAGGTTCTGCACCTGCGGGGAACCGGGCAGGGCGGTCATGGTGAAGGTGAAGATGCCCAGGGCGATGGTGCCCGGGATCAACCGCTTGGGGATGTCCGCCATCCGGAAGAGCTCACGGGCCAGCGGGAACATCACGAAGGCGACCACGAACAGGCTGATGCCGCCGTAGGTCATCAGCGCCGAGGTGACCACGGTGGCCAGCAGCGCGCTGCGGGCGCCGATCACGCGCGTCACCGAGCGGGCGATGGACTCCGCGTACCCGGTGGCGGTCATCAGCAGACCGAAGATGGCCCCGAGCAGGAACACCGGGAAGTAGTTCATGACGAAGTTCGCCAGGGCCGGCATGAAGATCTCGGTGTAGGAGGCCAGGATGGGCGCCCCGGAGAAGACCAGGGCCACCACCGAGGCGATGGGTGCGGCGATGATGACCGGCATGCCCCGGTAGGCCAGCGTGATCAGCAGGGCCAGGGACAGGATGATGCCAAGAATCCCCAGGAGCATAGGAGAACCTCTCGAACGTGGGGTCACCGGCCCGGTGGGGCGGCGTCCCGCGACTGACGGAAACGGTGCGGTGTGACCTCGATCACGGATGTGATGAGGGCGACATCCACCAGCATGGTCTGCCCGCCATGACGCGCGCTACGTAGAGGACTTCAACAGTTGGCTCCGGCTTTCGTAGCCCGCTACAACCGCTCCTCGCCGGGCCGGGACCGTGTCCCCCGGTGGGCCGCGAGCGCCCAGGACGCCTCGATGAGCGTCTCCAGTTCGTGCACGTTCCCCCCGGTGAGCTCCTGGTACCGCTTGAGCCGGTAGCGCAGGGTGTTGACGTGCACCGGGATCGAGGCGGCGGCCAGCGGGATGCTCATCCCGTGGTCCAGGTAGGCGGCCAGCGACTCCAGGATGAGCTCGCCGAAGGATCCCTCCTGGAGCACGGGTTCCACGTGCCGGTCGTGGAGCAGCTCCGTGGCCTCCGGGCTAGTGAGGATGCCCATGCGCCAGGAGAGACGGTCCGCGTCCACGGCACCCTCCCAGCCCACCCGGCGAGCGGCCTCCAGGACCCGGGTGGCGCCGTCGAAGGACTCTCTCAGGTCCGCCAGGGGTACCGGCGGGCCCAGCGCGATGGTGACCCCGGCCGCGGCAGGCACCGGGCCGGCGTCGCCGGTGAGGATCCCGACGGCGCCCTCGCCGCGGGGAGCGGCCAGGGCGCGCGCCCCGGCCCGTTCGGCCCAGTCCTGCAACCGGGTGACGGGGTCCCCGGTGGTCCCGGGCGCGACCTCGGCTCGGACCGCCCGCACCGGTTCGTCCAGGGGGAGCTCGAAGGTGGCGGCTCCGCCGTGCAGCTGCGTCCGGTCCAGGACGCCCACCACGGCGTCCCGGATCCACTGCGTGCGGCGGGAGGAGTCCGCAACGGCCTGGGCGATGGAGCGGTCCCGGTAGACCACCACCGCCTGGGTGGTGAAGGCGTCCCCGAGCGACCACAGCAGGGTGCTGAAGGTCAGCGCCGCGTCCGCGGCGACGCCGTGACGCGGGGCGAGGTCCAGCAGGTGACGCAGGATCACGGACATGGACAGGCGGAACCCGGCGAGCACGCTGACGATGGACACCCCCTGGCCCATGCGCTCCTCCATGAGGGTGCGCGGTTCGTCGATCTGGTCGGGATCCGGGGCGCGACCGTCCAGGATGGTGCGGATGCTCAGGGCCCGGTTGCGCCGGGCCGAGGCGAGGAGGGACTCGGTGGGCACGTCCTCGTAGCCCGGGACCGAGTCCCGCAGGACCCGGACGGTCTCCTCGAGGATGGCGTCATCGCCGCCCAGGGATTCGACGAGCGCCCGCACGGCGGTCTGGTCCACGCCCGGATCAGCCTCGGCTCTGCGCCTCGGTCGATCCCTCGGCCAGTGCGGCGAGCCGGTCCACCGAGGCCATCAGGGACGAGCGGGTGGTGGCCAGCGCGCGCGGGAACCGGGTCTCGTCGCTCAGTTGCGTCCAGTCGTAGGTGTGGCGCACCAGGGTGGTGCCCTCGTCGGTGGGTTCGAGGTCCCAGCGCCAGCGGTGGCCCCGGGGCTGTTCGCCGGCCGGGGCGGGCAGCCAGGCGATGTGCCGGCCCTCCTCGAACTCCACGACGTGGTTCTCGCGGGACTGTCCGTTGGTCAGGTCCGTGACGAACACGTCCCCGACCGCGCGGACCCGCTGGTCGGGCCCGGAGTGGGCGAGGTTGTCATTGCCGTCCCACTCGGGCTGTCGGGCCGGGTCGGCGATCAGTTCGAAGAGGACATCGACCGGTGCGCGCACGGTGCGCTCGGCGGTGACGATGCGTTCGGAGACGGGGGGCAGTGAGGCGTCCATGGCCCCAGTCTGGCACCGATCCGCCGTGGCGCGGGTCCGCGTCCGGATGGTGTCACACGCGGGCGGCGCCGGCGCTCAGTCCTCCTCGTGGCGCGCGTTGGCGCGCCAGCGGATGCCGGCGTCGATGAACCCGTCGATGTGACCGTCGAAGACGGAGGCCGGGTTGCCCTCCTCGTGGTTGGTCCGCAGGTCCTTGACCATCTGGTACGGGTTGAGGACGTAGGAGCGCATCTGGTCGCCCCAGGAGGCCTTGACGTCCCCGGCCATCTCCTTCTTCTTCGCGTCCTCCTCGGCCTTGCGCACCAGCAGCAGGCGGGACTGCATCACGCGCAGGGCGGCGGCGCGGTTCTGGATCTGGGACTTCTCGTTCTGCATGGACACCACGATCCCGGTGGGCAGGTGCGTCATGCGCACGGCGGAGTCCGTGGTGTTCACGGACTGGCCACCGGGTCCCGAGGAGCGGTAGACGTCGATCTTCAGTTCGGACTCGGGGATCTCGATCGAGTCGTCGGACTCGATGAGCGGGATGACCTCGACGGCGGCGAAGGAGGTCTGACGGCGGCCCTGGTTGTCAAAGGGGCTGATGCGCACGAGCCTGTGGGTGCCGGCCTCGACGGACAGGGTGCCGAAGGCATAGGGGGCGTTGACCTCGAAGGTGGCGGACTTCAACCCGGCCTCCTCCGCGTACGAGGTGTCCATGACCTTGGTGGACCAACCGCGCTGCTCGGCCCAGCGCAGGTACATGCGCATCAGGATCTCGGCGAAGTCGGCGGCGTCCACGCCGCCGGCACCGGCGCGGATGGTGACCACCGCGTCGCGCTCGTCGTATTCCCCGGAGAGCAGGGTGACGATCTCCAGGTCGTCCATGGCCTTGCGGATGGACTCCAGCTCGCGGGCGGTGTCCGCCCGGGCGGCGTCGTCGTCCTCCTCGGCGGCGAGCTCGACCATGATCTCCATGTCCTCGATCCGCGAGGCGAGGCGTTTGATGCGCTCGAGCTCGGACTGGCGGTGCGAGAGCTTGGAGGTGACCTTCTGCGCGGCCTCGGGATCATCCCAGAGGTCCGGGGCGGACGCCTGCTTCTCCAGTTCGGCGATGTCCGCCTCGATCTGGGCGACGTCCGACACCTGCTCGATTTGCGACAGGGTGGAGCGCAGCTCCTTGATTTCAGCGGTGTAGTCAGTCTCAGCCATGGTGTGGTCCAGCCTACCGCGATGTGGGGCGGGCTCAGGGATACCGCATCCGCCTGCCCACGTGATCGAGTACCGAGGACTCGGCGGAGGTCAGGATTCCCATCTCCTCCCCGCCATCACAGGTCACCAGGGACAGGGTCAGGGACCCGTTGCCGACGGCGACCACCCGCCACCCGCCGCCGGAGTCCTCCCAGCGCAGGAGCCTGGCCAGATCCAGCGTGGGGTCGTCCTCGGTGTCCATGGCCGCACTCTAACGGGCGTGGCGGGACGGCGTGGTCCCGCGGGGCGACCGAGAGACCGGCCGACAGGTCACGATTGGGTAGCATCCCCCTCGCTGACATGGAGAGACAACAGAATGGAAGCCGTGAAGCTCCTCTCGGCACTCGCCGCCCTGACCCTGGTCCTGACGCCCACCGGTTCTGCAGTCGCCGCGCCGCCGTCGAGCACGGAGGCCCCGCTCATCGCCGAGTCGGTGACCTCCGAACCGGTGCCGATTGCGGTCGACGGCGTCGACGTGGACGGGCTGGAGAAGCTGCCCGAGGCGCCCGCGGCACCCGAGACCCGGTCGGGCCGGATGAACGCGTGTGCCGTCCGTGATTTCCGGGACATCCCCCCGAGTCACTCGTACTACCGGTACGTGAACTGGATGGCCTGCCAGGAGCTGACCGCCGGCTACGCCAATGGGACCTTCGGGTTGAGCAGGCAGCTGTCCCGCGGGGAGACGGCGATGTTCCTCTACCGACTCTCCGGCGAGCGCCACGACCCCGGCACCACGGTCGACTTCCTCGATGTTCCCGTCGGGGGCGCATACTTCACGGCGGTGTCCTGGATGAAGGAGAAGGGGTACAGCGCTGGGCACGCGGACGGCACCTTCAATCGGAACAGGGACATCTCCCGCGGCGAGCTGGCGTCCTTCCTCTACCGGATGTCCGGCAAGACCTACCGCACGACGGCGTACTCACCGTATTCGGACATGTCACCGCACTCCGGGTTCTTCACGGCGGCGGCCTGGTTGCAGTCCACCGGGATGATCTCCGGCTACACGGACCGATCCTTCCGTCCGACCCGCCCGGTGACCCGGGGTGAGGCCGCCAAGTTCCTCTACTCCTTCGACCTGGTCAGGGAGGGCACCCTGCCGACGTCCGCCGCCGACCGGTGGACGACGGTGCTCACACCCCTGCACGCCACCGCCAACCCGCGCACCCGCCCGGTGCGGAACCTGGCGCCCCAGAGCGGGATCGTGCGGCTGGGCGAGAAGGGCTCGATGACCCGGGTCCGGGCCGGGAGCGCCATCGGCTGGGTCAACTCGGACTTCCTCGCCCGGGGCAAGCCCGGGACCACCCAGGTCCCGTACCCGGAGCCCACCACGTACAACCACCGCGCCGCGAACAACATGGCGCTCTGGTGCTGGGACATCCCGATGGCCAAGACCGTGGACGGCTCCAACGCCTGGGCGCAGTTCGAGGTCAGCGGGTACCCGCAGTGGCCGTCCACCTACGACGTGGCGGAGCTGATCGGTCTCGGTCACGACCTGGACCCCGACTCCGTTCCCGCCCGGGCGGTCCAGCTGCACGAGTGCGCGCACATCCTGCAGTACCGCGCCTATCGCTATGACAATGCCGCCCTGAACTCCCGGATGGGCCAGATCTACCCGAACGGCCGGGAGAGCGGCGTGGAGCACATGGCCGATTGCATGGCCGATGCCATGGGAGCCCGGCGCGCGTTCACGTCCGGCGGGACCACCTGGACCGTGGGCTACGGGGGCACGTGCACCTCGGCCCAGATGACCTCGGCCCGGAAGCTCATCGCCGGCGTGCGGCCGTGATCCAACGCTGAGCCCCTGCCGTCGCGGCCTCAACGGGTCAGTGAGGTGCGGGAGGAACTCGTGGCGGCCACGCTGACACCGCTGGGAACGACCCAGTTCACGACCGGTGGGTGCGCGGTGGCGGTGAGCACGACCTCCACCGTGCGGCCGCCGTCGGTGACGGACACGCTCCGGACGGTCAGGCCGTCGAACCGCCCGTGGGCCCCCGCGGCGGACAGGTACTGGGTGACCGCGGCGCTCGCCTGCTCGCGGGTGAGCACCGGTGCGTTGTCCTGGTCCGCGTCGATCCGGTAGCTGTCGGCGGCCGCCATCGTGGCACCGTCGGCCGCGGAGAGCAGCCGGCGGGCCTCGATGTTCACGGCCGTGACCGCCAGGATCACCGTGGCCAGGAGCAGGCAGACCGCGGTCAACCCCACGACGAGTACGGTGGTCTGTCCGTCCTCTGCCGCCACGCCAGAACTGCGTTGGTCCCGGCCCGCGCGGGGCCTCCTGTCGATTACGCCCATCCGTCTCATCCGAACCTCGGAACCGGTTGCTGGGAGCTGCTGGTGACGGTGGCGACGGCCGTGTCCCATCTCAGGCCCTGGGGCAGCAGCGGAACCGGGACCCGGACGGCGACCTCCACGGCCACCGAGGACCCCGGTTCCAGGCATGGGGTCGAGGTGCACGAGATGCTGGACCGGTGCGTGGCCGGGGTCAGACCGTAGTCCGCGAGGGTCAGGGCGACGACGCGGTCGGCGCGCTGGGCGGCCTCCGCCTCGTCGGGGGCCGCCACCATGGCCTTGGCCGCCTGGTCCGCGGCGGCCACCGAGGCATAGGCCGCCGACTGGATCTGGCTGGTCAGCATCAGGAAGTAGACGACCGGGATCAGCAACAGTGCGGCCAGCAGGACGAACTCCACGGTGGCCGAGCCGTGCTCCCCTGACGGATCGACCCGGTCGACCGTCAGCGGGCGCTCAGTAACGGAAGGCATGACCGTCCGCCTCCAGACGGACCGGGCCGGTGAGGAACCCCACCATCGGCATCTGCGTGCGGACGGTGACCCGCACCATGGTGCTGCCCGCTCCGTCGACCAGCCCGGCGGAGACCTCCGCCTCGGCCCCGCCCGGGATCGAACCGGTGAGCAACTCCCGGGTCCGCGCGGCGCCGTCGGTGGGTGTCCGATCCCCCAGTGCGCCATAGCGCGCACCGGCACTGGCGGCGTCGATGAGCGTGTTGCGCACGTGGATGATCAGTCCGAACTGCAGGATGGCGGCGAAGAGGACGGCCAGCAGGGCCATCACCATCACGGACTCGGCGACCGCCGAGCCGCGCTCTGACTCGCCCACCGTCAGTTGGTGGAGACCTGGCTGATGGCCTGGTTGAAGAGGTCGGTCAGCGCCGGTCCCGCGATGGCCAGCAGCCCCGCGACGAGCAGCGCCGACATCAGGGTGATCATCACCCACCCGGGTACGTCACCCCGTTCGTCGGTGCGGGCCCCGGCGATGAAGGCCCTCAGTGCCGCGAGCGCGCGGTGCGTGAGGCCGGTGGTGTCCTGGTGGTGCTGCATGGTGTCCCCCTTCATGGGTTCGGTGGTGGGGTGGTGCTCGAGGTCGGTCGGATGGGCGTTCTCAGAAGCCGAGGTTCATGATCGAGATCCCCGGGAAGATCGCGAAGACCACGGTCAGCGGCAGGATGCCGAAGACGAGCGGCGTCATCATGCCGATCTCCTTGCGCCCGGCCGATTCCAGTAGTTCGCGCTTGGAGAGTTCCCGGACGTCCTTGGCCTGGGCCCGGAGGACGTCCGCCAGCGGCGTGCCCCGTTCCAGCGCCACGAGGATCCCCTCGATGAAGCGATCCACGGGTGCCAGCTGGACGCGGCGGGCACACGCCTTCAGCGCGGTGTGGATGGAGGCCCCCGCGCGCATGTCGGCCAGGACCGTGCCGAATTCCTCGGCCAGTGCTCCGCGTGCCGAGGTGGCCACCCGCTCCAGGGCGCCGGGGGCGCTGTCGCCCGCGCTGACGGACATGGCGAAGAGCTCGGCGATGGACGGGAACTCACTGAGGATGCGGGCGCGACGACGCCTGAGCTGGCTGGTCAGCAGGTTGTCGCGCAGGAAGAACCCGACCACGGCCAGGGCCCCCACGATCACGACACCCACGACGGGATGGAGACCGCCATGGACGGCCAGTGCCACGCAGGTGGCCATCCCGACTGCCGCTCCCGCGGCCGCGGTGATGAGCTGCTGGGCCCGATAGTCCTGGACCGAGAGCTCGGAGCCGGAGGCCTCGATCTTGCGCTCCAGTGCCTGCTGGCCCAGGTTGAACCTCCCCAGCTGGCGGACACCCTCGGCCAGCACGGGGTGCAGGATCCGTCCCAATGCTCCCCACGGAGACACCTTCTGGTGTTCGCGCAAGAGGGACGAGGCGGGTGCCTGGTTGCGCAGTTGTGGCGACACCCGACGGACCAGGGAGGGTTGCCACCCCCAGGGCACGGCCACCACCACGAGGGCCAGGCCGGCGCCCAGGATCAGTCCGAGGATCCCTGCCGTCATCAGCGTGGACATCTAGAGCACCCTCTTCTCGTCCGGCAGGGCGCCGATCCGCAGCATCAGCTGATAGCACACCACCGAGACCACGAGACCACCGGCCAGGACCAGGGCCCCGCTCAGTGACTGGTAGGCACGGACGGCCTCCGGTTGGGTGCCCAGCAGCAACAGGACCACCCAGGGCGCCGCGACGGCCAGTCGGGCGGCGTTGACGGTCCAGGACTGGCGGGACTCCAACTCGCTGCGGGTCCGGGCATCCTCGCGCAGGAACTCCGCGAGGGTGGACAGCAGGTTGCCGATGTCAGCGCCACCGACGTCGCGGGTCAGTCGCAGTGCGGCGACGAGCCGGTCGGCCACCGGGTCGGCCATCCTGAACTTGAGGTTGTCCAGCGCGTCGGTGAACCTCTGGCCGGAGCGGTAGTCCCGGGAGAACTCCCGGAAGGCCGGCTGCAGTTCCTCCGGTCCCTTCTCCCCCAGCTGGATGAGGGCCTCGGGCAGTGTCAGACCGGCCCGGATCGCCGAGCGGAGGTGGTCCACGGCGTCCGGCCAGACGTCCCGCAACAGGGTCTGTCGCTTGCGGGCCTGCCAGCGCAGGGCAACCCATGGCACCAGGGCGCCGAAGAGGGCAAAGCACAGGGCGATGCTCACCGTCCTGGTGACGAGGAAGACCATCAGCAGGGAGACGAGCGCGCTGCCGACCGTGGCCGCCACGACGCCGGCCGGGCCCACCTGCTCCACGCCGGCCCGGGCGAGCAACTGACGCAGCCTGCTGTCGTGGGGCGCGGAGACCTCTCGCCGGGCCTCCCTCGGCCAGAGGGACCACCACACCAGGAAGAGGCCAGCTCCCAATGTCAGGCCCAGCATCAGTGCCATCAGCCGACCCCGACCACGGTGCGAGCGTCGTATCCGTGGGCCTCGAGCTTGCCGTTCTCCAGCATGGCCGAGGGATTGAGCACGAGCTGGCCGTCGACCCGGTGGAAGACCGTGGAGGACTCGATGATGCCCTCCTCCACCCGCGAACCGACGGCGAGGATCTCCTCCACGTACCGCCGCCCGTGCCGGTCCCGGGCACAGTGCACCACGAGGTCGAAGCAGGAGGCCACCGTGGGAACCACGAAGTTCCGCGAGATGTTCTCTCCGGCCATCAGGGGTAGCGTGCAGATCTTGGTCAGGGCATCAGAGGCACTGTTCGCGTGGATCGTGCACATCCCCGGAAGTCCACTGTTCAGGGCCACGAGCATGTCCAGGCTCTCCGCCTCGCGTACCTCACCGACGATCAACCGGTCCGGGCGCATGCGCAGGGCCTCCTTGACCAGGCGGCGCAACGGGATCTCCCCGTTGCCCTCGAGGTTCGGCTGGCGGCACTGCATCTGCACCACGTCGCGCAGGGGCAGCTTGAGCTCGAAGATCTCCTCCACGGTGACGACTCGTTCACGGCTGCCGATGGAGGCGGACAGGCAGTTCAGCAGGGTGGTCTTGCCGGCCTGGGTCGCGCCGGAGACGAGGATGTTGAGTCCGGCATCGACGCTGGCGTCCAGATAGCGAGCTGCCTCGGCGCTCAGGGACCCGGAGCGCACCAGGTCCTCGAGGTGGTGTGCGCGGACCACGAACTTGCGGATGTTGACCGACCAGTGCCGTCGGGTGATGTCCGGGATGACCACGTGCAGGCGTGACCCGTCCGGCAGTGCAGCGTCCACGAACGGTGATGACAGGTCCAGGCGACGGCCGGAGGACTTCAGCATCCGTTCCACGAGGTCACGGACGTTCTCCTCGGTCAGGATGATGCTCGTCAGCTCGGAGACCCCGCCACGGGCGCAGAACACCTCGTTGGGAGCATTGATCCAGATCTCCTCGACGGAGTCGTCGTCCAGCAGCGGTTGCAGGGGGCCGTACCCGGCCACGGCATCGAAGACCGTCCGGGCCGCCTCGTCCCGGTCTGCCAGCAGCGGCAGGGAACCGATGAGCGAGCGCGCGTCGTAGTCGGCCGTGGCGTCCAGCACCAGGCGGCGTACCTCGTCCGGTTCGTTCAGTGGATCCATGCCGCGTCGGCGGATCAGTTCGCGGACCTCATCGGTCAGTATTCGGACGGCGTCCATGGTTCCCCCTCCATGCATGCCCTGCTCGGGCCTCATCCCTCCCACCGAGAGTACCGACCCCGTCGGGGAACGCGCATGTCACCTTTACATTGACTGTGGAGAACCCGACCGGCGGCACGGCCGGTCCGCGTCCACCGGGCGTGTCGTCCACAACCTGACGGCGAGCGCGTGCGCCGTGTCCTTCCCGGGGATGAGAGTGGGCCCGGGACAGTGGCATCGCCTGTGACAGGACTGGTGCCCACTACGGCGATCGGGACCGGAGGAGGTGGCATCCATGCGAGTGCGCATCCTGGGCCTGGCGGACGGCGTGCCGTGCTGGTGGTCGGCACGGAACATGGAGGGGGCCGATGGCCCGAGATGGGACGCACTGCTACGGCATCGACTGCCCGGGTACCGCTTCTCGGTGTGCGGCAGACCGCTGGAAGAGGCGGGAACCGACGTCCTGGGTCCGGGCCCCACCCTGTGCGTGGTCGCCCGCCCGTCAGCACGTCCGGCCACCGGGCGCGAGAGTGGCCCGGAGGTCGTCCTGGTGGTCGAGGACGGGCCCGACACCGGGCTGCTGGCTCCCCTGCCCCGGTCCGGGGTGTCGGTGGGCCGCAACCACTCAGACCTGAGGGTCGCCGATCCCTTCCTGTCCGCACCCCACTTCCGGGCCGTCGTCGAACCGGATGGCGTCCGGATCGTCCACCTCGCCGGATCCCGCGCCAACCCGGCCACCGACGACAACGGCCCACCCCGGACGGGTTCCTCCCCGTGGAGGGAGGGCAGTTCGGGGTTCCGCCTCGTTCGGGGACGGCCCGAACCGTTGCCCGCCAGGGCACCGTTACCGTCCCTCACCCTTGCTCCCGGCCAGGAACCGACGCGCCCGAACGTCGTCATGCAGGCCGTCATGGCCCTGGGGCCGTTGGTCATCGGTCTCGTGCTGGCCGTGGTGACCGGTCACTGGTACTTCCTGTTGTTCAGTCTCATCTCGGTGGGGGTTGCCGGCGTGATGTGGGCCCAGCACCGTTCGGCCCGGTCCGCACACGGCCGCCGGATCACCGCGGAGGCCGCTCGCCTCGGGGAACGGCTGGAGACGTTGGCTCCCGCCCCCGGCGCGATGGCCCTTGCGGCCCGGTCGGCCGCCACGGATCGTTTCGGCACCCTCGAACCGGCCGCTGCGCCGCCACTCATCCGCTGGGGTACCGGCACCGCCACGCTGCCCCTGGCGACGGACCGGGAGGGTGCCGACTGGTCGGCGTGGTCACGGGCCACCGTGCCGGTCATCACCGAACTGCATCCCGGGGGGACCACCCGGGTCATCGGCCAGCGTTCGACGGTGGAGGCGATCTCCCACTGGCTGGTGGTCCAGCTGTGCCGGGACGCGGTTGCCACCTCCCGCGGCGTCCTCGTCCGGAGATCGGCAGGCGACGCCTGGTTCGGGGGCGGCATCACGGCGGTCGAGGGCACGGCCGTCCTGCACGCCGGAGCTGGGGATGGAGCCTTACCGGTGGGCTGGCACCGCGTCGTGCTCGGTGGAGCGGAGGATGGTGGGGACGACCGGACCGGGGGTGATCGGATACTTCCCGATCAGGCCCGTGCCACCGTCGGCGGCCTGGACTACGAGGACCTCCGGTGGCACGGCATGTCCGCCTCGACCGCGGGCTGGCTCGTGGACGAGCTCGGTGGCTCCCCGGGCCCCCGCGTGCCCCCGTCACCGCCCCGCATGGAACTCCCGCTGCCGGATCGCCCCCACACGTCGGTGTCGTCCCTGCGGTCACCGCTCACCGGTGGCACCGATCCGGTCCGCCTCGACCTGGTCCGCGAGGGTCCGCACGCCATGATCGCGGGGACCACGGGATCGGGCAAATCCGAGCTGCTGCTCACCGTCCTCACCGGGCTGGCCGCGGCGTACCCCCCGGGTGAGGTGTCTTTCGTGCTGATGGACTTCAAGGGCGGATCATCGTTCGCACCGCTGTCCGGACTCCCGCACACGATGTCCGTCGAGACCAACCTGGTCGAGGCAGAGTCCCTGCGGACCTTCGACGCCCTCACGGCCGAATTGCGTCACCGGGAAGAGCTCTTCCTGGCGGCCGGGAGCGTCGACTTCGCCGCGTACCGCCGTTCACACCCGAGAGAGGTGCTGCCCCGGTTGGTCGTGGCCATCGACGAGCTTCGTGTCCTCGTCGAGGACCATCCCCAGTCGGCAGCGGTCCTGGCGCGACTGGCGGCCACCGGCCGCTCCCTCGGTTTCCACCTCGTGCTCGCCACCCAGCGGGCCCAGGGCGCGGTGGGCCCCGACGTGCGCTCCAACCTGGGCACGATCGTCTGCTTGAGGACGGCCACCGAACAGGAATCCTGGGATCTGCTCGGATCCCCCCAGGCGCATTCCATCGACGCCGACTCCCCCGGGCAGGCCTTCATCCGGCACGGCGGTGCACCTCCCAGGGCCTTCCAGACCGGCCGGTTCACCGCACCGCCAGGTCCACCGGACCTGGTCCCCTGGGAGGGCGGCGACGGTACCCCAGGAGGTGACCCGGACGGGGGCAGGCCAGCCGACTGGCCCGGCATCGTCGACCGGATCCGCTGCGGTGTCGAGCGAGGGAGACTCGCCATACCCGAACCGGTCGTCATGCCGGCCTTGCCCGATCGCTGGTGCCCGACGACCGCCGAGCGCCTCGCACACCCCGGCGCCGTCGTCGTGGGACTGGCCGATGTCCCGGGTGCACGACGACAGGGGCCCGTGGCCTGGAGGCCGGGCGGGGACGGCCCGGTGGCCTGGATCGGGACGGACACCGGCGGGATCCGGGAGGCGGCACGATCCACCCTCCATCAGCTGGCCGACCTTCCGGCGACACCCTCCGGGCCGGCCACGCCTCCACGCACCCTGGTCCTGGACGGCGATGGCGGCACCCTCCCCGAGGGGGGCCCGTTCAGGACCGGACCCGGTGAGCACGACTCCCCCGGCCAGTGGACGATCCTCTCCCCTGCGCTGGCCACTGCCGAGCGGCTCGGTGCGTTGCTGGCAGAAGTCCGGGAGGACCTGGGTGCGCGACGGCCGGTGCGCCTGGTCGTCACCGCCTGGGGCCGGTGGGCAGGACTGCGCGTCGGGACGGGATACGAGACCACGGAGGAACACCTGTCGCTGCTCCTGCGCGATCACTCGCCGTCGCTGCTCGCCGTGGCCCTTTTCGGTGGCCGCGAGCTGGCCGGCGGGCGCGTGCTCGGACAGGTGCCGACCCGCTTCTACCTCCCCGCCGGCTCCACCCCGGAGCAGCGGATGGTCTGGCCTACTCTCCACCGGGTCCGAGAGGTCCCGGGACGCGCTGTCATGGTCACGTCCGAGCACCCCGCGCCCGGCGTCGCAGTCCAGCTCGCACTGGACGTCACCGGGCCGGGGTCAGCACCACCGGCACCGACGAGAACCCGCCGTTCGGCGTGATGGACCGCTCGGGCCGGAGGACGGGGTCGAGGGTGATGTCCGCGAAGGCCGCCACGATCTCCTCCACCGCCACGCACAGTTCGAGGGTGGCCAGGGGCCGGCCGGGACACACGTGCGGACCCGTGCCGTACACCAGGTTGTTCCCGGCGTTGCCGTCCGGGTCGAAGCGGTCGGGGTCGCCGAAGACCTCCTCGTCACGGTTCGCCGACGTCCAGTTCAGGACCACCCGTTGGCCCGCGGGCACCTGGATCCCGCCCCGGGAGACCGGGCAGGTGGTCACGCGCCGGTTGGCGACGAACGGGTCGTCGATCCTCAGGATCTCGTCCACGATCGCGGTGAGCTCGCCCCGGGTGACGCCCGACCGGACCCGGTCCTGGAGCGCCCGGTGGGTGGCCAGGTAGTGCAGGACCACACCGAGGCTCAGGGCGATGGAACCCAGGTCCCCGCCGGTCCAGTTCCGCAGGACGGAGACCAGCTCCTCGTCCCGGAGCGGCCGGCCCAGTGCCCGGTCACTCATCAGCTCCGCCGTGACGTCCTGGCGCATGCCGTCCGCGTCACCGCCGCTGCCGCGCCGCGGGGCCAGCACGGACCGGATGATCTCGTCATACCGCCGGGCTACGTCCGCGGTGGCGTCCAACCGCCCGGACCGGGTGGCCGCCTGGTTGTCCGCCACCCACTCCACCAGGGTCGGTTCCAAGCCCGCCGGCCACCCGAGCCATCGCATCATCGCCCGCACGGCAAACCGGGAGCCGAACTCGCCGACCGCGTCACACCCCACGGCCCCCGCGCCCGCCCCCGCCACCTCAGCGCACACCTGCCGGGCGGCCTCGCGCACCCCGGGCTCCAGGGCAGCCATGCGCTCGGCGGTGAAGTACGGCCCGATCAGCCGGCGGAACGCGGCGTGTTCCTTCCCGTCCAGGCCATTGGGCAGTTGCAGGAACCGGGAGACGGCCGAGGAGAACACCTCGGGGTCCCGGGCGGCCGCGACCACGTCGGCATGACGCAGCAGCACCATCGCCCCGGACGAGGACAGCGCGATCCGCGCATCGGGCCGGATGGCATCCGAGACAGCGCGCGGGTCGTGGCTCGGGACGGGGAAATCCGGCAGGTCGACGGCAGGGGCCGCCGTGTGGGCAAGCCCATCGGCGGCGTGGTCCTCAGCGCTCACGGTGCCGACCGTACCACCGGGGACCGCGAGTCGGGACGGCCCCTGGACGCCCGGCCCGTCCAGCCCTCGCCGTCCGCGAGGCGTTCGGTGGCCTGCCGCCGAGCCGGCCCGCCGAAGCCCTCAGGCCCGGGCCCTGCGGCGCCGTCGCAGCATCGTCCGTGCCAGGACCGCCAGTCCCACCATGAGCAGCGCCACGGCCGCGGCGAACACGTAGCCCGCCTCGGCCGAGATGCCGTCGATGAACGCCCCGGCCGTGGGGGCGCCCAGCGCGGCCCCGGCGGTCATGGCCGAACCGTAGTAGCCCATGGCCTCGCCGCGGCGGTCCTCGGAGACCACGTGCGCCATCAGGGCGGAGGCGGCCGCAAGCGTCGGAGCCGTGAACAGTCCCCCGATGAGGGAGATGACCGCCAGGGCCCAGACGCCGTCCACCAGGGCCATCGGCAAGGTCCCCAGGGCGAACAGGGTCAGGAGCGACAGCGGCGAGAGTCGACGGCCCAGTGCGCCGTAGAGGATGCCGCCCACCGCGGAGGCACCGCACCAGAACGCGATGACGACGCCGGCCTGGGCGGCCTGCCCGGAACGCTCCAGCTCGGCGACGATCGCCACCTCGGTGCCGGACATCAGCATGCCCGAGCCCATCGAGACCGCCAGGACCGCGAGCGCGGTGCCGCTGAGCCAGCCGAACGAGGCCTTCAGGCGGGCGAACGGGCGGGGGCGGACGCCGGTGTCCGCCCCCGCGGCGGGCCGGTGGTCCTCCGCCCGGATGACGGGGATGGCGCCCGTGGACACCTCGGTGGCGGTCAGGTCCAGGTGGGCCGGGGCACCGTGGACGGCGCCGTCCACCGCCCGGCGCAGGTCCTCCTCGGCCGTGTACTCCCCGCTGCTGCCGGGGCGGGCGAGCTGCGAGGAGCGAGTGGGCGGGTTGAACCACATCAGGTAGAGCCCGGCGAGCGTCGCGGACCACCCGACGATGGCCAGCCCCCAGGCGCTGGACCAGGCCGTGGCGACGACGGCACCGACGGCGGGGCCGATCATGAAGATCGTCTCGGTGATGATCGAGTCCAGGGCGAAGGCGGTCTCGCGCCGCGCGCCGTGCGTCAGCACGCCGATGGACTGGCGCACCAGGGAGAACACGGGCACGGCGAACAGGCCGCCGAGGAAGGCCCCCACGAGCAGCCAGGCGAAGGGCAGGAAGGGCACCGCGGTCCAGATGACCCCCAGGGAGACCACGGACGGCACCAGGGCCCGGCGCAGGCCGAGCCGGTCCACCAGCCGGCCGCGCCACGGGGAGCCCACGGCCATGCCGAGGGTCATGGCCGCCACGGCGAGCCCGGCCGCCCCGTACCCCTCCCCCAGGGTCACGGCCACGTGCAGGGTGAGGATGATGCCCAGGGCGGCGTTGGGGAACCGGGCGACGAACCCGACGCCGAGGACGCGGCGGATGCGCTGGTCCCGCAGCAGGTGTCCGTAGGCGGCGAAGTTCACCTCAGCATGCTATCCGGGTGGGGTGGCGAACGCGCAGGTCAGTCGAAGCACCCGGCGGTCCGTCCCGGACGGGCCGGTGGCCCCGGACCGCCCCGGCCGGTCGTGCACCCGGAGCGCACCCGGTCCGTTGCGGGGCCCGGCCGCCGTCGGGAATAGTCCTGCCCGGGGGACGGTTGTACAGGTGATTCAAATTTGCACTATTCTGGCGACAGGCCACCAGAGCACCGGCACACCACTCGAGGAGCAACCATGCAGTTCGGCGTCTTCACCATCGGTGACATCACCACCGACCCGACCAACGGCACCACGCCCACCGAACACCAGCGCATCAAGGACACCGTCAGGATCGCCCAGCACGCCGAGCAGGCCGGATTCGAGGTCTTCGCCACGGGCCAGCACCACAACCCGCCCTTCGTGGCCCCCGGCAACCCGCCGACCCTGCTGGCGTTCCTGGCCGCCCAGACCCAGAAGCTGATCCTGTCCACGGCGACCACCCTGATCACCACGATGGACCCGGTGCGCCTGGCCGAGGACTACTCCTACCTCCAGCACCTGGCCGAGGGCCGCGTGGACCTGACCATGGGCCGCGGCAACACCGGACCGGTCTACCCCTGGTTCGGCAAGGACATCCGCCAGGGCATCCCGCTGGCCGTGGAGAACTACCACCTGCTGCACCGGCTGTGGCACGAGGAGAACGTGGACTGGCAGGGCCGCTTCCGCACCCCACTGCAGGACTTCACCCTGACCCCCGGCCCCTCGACGGCGTCGCGCCCTTCGTCTGGCACGGTTCCATCCGCTCGGCCGAGATCGCCGAACAGGCCGCCTACTACGGTGACGGCTTCTTCCACAACAACATCTTCTGGAACAAGGAGCACGTGATCCAGATGGTGCAGCTCTACCGCCAGCGCTACGAGTACTACGGCCACGGCAAGGCACACAGGCCTACGTGGCCCTGGGCGGCCAGGCGTTCATGCGCAAGAACTCCCAGGACGCCGTCAACGAGTTCCGCCCCTACTTCGACAACGCCCCGGTCTACGGCCACGGTCCGTCCCTGGAGCAGTTCACCCGGATGACCCCGCTGACCGTGGGCTCCCCACAGCAGGTCATCGAGCGCACCCTGTCCTTCCGGGACTGGGTGGGCGACTACCAGCGCCAGATGTTCCTCATCGACCACGCCGGACTGCCCACGGACGTGGTGCTGGAGCAGATCGACCTGTTCGGCGAGGAGGTCCTGCCCGTGCTGCGCAAGGAGTTCGCCGCCCTGAAGCCCGCCGACGTCCCGGAGGCCCCCACCCACGAGTTCCTGGTGGCCCGCCACGAGCGCGGCGAGGACCCGGTGCCCGGCGGCGCGGAGGGCTCGCAGGCCTGGAAGGACGCCCAGGAGCGCGCCGAGAAGACCCAGGCTTCCGAGAAGGCCGGGGCCTGAGCCGTGGAGGAGCTACCGGACCTCGGCGGCCCGGGGGCGTTCGGCGCCCCCGAGTACACCGATCCGTTCACCCCGCAGGCCCGGCACCTGGTGGTGGTCTCCGGCGGGCTAGGCGACCCGTCGTCGTCCCGCCAGCTGGCCGACCGGCTGGCCGCCGCCGCCTCGGACCGCCTCTCCGCCGAGGGGATCGTCCCCGAGGTGCACGTGGTGGAGCTGCGCCTGCTGGCCACGGACATCGCCGAGGCGATGGTCAACCCGTCCCGGTCCGAGGCGCTGCAGGCGGCCCTTGACGAGGTGTCCCAGGCCGACGGCATCATCGCCGTCTCCCCCACCTTCAAGGCCAGTTACTCGGGGCTGTTCAAGTCCTTCTGGGACCTCGTGGAGGACGACGCCGTCCGGGACGTCCCGGTGCTGCTCGGCGCGTCCGGCGGTACGCCGCGGCATTCGCTGATGATCGACACGGCGATGCGCCCGCTGTTCAGCTACCTGCGCACCAAGGTGCTCTCCTCGGGGATCTTCGCCGCCTCGGACGACTGGGGCGAGGTCGAGGGCGGCCAGGCCTCCACCCGCACCACGCCGTTGCAGACCCGCATCGCCGCGGCCGGGGCGGACCTGGCCTCGGTGCTCGGCCGGCTCCCCGCCCGCCCGCGCCGGGCCTCCGGTGCGCCCGCACCCCTGGAGGTGATCCCCTTTGACCAGCTCCTCCGCGGAGAGTGACACCGGCTCCTGGTCCCGCAGCGCGGTCCCGGGACGGCGGCCGGCGGACACCCCCCGTCAGGCCTGGCGCGCCTACTTCGAGGCGACCGCCCTGCTGCAGGACCGGCTCGAGCGGAGCCTGAAGGCGGGTGTGGACCTGCACCTGGCCGACTACAACCTGTTGCTGCTGCTCACCGAGGCCCCGGGCGGGCACCTGCGCATGGGCGAGCTGGCCAGCCTGATGGTGTTCTCGCCCTCGCGGGTGACCTATCAGGTCAAGACCCTGGAGAAGCGCGGGCTCGTGGAGCGCCGCGCCTGCGTGGAGGACGGCCGTGGCTCGGAGGCCGTGATCACCGACGCCGGCCGGAGCCTGTTCCGCAAGGCAGCGACCCTGCACGCGCGCCAGGTGAAGGACCTGTTCATGGACCGGCTCGACGAGCAGGAGACCGAGACCCTGCTGCGGGTCTTCTCCCGGCTGGGCTGCGCCCTGGAGGACGGCGAACGGGCACCGGAGGATCCCGGGACTACCGGCTGACCGTGATCTCCACGGAGTCGGCCCGTTCGGCCAGGGCCGGCACCTCACCGAGGACCTGCTGCAGGGTGGCGGCCATCAGCCGCAGCGCGGCCTCGTCGCCGGAGGCCGCCAGCGCGGGGTCCGGGTAGGCCACCAGTCGCAGTTCCGGCCCGGAGCCCCCGCCGGGCAGCACGGCACCGGAGGCGGTCCGGGAGGCCACGCCGGCCCCGGGCGTCAGCGCGATCCTCGCCAGTCCGGGTACGAGGTCCACCACGGACGCCAGTTCCTCGGCCAGTTCGGTGTCCTGGTAGGACGGGATCCAGGCCTGCTGCCGGGCCAGTGCCCAGACGGCCGGGCGGCGCACCACGAACGTGCGCTCGGCTGCCGGGTCCACGACCACCAGTTCGGCACCCTCGTCCACGGCGGACAGGCAGGCCCGCGGCATCCAGGTCGCCACCGGCCGCGCGTCGGGGTGCCAGGCGGTCAGCGCCGGGACATTGGTGAACACCGGCAGGGCGGCCCGGCCGTCGGGAGCCCTGAGCGTCACCAGCGCGACGTCCGCCTCCTTGTCTCCGTGCGGCCCGTCCCCGCCGTGGTCGTCGTGCTCGGCCACGGTCGGCAGCACGGCGGCGAAGACCCGCATGCGGGACAGGGCGTCCACGACCTCGGCCTCACCGGCCTCCCCGGCCGCCAATCGGTCCAGGACCGGGCCCCAGGCCGGGTCCGCGGTGCCGTCGTCGGTGTCGAAGGCATGCAACGGGTTGGCCGAGCCGTCGATACCGGCCCCGCCCAGGTCCCGGCCCTCCCAGGCCACGCCCGCGGAGTCCGCCGGGCGGCCGGACTCGTCCCGGTGCTGGCGCTCCAGGTTGCGCCGGATGGCCGCCTCGATGTGCCCGGGCAGGTGGCGCTCCCCGTCCTGACCGGTCACTGGATGGGGGCCTGCTTCACGGCGTCCTCCACGCTCACGCCGCGGGACACGAGCAGGGCCTGCTCGAGGGTGAACCGGCCTGCGTACAGGGCCTTGCCCATGATGGCGCCCTCCACGCCCCGGCCGACCATGGCGTACAGCGCGGCGACGTCCTCCAGCGAGGAGATGCCGCCGGAGGCCACCACGGGCTTGTGGGTCTTGGTGCACACCTCGGCCAGCAGCTCGGTGTTCGGGCCCTTCAGCGTGCCGTCCTTGGTGACGTCCGTGACCACGTAGCGGGCGCAGCCGGCCTGCTCGAGGCGGTCGAGCACCTCCCAGAGGTCACCGCCGTCCTTCGTCCAGCCGCGGGCGGCCAGGGTGGTGCCACGCACGTCCAGCCCGACGGCGACCTGGTCGCCGAAGCGCTCGATGACCCGCGCGGTCCACTCCGGGTCCTCCAGGGCCGCGGTGCCGAGGTTCACGCGCGTGGCACCCATCGCCAGGGCGTTCTCCAGCGAGGCGTCGTCCCGGATGCCGCCCGAGAGCTCGACCTTCACGCCGAGCTCGTCCACCACGCGAGACATCACGTCCCGGTTGTCCCCGCGGCCGAAGGCGGCATCCAGGTCCACCAGGTGGATCCACTCGGCGCCGGCCTTCTGCCAGGCCAGGGCGGCCTCGAGCGGGTCGCCGTAGGAGGTGGCGGAGCCGGCCTCGCCCTGGACGAGGCGCACGGCCTGGCCGTCCTGGACGTCGACGGCGGGCAGCAGTTCCAGCGCCGGTGCGCTCTGCGGGGTCTGGCTCATGAGGGGGTTCCTCTCGGTTCGATCGGACGAGTGTGGTCTAGGACGAGGCGGTGACGAAGCCGGCGACGATCGCCAGCACGGCGCACACGAGGAAGCCGACCTGCAGCCACACGGGCGCCTTCTGCTGGCGCAGCGACCAGGCGCCGCCGATCAGCAGCCCGCCCAGGGCGATGAGCAGCGTGGACCAGAAGGGCATCAGAGGGTTCCGAGCCAGTTGGCCAACAGCTGCATCCCGGCGTCACCGGACTTCTCGGGGTGGAACTGGGTGGCGGCGAGCGGGCCGTTCTCCACGGCGGCGATGAAGTCCCCACCGTGGTTCGCCCAGGTCACCCTGGGCGGGGCGATCTTCTCGTGGGCCTGGTCGAACTCCCACTTCAGGACGCCGTAGGAGTGCACGAAGTAGAAGCGCTCGTCCTCGATCCCCCGGAACAGTGCGGAGCCCTCTGCCGGGCGCACCGTGTTCCAGCCCATGTGGGGGACGATCGGCGCCGGCAGGGCCTCGACCACGCCGGGCCACTCCCCCATCCCCTCGGTGCGCACGCCGTGCTCCACGCCGGCGTCGAAGAGGATCTGGTGACCCACGCAGATGCCGAGCACGGGCCGGCCACCGGCCACGCGCCGGCCGATCCACCGGGTCGCGCCGAGGTCCTTGAGGGCGGTCATGACGGACTGGAAGGCGCCCACCCCGGGGACCACGAGCCCGTCGGCGTTCATCACGTCATCCGCATCCGCGGTCAGTCGTGCATCCGCCCCGGCACGCTGGAGGGCGCGCACGGCGGAATGGGTGTTGCCGGACCCGTAGTCCAGGACGGCGACGGTGGGACGGGCGGCGCCGGTGACACCGGCCATCAGAGCGCACCCTTGGTGGAGGGCACCCCGGTGACCCGGGGGTCGTCCTCGACCGCGGCCCGCAGGGCGCGGGCGAAGGCCTTGAACTGGGCCTCGACGATGTGGTGCGGGTCCCGGCCGCGAACCAGGTCCATGTGCAGGCAGATCGAGGCGTGGTAGGTGATCGACTCGAACACGTGCCGGGTCATGGACCCGGTGAAGTGTCCGCCGATCAGGTGGTACTGCTGGCCCTCGGGCTCGCCCTCGTGCACCAGGTACGGGCGGCCGGAGACGTCGACGACGGCGCGCGCCAGGGCCTCGTCCAGCGGCACCGAGGCCTCGCCGAAGCGGCGGATGCCCCTCTTGTCCCCCAGCGCCGTCCTGAGCACCTCGCCGAGGGTGATGGCCACGTCCTCGACGGTGTGGTGGACGTCGATGTGGGTGTCCCCGGTCGCGCGGACCGTCAGGTCGATCTGCGAGTGCTTGGACAGCGCCGTGAGCATGTGGTCGTAGAACGGCACGGAGGTGGAGATCTCGGAGGTGCCGGTTCCATCCAGGTCCATCTCGACGTAGACGTCGGACTCGCTGGTGGTGCGCTGCATCCGCGCCTTCCGGCCGGAGATCAGCTCTGCGCCCATGCTCTGTCAGCTCCTTGCTGTTGGGGGGATCCGGTGGTCCAGTCTACCGGGCCGGTCACTGGCCGGACGTCGTGGCGGGTGCCTCGGCCAGGACCTCCCGCAGGGCGGTGAGGAACGCCGTGGTCTCCGCCTCGGTCCCGGCGGTGACGCGCAGGTGGTGCGGGATCCCGACGTCGCGCACCAGGACCCCGCGCTCGAGCAGGCCCTGCCACACCGCGTGGGAGTCGGCCAGTCCACCGAAGAACACGAAGTTGGAGTCCGAGACGGCCGGTGCCAGACCGAGATCGCGCAGCCCGTCCACGATCCGGTCGCGCTGGGCCTTGATGTCCTCGACGTTCTCGAGCAGGACGTCGTAGTGCTGCAGGGCGGCATTGGCCGTGGCCTGGGAGACCGCGGAGAGGTGGTACGGCAGGCGCACCAGGCGCAGGGCGTCGGTGACCTCCGGGGCGGCGGCGAGGTAGCCCAGGCGGGCACCGGCCAGCGCGAAGGCCTTTGACATGGTCCGGGAGACCACCAGGCGCGGACGGCCCGGCAACAGGGTGAGCGCGGAACGCGTGCCGGCGAGCGCGAACTCGGCATAGGCCTCGTCCACGACCACCATTCCCCCGTAGGCCTCGGCGGCGTCATAGACGGCCTGCACGACGTCCAGCCCCAGTGCGGTGCCGGTCGGGTTGTTCGGGGAGCACAACAGGACCACGTCCGGCCGGTGCTCGGTGACCTGGGCCGCCGCGGAGGCGGCCGTCAGGGAGAAGTCCTCCCCCCGGACACCGGCCACGTACCGGGTGTCCGTGCCGGCGGCCAGCAGCGGGTACATCGAGTAGGTGGGCGGGAAGCTCATCACGGTGCGCCCGGGCCCACCGAAGGCCTGCAGCAGTTGCTGCAGGATCTCGTTGGAGCCGTTCGCGGCCCACAGGTTCGCCGCGGACAGTCCGTGCCCCAGGTACTCGGCCAGGCGCTTGCGCAGCTCGGTGAACTCACGGTCCGGGTAGCGGTTGAGCGTCACGGCGGCAGCGGCCACGGACTCCGCGATGGCGGCGACCACCTCGTCCGGGACCGGATGGGTGTTCTCATTCGTGTTCAGCGCCACCGCCACGTCCAGCTGGGGCGCGCCGTAGGGGCTCAGGCCCCGCAGGTTCTCACGCAACGGCAGGGCGGCCAGGGCCTCCGGACTCGAGATCGCATCCTCATCACTCACCCGAGACAGCCTAGGCGCTCAAACTGCTCGCCGAGCCCTGGTGACGTCCGTGCATGGCACGCCACGGTCCCCTCTGACGCGTCTCGAACCGGGCGTCGGGCCGGCCGAGGCCGTGGCGGTTCCGGTGGTGCCCGCGTCAACCCCGGGGGACGAAGAGGACCTGCCCCGGCTGCAGCTCGGAACCGGTCAGGTCATTGAGCTCGCCGATCCGCAGGATGGTCTGATTGCGCGGGGCGTCCGGGGCCACCTGGCCGGCCACGGACCACAGGGTGTCACCGTAGTCCACGGTGACGGACTCGATCGGGGCGACCACGGGGCGCTCCGGCGATGCTGCGGCCGGGGCCACGGCATGGGCGCCCAGGAACACGGCGACCGCGGCAGCCAGCGCGGCCAGGACGAGGACCGGGAGTCCGACGAAGAGGAAACGGCCGCGACGGTTCAGGTGGAATCCGGCCGAGCCGGCGGTGCGGGTCATGACCGATGCTGCAGTGCTCATGCTCTTCAACCTCTCCGCCCGGCGTGACCGGGCTGTTCGAACGTGTGTTCTATCCGTTCGTCCTCTTGTCTAGCACGCCTGTTCGAAACACGCCAAACATTATTCGAACATATCTTTGAATCCGCACGGCCCCTCCGGTAGCCTCGGAGGCACGTGACGGCCCGTCAACTCCCCGCGGGACAACCACGAGACATCACAACCGGCACCACGGACACGCTAAGAACGGATCTTCGAATGGCCTCCCGGACTCCCCGACCAGAACCGGACTCCCAGCCCGCCCCTGCCCCCCGGACGCTGACCGCGCGCCAGCGGATCATCC
>NZ_AFXQ01000012.1 GCF_000224415.1 Citricoccus sp. CH26A | reverse complement strand
CGGCGCCGTCGGGCCGGACGGAGCGGGGCCCGGCGGCTGCTGGGCCGGCGCCGGTACGGCGGTGGGCGCCGGTGACGGCGCCGGGGCGCCCCCGAGGATCTGGCGGGCCGTGGCCGCCGAGGCGAACTCGCAGACCACGTCGAAGCGGGCGGGCACCAGCTGCTGGACGGAGTCGAAGCCCTTGCCCTTGCGGATCGAGTGGCCGATGACCCCGAACAGCACCCAGATCCCGACGCCGAGGCCCACGGTGTAGAGCATCTGCGGACCCGTGCCGGCAGGGTCGATCAGGCTCATCAGGATGCCGAGCATCAGCCCGAAGAACGCGCCCTGCAGGGCTGAGCGCAGGGCCACGGTGGCATAGGTCTGCCGGTGGCGGATCCGCTCGACCGTGCGCAGGTCGACGCCGACGATCGAGACGGTCCGGACGTCGAAGTCCTGCTCGGCCAGCCGGTCCACGACCTTCCGGGCGTCCGCGTAGGAGTCGTAGGTGCCCAGCACCTCGCCACGGGGCAGGCCGCTGGCTGCCGGGTCGGAGGACGCGGGACCGAAGAGCATCGACATGGGTCCATTCTGCCGCTGACGACCTGGGCGGTCACCACGGGGCGCCGGTTCTCAGCCACCGGCGTAAGCACCACGATGCCGGCCCCCGGCCCCCGGTCAGCTCAGCACGTCCTTCGTGGCGAACCTGCCGTAGGCCAGCGCCCCGAACACCAGCACGTAACCGGCCTGCAGCACCGCGTTGTCGACGAAGGAGTCCCAGAGCACCGGTTGGCGCAGCAGGTCCACGAAACCGGTCCAGTGCTCGGTGAACAGCCAGGGGTGCAGCCAGTCCAGCTGCGGCAGGGAACCGGCGATCTGGGCCGCCACCGCGAGCACGGCGATGGCCGCCATCACGCCCACCGGTACGTCCGAGAGCGTCGAGAGGAACAGCCCGATCGCCCCCAGCCCCAGCAGGGACACGGCCACGTGGGCGGCGATGAGGGCGATCCGCGCGTACGACGCCCCGAGGCCGAGGGTATCCCCGGAGAGCAGCACGGCCGGCTGCACCCCGAACAGGACCAGGCCGACCAGCACCCCGGTCCCCGCGAGCACCAGCACCGCAGCGGCGCAGAACACCACGATGACCGCGTACTTGACGAGCAGCAGGCCGGCCCGCGACACGGGTGCCGTCAGGAGGTAGCGCAGGGTGCCCTGGGAGGCCTCGCCGGCGATCGAGTCCCCGGCGACCACCGCGACGGTCAGCGGCAGGAACAGCGGCACGCTGACGAGCAGTCCGACCACCGCCAGGAAGACCCCGTTGCCGGCCACCTGGTCCAGGAACGCCGGCCCGCGGCCCCGCGGCGGGCCGGTGGAGACCCGCACGGCCAGCCCGATCAGGACCGGGACCGCGGCCAGCGCGGCGAACAGGGCCCAGGTGCGCCGGCGCCGGAACAGCAGGTGCAGCTCCGAGGCGAGCATCCCGCCGGCCCGCGCGGTCCGCTCAGGCAATGTCGAACCCCTCTCCCGTCAGCTGCACGAACCGCTCCTCCAGGCTCGTTCCCTCCACGCTGAACCCGCGCACGCCCACCCCGGAGGTGACCAGCGCGGAGACGATGTCCTCGGGTGGCGGCGTGTGCGGGCCCGTGGTTGCACGCACGGTCCCGGTCCCGTCGGGCATCGGGGACAGCCCCAGGCGGGCGAGCACCCGTCCGGCGGCCTCGGTGTCCCGGGTGTGCACCACCACCCGCCCGGCCGCGGTCCCGCGCAGTTCGTCCAGCGTCCCCTGCGCCACGAGCCTGCCGTTGCTCATGACCGCCGCGTGCGTGCACACCTGCTCGACCTCGCTGAGCAGGTGGCTGGAGACGAACACCGTCAGCCCGGCCCCGGCCAGGGAGGCCACCAGGTGCCGCACCTCCCGCGTCCCCTGCGGGTCCAGTCCGTTGGTGGGCTCGTCCAGCACCAGCAGTTCGCGCTCGGCGGCCAGGGCGCCGGCGATGCCGAGGCGCTGCTTCATGCCCAGGGAGTAGGCGTGCACGGCCAACCGGGCGGCGCGCGCGAGCCCCACCCGCTCCAGCGCCTCCTCCACCCGCCGCGCCCGCGTGCGCGGATCGGAGGTGCGGTCCGCGGCGTCGAGGCGGACCAGGTTGGCCCGCCCGGAGAGGTAGGGGTAGAAGGCCGGTCCCTCCACGAGCGCCCCGACGCGGGGCAGGACCCGCAGGGCTGCCTGCGGCATCGGCTCCCCGAGCAGGCTGATGGTGCCGGAGGTCGGCGTGGCCAGGCCCAGCAGCATCCGGATCGTCGTGGTCTTGCCGGAGCCGTTGGGCCCCAGGAACCCGAACACCGCGCCGCGCGGGACGGTCAGGTCCACCTCGCGGACGGCCTGACGCCTCCCGAACCGCTTGCTCAACCGGCGCGTGCGGATGACCGGGTCCGCGTCCGGGAATGCGCCGTTCACTCCTCGCCGGTTCCGGCGCCGGCGACCTCCAGCAGCCGGTGCTGCGGCACCGGTCCCGCGAGCACCCGTCCGTCGTCCGTCAGCAGGACGTTCAGCAACGGCGTGCCCAGCACGCGGCCACCCTCGACCTCCACGGCCAGTTCGTTCAGCAGCTCCGAGCCGGCCAGTTCCCCGGGGCCGGACCCAGCGGGCATCACCACGACGGTCTCCCAGCCGTCGCCGACGACCTCGCCCCGCGCTCGGTCGCCGGAGACCGGTCCCCGGTTCCCGTCCTCCCGGGCACCGGCGGCACCGGACCATGGCCCGCAGTCAGGGAGGGTCTGCTCCTCCACCGTGGCCCCGGCGGGCGGCTCGAAGTCGAACAGGCCGGCGTCGGGCGCACCCGGGGTGAACTCCGTGAAGGCGACGCTGACGGCCGGCTCGTCCTGTCCCACCGCGCGCACCTCGACGCCGAGCGGCATGCCGGTCTGGGCATCGACGTCGACCAGGACACTGTCCACGAGTGTCTCATCGGTGCGCGGGTCCAGGCGCACGGTGTAGGCGTCCCGGCCGGAGTCAGCGGTGCCCTCCTCGACCGTGACCGTGCTGTGCGCCTCGGCCCGGTCCAGCACGCGCTCGGCGATCCGCTCCGGGGTGGGCAGGGCCCCGTCACCCCGCCACGGGTCCGTGCTCTCACCGTGCCCCGCACCGCCCGCAGGCAGGGTGGCGTGGACGGCCCGGTCCTCGACGGAGTCGTAGAACCAGAGCTCGTCGTCGTTGCGGATGAGGTTCTTCTCCTCGGCCCCGTCCAGGAGCTGCAGGCGCGACCGGTCGTGTCCGTCGGCGAAGACCCGGGCCTCGTGCGTGCCCGGCACCAGCGCGAGCAGTTCGGCCAGTCGTGCGTCCACGGCGCCGGTGTCCTGGGCCTCGGCATCCCGGACGGCCTCCCCGGGCAACTGCGGCAGGCCCAGCTCGACGCTGGCCGCCAGGCGGCCGGAGAACCCCTCGACCTCGTGCGCGGCGACCATCTCGAGCACGTCCTGGGGTGTCCTGTCCGGCAGGTCCGTCCGCGCGCTGGCCGCGATGGAGCCACCCGCCGCGAGCGCCGCGATCGTCACGCTCACCGCCACGGCGGGAGTCCACTTCTTCCATGGGCCACGGTTCATAGCCACTCGTTCCCTGGGGCGGATATCCGTGCTCCTACGGTACGCCGCCCCGGCCGCCCTGACCATGGCCCCGGTGGGCGTGTCCCTGCCCTCACCGGGCCCGGCGGCCCCCCGGGCCGACCGGTCCGGGCCGACTAGGCTGGAGGGGTGAGTGCCCCCAAGATCTTCGTCGCCCGGATGCTGGGCCTTGACGTGTTCGACCCGCTGGGCGACCGGCTGGGACGGATGCGCGACGCCGTCGTGACCGATCGCGGGCCCGGCCTGCCGCCGGTCGCGGTCGGCCTGGTCATCGAGGTGCCGGGCAAGAAGCGGGTCTTCGTGCCGATGACCCGGGTGACCTCCATGGGCTCCGGCCAGATCATCACCACGGGGCTGATCAACCTGCGCCGCTTCGAACGCCGCGGGGCCGAGCTGATGGTCGCCGGGGACCTCTTCGACCGCAAGGTCACCCTGGCGGACGGGTCCGGGAACGCCATCCTGGAGGACCTGGGCCTGGAGCGGCAGCGCAACGGCGACTGGGTGGTCAGCGACCTCTACGTCCGCCGCGACGCCGGCCGCACCGCCTTCGGCCGGGCCCGCGGTGAGCACCTGCTCGTGGAATGGGGACAGGCCCGGTGGGCCGACCAGGCCGAGCCCCAGGGCGCCACCAGCTTCGTGGCCGCCCACGAGGACCTCAAGGCCGCCGACCTGGCGGACGTCCTGCACGAGATGACGGCCAAGCGCCGCGTGGAGGTCGCCACCGAGCTGCAGGACGAACGATTGGCGGACGTGCTCCAGGAGCTGCCGGACGACGACCAGGTCGAGATCATCTCCCACCTGGACATCGAGCGCGCGGCCGACGTGCTGGAGGAGATGGACCCGGACGATGCCGCCGACCTGCTGCACGAGCTCTCCGACTCCCAACAGGAGCTGCTGCTGGAGCTGATGGAACCCGAGGAGGCCGATGACGTCCGCCGCCTCATGGAGTACGAGGAGAACACGGCCGGCTCGGTGATGACGCCGGTGCCGGTGATCATGCCCCCGGAGGCGACCGTCGCCGATGCGCTGGCCAACATCCGCCAGCAGGAGTTCACCCCCGCGATGGCCTCCCTGGTGATCGTGGCCCGGCCCCCGCTGGAGACCCCCACCGGCCGCTACCTCGGCGTGGTGCACTTCCAGCGCCTGCTGCGCTACCCGCCGCCGGAACCCCTGGGCAACCTGCTGGACAAGGACCTGGAACCGGTCTCCGACCTGCTGCCGCTGCCGGCCGTGACGCGCGAGCTGGCCACCTACAACCTGACCTGCATCCCGGTGGTCAACGAGCACCACCGCGTGGTGGGGGCCGTGACCGTGGACGACGTGCTGGACCACATCCTGCCCGAGGACTGGCGCAGCATGGACGACTCCGAGACCGAGGACGCACCGGCGCCGAGAGAGGAGGCCAGCTGATGGCAGAGAAGTCGACCGACCAGGCCCAGCGCCGGACCGGCCTGGAGACCCCGATGGGCGCCCGGGAGCGGCGTTGGCCGCGGCTGAGCCCGAACCCGGACGCGTTCGGCGAGGCCACCGAGGGGTTCGCCCGGTTCATGGGCACCCCGCAGTTCCTCCTGGCCATGACGATCTTCTGTGCCATCTGGCTGGTCTGGAACACGTTCTCCCCGGAGGCGTGGCGGTTCGACTCCGCCGCCCTGGGCTTCACCGCGCTGACGCTGGTGCTGTCCCTGCAGGCCTCCTACGCCGCCCCGCTGCTGCTGCTGGCCCAGAACCGGCAGGACGACCGGGACAAGGTGTCCCTGCGCGAGGACCGTGCGCGGGCCGAGCGCAACCTCGCGGACACCGAGTACCTGACCCGTGAGCTCGCCGGCCTGCGGATCGCCCTGCAGGACGTGGCCACGCGCGACTTCGTGCGCTCCGAGATGCGCGATGCCGTCGCCGAGATCACCGAGGAGCTCAAGGACCAGATGCGCGAGCAGGTGCGCGCCGAACTGCTCGAGGAGTTGCGCCAGGGTCCCGACGACGGCGCCCCGTACCGGGGGTCCGGCACCGTGGCGCGGAAGAAGAAAAAGAAGAAGAACCGGCCGAGCCGGGAGGCCCGCGAGCGGATCGAGGGCGACGAGGACGGCGCGCAGACCACGACGCTGGCGATCATCGCCGCGGAGGAGGCCGCCGTGGACACCGAGACCAGCAAGGACGACACCACGGAATGACAGACACCCCCGAACTCACCACGCCACTGGAACGGGCCGCCTGGGAGCGCCTGGGCTCCGTCCTGGATCCCGAGCTGCGGCGCCCGGTCACCGAGCTGGGCATGGTCGCCTCCGTCACCGAGGGTGGTACCGGGCGTCCGGTCGAGGCACTCGCCACCAGCCCGCAGGCCGACTCCCCCGGGCACCTGACGATCGGCATCCGCCTGACCATCGCGGGTTGTCCGCTGCGGGACACCATCACCGGGGACGTCGAGCGGGCCCTGGACGGACTGCCGGGATGCTCGGGCTCCGAGGTCGTCATGACGGTGATGACGCCCGAGCAACGAGCCGCCCTCAAGGACCGGCTCACCGCCGGGCGACCGGCCAACCCCTTCGGCCAGTCCACCCTGACCCGCGTCTACGCGGTGGCCTCCGGCAAGGGCGGGGTGGGCAAGTCCACCGTCACCGCCAACCTGGCCACCGCGCTGGCCGCCCGCGGCCTGGCGGTGGGACTCGTGGACGCGGACATCCACGGCTTCTCCATCCCCGGGCTGCTGGGGACCGCGGAGCGCCCCACCCGCGTGGACGAGATGATCCTGCCCCCCGTCGCGCACGGCGTGAAGGTCATCTCCATCGGGATGTTCCTGGACACCGACCGCCCGGTCGCCTGGCGCGGACCCATGCTGCACCGGGCCCTGGAGCAGTTCGTGACGGACGTGTACTGGGGTGACCTCGACGTCCTGCTCGTGGACCTGCCCCCGGGCACCGGTGACATCGCCATCTCCGCCGCGCAGCTGATGCCCACCTCCGAGCTGCTCGTGGTGACCACCCCGCAGCAGGCGGCGGCCCAGGTGGCGGCGCGCTCGGGGGAACTGTCCGAGCAGACCGGCCAGCAGGTGGCCGGCGTGGTGGAGAACATGGCCGCGATGACCCTGCCGGACGGTACGGTGCTCGACCTGTTCGGCAGCGGTGGCGGGCGGCTCGTGGCCGACCGGCTCTCGGCCGCGCTGGGCCAGCCGGTCCCGTTGCTGGGTTCGGTCCCGCTGGACCCCGTCCTGCGCCAGGACGGCGACGGCGGCACCCCCGTGGTCCTGGCCCATCCCGGCTCGGCGGCCGGCACCGAGCTGCGGCGCATCGCCGACGCCCTGGCCGTCCGCCCGCGTGGACTCTCGGGAGTGCGGCTGCCGGTCAGCCCGCGGGACTGATCCGGGACCGCCCCCGGTGACCGCGCTCGATCCCGGTGCCCGGACGTGCGCTCAGGTCGCCTCGGTGTCGAAGGGTGCCGGGCGGGCCGCGGCGGGCGGGCCGGCCGGCTCGGCGTCGGCCTCGTCCGGCACGGTCTCATCCGCCCCGGTTCCGGCCGGCGTCGGGGCCTCGATCTCCGCCGCGTCCGGGGCCGATGACCCGGCGCCGCTCGGCGACGAGGTGGTGCGACGCGCGGTGGAGGAGCCGAAGAACAGTGCCCGGGGGTCCATCTCCTTCAGGTCCTCACGGAGGGCATCTCGTTCGGATCGGACGGCGCCGAGGTCGTTCCGCAGGGTCTCGCGGGTGTCGGACGGGGTCCTCGCCACGGTCGATCCGGTGCCCGGCCCGGAGCCCCGGCGGTCCGCCCCGGGATCGTCGACCGGGTCGGCCAGGGCCTCGCGGATGATGCGGCGGGGGTCGTACTGGCGGGGGTCGTAGCGGCGCCAGTCGATCTCGTCGAAGTCGGTCCCGGTCTCGTCCCTGAACTGGACCTTGGCCCCTTCGGCCATGCGCCGCAGAGTGCGGATCCACTCGGTGAGCTTGCGCGTGTACTCGGGCAGTTTCTCCGGGCCGAGCACCAGGACGGCCAGGATGATCAGGATGATCAGTTCTGCACCGTTGATTCCGAAGGTCACGGGACCCCAGACTACCCGAGCACCGGAGGCCGCCCGCGACTGCTTCGGCACGGCGTCACCGGCGTTGGGGCTCCGTCCCGTCCGTCCCGTCCGTCCACGGGAGGATGCGCTCGAAGCCCCGCGCCAGCCGGTCGCCCGGCGATTCCGGTGCGGCGCCGCCCTGCACGCGCGAGCGCTCCGAGATGACCACCATGGACATCACCCGCGGGGCACTCTCGACGGGCAGGTCCGAGTCCACGGTGTACCCCGCCTGGGAGGTGGCCAGGGCGGCGGTCCAGGAACCGTCGGCGTGCTCGCGCAATTGCATGTCCAGGCCGACCGGCAGCCGGACGACGTCGGCGCCCGTCCAGGACAGCGGACCGGTGACCGGCGTCGCGGCCCGTTCCACCGCGGGACCGCTGCGCAGGTCCCAGCCGACCGGGCAGGACGGTACCGGTTCTGCGTCCGGCAGCGTCCGGCACTCGTGGAACTCCAGGGTGTGACCGGCACCGGTCAGGGTCATCACCACCTCGGTGAATCCCTCCCCGCGCTGCCAGCCGGTCGACATGGCGGGCATCCCGAGCCCGTGGAACGTCGGCACGTTCCAGCCCGCCTGGCGCAGGTCGGTCACCATCGAGGGCGTCAGCGTGCCCGCCGTGTCCGGGGTGATCCCGGCCGCCGAGGACAGGATCGAGCCGGCAGGCGCGTGGTCCGGCACCGATGACACGGACGCGGCACCCGAGGATGCACCGGACATCGACGCGGCGGCCGGGCGGCCGGAGTCGGTCTCGGGGACCGCAGAGGAGTCCCCGGCGAAGGACAGGAACTGGAACTGGCCGGCCTGCGGGTCCCGGGCCTCCGGGTCACCGGCGACCCACGCCGACATCAGGACACCGGAGGTGAGCAGTCCCAGGGCTCCGAGACCGAGCACGACCTTCCAGCCGGCCACTCCGTCGCGGCGCTCCAGCACGGGAACGGACCGCTGCCCGGCACCCTCCGGACCGGACGGGTCAGACGACGGCCCGCGAACCGGTCCGAGGGATGACACGGCGCGGAGGATGCGTTCGCGCTGACCGACCTCGCGGCGGCAGTCGGCGCAGTCCGCCAGATGGGCGGAGACGCGTGCGCGGGAATAGGGGGTCAGGGCGCCCTCGATGAAGGAGTCCAGACGGCTCCGGGGATGCAGGGCGGCCATCAGCCCTCGTCCGTCCCTCCGGCGGGCATTCCCGGGGAGGAGATGGAGGCACTGGGGCCGGAAACGCGGGGGCCGGAACGGCTGTCAAGAGTGCTGGGAGGGGTGGTGCAGTCGGTGGGGATCACGGCCGACGACTCCTTTCCGTACCCGACCAGTGTGCCCCGGCTTTCTGGGAGGAGCCTGAGCACACGCCCAGGTCGCCGTAGACTGGGGTGCCGCGACTGACGACAGGACGCCGCAACCGACGACAGAATCGAGCCCGCCCCATGAAGGCCCTGAGCCCCCACCAGACGGACAAGCATGCCAGCTGGGCCTTCGCCGAGTCGCGTCCGGATGAGGACGAGGTCATGCTGCGGGCCCGCGAGCGCTCGGCAGACCTGGGCATCGTCCCGGTGAGCGAGGGCACCGCCGCCCTGCTGACCGTGCTGGCGGCCACCCGGTCCCCCGCCACCCTGGTGGAGATCGGCACCGGGGCCGGGGTGTCCGGTCTCGCCCTGATGCGCGGGCTCGCCCGCACCTCCATGCTGACCACGATCGACCCGGACGCCGAGGCGCTGCGGGCCGCCCGCGAGGCCTTCGCCGACGGCGGGTTCCCGGCCAACCGGACCCGGATGATCACCGGCCGGGCGCGCACCGTGGTGCCGCGGCTGACCAGCCGGTCCTACGACATGGTGTTCCTCGACGCGGACAAGGCGTCCCTCGTCTTCCACGTGGAGCAATCCGCGCGGCTGCTGCGCCCGGGCGGGCTGTTGGTGGTCAACGACGCACTGGACCAGGACCGCGTCCCCAAGCCCGCGGTGCGGGAGGCCTCCACCGTGGCCGCCCGGGAGGCCGGCAAGCTCCTGCGTGACGAGGAGCAGTGGTTCTCCGCCCTCGTCCCGACCGGTACCGGCGTGCTGGCGGCCGTCCGGCGCTGACCGCCGGATCGGCACTGACCGTCGGAGCAGCACCGCCCCGGTGCACCGGCACTCCCCGCGCGACCAACGCTCCCGGCGCTCGCCCTCATGCACGAGACCCCCGGACCCGCCGTGCGGCAGGGATCCGGGGGTCTCGTGCGATACCCGTGTCACGAGGCGGGACGTCAGCCCTCGGTGACCCCGACGAGGCACTCCTTGAGCGAGTTGGCCTCCTCGTTGTTGAGCTCGAGGACCAGTCGTCCGCCGCCGTCAATCGGCACGCGCATGATCAGGCTTCGTCCCTCCTTGGTCACTTCCATGGGACCATCCCCGGTACGAGGCTTCATGGCTGCCATCTGTGTTCCCTTCTCAACTGCGGGTCCCGTGTCACGCTGGGGCCGCACGGTAGTTCGTGCGACCGGCACCCGAGGGGAGCCGGTCGCAGAGCGCTTGACATCCCCTATTATTCCGGATTCGGCGCGGTGCCGCTAATCACACCCGCAGGACCGCCGATGTCAGGACCGTCCTGCGCCTGCCGCCGCAGCGCGGTGATCTGGGCGTCCCGGTCCGCCAGCGCCGACGCGAGCCGCTGCAGGGTCTCGTCCACCTGGTCCATCCGGTATCCCCGCAGGGCCGGTGAGAAGCGCAGGCGGTCGACGTCGGCCGCCTCCGGGTCCGCCGGCAGCAGCACCGGGGGCAGGGTCCGGACCGGCTCGGCCAGCGGCCGGGCGAAACCGGTGCGCCCGGCCAGGGCGAGGGCGATCAGGCCCACCACGACCACGGCCGCCACCAGGACCAGCACCACGGACACGGTCACTGCGGGTCTCCCCCGCCCGGGCCACCCTCGACCGGGTCACCACCGACCGGGCCGCCCTCGCCCAGGCCGTCGTCGGTCACGTCGCGCCCGGCCAGGCGGTCCGGCCAGCGGGACACGGGCACCGTGGTCAGCACCAGCTCCACGGCCTCCTCCGGGGTGTCCGCCACGCGCAGCAGGTCCACGTCGTCCTCCGCGATCATCCCGCGGGCGACCAGGGTGTCCCGGATCCACGCCACGAGCGGCGTCCAGTACTCCCGGTCCAGCAGGACCACGGGGAACGCGGTGACCTTGCCGGTCTGGACCAGGGTGAGCGCCTCGAAGAGCTCGTCCAGGGTGCCCATGCCGCCGGGTGCCACCACGAAGCCCTGGGAGAACTTCACGAACATGACCTTGCGGACGAAGAAGTAGCGGAAGTCGATGCCCAGGTCCACCCAGTCGTTCAGCCCCTGCTCGTGGGGCAGCTCGATGCCCAGCCCCACGGAGTGCCCGCCGCCCTCCTTGGCCCCACGGTTGGCGGCCTCCATCACTCCGGGCCCGCCACCGGTGATGACCGTGAAACCGGCCTCGGCCAGCCGTCGGCCGACCTCCCGGGACTGCTCGTAGTCCGCCTCGCCGGGCCGGGACCTGGCCGAGCCGAACACGGAGATGGCCGGGCCCAGGGTCGCCAGCGAGCCGAAGCCCTCCACGAGCTCGCCCTGCATGCGCATCACCCGCCAGGTGTCCCGGGCGATCGACTCGGTGCTCCGCCGTCCGGAGGAACCGGCCTGGCGCTGGCGGGAGTCCAGCAGCATCTGGTCGAACGTCGGTCCCGAGGCGTCGGCGCCACGCAGCGTCTGGGGGCCGCGCCGGACCTCCGGTCGGGGCCGCCGGTCGTCGGAGTTCTGTGACATGGGACCACCCTAGTGGGCAGGGCCTCCGGACCCGGCCGCCGCCCCCGGACGGGAAACAGATGTTTCAGTTCCGCAACGATGGCGTCAAACCCTCGTGAACCATCCACGTCGCCTGACGGGGGGCGTCGTTCTCCGCTAGTCTCGTCGCCATGACGCAGACCACACCGCCCCCAGCGGATCCCCCCGCGGCGGACAGCACCGGCACCCGGATCCTGGTCGAACTGGAGAACGTCAACAAGCACTTCGGGTCGTTCCAGGCGCTCACGGACATCAACCTGACCATCCCGGAACGGCAGGTGGCGATCGTGCTGGGCCCGTCCGGGTCGGGCAAGTCCACCCTGTGCCGCACCATCAACCGCCTGGAGACCATCGACCCGGGCGGGACGATCCGGATCGACGGCAAGCCCCTGCCCGATGAGGGCAAGGCGCTGGCGCGGTTGCGTGCCGACGTCGGGATGGTGTTCCAGTCATTCAACCTCTTCGCCCACAAGTCGATCCTGGAGAACGTCACCCTGGGCCCGATCAAGGTCAAGGGCGTGAAGAAGGCCCAGGCGGAGAAGGACGCGATGGGGCTGCTCGAACGCGTCGGGGTGGCCCAGCAGGCCCGGAAGATGCCGGCCCAGCTCTCCGGCGGCCAGCAGCAGCGCGTGGCCATCGCCCGTGCCCTGGCCATGAAGCCCAAGGTCCTGCTCTTCGACGAGCCGACCTCGGCCCTGGACCCGGAGATGGTCCAGGAGGTGCTCGACGTCATGGTCCAGCTGGCCCGCGAGGGGATGACCATGGTGGTGGTGACCCACGAGATGGGCTTCGCGCGCAAGGCCGGGGACCGGGTGCTGTTCATGGACGAGGGCAAGGTCCTGGAGGACACCGACCCCGAGTCCTTCTTCACCCGCCCCCAGCACCCCCGCGCCAAGGACTTCCTCGGCAAGATCCTCACCCACTGAACCCGGGCGAACGCACCGCTCGCCCGCCCCAGACCACCCGTCGCACCGACATCATCACCGTCCCTGGAGGAACCATGCGCAAGAAGTACATCTCCGTCGCCGCCCTGGCCGCGTCGGCCGCCCTCGCCCTGTCCGCCTGCTCGCCGTCCTCCACGGACGGCGGCGGCGGCGGCGAGACCGGCGGCGGCGAGACCCAGGGCGGTGGCGAGACGGTCCGCATCGGCATCAAGTTCGACCAGCCCGGCCTCGGCTTCCGCGAGGGCTCCGGCGACCCGACCGGCTTCGACGTGGACGTCGCCAAGTACGTGGCCGGGGAGCTCGGCTACGCCGAGGGGGACATCGAGTGGATCCAGACCCCCTCGGCCAACCGGGAGAACGCCCTGGAGGGCGGCGAGGTCGACATGATCTTCGCCACCTACTCCATCACCGACGAGCGCGCCGAGCGCGTGGGTTTCGCGGGCCCGTACTTCGTGGCCGGCCAGGACCTGCTGGTGCGCCAGGACGACACCGAGATCACCGGCCCGGAGGCGCTGAACGGCAAGAACCTGTGCTCCGTCACCGGGTCCACCTCGGCCCAGCGGATCAAGGACGAGTACGCCGAGGGCGTGAACCTGGTCGAGCAGGGCGGGTACGCCGAGTGCGTGACCTACCTGGAGTCCGGCCAGGTGGACGCCGTCACCACGGACGACATCATCCTCGCCGGCCTGGCCGCCACCCCCGAGAACGCCGGCAAGTTCAAGGTGGTCGGCAACGCCTTCACCACCGAACGCTACGGCGTGGGCATCCCCAAGGGCTCGGACCAGTGCCAGGCCATCAACGACGCGATCACCAAGATGAAGGACGAGGGCGCCTGGGAGGAGGCCCTGACCGCGAACACCGAGGGGACGGGCTACACCCCCGACGAGACGCTGAACAACGGCCCCGACGCCGAGCTGGTGTCCTGCGAGGCCTGAGCCGCCGCGCCGCGCGACTGAACCGCGGCACTGAGACGGCGGCGGCACGGCCCTCGGGCCGTCCCGTCGCCGTCGTCGGCCCCACCCCTCCGTCCGCTCCAGGGACAGGAACCCCATGAACGGCTTTCTTGAACTCTTCGCCGAGTACGACATCATCGGCGCCTTCTGGATGAACATCCGGCTGACCATCCTCGCGGCCATCGGCTCGTTCGCGCTGGGCACCGTGCTGGCCGTGTTCCGGATCTCCCCCGTGGGCTCGCTGCGGGCCATCGGCACCTCGTACGTGAACGTGGTGCGCAACACCCCGCTGACGATCATCATGGTGCTCGGCGTGCTGGCCGTGTGGGGCCAGCTGAAGATCACGTTCTCCTCGGACTTCGAGCTCAACTTCTTCGTCTACGCCGTCATCGCGCTGTCGATCTACCACGCGGCCTTCGTGTGCGAGGCCATCCGCTCGGGGGTCAACACGGTCCCCCAGGGCCAGGCCGAGGCCGCCCGCGCCATTGGCCTGAGCTTCCTGCCCGCCGCGCGGGTGGTCGTGCTCCCCCAGGCCCTGCGCGGGGCCATCACCCCCCTGGGCAACACCCTGATCGCCCTGACCAAGAACACCACGGTGGCCGCGGCCGCCTCCGTGGCGGAGGCCTCCGGACTGATGAAGACCATGATCGAGTTCAATCCCAACCTGATGGTCTCCATCTTCCTGACCATCGCGATCGGGTTCTGCATCATCGTGATCCCGATGGGCCTGCTGACCACCTGGCTCTCCGACAAGCTGGCGGTGGCCCGATGAGAACCCAGGCCACCGTCCTCTTCGACGCCCCCGGCCCCAAGGCCCGGCGCAACATCCTGCTCTCCAACGCCGCGGCCCTGGTGGTCGTACTGGTCATCGTGGTGCTGGTGCTGATCCAGCTCAACGAACAGGACCAGCTGGCCCCGGAGAAGTGGGCCAACGCCCTGAACGCCAACGCCTGGGCCAACTACTACCTGCCCGGGCTGAAGTTCACCCTGCAGGCCTCCGGGATCGCCGTGGTCACCGCCATGGTCTTCGGGCTCATCTTCGGCTTCCTGCGCCTGGCCCCGTTCGGCCCGATCCGCTGGTTCGCCGGCGTGGTGGTCGAGTTCTTCCGCGCCGTGCCGGTGCTGGTGATGATGTTCTTCCTGTACTTCTTCTTCTCCCGCATCGTGGCCCCCACCGGACTGATCGCCTCCGCGGACGCCGCGTACTACGGGGTCATCGTCGGGCTCACCGTCTACAACGGCGCCGTGATCGCCGAACTGGTCCGCTCCGGGGTGAAGTCCCTGCCCAAGGGACAGCGCGAGGCCGCCGCCGCCGTGGGGATGACCAACAACCAGTCCCTGCGCCTGGTCGAGGTCCCCCAGGCCCTGACCGCGATGCTGCCCTCACTGCTGAGCCAGTTCGTGGTCATCATCAAGGACTCAGCCCTGGGCTACCTGATCGGCTTCTACGAACTGCTGCAGTACTCCCGCCAGCTCGGCTCGGGCTACTCCAACATCCTGCAGACCCTCGTGGTGGCCGCCCTGATCTTCATCGTCATCAACTTCATCCTCACCTGGCTGGCCTCCAAGCTCGCCGGACGGCTCTCCTCCCGCACCGGCGGGGACACCGCACCGGTCACCTCCACCACCATGGGCCCCGCCCTCCCGGTCAGGTAGTCCGGGCGGGCGGCGGTCCGGGGCGTCAGCGGACGTCGGACTCCGGCACGAGCCAGCGACGCAGCGCCCCCAGGCACGCACGCACCGCGCCGGCGGTGACGTGCTCGTCGTCGGCGTGGGCCAGCAGGGCGTCCCCCGGCCCGAAGTTCACGGCCGGCACGCCCAGCTCGGAGAACCGGGCCACGTCCGTCCAGCCGTACTTGGGCATCGGTTCCCCGCCGACGGCGGCCACGAAGGCCGCCGCCGCGGGGTGGTCCAGGCCCGGGCGGGCCGCGGGCGAGGCGTCCGTGACCTCGATGGCCTCCGGGGAGATGCCGGCGCGGGCCAGGACCGAGTACACGTGCTCGTGCGCCTGCTCGACGGTCTTGTCCGGGGCGAACCGGTAGTTGACCTCCACGGCGCAGGAGTCGGGGACGACGTTGCCCGCGGTGCCGCCGTGGATCCGCACCGCGTTCAGTCCCTCCCGGTAGTCCAGGCCCTCGACCGTGACCGTGGCCGGCTCGTAGGCGGCCAGCACCGCCAGCAGGGGGGCGGTCGCGTGGATGGCGTTGACCCCGCGCCAGGACCGGCCCGTGTGGGCGGCGACGCCCGGCACCGCCACGAGGTACCGGCTGGTGCCGTTGCACCCTCCCTCCACCACGCCGTCGGTGGGTTCCAGCAGCACCGCGAAGTCCGCCTCCAGCAGCGCGGGCGCCTGCCGGGCGATGCGGCCCAGGCCGGACCGCGCCGCCTCGACCTCCTCGTGGTCGTAGAACACCCAGGTGACGTCCCGCGCGGGACGGGGCCGGCGTCGCGCCCCAGCAGCCCGGCCAGTGCCAGCTGGACCGCCACTCCGCCCTTCATGTCCGTGGCGCCGCGTCCGTAGAGCACGTCCCCGTCGGCCGGCACGGCAGCCACGGTCCCGACACCGGTCGCCGGCTCCCAGCGCGAGGGCACCGTGCCCCGGGCACCGGGGACGGTGGGCAGCGGGACGGTGTCCAGGTGACCGGCCAGCACCACCCGGGAGTCCAGCCCGAACTCGGTGCGTGCCACCACCGCGTCCCCGATGCGCTGCACGCGCAGGGCCGGCAGGGCCCGCAGCGCCTCCTCGACGGCGTCGGCCAACGGGGTCTCGTGGTCGGACACGGAATGGATGTCCAGCAGCTCGGCGGTCAGCAGGGCCACGTCGAGGTCGAGAGGGGGCAGGACGGGCGCGGTGGTGACCGGGAGGGAAGAATCCATGCCAGTAGGATATTCCCATGGACTCCACCCCCTCCCAGCCCGGCGCCCCCCTGACGACCTCCCGGACGGCCTCCGGCCTCGGACTGGCGACCTTCGCCGCGGACGGCACCGTCCTGGACGCCTGGTTCCCGGCCCCCGCGCTGGGCCCGGCGGCCGACGTGGACAGCTCGATGACCGGGGCCCTGGAGTCCCTCGCCCGCCCCGACGCCGACCGGGGCACCACCCAGCGGGCCGTGACCGTGGAGTCGGACCTGGACTCCGCGCCGGTCGACGCCCTGGACTCCTGGCTGCGACTGCACCTGCTGTCCCACCGCCTGGCGGCCCCCAACACGCTCAACCTGGACGGGATCTTCGGCACCCTGGCCAACGTGGTGTGGACCAGCGCCGGCCCCTGCTCGTCCGACGGCTTCGAGGCGACCCGGCTCAAGCTGCGCGCCCGCGGGCCCGTGGCGGTGTACGGCGTGGACAAGTTCCCGCGGATGACGGACTACGTGCTCCCCTCCGGGGTCCGGATCGCCGACGCCGACCGGGTGCGGCTCGGAGCCCACCTGGCCGCGGGCACGACCGTCATGCACGAGGGCTTCGTGAACTTCAACGCCGGCACGCTCGGCGCCTCCATGGTGGAGGGCCGGATCTCGGCCGGCGTGGTGGTCGGTGACGGCTCCGACGTCGGCGGCGGGGCCTCCATCATGGGCACCCTCTCCGGCGGTGGCACGCAGCGCATCGTCATCGGTGAACGCGTGCTGCTGGGCGCCAACGCCGGCGTGGGCATCTCCGTGGGCGACGACTGCGTGGTGGAGGCCGGACTGTACGTGACGGCCGGGACCCGCGTGACCGTGAAGCAGGACTCGGGGACCGAGTCCGTGGTCAAGGCGCTGGACCTGTCCGGGGTCCCGAACCTGCTGTTCCGCCGCGACTCCTCCACCGGCCAGGTCCAGGCCCTGCCCCGGGCCGGGCAGACCGTCGTGCTCAATGACGCGCTGCACGCCAACTGACGCCCGGGCGGACCGATGAGCCCCCGCCGGACGCGGCGCCGGCGCGCCCTCGGGGTGCTCGTGGTCTGCGCGCTGCTCGTGGCAGGCGGGTTCTGGGCCGCCTCCCGGTTCATCGACTCCTCCGAGGTCCTGGTGCGGGAGCGGTGCACCGCCGTGGTCGGCACGGAGTCCTTCGGCCTCGCCCCGGACCAGGCGGCCAACGCCGCCCTGATCGCGGCCGTGGCCATGGACCGTGGGCTGCCCGCGCGGGCGGCCTCGATCGGCATCGCCACCGCCGTGCAGGAGTCCAAGCTGCGCAACATCGACTACGGGGACGAGGCCGGTCCGGACTCCCGCGGGCTGTTCCAGCAGCGGCCCTCTCAGGGCTGGGGGTCCGAGGCGCAGGTCATGGACCCGGTGTACGCCACGAACCGCTTCTACCAGGAGCTCGAGCTGCTGGTCCCGGACTTCGAGGACCTGGACATCACCGTGGCCGCCCAGACCGTCCAGCGCTCGGCGTACCCCGACGCCTATGCCGACCACGAACCGGAGGGCCGGGCCTACGCCTCCGCCCTGACCGGGCACTCCCCCGCCGGGCTGAACTGCGTGCTGCGCTCACCCGAGGGCCCCGGGGACGCCCGGGCCCTGGTGGCCGCCCTGACGGACCAGCTCTCGGACGTGGATCCCGCGGTCTCCGGGGACGGGCACACCGTGACCATCCCGGCCACCGGCGCGCGCGGCTGGGCCCTGGTGCAGTGGGCCGTGGCCAACGCCCGGCAGTACGGCGTCACGGCGGCGTCCTTCGGCGGCCAGGGCTGGGTCCGCGCGGACCACGGCTGGTCACCGGCGACGGGGACCGACGGCGCGGTCACCATCACCCTCGCCGGTTGAACGGTCCCCAGACGCACGAATCCCGGTCATCCCGACCACGCCCGCCGGGACGGGCGGGGTGTCGTCGGGATGACCGGGAGACGCGGACGGGTGCCGGGGCTCAGCGGCCCGGGTAGTCCCGCAGGTCGTAGCCGGTGTAGACCTGGCGCGGCCGGCCGATCTTGGTGGACGGATCCTGCATCAGCTCGCGCCACTGGGCGATCCAGCCGGGCAGGCGGCCCAGGGCGAACAGCACGGTGAACATCTTCTCCGGGAAGCCCATGGCCTTGTAGATCACGCCGGTGTAGAAGTCGACGTTCGGGTACAGGCGGCGCTCCACGAAGTAGTCGTCGGCCAGGGCCTTCTCCTCGAGCCGCTGGGCGATCTCGAGCAGTTCGTCATGGCCGCCGAGCTTGCCCAGGATGTCCTCGGCGGTCTTCTTGATGATCTTGGCGCGCGGGTCGTAGTTCTTGTAGACCCGGTGGCCGAAGCCCATCAGCTTGATGCCGGCCTCCTTGTTCTTCACCTTCTCCATGAAGTCCTCGGGGCTGACACCCTCGTCCTTGATGCGGTGCAGCATGTTCAGCACCGCCTCGTTCGCCCCGCCGTGCAGCGGACCGTAGAGGGCGTTGATGCCGGCGGAGACGGAGGCGAACATGTTGGCCTGCGAGGAACCCACGAGGCGCACGGTGGAGGTGGAGCAGTTCTGCTCGTGGTCGGCGTGCAGCATCAGCAGCATGTCCAGGGCCTTGACCATGTCCGGGTCCAGCTCGTAGGGCTCGGCCGGGACGCCGAAGCACTGGCGCAGGAAGTTCTCCACCAGGTTCAGCGAGTTGTCCGGGTACAGCATCGGCTGGCCCAGCGACTTCTTGAACGCGTAGGAGGCGATGACCGGCAGCTTGGCCATCAGCCGGATGGTGGAGATGTGGACCTGCTCCTCGTCGAACGGGTCCAGGGAGTCCGGGTAGAACGTGGACAGCGCGGACACCGCGGAGGACAGGACCGGCATCGGGTGGGCGTCCCGCGGGAAACCGCCGAAGAAGCCCTTGAGGTCCTCGTGGAGCATGGTGTGGCGACGGATGTTCTCGTCCCAGGCTCCCAGCTGGTCACCGGTCGGCAGGTCGCCGTAGATCAGCAGGTAGGCCACCTCCAGGAAGGAGGAGTTCTCGGCCAGCTGCTCGATGGGGTAGCCGCGGTAGCGCAGCACACCCTCGTCCCCGTCGATGAAGGTGATGGCCGACTTGGTGTTGGCCGTGTTCATGAAGCCCGGGTCGTAGGTGACCAGACCGGTGTTCTTCAGCAGGGGCCCGATGTTCAGACCGTCGTTTCCGGCGGTCGCCTGCTCGCGGGGTAGGTCGACGCTCGTGCCGTCGACGGACAGCGCTGCCGAAGTGTTCTCGGTCATGGGTACTCCCTCATGAGTTCGTCGGTGACGCGGACCACGGCACCGAAGGGTGGGGGTCGCGATGATTCAATCCTCGTCAACGCTACCAAGCACCGGGCTGATGCACGGAATCGGTGACGACCTAACGCCAGGCGCGAAGCCGTTCCGCGGCCCGGGCGACGGCGTCGTCGGTGGCCGTGATCGCGACCCGGACGTAGCCGTTGCCGGCCGTGCCGTAGAACGTGCCCGGGCCCACCAGGATGCCCCGTTCCGCGAGCTGTCCGACCAGCGCCCAGCTGTCCGCCTCGCTCGGCGCACCGTCCCGGGCGCCGTCCCGGGTCCAGAGGTAGAGCCCCGCCTCGGAGTGGTCCACGACCAGGCCGGCCGAGGTCAGGGCGTCCTTCAGCAGCGACCGTCGGGCGCGGTACCGGTCCTTCTGGGCGGCCACGTGGGCGTCATCGCCCAGCGCGACCGTCATGGCGGCCTGCACCGGCGCCGGGACGATCATCCCGGCGTGCTTGCGGCTGTTGACGAGGTTCGTCACCAGGCCCGGGTCCCCCGCCGCGAACGCGGCCCGGTAACCGGCCAGGTTGGACTGCTTGGAGAGCGAGTACACGCTGAGCAGGCCCGTGTGGTCCCCGCCGGAGACCTCCTCGGAGAGGATGCAGGGCGTGCCGGCCGCGGAGTCGTCCCACTGGTCCCAGCCCAGCTCGGCATAGCACTCGTCCCCGGCCACCACGGCGCCGAGCTGGCGCGCCTGGGCGACGACGGCGCTCAGCCGGTCGGCGGAGGCCACCTGCCCGGTGGGGTTGGCCGGGGAGTTGGTCCAGACCAGTCTCACGCGGTCGCGGGTCGCGGCGTCGAGGTCGTCGAGGGAGTCCGCGGCGACGGCCTCGGCACCCACCAACAGGGCGCCGATGTCGTAGGTGGGGTAGGCGACGGTCGGGCGGACCACGACGTCCCCGGGGCCGATGCCGAGCAGCAGCGGCAGCCAGGCGATGAACTCCTTGGAGCCCACGGTGGGGATCACGGCCTGCGGGTCCAACCCGGGCACGCCGCGACGGCGGGCGTACCAGGCGGCGATGGCCTCGCGCAGTTCGGTCGTGCCGTGTGTGGTCGGATACCCGTGGGCGTTCGCCGCCGCGGCCAGCGCACGCTGGATCAGTTCCGGGGTGTCGTCCACGGGCGTGCCGATGGACAGGTCGCTGATCCCGCCGGGATGGCCCTGTGCGGTGCGCCGGTAGGGCGCCAGGGACTCCCAGGGGTACTCGGGCAGTGTGAGCACTACAGGTCGGCCGGCTGCGGCTGCGGGGGCAGCGCGGCGACGAGCGGGTGGTCCTTGTTGATCAGGCCCATCTTGGCCGCACCGCCCGGCGAGCCGAGGTCGTCGAAGAACTCCACGTTGGCCTTGTAGTAATCGGCCCACTCCTCGGGCGTGTCGTCCTCGTAGTAGATCGCCTCGACGGGGCACACCGGTTCGCAGGCGCCACAGTCCACGCACTCGTCGGGGTGGATGTACAGCATCCGCTCCCCCTCGTAGATGCAGTCCACCGGGCATTCATCGATGCAGGCCTTGTCCTTCAGGTCCACACACGGCAGGGCGATGACGTACGTCACTTCAGACCGTCCACCTTCCAGCGATTCGTCGGTTCGGGTCCGGGCACCACGCGGCGTGCCGGACGAGAGGTTTCTGCGGACAGTCTAGTCCCGTGACGCGGGCACCCGCAGGAGCGGCTGGGCCATGAGCATCGTGAGCACGGCCACCACGGGCAGGCCCCACAGCCAGACGGCCCCGGAGATCGCCGGGCCCGGGACCACGCGCAGCGTGTACTCGGTCAGGGCCACCGCGAAGGTGTCCAGCCCCGGCCAGGCGGACAGCCCCAGGGCGGTGGTGAAGGCCACGATGGCACTCACGCCACCGGCCCACGCGACCGAGCAGCGCAGCGTCCACCACAGCTGCGCGGACGCGGCCAGCGCCAGCGCGAGGACTGCTCCCCACGGCAGGACGGCCTCGCCCAGCCAGGCGAAGTGGGTGTGCAGCACGGTGCCCAGGACCCCGACGCCGGCCCCGACCAGGACCGCACCCAGCGCGGCGCGCCAGGGGGTCATGGTCGGGGACGGGGCGTCGTGGTGCCGGCCGGGGCCGGCCGGTGTCGGGACCCGGGATCCGGGCGCCTCAGGCGCGGGCACGGGCGCGGTTGGCCTTGTTCCGCTCGTTGGCGTCCAGGATCACCTTGCGGATCCGGATGTCCTCGGGGGTGATCTCCACGCACTCGTCCTCGCGCGCGAACTCGAGCGACTCCTCGAGGGTCAGCCGGCGCGGCGGGGTCAGCCCCTCGAAGGAGTCCGAGGAGGCCGCACGCATGTTCGTGAGCTTCTTCTCCTTGGTGATGTTCACGTCCATGTCATCGGCGCGCGAGTTCTCGCCGACGATCATGCCCTCGTACACCTCGGAACCGGGCTGGATGAAGAACGTGCCGCGTTCCTGCAGGTTGATCATCGCGAACGGGGTGGCGGTGCCGGCGCGGTCGGCCACCAGCGAGCCGTTGGTGCGGTACTCGATCGGGCCGGCCCACGGCTCGTAGCCGTTGGCGATGGAGGAGGCGATGCCGGCACCGCGGGTGTCCGTGAGGAACTGGGTGCGGAAGCCGATCAGGCCGCGGGCGGGGACGTTGAACTCCATCCGGATCCAGCCGGTGCCGTGGTTGGACATCTCCGTCATCCGGCCCTTGCGGGCGGCCATCAGCTGGGTGATGGCCCCCATGAACTCCTCCGGGGTGTCGATGGTCATCAGTTCCATCGGCTCGTGGACCTTGCCGTCGATGGTCTTGGTGACCACCTGGGGCTTGCCCACGGTCAGCTCGAAGCCCTCGCGGCGCATCTGCTCCACCAGGATGGCCAGCGCCAGCTCACCGCGGCCCTGGACCTCCCAGGCGTCGGGACGCTCGGTGGGCAGGACCTTGAGCGAGACGTTGCCGACCAGCTCGGCGTCGAGGCGGTCCTTGACCTGACGGGCGGTGACCTTGGCGTTCTTCACCCTGCCCGCCAGGGGGGAGGTGTTGATGCCGACGGTCATGGAGATCGCTGGGTCGTCCACCGTGATCAGCGGCAGCGGCTTCGGGTTCTCCGGGTCGGTGAGGGTCTCGCCGATCATGATGTCCTCGATCCCGGCGACGGCCACGATCTCACCGGGGCCCGCCGACTCGATCGGCTCGCGCGACAGCCCCTTGGTGCCGAGCAGCTCGGTGATCTTCACGGTCTTCAACTGCCCGTCCTGGCGGGCCCAGGCCACCTGCTGGCCCTTCTTCAGGGTGCCGTTGAAGATGCGCAGCAGGGCCAGGCGGCCCAGGAACGGGGAGGCGTCCAGGTTCGTGACGTGGGCCTGCAGCACCTCACCGGGCGTGTAGGTCGGGGCCGGGATGTGCTCCAGGATGGTCGCGAACAGCGGCTCCAGGTCCTCGCTGTCCGGCAGCTGGCCGTCCGCCGGCTGCTCGAGGGAGGCCTTGCCGGCCTTGCCGGAGGCGTAGACGATCGGCAGGTTCAGCACGGAGTCCAGGTCCAGGTCCTCGACCTCGTCGGCCAGGTCGGAGGCCAGGCCCAGCAGCAGGTCCATGGAGTCGGAGACGACGCCGTCGATGCGTGCGTCCGGGCGGTCGGTCTTGTTGACCACGAGGATCACGGGCAGCTTGGCGGCCAGGGCCTTGCGGAGCACGAAGCGGGTCTGGGGCAGCGGCCCCTCGGAGGAGTCCACCAGGAGCACGACGCCGTCCACCATGGACAGCCCGCGCTCGACCTCGCCGCCGAAGTCGGCGTGGCCGGGGGTGTCGATGACGTTGAGGGTCACCATCTCGCCCTTGGCCGCGGGACCGGAGTAGAACACGGTGGTGTTCTTGGCCAGGATGGTGATGCCCTTCTCGCGTTCGAGCTCACCGGAGTCCATCACCCGGTCCTCCACCTCACCGTGGCTGGAGAAGGCGCCGGCCTGGCGCAGCATCGCATCCACCATGGTGGTCTTGCCGTGGTCGACGTGGGCCACGATGGCGACGTTGCGGAGATCGGTGCGCTGGGTGAGGGTTTCAGTCATAGAGGTGCCTGTTCATCGAGGACGGCGGAAGGGACGGGGCTGCCGGCAAAGCCGTCTACAGGCCCCGTCCGATTGTACGGGACGCCGGCAAGCCCTCCCGCCCGCCGTCCTCAGTAGGGGGTCTCGCCCAGGGACTGCAACAACTGGCGCCGTTCTGTCCGCTTGGCCAACTGCTCGTCCGGGTCCGGGGCCGGGGCGGCCGCCAGCAGGCGCTTCGTGTAGTCCTGGGCCGGGTGGTGCAGCACCTCGGCGGTGGGGCCCTGTTCCACCTGGCGGCCGTCCTTGAGGACGAGCACCCGGTGGGCGAGCATGTCCACCACGGCCAGGTCGTGGGAGACGAACAGGCAGGCGAACTCGTACCGGGACTGCAGCTCGGCGAACATGTCGAGCACGGCGGCCTGCACGGACACGTCCAGGGCCGAGGTCGGCTCGTCCGCGATGAGCACCTCGGGGTCCAGGGTGAGTGCCCGGGCGATGGAGATGCGCTGGCGCTGACCACCGGAGAGCTCGTGCGGGTACCGGTTGACCACCGAGCGCGGGAGCTTGACGGCGTCCAGCAGCTCGTAGGCCCGCTGCATCTGCGACGACCGGTTGCCCACCTTGTGGATGACCATCGGTTCGGTGATGACGTCACCGATCGGGAAGCGCGGGTCCAGGGAGGCCGCCGGGTCCTGGAAGACCACCCCGATGCGCTTGCGCATCCGGCGGGCCTCGCCACCGGCCATCCGGGTCAGGTCCTCCCCACGGATCCTCAACGAGCCCTGGGCCACGGGCAGCAGGCCCAGGACGGCCTTGGCGATCGTGGACTTGCCCGAACCGGACTCCCCCACCAGCCCGAGGATCTCCCCCGGGGACACCGTGAAGTCGATGTCGTGCACCACGCGGTTCTTCTTGCCGCGGTGGTCGTACTCGATGCACATCCCCTGGGCCTCGATGGCGTAGCTGACCCTCGACTGGGTCTCGGTGACCGGTTCCGGTTCGGCGACCTCCAGCTCGGCACCGAGCCGCGGCACGGACGCGAGCAACCGTTGCGTGTACGGGTGCTGGGGGTTCTGCATGACCTGGTGGACCTCACCGGACTCCACCAGCTCGCCGCGCAGCATCACGCAGACGCGGTCGGCCATGTCCGCCACCACGCCCATGTTGTGCGTGATGAGCAGGATGCCGGTGTTCAGCTGGTCCTTGAGCGAGCGCAACAGCTCGAGGATCTCGGCCTGGACCGTGACGTCGAGTGCGGTGGTCGGCTCGTCGGCGATGATCACCTCGGGCGAGCAGCTGATCGCCATGGCGATGACGATGCGCTGGCGCTGGCCGCCGGAGAACTGGTGCGGGTACTGCCGCAACCGGTTCCTGGCGTCCTGGATCCCGACCATCTCCAGCAGTTCCGCGGCCCGGCGGTCCGCCTCGGTGCCGAAGGCGATCCCGTGCAGGTTCAGCGCCTCGGTGAGCTGGTCGCCCACGGTCAGCACGGGGTTCAGGGCGGTCATCGGCTCCTGGAAGACCATGGCGGCGTGGCGGCCACGGATCCGGCGCAGTCCGGAGGCGTCCAGTGCGGTGACGTCGCGGTCGCCCAGCATCACCGTGCCGGAGACGTTCGCGTTGTTCGGCAACAGGCCCATGGCGGTGGCCGAGGTGACCGACTTGCCCGAGCCCGACTCGCCGACCAGGGCGACGACCTCACCCGGCTTGATGTCGAAGCTGACCCCCTTGACCGCCTCGACCTGGCCGAACTCCGTGTCGAAGGTCACCGAGACGTCCTGGAAGGACAGGATCGGCCTGCCGTCGCGGTCCGGGTGGCGCTGGACCACCCCCAGCGAGCCGGTGGCCGGGGATGAGCCCGACGTCGGCCGGGCCGCGTGCGAGCCCGCCCCGGGAGCCTCGTCCACCGCGTCGGCGGTCCCTTCACGGTTCTTGCGTCCGAAGATGCCCATGGCCTCTCCCCTCCTCAGTCTCTCGGTTCCTGGTCGTCACGGCGGTCCTCGTCCGGGCGGTCTCCGTCCGGGCGGTTCCTGCCCTTCCGGTGGTCCCCGTGCCGGCGGGGTCCCCCGTGCCGCTCATCGTCCGAGTGGATCTCGTCGCGCAGTTCCGCGGAGGTCGTCGTGGGCCTCAGCGCCGCGGTGGCGGGCACGTCCCGGCCGCCGGCTCCGGCACTGGTCTCCGTGGCGGCCCGGTCGAGGGCCTTGTCCCGACCGGAGATGCCGAAGGTGCCCAGGCGGCGGTTCCTCCGCGCCGTGCGCGCGCCCTGTCGGGGGTCGAACGCGTCTCGCAGGCCGTCGCCCAGGAAGTTCACGGACAGGGCGATGGCCAGGATGAGCATGCCGGGCCACCAGAACAGCCACGGACGGGTGGTGAAGGCGTTCTGGTACTGGCTGATCAGCAGGCCCAGCGAGGACTCGGGAGCCTGGACGCCGAAGCCCAGGAAGGACAGCGAGGTCTCCAGCAGGATGGCCGAGGCGATCGCGAAGGTGGCGTTGACGACGATCACACCGATGGTGTTCGGGAGCAGGTGCCGGCCGATCACGCGGGCCGGGTGGGCTCCCATGGCCACCGAGGCCGCCACGAACTCCTTCTCGCGCAGGGACAGCACCTCTCCGCGGACCAACCGGGCCAGGGAGGTCCAGGTGACCAGGCCCAGCACGACCGCCAGGGGGATGATGCCCGCATCGAGGCTGGAGGTCATCCGGCCCAGCACGGCCGCCAGCACCAGCAGCGGGATCACGATGATCAGGTCGGTCAGGCGCATCAGCAGGGAGTCGATCCACCCGCGGAAGTACCCGGCGATGGCACCGATGGTCGCACCGATCACGGTGGAGACCAGGCCGACCACCAGCGCGATGATCAGGGACTGCTGGGTGCCGCGCATGACCAGGGCGAAGTAGTCCTTGCCCGTGTTGTCCTGGCCGAACGGGTGCTCGCCCCAGCGGATGCCCTCCCCGCCCAGCCACTGCGGGACCAGGGACAGGGTGGGGGCGCCGCCGTCGACCACCGTGGACGAGGTCAGGTAGCTCTTGTCCCACCAGCCGGGGATCCCGGCCCAGCCGATCGAGCTGAACGCGAGGATGAAGATCAGGACCAGGAACACCGCCGAGGGCATGGCGGCCTTGTGGTTCCGGAACTTGCGCAGGACCATCTGGCCCTGGCTGTAGGACTTGCCGGTCTTCTGCCGCAGCTTCGCGTCCTCGACCTCGGCGAGATTCGCCATGTCGACGGCCTGCTGGGACGGCCCGGTGCCGTCCCGCATGGTCGTGGCGGTTCGTGACGGGTTCTCGTCCATGGTCTTCGGGTCCTGCTCGTCGCGGGGGTCGATGTCGTTGTGCATGCCGCTCACACCCGGATCCGGGGGTCGAGGACCGCGTAGAGGATGTCGGCCAGCAGGTTGAACAACACTGCGGCCGTGCCGGTGACCAGGAAGAACGCCATCACCGGCGCGGGGTCCACCTGGTCCAGGCCGGTGGCGAACATCTCACCCATGCCCTTCCAGCCGAAGACCCGTTCCGTGATGACGGCACCGCCGATCAGGGCCGCGAAGTCGAAGGCCATGATCGTGGTGATCGGGATCAGCGAGTTGCGGAAGGCGTGCTTGAGGATGACCTGACGCTCGCCGAGCCCCTTGGCGCGGGCGGTGCGGATGTAGTCCTGCTGGCTGACCTCGAGCATGGACGCGCGGGTGTAGCGCGAGTAGGTCGCCAGGGAGATCAGTGCCAGCAGGATGGTGGGCAGCAGCAGCTGGGTCCCCTTGTCCAGGAAGTCCTCCCAGAAGGTGCCGGAGAAGTTCGGGGTCTGCGAGCCGATGGTGGAGATCGGCCGCCCCACGATCTCGAGGTATCCCGGCCAGGCGCGGAAGAGGTGCTCCACGAGGATCAGCAGGCCCATGACCCCGGCCGTGAAGAGGGACACGATGGTGGCCGCGCCCTTGGAGAACCCGCCCATCAGGCGCCCCACGGCGACCGCCACGATCACCAGCACGACCGCCAGGACGAGCAGGATCGTCCAGGTCGGGTCCCACAACAGGGTGTAGGTGGCGTAATAGGACACGACGCCCAGGGCGGCGGTCACCAGCCCCGCGTACAGCACGCGGCGGTTCTGCAGGCCGGCGCCCAGCGCGGTGGCCCCGACGGCGGCCGCGGCCCCGACGAGCGCGATGACGACCGGGCCCAGCTGCGGGTACTGGGCGAAGTTGAGCCAGTCCAAGTACGGGATGGCCAGGACGGTGAAGAGGAAGGCGCCCAGGAAGGTGAAGAGGCGGCGCCGGGGCGGACCGGCCAGTACGGCCTGCAGGACCACCCCGAGCAGCAGCCCGGCGACGATCGCCGCCGGCCAGGTGAAGCCCGGGTCCGCCATCCAGTCGTTGAACCCGATCGCCAGGTACTCCTTGAGCAGCACGGCAGCCCAGAAGACCGGCAGCGAGAAGAACAGGAACGTCAGGAAGGTGACCGCGTAGTCCATGCCGGAGTACTGGCGGATGGCGGTCAGGATGCCGATGACGATGCCGAAGACCATGGCGATCACGGTGGCCAGCACGACCAGGCGCAGGGTCGAGGCGGCGGCCAGCCCGAGCAGGTCGACGACCTCCTGGCCCTGGCGGTTGGTGCCGAGCTCACACCGGCCGATGAAGCACTGGCCCACGCCGGTGAGCCAGGTCCAGTACCGCTGGTACCAGGGCATGTCCAGGTTCATGAACTGGGTGCGCTGCTGCATGAGGTAGTCGCGGTTCTCCGCGTTGGACTCGCGCAGGTCGGCCAGGGGATCGCCGGAGTTGATGGTGAGCACGTAGAGCAGCACCGAGGCTCCGAGGAGCACCAGGAACGAGCTGCCGAAGCGCCTGAGGATGAATTTCAGCACAACTGAACGTTGCCTTCCGTACCAAGGGTGTCGTGGACGTGGTCATGATCACACCACGGGTCGCTCCCCATGATCGGCCGGACCCGCCGGGTCCGGCCGATCGTGGGGAGCACGGCTGAGGCCCGGCCGGATGATGGCCGGGCCTCAGCGGTGGTCATGGGTCATCCCCGCGGGGGGTCAGCCGAGGGTCACTCGGCGCGGACCCACTGCTGGGCGTTCCAGACGGCCCCGGACTGGGTGGCGGTGTCGCGGACGTTGGCCACGTCCGCCGAGTGCGCCACGACGCCCGGGTGGGCGTACAGCGGGATGCCGAACAGGTTGTCCCACAGGCCCTTCTCGATGACCTTCACCTGCTCGGCGTGCACGGCGGGGTCGACGGATCCGGCCAGGGTGTCCCAGGCGGCGTCGACCTCCTTGTTGGAGAACTTGCCGTAGTTCTGCTGACCGGTGGTGTGGTAGATGTTGCGGCCCGAGGCGATCTGGCCGGAGCCGGCCCACGCGAACAGCGCGACCTCGTAGTCACCCTGCGGCATGGTCTTGTCGAAGAAGTCGGCGGAGCCCACGTCCTCGATCACGAAGCCGGCCTCGTCACAGGAGGACTTGATGGCGGCCACCGTATCGGAGCGGCGCGGGTTCGGGGCCGAGTAGCCGATGCGGACCTTGGTGCCCTCGGCGCCCTCGGCCTCGACGATCTTCTTCGCGCCCTCGACGTCGACCTCGTCGTAGCTACCGTCATAGGCGGCGTCAACGACCTCCTGGTAGGTGTCCTGGAACGGGAAGACCTCGCGGGCGTTCATGACCACGGCCTCGGGATCGACCGGTTTGATCAGGTTGTCCACGATCTGCTGGCGCGGCACGCACAGGGCGAAGGCCTTGCGCAGTTCGAGGTTGTCCGCGAACGGCGAGCCGTCCATGAAGTTGAAGTCCAGGTGCTCCCAGGTCAGGGAGGCGCCGGTCTGGATGACGATCTGGTCGCCCAGGTCCTCCAGCTGGGACAGGGTGTCCACGGTGGCCTGCGGCTCGATGACGTTCAGGTCGCCGTTGGCGAGGGCCTGGACGTGGGTGTCGGCGGCAGCGAAGCGGATGACCAGTTCCTTCGTGGCCGGCGGGGTGCCCCAGTAGTTCTCGTTGGCCGTCAGGGTGATGGACTGGCCCGGCTCCCAGCTCTTGAACGTGTAGGGGCCGTTCGAGGGGGCGATCGACTCGTCCGGAAGGGTGCCCGGAGAGGTGTTCCAGCCGGTGTTCCAGAACTCGGCGGCGGGGGCCAGGGCCTTCGCGTCCTCGTTGCGGACGGCCTCGAGCATGGCGTCCATGCCCATGCCGGACTCCTCGGCGACGACGTGGGCCGGCAGGGCGGTGTCCACGAGGATCGGCCAGTCGGCGTAGGGCTCCTTGAAGGTGATGGTGAATTCCTTGCCGGCGGGATCACCCTCCGGCGCCTCGCTGACGTACTCGCCGAAGGACTGGGAGATGGCGTTGAACAGCGGCGCCGCATCCTCGCCCGAACCGGTGGTGATGCGCGGGTTCTCGACACCCCACTTCAGGATGTAGTCCGCGGCGGTGACGGGGGTCCCGTCCGACCACACGGCCTCCTCGTTGATGGTGTACTTCACCGTCAGCGGGTCGTCGGAGACCTTCTCGTAGGTGCCGTACTCCTCGTTCTGGTAGATCTCCCCGTCGGTGCCGAAGTAGGCGAAGGTGGAGATGAGCCGCTCGGTGACCGCCGAATTGTAGGTCGAGTAGGTCTCCGGCGTCATGGAGTTGTAGGAGATGAACTCATCCTCGCCCACCGAGTAGGCGATGGAGCCGTCCTGGGTCTCGATCTCCCCGAGGTCCGCCAGTCCGGAGTCGGCGGGCTCGACGGTGTACTTCTCCCCGAAGTCGCCGGTGATGACGTCGCCGTTGCCCTCGGGGGCGGCGGAGCCGGTGTCAGAGTTCTCGGCCGGGCCGCCCGGCGCGCAGGCGGACAGGACGAGCGCGGAGCCGGCCAGGAGGGCGGCTGCGGCAGAAAGCTTTGTGTACTTCATCAAAGCGTCTCCATTCAGACAGGTGCGAGGCGTGCTGTGCTCCCGATCCGACCCGTCTGGGGTGGAGGGCCGGCCTCCGGCCGAAATCCGGTTTCCCCTCCCCGGCCGGTAGTGAGCAACACCACAAGATGTGAAAGACATTAGCCCCGCAACATGTAAAAGCACCATTGAATAGTCGGCCACCGGCCGGATCGTTACCATCCCGTAACTTGGCGGCCACCAGCGGAAACATGCTGTTTTCAAGAGTTCATCGGCGGTTCACAAGTGGGCCCTCACCGGGGCATTTGGGGCCCCGCCGGGAAATACGGCAGGTAGGAGATCCCGGAGACGTTGTACTTGAACCTGATGCCCATGACGATCCGGATCCCCACGTGCATGCCCCACGCCCCGAGGGCGAACGCCTGGCCGAGCCTGCGGTGCACCAGCGACAGCGGCGCCCCGAGCTCCACGGCCAGGGAGACGACGGCGAGAAGGGTGAACAGTCCCTTCTGCCGGTACAGCGCGGAACCGGCGTCGGTCCTGGCGGAGCCGAAGAGGTCCTTGCGCAGTCCGTCCACGGCGATCTGGCCGCGCAGCACGTCGCCCTGTGCCCACCTCATCCCGAGGGGACCCCGGACCTTCGCCACGCCGGAGATGAAGTACACGGCGCAGGTCGCGATGTTCAGCACGGTCGGGACCGCGCCGTAGGCCCGGTCGAAGCGTTGCGGGAGCAGGGTGCGGTCACGGACCAGGGCGTCGACGCTCAGGGCGTCGGCGGAGCGGGTGGTTCCCAGGACCATCTGGTGCATCGTCATCATGTTGTCGCTGTGCAGCAGCATCGTCCAGGAATTGCGGTAGGTGATGGTCCACAACTGCAGCGCCGCGTTCAGCGGACCGGTCACCCGGTGGCCGATCCCCAGCGTCGCCGCGATGTTGACCGCCTGCGCGGCGTCGAAGAGGGCGTCCGCCACCGTCGGCGGCAACGGCCTCCTCAGCACCCTGACCACCCCGACGGGCGTGAACTGGGTCTCGTCCTGGCGGTGGAGCCTGCGGAACATGTCACGCCGGCGGATGTTGTGCACCGCGGAGAACGTGCCGGTGGCCAGGCGCAGCACGGCCGGGCGCACGGGCTGGGCCGCCGGGCGGAGGTGGTCGACGAGGGTCTGGACGAGGGTCATCGGGTGCTCTCCTGCGCGGGGGTCCGCACGGTGCGCGGTGCGGCCTGGACGGTGTGCTCGGTGCGGTAGTCGGCGGGCGTGTTCCGCTGGCCGATAGGGGCGGGGGGCGTGTTGCCGAGCCCGGAGCGGGCCATCGGCCCGGTGGGCGGTCCCTGGGGGTCCTGGGCGGGGTCGGTACGGGTCTCCGCGACCTCGACGGCGGTGCCGCCGACGTCCGCGCGGGCGTGGACGGTCTCGACCTGCGGGGTGGTGTTGCCCGCGTAGTAGGTGTCGAAGAAGTACCGCGAGCGCACGACCTCGACGCGGACGATCCCGGCCTCGCGACGGCGACGGACGGCACCGGGGCCCCCGCCGCGCGGCACGGGCCGCTCACGCCGGGCGGCCAGGGCGTCGGCGTAGCGCTGGGCGACCTCCGCCGCGCGGCCCTGGCGGACCATGCGGGTGACCTGTTTGCGGACCTGGTTCAGCCCGCCGGCACCGAAGTGGCTGTAGTGCGGGACGATCCGCTCACCCTCGGCGGTGAATCCGGCCACGTGCGGGATGCGGGCCCGGTCCTTCCGGTGGTCCGAGAACATCGGATAGGTCGAGAGCGGGAAGGAGTCCTCCTCGCCCTTGTCCCTGCCGTTGAAGTAGTGGCGCACCGGGGAGAGCAGCACGGCGGCCAGGGCGGTTCCCGCGACCAGGGCCCAGAGGTCCCGGTCCGTCACCGCGGGGGCGGACAGCACCCCCGGCAGCGACGTCGGGTGGGCGGGGTTGTCTGTCATGGTCTGTCCTCTCGAGGGGTGCGGGTGTGCGTGTGCCGCCGGGTGCGGCCCCGTGCCGCGTCGGCCAGGGCGGCCCGGGCCGCGTGCAGTCCGGCCATCCCGTGCACCCCGCCTCCGGGCGGGGTGGACGAGGAGGCCAGGTACAGTCCCGGCGTGCCGGTGCGGTGCGGGCTGAGCACGGGGGCCGGTCGCAGCACCTGCTGCAGCCCGCCCATGGATCCGCCGGCCACGTCCCCGCCGATGAGGTTGGGGTTCCAGGACTGGAGGGCCGAGGGGGTGGTGGCCACCCGGTGGACGATCCGGTCCCGGAAACCCGGGGCGAAGCGTTCGATCTGTTCGGCGATCAGGTTCTCGACCGGGGCGTCGTACCCACCGGGGACGTGGGCGTAGGTCCACACCACCGTCTTCCCGGCGGCCGGACCGGTGGCCCGGGACGGGTCCCCCGCCTGCTGCTGGCAGACCATGACGAAGGGCCTGTCCGGCATCCGGCCGGCCTTCGCCTCTCGCTCGGCGTGCTCCAGCTCGGCCAGCGTGCCGGTCACGTGGACGGTACCGGCGCCGGCCACCCGGGAGTCGGTCCACGGGATCGGCCCGTCGAGCAGGTAGTCCACCTTCGAGACCCCTGTCCCGTACCGCCAGCGCCTCAGGTGCGCGGCATAGCGGTCGCTGAGGTCCGCCCCGTCGAGGGCGAGCAGCTGCCGGGGCGTGAGGTCGAGCAGGATCGCGTCCGCGTCCGGGAATTCGCGCAGGTCGGTGACCTCGTGGTCCAGGTGGATGCGTCCACCGTGGGCAGCCAGGACGGAGGCAAGGGCCGCGGTGATGGCACCGGAGCCGCCCTTGGCCACGGGCCACCCGCGGGTCATGCCCAGGGCACCGAAGATCAGGCCGAACGCGGCCGTGAACAGGTGGGTGGGCGGCAGGATGGCGTGGATCGAGGAACTCGCGAACAGGGACCTGGCGGTCTCGTCCCGGAAGATGGCCCGTCCGACGGCACCCGCGGGCCAGAGGGCCCGGATCCCGAAGCGGGCCATGCTGACCGGATGCCGCGGCACGCGCACCAGTGACGGGCCGAGGATGTTCTCCAGGTGCGCGTCGATGTCCTCCACCAGCGGGGCGTGCAGCCGGGTCCACGCCGTGCCGTCCTGACCGAGTCCGGCGGCCGTGGCCTCGAGGGTTCGGTGCAGGATCGCCGCCGGACGGCCCTCCAGGGGGTGTGCCATCGGGAAGTCACTGTGCAGCCATTCGACGCCGTGCGCGCCGAGGTCCAGGTCCCGGAACACGGGGCTGGCGACACCGAAGGGATGGCCCGCCGCCCCGAGGTCCACGATGGTCCCCGGGCCGAGCACGTCGGCGGAGGCGGAGGCACCGCCCGGGGCCGTGTGCCGCTCGTAGACGTCGACCTCCCAGCCCGCGCGGGCCAGCACCGCGGCGGCGGTCAGCCCGTTGGGTCCGGAGCCGACGACGACGGCGCGCCGCCCGTGCGTGGATCGACTGGATCGACCGGAGGGTCGGGGAGTGTGCAGCTGCTGCGCCGGCTCCTGGTGCGTCATCGCGTCTGTTCCTGTCCTTGGAAGATCCTGTGAATATCCTGCGGGACCGGGATGAGACGGGGATGAGTCGACGATGAGACGACGATGAGGGCCCCGGCCGGGTCGGCGATCCCGTCCTGCCGAACCTAGCGGATGGGCCGGGTCCTGGGGATGGACCCGGCCCTGGGGGGCCCGGTCCTGGGGGCCTGTGTCTCGGGACGGCCTCCGGGCCACGGGCCGGACGGTACTGGAGGGCCGGACGGTACTGGAGGGCCGGTCCGTCCTGGAACGCCGGTCAGTGCCGGCGGGCGGTAGCGCGGACCGCGTCCGAGACCCGCACGAGCAGCCTCTTGTCCGCGGGGTGGCCGCTGGCCCGGTCGGTGACGAGGCCGACCGCGAGGTCCAGGTCGGGATCCGCCCAGCCCAGGCACACGTCCGAACCGTTGTGCCCGAAGGTCCGCACGCTGCTGGTGGCCCCCAGCGGGCACCATGCACCGGTGCCGCCGAGCTGGAGGCCGGTCCCCCACCGGGTGGGCAACCGGGTCCAGGCGTCTCGGCCGCCGTCCGAACTGGGTGCGCACAGTGCCTCCCGTTCCGGGGCGCCGAGCAGGTGGCGGTAGAACAGGGCGAGCTGGCGGGCCGTCGTCGAGATCCCCGCCGCCGGGATCCGTGCCTGGCGCACGGACCGCCGGTTGACGATGGCCGCGACGACCGGCCCGCCCGGCAGGGCCCGGCGCGAGCCGTCGAAGGGCAGGCACCGGTGCAGCTGGTCGTCCGGTACCCCGGGGTGGACGTCCCGCAGTCCGGCGGGGCCCAGCACCAGTTCGTGCAGCAGCTGCGGCCACGGACGGCCGGTGGCCCGGCGGGCCACCTCGGCCAGGATGTACCCGAAGTCCAGTGGCTGGTAGGCGGACGGGCCCGGATAGCGGCGGTCCCGGCGTCGGCCGCGGGCCACCCGCTCGAGCGAGGCCTCGAGGCGGTGCATGGCCAGCACCGCCACCGGGTACGGCCCCGCCGTGGGGGCGGCCGTGCGGTGGGTGAGCACGTCCCGGACGGTCGTGCCGGCCTTGGAGCCGTCCCCACCGGTCCCGAACTCGGGCCAGTACTCCCCCACCGCGGCATCCAGGTCCAGCACGCCCCGGCCCGCCAGCCGGTGGACCAGCAGGGACGTGAAGGGCTTGGAGGCCGAGAACAACCACCCCAGGGCGTCCGGGTGGCAGCGGACCGCCCCGTCCAGGACGACGACCCCGCGGTGGATCACGCACAGCTGCACGCAGGCCCCGCGCGAAGCGGCCAGGGCCAGGACGTCCCGCCAGCCGGCGTCGGACACCGGACCGGCGCCCGGCGGCGGACCGGCGCCGGCGGGACCACCTGCCGGGACCGGCGTCGTCATCATGGGGACAGCGTACTGAGGCCCGTTCCGCCGCCCCTACACTCGGTGCATCCCCCGGCACCGTGGCACCCGGCGGACGCCGGGGTGCACGGGGGGCACGACCCTGCAGGACACGGACGCAAGGAACGGCTCGGCGTGGAGAACTTCTGGCTGGCACTGGGGCTCACCGTGCTCGCCGGGTTGTGCACGGGCATCGGCGGGCTCATCTCGGTGGTGCCGCGGCGCACCAGCGGCCCGTTCCTGTCCGTGGCCCTGGGCTTCTCGGCGGGCGTGATGCTCTACGTGTCCTTCCTGGAGATCATGCCCAAGGCGCTGACCTCGCTCACCGCCGCCACGGACCCGGCGGGGGGCCACTGGGCGGCCGTGGCCGCGTTCTTCGGCGGCATCCTGGTGATCGGGGTGATCGACCGCCTCGTCCCCGAGCCCATCAACCCGCACGAGCCCGGCCAGGTCCGCGATCCGGCCACGGCCGCCCGGCGCCGGCGGATGATGAGGACCGGCACGGTGACCGCGCTGGCGATCAGCCTGCACAACTTCCCGGAGGGCTTCGCCACCTTCGTGGCGGGACTGACGGACCTGTCGATCGCCCTGCCCGTGGCCCTGGCGATCGCGCTGCACAACGTCCCGGAGGGCGTGGCCGTGGCGGTGCCGGTCCGGGAGGCCACCGGGTCCCGCCGCAAGGCCGTGCAGTGGTCCTTCGTCTCGGGGCTGGCCGAGCCGGCCGGTGCGCTGATCGGCTTCGCGTTGCTGATGCCGTTCCTGGACGACGTCCTGCTGGGCATCACCTTCGCGGTGGTGGCCGGGATCATGGTGTTCATCTCCCTGGACGAGCTGCTGCCCACGGCCCGGGAGTACGGCAAGCACCACCTGGCGATGTACGGATTGGTGGGCGGCATGGCCGTGATGGCGGTGTCCCTGCTGCTGTTCGCCACGGTCTGAGGCCCCCGCACGGACCCGCGGCGACGAACGGTGTAGAACTGGTCCATGACCAGTAGTGACCCCGGCGCCGACGCACGCACCGCCCCCGAGCTCCCGGCCGACGAGGGGCGGGCTCCGCAGCCGGCACCGGCGGTGGGCGCGGGTCGGCCTGCGCGTCAGGGGACCGTCGGCATCGTCCTGGCGGTGCTGGCCGTGCTGTTCATCGCGGCCAACCTGCGCCCGGGCGCCACCTCCCTGGGGCCGGTCCTGGCCGAGGTCTCGGCGTCCTTGGGGATCGACGGCGGCGTCGCCGGGGTGCTGACCGCGCTGCCCGGGCTGATGTTCGGGGTGGTGGGACTGCTCGCCGTGCGGATGGGCCGGCGCGCGGGGCTGTCCCTGACCATCGCCCTGGGCCTGGTGCTCGTGGTCGCGGGGCTGTTGCTGCGCCCGGCCTCCGGCTCGGTCTGGGCGTTCGTGCCACTGACCGCGCTGGCCCTGGCCGGGATGGCCGTCGGCAACGTCCTGGTCCCGGCGTGGGTCAAGCGGCACGGCCGCCGGCACACGGTGGTCCTGATGACGCTCTACAGCATGTTCCTGACCGTGGGAGGCTCGGCGGGCTCGGGGCTGGCGGCACCGATGGCCGGTCTCGCGGGCGCCCTGGGCGACCCCGCGGACGGCTGGCGCTACTCCCTCGGGTTCTGGGGACTGATGGCCCTCGTCCCGTTGGTGCTGTGGCTGGTCGTCGCCCGCCGCACCGGGCACGACTTCCCCACGGCCCCGCCCCGCGAGCACCCGGACCGGAGCCTGACCTCGTCGCCGACCGCCGTCGCCCTGATGGTGCTGTTCGGCGTGCAGGCGATGAACGCCTACGTGCAGTTCGGCTGGATGCCCCAGGTCTACCGGGACGCAGGCCTGGATGCGAACCTCGCCGGTTCCCTGACGGCGGTCATCGCCGGGATGGGCATCATCGGCGGGCTGGTCATGCCCACGGTGATCGAGCGCTCCCGCACGCTCGCACCGTGGATGCTGGGCTTCGGACTGCTCACGGCGGCCGGGTACATCGGCCTGCTGGTCGCACCCGTGGCCGGTGCCTGGCTGTGGTCGGTGCTGCTGGGCGCCGGCGGTTTCGCGTTCCCGACGGCGATCTCGCTCATCCCCGCCCGCAGCCGCGATCCCCACGTGACCGCCCGGCTCTCCGGATTCGTCCAGCCCTTCGGCTACATCCTGGCGGCGTTGGGGCCCCTGGCCGTCGGCTTCCTCCACGCCGGACTCGAGGACTGGACGCTGGTCCTGGTCCTGCTGGCCGCCTCCGGCGTGGTGATGGCGGTGGCGGGGCTGCGCGTCTCCGGCCGGGTCTTCGTGGACGACGAGCTGGCCGGCTGAGCGGTCAGTACACCACGGCCGCCTGCAGGTCGATCTCACCGGCGCGCTCCTGGCCGTCCACGGTGGTCCACTGCACGGAGACGATGTCTCCGACGTTGTGGTCGTTGACGATCTCGGACAGTTCGGCCGCCGAGACCACCGAGTGCCCGTCGACGGCGTGCACCGTGTCCCCGACCCGCAGGCCGAGCCGTTCCGCGGAGGATCCCGGGGACACCTCCCTGACCACCGCGGCCCCGCCCTCGGTCTGCACGGTGATCCCCAGGGCCCCGTCCACGCCGATGCTGACGGTGTCCGTCTCCTCCCCGGACAGGACCTGGGCCACGATCTCCAGCGCGGTGGCCACCGGGATGGCGTAGCCGTCCACGGCCTCCGCGTCCTCCCCCTGGGAGGCGGCGGTGGTGATGCCGACCACCTGGCCGGCACCGTCCACCAGCGGCCCGCCCGAGTACCCCGGCACGACGTCGGCGCTGGTCTCGATCAGGCCCGTCAGCCGGGAGTAGTCGTCCGGCACGCCGGAGGAGGCGACGATGGACTCGCCCAGGGCGGTCACCTCGCCGGTCACCGCCGTGAGGAACCGCTGTCCTCCGCCGTTGCCGACGGCCGCGGACCGGTCCCCCAGTCGCGGCACCTCCGGGTCGATCGACGCCGTGGGCAGGTCCGGGGCGTCCTCGATCTGGAGGACGGCGACGTCGTGCAGGGAGTCGCGCCCGAGCACGGCGGCGTCGTAGGTCTCACCGGTGTCCGCCACGGTCACGGTGACCTCCGAGGCGTCCTCGACCACGTGGTAGTTCGTGATGGCCAGTCCCTCCCCGCTGAGCACGATCCCGGTGCCGGTGCCGATGCCGGACATGAGCCGGGTGTCCACCATCAGCACGCCCGGCGCCTCGGTGACCTTGCGGCCCACGTCCAGGCCGGCCTCGTCGAGGTTCGGGCCGGCCGCCCAGTCCACCCGGATGCCGTCGTGGGCGTGCCGCAGCGTCTCCCCCAGGGACTCCCCCTCCGCGGCGGGCCGGGCCGTCTCCCCCTCCTGGACCGCGACGATGTCCCGGATCTCCTGGACGGTCAGCACGGTGACCCCGCCCGCGAGGATGAGGGCCCCCGTGACCCCGGTGGCGATGATCAGGCGGTACGCGCCGCGGCGGGGGCGGCGGGGCGGCCGGCCGGAGGGGAACTGGTGGTGCGGGTACTGCCCGTACGGGACGTGCTGGTGGGCACCGGCGTGGTGCCCGTGCGGCCGGTGTGCCCCCCGGGCCGGGTACTGCCCGGGCACGGGGAAGACCGGCCCGACGGCGGGGGGCCGGCCTGGATAGGGCGGGACCCCGGCCGCGTCGCGACCGGGATCCCGGGGGTCGGAGGGGTCGTTCACCGTGCTCCGGTCAGGCGCGGGCGGCGGCGATCGCTGCGTCGTAGTCCGGCTCGGTGGTGATCTCCGGGACCACCTCGGTGTACGCCACGGTGCCCTGGGGGTCGATCACGATGACCGCACGGGCCAGCAGCCCGGCCATGGGCCCATCGGCCTGGGTCACGCCGTAGTCCTGGCCGAAGCTCGAGCGGAACACGGAACCGGTGACGACGTTGTCGATGCCCTCGGCGGAGCAGAACCGGCCCGCGGCGAACGGCAGGTCGGCCGAGACGGCCACCACGGTGGTGTCCTGGAGCCCGGCGGCCAGTTCGTTGAACTTCCGGACGGAGGCGGCGCACACGCCGGTGTCCAGCGAGGGGAAGACGTTCAGGATGACGGTGCGGCCGGCCAGCGACTCGAGCGAGACGGGCGACAGGTCGGAACCGGTGAGCTCGAAGGCGGGGGCGGAGGACCCGACGGCGGGGAGTTCGCCGACGGTGCTGACGGGGGTGGACTTGAATGCTGTGGTTGCCATGCGTTCAAACCTAGCCGTTTAGGCTGTCGACGTGGAACTGCACAGCAACGTCACCGACACCGCGCTGCTCTTCGAGGGCGGCGGCATGAGGGCCTCCTACACCTCGGCCATGGTGGTGGCCCTGCTGGAGGCCGGGATCCACCTGGACTTCGTGGCCGGGATCTCGGCGGGGTCCTCCAACACCGCGAATTACCTCGCGCGGGACGCCTGGCGGGCACGGCACTCCTTCGTCGACTTCGCGGCCGACCCGAAGTTCGGCAACTGGAGGACGTTCGTGCGGGGCGACGGGCTGTTCAACGCGAAGTACATCTATGAGGAGACCGGGCTGCCGGACCAGGCCCTGCCGTACGACTGGGAGACCTACTGCGCGAACCCGGCCACGGTCCGCATCGGGGCCTTCGACGCCGAGTCCGGCGAGCAGGTGTGGTGGGGGCGCCAGGACACCCCGGCGATCCAGGACCTCATGGTGCGCGTCCGCGCGTCCTCCACCATGCCCGTGCTCATGCCCCCGGTGCACCTGGACGGCCGGACCTACGTGGACGGCGCGCTGGGACCGGACGGCGGCATCCCGGTGTCGGCGGCCGAGGAGGCCGGGCACCAGCGATTCCTGGCGGTGCTCACCCGCGAGCGGGACTACGTGAAGGGGCCCGAACGCTTCCCCCGGTTCTACCTGCGCTACTTCCGCAGGCACCCCGCGATCGCCGAGGCGCTGCTCACGCGATGGACGCGGTACAACCAGACCCGGGAGCGGCTCTTCGACCTCGAGCGCCAGGGCAAGGCCTACCTCTTCGTCCCGGAGCGGATGCCGGTCTCGAACGGGGAGCGGAACGTGGCCAGGCTGCGCGCCTCCCACGAGGCGGGGCTGGCCCAGGCACGCCGCGAGATCCCCGCGATCCGGGACTTCCTGGGCCTGCCGGCCGTCGACGCTTGAGATGGCCGCGGCAGCCCGGTGCCCCGCACCGGGCTACTGCGCGGAGTCGGGCAGGCCGAAGACGCGGTCGAAGCACCAGGCGTAGACGGCGTTGTAGATCAGGAAGAAGATGATCAGCGCCAGTTCGTAGAGGAACGCCTCCCAGAGGCCGACCTGCAGGATCAGCGCCACCGCCGGCACGAGGACCACCACGAGCCCGGCCTCGAACAGGAACGTGTGCAGCAGGCGCATCCACAGGGGCCTGCCGGTGTGCCCCGAGCGCCGCTCCCACCACTCGAACAGGGTGTTGAACAACATGTTCCACAGCAGGGCGACGACCGAGGACACCACCCCGACGACGGCGCTGGAACCGGCGGGGTTGCCCAGGGCGGCCAGGATCAGGGTGGTGAACACGATCGCCAGGGCCTCGAAGACCACGGCATAGGCCACCCGGCGCCGCATCGGCGACGAGAAGACGCGCCGGCCGACGAGGGCGGGACGGCCGCCCGGGGCCGCGGGCACCTCGCCGGTGTGCCGGCGGGCCCGGCCACCGGGCGTCTCGGCGGGTGCGGCGCCGGGTGCGTCACCGGGCGCCTCGGCGGCGTCGACAGGCATATCGGGGCGTGGGCTCGCGGGCATGGGTACTCCTCCATGGTTCTGTCCATGGGAAGTCCTCTGCCGGTTTCGCGTCCATGGAATCGGATGCTCGGCGCACAGGTCCCGTCCCCGGTCGACGGGGGACACCCCCGACCCGGACGGCCTCGACGGCGCCGTGGCCCCAGTCTAGCAAGGCCCCGTCACGCGAGACGACGAGACGGTCCCTCGCCCGCGGCGGCGTCACCCGCGGCCTAGGATGTCGGGGATCGCCGGCGCCGCGGTCCCCGGCCGGGTCGGTCGGAACGGACGCAGCACCGCAACCGCAGCACATCGTGGAAAGAGGACAGCACATGACCATCAGGGCCGCCATCGTCGGGTACGGCAACCTCGGCCGGAGCGTGGAGAAGCTCGTGCGGCTCCAGCCGGACATGGACCTGGTCGGGATCTTCTCCCGGCGCAGCGGCCTGGACACGGACACCCCGGTCCTGCCGGCGGCCAGTGCCGCCGAGCACGCGGACGCGGTCGACGTGCTGTTCCTGTGCCTGGGCAGCGCCACGGACATCCCCGAGCAGGCCACCGCTTACGCACGGCACTTCACCACGGTGGACACCTATGACAACCACAAGCTCGTCCCGGACCACTACCGGGCCATGGACGCCGCCTCCCGCGCGGGCGGTCACGTGGCGATGGTCTCCACGGGCTGGGATCCCGGACTGTTCTCGCTGAACCGGACCCTGGCCGATGCGCTGTTCCCGGACGCCCAGCAGAACACCTTCTGGGGCAAGGGACTGTCCCAGGGCCATTCGGACGCCGTCCGGCGCGTGCCCGGCGTCCAGCGCGCGGTGCAGTACACGATCCCCAGCCAGGAGGCGATCGAGGAGGCCAAGGCCGGCCGGGGCGCCGAGATCACCGGCGCCTCCGCGCACGTACGGGAGTGCTACGTGGTGGCCGACGAGGCCGACCACGCGGCGATCACCGAGGCCATCACCACCATGCCGGACTACTTCGCCCCGTACCGGACCACCGTGAACTTCATCACCGAGGAGGAGTTCGAGCGCGACCACCGGGGCATGCCGCACGGCGGGCACGTCATCACCTCCGGGGACCTCGGCGGGTCCCGCAGCTCGATCGAGTTCGCCCTCGAGCTCGGCAGCAACCCCGACTTCACCGCCGCCTCCCAGGTGGCCTACGGGCGGGCCGCCGCCCGCCTGCGGGCCGAGGGCAGGACCGGTGCGTTCACCGTGCTCGAGGTCGCGCCCTACCTGCTCTCCCCCACCCCGCTGGAGGAGCTCATCCGCCGCGACGTCTGAGCCGCTCCGGCCGTGGGGGCCGGCCGCGCCCGGCGGGAGGACCGGACCCGGCGGGGGGATCACCGTTCCGCACCCGCCTGGACGGCCGCCGTCGTATGCTCGGGACATGCCGATCACGAGCGAGACCCGTGTCCATGACCGCCGGCCCGGCCAGTCCTCACAGGACGGGGGCACCCGGTGAGCGGGGGCCTCGTCGCCCTGCTGGACGACGTCGCGGCACTGGCCCGCATCGCGGCCGCCTCCCTGGACGACGTCGCGGCCGGCGCCGCCAAGGCCGGCACGAAGGCCGCGGGCGTCGTGATCGACGACGCCGCGGTCACCCCGCAGTACGTCTCCGGGGCGGACCCGTCCCGCGAGCTGCCCATGATCAAGAAGATCTTCTGGGGCTCGCTGCGCAACAAGCTGCTGGTCATCCTGCCCGCCCTGCTGCTGATCAGTGCCTTCATCCCCTGGCTCATCCCGTTCATCCTCATGCTGGGCGGGACCTACCTCTGCTACGAGGGCGCGGAGAAGGTCTGGCACAAGGTGCGCGGTCACCACGGCCCCGAGGAGACCCCGGCCGTCGAGCGGGGGCCCGCGGCCGAGGACAAGGTGATCAAGGGTGCCATCACCACCGACTTCATCCTGTCCTGCGAGATCATGGTCATCTCCATGAACGAGGTGGCCGACGAGTCCCTGTGGGTCCGCGCCCTGATCCTGGTGGTCGTGGCGATCGCCATCACCGTGATCGTCTACGGCGCGGTGGGGCTGATCGTCAAGATGGACGACATCGGCCTGCACCTGACCACCAAGGACTCTGCCGGCACCCAGCGGTTCGGGAGGTTGCTGGTCCAGGGCATGCCGGCCGTCCTCGGTTTCATCACCTTCATCGGCACCATCGCCATGCTCTGGGTCGGTGGCCACATCATGCTCCAGGGCGCCTACGACCTCGGCTGGCACGCACCCTACGACCTGGTCCACGTGCTGGAGTCCCCGTTCGCGGGCCTTCCCGCGGTCGGCGGGTTCCTGGCCTGGCTGGTGAACACGATCTGCTCGGCCATCCTCGGCCTGGCCTGGGGCCTGGTGGTCATGGCGATCCTGCACCCGCTGCTCAAGGTCCTGCCCTTCGGCAAGGGCACCGCCACCGGCGAGGGCACGGTCGACCACGAGGAGGGTGACCTCCGTGCCGCGCTCGCCGGCCACCGTCCCGCCGACCGGGACCCGCGACCCGGCGCCGGAGGGGCCGACGGTCCCTCGCACTGAGGCCAGTCCGGACTCTCGCACTGAGGACGGGACGGCCCCGGGACCCGTGATGGGTTCAGGCCTGGGGCGTCTCACCGTCCACGCTGAACGCCCACATCACCCCGTAGCGGTCGAAGACCTGTCCGTACCAGCCACCCCACGGGGCCGGTTCGAAGGGCATGCCCACCGAGCCGCCGCCGTCCACGAGCCGCTCGATGACCGACTCGGCCTCCTGGGTGCTCTCCAGCGTGTAGAGCAGTGAGTACGCGGTGTCCCGCAGCGGGTACTCCTTCTCGTCCATGACGTCACCGCCGGCGAGCTCGCCACCGGGCAGGCTCAGGGTGACGTGCGCCACGGACTGCGGGTCCGGCGTGAAGGGCATGCCCTCCATGGCCGGCATGTCCCCGTAGCGCATGATCTCCAGCTCGCCCCCGAAGACCTCGTGCCAGTGCTCGAAGGCCTCCGCGGTGGTCCCAGGCAGCGAGATGTAGGTGGCCAGGTTCTTGCTCATGATCATGCTCCTGTGCTCGGCGGGTGCCGGTCGGGGCCGGGCCGGTTCTGGGTGGACCGCCGCGTCAGCCCTCGGAATGGGTGGCTCCAGCTTCCCTGCCGCCGGCCCGGCGGCGCATCTCCGATCCTGCGCAGCACGACGGAGGAGGATGGTCCTAGACTGTGCCGATGGCCACCGATGACCCCTCGGAGATGACCGGGACCGCGATCCGTACCCTGGCGGCCTCGGCCGGGCTGACCCTCGACGACGGCCCGATCCGGGTCAACGAGATGGGCCTCGACTTCCGCGTGGCGATCGCCCGGGACACCGCCGGCCAGGACTGGGTGTTGCGGATCCCCCGCCGCCCGGACGCCACCGCCCGGGCCCGGGACGAGGCCCTGACCCTGCGCCTGGTGGCCCCTCACCTGACCCCGGCCGTCCCGGACTGGCGGATCAGCAGACCGGACCTGATCGCCTATCCGCTGCTGAGCGGCGAGCCCGGGCTGACCCTCGACGACGACGGCACCCCGGTCTGGCACCTGGACACGGCCTCGTTGCGCTACGCCCGGTCCCTCGGGGACTTCCTGGCCGAACTGCACGGCATCGACCCGGCCGAGGCCGCCGGCGCCGGGGTGCGGACCCGGAGCCCGGCCGAGGTGCGCCAGGCGTGGCGGACGGACATCGACCGGGTCGTCGCCGAGTTCGAGGTGGCACCGGGCCTCCGGGACCGGTGGGGCGCCTGGCTGGGCGAGGACAGCTACTGGCCGCAGTGGTCGGTCCTCACCCACGGGGAGGTCTACCCCGCGCACACGCTCGTGGTGGACGAGCGCATCACGGCGGTCCTGGACTGGACGACGGCGGCCGTGGACGACCCCGCCCGGGACTTCGCCTTCCATCACGCCTCGGCCCCACCGCAGGCCTTCGCCGTGACGCTCCAGCGCTACACGGAACGCGGTGGCCGGGTGTGGCCGCGGCTGGCCGAGCACTGCGCCGAGCTGATCTCCGCCAGCCCCGTCGCCTACGGCGTCTTCGCCCTGGACACCGGCACTGAGGAGCACCGCCAGGCCGCCGCGGCACAGTTGAACCCCGCGGGCTGACCCGGCAGGGCGGACCCTGGCCACGGACCGCCCGGTCGGCCCGGCACGGGCCGTTCACCCCGTGGACGCCGTCCAGCCACCAACGGTGACGCCGCCTCGCGTGGGCGGTCTACCATGGCGGCGTGGAGACCAACAGACCGGTGACGGCCTTCGTGCTGGCCGGCGGTGGCGTACGCGGTGCCGTGCACGTGGGACAGCTGCGGGCCCTGCTGGAGCGGGACATCACCCCGGACATGATCGTGGGGACCTCGGTCGGGGCCCTCAACGGCGCCGTCGTCGCCCGCAACCCCCACCCCGACGTGGCGCACGAACTCCTCGAGATGTGGCAGACCGACGAGGCGCGCGCCATCTACGGCCAGTCCTGGCTCAGCCAGGCCGGACGGGTGCTGCGGGGCCGGACCCACACCCTCTCCGCGCAGCCGCTCTGGGACCTGGTCAGCATGCACTTCCCCAACGACGCCCGGATCGAGCACCTCGAGCTGCCCTTCATCACGGTCGCCACCTCGATCGAACGCGCCTGCGAGCAGGCGTTCCACTCCGGCCTGCTGGTGCCGGCCGTCGTCGCCTCCTCCACGGTGCCCGGCCTCCTGCCTCCCACGCAGATCGCCGGTGAGCACTACCTCGACGGCGGCCTGGTCGCCTCGGTGCCCCTCGGCCAGGCGGTGCGCCGCGGCGCCACCACCATCTACGTGCTGCAGGCGGGCCAGCTGGACCGGGAGCTCACCGTCCCGACGTCGATGCTCGACACCCTGCGGGTCTCCCTGGCCATCTCCCGCCGCCACAGCTTCACGCACGCGCTGGAGCACGTCCCGGACGGCGTCACCGTCCACGTCCTGCCCACCGGCGGCCGCCCGAACGTGCGCGGGCTGAAGTCCATGGTCTCCCTCGAGCACACCGTGGAGCGGGCCGAGCTGGCCTACGCGGCCACCTCGACCGCCCTGGACCGCGGCGTCATGCTCTGATCGTCCATCTCCTGGGCGGCGGCCAGGATGTTCCTCGCCATGGCCGGGAAGACGAGCGCGTGGAACGGCAGGATGGCCCGCCAGTAGAGCCGTCCCAGGATCCCCTGCGGGATGAACACGGCGCGCTGGCGGTACCTCGACCCACCGCTCTCCCGCGCCTCGACGCCCAGCTGCAGCCAGGCCCGTCCACCCGTCTTCATCTCGGCCCGCAGCGTCAGCAGCCGGCCCGGCTCGATCGCCTCCACGCGCCACCAGTCCACGTGGTCGTTGACCTTCAGCTGGCCCGGGTCCCGCCGGCCGCGGGCCATCCCGTAGCCGCCCAGCACCTGGTCCATCACCCCGCGGATCCGCCACAGCACGGGCGTCGAGTACCACCCGGTGGTCCCCCCGATCGCCTCGATGGCGCGCCAGACCGCGTGGGGTGAGGCCTCGCCGTCGCGCTGGCGGACATCGGTGAACACCGTGTGGCCGGCCCACTCCGGATCGGAGGGCAGCGGTTCGGCGGGGTCCCGCACGGCCAGGACGTCGTCGTCCCACGTGGCCGGGACGTCCCCGGCGAGCTGGCGGGCGATGGCGCGCCGGCAGGCCTCGCGGTAGGGCGTGAGACCGCCGGGCGGGTCGGGGATCAGGGCCGCGATGTCGTGCTCCTCGGTGACCGCGTCCTCCGCCATGGACGCTGCCAGGGGCATCGCGATGCCCCGCGGGATGGGGGTGACCATGCCGATCCAGAACCCGGAGAGCCGCGGCGCCGGCAGCCGCGTGGCGAAGATGGTGCGCTTGGACAGCCCGGCCACCTCCGCGTAGTCGGACATCATCGTCTTGAACGGCTGGCTCGTCCCGCAGCCGATGTCGAAGGCGCGATTGACCGGCGCGGTCAGGGCGCAGGCGTGGGCGAGGTAGTAGAGCACGTCCCGGATGGCGATCGGCTCGATCCGGTTGTCCAGCCACTTCGGGCCGGGCATCACCGGCAGCCGCTCCGTGAGGTGGCGGATCATCTCGAAGGACACGGACCCGGAGCCGATGATGACCCCGGCCTCGAACACCAGGGCCGGGACGGTGCCCGCGAGCAGGATCCGGGAGACCTGCTCTCGCGAGCGCATGTGGTCGGAGAGGTCCTCCAGGGGCTTGTCCGGGTGCAGGCCGCCGAGGAAGACGACCTGCTGGACGCCGGCGTCGGCCGCGGCCTGCGCCACCGTCTCGGCGATGAGCCGTTCACGGTCGATGAAGTCATCGCCCCTGCCCATGGAGTGGACGAGGTACAGCACGGTGTGCACGTCCCGCATGGCCTCGCGGACCTGGTCGGGTTCCTGCAGGTCGGCCTCGGCCCGTTCGACGGCGTCGTACCAGTCCCGCGAGGCCAGGTCGTCCAGGTGCCGGGCCGTGGCCCGCACGGTGAACCCGGCGGCGAGCAGTTCCGGGACCAGGCGCCCTCCCACGTACCCGGTGGCACCGGTGACGAGCACCCGGCGCCCCGCGCCGTCCGGCAGGGACAGGCCGAGGGGTGAGTCGGGGAGGTCCTGGTCGGCGGGGTCGGAGGAGGCGGGTCGCTGCTCGGCGTGCTGGCTCATGGACCCACGCTAGCCGCAGCCCTGCGATGGCGGTACCGGTGGCGCGGGCGCGCCGGTCGTCCGGTCCCGGCACGGGCGTGCCACTGTTCAAGCCCCGTGCCCGTCTGCTGGACTGCAGGGACACCGCAACCGAAGGAGAGCCCATGAGCACGAAGGATCCCGTCAAGACCCTGCTGGAGAAGCTGGCGGACACCAGCGTATGCATGCTGACCACCACGCACGAGGGGCGGATCCACAGCCGCCCCATGGCCCTGCAGGAGGTCGACGACGACCATGCCCTGTGGTTCCTGACCCGGCTGACGAGCCCCAAGATCGCGGAGACGACCGGCGGCCAGGCCGTGAACGTGACCGTGGCGGAGAAGGGCTTCTGGGCCTCCGTGTCCGGCACGGCCACGGTGGTGCGGGACGTCGAGCGCCAGAAGGAGTACTGGAGCAAGGCGACCGAGTCGTTCTACGGCGACGCCTCACCGGAGGACCCGCAGGTCGTGCTCCTGAGGGTCGAGCCGGACACCGCCGAGTACTGGGACTCCCCCGGGCTGGCGGCCACGGCGTTCGAGATGGTGCGGGGCAAGGTCACGGGGCAGCCGGCCCGGCCCGGTGACAACCCCACCGTCCAGCTCTGAACCGGTGACCGCGACCGCCGGCCGGCCCCGCGCTCTCGCGGGCGCCGGCCGGCGGTTCAGCGCTCGACGTCGATCACGATCTTGCCCCGGGCCTCGCCGGACTGGCTGAGTCGGAAGCCCTCCGCGACCTCGGCCAGGGGCAGGACCCGGTCGATGTCCAGGGTCAGCTCTCCCCGCTCCACCCGCGCCAGCAGGTCCGCGAGACCGTCGCCGTCGGGGCGCACCCACAGCCAGCGCCCGCCGTGGTCCTCCACGGCCGGGTCGGCGATGGACACGTGCCGGCCGCCGTCGCGCAGCACCGCCAGGGTCGTCTCCAGGACCCCCTCGGCGCCGGAGAAGTCGGCGACCGCCTGGACGCCGTCCGGGGCCAGTTCGCGCACGCGCTCAAGGAGCCCCTCGCCGTACCTGACCGGGACCACGCCCAGGGCCTCCAGCTTCGGGAAGTTGGCCTCGGAGGCGGTACCGATCACGCGGGCGCCGGTGGCCACCGCCAGCTGGCAGGCCAGGTACCCGACCCCGCCGGAGGCCGCGTGGATCAGCACGGTGTCATCGGCCGTGGGGGCCAGCGCGTCGACGGAACGGCGCGCGGTCAGCCCGGTGAGGGGCAGCGCCCCGGCCACGTCGTCCGTCACGGCCTCGGGGATGATGGCGGCGAACTCGGCCGGGACGGTCACGTACTCGGCGAAGGTGCCCCCAGAGACGACCATCTTGCGGGCGTAGGCCGCGACCCGCTGGCCCGGGCTGAACTCCGGGGTGTCGGGCCCCACCTCCTCGACGACGCCCGCCACGTCCCAGCCGGGCACCACCGGGAAATGGGCGTCCATCATCGTGTCCAGGCCACCGGACATCACCTTCCAGTCCACCGGGTTGACCGAGGACCGCCTGATCCGGATCAGGACCTGACCGGGGCCCACCTTGGGCCGGGGCAGGTCGGTCATCTCCAGGACACCGTTGTCTCCGTACTGGGAATACGTCATTGCTCGCATACCGGGCGCAACCATGGATCGGGGGCGGCTATTCCGTCCCACCGGCCTCACTGGGTGTGCGAGGTGGCGATGTGCAGTTCCTCCAGGATGGACAGCACCGGCGTGCCCGGCTGCCCGATGGCATACAGCATGCTGGCCATGGCCTGCCGGACGGCCGCGGCCGGCCGTGTGGACCCGTGGGCGTTGGCGAACCGCATGAGGTGCTCGACGAGGGTGATGCGCTCGGTGGTGCGTTCCTCGCTGGGGTCGTTCAGGGTGTCCTCGATGGCCAGGATGGCCAGGCGGGTGGCCACGGCGGCCAGCGTGTCATAGCTGGCCCCGCAGCTGGTGAACGCCTCGGCGGTGCGGTAGTCGGCGGTCAGCAGGGGGGTCGGGGTGGTCGTAGGGGTGGTCATGACGACCTCGGGTGGGTGAGTGGTCTTTCCGTGGGACGAGACCACCGTAGGACCGGGCACGGACACGTTAGGCCGCCCCTGCCGGGACCTGGGGCACGGGGTGCAACGGCCCGGGCGTGAGCGACTCACCGGGGGAAGGCCGGTGGCGTCAGGTGCTCGCCGTGCAGCGCCACGGGTGTGTCCAGCCAGACGGCGTCGGGGCAGTCGATCGCGGAGAGCCGCTCTCCGTGGCGAGCCGGAATCAGGCCCCGGTGTGCTGGAGGAACCCGCGCAGCACCTCGACGAACTTCTCCGGCTCCTGCGAGTGCACCCAGTGGCCGGCCTCGCGGATGGTCACCCGGTGGGTCCTGGGGAACAACCCGCGCATGATGGGGGCGTACTCGTCCCGGACGTAGTCCGACCGGCCGCCGGCCACCCAGAGCACCGGCCCGTCGTAGGCCGCGTCCCCGGTGTCCGGGAAGCCGCCGATCGCGTCCAGGCTGGACCTCAGCAGCTCCAGGTTCGGCTCCCAGTGGAAGCCGTCCCGTCCGCTGCGCAGGTTCTGGAGCAGGAACAACCGGGTGGTGTCCCACGGGATGGGTTCCCTGAGGGCCTCGTCCGCGTCCGACCGCCGCTGGAGCGCGGACAGGTCCACGGCGGCCAGGCTGTCCAGCAGGTGGGCGAACTCGCCCTCGGCGCCCCCGGCCTGGGTGGGCGCGATGTCCACCACGACCAGCCGGGAGACCAGGTCCGGGTGGCGCAGTGCCAGCACCATCGCCACCTTGCCTCCCATCGAGTGCCCGACGACGGCGACCGGGCCCTGCGCGGCGAAGCCCTCGCGCAGGGTCTGCGCCAGGGAGTCCGCCATCTGCCGGTAGTCCACCGTGTCCGTCCAGTCGGACTGCCCGTGATTGGGCAGGTCCACCAGCAGGCTCCGGTAGTCCGGCGCCAGGTCCTTGGCGATCCGGGTGAAGTTCTTGCCGCGCCCGAACAGGCCGTGCAGGAAGACCACGCGGTCACCGTGGTCGCCGATGGCGGTGGTGTGCAGGGAAGTCGTCTGGATGTCAGCCACAGCTTGAGCCTAGGTGAGCTCAGGCGGCGGTGAGGACCTCCGACTCGAGCCGGGCGTAACTGGCCTCCATGCCGTCGGCCATGCCGGTGCCCAGGACGGTCTCGCGCGCACCCTCGGGGAAGGTCATGAGCAGGGACAGCAGGGTGCCGCCCTCGACCTCGGTGAGGGTGAGCTCGTTGACCACTGGCGGGCCGTCCTGGCCGGTCATCGACTCCGTGGTGACCACGCGGTGCGGGGCCTCGATCTCCAGGACCTCACCCGTGAAGCCGAACCGGTTCCCCCTCCCTCCTGTTCCCACTCGTACCGGTAGGTGTCCCCGACTGCGGTGCCGACCTCGCAGACCGGCATGGACCAGCCGTCAGGACCCAGTTGCCACCGCGTGAGCAGCTCCGGGTCGTGGTGGGCACGCCAGACCCGGTCCTTGGAGCCGTGGACGACCCGGCTGAGCCGTGCCCGGTCCTCCCCGATCAGCTGGGTGCGCACCGGCTGTCCCGCGGCGAAGGACCGCCGGTCGGCCAGGACGGAGTCCATCTGGCCCATGGCGGACAGGGTGCCCTCCTCCATGCCCATCCCCAGCAGCTGCTCGAGCTGCTCGGACGAGTCGAAGTGGGTGGTGGTGGTCACCCGGGAGCCGGCGTCCGTCTCCTCGAAGGTGAAGACCATGCGCATGGTCGGCATCTGCCGGTCCTTCGACCCGTCCTCGGCGCGGAAGCCGTCCAGCACCTCGAAGGAGCGGCCGGGGTCCACCGCCAGGTACTCGAAGTACCCACCGGCCTGCTGCCCGTCCGGGCCGGTCATGACGTAGTGCGACTCCCCGCCGGGGTAGAGGTCGTGCCGGGTGAAGGTGGCCGGCCAGTCGACCGGGCCCCAGAACCGCTCCAGCTGGCGCGGGTCCGCGTAGGCGTCCCAGAGCCGGCGGACGGGGACGGGGAACTCGGCCACGATGGTCATGGTCAGGGCACTGGGATCCTTGGTGACGTCGATGACAGGCATGTCGGTGCCTTCCAGTCGGGGCGAGGCCGGGGTCAGGCGGGGGCCGCCGGGTCCGCGGGCGGCCCACCGGCCGGGTCACCGGCCAGCAGCGCGTCCAGGCGGTCGATCCGCCGGCGCCAGAGCTCCTCGTACTGATCCAGCAGGAGCTGGGCCTTGCGCAGGGTGTCGGGGTTGCCGCGGACGAGGCGTTCGCGGCCGTGTCGGTTCTTGTGCACGAGTCCCGCCGATTCGAGGACGGAGACGTGCTTCTGGACGGCCGCGAACGACATCTCGTACGCGGCGGCAAGGGCGGAGACGGTGATCTCCTCCGTGAGGGTCCGCCGGACGATGTCCCTCCGCGTCGCATCGGCGAGCGCCCGGAAGATCCGGTCCACCTCGTCGTCGCTCAGCGTCAGTGACGTGTCATCGCCCACCGTGGCCTCCTGGTGTGCCGGTCAGATATACAACCGGATGGTTGTACGTTAAGGCGTGGCCTCCGCGGCGTCAACCCTTGCCGGCCCGGCCGGAGTCACCCGAGTCTGTGCGCGTGCTGACCGCTTCCTGACTGCGACGCCCAGCGTGGCTTGCTACGGTGCCCGGGCCATCTCCAGAAAGGACGGTCATCCTCATGCGGAGGAAACTGCTCACCAGCGTCGCACTCGTCGGCTCGCTCCTCGCCCTCGGGGCCTGTGGCAGCGCGGATGCCGAACCCACCACCGCCGGCACGGCCTCCACCGAGGCGGCCAGTGCGAGCCAGGCCGCACCCGAGAACGGTCAGGAGGCCATGCCGGAGCCCGATCTGAAGGGCGTCCCGAACGTCGTCGCCACCGTCAACGGTGAAGAGATCTCCGGGAAGGACTTCTCGGGTGTCTACGAGTCCCAGTTCCAGCAGCTGGCCCTGCAGGCGCAGATGTCCGGCCAGGAACTCGACCAGGACGCGTTGAAGAAGCAGACCCTGGACTCCATGGTGGGCAGCGAGCTGCTGGTCCAGGACGCCGAGGCCGGCGGGCACGAGGCCACGGACGAGGACGTCGACGCCCTGCTGGAGGAGACCGCGAAGTCCCAGCAGCTCGGCTCCGTCGACGAGCTCATGGCGGCCTACGAGGAACGGGGCTTCGCCGAGGACCAGGTCCGTTCCGATGCCCGGAAGCAGGTGCTCATGACGGCCGCCATCGAGGAGATCGACGTCCCGAAGCCCACCGAGAAGGAACTGAAGGCCCTCTACGACCAGGCCGTGGCCTCCCAGCAACAGGGCGGCGGTCAGGACGGCGGTCAGGAGGGCGAAAGCGGGGCCAGCCCCTCCGCCAAGACCCCGTCCTTCGAGGAGGCCAAGCCGCAGCTCGAGCAGCAGGTCACCTCACAGAAGCAGAACGAGGCCATCATGCAGCGCATGGAGGAGCTGAAGAAGGACGCGGACGTGGAGGTCAGGCTCTGATCAGATGAGCGGCCAGGGGAAGCGCATCCCGCTCGGGTCCTGCGGGAACCGCGGTGCGGTGAGCAGCTGACGGACCCGCGCCTGCAGGGCATCGGCCTCACGCCAGTGGAGCAGGTCCGCCAGTTCCCCGGGCACCTCCTCGGCGAGCGGGGCGACGTCGGCCACCAGACCGGGGTCGATCTCCTCACCGGCGAAGTCCCACATCACCGTGCGCAGCTTGTACGCGGCGGCGAAGCACAGTCCGTGGTCGATCCCCCACAGGCGCCCGTCCGTCCCGGCGAGCACGTGCCCGGCCTTGCGGTCCGCGTTGTTGGCCACGAGGTCGAACAGGGCCAGCCGGCGCAACTGGTCGACCACGGCGAGGGGGTCCTCGGGGCCGGCCGGTCCCGCGAGCGCCACCGCGTCCGCGGCGCCGTCCAGCAGGACGAAGTAGTGCCGGTCCGGGTCGTGCTCGATGAACAACTGCAGCGACCCGACGCCGAAGGGGGCCTCCTCGCGCACGACCGTGGGCGGCACGAGACCCCAGCCGAGCGCCTCGCTGAGCAGGAAGGCGGCGCTCTCCCGGCGGTGCAGCCCGGGCGGGAAGTCCCGCAGCGGCCGTTCACCGAGCTCGGGCTTGTAGATCGCCCAGTGCTGCACCTCCCCGAGGGTGAGTTCTGCGAGGAAGGTCTCGTTGCTGCTGTTCACCATCCGGCCCAGCAGCTCGATCTCCCCGCGCCGCAGCAGGTCCACGTCCGGGACGCGCGGTGCTCCCGCGGGATCGGGGGACACGTCGGCGGACACGGCGGGGACCTAGGACGCCCGGAGCTCGGCCAGCGAGTCCTGCGTGGAGTTCACGGTCAGCACCACCGGGTCCTCACCGTCCCGGTAGGCGATGGCCGAGACGGAGCACGGGCCCACGCTCAGGCGCTGGAAGCGGTTCAGCGGAGTGCCCAGGGCGTCGGACACGGCCACCCGGATGGGGTCCGCGTGGGAGAAGCACACGACCGTCCCGCCCGGATGGGCCCGCCGCAACCGCACCAGGGTGTGGGCCATCCGGTCCCGGATCTCCACGAAGCTCTCCCCGTTCGGGAAGCGGAACGCCTCCGGTTCGTGCTGGACGGTGTGCCACTCCGGCAGCCGTGCCAGCTCGGCCAGCGACCGGCCGGTCCAGTCCCCGAACTCCCCCTCGATGAGCCCCGCCTCGGTGACGACCGGCACCCCGGTGCGCTCCGCCGTCGGGACCGCGGTCTGCAGGGTGCGTTCCAGGGGTGAGGAGTACACCGCGGTGACCGGCAGGGCGGCCAGTCGCCCGGCCACCCGGTCGGCCTGGTCCCGGCCGGCCTCGGACAGGTGCAGTCCCGGGGCACGGCCCGGCAGCACCTGTCCGGTGGTGGGCGTCTGTCCGTGCCGCACCAGCAACAGCAGGGTGGGGGGCTGGGGGGTCTGGCTGTCCTGGTCCATCACGGCCAGCCTAGGACGCGCCCGGGCCCCGGGACACCCCTCGACGCGTCCGGGACGCGGGACTAGCGTGAGGACCGTGAGTACCCGTCCCGAGATCAGCACCCTGGCCGAGCTGCGCGCCTCCGGGCACCGCATGCGGACCCTGCGCGAGGAGATTCGCGAGAACCTGCTGGCCGCCCTGGCCGCGGGCGTGGACCCCTGGCCCGGACTGCACGGCTTCGGGACCACGGTCATCCCCCAGCTGGAGCGTGCGCTGATCGCCGGGCACGACGTCGTCCTGCTCGGCGAGCGCGGGCAGGGCAAGACCCGGTTGCTGCGCACCCTGAGCGGGCTGCTGGACGAGTGGTCGCCCGTGATCGCCGGCTCCGAGCTCAACGAGCACCCCTACGCACCGATCACGGCCGAGTCGATCACGCGCGCCGCCACCGACGGGGACCGGCTCCCGGTGGCCTGGCGGCACCGCTCCGAGCGGTACGTGGAGAAGCTCTCCACCCCGGACACCTCGGTGGCCGACCTCATCGGGGACGTGGACCCGATGCGGGTGGCGGAGGGACGGCGCCTGGGCGACCCGGAGACCATCCACTACGGACTGGTGCCCCGCGCCAACCGCGGGATCGTGGCCCTGAACGAGCTGCCGGACCTGGCCGAGCGGATCCAGGTGGCGCTGCTGAACGTCATGGAGGAGCGGGACATCCAGGTCCGCGGTTACGTGCTGCGCCTGCCGCTGGACGTGCTGGTGGTGGCCTCGGCCAACCCGGAGGACTACACCAACCGCGGCCGGATCATCACCCCGCTCAAGGACCGCTTCGGGGCGGAGATCCGCACCCACTACCCGCTCGAGCTGTCCGATGAGATCGCCGTCATCCGGCAGGAGGCCCACCTCACGGCCGAGGTCCCGGACGTGCTGCTGGAGATCCTGGCCCGGTTCACCCGCGCCCTGCGGTCCTCCTCGGCGGTCAACCAGTCCTCGGGCGTCTCGGCGCGGTTCGCGATCGCCGGGGCCGAGACGATCGCGGCGGCGGCCCGCCACCGGGCCACGGTGCGCGGTGGCACCGGTGGTCGTGGCGAGGACGGCCCGGCCGGCGCCGACGAGGCGGTCGCCCGGCTGGTGGACATCGAGGCGGCGGTCGACGTGCTCGGGGGCAAGATCGAGTTCGAGTCCGGTGAGGAGGGCCGCGAGGACGAGATCCTCGAGCACCTGCTGCGCACGGCCACCGCGCAGGCGGTGCGCGAGCACTTCGCGGGACTTGACCTGACCCCGCTCGTGGACGCCTTCGACGGGCACCGCACCATCACCACCGGGGAGCGGGTCACCGCCGAGGAGTTCCTCGCCGAGCTGCCGGAACTGGAGGACCCGGGACTGTACGACGAGATCGCGGCCCGGGCCGGGGCCAACGGCGCGTCCAGCCCGGGCCACCGCGCCGGGGCCATCGAGCTCGCCCTGGAGGGGTTGTTCCTGGCCCGGGAGCTGTCCAAGGAGTCCGGGGACGGGCAGACCGTCTACGGCTGAGGAGACACCATGCGCCACGGCAGGTCATCACGCTACGGCCGCTATGCCGGCGGCCCCGATCCGCTCGCGCCCCCGGTCGACCTGGCCGAGGCCCTGGACGCCGTGGCCGAGGACGTCATGGCCGGATACTCCCCCGAGCGGGCCCTGCGCGAGTACCTGCGCCGGGGCTCCCGGACGATGACCGGACTGGACGACCTGGCCGGCCGGGTGGCCCAGCGCCGCAAGGACCTGCTCGGCCGGCACCGCCTGGACGGCACGCTCCAGGAGGTGAGGCGCCTGCTGGACGAGGCGGTGCTCGAGGAGCGCAAGCAACTGGCCCGGGACATCCGGTTGGAGGAGACGGACCGGTCCTTCCGGGAGATGCAACTGCAGAACCTTCCCGCCTCCACCGCGGCCGCCGTCACCGAGCTGTCCTCCTACGACTGGCAGTCCTCCACGGCCCGTGAACGCTACGAGCAGATCAAGGACCTGCTGGGCCGGGAGATGCTGGAGGCGCGCTTCGCCGGGATGAAGGACGCCCTGCAGAACGCCACGGACGAGGACCGGGCCGCCATCACCGAGATGCTGCGCGACCTCAACGAGCTGCTGGCCAAGCACGCGCGCGGCGAGGACACCCCGCAGGACTTCGAGGACTTCATGGCCCGGCACGGCGACCAGTTCCCGGAGGACCCCCAGGACATCGACGAGCTGATCGACGCCCTGGCCAAGCGCTCGGCCGCCGCCCAGCGCATGCTGCGGTCCATGACGCGGGAGCAACGGGAGGAGCTCATGGCCCTGTCCGCCCAGGCCTTCGGCTCCCCCGAGCTGATGGACCAGCTCAGCCGGCTGGACGCCAACCTGCAGGGCCTGCGCCCCGGCGAGGACTGGTCCGGCTCGGAGTCCTTCGACGGGGGCCAGGGCCTGGGACTGGGCGACGGCACCGGCGTGCTCCAGGACCTCGCCGAGCTCGACGAGCTGGCCGAGCAGCTCTCCCAGTCCTATGCGGGCTCGACCCTGTCCGACCTCGACGTCGACGCGCTCGACCGCCACCTGGGTGATGACGCCGCGGCCTCCGCCCGGACACTGGCCGCCCTGGAGAAGGCCCTGCGCGACTCCGGCCTGCTGCGACGAGGCACCGACGGGGACCTGCGGCTCTCACCGCGGGCCATGCGCCGGCTGGGGCAGTCCCTGCTGAAGGACGCCGCGGGCCGGCTCTCGGGCCGCCAGGGCCAGCGGGACACCCGCCATGCCGGGGCCGCCGGGGAACTGACCGGATCCAGCAGGCCCTGGCAGTTCGGGGACGCCGAGCCGTGGGACGTCACGCGCACGGTGACCAACGCGATCGGCCGAACGGCCGCCGAGGGCGCGGATCCGGCGTCGGGGCTGCGGCTCCAGGTCCAGGACGTGGAGGTCCAGGAGACCGAGGACCGCACCCAGGCGGCCGTGGTGCTGCTGGTGGACACCTCGTTCTCCATGGCGGCCGAGGGCCGCTGGGTCCCCATGAAGCGCACCGCGCTGGCCCTGCACCACCTGGTCTCCACCCGGTTCCGCGGGGACGCGCTGCAACTGGTGAACTTCGGCCGCTACGCCCAGACCGTCACGGTCGACGAGCTCACGGCCCTGCCCCCGCTGCGGGAGCAGGGCACCAACCTGCACCACGGACTGTTGCTGGCCAGTGCGTTCTTCCGGAAGCACCCCACCCGGCAGCCCGTGCTGCTCGTGGTGACCGACGGGGAGCCCACCGCCCGCCTGATGGCCCACGGGGAATCCTGGTTCTCCTACCCGCCAGAGCCGGAGACCCTGCGCGCCACGGTGGCCGAACTGGACCGGGTGGGCCGGAACGGGGCGGAGATCACCTTCTTCCGGCTGGGCGACGACCCGGGGCTGGAGCGTTTCCTGGCCGCCATGGCCCGCCGGGTGGGCGGTCGCGTGGTGGCGCCGGACCCGGAGGACCTGGGGGCGGCCGTCGTCGGGGAATTCCTGCGCAGCCGACGCCCGCGGTTCCCCTCCTCCTTCGGTGACCTGGACTGGGACTGACCGCGCCCTTCCGTCCAGCGGGACACCGGGCTGGACGGCGACGGTCCGCTCGCCCAGCATGGCAGTCATGAGCCCGCAGACACGCACCGCCGCCAACCAGCTGGGACGCGACGTCTCGGCGTTCCTGCCCGACCGCGCCAGCCTGCGCGGACTGCCCGACCTCGACGAGTCCCAGCGGCGGATCTGGGACCTGGCCGCGCCCCACCTGCGCGTGCGCGGGAACGACCGGCATTCGCTCTACGCCTTCGGGATCGCGGCCGCGTTGCTCGAGTTCCACCCGGAGGCGGACGCCGACGTGGTGCTCCCGGCCATCCTGCTGCACGACGTCGGCTGGTCCCGGGTCCCGGAGGACGAGGTGCTGGAGGCGATCGCCCCGGGCGGCGGGAGACCGGACCTGGTGCTGCTGCACGAGCGGGAGGGCGCCCGGATCGCCGGCGAGATCCTGACGGAGGTGGGTCACCCCGGTGAGCGCATCGAGCGCATCCTGGAGATCATCGACGGTCACGACAGCCGCAAGGAGTCCCTGTCCATCGAGGACTCGATCGTCAAGGACGCGGACAAGACCTGGCGGGTGACCCCCTCGGGACTGGACACCATCATGGGCTGGTTCGGCCTGGAGCGGCCGGCGGCACTGGCCCTGGCGGCGTCCCGCGTGCACGGCCACCTGTTCACGGACGAGGCCCGGGCACTGGCCATGGGACTCACCGCCCTGGAGTCGCTCTCCGGGTCGGAACCGGTGCGCGCGCTGGGCTGAGCCGGGTCACCGCGCCAACCCCCGGTCACCGTGCTGATGACGTCCGGCCCGTGACACCCCGGGCGATCAGCCGGCTGACGACCGGCAGGGCCATCAGGTGCAGCATCAGCAGGCGCCTGCGACGGGCGGCCTCGGATCGCGGCAGGAACCACTCGGCGCCCCGGCGGCCGGCCCGCTGGGCGGCGGTGACGACGGGGCGCCAGTGCTCCTGGTACCCGCGCAGCGCCGTGGGGACCGAGGGTGCGGTGACGAGGTGATCGGCCAGGACGCAGGCGCCGGCGACGGCCAGCGAGGCCCCCTGCCCGGCGAGCAGTGAGACCGCCTGGCAGGCGTCTCCGAGCAGGACCACGTTCCCGCACCGCCAGTCGGGCACCTCCACCTGCGCGACCTGGTCATAGTAGACCTCCTCCCCCGGCGGACAGCGGTCCAGGGCCCGCGCGGCCACCCAGCCCAAGCCGGCGTACCTGTCCCGCAGCACCGCCCGCCGGCCCGCCGGCAGGTCCGGGTCGGCACTGGCGTGGGTCATGAACGCCGCCACGCGGTCCCCGTCCAGGCCGTACAGGCCGAGGGTCCGGTCGACCGTGTCCGTCATGACGAACCGGCCGGCCAGCGCGGCGTGCACCTGCCGGTCGCTGAAGGTGTAGGCCGCCGTGTGCAGCCCCAGGTACCGGATGAACTGCTCCTCGGCACCCCACAGGTGACGGCGGACCTGGGAGTGGATCCCGTCGGCGCCGACGAGCAGCTCAGCGTCCCGGACCGATCCGCCGGCCAACGCCACCCTCACCCCGTCGCCCCGGTCCGTGACCTCCCGGACGGTGTCCCGGTAGCGGAACTCCGCGGCGTCACCGATCGCCTCCCGCAGTGCCCGTTCCAGGTCCGGCCGCATGATGCTCAGCAGTCGGCCGTCCAGGGCACGCGCCAGACGGGCGTACCCCACCGAGGCGCGGGTGCGTCCCCGCTCGTCCACATAGGCCAGGGCGTCGACGTCATGGCTCAGTTCCCGAAGCCGGCCCAGCAGTCCCATCCGTTCCGCGGCCTCGTACCCCGGCCCGAAGAAGTCCATCATGTACCCCTGTTCGCGGAGTCCCGGCGCGCGCTCCACCAGGGTGACCTCCCAGCCGTGGCGCACCAGTTCGTGGGCCAGGGACAGCCCGGCGATGCCGGCCCCGCAGATCACGGCAGACCCGATCATGGCGGCGACGGTATCAGCCGGTTCCCCGCCCGTCACCGGTCACCGCCCGCGCCGCCACGGTCCTCCTCGTCCGCCGCGCAGGTCCCGCCGGTACAGGGGCGCACGCCGACCCGGACGACGGTGGACCGCCGGAACCTTGACTTCTGTCCGGGCCGCGTCCAATCATGTGAGCCACCGACGCTCTGGTGACCCCAGACCGCGGCTGTCCGGTTGCCCGCTGACGAGGTGTGGCCGGATCCGCAGACCGACCGAGGGATGGACCCATGGACCACGCGAACCCACGGAGATGGTGGTTCCTCCCCACCGCAGCACTGGCGGCCGCCGCCCTGGTCACGTCCTCGGTGCCGGCGTACGCCGACGGGGACGGGCTGCCGGGCCGGGAGGCGACGACGACGACCGTCACCGCCGCGCCGGTCACGGACGACCTGACGGGTCTCGCGCCCACCGCAGGGTCCCGGGACCCTGGGGCCGCCGTGGACGACGCCGAGGCCGTGACGGAGTACTGGACGGCCGAGCGCATGGAGAGGGCCATCCCGGCCGACGAACCGGAAGGCCAGGGCACCGGTCAGGAGCCCGGCGCGCGGGCCTCTTCCGCCTCCGTGGATGCGTCCCCCTCCCCCACGGACGAGTCCGACCCGCCCACGATCATCGCCGAGCCGGCTCCCCCCGCCGACGACCCCGCCGATGACCCGGCCGGGGCGCGGGCTCAGAGCAGCGCCGAGTCCTCCCGCGTGGAGGCGGGCGACTCCCCCACCAACGGCAAGGTCTTCTTCCGCAACCAGCAGGACGGACGGGACTACGTCTGCTCCGGGTCCGCGGTCAACAGCGCCTCGAAGCGTCTCGTGATCACGGCCGGCCACTGTGTGCACGGCGGGCCGGGCGAGACCTGGCACGCGAACTGGGTGTTCGCCCCCGGGTACGATCACGGCCCGGGGACCGAGGGAACGTTCGCCGCGGCATCGTTCAGGGCCTTCGACGAGTGGATCACCTATGGCGCGAGCGGCCAGGGCTTCAGTTCCGACGTGGCCCTCGTGACCACCCAGGACAACGAGGACGGCGAGACCGTGGCCGACGCCGTGGGGGGCCACGGTCTGGCGACCGGTGGCAGCCGGGAGTTCGACGCGTCCGTCTTCGGCTATCCCGTCAACCTGGACGCCGGCGAGCGGATGTGGACGTGCACGGGAACGACCGTCACCCAGCAGGTCGAGACCTTCCTCTTCCCCTCGATCAGCGGCTGCGACTTCGGCCCGGGCTCCTCCGGTGGCCCGTGGCTGGCTGAGTACGACGACTCGACCGGCCAGGGCTACGTGCGCAGCGTGACGTCGTTCGGTCCCTCGAACAGCACGGCCTACATCAGTGGCCCCTACTTCGATGAACGCGTCGAGGAGCTGTACGCCGCCGCTGAGGACGACGGGAGTGGTGAGACCCCGTGAGACCGATCTCCCACGGCGGATACCGCCTCGTGGCCGTCCTGGCCGGGGTGGCCCTGCTGACGGCTGCGGGGGCCGGCTGTGCCCGCCAGGATCCGGGCGGCGGGGCCGAGAGCGGTGGCAGTGAGGTGAGCGGCAGCTCCACCGCCCATTCGGCCCCCACGCAGGACACCACCGGGGACGCCGTCGTGGACGACGAGCCCCGGGACGACCTGACCGGCCAGCAGGTCGTGGAGTGGACGGACTACGAGGTCGTCTCGGAGCGGGAACTGCGCTTCCACTTCCCCACCGGGACGCCCGACTGCTACGGATCGCGCACCGCCGTCGAAGAGGACGACTCCGGCATCCGGGTGGCCACGATCGTCGGCCTGGTGCCCGGTGCACCGGAGAACTGCGCCCTGGTGGGCCGGACCGCCTCCATCGTGGTGACGACCGAGACCCCGGTCGGGAACCGGACCGTGGAACACCTCGAGGTGGCCGACGAGGACCTGCCCTAGCACCGTGGCATCGGGATCCGTGCGGGAGTCACCCGCCGGCGACGGTGGGTGCCGCGGTCAGCGCACCACCTCGCGGTGCCCGGCGTCCAGCCGACGGGTCCAGCCACGGGCGTCGAGCAACTCCAGCAACGGGATCGCCACCCGCCGGGTGGTGCCCAGGGCCCGGCGGGCCTGGCTGGTGGTGAAGGGCTGGTCCAGCCGGGCCAGTTCGCGCATCGCCAGGGCCGGAGCCGTGGGCAGCAGCACCACGGACCCGTCCAGCCGCAGCAGGCGGCCGAGACGTTCCGCCGCGGCCAGTTCTCGGGCCCCCAGCCGCAGTGCCGTCAGCTCGTCACCCTCCGGGGCGCTGAACGGGTCCAGTGCCAGCCGGTCCTCGACCGCGGCCACGGCGTGCTCGGCGGCGCCGAGTCCCCGGTGCGCCCCCGGCAGGACGAGGTACCCGGCCTCGTGCACGAGCCCGGCCTCGGCCGCCACGGCGTCCAGCAGGACCGGGTCCGGCACGGCCACCAGGTCCAGCGCGGCGCCGCGGCTCACCCCGGGGGCCAGCGGGTCCCGTTCGGCCAGCCCGATCACGGCGGCGCGCACGCGTTCGCACCAACCGGTCAGGACGGGCTCGTGGACCCACCACTGCCCCAGCCGCCGGACCCCCGCGGCGTCCGCCGGCACCGTCAGCCCGAGCCGGTCCAGGTCCTCGGCCCGCACCGCGCCCCGGCGGGCGATCTCTCCGAGGGGATCCCCGCCGTCGGGCATGGCCGCCAGGGTCGCGGCGCGTCGCGTGCCGTCCCCCGGCGGGTGAGCGCCGGGGGGTCCACGTCCAGCACCCGCACCCCGCCCAGGATCGTCCGGGCCCCCGGATCGCGCAGCACCAGCCGGTCACCGGGCACCAGCGGCAGGGGCCGCTGGAGCGTCAGCCGGGCGTGGGCGTCGTCGAAGGGGCGCACGTGGACGGGGACCGTGGCGGTGCCGACGTGCACCAGCAGCTCCGCGGGGGCCTCGACGAGGCTGTCCCCGGTGGTCCGGCGGACGTCCACGACGGCGGCCAGCGGCCAGGCCCCGGGCGTGACCAGGGCGTCCCCCCGGTGGACGGCCTCGGCGTCCACCCCGCGCAGGTTCACCGCCACCCGGCTGACCGGCCCGATGGACTCGTGGGGGGCGTTGCGGCTGTGCAGCGCGCGGACGGAGACGTCGCGCGGTGGTCCCGCGCCGAGCAGCTCCAACCGGTCACCGGCGGCCAGCGTCCCGGCCGCCAGGGTGCCGGTGACCACGGCGCCGGCCCCCTTGACCGTGAAGGACCGGTCCACCCACAACCGGACCCGCCCGGTGGCGTCCGGGGCGCCGGTGGCGGCCAGCACGTCGTCGAGGGCCCGGCGCAGGTCCTCGAGTCCGGCGCCGGTCGCCGCGGACACCACGACGGCGGGTGCCCCGGCGAGCCCGGTCCCCGCGAGCTCGGCGCGGACCCGGTCCAGCACGGCGCGGATCCGTGCGCCCGCCGCGTCCGGGCCGTCCTGGGCGACGAGGTCGGCGCGAGTGATGACGATGAGGCCGTGCTCGATCCCCAGGGCCGCGATGGCATCGCGGTGGTCCCCGGACTGCGGTTTCCACCCCTCGTCCGCGGCCACCACGAGGCAGGCCACCGGTGCCGGTCCGAGCCCGGCGAGCATGTTCGCCAGGAACCTCTCGTGGCCCGGGACGTCCACGAAGGCGACCTCGCGGCCGGACGGCAGTGCGGTCCAGGCGAAGCCCAGGTCGATGGTCAGCCCCCGGCGCCTCTCCTCCGCCCAGCGGTCCGGTTCCATCCCGGTCAGGGCCCGGACGAGGGTGGACTTGCCGTGGTCGACGTGCCCGGCAGTGGCGACGACGTACATCTCAGGAGTCCCCGCCGAGCGCGTCCAGGGCCGAGCGCACCGCGGCGGTGAGCGCCTCGTCGCGTGACTCGGGGACGCAGCGCAGGTCCACCAGGCACGCGCCGTCGTGCACGCGCGGAAGCACCGCGGGATCCCCGGCGCGCAGCAACGGGGCGACCGCCTCGGGCAGCCGCACGGCCCAGCCGGGCAGTGGGACCCCGGGCGCTCCCCCGCCGCCGACGCGTCCGTCGTGCGGGACGACCGTCGCGGCACCGCCCCGCGCCAGGTCCCGGGCCAGCGTCTCGGTCCGTTCGAGCAGCCGTCCCGGGTCGGCGTGCAGGGACCGGGCCACCGGAGCAGGACCCCCGACGAGCGTGGCCTCCAGGGCGGCCAGGGAGAGCTTGTCCGCGCGGACGGCCCGGGCGAGCGGGTGCCGGGCCAGGCGCTGGATGACCTCCGCACGGCCCAGCAGCAGTCCGGCCTGCGGGCCGCCCAGCAGCTTGTCCCCGCTGGCGATGACGACGTCCGCGCCGTCGGCGAGGGCCGAGGCCAGGTCCGGTTCCTGCGGCAACGCCGGGTCGTGGCGCAGCAGCCCGGAGCCGACGTCCACCACGAGCGGCACACCCCGCTCGAGGGCCAGGTCCCTGAGCCCGGCGACCGGCACGGCGGCGGTGAATCCGCTGACGCGGAAGTTGGACGGGTGGACCTTGAGCAGGCAACCGGTGTCCGGGCCGACCGCGTCGGCGTAGTCGGCGAGGTGCGTCCGGTTGGTGGTGCCGACCTCGCGCAGCCGCGCGCCCGTGGATGCGATCAGGTCCGACAACCGGAAGCCGGCGCCGATCTCCACGAACTCCCCGCGGCTGACGATGACCTCTCGACCCGCGCCCAGGGCGGTGGTGGCCAGCACGAGCGCGGCCGCCCCGTTGTTGACGACCAGGGCGTCCTCGGCCTCCGGCAGCGCGGCCAGCAGCGCCTCCCGCGTTCCGGCGCCCCGCCGGGACCGCACCCCGGAGGCGAGGTCCAGCTCCACGTCCACGTAGCCGCCGGCGGTCACCAGCGCCTGGACGGCGGCCTCGGACAGCGGTGCCCGGCCCAGATTGGTGTGGACCACCACCCCGGTGGCGTTGAGCACCGGACGCAGGCTGGTGGCCGAGCGGGCGGCGAGGTCGGCCACCAGGGCGGGGGCGACGTCGTCGGGGGCGATCTGACCGGACCGGGCCCGGTCCTGCGCCCGCCGCACCGTCTCCCGCAGCACCGCCTCGCTGAGCCGGGACCGGGCGGCCGCGACCTCGGGCAGGGCCAGCAGGTCATCGGTGCGCGGGATCCTGCGGCGGGGGTCCTGCGCGAGGCGCTGCTCGGTCACGGTCCTCCTCGGGCAGGCGGGCGGGTGCGCTGCGGGGGCAGGCACCGTGGTTGGCGGAGGCGGACGGGAATCGAACCCGCCAGGCCGGGATGCCCGGCCTCACCGGTTTTGAAGACCGGGGGGCCCACCAGGACCCGGACGCCTCCATGGTCGAAACTACCACCGGGCGTGGCTACAGTGGCCGCATGGAGACCACCGCGCCGGGCACGACGACCGAGACCCCCACCACCCACACCGCCGTTGCCCGGGGCGAGGACGGCACGAGGCCGACGACGTCCGCCGCGGTCCGGCTGACCGGGTACGCCAGCGGTGGCGGGTGTGCCTGCAAGATCCCGCCGGGTGAGCTGGAGGACGCCGTGCGGGGGCTGGTCGGCCGGCAGACCCCGGGCGCGGCGGAGGTGCTCGTCGGCCTGGACGACGGTGACGACGCCGCGGCCGTGCTGCTGCGGGAGGACCTGGCCGTGCTGTCCACGGCGGACTTCTTCACCCCCATGGTGGACGACGCCTATGACTTCGGCCGGATCGCGGCCGCGAACGCCCTCTCAGACATCTATGCGATGGGCGGCACGCCCGTCGTCGCGCTGAACCTGGTGGGCTGGCCGCGGTCGGCGCTGCCGATGGAGCTGATGAGCGAGATGCTGCGCGGCGGCCTGGCCGTGGCCACCGAGGCCGAGTGCCCGGTCATCGGCGGGCACTCCATCGACGACCCGGAGCCCAAGTACGGGATGGCCGTCACCGGGGTGGCCCGTCCGGACCGGTTGCTGCGCAACGACGCCGCCGAGGCGGGGCTGCCGATCACGCTGACCAAGCCGATCGGGGTCGGGCTGCTGAACAACCGGCACAAGCAGACCGGCGAGGTCTTCACCGCGGCCATCGCGTCCATGACCGCCCTGAACCGGGACGCCGCGGACGCGGCCCTGGCCTCCGGGGCGCGCGCCGCCACCGACGTCACGGGGTTCGGGCTGCTGGGCCACCTGCACAAGATGATGCGGGCCTCGGGGGTGGGCGCGGTCATCGACCGGACCGCGGTGCCGCTCGTGGAGGGCGCCGCCGAGGCCCTGCGCGACGGCTTCGTCTCCGGCGGCACCCGCCGCAACCTGGGCTGGGTGCGCCCGCACGTGAGCGCGGACGCCCCCGTGTCCGAGGAGGACCTGCTGCTGCTCGCCGACGCCCAGACCTCCGGCGGGCTGCTGGTCGTTGGGGAGGTGCCGGGTTACCCGGTGATCGGCGAGACGGTGGCCGGCAGCGGCATCCGCGTGCGGTGAGATGACCTGCCGGTTCAGCCCGCGGTGGTGATGGAGTCGTGCGTGATGCCGGCGCGGCGGCGCGCCTCCAGCCGGCGCTTCTGCGGTTCGATCGTGTAGCGGGGGTCCATGGCGGAGTCCTTGCCGGCATAGAACACCCCGAACCGGGTGAACGCCGACGCCGTGACGAGTGCCGCCCCCGAGGCTGCGGCGACCCAGCGACTGGCCCGAGGGGCGGTCCGCGCGGTCACCCCCGCGGCGACCGTGCCGATGCCGCCGACGATCGCCAACCGTTCGCTCCATCGCATCAGCCACCCGGGGCGGCCCTGGTGCAGGGGTTCGGCGGCCACGGGGTCCATCCTGCGCTCCATGGCCTGGGCGGCGACCAGGTCACCGGCCACCCCGGCCAGCGCGAGGGCGCGGGCCGGTCCGGCCTGGGCGGTCGGCGTCGTGATCATGGCCATCCCGCCCGAGGCCAGTGACGCGGAGGAGACGAACACGAACGGCAGGTCGTCCTTCGCGGCGTTCCACGTGGGCATCGCGGTGTCCGAGAGCAGCACGGCGGTGTAACCGGCCAGCGGCGCGCCGAGCAGGGCGGCCAGGGCACCGGCCGGCGCCTCGAACGCGCGCAGCACGGACCGCAGCGGGCCCAGCGGCAGCACCTCACCGGTCATCCGGTCCAGGTCCGCGACGGCGGCCAGGCCGGCACCGGTGCTGAACCCGGCCAGGATCCACGACCCCAGGCTCATGGGGGAGGTCGGCTTGATGGTGCGCAGCATGTTGAGGAACCGCTCGGGCCGGCCCAGGTCCGCCACCAGGGCGAGGGCCCCGACGCTGGCCGTGCCGAGGGCGGTCAGCCGCGCGTTGCGCCGCAGCGCGTCGCGGCCGGTGAGCTGGGCGCCGAACGCCAGCAGGGCTGACCCGCCGGCGATCCCGCCGCAGACCAGGTACAGCGCGACCCGCTCGTCCCACGGCGGCGCCTTGACCACGGGGCGGCCGTAGTAACCGTCGGCGGGGCGAACTCGGGTTCCGGCACCATGGCCATCTCGCGCGCACCGTCGCTGCCGGCCGGGGCCAGTCCCCGCGGCGCCTGCCCGCACCGGGGGCGGCGCCGGCCGGTGCGGTGGGCACGCCGGCGCCCGTCGCCGTGCCCACGGCATACGCCGACGCCTCTCGGCCCGCGGCGGGCGAGTCCCGGTCCCTGCGGCGCCGGCGCCGGGGCTCCTCCGGCGGGCGGTAACGGTCGAACTCGGAGGTGGTCACTGGCGTCCTCCCAGCACGAACGCGAGCGCGGAGGCCGCGGCCATCCCGGCCATGGCGAGCCCGGCGCGGGCGTACATGCGGGGCAGGTCGGCGGTCGGCACGCGGGGGTCCGGCGGCAGGCCGTAGACCTCCGGCTCGTCCAGCAGCAGGAACACCGACCCGGTCCCGCCGACGCCGTCGTTCGGGTTGGCCCCGTAGAGCCGGGCCTCGGTGCGCCCCTCGGCGTGGAGCCGGGCCACCCGCTCCCGGGCCCCGCTCACCAGGTCCTCGCGTTCGCCGTACTTGATGGACGTCGTCGGGCAGGCCTGGGCGCAGGCCGGGGTCTGGTCGTCGACGAGCCGGTCATAGCAGAGCGTGCACTTCTGGGCCACGCCGACGTTGCGGGCCTTCTCCGGTTTCCCGGGCCCGGTGGGCGTGACCGGGGCCGCGGAGCGCTCCGTCTTCGGCTGGGCGATGCCGTCCTTGCGCCGCTCGATGACCCCGAACGGGCAGCCGGCCACGCACGTGCCGCAGCCGTTGCAGACATCGTCCTGGACCACCACCGTGCCGTGCTCGGTGCGGAACAGCGCCCCGGTGGGGCACACGTCCAGGCAGCCGGCGTTGGTGCAGTGCTTGCAGACGTCCGAGGACATCAGCCAGCGGAACTCGGGGGTGTCCGGCGGGGTCGTGTCCACGGCACCCGCGTCCTCGGGCCGGGTGGGCCCGCCGCCCAGCGAGGACAGCACGTCGAGTTCCCCGAGGTCAGGGGCGGGGGGAAGGCCCGCCGGCGGTCGCCCGGCCACCTCCGAGAGCGGGCCGGTCATCCCCCCGGTGACGGCGGTGGTGATCGCCTCCCCCGCGGTGGTGGGCACGTCGGCGGGACGGATCCGGGGCATGCCCAGGCTCACGAGTGCGCGCCCGGACTCGCGGGCCGCCTCGATGCGGCCGCGGTCCTGCTCGATGAAGGCGACGTGGCGCCAGGTGTCCGCGCTGAGGCCCTCGGAGTTGTCGAAGGAGGAGTTGGACAGCTCGTAGTCCGAGTCCGCCGGGTTGCGGTTCCACTCCTTGCAGGCCACCTCGCAGGCCTTGCAGCCGATGCAGATCGAGGTGTCCGTGAAGAAGCCCTTGCGGGCGTGGGGGTGCTCGTAGTGGGCGTCCGCCGTGGGGTTGTCCCCCACGGCGGCCGCGTCCGGTGCGGTCAGTCGCTGCATCTACTCCTCGGCTCCTGGCTGGTCCGTCGATTCGTGGTCCAGCCGCTCGGACCGGTCAGTGGCCTCCTCGGCGCCGGCCTCCTCGTGGCTGCCGGTGACGCCCTCGTTGCCCGACTCCACGGTCAGGTGCGCCCTGCGCTGGTAGTCCTCCACCAGCTGCAACAGCTGCCTGCCCTGGGGTCGCCGTCCCGGCCGGATGTCCACGGCGCCGACCTTGGAGCCCTGGATGAGCACGTTCGGGTCCAGGGTGATGCCCAGCAGGTCATTGGCGGAGTCACCCGTGACGACCGCGTCGTTGCCGACGCCCCAGTGGTAGGGCAGTCCGATCTGGTGGACCGTCTGTCCGCCCACCCGCAGCGGCCTCATCCGCTCGGTGACCAGGACCTTCGCCTCGATGGCCGCCCGCGGGGAGATCAGCGTGGCCCAGCCGTAGGGTTCCAGCCCGCGCTTGGCGGCCAGTTCCGGGGAGACCTCGCAGAACATCTCGGGCTGCAGCTCGGCCAGGTACGGCAGCCACCGGCTCATCCCGCCGGCGGTGTGGTGCTCGGTCAGCCGGTACGTGGTGAACACGAAGGGGTACACGTCCGACCCCGGGGCGCCCGGTTCGGGCGCGCTGAGGTTGTCCTTGCGGGGCAGGGTGACCCGGGTGGGGTTGTGCTGCTGCCGGTACAGCGGGTTGCGCACCGGGGACTCCTGCGCCTCGTAGTGGGTCGGCAGCGGACCGTCGACCATCCCCTTGGGCGCGAAGAGCCAGCCCTTGCCGTCGGCCTGCATGATGAACGGGTCGTCCCCGGCCAGCGCGGCCGCACCGCCCAATGAGGGGTCCGGGGTGCTGCCGGGCGCACGGTCCACGGGGAAGTCCGGGATGTCGTTGCCGACCCACTTGCCCTGGTCCTCATCCCACCAGACGAGCTTCTTGCGCTCGCTCCAGGGCCGGCCCTGCGGGTCCGCCGAGGCCCGGTTGTACAGGATCCGCCGGTTCGAGGGCCAGGCCCAGCCCCATTCCTCGGTCTGGGGACCGTCGCCACCGCCCGGAGTGCGGTCGGCGGCGTGGTTGATCCCGTCCGCGAAGACGCCGGTGTAGATCCAGCAGCCACCGGCCGTGGAACCGTCCGCCTTCAACTGGGTGTAGCTGGAGAGCAGCGTGCCGGCGTCGGGCCCGGTGAGCTGGTGGCCGTTGATCTCCTGCAGGATGGCCTCGCCGTCGGGCTCCCCGTGCTCGTCCTCCGGGTAGTCCCAGGTCAGGTCCAGCAGCGGGCGGTCGCGGGGGTCGGTGGAGTCCGCCAGCCGGGCCCGGATCCGCTTGCCGAGCTCGTGGAAGAACTGCAGCTCGGACTGGGCGTCACCCGGCGGGGCCACGGCCTGGTGGCGCCACTGCACCAGACGCTGGGTCTGGGTGAAGGTGCCGGCCTTCTCCACGTGGTTGGCGGCCGGGAAGAAGAACACCTCGGTCTCGATGTCCTCGGTGCGCAGCTCGCCGGTGGCGATCTCCGGACCGTCCTTCCACCAGGTGGCGGACTCGATGAGCTGGAAGTCCCGGACCACGAGCCACTTCAGGTGGGACATGCCCATCCGCTGCATGCGGCCGTTGGCGGAGCCGACCGCCGGGTTCTGCCCGAGCAGGAAGTAGCCCTCGACGTCCCCGGCGATCATCCCCTCCACGGTCTGGTAGGTGCCGTGGGGACCGGTGAGGCGGGGGATGTAGTCGTAGGCGTAGTCGTTGCCCGCGTGGGCGGCATCCCCCCACCAGGCCTTGAGCAGGCTGACGGTGTAGGCGTCCGCCTCGGCCCAGTAGCCCTTCTGCTTCTTGGAGGCGATCGAGTCCAGGTAGGTACCCAGGTCCTGCTTCTCCACGGTGGGCATCGGCAGGTACCCGGGCAGCAGGTTGAACAGGGTGGGGATGTCCGTGCAGCCCTGGATGGACGCGTGGCCGCGCAGGGCCATGATGCCCCCGCCCGGGCGTCCCATGTTCCCCAGCAGCAGCTGCAGGATGGTGGCCGTGCGGATGTACTGGGCGCCGACCGTGTGCTGCGTCCAGCCCACGGCATAGGCGAAGCAGGTGGTGCGCTCGCGGCCGGAGTTCTCCGTGATCGTCCGGGCCAGCTCCTCGAAGTCCGCCACCGGGATCCCGCAGGCGTCCCGCACCATCTCCGGGGTGTAGCGCGCGTAGTGGCGCTTCAGGATCTGGAACACGGTGCGCGGGTGCTGCAGCGTCTCGTCCCGGCGCGGCACGTGCGTCTCGACGTCCGGGCCACCGGAACCGTACTGCTGGCCGGCCGCCTCCGTGGAGGCCTCCGCCCCGTCCTCCCGGGCGCTGTCCCCCGCGGTCCCGTCCCCGACGCCGGTGCCCCCGGAACCGCTGCCGGGCTCCGGCTCGTAGGCCCAGGACTCCATGTCGTAGCCGCCGGACTCCTCGTCGTACCCGGAGAACAGCCCGTCCAGGTCCTCGGCGTCCCGGAAGTCCTCGTTCACGATCGTCGCGGCGTTCGTGTAGGCCACCACGTACTCCCTGAACCACTTCTCGTGGGTCAGGACGTAGTTGATCAGCGCGCCCAGCAGCACGATGTCCGAACCGGCACGGATCGGCACGTGCTTGTCCGCCACCGCCGAGGTGCGCGAGAAGCGCGGGTCCACGTGGAAGACCTTGGCACCGCGCGCCTTGGCCTCGGTCACCCACTGGAAGCCCACGGGGTGGGCCTCGGCCATGTTCGAGCCCTGGATGACAATGCAGTCAGCGTTGGCCATGTCCTGCAGCGATTGGGTGGCGCCGCCGCGCCCGAAGGAGGTCCCCAGACCGGGAACCGTGGCGGAGTGTCAAATACGGGCCTGGTTCTCGATCTGGATCGCGCCGGCCGCCGTGAACAGCTTCTTGATGAGGTAGTTCTCCTCATTGTCCAGCGTGGCCCCGCCCAGGGAGGCGATCCCCATGGTGCGGGCCAGCCGGCGGCCCTGCTCGTCCAGGTCCTGCCAGCCGTTGCGGCGGGACGCCAGGAACCGGTCCACCACCATCTCGGTGGCGGTCTCGAGGTCCATCTCCTGCCACTCGGTGGCCCGCGGCGCCCGGTAGAGGACCTTCGTCTGGCGGTTGGAGGCGTTGACGAGCTGTTCGCTCGCCGACCCCTTGGGGCACAGCCGACCGCGGGAGATCGGTGAGTCCGGGTCCCCCTCGATCTGCACGACCCTCTCGTCCGTGACGAAGACCTTCTGCCCGCAGCCCACCGCGCAGTACGGGCACACGCTCTGCACGGAGCGGTCCGCGGTGGTGGTGCGCGGGGCGATGGCCCGCGTGGTCGGAGAGGTCACGGCAGAGCTTCGACCGGAGGAGTCGTCCGTGCGGAACTGCCGGATGACCGGCCATTCCAGGAAGCTGAACCGTGCCATGGGACCAACCTATCCCAGCCGGGGGCAGGGCGAAAGTACCGGCGCGGTCGCGGCGTCCGGTTGACTGGGGGCATGCACATCGTCCTCGGTCCGGCCGCCGCGGCCTCGGCGGGCCCGTCCGCCGGGTCGTCGGCACCGCCTGCCGGGTCGTCCGCCCGGTCCGCCCCGGTACCGGCACGCAGCGGTTCCGGCACCCCGGGATCGTGGGAGGCCGTCCTGGTCGACGGTGACCGGATCGCACGGGGACCCACGGCCGGCCCGGACCAGCTGCCCGGCCTCGTCCGGGCGCTGCCGGAGCGCCTCGGGACGGACCCCGCGTCCATCCGCTGGGTGTTCGCCTCCGTGGCCACCGACTACCCGCCGCTGTTGCGGGCCGGCATCGAACTCGGCCGGTGCTGGGACCTCGGCCTCGCCCAGCGCATCCTCCTCGGTGCGGCCACGCTCGAGGCGACCGGCGTGCGGTACTCCCCCGCCGCCGTCGTGCCCGTCCGGGACCCGGAACCCTACGGTCAGGCCCCGCGGCCGGGGCCGCCGGACCAGGAGGCGTTCTTCGACCTGCCGGCCGCGGGTGCCGGACGGGACGGCAGCCCCGGGGCCACCGAGCTGGCGCGGGAACTGGCCACCCAGCTGGCCGCCGTCGCCGGTGCCCGGCATCCGCAGCGCCTGATGCTGTTGCTGGCCGCGGAGTCCCAGGGTGCGCTGGTCGCGGCGGAGATGCTGCAGGAGGGACTGCCCTGGCGCCGGGACGTCCACGAGGAGATGCTCCGGCGCCGGCTCGGGCCCCGCCCCCGGGAGGGCGAACGGCCGCGGCTGCTGCAGGAGCTGGCCCAGCGCATCGCCGCGGGCCTCGGCGTCCCCGGCCTCAATCCCGATTCTCCCCAGGACCTGCTGCGGGGACTCACGGCGGCCGGGGTGCGGGTGTCCTCCACCCGGGCCTGGGAACTGAAGGAATGGGCCCGTGGCGGCGGTGCGGACTCGCCGCGCCGCGCGGAGCTGGTGGCACCCGTGCTGGAGTACAAGCACCTGTACCGGTTGTGGACGGCCAACGGCTGGCACTGGCTGGACGAGTGGGTCCGGGACGGCCGCTTCCACGCCGCGTACGCGGTGGGCGGGGTGGTGACCGGGCGCTGGGCCGCCCACGGCGGCGGGGCCATGCAGGTCCCCGCGGCCGTACGGGATGCCGTGCGGGCGGACCCGGGATGGCTGCTCACCGTGGCCGATGCCTCCCAGGTGGAACCGCGCATCCTGGCGGCCATGTCACAGGACCGGGCCCTGGCGGCCGCCGGCGGCGGGCACGACCTGTACCTGGCGGTGGCGGAGCAGGGCCGGCAGACCGGGTCCGGGATCGGTGACCGGACCCGGGCGAAGATCGCGCTGCTCGGTGCCATGTACGGGGCCACGACGGGTGACTCGGCCGTGCTGATGCCGCACCTGCGCCGCCTGTACCCCGAGGCCATCGGGCTGCTCGAGCGGGCCGCGCGCCGCGGCGAGGAGGGCGGCCAGGTGGCCACCTGGCTGGGCCGGACCTCCCCGGCGGTGGGGCCGGACTGGCTGGCCGGGGTCCGGGACGTCGGCACGGCCGAGGCCGAGTCCCGGTCCCGGTCGATGCGCGCGGCGGCCGGCCGGTTCACCCGCAACTTCGTGGTCCAGGGCACGGCGGCCGAGTGGGCCCTGTGCTGGATGGGTGAGATCCGGCGCCGGTTGCGCGCGGGCCACCGGGACCATAAGCGGGGGCTGCGAACCCGGCTGGTGTTCTTCGTCCATGACGAGGTGGTGCTGCACGGGCCCGCCGAGGAGGCCCCCGCCGTCGGACAGATCGTCACCGAGGCGGCCGCGACCGCCGGCCGGCTGCTGTTCGGGGCGGCACCGGTGGAGTTCCCGCTCACGGTCGCCGCGGTGGAGTCCTACGCCGAGGCGGGTTAGGACGGCTCGCCCGGGTCAGGCGTGGGCGCGGCACCGCGCCTGGTACGTCTCCGTGCCGCCCACGTGCTCGGCCCGGGCGGCCCCGCCGGCCCTCGACGGCGTCCCGCTGGGGACGACCCGCACGTGGAAGGCGGCGTCCCGGCCGCACACCGAGCAGACGGCGGTCAGCTTGACCACCTCCTCCGCCAGGGCCATGAGTGCCGGCAGCGGTTCGAACGGCAGGCCGTCGAAGGTCACGCACAGCCCGGAGACCACGACCGTGAGCCCCTCCCCGGCCAGCCGCGTGACCACCGGGACCAGGTCGGAGCCGAAGAACTGGGCCTCGTCGATCGCCAGCAGGTCCAGGTCCTGGCCGGCCACGAGACCGGCCAGCCCGGCGGCGTCGGGCACGGACCGGGCCGGGATGCGCTGCCCGGCGTGGGAGGCCACGTCCCGCGAGCCGTGGCGCACGTCCAGGGCGTGGTTGACCACCTCCACGGAGAGCCCGGCCAGCCAGGCACGGCGGACCCGGCGCATCAGTTCCTCGGACTTGCCGGCGAACATCGGCCCGGCGATCACCTGCAGTTCGCCGGCCCGCTCTCTCGCGATGGCGCGCGGTCCGCTGCCCCGCAGCCCGGTCACCGCGCGACCTCGCGGTGGATGACGCGGACCCAGGACCCGATCATGGCCAGCGTCGTGGCCATCCAGGCCGCCAGCGCCACCCAGACCCACAGTTCCCCGATCCGGGCCACGATCGGCAGCTGGTCCGCCCGGCCCAGGTACATCCCGGCCACGGCGTACATACCCAGCGGGAAGACGATGCTCCACAGGGTCGGGGTGTATCGCAGGGGGACCCTCTTCAGCACATGCCGCCAGACACCGGCGGCGAAGAGCACCGGGATCAGCCACGTGGCGAAGCACCAGAGCACGACCGCGGCCCCGGCCACGAGCCCGCGGACGGCGTCCACCATGGGGGTGCTCTCCATCTCCACGATCCTCGCCCCGGCCACGATGGTGATGGCGATCGCGCCCATCGAGACCCAGTAGGGCGGCTGGAACTGCTCGGGCTCCAACGGGTAGGCCAGCATCCGGTAGACCACCAGGATGGCCACGGCCACGTACAGCACCAGACCGACCGACCAGGCGAAGACGGCCAGCATGGCCAGCCCCTGGCGCACCTCCGCCAGCTCGGGTTCCAGGGTCGCCGCCACCACGGCCACCGACTGCGCGGCGACCACCCAGATGAACCAGGTGCCGTTGGCGGCGGCGGTCACCGGCCGCTCGGACCGGCCCAGCACCGCGGCCCACGGCACGGCATAACCCAGCAGCAGCCAGCTCACCGACCCGACCACGAGCAGCGCCGCGGCGGGTCCGATGATGCCGATGCCGGCCAGCGACACGGCCAGCACGTCCGTGGCCGCCACGAAGGTGAACACGAGGAACGCCCTCGCGGAGTCGTGGAAGTCGGCCGCGTAGGCACCGCGGTATGCCAGCAGCCGCCAGCCGTTGAGCACCACCAGCACGGCGTACCCGACGGCGGCCAGCACGATCAGCGCGGCCGAGAACCGGTCCCAGCCCCGTTGCGCCGCACCAATGGACAGGATGCCCGTGCCCATCACGAAGGCGAAGTATCCCGGGGAGAGCCGCTCGGGCGTGAACCGGCGCAGCGAGGAGGACAGGGGCGGGCGCCGCGCAGGTCTCGTCACGGTGCCCATGGTCCCGATGCTAGTCAGCCGGTCCCGTTCCCGCCCATCCGGTAGCGCTCGGTGGCGCCGGGGTCCTGGAACGGGGAGTCCGTCGGGGTGCGGAACGACTCGGCCTCGACGCTGCCGGACGCCTGTTCCATGAAGTCCATCCACTGCGGCCCGGCCAGGGTGCTGCCCCAGAAGTGCTCGTGCTCCTGCCCGTTGACCCGTGTCCCGGCAAGGGTCTCCAGGTCCGTGTACCGCCCCACCCAGCTGGCCGTGGACAGCCCGGACGTGTAGCCGATGTACCAGGTGGAGGACTGGGAATTGTTGGTGCCGGTCTTGCCGCCCATCGGCACCCCCGGGTCCACGCCGGCCTCCTCCGCGTTGCGCCGGCCGATCTGGGTCAGCGTCTCGTTCAGCTGGGCCACCACCTCGGGATCGAGCGCCTGCTGGCAGTCTGGGCCGCCGACGTCGTACCGCTTGCCGGTCGAGTCCGTGACGGACTCGATCGCGCGGGGACGGCAGTACCGGCCGTCGTCCGCGAAGGCGGCGTAGGCCGCGGCCTGGGTCATGGGGGCGAACTCCTCCGAACCGAGGATGAAGGACGGGTTGCCCGGGTTGAGCGGCCGGCCGTCGTCCGCGCGGTGCACGCCGAGCCGGGTGGCCACGTCGGTGATGTCACACAGGTCCAGTTCCTGGGCCATGTTCACCATGACGGTGTTGATGGACCAGTACAGGCCGAAGTCGGCCGTCATCGGGCGCTTCATGTCGTCGATGACGTTGTTGACCTTCCACCCGCCCTCGTCCGGGATGGACACCGATCCGCCGGGCTGGCAGGAGGCGCGGAACTGCTCGCCCTGGCGCCAGTGGTCCTGGGAGGCGTCCACGACGTCCGCCATGGACCGGCCGTCCTCCAGCCACGCCGCGGCCACGTAGGGCTTGAGCGAGGACCCGCCCTGGAAGCCATTGCCCCCGCCCTGGGCGGCGTCCACGTTGAAGTTCAGCACGGTGTTGCCCCGGCCCTCCTCGGGTGAGTACCGCGTGTTCTGGGCCATCGCCCGGATGTTGCCGGTGCCCGGCTCGACCGAGACGAGTGCGGACCCGGCGCCCGAGGCGTCCGAGGCCGGGACGGTCTCCTCGACCGAGGCCTGGGCCTGCTGCTGCAGCGTCGGGTCCAGGGTGGTCGTGATCTCGAGCCCCCCGCGGTGCAGCAACTGCTCCCGGGACTCCGGATCCGGCCCGAAGGCCTCGTTGGAGCGGATCTCGTGCTGGACGAAGTCACAGAAGTACGGGGCGGCGGAGGAGGCGATGCAGCCGGCCTGCTCGGGGTGGACGTCCAGGCCCAGTTCGCTGGCCGTGGCCTCGGCGTGTTCGGCGTCCGTGATGAAGCCCTGGGCCAGCATCGAGTCCAGCACCACGTTGCGCCGTTCCACGGCGGCGTCCGGACGGGTCTGCGGGTTGTAGCCGTTCGGGGACTTCACGAGCCCGGCGAGGGTGGCCGACTGGGCGATCGTCAGCTCGGAGGCCGGCACGCCCCAGTAGTACTGCGCCGCGGCCTCCACCCCGTAGGTGCGGCCACCGAGCAGCACGATGTTCAGGTAGCCCTCGAGGATCTGGTCCTTCGTCATCTCCTGCTCCACCGAGACGGCCAGCTTCATCTCGCGCAGCTTGTCCATGTACGTCTTGGTCCCGGAGATCGTCAGCTTCTCCTTGCCGCTGAGCATGTCCGCGTTGATGAGCATGTTGTTGACGTACTGCTGGGTGATGGTCGAGGCTCCCTGCTCGGAGTCCGTGGAGGCGTTGTTCACGAGCGCACGGCCGATCCCCTGCGGGTCCACGCCGCCGTGCTCGTAGAACCGCTCGTCCTCGATCGCGACGATCGCCTCCTGCATGTGCGGGCTGATCTCGTCCAGGCCCACCGGCTTGCGGTTCTCCGCGTAGAACGTGGCCAGCTCGGAGCCGTCCGAGGCCAGCACCCGGGACGGAACGCTGATCGGCTCCTCGCGCAGCTCGGCGGGGAACTCGTCGAGCAGCTCGGAACCGGTGGCGACGGTGGCGCCGCCGGTCGCGGCCAGGGGCAGGGCCAGCCCGGCCACGAGGATCCCGGCCAGGACGCTGGCGCCGAGGAAACCCAGGACCTTCCCGGTGGTAGTGGACAGTGCGGAGCGGACAGAACGCATCCGAAGACCCTCTCAACCGATCCTGACCGCCGGCTGGCCACGAGCCCAGAGCGCGCTGGTGGTGCGTGAGTCGGCTCACGGTGATGACTGCCCCCGAGGACGTGGACCACCGCGGACACCGCACCCCTCGCACCGGGCCCGGTCCCCTTCGTAGGCTGGACCCCGACAGGAGCGCCGAGGTCGCGGGAGGACGCATGGAGGCGGTACACGTGCTGGTGTCCGGCACCGTCCAGGGCGTGGGCTTCCGCGCCACCTGCCGGCGGGCCGCGGCGTCGGCGGGGGTGACCGGCTGGGTCCGCAACCTCGACGACGGCCGGGTCGAGGCGCTCTTCACCGGTCCCGCGGCGGCGGTGGAGGACATGGTCGACTGGTGCCGGTCCGGACCCGGTGCCGCGGTGGTCGAGGCGGTACGCGTCGACCGCCTGCAGGGGCCACCGTCCGACCTCCCCGGGCACTTCGAGGTGCGCTGACGCCCCCCGCCCGCCGTCCGTCATGGCCCGGAGGACATCGCCCCCTGCGGCCCCGCACGGACGCGTCCCCTGGATGCGGACGGATGCTCTACCGGCCGCTCGCCGACCGTTCGTCGGCGCCCACCGTCCCCGCGCGGACAGTCCCCGCGGTGCGCCGGCCCGGGCCCCTACAGGACCAGGGCGGCGATGATCCCGCCGAAGAACAGCGGGATGTTGAAGTGCAGGAACGTGGGCACGCAGGTGTCCCAGATGTGGTGGTGCTGTCCGTCCACGTTCAGCCCCGAGGTGGGGCCGAGGGTGCTGTCCGAGGCGGGCGAGCCGGCGTCGCCGATAGCTCCGGCCGCCCCCACCAGCGCGGCGGTGGCCAGCGGGCTGAACCCGACGGCGGCGCACAGCGGCACGAAGATCGCCGCCAGGATCGGGACGGTGCCGAAGGACGAGCCGATGCCCATGGTCACCAGCAGGCCGACGACCATCATGACCACCGCCGCCAGCAGCCTGCTGTCCCCGATCCAGCCGGTCGCGGACGTCACCAGCTCGTCCACGGCCCCCGTCTCGGACAGCACGGACGAGTAACCCGAGGCCACCAGCATGATGAAGGCGATCGTGCCCATCATCGTCACGCCGCCGTGGGCGAGTTCGTCGGAGGTGCGCCAACGCTCGCCGCGGAAGACGAAGATCACGAGGATGCCGCCGAGCGCGGCGATGACGAGCGAGCCGAACGCGATCTGCAGCACGAGGGTGATCGCGAGCCCGATCAGCACGACGACGTGCTGGCGCGTCCAGCCCGCGTCATGGCCCGGGCCCTCCGCACCGTCGTGCGAGGGACCGAACGCGAAGGCGGTGAGGTCGGGTGCCGCGTCCCGGTACTCCCGCGCGCGGCGGTAGCTGAAGAGGATCGCGATGACCAGGCCGATGAGCATGCTGGCGACCGGGATCGCCATGGCCAGGGAGATCTGCCCGAGCTCGACGTCCATGCCGAACTTGGCCATCTCGTCCAGGATGATGTTCTGGAAGATCAGGCCGAACCCCAGCGGGATCAGCATGTAGGGGGCCTTCAGGCCGAAGGTCAGTGCCGTGGCGACGGCCCGGCGGTCCATCCTCATCCGGTTGAAGACGCTCAGCAGCGGCGGGATGAGGATCGGGATGAAGGCGATGTGGACCGGGACGATGTTCTGCGACAGGCAGGCGAGTCCGGCGATCCCGAAGAGGGTCATCGCCCGCCGGCCGGAGATCAGCGGCAGGATCCGGCGGATCAGCTTCCCGGTGATCCCGGAGCGGGCCACCATGACCGAGAGGATGCCGAGCAGGATGTAGCTCAGGGCGGTCTCCCCCTGGCCGCCGAGCCCGTCGACGAGGATGGTCACCGTCTCGTCGGGGGTCAGCCCCGCGAGCAGGCCCGCGACGAGCGTGGCGATGAGCAGGGCGACGATGACGTTCACGCGGGCCAGGCTCAGCGCGGCGAGCACGAGCACGGACACGACGACGGGATTCAACAGCACAGCGGAGACGACCTCTTCGGTGGCGCGGGCGGTGTGATGGCGCATCCGCGCCCCGAAGAGTGTAGCCGGAGTGCGGGTCCACTCACCCGCAGCACGGTGGCATCGCCGATGGCCCGACGGCGGCGGGCCCGGTCAGCCGAGCAGGCTGAGCAGGATGCCCCCGACCGCCACGATGCCGGCGATGACCACGAAGACGTTCGAGATCGCGCCCCGGAACGGCGCCAGGGCGGGGACCTTCCGGATGGCGTACATCGGCATCAGGTAGAGCACGGCCGCGATGACCGGACCGGCCAGCGATTCGATGAGTCCCAGGATGCTCGGGTTGAGCACCCCGGCGATCCAGGTGCTGGCGATGAGGAACACGCTGATCCCGATCCGCAGTCCGCGGTCGGAGAAGCGACGGGACTGCGGGTCCACCATGCCGCGCATGATGCCCTGGGCGCCCTCGAACGCCCCGAGCCAGTGGCCGAAGAAGGACGAGCCGATGGCCGTGACGGCCACCGCCGGTCCGAGCCAGGCGATGATCGGCAGGCCCATGACGTTGGCCAGGTGCGAGAGCACCGGCAGGTTGGCGTCCTTGGCGGCCTGCAGCCCCTCCGGGCCGAGGGCCAGCACGCAGGACCAGACGAAGCCCATGGTGAAGACCACCAGCAGGATGGAGGTGACGCGCAGGACGGAGGAGGCCTTCTGCACCGAACCGGCGCCGTAACGCTGGCGCAGGGACACGGAGAACTGCGAGATCGCCGGGGAATGGTTGAACGCGAAGACCAGCACGGGGATCATCAGCCACAGGGACATCGCGAAGTCACCGGCGGCGGGTACGGCCCCGAAGCCCTCGAAGGACCAGGACGGGATGAGCAGCAGGGTGACGGAGAACAGGACCGCGATCAGCGGGTAGACCAGCCACTGGGTGACGATCAGCATGACGCGCTGGCCCGCCACCATCACGGCGGACATCAGCAGCACGAGCACCCCGGAGAGCAGCCAGCGCGGCCACGGGCCCATGCCCAGCTGGTTGACCATGAGGCTGTCCACGGTGTTGGTGATGCCGACGCCGTAGATGAGCACGATCGGGAAGATCGCCAGGAAGTACAGGATGGTGACCAGGCGGCCGGCGCCCTCGCCGAAGTAGTCCCGCACCACGCCGGTGATGTCACGGTCGGCCCGGGGTGAGGCGACCACCATGCGGGACAGCGCCCGGTGGGAGAAGTAGGTCATCGGCCCGATGATCAGCGTGGCGATGATCAACGGCCACATCCCGCCCAGGCCGGCGTTGATCGGCAGGAACAGGACGCCGGCGCCCACGGCCGTGCCGAACAGTCCGATCGTCCAGCTCGAGTCGAAGCGGTTCCAGCCCGGCGCGGCGGCCGCGCCGTCCGGACGACCGGGTGCCGGCCTCTCGAGGGTCGGGGCTGCGGCGGGGGCGTGGCCGGCTGGTCCGGCCTCGGTCCCGACGGCGACGGGCCCGGTGGGGCGGCTGGGTTCCATGGGTTCTCCTCAGGTGGACGTGGGACGGTGGTCCCCTCGTGTCCTCCCCGCTCTGTCCATGGACCTGAGAGTTTCGCGTCGTGCCGGCCGGGAGCCGGTCGGCCGCTTGCCCCGTCGGTGGTCGCGCGTGGGTGTGGCGACGCTTTCCAGAGGTGCCCAGCGATCCGGTACGGGGGCCTGAGAGATTCCCGGGGAGGGCTTGCTCCTTCGGCGTCGCGCATCTTGGGTGGTGCGGGATCTCTCCCGGACCGCTCAGTGGCTGATTCCGGGAGACTACTGTAATGCACATCACACGGCCGCGCGAAATCGCGGCCGGGTCATCACCGCGCGGGCGTGCTCCTGCGGGGCTTCCGGACGGCACCGGTGTCCTGCATGTCCTCGAGCTCGCGGCCCTTCGTCTCCGGGACGAAGCGCCAGACGAAGAGGAAGGACAGCACCGCCATCACCGCATAGAGCCCGTAGGCCACGGTCAGCCCGATCTCGGCCAGCCACGGGAAGGTGGTGGACACCGCGAAGTTCGCGGCCCACTGAGCCGCCGCGGCCACGGCGAGCGCCCCGGCACGAATCCGGTTCGGGAACATCTCCCCCAGCAGGACCCACACCAGGGGCCCCCACGTGGCACCGAAGAAGACCACGAAGGCGTTGGCCGAGATCAGGGCGACCGTGGACCACGGCTGGCCCAGCTCGGCGGCCGTGGTGCCGTCGGCGGCCTGGACGACCTGCGCGAAGGAGAAGGCCACCGCCATCAGGCCCAGTGAGGCCGCCATGCCCAGGGACCCGACGAGCAGCATGGGGCGCCGCCCCACCCGGTCCACGAGCAGGATGGCCACGATCGTCACCAGGATGTTCGTCACCGACGTGATCACCGTGATCGTCAGGGCGTCGGACTCCCCGAAGCCCACGGAGCGCCACAGCGTGGTCGAGTAGTAGAAGATCACGTTGATGCCGACGAACTGCTGGAACACGGACAGCACGATGCCGATCCACACGATCGGCTTCAGGCCCATCGCCGGTCCGCGCAGGTCGCGCAGGGACTCCCGCCGCTCGGACTCCAGCGTGTCCTTGATCTGCTGGATCTTGAGGTTGACCCGTTCGATGCCGGTGAAGTCGTACAGGACCTGGGCCGCACGGTCGAGGTCCCCGCGGGCGACCAGGTACCGGGGCGACTCGGGCAGGCGGAACGCGAACACCCCGTAGAGCAGTGCCGGCACGGCCTCGGCCATGAACATCCAGCGCCAGGCCTCCAGTCCCCACCACAGCGTCTCGGCCGCGCCTCCGGCCAGGTTCGCGAAGAGGGCGTCGGACAGCAGCGCCACGAAGATGCCGGTCACGATGGCCAGCTGCTGCAGGGAGCCCAGCCTGCCCCGGACGCCGGCCGGGCTCACCTCGGCGATGTAGGCCGGGGCGATCACCGAGGCCGCGCCCACGCCCAGGCCGCCCACGACCCTCCAGATGATCAGGCTCCACACGTCGAAGGCCAGTCCGGAGCCGAGCGCCGAGACCAGGAAGAGCGCCGCCGCCAGCAGCATGACCCGGACCCGGCCGAAGCGGTTGGCGACGGGACCGGCGAACCAGGCGCCCAGGGCGCAGCCGATGAGGGCCGAGGACACGACGAAACCGGTCAGCCCGGGGCCGAGTGCGAAGCCCGACTCGAGGGCGTCGACGGCACCGTTGATCACCGCGGTGTCGAAGCCGAACAGGAAGCCACCCAAGGCGGCGGCGATGCAGATGCCGATCACGCGGATGTTCACGCGGTCGGCGGGATTCTTCGGCGTCATTGCTTCCTCCGTGGGGGGGCGTGACCGGATGCCCCACCCTACTGCCGCTCCATGCCAGGGCGCAGGTCCTGGGACCCGCGGCGCCGAGCCCGGGCGTGCTCGCCCGGGCCGTCCGCAACACTCTCCCCTTCAGGTCACGCTGACTGTAAGATGGATCTCAGTCAACTTAGGGTCATCCAGACCCTAAGTGAGAGGACGGGAGTCAGGGTGGATCAGCACACAGCCCGGTTGGCGGTGTCCACCGTCATCTTCGCGCTGCGTTCCGAGGCCGGGGACCCACCGGCCCTGTGGACCCCCTTCGTGCGCCGCACCCGGGAGCCCCACCTGGACCAGTGGGCCCTGCCCGGCGGCTGGCTGCCGGACGCCGAACCGCTCGAGGACGCCGCCGCCCGGACCCTGGCCGAGACCACCGGCCTGCGCCCCAGTTACCTCGAGCAGCTGTACACCTTCGGCGCCCTGGACCGCTCCCCCACCGGCCGCGTCATCTCCGTCGTCTACTGGGCCCTGGTGCGCTCGGACGAGGTGACCGACGCCGCAGTGGGGAACAACGTCCAGTGGTTCCCGGCCGATGACCTCCCGGCCCTGGCCTTCGACCACAACGCGATCGTGGACTACGCGCTGCAGCGGCTGCGCACCAAGGTCGAGTACGCGCGGATCGCGCACACCTTCCTGGGTGAGACCTTCACCCTGGCACAGCTCCGGTCGGTCCACGAGGCCGTCCGGGGCCAGCCCCTGGACCCGGCGAACTTCCGCCGCTCCATCACCGCCTCGGCCGACATCGTCGAGACCGGCGAGCGCCTGGCGGGCACCCCGCACCGGCCGCCCCGGCTCTACCGCTACCGGCAGTTCACCCCGGGCGGCACCGACCCCATCCCCACCCAGCAGACAAGGACCCTCTCGTGACCACCACCGCCGACTCCCCCGCCGTCACTCCGCCGGCCCCCTCCGGCCCCGGCCTGTCCCCGCGCGCCGGCGCCTCCGTGCACCGCGCGCTGGACCTCATCGCCACCGGCTCCACGCGCGGCTCCTCCTGCTCCCCGGACCTGACGGCCGGGCCCTGGACCTTCGACGCCGGCACCCCCGGGTACGGACCGGGTGCCTCGCAGCAGGACGCGATCCCCGCCGGTGCACCCCGGCAGGGTGCGCTCCCGGAGCAGTACCAGCGCGCCTCCGACGACGAGCTGCACGAGCGGATCCGCGCGGCCAAGGAGACCCTGGGCGAGAGGGTCGTGGTGCTCGGCCACTTCTACCAGCGCGACGAGGTGGTGGCCCACGCGGACTTCGTGGGCGACTCCTTCCAGCTCGCCAAGGCCGCCAGGACCCGTCCGGAGGCCGAGGCCATCGTCTTCTGCGGCGTGCACTTCATGGCCGAGACCGCGGACCTGCTCTCCACCGAGGACCAGGCGGTCATCCTGCCGAACCTCGCCGCTGGCTGCTCGATGGCGGACATGGCCGACCTGGACTCCGTGGCCGACTGCTGGGAGCAGCTCGAGGAGGTGTACGGCACCGCGCCGGACGAGACGGGCCGCGCCCCGGTCATCCCGGTCACCTACATGAACAGCTCGGCCGCCCTGAAGGGCTTCGTGGGTGAGCACGGCGGGATCGTCTGCACCTCCTCCAACGCCTCCTCCGTCCTGGAGTGGGCCTTCGAGCGCGGCCAGCGCGTGCTGTTCTTCCCGGACCAGCACCTGGGCCGCAACACCGCCAAGGCCATGGGCATCGGCCTGGACCGGATGCCGCTGTGGAACCCGCGCAAGCCGCTGGGCGGCAACACCGAGGAGGAGCTGCAGCAGGCGAAGGTCCTCCTGTGGCACGGTTTCTGCTCGGTGCACAAGCGCTTCACCGTGGACCAGATCGCGCGGGCCCGCGCCGAGCACCCGGACGTCCACGTGGTCGTGCACCCCGAGTGCCCGATGCCGGTGGTCGACGCCGCGGACTCCGCCGGTTCCACGGACTTCATCGTCAAGGCCATCCAGGCCGCCCCGGACGGCTCCACCTTCGCGATCGGCACCGAGATCAACCTCGTCCAGCGCCTGGCCGCGCAGTACCCGCAGCACACCATCTTCTGCCTGGACCCGGTGATCTGCCCCTGCTCCACCATGTACCGCATCCACCCCGGCTACCTCGCCTGGGTGCTCGAGTCGCTCGTCGCCGGCGAGGTGGTCAACCGCATCCAGGTGCCCGCCGACGTCGCGGACCCGGCGCGGGTCGCCCTGGAGCGGATGCTCACCGTCGCCCCCGCCGCCCGTCCGGTCCCGACGCCGGCCGGTCCGGACGCGGGCGGGGCCGCGGCCGGTGCGGACGCCTCACCCGCGGGACCGGCCACGGGGGTGACGCGATGAGCGCCTGGTCCCAGCCGGTCGGGCGCGTCCAGGTCGAGCGGATCGTCGCCGCGGCCCTCGAGGAGGATGCCCCCTGGGGCGATCTCACCTCGGAGGTGCTGGTGCCGGCCTCGGCCACGGGGACCGCGCGACTGGTGGCCCGTGAGCCCGGCGTGCTGAGCGGCACGGCGGCGTTCACGGCCGCCTTCCGGCTCGTGGACCCGGAGCTGTCCGTGAGCACCTGGGTCCAGGACGGGGCGGCGTTCGAGGCCGGCACCGTGCTGGCCGAGGTCAGCGGTCCGGCGCGCGCGATCCTGCGCGGCGAGCGGATCGGCCTGAACTTCGTCCAGCGGATGTCCGGCATCGCCACCGAGACCTCGCGCTACGTGGCCGCGGTGGCGGCCACCCCCGCGCGGATCGTGGACACCCGCAAGACCACCCCGGGCCTGCGCGTCCTGGAGCGCCAGGCGGTGCGCGACGGCGGCGGCCACAATCACCGGCACTCCCTCTCGGACGCGGTCATGGCCAAGGACAACCACCTGGCGTTCCTGGCCGGTGCCGGGGTCAGCCTGACCGAGGCGCTGGTGCGGGCCCGGCACCTGCTCCCCCACACGGCACACCTGGAGGTCGAGGTCGATCGGCTGGACCAGATCCCGGACGTGCTCGCCGCCGGGGTGGACACGATCATGCTGGACAACTTCACCCTGGACGAGTTGCGCGAGGGCGTGGCGATCATCGGCGACCGGGCCATCGTGGAGGCCAGCGGCGGCGTCAGCCTGGACACGGTCGCCGACATCGCCGCCACGGGCGTGGACGTGATCTCCGTGGGGGCGTTGACGCACAGCGTGCGCTCACTGGACCTCGGGCTGGACGTGGGGACGTGATCTACCTCGACCATGCCGCCACCTCCCCCGTGCGGCGCGAGGCGCTGGAGGCGATGTGGCCGTACCTGACCGGGGACTTCGGCAATCCCTCCAGCCACCACGGCCTGGGCGAGTCCGCCGCGGCCGGGCTCGAGGCCGCCCGGCGGTCCGTGGCCACGGTGCTGGGCGGGCGCGCGGCCGGCGTCGTGTTCACCGGCAGCGGCACCGAGGCGGACAACCTGGCCGTCAAGGGCATCGCCCTGGGTGCGCCGCGCGGCCGGCACCTCATCACCACGCCGCTGGAGCACGAGGCGGTGCTGGCCTCGGTGGACTACCTGGTCCGCGCGCACGGATTCACCGCCGATCACCTCACCCCGGACGAGCACGGTCTCGTCTCCCCGGCGGAGCTCGCGGGGCTCATCCGTCCGGACACGGCGCTGGTCTCCGTGCAGTACGCCAACAACGAGATCGGCACCGTCCAGCCCATACCCGAGCTGGCGGCGGTGGCACGGGAGCACCGGGTGCCGTTCCACACGGACGCGGTGCAGGCGGCCGGCTGGCTGGACCTGGACGTGGGGCGCCTGGGCGTGGACGCCCTGAGCCTGTCCGGGCACAAGGTCGGGGCCCCCAAGGGGGTCGGCGTCCTGTGGGCCCGCAGCCGGCTGGCCCTGGAACCCCTCGTGCACGGCGGCGGCCAGGAGCGCGGCCGGCGCAGCGGCACCGAGAACGTGGCCGGCGCCGTGGCCCTGGCCACCGCCCTGGCGGCCACCGAGGCCGAGCGGGCCGGCGTGGGGCCCCGGGTGCGCGCCCTGCGGGACCGGTTCGTCGAGCAGGTGCTGCGCGAGGTGCCCAGCGCGCGGCTGACCGGGGATCCGCAGCGGCGTCTGCCGGGGACGGCGTCGTTCGTGTTCGCCGGCACGCACGGGGAGGCCGTGCTGCTGGAACTGGAACGGCGCGGGGTCGTCTGCTCCTCCGGGTCCGCCTGCGCGGCGGGCTCGGACGAGCCGTCCCACGTGCTCACGGCGCTGGGCGTCCCGGCGGGACTGGCCATGACCGCGGTGCGGTTCACCTTCGGTCCTGCCTCCGCGGAGCAGGACGCCGACCTGGCGGCGAGCGCCGTGCGGGACGCCGTGGTGGCGGTGCAGGGGCTCCAGACCGCGGGCTGACCGGGCCGCCCGCCCGCTCGCTCGCTCAGCCGGCCACGCCGGTCCATCCGCAGAAGGCCAGTCCCACGACGATCCCGACGATCGAGCCGAGCACCACCTCGGCGGGCTCGTGCCGGGCCAGTCGCACCCGGGACCAGCTGACGCCGAACCAGAGCGGGACGAGGACGGCGAGCAGGGCCCAGGCCCCGGCGACTGCGGGGACGACCACTGCGGTCAGCGCGCCGATGAGGGCATGGACACTGACCTTGATGCGGGTGTTCAAGGCCATCACGACCAGCAGGGTGCCCACGGCCAGGACCACCACGGCCCGCATCACCGCTCCGGTGGGCACGAGGAAGGCCAGGGCCGCCCCCAGGAGGATGGACCCGAGGGCCAGGGCGTAGAACAGATGCCGTTGGGTCCGGTGGACGATGAACTTGTCCGTGACCACCTTCCGGTGCGTCATCACGAGGGAGATGGCCTGCGGCACGACGGCGATCGGCACGACCGTGAGCAGCGCGCTGCGCGCCCAGTGGGGATCGGTGTGCACGGCCACCACCACGAGGACCACGGCGATCAGGACGAAGGGGCTCGCCACCTCCGTCAGAACCGTGGCCAGTCGGTCCAGCCGGCGCGCACCGGACACGCGTCCGCTGCCGTCGTGCCTCGTCAGGTCGTGCATCGTTCCTGTCATCGTGACCCCTCCCCGGCCAGTCTAGGAGGCTGAGGGGCCACCGCCGTGCGTGGCACGGGGTCTGGCCGCGGCGGGGCAGCCTCCGTTACGGTGGCCAGCACGACCCCCGGGCGCACCGGCCCGGGCCGACCCACCGGAGGACACCATGGCCAACAACGTGTACAACGTCACCGAGATCGTCGGGACGTCTCCCGACGGCGTCGACGCCGCGGTCACCAACGCCGTCACGGAGGCGGCGAAGACGTTGCGGAACCTGGACTGGTTCGAGGTCCAGTCCATCCGGGGTCATGTCGAGGACGAGCGGATCGCCGACTGGCAGGTGACCATCAAGCTGGGCTTCCGGCACGAGGGCTGAGCCGCGCGGGAGCTCTCCTCACACGGCATCCTGACGGCCCACGGGCTCCCCCGCGGGCCGGCGGACCTCGGTCACGGCCCCTCCTGCAGGCGGGCGGCGGAGCGCCGGTCCAGCCACCGGGGCACGGCGGCACAGTAGTCCTCGTACGCGGCGCCGAATCGTTCGCGCAGCGCCCGCTCCTCCGCGGGGATCTGGGTGCGGTCCATCAGCAGGACGAAGGCCGCCACCGGGACCCACGCGGCCCAGCTGCCCCGCCGGATGGCGTGGGCGGCCAGGAGCCCGGCCATGCCGAGGTACATCGGGTTCCGGGTGACCACGTTGGGCCCGCTGGTCACCAGGGTGGAGGCCCGCCCCGGTTCCCGGGGGTCGACCGTCGTCCGGTACACCAGGAACTGGGCCGACGCCCCGATCATCGTGGCGGCGGAGGCGGCCGCGACCGTCTGGGCGGCCGCCCGCCGTAGCGGTCCTGCTGTCGCGCCGGCCGGCAGGATGCGCTGCAGTGCGGCGGCGGCCAGTGCCAGGAGGGGCGGGGGGATCCGTGGGTTCTCCATCCAGTGATTGTGCAGGTCACGGCACCGGGGCACCAGGGATGGCGGTTGACGAAAGCCCGTTCACGCGCTGGCGGGGCGGCCGGGCTCGGTGCCATCCGCCGCAGTGGGGCACACTGGTCGGGTGGATGACCTGCACGTGCCCCCGGGCCCCGGAGCACCCCGTGGCCTCACGGTGCCGGAGGCAGAACTGGTGGAGCAGTTCTCCCGGTCCTCCGGTCCCGGTGGCCAGGGCGTCAACACCGCTGACTCCCGCGTGCAGCTCAGCCTCGACCTGCGGACGACGACGGCGCTGAGCGACACCCAGCGCGCCCGGGCCCTCGACCGGCTCGCCGAGCGGCTCTCCGGGTCGGTGCTCACCATCACCGCCTCCGAGCACCGCTCGCAACGACGGAACCGCGCGGCCGCGAGGCAGCGCCTCGCCGGACTCCTGCGCGAGGCGGTCGTCCCGCCGGTCCCGCGACGATCGACCCGGCCCACGCGTGGCTCACAGCGTCGACGGCTGGAGGCGAAGGGCAGGCGGTCCGAGGTCAAGCAGAACCGTCGGCGTCCGCGCCACGACTGAGGCCCCGGCGGTGACGGCAGCACCGTGGCGGCCCGCCTCCGGCCGGGCAACGACCGTGCCCCGGTGCCTGCGACCCTCCAGCGCGCACGTGGGGGCCACGTCGCAGGGCTGAGACGCCCTCAGCGCCGCCGCTCGGTGACCTGGCCCGCCTCGACGTCCCACCACCGGTCCGTGCGCACGGTCGCAAGCATCCTGCGGTCGTGCGTCACCAGCAGCAGCGCCCCGTCGTAGGACTCGAGGGCCTGCTCCAATTGCTCGATGGCCTCCAGGTCCAGGTGGTTCGTGGGCTCGTCGAGGACCAGGAGGTTGACCCCGCGCGACTGCAGCAGGGCCAGCCCGGCACGCGTGCGCTCCCCCGGGGAGAGCTCGTCCACGGGACGGTTCACGTGGTCCGCGCGGAGCCCGAACTTGGCCAGCAGCGTTCGGACCTCGCCCGTCGCCAGCTCCGGGACGAGCGACTCGAACGCCCCGGCGAGCGGCCGGGTCCCCGCCAGGAGGGAACGTGCCTGGTCGACCTCCCCGATCTGCACGCTGGTTCCGAGGGTGGCGGCTCCCTCGTCCGGCAGGTGCCGGCCGAGTAGCCCCCGGAGCAACGTCGACTTGCCGGCCCCGTTCGGGCCCGTGATGCCGATGCGCTCCCCCGCGTTCACCTGGAGGGACACCGGTCCGAGCGTGAACGGCCCGTGCCGGAACACCGCCGCGCTGAGCGTCGAGACCACCGAGCTCGAGCGCGGTGCCGTGCCGATGCTGAACTCGAGCCGCCATTCCTTGCGCGGCTCCTCCACCTCCTCGAGCCGCGCGATCCGGCTCTCCATCTGCCGCACCTTCTGGGCCTGCTTCTCACTGGACTCGGTCGAGGCCTTGCGCCTGAGCTTGTCGCTGTCCGGCGCCTTGCGCATCGCATTGCGCACGCCCTGGCTGGACCACTCCCGCTGGGTCCTGGCGCGGGCGACGAGGTCGGCCTTCTGTCCGGCGAACTCGTCGTAGCGTTCCCTCAGCTGCCGGCGGATCGTCGCCCGTTCCTCCAGGTACGCGTCATAGCCGCCGCCGTACACGCGGTTCGACCCCTGTGCCAGGTCGAGTTCCAGCACCCGTGTCACGCAGCGCGCGAGGAACTCCCGGTCGTGGCTGACCAGCACGACGCCGCCGCGCAGGCCACGGACGAAGTCCTCGAGCCGCTCGAGGCCGTCGAGGTCGAGGTCGTTGGTGGGTTCATCCAGCAGCACGATGTCGAAACGCGAGAGGAGCAGCGCCGCCAGTCCCACGCGAGCCGCCTGGCCTCCCGAGAGCGAGGTCATCAGCGCCTCCTCGACCGGGACGCCGTCGAGGTCGAATCCGAGCTCCGCGAGCACGGCCGGAAGCCTCTCGTCGAGATCGGCGGCGCCGCTGGCCAGCCAGCGGTCCAGCGCGGACGCATAGGCGTCGTTCGCGGCCTCGGCGTCCACCGGGTCGGCGAGTGCCTCGGCCGCCGCGTCCATCTCCCGGGTCGCCTGCGCGCACCCGGTCCGACGGGAGATGTAGCCGGCCACGGTCTCGCCGGCGACCCGTTCGTGCTCCTGCGGCAGCCAGCCGACGAACGCATCGGCGGGAGAGAGGGACACGGACCCTGCCTGCGGGGCGTGGACGCCGGCGAGCAGCGAGAGCAGCGTCGACTTGCCGGCGCCGTTCGCGCCGACCACCCCGACCACGTCCCCGGGCGCCACCGTCAGGTCCAGCCCGTCGAAGAGGGTGCGGTGGCCGTAGCCACCCGCCAGTCCGGCGGCCACCAGTGTCGCGGTCATCGTTCGCTCCTGTCCGAGCAGGTCAGAGGACCTTCTTGACGACGCTCGACTTCAGCTGGATCCGCCCGAAGCCGGGCACCGTGGCGTCGATGTCATGGTCACCCACGCCGTCGGTGATGAGGCGGATCCCGCGCACCTTCGTGCCGACCTTCACGACTCCGCCGCCACCGCCCTTGACCTTGAGGTCCTTCGCGATGGTCACGGTGTCACCGTCGGCCAGGGGGTTCCCGACCGCATCCCTGATCCCGGCCGGCGTATGCTCGGGAGCCTCACCGGCGGTGCCGTCGTCGGCAGCCCACTCGTGCCCGCACATCGGGCACACCAGCAGCGGGCCCTGCTCGTAGGCATAGGCCTCACCGCACTCGGGGCAGGGCGGGAGCGCGTCAGACATTGAAGCGGAACTCCACCACGTCGCCGTCCTGCATGACGTACTCCTTACCCTCCATGCGGACCTTGCCGGCGGCCTTGGCCTCGGCCATGGAGCCGGCGGCCACGAGGTCCTCGAAGGACACGATCTCGGCCTTGATGAAGCCGCGCTCGAAGTCGGTGTGGATGACGCCGGCGGCCTTGGGGGCGGTGTCGCCCTTCTTGATGGTCCAGGCGCGGGCCTCCTTGGGCCCGGCGGTCAGGTAGGTCTGCAGCCCCAGGGTGTGGAAGCCGGTGCGGGCCAGCTGGTCCAGCCCGGACTCGTCCTGGCCGTTGAGCTCGAGCATCTCGCGGGCCTCCTCCTCGGAGAGCTCCACGAGGTCGGCCTCGAGCTTGGCGTCCAGGAACACGGCGTCGGCCGGGGACACGAGGTCGCGCAGCTCCTGCTGCCTCGCCTCATCGCCGAGCACGCCCTCGTCGCAGTTGAACACGTAGATGAACGGCTTGGCGGTCAGCAGGCTGACCTCGCGCAGCCACTCCGTCTCGGGGGCGTCCTTGGCCTTGCCCTGCACGGCGGCGTAGATCGTCTCCCCCCGCTCGAGCACGGCCAGGGCGGACTGCAGGGCCTCGAGCTCGGCGGCGTCGCGCTTCTTGCCCTTGACCTCCTTCTCGACGCGCGGGATGGCCTTCTCCACGGTCTGCAGGTCGGCGAGGATCAGCTCGGTGTTGATGGTCTCCATGTCCGAGGCGGGGTTGATCTTCCCGTCCACGTGCACCACGTCCGGGTCGTCGAAGGCGCGCACCACCTGGGCGATCGCCTCGGCCTCGCGGATGTTGGCCAAGAACTGGTTGCCGAGCCCCTCGCCCTCGGAGGCGCCCTTGACGATGCCGGCGATGTCCACGAAGGACACGGTGGCCGGCAGGATCTTCTGCGAACCGAAGATCCCGGCCAGCGTCTCGAGCCGCTCGTCCGGGAGGTTCACCACGCCGACGTTCGGCTCGATCGTGGCGAACGGGTAGTTCGCCGCGAGCACGGTCTGACGGGTCAGGGCATTGAAGAGGGTGGACTTGCCCACGTTGGGCAGGCCGACGATTCCGATAGTAAGAGCCACGGTGGTCCATCCTACCGGCGCGCGGGGCGGCGCCCGGCAGGGCGTCTGGCAGGGGTGTACGGCAGGGGCATGCGGGGGCCGCCCGGGGGTGGTTGTCCTTCGCCTCCGGACACCGATAGCGTCGAGGACGTGACTGAGCAGCCAGAGCAGACCCCGTCCCCGTCCACCGACCCCGCCGCCATCCCCGGGGCCGCGGTCCCGCAGGACCCGCAGGAGGCTCCGGGCACGACGGCGAATCCCGGCCTGGTGCCCGCCGGCACCGCCCTGCCCGAGGGCCAGCCGCAACCGCCCTCCGAGCGCATCTCGCCCCTGGTGTTCCTGGCGATCGAGCAGGCCCTGGAGTTCGCCTCCGAGGGCGCCGACGTGGCGCCGTTCCTGCTCGGTTACGTGGACGAGGAGCAGAAGGGCATGTGGCGTCTGCCCGGGGCGGACGAGGCGCAGATGCGCGCGCAGATCGCCCAGCTGAGCCCGCGCCCGCACCTGGCCGTGTCCGTGTTCGATGCCCGCCTCGAGGTCAACGGCGAACCGCATGACGCCTTCGTGCTGGAGGCCTTCGACGACGAGGAGGACCGCTCGGCCACCGTCATCCAGCTCTACTCCCCGGCGGCCGCCGCGGTCGCCGAGGGCACCGAGCCGGGACAGGCGGAGCCGATCGGCGCCCCGCAGCTCTATGCCAACGGGGAGAACGTCCTTCGCCCCTGAGTCCGGGGCCGCGCGCTCGGTGACCATGACGGATGTCATGCCCGAGGCGTGACGCCCGGCAGTTCCTGCGGCGTCCTCCGCTCACCAGACTGGGTGCCATGGACACCACCACCGCGCTGCACGCCACCGGAGTACGCCGCCACTTCGGCACCGGGACTCGTACTGTCCGCGCCGTCGACGGCGTGGACCTGGAGATCGGCCGCGGCGAGATCGTCGCCCTGCTCGGCCCCAACGGCGCCGGCAAGACCACTTTCCTGGACATGGTCTTGGGCTTCATCTCGCCCAGCCAGGGGTCCCTGACCGTCCTGGGCGGCGCCCCGGGGCACGCCGTCCGCAACGGTCACGTCGGCGCCATCCTGCAGTCCGATGGGCTGCTGAACGACCTCACGGTCAGGCAGACCGTGTCCATGGTCGCAGCCTGCCAGCCACGCCACCTGCCGGTGGAGGGCGTGCTGGAACGGGCCGGCGCCGCGCCGATCGCCTCCCGCAAGGTCCACAAGTGCTCCGGCGGTGAGAAGCAGCGACTGCGCTTCGCCCTGGCGCTGCTCACCGACCCGGAGCTGCTGTTGCTGGATGAACCCACCGCCGGGATGGACGTGCGGGCCCGCAAGGAGTTCTGGGAGACCATGCACGCCGAGGCCGAGCGCGGGCGCACGGTCGTCTTCGCCACCCACTACCTGCAGGAGGCCTCGGACTTCGCCGACCGGATCGTGCTCATGCGCGCCGGCCGCGTCGTCGTGGACGGCCCCGTGGACGAGGTCACCGACACCGGGCGCCGGACCGTGTCATGCCGCTGGGGCGGGCCCGGCACCCCGCAGGAGGTGGCCGCCGAGCTGGGACTCCCCGGCGCCGTCGCGCACCAAAACGGCCGGGTGCGGTTCGTCGCGAAGGACACGGACGCCGTCGCGCGCCTGCTGCTGGACCGCGGGATGGCCCACGACCTGATGATCTCCGCCGCCTCGCTGGACGACGTCTTCCTCGACCTCACCGCGGACGGAACGGCCACCCAGGCCGCCACCGGCGCCGCCCACACCACCGAGACCACCCGGACGCCCGCCCACGCCGCGGCGGGTTCCACCGGTGAAGGGAGCCTGGCATGACCACCACCGATCCATCCCCCACCACCCTAGACGGCCCTGCGCCGCGGCTCCCGGGCCGCCAGAAGTCCCCGGCGCGGATCGTCGCCTCCTTCGCCGCCTGGGAGTACCTTCGCAACGTCCGGATGATCGAGTCAACGTTTTTCATCGTGGTGCTGCCCACCGTGCTGTACCTGATGTTCGGAGCGCTGGCCAGCTACAGCGGGTCCCCGGTCGGCCACGGGACCGTCTCCGCCTACAACATGACCGCCATGACCGTGTACGGGGCCACCATGGCCACCAGCGCCATCGCCGGCTCCGCCGCCCTGGAGCGCCAGCAGGGTTGGGGCCGCCAGCTCGGCCTCACCGGCCTGACCGGATCCGGGTACATGACGGGCAAGGTGCTGGTGGCCCTGGGCATGGCCGTGCTGCCGATCATCGTGGTCTTCACCGCCGGCGCACTCACCGGTGCCGCCTTCGACCAGCCGTGGATGTGGTTCGCCTCTGGCGGGCTGGCCCTGCTCGGTTCCATCCCGTTCGCGCTCTACGGCCTGGGCGCCGCCCTGCTGTTCCGCTCCGAGGCGGCCGTCTCCGCGGCCTCGGGACTGCTCGTGGTCCTGGCGTTCTTCGGCAACCTCTTCATCCCGCTGACCGGCACGCTGTTGGACATCGCCCGGTTCACGCCGGTGTACGGCATCACGGCGCTGACCCGCTGGCCGCAACTGGAGGGGACCGTCATCTCCGTCTCGGGTGAGACGGACGTCAGCGACCCCCTGTGGGCGATCGTGCTAAACGTAGTGGCATGGACCGTCATCTTCGCCGCGATCTGCCGGGTGGCCTCCCGCCGCTCGACCCGGCGGGCCTGAACCGGTGGCTGCCGTAGTGGCCGACGACCCGCCACTGACCGTCACGGGAACACCAGCCGCAGTGCGGGAACCCCTCCACGAGTGGCCCGCCGCGCCGCTTCCGGACGGGGAGCGCGTTCAGGTGCTGATCTTCTCCGGCGTCTGGCTCGTCTTCCTGGCCATCCCGGCGTTCTCCATCCTCAGCGGTTCCGCCGCCCCGGAACTGAAGGTGCTCGGCATGGCCGCCCTGGCGGTCTTCGTGGTCATCTACCTCGGCAGTTTCCTGTACCCCTGGCCGGTCCGGGCCCTGTCACTGTGGGCCAACACCCTGGGCGTCACCGTGGCCCTGGTCCTGTGCGTGGTCGCCTCGTTGCCCGCGGCCGGCCTCACGGCCTTGAACTGCCTGCCCTTCGTCCTGGCGGTCTGGGTCTTCCCGCACCCCATGCGGGTCGGCATCCCGGCCGCCCTGGCCATTACCGCGGTCAGCGTGACGGCGGCCCTGTGGTTCGCCGGCCCCGAGGATTCCTTCTGGTTGATCGCGCCCCTGGCACTGACCTTGGTCATCATCGTCACCATGCGCTTCGCCCAGGAACGCGAGGCCCGCACCCAGGCACTGCAGCAGGCGCTGGCCCTGTCCCGTCAACGCGAGCAGGTGGGCCGCGACGTCCACGACGTGCTGGGGCATTCCCTGACGGTCATCACGCTCAAGACGGAGCTGGCCCGCAGGCTGCTGGACGCCGACCCGGAGCGGGCCAAGACCGAACTCGACGAGGTCCTGGGACTGTCCCGCAGGTCACTGGCCGAGGTCCGCCACGCCGTGGGCGGCCTGCACACCCCGGACCTGGGCGCCCAACTCGCCGCGGCACGCACCGCCTTCGACGCCGCCGGCATCCCGGCCCGGTTGCCCGATGCCGCCTCCGTGTCCGGCCTGCCCGCGGACCACCGGGAGCTGTTCGCCTGGTGCCTGCGCGAGGCCGTCACCAACGTCATCCGCCACTCGGGTGCCGGGCGCTGCACGGTCAGCATCACCGCGGACCGGCTCACGGTCGCCGACGACGGCGTGGGCCTGGGTACACCGTCACATCGTCCCGGCGGTGCCAGCGGGCTCTCCCAGGGCCCGACGGCGGTGGCCTCCCCGGGTCACGGCCTGCGCGGGATGAGTCATCGCGTCGCCCAGGCGGGTGGCACCCTGACGCTGAGCGAGACGGATCCGGGCCGGGACCGGCCCGGGACGACCCTGGAGGTCCACCTGTGACCAGTGCTGATACCGGGGCGGGGCCCGGGCCCGTGACCGGTAAGGGCGGCGGACCCCCGAGGGGGACCGACGGGGCCGGCGTCGGGACGATCCGGCTGTTACTGGCCGACGACCAGGCCCTGGTCCGCGGGGCGCTGGCCGCGCTGCTGTCCATGGAGGCCGACCTCGAGGTGGTGGCCCAGGCCGGTGACGGCTCCACGCTGGCCGCCACCGTGGCCCAGCAGCGGATCGACGTGGCCCTGCTTGACATCGACATGCCCGGACTGGACGGGATCGAGGCGGCGCGGGCGATCGCGGCCGGCGGGACGGGCTGCCGTTCGCTGATCGTCACAACCTTCGGCCGGCCCGGGTACCTGCGCCGGGCCCTGGAGGCCGGGGCGAGCGGTTTCGTGGTCAAGGACACCCCCGCGGACCAACTGGCCGAGGCGGTGCGGGCCGTCCACGCGGGCCGGCGCGTGGTCGACCCGTCCCTGGCCGAGGAGACACTGGTGTCCGGGACGAACCCGCTGACCGAGCGCGAGCGCGAGGTGCTGCGGGCCGCGTTGGACGGCTCGAGCGTGCGGCAGATCGCCGCGGCGCTGTTCCTCTCCCCCGGCACCGTGCGCAACCACCTGTCCGCCGCGATCGGCAAGACCCACACCGCCAACCGCACCGAGGCGGCGCTGTCCGCGCGGGACAACGGCTGGCTGTAGCCCGTCCCGCGGGCGGGGCGGCCGTGGCGCTCACACCCGTCAGGACCCCCGAAGCGTCAGAACACGAGCCCGAAGGCCCACACCCCGAGGGTGAGCGTGGTCAGGGTGATGAGGACCATGCCAATGAGGTTCAGGTACAGGCCGCCCTTGATCATCTGCCCGATCGTCACGTACCCGGAGCCGAAGGCGATGGCGTTGGGCGGGGTGGCCACCGGCAGCATGAAGGCGCACGTGGCGGCCAGGGCCACGGGGATGCACAGCAGCAGCGGGTCGACCCCCACGCCGACGGCGACGCCTCCGGCGACGGGCAGGAACGTGGCGGCGGTGGCGGTGTTCGAGGTGATCTCCGTCAGGAACAGGATGGCCGTGGCCATCACGGCCACGAGCAGCCACACCGGGAGTCCGCCGAGGCCGGAGACCTGCTCGCCGATCCAGTCGGCCAGGCCGGAGGCGCTGAACTGCGCCGAGAGCGCCAGGCCACCGCCGAACAGCAGCAGCACGCCCCACGGCAGCCTGACGGCGGACTCCCAGTCCAGCAACCGCACGCCCCGGGCGGCCCCGGCCGGCAGCAGGAACAGCAGCAGTGCGGCGAGCAGGGCGATGCCCGCGTCGCTGATGAGCCCGTCGAAGGCCAGCGGGACGATGATCCAGGACGCCGCCGCCAGGACGAAGACCACCAGGACACGGATCTCCCCGGAGGACATGCGGCCCAGCTTGGACAGCTCGTCCGTGATCAGTTCCCGGCCGCCCGGGATCTCGGTGATCTCGGCCTTGAACAGCACCCGCGTCAGCAGGAACCAGACGATCACCATCATCACCAGGGACAGCGGGACACCCACGAGCATCCACTGCCCGAAGCCGATCTCCACCCCGTGGGCCTGGGCCATGTAACCGGCCAGCAGCGCGTTGGGCGGGGTGCCGATCAACGTCCCGAGGGACCCCACGGAGGCCGCGTAGGCGATCCCGAGCATCAGGGCGGTGCCGAAGTTCGAGGCGATCACGGCGTCCTTGACCTCCGTGGACGCCGGGTCCGATCCCGCCTCCACCGGGTTGGAGGAGTCCTTCGCCACCACGAGGGTCAGGACGGAGACGCCGATGGGGATCATCATCACTGCCGTGGCGGTGTTGGACACCCACATGGACAGGAAGCCCGTGGCGATCATGAACCCGGCCACCACGCCGCCGGGCTTGGTGCCCATCGCCCGGACGGTCACGAGCGCGATCCGGCGGTGCAGGTTCCACCGTTGCATGGCCAGGGCGATGATGAACCCGCCCATGAACAGGAAGATGATGTTGTTCCCGTAGGAGGCGCCCACGTCGTCGACGCCGATGTCCTGCCCCAGGGTGGGGAAGGCGATGAGCGGGACCAGGGCGGTGGCCGGGATCGGGATCGCCTCGGTCATCCACCACACGGCCATCAGGACGGCGACGGCCGCGGTGAGTCGGGCGTTGTAGGCCAGGTCCTGCGGGAGGGCGAGGAAGACGATCCCGGCCAGCACCAGGCCCGCCGCGAGGCCGATCCACCGCCGCAGGTTCAGGCTCCGCGCCTCCGCCGGCGCCCGCTCACCCGGTGACTTCTGGTCGACCTCCCGGCCGCCGTCGTCCCCGACAGGAGCCTGCCCGGCCCGGCCGTCCTGCTGCCCCGTCGTGTTCGACATGGTGCGATGCCCTCTCCTCGTCCCGGTGTGCTGTCCGGACACACTAACGTGTGATCCGGGCCATGCCGATGGCCCGCCCGGCGGCCGGCAACGGCGTGGCGGGGGTCGGACGAGGGAGCCCGGGCGGGCCGAGGGGACGGGTGGACGCGTGCCGATGGAGTTCGGGATCGTGCTCGCCGTCGCCGCCGTCCTGCTGGGCTGCGTGCTGCAGCGCACGAGCGGGATGGGCGTGGGGCTCGTCGTCTCCCCGGCACTGGTCCTGCTCATCGGGCCGGCCCAGGGCGTGCTGCTCACCAATGCCACCGCGGTCGTCTCGGCGGCGCTGATGACCCTGGCCGTCCGCTCCGAGGTCGACTGGAGGCGGTACGCGCGCATCGCCCCCGTCGTCGTCCTGGGTGCGGTGCCCGCGGCGGTGCTGGTGCGCGAGGCGGGACCGGGCTGGCTGGAGCTGATCATGGGGGCGGTCCTGCTCGTCTCGGTGGGCGGCACGACCCTGATCCCCCGGCTGCCCGAGGTCCCGGCGCGTCCGGCCGGGCTGGCCGCAGGCGTCCTGGGCGGCTTCCTCAACACCGCCGTCGGCGTCGCCTCGCCGGCGTTCCTGGCGTACGCACGGGTGACGGCGTGGGGCCAGCGCGGGTTCGCCGCGACGCTGCAGCCGATCTTCCTGACCCTCGGCCTGGTCTCCATCATCGTCAAGGCCCTGCTCGGGTCCGTCCCGGACGCGGACCTGTCCTCCTGGCCCCTCATGCTCGCCGTCATGGCCGCCGTGCCAGTCGGCGTGCTCCTGGGCGGCGCGCTGTCGCGCCGCTTCTCCACGACAGGGGCCCGTCGGCTCGCCGTGGGCGTCGTCGTCCTGGGGGCCGCCGGCACGCTGGTGCGCGGCGCCGTCCAGTTGCTGGGGGCCTGAGGCGCCCGGGCGGACCACCCGGTGGGCGGACCCGGTACGCCGTCACGACGGCGATGCTCACCTAACCTGTCCACCGCCTCTGGCACGGTGGGGACATGGAGACTTCTGTGGTGTTGGTGGTGGCGCTCGTCTGCGTGGTGGCCGGGCTGGTGGTGGGCGCCGTGTTCGGCGCCTGGTTCACGACCCGCCACGGACGGGACGGGGCACAGGCGTACCGGGAGGAGTCCGAGCACCTGCGCGGCGAGCTCGCCGAGGTCCAGGCGGCGCTCGCCGCGGCGGAGGCCGAGAGCCGGGTGCTCACCGCCGAGCGCACGGCGGACCGGGACCGGGCCGAGGTCGAGTCGAGGGTCCTCACCGCCCTGGCCCCGGTCGGCCAGCGGCTGGAGACACTGCAGCGGCAGGTCGGCATGCTGGAGCGGGACCGTGTGGAGCAGTACGGCCAGCTCTCCGAGCAGCTCAAGACCGCCGCCGAGACGGACACGGCCCTGCTGGTGAACACCAGGTCGCTCGTGGCCACCCTGAAGTCCACGTCGGCCCGCGGGCACTGGGGCGAGGTCCAGCTGCGCCGGGTGGTGGAGGCCGCCGGCATGCTGGCCCACACCGACTTCGCCGAGCAGCAGGTGCTGCGCGGGGACGAGGACCAGGTGCTCCGCCCGGACCTGGTCGTGCGGCTGCCCGGGGGCAAGTCTCTGGCCATCGACGCCAAGGCCCCGCTCGCCGCGGTCCTGGAGGCCGAGGAGCTGGCCGGTGATCCGTCGGCGGAGGCCGCCGGACGGCGCCGGGACCTGCAGCGGTCCCACGCCCGGGCCGTGCGGGCCCACGTGGATGCCCTGTCCGCCAAGGAGTACTGGCAGGGACTGGAGCACTCTCCCGAACTGGTGGTGTGCTTCCTGCCCGCGGAGTCCTTCCTGGCCTCCGCCCTCGAGGCCGATCCGGCACTGCTGGACCACGCGTTCTCACGCAACGTCGCCCTGGTGGCACCGGTGTCCCTGCTGGCGGCGCTGAAGTCCGTGGCCTACGCCTGGCGGCAGGAGACCCTGACCGAGAACGCCCGATCCCTGTTCGAGGCCTCCCGGCAGCTGTACCAGCGCCTCGGCACCCTGGGCGGGCACGTGTCCAAGCTCGGCGGCTCGCTGCGCTCCGCGGTGGAGAAGTACAACGCGATGGTCGGCACGCTGGAGTCCCGGGTGCTGCCCTCCGCCCGCCGGATCGGTGACCTGGACCCCACCCTGGGCGAGGGGCCGGCGCCGCTGAAGCCGGTCGAGGCCACGCCCCGGGTGCTCTCGGCGGCCGAGCTCCTGGACGAGGACTTCCTGGCGGACCACGCCTCCGGCGCGGACGCGAGTGCCGCCACCGGGTACGGCGCCGTGAGGGACATCACCACCGCGACGGGGACGCGGCCGGAATAGTCCGGCGCGAGGGCTGGTTGGCATGATCGAGTCGTTGAAATTTCAATGACTCGATCCATTGCCTCGACCGTCTGGAAGGACACCCCATGCGCATCGGCTACATCGTCGGCTCCCTGGCCCAGAACTCCATCAACCGTCGCCTGGCCAGGGCCCTGAGCACCCTGGCCCCGGAGGGCGTGGAGTTCTTCGAGATCGGCATCGGCGACCTTCCGCTGTACAACTGGGACTTCGACGCCGACTACCCGGCCGCGGCCCTGGACTTCAAGGAGACCGTCTCCGGTGCCGACGCCATCCTGTTCGTCACCCCGGAGTACTCCCGCTCCATCCCGGCCGCACTGAAGAACGCCATCGAGTGGGGCGCCCGCCCGTGGGGCCAGGCTGTGTGGGGCGGCGTGCCCGCCGCCGTGATCGGCACCTCCCCCGGTGGCACCGGGACCGCGATGGCCCAGCAGCACCTGCGCAACATCCTGGCCCACCTGGACATGAAGACGATGGGCCAGCCGGAGTCCTTCATCCAGGCCCGCGAGGGTGCCATCGCCGAGACCGGTGAGATCCAGGACGAGACCCTCCTGCCGATCCTGCAGGGCTTCGTCGACGCGCTGGTCGCCCACGTGGACGCCAACGCCCGCGTCTCCGCCTGATCCCACGCACCGTCTCACCCGGGACCCCTCACCCAGGGTGCTCTCGTTCCCCGGACCCCCGGCCGCTCCCCCGCGCTGGGGGTTCGTCGTTTCGGCCTCCTGACGTGGGTGAAGACGGCGGCCGGGCGGCGATGCCGTAGACTGGTCACAGCCAACCGGGCTGGAGCCTTCCTCCCCGGTGCCGGCCAGCACCGCGATGAGTGGCTCCTGTCATGCCGCTCCGCCCGTGCCAGGGCCGGGTCTTTCTTCCACCCGGACGGATCTCAACTTCGTGACTTCTCTTCAGCATGCCGCCGTGACCGGCGGTACCTCCACCGTGCCCTCCTCCTCGGACGCCGCCGCCGGCGGCTTCACCGAGCTGGGCCTGCCCGCCGGCCTGGCCGCCGCGCTGGCCCCGCAGGGCATCACCACCCCCACCCCCATCCAGGCAGCCACGCTGCCGGACTCCCTCACCGGCCGGGATGTGCTCGGCCGCGGCCGGACCGGTTCCGGCAAGTCCTACGCGTTCCTGCTGCCGCTGGCGGCCCGCCTCGACGGCGGCCGCCCGGCCCAGGCCCGCCGCCCGCGGTCCCTCGTGCTGGCCCCCACCCGCGAGCTGGCCCTCCAGCTCGCGGAGTCCTTCGAACCCCTCGGCGCGCACACCGGCCTGTCCTCGCTGACCATCTTCGGTGGCGTCGGCCAGAACCCGCAGGTCAAGGCGCTGCAGCGCGGCGTCGACGTCCTGGTGGCCTGCCCCGGCCGCCTGCTGGACCTGATGGGACAGGGCCACGTGGACCTGTCCGGCGTCGAGGTCCTCATCATCGACGAGGCGGACCACATGGCGGACATGGGCTTCCTGCCGATGGTCCGCAAGATCCTGGACAAGGTCCCCGCACCGGCCCAGAAGATGCTGTTCTCCGCCACCCTGGACGACGGGGTGGGCGTGCTGGTCAAGAAGTACCTCAAGAACCCGGTGGTCCACGAGGCCGACTCCGCGGTCTCCCCCGTGGCGCGGATGGACCACCACGTGGTGGCCGTGGACGGGGATGCCAAGCTGTCCACCCTGGCCAACCTCTGTGCCGCCCCGGGCCGGACCATCGTGTTCACCCGCACCAAGTACGGCGCCAAGAAGGCCGCCAAGCAGCTGCGCCAGCGCGGTGTCTCCGCCCTGGAACTGCACGGCAACCTCTCCCAGAACGCCCGTACCCGCAACCTGGACGCCTTCCACAACGGCACCGCGGGAACGCTGGTCGCCACGGACATCGCCGCCCGCGGCATCCACGTGGACGACGTGGCCCTGGTGATCCACTCCGACCCGCCCACGGAGCACAAGGCCTACCTGCACCGCTCGGGCCGCACCGCGCGCGCCGGACAGGCCGGCACCGTGATCACCCTGGCCGGACATGAACAGCGCAACGAGGTCCGCTCCCTGATGCGGGCCGCGAAGATCACCCCCACCGTCCACGCCGACGGCGCCTCCGAGCCCCTGCTGGACCAGCTGGCCCCCGGCCCGCGGACCTTCCTGGAGCAGGCCGAGCTGGAGAAGCTGCTCGCGGTGTCCACCCCCACCGCCCAGTCCGGGCAGTCAGGACAGGGCCATCAGGGCGGCGGTCGCGGTCAGTCCGCCGGCCAGCGTTCCGGTGGCTCCCGGGGTGGCCGTGGTCGCGGCGGCCAGGGTGGCCGCACCGCCGGGAACGACGCCGGCCGCACCCGCGGTGGCCAGGCGTCCGGCCAGCGTGCGGGCCAGTCGGGCACCGAGTCCCCGGCCTCGGGCCGCTCCGGCCAGGGCCAGGCCCGTCGGGACGCCTCCGGCCAGCACCAGTCCGGTCAGGGCTCCCGCGGCGCCGGCCGG
>NZ_AFXQ01000013.1 GCF_000224415.1 Citricoccus sp. CH26A | reverse complement strand
CCCCGGAACATCTTCGCTTTTCTCATCTGCGATCTATTACTTTAGACTGCGGTTTCCATTCCGTCAAACCGGCGTTTCCGCCATGTTCACCCGGTGGTCACCGCGGTCCCCCCAGACTTCCTCCGGGCCACCGACGTTACACCCTCAGGGCGCACCAGTCTAGGCCTTCATTCAGTCTGGGTTTGGCCGCCGATTTCCCGCTTTCGCGGCTGGCGACTTGAAGAACTATACACACGCTTCGGCGCCGGTGCCAAATCGGCGCCCGGGGTGGTCAGCACCCCGGGAATCCGCGGATTTCCGGGCCTGTCGCCTCCACCAGCTGACATCCGTTCGCAACTGTGAGGCACGTCTCCTGCGGGTGTCGTGGCCTAGTCGGCGATCCGGTCCCGGGGAGGCCTGGGGCTTCCGGTCCCCCGGGGTCCGCGGTCGGTGACCGCCTCGGAGAACAGGTCCCAGGAACGTAGTGCCCGGAGCAGCGTGCGCTTCTTGGACACGTGCCCCTGCATCCGTCCGAGGACGCCGGACAGGAAGGCGATCGCGTCCACCACGAAGGGGCCCTTGTTCAGCATCACGGCCTCGGCGCGCTCGGCCATGGCCGCATCGGTGACCTCGGCACGACTCGGCAACCCGGTCCGGGCGAGCGAGTCCAGGACCTGGGTCGCCCAGATCACCGGGACGTGGGCGGACTCGCACAGCCACAGGATCTCCTCCTGCACCTCGGCCATCCGTTCGAAACCTGCCTCCACGGCCAGGTCACCGCGTGCGATCATCACGCCGATGTCCGTCCAGCGCATGGCCTCGAGCAGGATCTGCGGAAGGTTCTCGAAGGCCTCCACGGTCTCGATCTTCAGCACCACGTCCAGGTCCTCACGACCCAGTCCGGTGAGTCGCTCCATCAGGTCCGCCACGTCTGCCGGGGTCCGGACGAAGGACAGGTTGAGGATGTCCGCGTGCTCCGCCACGAACGGCAGCGCCTCGAGGTCCTCCTCGGTCAGCGCCGGAATGTCCAGGTGCGTGTCCGGCAGGTTGATGCCCTTCTCCGCCTTGAGCCTGGTCCCCGACACCCCGGCCGACTCCACGCGCACCTCGATCTCGTCGGGACTGACCTCGGTGATCACGCCACTGATCCTCCCGTCGTCGACGTGGACGCGCTGGCCCGGTTCGGCGTCGTCGAACACCTGGGCCAGTGAGCAACCGATCCGGTGAGGACCGCCGGGCACCGGCTGGGCCGGTTCCAGGGACCGGGTCAGGACGAGCTGTTCGCCGGGACGGATGAACAGCCGCTGCTCCTTCGGCGGCAGCGCTCCGACCTCGGTGAGCGTGCCGTCGGCCGCGTAGAGCACGACCCCGGGCATGAAGTAGGCGGTCTGCGCCATCTCGCAGATGAGCCGGCCCGGCTCGCGGGCGGCCACGGTCATGGTCCGGCCCGAGCCGCGGGCATCCGTGAAGCGGATGGCCTCCCCCACGGCGCGGCCGTCCACCCACCGGGGGTCCCTGACGGGGACGCGCTGCGCCGGGTCCACACCGTCGCCGCCGGTGCCGTCACCACCGATGCCGTCTCCGCCGCCGGATGCCCCGTGCGCGCCTGATTCCCGTTCGGGAGCGACCAGGACCACGGTGGCCGGCTCGAGGACCTGCCCGGTGGCCGAACGCTCCGGCCTGATCTTGAGCACCTCGGGACCGGGCGCGATGGGCCCGGTGCGCAGCTTGGGGCCGGCCAGGTCCATGGCCACGAGGCAGCGGTCCGGTGCCGGTTCTCCCCCGCGGCTGAAGCACACCCCGTGGGGAGGATGCCCCTGGCCGCCGGCACCGTCCACGGGCGGGAGCCCCTGGGCGGACCTCAGGTGCCGGATCATGGCGCGCCACTGATCCGGACCGTCATGGGCGCAGTTGATGCGAGCCATGTCCATGCCGGCCCGGAGCATCTCGGCCACGAGTTCCGGCTCCGTGGCGGCCTGGGACGGGAAGGTCACCATGATCCTGGAGACGCGTTCCCGGGGGCTGGGGCCGAGCAGGCTGGTCGCGTTCTGCTCCAGCCGGTCCGGTCCGGCATCCATGTCCGGCCATCCGGTGGCACGGCCCGTCCCGGTCCCGACGGCGGCACCGGATTCACCCGTGGAGACGGCACGTGCCAGCCGGAGGCCCTCCAGGCTGGCGGCGATGGACTGCAGCGTGGGCAGTACCCGGGACTCCAGCCGTCCCAGGGAGGACAGGCCGAGGTCGGCGAGACGGCCCTGCAACGTGCGGATGTCCCGGCCGCGGAGCCAGACGTAGTGCACGAGGTTGGCGGCACTGTCCCGGTGCTCGGGCCGGACCCGGACGATCCGGTCCGCCTGGTCGGCCTCGGCGGCGCGCGCACCGTGGATGAGCTCCTGCACCTGGGCGAGGAGCTCCTCCAGGTCCGCGGCGGTCGGCGCCGCGGGGTCGGCGGACGCGGGGCGGCCGGGTCGCACGGAATCGGTCACGTCGTCCACTCTGCCATCCGTCCGGGACCTCCGGGGCCGTCAGACCCGCCCGGACGGGGATTTCACCGTGTGGCCACGGAACCGTCACTCAGGCGGACAGGTCCACCAGCGCCATGTTCTTCTTGCCGCGGCGCACCAGCAGGTAGCGCCCGTGCAGGGCCTGCTCGCTCCCGAAGGCCTGCTCGGCATCGGTGACCTTGACGTTGTTCACCGAGGCGCCTCCGTCGGCGACCGTGCGGCGCGCCTCGGAGTTGGAACCGGACAGCCCGGTGGCCACCAGCAGCTCGACGATGCCCACCGGACCACCGGCACCCAGGCCGGGAGCCGCCGTCGGGAGCTCGGCGGTGGCGGCGGCGAGGGTGGCCTCGTCCACGGCGGCCAGGTCGCCCTGGCCGAAGATGGCCGCGGAGGCATCGATGACCTTGCGCGTGGCCTCCTCCCCGTGCACCAGGGAGGTGACCTCCCAGGCCAGGGTCTTCTGGGCCTCCCGGCGGAACGGTTCGTCCCGGACCTTGGCCTCGAGCTCCTCGATCCGATCCCGGTGCAGGAAGGTGAAGACCTTCAAGCGGCTGATGACGTCCGCGTCCGCGGTGTTCAGCCAGAACTGGTAGAAGGTGTACGGCGAGCACATGCGCGCGTCCAGCCAGATGGCATTGCCCTCGGACTTGCCGAACTTCGTGCCGTCCGCGTTGGTGATCAACGGGGTGCCGAAGGCGTGTGCCGCGGTTCCCTCGACCTTGCGGATCAGGTCCGTCCCGGAGGTCAGGTTCCCCCACTGGTCGGAACCACCGGTCTGGAGCATGCAACCGTAGTCGCGGTACAGGTTCAGGTAGTCCATGCCCTGCAGCACCTGGTAGGAGAACTCCGTGTAGGAGATGCCCTCGTCCGAGTGCAGGCGCTTGGCCACGGTCTCCTTCCGGATCATCGTGCCCACCCGGAAGTGCTTGCCGATGTCCCGCAGGAAGTCCAGGGCGCTGAGCTGCCCCGTCCAGTCCAGGTTGTTGACCATGCGGGCCGCGTTGTCCCCCTCGAAGGACAGGAACCGCTCGATCTGGCCGCGCAGGTAACCCACCCACTCGCCGACGGTCTCTCGGTCGTTGAGCACCCGCTCGGCCGTCTGCCGCGGATCACCGATGAGCCCGGTGGAGCCGCCGACCAGCCCGAGCGGCCGGTGACCGGCCAACTGCAGCCGGCGCAGGACGAGGATCTGGACGAGGTTGCCCAGGTGCAGCGAGGGGGCCGTGGGGTCGAAACCGCAGTAGTACGTGATCGGGTCCCCGGACAGCACCTCCTCGAGCGCGGTCTCATCCGTGGAGACGTGCACGAGTCCGCGCCACTTCAGCTCCTGCCAGATGTTCGGGAACGAGGGATCGTTCGACTGGCCGGCCAGGGCAGGGTTCACGGGCCGGGGCTGCGCCGGGGCGCCCTCCGGCTGGCGGTCCTGCGGTGCGGTGGACGTGGTGGTCACGGATGCTGCCTCTCGGTGCGTGCGTCGTTGCGGTATGCGGGGCGTGGGACGGTCCTGGGGGACGGTCCGGGGCGAACGGGGGTCGGCGGAGGGTGCGGTGGGCCGGTCAGGCGTCGTCCAGCCCCGCCGGCAGCCCACCGGTGGCGAGGACGCGCAGGGTCTGGGTGGACCGGGTCATGGCGACGTACAGGTCCCCGACGACCCCACCGGTCTCGGCGACGATCTGTGCCGGTTCCACCAGCACGACGGCATCGAACTCCAGCCCCTTGGCCTCCCCCGGGGTGGTGGAGACGATGTCCTGGCCCAGGCCACCGCCTCCGGACCCGACCCGGTCACCGTAGCGTTCGACCAGCAGCGCGGCGATGCGCCGTTCGAGGGACGCCGGGGCGATCACGGCGAGCAGGCCGCCGTCGATCCTCTCGAGGTCCTCGGCCACCCCGGCCATCAGCGCGCCGACCGCCTGCGCCTCGGGCACCTGTTGCACCGTGGGCTGCCAGTCGCCCTCGCGCACGGCCTGTGGCGAGGAGACCGGCAGCCCGGCCTCCTGGGCCACCCGGGCGGCCAGCCGGGTGATCCGGGCCGGGGTGCGGTAGTTGACCGTCAGCTCCTCCAGGCGCCAGCGGTCCTGGACGAAGGGCTCCAGGGCCTCGGCCCAGGAGGTGACGCCGGCCGCCGAGGACGCCTGGGCGATGTCCCCCACGATCGTGAACGACTTCATGGGGCAGCGCCGCATGAGCAACCGCCACTGCATGGGTGAGAGCTCCTGCGCCTCGTCCACCACGACGTGCCCGTAGGTCCAGGTGCGGTCGGTGGAGGCCCGCTCGGACGCGGAGACGTAGCGGTCGCCCTCCTCGTTGACGTCGGCCAGGGCCTCGGCGGTCACCACGCCGTCCACGCCGAGGTCCTCCAGCATGGCGTTGACGTTCTTCAGGGACGCCTCGGCGTTGGCGAGGTTCCGCTTGCGCTCGACCTCCTGTCCCGCCTTGCCGCGGCCCGCGCTGGGATCGAGCTCTCCGAGCAGTTCCGCCGCCTCGTCCAGCAGGGGGACGTCCGCCTCGGTCCACGGCGCGTCCACCGGGCGCACCAGGCGCCGGCGGTCATCGGGCTCGAGGAACGGCGCCGCCATGTCCAGGTGCTCCGGCCTGGAGAAGAGGTCCGAGAGCAGTTTCTCCGGGGTCAGGGGCATCCAGCACAGGTTGAGCGCGATCCTCACGTCCCGGGAGGTCCGGACATCCTCCGCCAGGTAGGACCGGTCGATGTTGTTGCCGGCGCCCGAGGACTTCTCCAGCTTGTCCTTCAACTGGTCGGCCAGTTCGCGGACCATGATCTTGACGAAGGTGTTCCGGGCCTCGTTGTGCGGCTTGCCGGTGGCCCGGGCACGGTCCCGGGCGCGCCGGACCTGCTTGGGACGGATGGTCAGGACGGTTCCGCCGACGTCCACCGTGCGCGGCCCCGCGGGGAGCCGCTGGCGGTTGGCCACCGCGTTGGCCACCACGTCGGCCATGAACAATCGGCCCTTGATGCGGGCCACCCGGCGGTCGGTCTCCGGCACGGCCTTGATGCCGGGCATGAGCCGGCCGAGGGAGGACATCACCACGCCGGTCTCGCCCAGGGAGGGCAGCACGCGGTCGATGTAGCGCATGAAGGACTGCGACGGGCCGACCAGCAGCACGCCGGCGGACTTCAGCCGTTCCCGGTGGGTGTAGAGCAGGTAGGCGGCGCGGTGCAGGGCCACCGCGGTCTTGCCGGTGCCCGGGCCGCCCTGGACCACCAGCACGCCCTTGATCGGGGAACGGATGACGGCGTCCTGCTCGGCCTGGATGGTGGCGACGATGTCCCCCATCTGTCCGGTGCGCCGCGCCGAGACTGCCGCCAGCAGGGCGCCGGCGCCGTGGTGACCGGTCTCCCCATCCAGCAGGCTCGCGTCCAGCACGTCGTCCTCGAGGTCCACCACGGTGCGCCCGCGCAGCATCAGGTGACGGCGTCGGCGCACCCCCAGCCGGTGGTGGGCGGTGGCCTGGTAGAACGCCCCGGCCTCGGGGGCCCGCCAGTCCACCATCAGCCGCTGTTGGTCCTCGTCGGTCAGCCCGATGCGCCCGATGTAGCGTTCGTCCCCGCCGTCCAGGTCCAGCCGGCCGAACACCAGCCGGTCGTCCACGGCGTACAACTGCGCGAGGCGGTCCTCGTAGAGCGTGGCGAAGGCGTCGCGTTCGGAGACGTTCTGCACCGAGCCCTGGGGCCCCTCCTTGCGCACGCGCGCCAACTGGCGCTCCTTCTCCGCCCGCAATTCGTCCAGACGCTCGTAGAGCCGGGCGACGTAGTGGCGCTCGTGCTCCAGTTCGGTCTGGTGGACCGGGACCACATCAGTCATGCCTTGCACACCTATCGGGCTATCGACGGTGCTCCCCGGGGAGCCTGACGACCGGAGGGGTCCGGCACGCCCCGGGGGCACCACGGAACGAGTGACCATCCATGGTACAGCGGTTGCGGTGAACACACCGTAAATGTCCGCCCCCGCGCGACGGGGCCCACCCCCTGGATCATGCCCGTGAGGTGCGACGACGCGGGACCGCCGGGCGGTAGGGCGAGACCGAGGGCTCGTCCGGCAACCAGAAGCGCCAGGGGAACTCCGGTCCTCCCCCGGGCCCGGAGACGCCGGTGCGGGGCCCGGTCAGGGTGCCCGGCCGGCGTCGCGAACGGATGCCGGAGAGCCAGATGCCGTCGGAGGCCTGCGCCGCGTGGTCGTCCGGACCGGGCCCGGACAGCAGGACCGAGCCGTCGTCACCGGCCCCGATGCCGAGGGCCTGGGCCAGTCGCGCCGGACCGGAGGCCAGCCTCGGCCCGGCCGGGGCACCGCGCCGGGCGACGGCCGCGTCCAGTCCCACCGTCACCTCACCGGCGCGCAACAGGACGGCGGAACTGGTTCCCTCCGTCCCGCAGACGATGTTCATGCACCAGTGCATCCCGTAGGTGAAGTAGACGTAGACGTGACCGGCGGGGCCGAACATCGTGGCGTTGCGACTGCTTCGACCGCGGTAGGCGTGCGAACCGGGATCGCGCTGTCCCTCGTAGGCCTCGACCTCCGTCAGCCGCACGCCGACCACCGTCCCGCCCCGGGCGACCGTCAGCGTGGAACCGAGCAGGAGCGGGGCGGCCCTTAGGCCACCCCGCTCGAGCACGCTCAGGTCACCGGGCATGGATGCCGGGCTCCCGTCACGCCAGCGGGCCGGACGTCCCGAAGTCGCGCAGCGGCGCGAGCTGGCGCCGGAGCTCGGCCAACTGGGCGTCGACGGCCTCCGGGGCCGTACCGCCCTGGGCGTTGCGGGAGGAGAGGGACCCCTCGGTGGACAGGACGGAACGGACCTCGGGGGTCAATGCGGTCGAGATCGCCGCATAGTCCTCGTCCGTCAGGTCCCAGAGCTCCACGCCCCGGGACTCGGCGACCTTCACGGCCTCGCCCGACAGCTCGTGCGCATCACGGAACGGCACGCCCTGGCGGACCAGCCACTCGGCGATGTCCGTGGCCAGGGCGAATCCCTGCGGGGCCAGCTCGGCCATCCGATCGGTGTGGAACGTCAGCGTGGCGATCATCCCGGACACGGCCGGCAGCAGCAGCTCGAGGGTGTCCGCGGCGTCGAAGACCGGCTCCTTGTCCTCCTGCAGGTCGCGGTTGTAGGCCAGCGGCAATCCCTTGAGGGTGGCCAGCAGCCCCGTCAGGTCGCCGATCAACCGCCCGGACTTGCCCCGCGCGAGTTCGGCGACGTCCGGGTTCTTCTTCTGCGGCATGATCGAGGAGCCGGTGGAGTAGGCGTCGTCCAGGGTGACGAAGCCGGCCTCCTTGGTCGCCCAGAAGATGATCTCCTCGCTGATCCGGGAGAGGTCGACGCCGATCATGGCGCACACCCAGGCGAACTCGGCGAAGACGTCCCGGGCGGCGGTGCCGTCGATCGAGTTCCACGCCGCGGAGGCGAAACCGAGGTCCGCGGCCACCGCGTTGGGGTCCAGGCCGAGCGAGGACCCGGCCAGGGCTCCCGAGCCATAGGGCGACACCGCGGCACGGCGGTCCCAGTCCACGAGCCGCTGCACGTCCCGCGCCATCGCCCAGGCGTGGGCGAGCAGGTGGTGGCTGAGCAGCACCGGCTGGGCGTGCTGCAGGTGCGTCCGTCCCGGCATCGGCGCGTACGGGTGGGCCTCCGACTGGGCGATGAGCGCGTCGATGGTGTCCAGCAGGCGGGCCGCGATCAGTCGAGCGTGGTCGCGCAGGAACATCCGGCCCAGGGTGGCGATCTGGTCGTTGCGGGAGCGCCCCGCCCGCAGCTTGCCGCCCAGCTCCGGACCGGCGCGCTCGATCAGCCCGCGCTCGAGCGAACCGTGCACGTCCTCATCGGAGTCCGCGGCGGCGTAGGCGCCGGAGACGACGTCGGCCTCCAGGCGGTCGAGCGCGGCCAGCATGCCCTCGAGCTCGGCGTCGTCGAGCAGCCCCGCGGTACGCAGGACCCGGGCGTGGGCGCGGGAACCCGCGATGTCGTAGCGGGCCAGTCGCCAGTCGAAGTCCGTCGACTTGCTCAGCGCCGCCAGGGCGTCCGCGGGGCCGCCGGCGAAGCGGCCGCCCCACAACGAGCCCTCATTGGTGCCGTGGCGCTGTGGCCCCGGCGTGTTCTCCGCGCCCTGGTCCGCCACGTCTCAGGCCCCGGTGCTCTCGTTCGACAGCTTCGCCACGTCCTCGAGGGAGTCCACGGACCCACCGCCCTCCACTCGCTGGTCGCGCTCGGTCGCGACCTTGGAGGAGAGGCCGAAGATGTCGATGAAGCCCCGTGCCGAGGACTGGTCGAAGGCATCGCCCTCGTCGTAGGTGGCGAGGCTGAAGTCATACAGCCCCGTGTCCGAGCGACGGCCCTGGACGGTGGCGCGCCCGCCGTGCAGTTCCATCCGGATGTCCCCGGAGACGTACTTCTGGGTCTCGTCCACGAAGACGTCCAGGTTCTTCTTCAGCGGGGAGAACCACTGGCCGTCGTACACCAGCTCGGTCCAGCGCTGGTCCACGGTCTTCTTGAACCGGGCCTGCTCGCGCTCCAGGGTCACGTTCTCCAGCTCACGGTGGGCGGTCATCAGCGCCATCGCGCCCGGGGCCTCGTAGATCTCGCGGGACTTGATGCCCACGAGACGGTCCTCGACGATGTCGATCCGCCCGATGCCCTGCGCGCCGGCCCGGCGGTTCATCTCCTCGATGATCTGCAGCGGGGACAGCGATCGGCCGTCCAGCGCGACCGGGACGCCCTGCTCGAAGGTCACGGTCACCACGTCCGGCGCCGGCGGGAACGCCGGGTCGTCGGTGTAGTCGTACACGTCCTTGGTCGGACCGTTCCAGATGTCCTCCAGGAAACCGGTCTCCACGGCGCGGCCCCAGACGTTCTGGTCGATCGAGAACGGGTTCTTCTTGGTGGTGACGATCGGCAGCTCGTTGCGCTCGGCGTACTCGATGGCCTTGTCCCGGGTGAGCGCCAGGTCCCGGACGGGGGCGATGCACTTCAGGTCCGGCCCGAGGGTCTGGATGCCCACCTCGAAGCGGACCTGGTCGTTGCCCTTGCCGGTGCACCCGTGGGACACGGTGGAGGCGCCGAACTGGCGCGCGGCGGCCACGAGGTGGCGCACGATCACCGGACGGGAGATGGCAGACACCAGCGGGTAGGCGTCCATGTAGAGGCCGTTGGCCTTGAGGGTCGGCATGCAGTACTGCTCGGCGAACTCGTCCCGGGCATCGGCCACGTAGGCCTCGACCGCACCGCAGTCCAGGGCGCGCTGGCGCACGGTCTCGAGGTCCTCCCCACCCTGGCCCACGTCCACGGCCACGGCGATCACCTCGGCCCCGGTGGCCTCGGCGATCCAGCCGATGGCCACGGACGTGTCCAGTCCGCCCGAATAGGCCAGGACGATGCGTTCTGTCATTGCGTACTCCTCAGGTCTCCTGCAGTGGCGGGCCGGTCTCCACGAGGTGGAAGGCGGCCCTGGTGGACTCTATGCAAGAGTCTACATATTTATGCATCGTTGCGCACGGACGACGCCGCGAAGACCCTCCGCGACGCGGCACCCCGACCACACTCACCGTACTGTGGACCCATGAGCAGCGACATCCCCGGACCCCAGAACCCGGACCACTCCACCCCGGGACCCGGCGCCCCGGCGCCCCACGGAGCCCCTGAGCTCACGGACGAGCAGCTGGAGTTCCTCAACTCCCTGTTCGACCTGGCCCGCGCCGGCGACTCCGAGCCGCTGCTCGCGGCCGTGGACCAGGGGGTGCCGGTGAACCTGGCCAACCACAACGGGGACACCCTGTTGATCCTGGCCACCTACAACAACCACCCCCGGCTCGTCCGTGCCCTGCTGGATCGCGGGGCGGACGCCCACCGGGTCAACCAGCGCGGCCAGTCGGCCCTGGCCTGCGCCGTGTTCGTCCAGAACGAGGAGTCGGTGCGCGCCCTGCTGGCCGCCGGGGCGGATCCCGACGCCGGCCCCGTCAGTGCGCGTGCGGCGGTGGACCAGTTCGGGCTCGAGACCATGCGCAGTCTGCTCGATGAAGCTCCGCGTGACCAGGGTCACGGCCCGATCTCGACCCCCTGACCCCTCACTCCGGCCTCACCACCTCACACGGCGCCGTTCCCCCGGTTGACCGGGAAGCACCACGTGCCTCGTCGCCAGGCTCCCCCCAGCGGCGCCCCTGAGCGTTCCATGAGAATTGCCTGGGGAAACCGCCGCGGATTTGACGTTATCGTCCTGATGCCTTTCACTGGTTTCAGACCTGCTTCGTGATCGTTTCGTGATCCGGCAGGAAAGAACGACAGCGGGCCTCCCCCACCAGCACCGTCCCTTGGGAGCCTCGCGCCGTGTATTCCATCACGGACGGCGGACGGTGCTGCTGTGACGACCGGGGACGGTTCGAGCAGGGGTGGGCCGACATCTCCCAACATCATGCAGAACACCTCCACTGCCAAGACTGCCCGCCGCTCCATCGTCCGCCGCTCGGCCGCCGGCCTGGCCGGCGTCGCCATCGCCGGTGCCGGGCTGACCGCCCTCTCGGCCCCGGCCACCGCCGCCCCGGTCTCCACCTGGGACGCCCTGGCCCAGTGCGAGTCCACCGGCAACTGGTCCATCAACACCGGTAACGGCTACTACGGTGGCCTGCAGTTCTCCCCGTCCACCTGGCGCGCCTTCGGCGGCTCCGGCATGCCGCACCAGGCCTCCAAGGCCGAGCAGATCCGCGTTGCCGAGAACACCCTGGCGGTCCAGGGCTGGGGTGCCTGGCCTGCCTGCTCCGCCAAGCTGGGCCTGTACGGCACGCCCTCCAACGCCAACGTGACCACCCAGTCGGCGGACTCCAACGCCGCCGCTGAGCGTGCCGCCGCCAACAAGGCCGCTGCCGAGCGCGCCGCCGCCAAGGAGGCCGCCGCCGCCGAGCGCGCCGCCGTCCAGCAGGCACAGGTGCAGCAGGCCGAGCGCGCCTCCTCGGTCACCCCGGTCGAGCGTTCCGCCAAGACCGTCACCGTCAAGCCGGGTGACACCCTGGCCAAGATCGCCCGTTCCTACGGCGTCGAGGGCGGCTGGAAGGCACTGCACGCCGCCAACGCAGACACCGTGGCGAACGCGAACCTGATCTTCGTCGGCCAGACCCTGCACCTGCCGGCCTGATCGACGTCCGTCAGTCCTGACGGAACGCGCCGGATGGGGAGTCCTCCCCATCCGGCGCGTTCCCTCGTTAAGGACACCGGCCACTAGGGTGAGACAGCAGTCATCCCGCGCTCGGTGTCGACGAGTCACCGCCCCGCGCGCCGCACCACACCGGATCAGCAGTCTCGAAGGGGAACATCCATGCCTCAGACCACCAGCAGCCACATCTCCGTCCGCCGCAGGTTCAGCGCCCTGGGCATCACCGCACTGGGCGCGGCCGCGGCACTGACCCTGTCGAGTTGCGGCACCAGCGCCCCCGCGCTCGAGGACGTGTGGCCCGAGGTGAGCGAGTCCGTCCAGAACGCCAAGTCCGTGGCCATCGAGGGCAATGTCACCCAGGGCGGGCAGGACATGTCCGTCGCGATGTCCGGTCAGATCGATGACTCCTCCTACTCGGGGGCCGTATCCATGGGAGAGGCGCAGGTCGAGGTCATCGGCAACGCCGAGAAGACCTACCTGAAGCCCAATGGCGCCTTCTACCAGGAGATGGGCGGCGCCGGGCTGCAGGAACTCGTGGGCGAGAATTGGCTGGAGGTGCCTGCGGAGGACGGCGGCTTCACCATGTCCAGCTTCTGGTCCAGCGTCAGTGAGGACATCCCCGACGCCGATCAGTTCCAGGACTCCGAGTACACCTCAGAGGTCGTGGAGCACAACGGCGAGGAGGTCTACAAGTACTCCGGCACCAGCGCCGAGAACGGTGAACCGGTGGCCATCTACATCACCCAGCAGAACAGGCTCGTCCGCGTGGAGGTCGACCAGCCCGAGCAGGGTGAGGGCGGGTCGGCGGACGCCTCGACCCCGGCCGCCCCGCAGGCCAGCGCGAGCCCGGATGCCGGAACCGGGACCGTGGACTTCTCCGACTGGGACGCCGTGGAGCCGGTCGACATGCCCGCCAAGGACGAGGTCTTCGCCGTCCCCGGCATGTGACACCGACACGGGTCCTCCCGGACGCCGACCCGCGGAACCACGACCGACGCCGGCCGAGTCACCTCGGCCGGCGTCGGCGTGTCCGGCGTCGTCGAGAACGACGCGTGGTGTCCGCCCGGGTTGCCGACAGGCTCCGCCGTCAGCCCGCGTAGCCGAGGAACCGGCCGGCCACGGCCACTCCCCCGTCCGTGGCCCGGGCCACGATCATGATGGTGTCGTCACCGGCGATGGTCCCCAGGACATCCGGCAGCCGGGACTGGTCGATGGCGGAGGCCAGGAACTGCGCGGCCCCCGGCGGGGTCCGCAGGATCACGAGGTTCCCGCTGGACTCCGCCGAGACGAGGAGCTCGCGGCACAGTGTCGCCAGGCGGTGTTCCATGGCCTCCGGTGCCCGGTGGCCCGGAGCCTCCCCGGTCACCGGGCCCTCGGGAGGCACCGCGTAGGCCAGCTGGCCGCCGTCGCTGCGGACGCGGTAGGCGCCCAGTTCCACCAGGTCGCGGGACAGCGTCCCCTGGGTCACCGAGACCCCGCGGGAGCGCAGCCTGTCCAGCAGTTCGGACTGGCTGTGCACGGCCACCTCGGCCAGGACGTCCTTGATGGCGGCCTGGCGGGCGGTCTTGGTGGACGGGGCGCTCATCGACCCTGCGGCGGCGTCGCCAGGCCGGACCGGTACAGCAGCCAGGCCATCAGCGCCTTCTGGGCGTGCAACCGGTTCTCCGCCTCGTCGAAGACCACGGACTGCGGGCCGTCGAGGACCTCCGCGGAGACCTCGAAGCCCCGGTAGGCCGGCAGGCAGTGCAGGAAGATCGCGTCCGGCGCGGCCTGGGCCATCGCGGCGGAGTCCACGGCGTAGTCCCGGAACAGCTCCTGGCGCTGCTCCTTCTCGTCCTCCTGGCCCATCGAGATCCAGGTGTCGGTGACGACGACGTCGGCCCCGGACAGCGCCTGCGCGGCGTCCGTGGTGACCAGCACCGACCCGCCCGTCTGGGCCGCGCGCTCCTCTGCCGCGGCCACGACCGCCGGGTCCGGGAGGTAGGCCCCGGGCCCGGCGATGCGCACGTGCATCCCCGCCGTCACCCCGGCCAGCAGGTAGGAGTTGGCCATGTTGTTGGCCGCATCGCCCAGGTAGGTCATGACCAGGCCCTGGGTGCGGCCCTTGTGCTCACGCACCGTCAGCAGGTCGGCCAGCAACTGGCACGGGTGGTAGTCGTCCGAGAGGGCGTTGATCACCGGGACGGTGGCGTTCTCCGCCATCTCCTGCAGGCCGGATTGCGCGTAGGTGCGCCACACGATCACGGACACCATCCGGGACAGCACGGCGGCCGTGTCCGCGATGGTCTCCTTGTGCCCCAGCTGGGACTCACCGGGGTTCACGATCAACGGCTGGCCCCCGAGGTCGGCGATCCCGGCGGCGAAGGACACCCGGGTCCGGGTGGAGGTCTTGTCGAAGAAGACGATCCCGGTCTGCGGCCCGGCCAGGGGCCGGTGCAGGAACCGGTCGGCCTTCATCTCCTGGGCCAGGTCCAGCACCTCGGACTGCTCGGCGGGCGTCAGGTCGGTGTCCACCAGGAAGTGGCGCAGGGCGGGATTCGGCGTGTGGACCGGTGCAGGGCTCATCAGTGGGTCTCCTGGGTGCTCAGGTCGGAACCGCCCTGGCCGGACGGGGCCGGGGCCTCCGCCAGCGCGGCGGCGTGGATGCTCGGGAGGTCGGCGACCAGGGCGTCGACCAGGTCGTCGCCGATCACCAGCGGCGGTGCCAGCCGCAGCGTGTCCGGCCCCGTGGCGTTGAGCAGGTACCCGGCCCGCAGGCCGGCGCGCACCATGGCCGGCGCCAGGCCGCCGTCGGGCACCGGGGACCCGGCCGGGGCGGTGACGTCCACGCCGACCAGCAGCCCGTACTGGCGCACCGCGGTGACGAGGCCGAGACCCCGCAGCGCCTCGGCCAGGCGTGCGCCGAGGCTCCGCACGTGGGCCAGCAGGTCCTCGTCCTGGATGACGCCCAGCACCGCCAGGGCGGCAGCGGTCGCCACGGGGTTGCCGCCGAAGGTGGTGCCGTGCTGTCCGGCGGTCAGCAGGGAGGAGGTCCGCGCACCGAAGCTGACCATCGCGCCGATCGGGATGCCCCCGCCCAGGCCCTTGGCCAGCGTCATGGCGTCCGGGATCACCGGGTCATCCTGCCCCGTGACCTGCGGGGACTGATGGGCGAACCAGTGACCGGTCCGCCCGACGCCGGTCTGGACCTCGTCGAAGATCAGCAGGGCCCCATGCTCGCGGGTGAGGTCCCGCGCCGCCTGGAGGTACCCGGCCGGCCAGCCGTGCACCCCGGACTCGCCCTGGACCGGTTCGATGACGACGGCGGCCACGGTCTCGTCCACGGCCTCCCGCAACGCCTCCACGTCCCCGCCCTCGATGAACTCGATGCCCGGCACGAGCGGTTCGAACGGCTCACGGTAGGCGTGCTTGTAGGTCATGGACAGCGCACCCATCGTGCGGCCGTGGAAGGCGTTGCGCAACGCGATGACCCGGGTGCGCCGGCCGGACGGGTCCTCGCCACCGTGGCGTCGGGCCAGCTTCAGGGCGGCCTCGTTGGCCTCGGAGCCCGAGTTCGCGAAGAACACGGTGGAACCCTCCGGCGCGCGGGACAGCTCCAGCAGCCGCTCCGCCAGGTCGACCTGCGGGCCGGAGGTGAAGAGGTTGGAGACGTGGCCCAGCGTCGCGAGCTGCCTGGTCACCGCCTGCACGAGGGCCGGATGGGCGTGGCCGAGCGCGTTGACGGCGATCCCACCGAGGAAGTCGGTGTAGCGCCGGCCGTCGGCATCCCAGACGCTGGCACCCTCGCCGCGGACCAGGACCGTGCTGGGTGCGCCGAAGACCCCTGTCAGCGCGTGGCCGTAGCGATCGAGGTAACCGGCGTTGGAGTCGGGCGAGGTCATGGGGCTCCTGTCTCAGTGGGGGCGTCCGGCAGCACCTGGGTGCCCACCCCGGCTGCGGTGAAGATCTCCAGCAGCATCGAGTGCGGCTCGCGTCCGTCCACGATGTGGGCCTGCGGGACCCCACCGTCCACGGCGTTCAGGCAGGCGGTCATCTTCGGGATCATCCCGGACTGCAGCCCGGGCAGCATCGCCCGCAGCTCGGAGGCCGTCATGGAGGACACCAGCGAGTCCCGGTCCGGCCAGTTCGCGTACAGTCCCTCCACGTCCGTGAGCACCACGAGCTTGGCCGCGCCCAGCGCGACGGCCAGCGCGGCGGCCGCCGTGTCCGCGTTGACGTTGAGCACGTCCCCGGTGGGGACGCCGGCCGGGCCGATCTCCGGGGCCACGGAGGACACGACCGGGATCCGGCCGTTGTCGATGAGGTCGCGGATGGCCACGGGGTTGACGCCGGTGACCTCGCCGACCAGCCCGAGGTCCACGTCCTCGCCGTCCACCTCCGTCCCGGTGCGCACGGCCCGGAAGAGCGCGGCGTCCTCACCGGACATCCCGACCGCGTAGGGGCCGTGCCCGTTGACCAGTCCGACCAGCTCGCGGCCCACCTGCCCGGTCAGCACCATCCGCACCACGTCCATGGCCTCGGCCGTGGTCACCCGCAACCCACCGCGGAACTCGGAGTCGATGCCGAGCCGGTCCAGCATGGCGTTGATCTGCGGCCCGCCGCCGTGGACCACCACGGGGTGGATCCCGCAGTGGTGCAGGAAGACGATGTCCTCGGCGAACGCCCGGCGCAGCGGTTCGGAGACCATGGCGTTGCCGCCGTACTTGATGACCATGGTGGTCCCGGCGAAGCGCTGGATCCAGGGCAGGGCCTCGATCAGCACCCCGGCCTTGGCGGTCGCCCGGTCCCGGTCCGGTCCGGTGGCTCCCTGTGCGGTCACGGTCTTTCCCTCAGCTCGAGTAGGCGGAATTCTCATGCACGTACTCGTGCGTGAGGTCGTTGGTCCAGATGGTGGCGCGCTGGTCCCCGGCGTGCAGGTCGATGAGCACGTGCACCTCGCGGGGCTCGAGGTCGACCAGCTCGCGCGGTTCCCCGATGCCGCCGCCGCGGCAGATCTGCACGCCGTTCATGGCCACGTCCAGGTCCTCCGGCTCGAACGCGGCCCCCGTGGTGCCCACGGCGGAGAGTACGCGCCCCCAGTTGGGGTCCTTGCCGAAGATCGCGGTCTTGAACAGGTTGGACCGGGCCACGGCGCGGCCGACCTCCTCCGCGTCCTGTTCCGAGGCGGCGTTGACCACCTCGACGGCGATGTCGTGGCTGGCCCCCTCGGCGTCACCGATGAGCCGACGGGCCAGGTCGGCACAGACCGCCCGCAACCGCTCCTGGAATTCCCCCGGCTCGGGGATGGTGCCCGAGGCCCCGGAGGAGAGCAGGATGACGGTGTCGTTGGTGGACATGCACCCGTCGGAGTCCGCCCGCTCGAAAGTGGTGCGCGTGGCCTCCCGCAGGAGACCGTCCAGGGTGCCGGGTTCCAGCACGGCGTCCGTGGTCAGCACCACGAGCATGGTGGCCAGCCCCGGGGCCAGCATGCCCGCACCCTTGGCCATGCCTCCGATCGTGTAGCCGTCCCCGCTGATCGCGTGGGTCTTCGGCACGGTGTCCGTGGTCATGATCGCCTCGGCCGAGGCCGGCCCCCCGTCGGCGGACAGGGCGTCGACGGCGTCCTGGACGCCGGTCAACAGCCGGTCCATGGGCAGTCGCTCCCCGATCAGTCCGGTGGAGCACACCAGGACGTCACCGGCGGAGACGCCCAGCAGCCCTGCCGCGCGCTCGGCCGTGGCATGGGTGTCCTGGAAGCCGGGTGCCCCCGTGCAGGCGTTCGCCCCGCCGGAGTTCAGCACCACGGCATCGGCCCGGCCGTCGCTGACGGCCTGCCGGGACCACTGCACCGGGGCGGCGGCCACGCGGTTGGTGGTGAAGACGGCGGCCGCGTGGCGGTCCGGCCCCTCGTTGACGACGACGGCGACGTCCGGTCTGCCGGTCGACTTCAGTCCGGCGGCCACGCCGGACGCGCGGAAGCCGAGTGCACTGGTGACGCTCATGGTGCAACCCCCTGCTGGGTCAGGCCCGAGTCCTCAGGGAGGCCGAGGGCGAGGTTCATGGACTGGATGGCGCCTCCGGCGGTGCCCTTGGCGAGGTTGTCGATGGCGGCGGTGACGATGACGCGTCCGGCGTGTTCGTCCACGGCCAGTTGCATCACCACGTGGTTCGAGCCCAGGACCGAGCCGGTGGCCGGCCACTGGCCCTCCGGCAGCAGGTGCACGAAGGGCTCCTGGTCGTAGGCCCGCTGCCACGCCGCCCGGATCTGCTCGGCGGAGACCCCAGGACGGTAGCGAGCGGTGGCCGTGGCCAGGATCCCGCGGGGCATCGGCGCCAGGGTGGGGGTGAAGGAGATGGTGACGGGTTCCCCGGCGGCCTGGGACAGCCCCTGTTCGATCTCGGGGGTGTGGCGGTGCCCCCCGCCCACGCCGTAGGGGCTCATCGACCCCATGGCCTCGCTGCCCAGGAGGTGGGGCTTGAGCGACTTGCCGGCCCCGGAGGTCCCGGACGCGGCCACGATCACGACATCCCGGGTCTCCAGCAGCCCGGCGGAGAACCCGGGGGCCAGGGCCAGCAGGGAGGTGGTGGGGTAGCAGCCGGGGACGGCGATCCTGGTGGCCCCGGTCAGCCGCTCCCGTTGTCCGGGCAGTTCGGGCAGGCCGTACGGCCAGGTCCCGGCATGCGCGGAACCGTAGAACCGCTGCCAGGCCTCCGCCGACTCCAGCCGGTGGTCTGCGCCGGCGTCCACCACGAGCGTGCCCGGTGAGCGGGCCTCCAGTTCGGCGGCGATGCCGCCACTGGCCCCGTGCGGCAGGGCGAGGAAGACGACGTCATGCCCCGAGAGCACCTCGGCGGTGGTCTCCTGGAGCACCCGGTCGGCGAGCGCGTGCAGGTGCGGCTGCAGGGCACCGAGGCGTTCCCCGGCGTTCGAGTGGGCCGTGATGGCCCCGATCTCGACCTCGGGATGGCCCAGCAGCAGGCGCAGGACCTCTCCCCCGGCGTAGCCACTGGCTCCGGACACGGCGACTTTCAGGCTCATGCGCCCATGATAGGGGAAGTATGCAGACCTGCCAATATTTATGCAGACAGGGCCGTCGTGGATCCGGACCCTCGCACCGGTCGGTGCCCACGACTACGGTGGGCACCATGACGGTGAACCCTGTGCCCACCACCCAGCACGCCATCCGCGTCGACGCCTCCGGCGGTCCCGAGGTCCTGCGCTGGACCGAGGTCCCCGTTCCCTCCCCCGCCTCCGGTCAGGTGCTCGTGCGCACCGCGGCAGCCGGTCTCAACTTCATCGAGACCTACCAGCGGTCCGGCGTCTACCGGATGCCGCACCCGTTCGTCCCGGGCTCGGAGGGATCGGGCACGGTCGTGGCCGTGGGCCCCGACGTCGGGAACGGGGTCTCCGTCGGCGACCTCGTCGCCACCGCCGCCGGTTCGGGCACCTACGCCGAGTACTTCACCGCACCGGCCGAGCAGCTCCTGCCGGTCCCGTCCGGCGTGGATCCCGTCACGGCGGCGGCGATCCCCCTGCAGGGGATGACCGCCCACTACCTGTGCCGCTCCACCTTCCCGGTGGAGCCCGGGCACACGGTGCTGATCCATGCAGGGGCCGGGGGCGTCGGACTCCTGCTCACCCAGTTGTGCGTGTCCCTGGGCGCCACCGTGATCACCACCGCGTCCACGGACGAGAAGAAGGAGCTGTCCCGGCAGGCCGGTGCCAGCGAGGTCCTCGACTACTCCGGCTTCGCGGACCGGGTCCGCGAGCTCACCGGCGGTAAGGGCGTGCACGTGGTGTTCGACGGCGTCGGCAAGGACACCTTCGAGGAGTCCCTGCGGTCCCTGCGGGTCCGGGGCATGCTCGTGCTGTTCGGCGGCTCCTCGGGCCAGGTGCCTCCCTTCGACCTGCAGCGTCTCAACGCCGCCGGGTCGCTGTTCGTCACGCGCCCGTCCCTGGCGTTTTACACCCGCACCGCCGAGGAGACCCGATGGCGGGCCCGGGAACTGTTCTCCGCGCTCGACGACGGCTCGCTGTCCTTCCGGGTGGGCGCCACCTACCCGCTGGCGGAGGCGGGACGTGCCCATCAGGATCTCGAGGGACGGAGGACCACGGGGAAGTCCCTGCTCCTGCCCCAGTGACGCGCACCACCAGACCGGTGGGGCGGAAACACGATAAACTGGCACGCATTCTTTTGTCGTTTCCCAGCATCCACCTCTGACGAGAGCAGGCCGAGTCCCGCCGTGTCCACGCACCAGCCCCAGTTGCCCGCCGCCGCCAAGGCTCCTCCGGTCCGCACCCTCGTGGACGTGCTCGTGTCCACCGCAGAACAGCACCCGGAGGCCCCGGCTCTCGACGACGGGGAGACCGTCCTGTCCTATGCCGAGCTGCTGGACGAGGTCAAGGCCACGGGGCGTGCCCTGCACGAGGCCGGCCTGGGCGCCGGGGACCGGATCGGGATCCGGATCCCCTCCGGCACGGTGGACCTCTACGTCTCCATCCTGGCCACGCTCTACATCGGTGCGGCCTACGTGCCCGTGGACGCCGATGACCCCGAGGAGCGGGCGCGGCTGGTGTTCTCCGAGGCCCGGGTGGCCGCCATCCTCAGCGGCGGGGGCACGGTCCGGACCTCCTCGGCCCGGGCCAAGCCGTTCCCCGCAGCACGGCCGGCGGAGCCCGGAGACGACGCCTGGATCATCTTCACGTCCGGGTCCACCGGCACCCCGAAGGGCGTGGCCGTCAGCCACCGCAGCGCGGCGGCCTTCGTGGACGCGGAGGCGCGGATCTTCCTGCCGGACGATCCCCTCGGCCCGGGCGACCGGGTGCTGGCCGGACTCTCCGTGGCGTTCGACGCCTCGTGTGAGGAGATGTGGCTGGCCTGGCGCTCCGGCGCCTGCCTGGTCCCCGCGCCCCGGTCACTGGTGCGCTCCGGCATGGACCTCGGGCCCTGGCTGGTGTCCCGGTCCATCAACGTGGTCTCCACCGTGCCCACCCTGGCCGCCCTGTGGCCCCCGGAGGCCCTGGAGAACGTCCGCCTGCTGATCTTCGGCGGCGAGGCCTGCCCGCCCGAGCTGGCCGCCCGCCTCGCCGAGGACGACCGGGAGCTGTGGAACACCTATGGCCCCACGGAGGCCACCGTCGTGGCCAGCGCCGCCCGGATGGACGGCACGGGCCCGGTGCGCATCGGCCTGCCCCTGGACGGCTGGGACCTGGCCGTCGTGGTCCCCGCCACCGGGGTCCCCGTGGCCGAGGGCCAGACCGGTGAGCTGATCATCGGCGGCGTGGGCCTGGCCCGCTACCTGGACCCGGCCAAGGACGCCGAGAAGTACGCCCCGATGCCCACCCTCGGCTGGGACCGCGCCTACCGCTCCGGTGACCTCGTGGTGTGGGACCCGGAGGGCCTGCTGTTCGCCGGCCGCGCCGATGAACAGGTCAAGCTCGGCGGACGCCGCATCGAACTCGGCGAGATCGACGCCGCCCTGCAGTCCCTGCCCGGCGTCGCCGGCGGCGCGGCGGCCGTCCAGACGACGCCGGCGGGGACCCAGCTGCTCATCGGCTACCTGGCCATGTCACCGTCGGCCCCGGAACCGGACCTGAAGGCCTTCCGGACCCGGCTCGAGGCCGAGCTGCCCGGGGCACTCGTGCCCCGGCTGGTGACCGTCGAGACCCTGCCGACCAAGACCTCCGGCAAGGTGGACCGCAAGGCGCTGCCCTGGCCCCTGCCCGGCCAGGCCGGACAGGGCTCGGGGCATTCCGGGTCCGGACCGAACGCGGACCTGCCCGTGGACCCGGAGTCCCCCGGCGGCTGGGTGCTGTCCCAGTGGACCGAGGTGCTCGGCGTCGCCCCGGATGACCTGGACACCGACTTCTTCACCTCCGGCGGCGGATCGCTGGCCGCCGCCCAGCTCGTCTCCCGCCTGCGCGTCCGCTATCCCACCGTCACCGTGCGGGACATCTATGCCCACCCGCGGGCCGGTGCCCTGCTGGAGGCCGTCAACGGCAACGACGGCCGTCCGGTCGAGCCGGCCGAGCCGGTCGAACCGCGGCCCGTGGTCCGCACCACGCGCAAGGCCCAGGTCTTCCAGACCCTGATGGGCATCCCGCTGGTGATCCTCGTGGCCATGCGCTGGGTGGTGTACCTGGCCGCCGGGTCGAACCTGGCCGCCGGCTGGGGCATCCTGCCCGGAGCCCCCACCGTGTCCTGGTGGTGGATCCTGGCCGCCTGGCTGGTCTTCGTGGCCCCGCCGGGCCGCATGCTCATCTCGGTCGTGGCCGCCCGGTGGCTGCTGCGCGGGGTGACCCCGGGGTCCTACCCGCGTTCCGGCAAGGTCCACCTGCGCCTGTGGCTCGCCCAGCACGTCTCCGACCTGGTGGACCCCGTCTCCCTGGGCGGAGCGCTCTGGGTGCCCACCTACGCCCGGCTGCTCGGGGCCCGGATCGGCAGGAACGTCGACCTGCACTCGGTGCCGCCCGTGACCGGCCTGCTCGAGCTCGGGGACGGCTCCTCCGTGGAACCCGAGGTCGACCTGTCCGGATACTGGATCGACGGGGACGTCGTGCACATCGGCAGGATCAGCATCGGCCCGGACGCCGTGATCGGGTCCCGCTCCACGCTGATGCCCGGGGCCTCGATCGGCACGGGCGCCCGGGTCCAGCCCGGGTCCACCGTGTCCGGCCGCGTCAAGGACGGGCTCGACTACGCCGGGTCCCCGGCCCAGCGCCTGGGCAAGGCCAAGTACTCCGGGCCGAACATCGACCCGCCGCGGGCCACGGGCTGGCTCGCCCTGTCCGCCGTCGGGTCCGGGTTCGTGGCGCTGCTGCCGTTCGCCGCGGCCGCGCTGGCCGCCCTGCTGGGGCTGTGGTCGCTCACCTGGTGGCCCGACTGGCAGCCCGGTGGCGCCGGGACGGCCCCCGAGACGCTCTTCGGCTCCGGCTGGCGCCTGCTGGCGGTCAGCCCCCTGCTCGCGATCGTGTGGTTCGGGCTGAACATGGCCTTCACCGTGATCGTCGTCCGGCTGCTCTCGGTGGGCGTGAGCGAGGGCTACCACGCCGTGCGCTCCCGGGTCGGCTGGCAGCTCTGGGCCACCGAGCGGGTGATGGACACGGCGCGGGACCTGTTGTTCCCGCTCTATGCCTCCCGTTTCACCCCGGTGTGGCTGCGCTGGCTGGGGGCCGAGGTGGGCACCAACGTGGAGGCCTCCACGGTCATCCTGCAGCCCGCCCTGACCCAGATCGGGGATGGCGCCTTCCTGGCGGACGACACGATGGTGGGTTCCTACGAGCTCCAGCGCGGATGGATGTACGTGGGACAGGCCCGGATCGGCCGGAAGTCGTTCGTGGGCAACTCCGGCATGGTGGCCGCCGGCCGCAAGCTGTCCAGGAACTCCCTCGTGGCGGTGCTGTCGGCCACGCCGAAGAAGACCAAGGCCGGCTCCTCCTGGCTCGGCTCCCCGCCCGTCCGGTTGCGCCGGACCGAGGTCGAGGCCGAGGATGCCCTGACCTACGACCCCCCGGCCGCCCTCAAGCGCGCCCGCACCGGATGGGAACTGCTCCGCAGCATCCCGGTCTGGGTCTCCACCGTCATCGCCGTTCTGGTGGCCCTCGCCCTGGAGGGACTGGCCCAGCTCGGCGGCGGGGCCGCAGAGGCGGCCGGCCCGGGTGGCTGGTGGCTGCCCGTGCTGCTGGGCGGAGTGGTGCTGATGCTGGCCGGTGCGCTCGCCGCCGGGTCCTCGGTGCTCGCCAAGAAGGTCCTCGTCGGCCGGATCACTGCCGGTGAGCACCCGTTGTGGAGCTCGTTCATCTGGCGGAACGAGGTGGTGGACACGTTCATCGAGATGGTCTCCGCCCCCTGGTTCGGCCGGTTGTCCTCGGGAACGCCGTCGCTCGTGTGGTGGCTGCGGGCACTGGGCGCGAGGATCGGCCACGGCATGTGGTGTGAGTCCTACTGGCTTCCGGAGGCGGACCTGGTCACCCTGGGTGACTCCTCCACCGTCAACCGCGGCTGCGTGGTCCAGACCCACCTGTTCCATGACCGGGTGATGTCGATCGACACCGTCCGGCTCGGCGACGGGGCGACCCTGGGGCCGAACTCCGTCATCCTCCCGGCCGCCTCGATCGGCGACGGCGGTACCGTGGGTGCCGGGTCGCTGGTGATGCGCGGTGAGATGGTGCCGGGACACACCTGGTGGATCGGCAACCCCGTGGCACCGTGGAAGGGCCCGAAGGTGAAGGGCCTGGCCGCCGCGATCACGCGCCTGGAACGCCGGGAGGCCAAGGCCGCCCGGGCCGTTGCCGCGAAGGCCGCGAAGGCACAGAAGGCCGCGGCCCGGACCGCCGCGGATCCATCAGACCGGTCCGCCCAGGACCACCCCCGAGACCGTCAGGAGCAGACCCACCCGTGAGTGACGTCAGACCGGCCATCCCCGATCCCTACCTCCCCGGATCGGGAACCCCGGACTACGGCGTCGGCCACTACGACCTCACCCTCGAGGTGAAGCTGGCCGCCAACCGGGTATCGGGCACGGCGCGTCTCGAGGGCACCCTGCTGAACCGGGCCAAGAGGGTCGAACTGGACCTGCACGGCCTCTCGGCGACCCGGGTCACGGCGGTCTCCCGGGACCGTTCCGTGAAGGTCGCCAAGTACGCCACGCGCAACAGCAGGCTCGTGATCGACCTGGCCTCGCCGCTGGACGCCGGCACTCCCCTGACCCTCCAGGTCACCTACTCGGGGGTCCCGCGGATGCTGCACGGCACCTGGGGCGAGATCGGCTGGGAGGAACTGGAGGACGGCGTGCTGGTGGCCGGCCAGCCCAACGGGGCGTGCACCTGGTTCCCCTGCGTGGACCACCCCTCGGTGAAGTCGACCTACCACTTCACCATCAGCACCGACGCGGGTTACCTCCCGGTCTGCAACGGGCTGCCCACCGGGCACCGCCGCCGGTCCTCGCGCGAGGAATGGACCTGGGAGCTGCGAGAGCCTGCGCCCACCTACCTCGCCACGGTGCAGATCGGCCGCTACCAGCTGGTGGCAGTGCCCGAGCGGACCCCCGGCCGGCATCCCGCCCCGGGGCCCGTCCGCGAGGCGGTCCAGGGCCTGCTGGACGGTCTGCTCCCCGGGCGGGACGAGAGGCAGCAGGAGGGACGCCACGAGGAGAGGCCGGACCACGCCGCCCCGGTCTTCCTGGCCACCTCCCCGGCGCTGCAGGACCGCGCCCAGGCGGTGCTGGGCCTGCAGACGGAGATGATGGCCTGCTTCAGCCAACACTTCGGTCCGTACCCCTTCGCCCGCTACACCGCCGTCGTCACGGACGATCCGCTCGAGATCCCCCTCGAGGCCGCCTCGCTGTCCATCTTCGGCTCGAACCACCTGACCGGATCGTGGGCCGCCGAACGTCTCGTGGCCCATGAGCTGGCCCACCAGTGGTTCGGCAACGCTCTGACGCTGCGCCAGTGGAAGGACATCTGGCTCCACGAGGGCTTCGCCTGCTACAGCGAGTGGCTGTGGGGCGCCGAGTCCGGCCGCGGCGCCCTGTCCTCCTACGCCCGCACCGCCTGGCGGGGCCTGTCCGGCAAGGACCAGGACCTCGTGGTGGCCGATCCCGGCCCCGAGCTGATGTTCGACGACCGCATCTACAAGCGTGGCGCCATGGCCCTGTTCGCACTGCGCCAGGATCTCGGCGAGGAGGTGTTCGCGGAGCTGCTGCGCGCCTGGGTCCGCGAGCACCGGCATGCCACCGTGGACACCGCGATGTTCCTCGACCACGCCGACCGGCACGCCGCGGCGGCGGGCCACCCCGCCGGGCACGCCTCCGAGGTGCTGCGCCCCTGGCTGTGCCAGGAGGGCCTGCCGCCCTTCCCCGCGTCCCCGCGGCGCGGGACTTCGTAAGATGGACACGTGAGCACTCAGGAACAACGCCGGCTGGCGGGCGCGTACATCCGCCAGCAACGCAAGCTGGCCGACATGTCCATGCGACAGGTCTCGGCCATGGTCGGGATCTCGAACCCCTACCTGTCCCAGATCGAGCGCGGGCTGCGCGCCCCGTCTGAGGCCGTGGCGGCCGGGATCGCCACGGCACTGGGGGTGAACGTGCACGACCTCTACGGACCGGGCGAGGGCGGCGGAACCGTCAGTGGCCTGGAGGCGGCCATCCAGGCCGCCAGCGAGCTCACCGCGGCCCAGCGGGCCTCCCTGACGGAGATCTACCGGTCGTTCGTCCGCGCGAACGAGGGTGATGCCGGCCGGGACGCCGGCCCTGGGGGCGACGACCCGGCCGGCGCAGCCAGCCCGGACTGAGAGCGGGTCAGTCGGCCGAACCGGTGCGGACCGCCTGGGCGACCGTGGCCTTCGCGGCAGTCTTCCGCGGTCCCCGCTTGACGGGACGCTTGTGGGTCGGCTCATCGGTCAGGACGTCGGGATCGTCCTCCGGCGTCCTGTTGGACAGGGCACCCATCTCGGCGAAGATGACCTTCCAGTGGTTCTCCAGCGAGTCTCGGCCCATGAACAGGCCCAGGTGGCCACTCTCGGAGGACTGGCGGCCGATCCGGTCGGCGGGGTGGAGACGTGGTCCGCCAGCGCCCAGACCTGGTCAGCGGGAGTGATGTGGTCCGTCTGTCCGGCCATCAGGAACAGCGGGCACGAGATGTTGGCCAGGTCCACGATCTTGCCCTCGACCACGAGCTGGCGCTTGGTCAGGGAGTTGCGCATGAACAGGTGCTCGACGACCCACAGGTAGAAGGCGCCGGGCAGGTCCTGGGTCCACTGGAACCAGTCCTCGAACTTGCGGTAGCGCTCCATGTGCTCGGGATCGCGCAGGTGGGTCGCCAGCTCGAGCACGCGGCTGACCTCCTGGTCCGGCTGGAGGGCCTTGAAGCCGTCCAGCAGGAACCGCCCCGGCAGCACGCCGTCATTGGCCTCCACGACCGACCGGTAGTACGACAGGTCCCCCCGCGGGGTGAGGTGCTGGAGCCACTCATGGATCAGCGGCTCGCCCGCGTGGAAGTCGATCGGGGCCCCGGCGATGGCCAGCGTGTTCACCCGCTCCGGATGCGTGGCCGCGAAGATCGTGGCCAGCCAGCCCCCCTGGCAGTCACCGACGATGTTGACCTTGCCCCCCAGGAGGTCGGTGACCTCCCGCAACAGGGCCATGTAGTCGTCGATGCCGGTGTCCTTGGTCTCCTGGGTGGCCCCGATCCACTCGAGGACCAGGATCCGGGAACAGCCGTTGTCCCGGCCCGTGATGACCTGGCTCTGGGTGTCGGCGAAGTCCACGATGCTCGAGTCGTGGCCCGCCTGTGGCGGCAGGATCACCGTGGGCAGGATGTCCTCGGGCGCGTCCGCGGCGGAGAAGTCACGCAGGCGGGCGATGGGCCACTCGCGCAGGACCGTGTTCTGGTGGGCCCACGGCGGGCGGCGCCGGTCCGACATGGCGGACACCCACGTGACGAAGTCACCGGCCACGTCCAGCGGGGTCGCCCCCCGCTGCCAGGCGTCCCTCCAGTAGTCGACGGCGAACTTGTTCAGTGCTGTCCAGGTGCCGAAGGTTCCGGAGATGAGGGAATCGGTGATGCCGGGGGTGGCGGGGCGATGAGACGAGGTGTACACGTGGACTCCTTGGGAAACATGGCTCATGTGTCGTGCGGATGACGAGCTGGTGACGAGCGGGTGACGCGCGTCACTTGACGTTGAATCCTACGCGTCAGTACGGGATTGTCTATGGTCCAAACGTCGAACGGCCCCGTCGATGGTCGACGGGGCCGTTCCTCAGCGCAGGATCGGCAGGGCGCCGATCGAGTCACTTGAGCAGTTCGCGAGCAGCCTTGATCCAGGCGTTGGTGACTTCCTCCGAGAACTGGATCTGGGTGTTCGCGGTGTTCTTCATCCACTCGTTCTGCGAGGTGCCGGCGATCTGGCGCTGCATCTCGAAGAAGGACCGGGCGGCCTTCTCGTAGTTGTCGACGACGGTGCGGCTGCCGGCCTTGGTGGACTCGGCCACGGCGGAGTTGAACTCCTTCATGCGCTCGGTGTTCTCCTCGAAGCGCTTGGTGGCCTCCTCGGCCATGCGGTTGGCGTTGTCAGCGGCGGCGTTGGTGGCATTGGGGTTGGCAGCAGCCATGATGTCTCCTTGGGTTGATGTCGATGGCAGCGGTGAACCTGCCTGCGTTAACAAAGTTAGCAGGGTCTTGCTAACCTCTGCAAGCCGGTACGGCTGGCCCCGTCTCACATGTCCATGCCGCCATTGACGCCCCAGATCTGCCCGGTGATGTAGGAGGACTTGTCGGCCACGAGGAAGTGCACCACGCGCGCGATCTCGTCGGGGTGGGCGAGCCGGGCCATGGGGATGTTGCCCTTGATCTTGTCCAGGACCTTCTCCGGGACCGCCTCGACCATCTCCGTGTTGACGTAGCCCGGAGTGACCGTGTTGACGGTGACGCCGATCGAGTCGTCGTTGAGCTTGCCGGCCCGCTGCAGGTGGAAGATCGCCTCCCGCGCCAGCGTCTTGGTCAGCCCGAACAGGCCCGACTTCGAGGCGGCGTAGTTGGCCTGCCCGATGTTGCCCATCTCGCCGATGATCGAGGACACGTTGACGATCCGTCCGGTGCCCCGTTCCAGCATGTGCTTCAGCGCGGCCTGGGCCATGTAGAACGTGCCGGAGAGGTTGACCTGGATGACGGCGTCCCAGTCGTCGTCCTCCATCTTCAGGACGGTCTTGTCCCGGGTGATCCCGGCGTTGTTGACCAGGATGTCCAGCTTTCCGTGCTCGGCGATCACGGCGTCGATCGTCGCCCGGCAGTCGTCGGCCTTGGCCACGTTGCCCTGGTGGATCGAGAACCTCCCCTCCGGGAAGGTCTCCTGCATCTCCCGGAGGAACTGCTCGGCGCGGCCCGTGTCTCCGCCGTAGCCGAGGGCCACCGCGGCCCCCTGCTGCGCCAGGCTGCGGGCGATGGCGGCGCCGATGCCGCGCGTGCCGCCGGTGACGAGGGCCACGCGATCGGCCAGCTTGCTGCCGCGGATTCCGTTGGTCTGGTTCTGAGCTGTCAAGTGGCTCTCCTCCGGGGATGGGATGGTACGTCCGACAGTCAGTCGGAGCGGCGGTCCTGGCTGCGGGGTTCGAGCCAGTCACGGATGCGGGGCCAGATGTCCCCCTTGGCGCGGGAACCGGCCATCAGGCCGATGTGGCCACCGACCCCGTCGAGGTGGTCCACGTCCGGGCTCGTCAGGACGTCGAGCAGCGGCAAGGTCCCGTCACGGGGTGCGATGTGGTCCCTCGAGGCGGTCACGACCAGGATGGACTGCTGGATCCTGGACAGGTCCACCCGGTGTCCCCGCAGGCGGATGCGGCCGGTGGCCAGCCGGTTCTCCTTGTAGACCCAGGTCACCCACTGCCGGAAGGCGCGCATGGCGAAGTTCGGGTTGTCGGCCACCCACTTGGCCATCGGCTGGTACGAGGCCTTGTCCGCGGTGCCGTCCTGGACCTGGCGGAACAACCGCAGCGGAGTCCCGATGTAGTTCGGCACGGGCTTCAGGAGCTTGTTCACCGTGTCCACGTACGCACCGGGCAGGTACGCGGCGTGCTGCTCCAGCCAGTCGGTGTCGAGTTCCTCGTTGCCGAGCATGGCCTCGTAGGTGGAGTTGCTGGCGTCGAAGGGCATGGTCAACGGGACCCAGTTGCGCACCGGGGCATCCGGCGTCACGGACAGGTACATGCCGCTGAGCGCGGCACCGATGCACCAGCCGATCAGCGTGATCTCCTCGGCGCCGCTGCTGCGCCGGACCTCCCGGACGGCCCGGGGCAGGTACGTCAGGGCGTAGTCCTCCAGGCCGGTGTCCGCGTCCTCCTCGTCCGCGTAGCCCCAATCCACGAGGTAGACGTCGAAGCCCTCCGCGAGCAGGAATTCCACGAAGGAGTTGCCGGGCCGCAGGTCGAAGATGTCGGGCCGGTTGATCAGGGCGAACGTCAGCAGGATCGGCACCGGATGGGTGCGGCGATTGCTCCGGTACCGGTACAGGGTGGTCTTGCGGTAGGTCCACACCACGTCCTTGGGCGTGGCGCCCACGACCGCGTCCGGCGTCGTCAGCTGGATGTTCGAGTACTCCAGGAGCGTGGCGGGCAGGCGGAGCATGTCCCGGAACATCGACGCCACGCCGATCACTTCTCCTGGTCGGCGTCGCCGGTGGTGGAGCGAGACGCGGCGCCCGTGGACCGGGAGGTCCGGCGGGCGGGCCGGGCCGGTGCCGCGGCATCACGCTCAGCGGCCTCCTCCACGAGGGCCGCGTTGCGGCGGCGCTCCTCGGCCAGTTCGTCCTCGAGCCGTTCCACGCTCTCCAGGACCATCTCGAGCTTGTCCTCGTTCCGGGACAGCTGGCGGTGCAGGGAGGTGACGTCGGAGCGGCCGGCCAGCCGGGCGTTGCGGATCACCAGGTCCAGGGCGTCATTGCCGAGCCGGTGCAGGGCCACCAGGTTACCGGCGGTCTGGGAGAGCATGTGCCCGAAGGCCTTGGAGTTGACGACCTCCTCGAGCCCCGGCGAGGCCGCGGCGAGGACGTCGTCCAGGTACTGCCGGTACGGCCGGTCGGCGTTGTTGCCGGATGCTTCCGCCATAAGGTGTTCCTCCCGCTGGCCCGGGCAGGTCAGAGTGCCGCCGGCCGCATGTCAGTGTCCATGGTCGTGGTCTGAGCACATCGTACACACACGGCCTAGTGGGTCATGACGAAGGTGTTAACAAACGTGCTAACTACTTGGTGGTAGCACCACCACGGCACCGACCAGTCCCTCGGGTGCGGCTCCCCCGGGCCAGTGCGGGTCAGCCGAGACCACCGCCCGCGGCGACCCCGGAACGCTCCACGTCAGCCCGTGGTCCTCGACGTCGGGATCATCGGGCCCCTCGTCGGCGGGGACCAGTGGCACCCCTGCCGGATCACCCCGGAAGCCGGTCCCCCGGGCCTTGACCAGGGCCTCCTTCGCCGACCAGAGCCGTGCCCGCGCCAGGGGCCGGGCGGCCGGAGGCAGCCCGGCGATGGCCGAGGCCTCGGCCACGGAGAAGCCGACGGCACCGAGCTCGTCCGCCGTCGCGAACGCCGAGGACCCCAGCTCCTCGATGTCCACGCCGATCCGCCATCCGTCCGCGACCAGGGCTGCGTCCAGCCAGGCCGTGGCGAGCCAGCCGCGGGACCGGCTGAAGCTCACGGCCGGCAGCACCCGGGCCGGGTCCACGGCGTCCGGGCCGTGCCGACGTCGGGCCAGCCTGCTGTACCGCAGTACCGGGGCACCGTGCTCGGCGGACCCGCAGGCCGGGCAGTGGTGCTCCACCTCGAAGGTGCCCGGCCGGTGCCCCAGGGACACCGCCAGGTAGTCCAGGGCCTCGCGCCGCTGGTCACCGGCACGAGGGCCGGTGACCACCACGTGCCATCCCGGCCCGGTCACGACGTCGACCCGCCCGGCTCAGCGCTGGACGGCGCCGTGGCGCTCGGCGGCCAGGGCGGTGGCCGCCGAGCGGGCTCCGGAGGCCTCGTCTGCCGTCAGGGTCCGGTCCGGGGCGCGGAACCGCAGCGAGAACGCCAAGGACTTCTGCCCCTCCGGCACACCCGGTCCGGCATACACGTCGAACAGGGCGATGTCCTCCAGCAGCTCCCCGGCGCCCTCGCGCAGGGTGGCCAGCACCTCCGCGGCGACGGTGTCCGCCGGGACCACGAGTGCCACGTCCTGGCTGGTCGGGGGGAAGGTGGACAGCGTCTGGGCCACCACCACGCCTGCGGCAGCCGCGATCAGCGCGTCCAGGTCCAGCTCCATGGCCACGGTCCGGGCCGGCAGGTCCGCGGTCTCGAGCCACGTGGGCAGCAACTCGCCGGCCACCCCGACGACGGTGCCGTCACCGCCGGCCAGGGACAACCGGGCGGTACGTCCGGGGTGGAACGCCTGGTGATGGCCCTGGGTCACGGCCAGCTCCACGCCCAGCAGCGCGCCCACGTCCAGCGCGGTCCCGATCGCGTCCTGCCAGTCCCAGGCCCGCGGGGCGTGGCCGGGCCCCGCGACCGAGTCGTGGCCGGTGAACACGGCCGCCACGTGGCGCGGCTGGTCGGGGATGCCCGCCCCGAGGTCGGCCAGCACCTCGTCGGCGGGCCGCGCCCCCAGCGGGGGGATCGAGGCGCTGCCCAATTGCTCACCGGGCAGGAACACCGAACCGGACTCGTACAGGGCCAGGTCGCGGAAGCCGCGGGAGTGGTTGCGCCGGGCGATCTCCAGCAGGCCGGGCAACAGTGAGGTGCGCAGGTAGCCGAACTCCGCGGAGATCGGGTTGGCCAGGTGCACCATGCGCTGGGCCTCGCCCTCCTCGGCGGTGGCCGACCCGAAGAACCGGTTCTGGGCCGCGGAGACGAAGGGGTAGGCCAGCACCTCGGTCAGCCCGGCATCGGCCAGGCCCTGCAGCACGCGGCGGCGGTCCGCCTGGGAACGGGTCAACCCGCGCCCGGGAGGCGCCACCGGCACGGTGGAGGGGATCTCGTCGTAACCGACCAGCCGGCCGATCTCCTCGACCAGGTCCTCCCGGATCTCCAGGTCGGAGCGCCACGACGGCGAGGTGACGGTGAAGACCGTCCCGGCGGCGCCGCCGTCGGGCCCCGGCTGTGCCGCGATGGTCTTCTCCACCGTGGCCCCCAGGTCCGTCAGGGTCCGCTCGATCTGCTCCTCGGTGTACTCCACACCCATCACGGCCGAGGGGAAGGATGCCGGCAAGTCGACGACGGTCGGCTCGGGCCGGGTGCCGACGTCCGTGATGCCCGGGCCGGGGGTCCCCCCGCGAGCTCGACGAGCAGCTGGACGGCGCGCTCGGCGGCCTCGTCCGCGACCTCCCAGTCCACGCCTCGCTCATTGCGCTTGGAGGCCTCGGAGGGCAGCCGGTGCCGGCGGCGGGTCCGGCCCATGGACACCGGGTCGAAGTGCGCGGACTCGATCAGCACGGTGGTGGTGGCCTCGGAGACCTCGGTCTCCCCGCCGCCCATGACGCCGGCCAGGCCGATGGGCCCACGGTCGTCGGTGATCAGCAGGTCCTCCGCGGAGAGCGCACGGTCCTTGCCGTCCAGCGTGGTCAGCCGCTCGCCCTCCCGGGCCCGGCGGACCACGATGTCACCCTGCAGGGTGTCGGCGTCGTAGAAGTGCAGCGGCTGGCCCAGCTCCCACATGACGTAGTTGGAGATGTCCACGACCAGGGAGATCGACCGCATGCCGGCCAGGCGCAGGCGCGCGCTCATCCACGGCGGGGTCGGCCGGGTCGCGTCGATGCCCGTCACGGTGCGGGCCACGAAGCGGTCGCAGCCGGGCACCCCGTAGATGGGCGCCCGGTCCTCGAGGCGGACGGGGTATCCGTCACCGTCGGCCTCCGGGGCGGTGACCAGGGAGGCCGGGTCCGTGAACGGGGTGCCGGTGGCGTGGCCGTACTCCCGGGCCACGCCGCGGATGGAGAAGGCGTAACCGCGGTCCGCCGTGACGTTGATCTCCGCGGCCTCGTCGCGCAGGTGCAGCAGGTCGAACACGTCGGTGCCGGCCTCGGGGTCATTGCCGTGCTCCGGGGAGAAGCCGAGGGACGAGAGCACGATGATGCCGTCGTGGTCCTCACCGAGGCCGAGCTCGCGGGCGGAGGCGATCATGCCGGCGGACACGTGCCCGTAGGTCTTGCGCGGGGAGATCCTGAAGTCCCCGGGCAGCACGGCCCCGGGCAGGGTGACGATGACCTTGTCCCCCACCTCGAAGTTGTCCGCGCCGCACACGATGCCCTGGACGCCGGAGGGGTCGATGCCCTCGCCGGACAGCGGCTGCGGCCGGCCCTCGGGGGCCACCCGGACCTGGCACCAGTTGATGGTCTTGCCGTTGGACTGCGGCTCGGGCACCTTCTCGAGCACCTCGCCCACCACGATCGGGCCGGACATCTCGTCCAGCGGACGGTGGACGTCCTCCTCCTCGAGGCCGACCCTCACCAGGTCGGCCATGACGTCCTCGGCGGTGGCGTCCGCCGGGACCTGCGCGTACTCACGGAGCCATGACAGCGGGATGCGCATGGGTGATCAGATCTCCATTCCGAAGTGCTGGGAGAAGCGGACGTCGCCCTCGATCATGTCGTGCATGTCCGGGACCTCATTGCGGAACATCAGGGTGCGCTCGACGCCCATGCCGAAGGCGAAGCCCGAGTAGACCTCGGGGTCCAGGCCGGCGGCGCGCAGCAGGTTGGGGTGGACCATGCCGCAACCGCCCCATTCGATCCACTGCGGCCCGCCCTTGGCGCCGGGGTGCCAGATGTCCATCTCGGCGCTGGGCTCGGTGAACGGGAAGAAGTTCGGGCGCAGCCGGATCCTCGCCTCCGGGCCGAACATCTGCCGGGCGAAGTACTCCAGGGTGCCGCGCAGGTCGGCCATCGTCAGGCCCTTGTCCACGGCCAGCCCCTCGAACTGGTGGAACACCGGCGTGTGGGTGGCGTCGAGCTCATCGGTGCGGAAGGTCCGGCCGGGGCACAGCACGTACACCGGCGCACCGCGCTCGAGCATGGCGCGCATCTGCACCGGCGAGGTGTGGGTGCGCAGCACCAGGTGGGACTCGGGCGGGTCCACGAAGAAGGTGTCCTGCATCTCGCGGGCCGGGTGGTCCGGCTTGAAGTTCAGGGCGTCGAAGTTGTACCACTCCGATTCCAGTTCCGGGCCCTCGGCGATCTCCCAGCCCATGCCGATGAAGATGTCCGAGACCCGCTCCTGCAACACCGACAGCGGGTGGCGGGCGCCCACGCGACGACGGCGGACCGCCGTGGTGACGTCCACCGTCTCCTCGACGAGCAACCGGGCCGCGCGCTCCTCCTCCAGCACCTCGGTGCGGGCGGCGAGCGCGGACTCCATCGCCTTGCGGGCGCCGCCCATGAGCTTGCCGGCCGTGGACTTCTGGTCCTTGGGCAGCTTGCCGATGGAGCGGTTGGCCAGGGTGAGCGGCGCCTTCTCCCCCGTGTGGGCCAGGCGGGCGGCCTTGAGCTGGTCGAGGTCGGCGGCGGCGGAGAAGGCCTGGAGCGCGGCCTCCACGGCGGCGCCCACGGCCGTCTCGTCGGCCGGGGAGATCTCGGGTGCGACCTGCTCGGTGGTTCCGTCCGGCTGCTCGACCGGAGTCTCGGCCAGGTCCTGGGGGGTTTCCGTCATGGCGGGCAACGACCTTCATGCTGCGGTGGGTTCGGACACGGGGTGGGCCAACCGGGAAGAAGGCCCCGGCCAGTCTAGTGGACCGCCCCGGGCACCTAGGCTGGACGGCATGACCGGTCACACTTCCCGACGCCGGCCGGTCCGGCCCGATGACCGGGCCGGCCGGTGGCCGGGGGGCGGGCCGGGGCGCCTTCCGGCGCGACTGGCGCTGCGGCAGTGGTGGAACGCGATCAACCTGACGACGCCCCTGGGGCTGGTCCTGGCCCTGGGCGTCGGGTGCTCGGTGCGGCGGGGACCGCTGGGGTTGGTCCTGGCCACCGGGTACCGGTGGCCGTTCCCGGACGGCGGGGCGTTCACGGTCGGCAACGTCGTCCTGTTCCGGGCCCGGACGGTCATCACCCCGCAACTGCTGGCCCATGAGTCCCGGCACGCCACCCAGTACGCCTGGTGCGCGGGACTGCCGTTCCTGGTGCTGTACGCGGCGGCGGTCGGCTGGTCGCTGCTGCGCACCGGGGACACCGCCTCGCGCAACGTCTTCGAGCGCCGCGCGGGACTGGTGGCCGGCGGGTACCACGAGAGCCCGGTGCGCTGGCCGCGCCGGAGCGCCTGACCTCACTCTCACCAGCACGGACGGCACCACGGCGGCCCTGGGGTTCTCGCACCGGTCCCCTGCACCATACGTTCTTGCACCACGATTCGAACATGTGTTCTAATCGGTCCATGCGATGGGAAGCGCAGGCACTGCAGGCCGGGGACGGAACCGGTCAGGACGGCGGCGGCACTCCGGCCGCGCCAGCCGCCCTGCTGCCGCTCTCCGGCCTGCAGCGTTCCATCACCACCCCGGACTTCGCCGGGATCACCTTCCACGAGGTCGTGTCCAAGTCGGCCCTGAACCGGGTCCCGGACTCCTCGCCCATGCCATTCCGGTGGACGGTCAACCCGTACCGGGGATGCACCCACGCCTGCCGGTACTGCTATGCCCGCAGCACCCACGAGTACCTCGACCTCGACCCGGGCGCCGACTTCGACCGGCAGATCGTGGTGAAGGTGAACACCCCCGAGCTGCTGCGCCGGGAACTGGGCCGCCCCGGATGGACACGCGAGCTGGTGGCGTTGGGCACGAACACCGACCCGTACCAGCGGGCCGAGGGCCGGTACCGGCTGATGCCCGGCATCATCACCGCCCTGGCGGACACCGGCACGCCGTTCTCCATCCTGACCAAGGGCACGCTGCTGGGCCGTGACCTGGACCTGCTCTCCTCGGCCTCGCGCCAGGTGCCCGTGCAGGTGTCGGTGTCCCTGGCCATGCTCGATCCCGGCCTCGCCCAGCAGGTCGAACCGGGGACGCCGAGCCCGGCGGCGCGACTGCGGCTGATCGAGAGGCTGGCCTCGGCGGGGGCGGACGTCACGGTCATGGCCATGCCGTTGCTGCCCTGGCTGACGGACAGTGACCGGCAGGTGGAGGAGCTCATGGCGGCGTTGGCCGCTGCCGGCGCACGGTCGGTGCTGGCCGGTGCCCTGCACCTGCGGCCCGGGGCCCGTCAGTGGTACCTGGACTGGATCGCCCGTGACCATCCGGAACTGCTGGAGGGCTACCGCACCCTCTACGCCCGGGGTTCCTATGCGGCACCCTCCTACCGGAAGGCCCTGGGCCGCCGCACCACCGCGGCCGCCCGCCGCCACGGCCTGGACCGCAGCGGCGCCCACCGGATCACCGCGGCGGACGGGGAGGGGCCGGCCAGGGCGACCGCGCGCGGGGTTCCCGGGCGGTCTTCCCAGCACTCTCCGCAGCCGGCACTGTTCTGAGCCGGCACCCGCACGGTCAGTCCCGCAGCATCTCCACCAGCGCGTCGACGATCGGCCGGTCGGCCGGGATCCACTCCAGTTCCTGGAGCCGCTCCCGGTCCAGTTCGCGCCACTCGAGCAGGTCGTGGTCCTGTAGCGGACGCGCCTCGCCCCGCTCGATGACCGCCGTGAACACCCGCATCCTGGCCCCGTTGCCCAGCAGCCAGCCCTCGGGGTGAGCTGCCGTCACCTCGCGGTCCAGGCGGACGTCCACGCCCAATTCCTCCCGGACCTCCCTCCGCAGGGCGGACCGGGGGTCCTCTCCGGGCTCGACCTTGCCGCCCGGGAACTCCCAGAGGCCGGCCAGGCCCTCGGGCGAGCTGCGCCGTCCCACCAGCAGCCGGGTCGGACGGTCCAGCCGGTCCAGCACCGCGGCCCCCATGACGGGTCGGGGGCCTCGGGGTCGTCCTCCCGTCTCGGCAGCCGGGGTGGACGTGGACGTGAGTTCAGTCATGGTCCCGATCCTAGGCCGGTTGCGCACAGGCCTGGCCCGTAGGCTGGAATGGTGCCCCCCACCGCCGCCGGCTCCTCCGCCTCACCCGCCTCATCCGCCCGGCCCCGCCGTATCCTGCCGGGAATCCTGGCGCTGGCCCTGGGTGGGTTCGCGATCGGCACCACCGAGTTCGCGATCATGGGGCTGCTGCCCCAGGCGGTGGCCGACCTCCAGGTCGACCTCCCCGCCGGAGGCATCCTGATCTCGGCCTACGCGCTGGGAGTCGTCGTGGGGGCGCCCCTGCTGGCGGCGGGCCTGGCCCGCGTGGACCGGAAGGTCTCGGCGCTCTCCCTCATGGCCATGTTCGTCATCGGCCATGCCGCGAGCCTGCTGGCACCGGACTTCGCCACCATGCTCGTGGCCCGCTTCATCTCGGGCCTCCCCCACGGCGCGTACTTCTCGGCCGCGGCCCTGGCGGCCGCTCACCTGGCGGGTCCGGCCCGCCGGGGCCAGGCCACCGCCTGGGTGATGGCAGGCCTGTCCGTGGCCAACCTGGTGGGCGTGCCCGTGGCCACCTGGCTCGGACAGAGTGCGGGCTGGCGGTGGATGTTCATCCTCACCGGCGTCTTCGGCACCGCGACGATCGCCGCCGTCGCCTGGCTGGTCCCGGCCATCCCGGCGCCGGCCGGCACCTCGGTGCGCGGCGAACTGACCGCGCTGCGCTCCGGCGCACTGTGGCGGGCCGTGCTGGTGGGCACCATCGGGTTCGCGGGCATGTTCGCGCTGTACACCTACATCGCCCCGGTGTTCGTGGAGATCGGCGGACTGCCGGAGCGGCTGGTCCCGGTCATCATGGCCCTCTACGGACTCGGCATGGTGGCCGGCACCCTGCTGGGCGGGGCCTGGTCCGACCGGTCGGCCACCCGCACCCTGCAGTGGATGCTCGGGACCGTGGCCGTGGCCCTGGCCCTCTTCAGTGTCACCGCACCGTGGTGGGTGCTCTCGCTGGTCCCCCTGCTGGCCGCCGCCACCGCCGCCTCGGCCCTGGTCCCCTCCCTGCAGGTGCTGCTCGTGGACGCCGCCCCGCACGCACCGCAGCTGTCCGGGGCCCTGAACCACTCGGCGCTCAACCTGGCCAATGCCATGGGTGCCTGGGTGGGCGCGGCGGTCATCTCCGCCGGTGCCGGGCTCCAGGTGCCGGCCGGTGCCGGGGCCGGTCTCGCCGCCGTCGGGTGCGTTCTGTCCCTGCTGCTGTTACGTCCCCGATCCACGGTATCCCCCAGCTGACGTGCGACGATGCCGCACCGTGCCATCCGCCGGCCCGGGGCGCCAGCCGTGGGCCCGTCCGGTCCGGGGCGCCAACCGTGGACTGGCCCGTGCATCCCGGCTGACACTATCCCTGTCAGCGCACTGCACGACGAGCACGAAGGGGACACATCATGAGCATCATCAGCTGGATCATCATGGGCCTGATCGCAGGTGCGATCGCGCGCCTCATCCTCCCCGGCGACCAGGGCGGAGGCTGGCTGGGGGCGCTAGTCACCGGCATCCTGGGCGCCATCCTGGGCGGCTGGATCGGTGGCCTGCTGTTCGGCCTCGACCTCAACGAGAGCTTCTGGAGCTTCTGGACCTGGGTGTTCGCCATCATCGGTGGCATCATCGTGGCCTTCATCTGGCAGGCCATCACGCGCCGCCGCGGCAGCAGGGTCTGATTCCGGCACACCGGCGAGACGACGAAGGGCGCCCCTCGGGGCGCCCTTCGTGCCGTCGACGGCCGGGACATCAGGACCGGTCCGCGTGCTGGGACATGGCCGAGGCGTAGAGGCACACGGTCGCCGCCGTGGCGACGTTCAGCGACTCCGCCCGGCCGTAGAGGGGCACCGCCACCCGTTCGGCGGCCAGGGACAGCTCCGCCGGTGACAATCCCTGGGCCTCGTTCCCGAACAGCCAGGCGGTGGGCCGCGCCAGCAGGCCCGGCGGAGGCCGGTCCAGGCCCACGGCGCCGTACCCGTCCGCGGCCAGCAGCTGGAGCCCGCGGCCGGACAGCAGCGCACCGGCCGCAGGCAGGTCCGCCCCGGTCACGACGGGCAGGTGGAACAGCGATCCGGCGGTAGAACGCACCACCTTGGGGTTGAACAGGTCCACCGAGCCGGCCGTCAACACCACGACGTCGGCGCCGGCGGCATCCGCCGCGCGCAGGATGGTCCCCGCATTGCCCGGATCCTGGACCCGGCACAGGACGGCCGCCAGGCGCGGCTGGCCGGGAAGACCGGCGAGCACCGACTCCGCCGACGACTCGGGGACCCGGCACACGGCCAGGACGTCCTGCCCGGTGACCGCGTCGGTCATGGCCGTCAGCACCTCGTCACTGGCCTGCCGCACCGGGACCCCCGCCCGGGCGGCCTCCGCTGCCAGGGCGGCCAGGTCCGGATGCCGATCGGCCAGCCTCGTCGAGACGTACACCGCCTCCACGACGTCACCCGGTGTCCATTGGGGGGATCCGAGCTGGCCCAGGTGTGCGCGCAGCGCCTCGCGGGCCGGCTGGGGCCCCTCGGCGAGGAACAGCCCCTCCCGCTGACGCGACGAGCGCCCCGCCAGCCGTGCGACCCTGCGCACCCGGTCAGCCCGGGGGTTGGTCATCACGTCCTGGTCAGGGCGCTCGTTCATGGTGTCCTGTCGCGACGGCGCGGGCGATGCCTCGCCCGGTGGACGGAGTCCGGAATGCCTACTTGGCGGCAACCGGGGCGTTGACGTCCGCGGGCAGTGCCGCACGGGCCGCGGTCACCAGGGTGGCGAAGGCGGCGGCGTCGGACACGGCCAGCTCGGCGAGCATGCGGCGGTCCACCTCGATGCCGGCCAGCTTCAGGCCCTGCATGAAGCGGTTGTAGGTCATGCCGTTGGCGCGGGAGGCGGCGTTGATGCGGGTGATCCACAGCCGGCGGAAGTCGCCCTTGCGCTTCTTGCGGTGCTGGTAGTTGTAGACATACGAGTGCAGCAGCTGTTCCTTGGCCTTGCGGTAAAGGCGGGAACGCTGACCGCGGTAACCGGAGGCGCGGTCAAGGACCACCCGGCGCTTCTTGTGGGCATTGACTGCCCGCTTCACACGTGCCACGTGCGTACTCCTTCGAAATCGATGCCGTCCGCGGGACGCTCCGCGCGGCGGCTGGCTGGATTGCGGCCCTCAGGCCACGGGGATTCTCAGATGCCGAGCATCCGCTTGATGGTCTTGACGCTGGACTTGGAGACCAGCTGGTCGCTGGCCAGACGGCGCGTCAGCGTGGAGGGCTTGTGCTCCAGGTAGTGGCGGCGGTTGGCCTGCTGACGCATCAGCTTGCCGGAACCGGTCACGCGGAAGCGCTTCTTGGCTCCGCTGTGGGTCTTCATCTTCGGCATGGCTGCCGTTCTCCTTCGTGTTGGCTGCCCGCCGGGGCGGGACAGTGCTGCATGGGCCCCGCCGTACACGGGGCCGATCTGGACGGTCCGGGGATGCCGGACCGAAGGTGTGATGCCGGCCTTACTTCCTGCCGCCCGGCTTGGGACCGGGCTTCGGGGCCGCACCGGGCTTGGGGGCCGGCTTCGGCATCGACGGCTTGGGTGCCGGCTTGGCCGCAGCCGGAGTCGCCGCCGGCTTGGTTGCCGGAGCCGCTGCTGGCTTGGCCGCCGCCGGCTTGGTCTCTGCCGGAGCCGTCGCGGGCTTGGCCGCAGCCGGCTTGGTCTCCGCCGGAGCCGTCGCGGGCTTGGCCGCAGCCGGCTTGGTCTCCGCCGGAGCAGAGGCGGGCTTGGCCTCCTCCGTCACAGCAGGAGCTGACACCGGAGCGTCCTCCGCCGGCGCGGCCGCCGGTGCCGCAGCAGCCGAGCCGGCCTGGGCCAACTTCTTCAGCTGCTCGGGCATCGCGTCCGACATCGAGCTGGACAGCGGGGCGGACGAGGTGTCCTCCGCGACCTTGGACTTGGCCTCCCGGGCCGCGACGTCACGGCGCGAACCGACACGCTCGGGCTTGGGGATGTCCTGCTGGCTCTTCCGGGCCTCGGCGCGGGCCTCGGCCTTGTTCTTCACCGGCCCGACCACCATGACCATGTTGCGGCCGTCCTGACGGGGGGTCGACTCGACGCTGCCGACATCGGCGACGTCGGACGCGAACTTCTCGAGCAGGCGGATGCCCAGCTCCGGACGCTGCTGCTCGCGTCCGCGGAACTGGATCATGGCCTTGACCTTGTCCCCCGCGGTGAGGAACTTCCGGGCGTGGCCGACCTTGGTCTCGTAGTCGTGGGTGTCGATCTTCAGGCGGAAGCGGACTTCCTTCAACACCGTGTTCGTCTGGTTCTTCCGCGCCTCACGGGCCTTGACGGCGGCCTCGTACTTCCACTTGCCGAAGTCCATGAGCTTGCAGACCGGCGGCTTCGCCGTCGGGGCCACCTCAACGAGGTCCAGATCGGCCTCAGTGGCAAGTCGCAGCGCATCCTCGATGCGCACAATTCCGACCTGCTCGCCCTGGGGGCCGACCAGGCGCACCTCGGGCACGCGGATCCGTTCGTTGATTCTCGGCTCGCTAATCTTGCAACTCCTGTGGTCTGGGTTCTTCGGGTTCGGGGCCGCCGTCCCGGGTGCGGTCCCCTGCGCCGGGCCCGGAGACGACTAAGGCCTCCGTGCTCAACGCAGACGGAGGCCGAGGTCGGCGAAGCATTCCGCCGACCGAACGGTGCGACACCCCTCGCGGGACTGCCGGACCGGTAACCCGGCAACTCGGCCCGGAATCCGGACTTCCTGCTGACGCGGGTGGGAGATGGCCTCCACTTTCGATGGCTGGTGACCGTGGGCCATTCCATGGGGGAATGGCCAGCGGACCAGCTGGTCTGTGACAAGCTTACCAGCATGAACGATGCACAGCAGAATCCCTCCCCGTCCGGCGAGCCGGTGGCCGACCGGGTCCGGGAGATCCACGAGGTCCCGGCGGTGGAGATCATCAACACCACGGCCGTCCACTTCATGACCGCGGCGGCCGTGAAGGTCGGCCTGGCCGACCGTGAGGACGCCCAGGAGCTCATCGACCTGGACGAGGCCCGCAAGCTCATCACCGCCCTGGCCGGCCTCGTCACCGCCGCCGCCCCGGAGATCGGCAGCCAGCACGCCGGCCCGTTGCGCGACGGCCTGCGCTCCCTGCAGCTGGCCTTCCGCGAGGCCTCGCCGTTCCCGGACGCGCCGGGCAAGGGCCCGGGCGAGAAGTACACCGGCGCGGTGAACTGACCGCCGGTCCGTCCACGCCCTCCAGCCCCCCGTCACACCACCGGGCCCGGCGCCTCCAGATGAGGACGCCGGGCCCGCCCCGTTCCGGTCCCGAGGCCCCGGCGGGGCCCAGGGCACCCCGGGCACGACCGGACGGTCAGGAGGGCAGTCCGGCCAGGTAGGAGGCCACCTGCCGGGAGAACATGAGCACCAGGGCCACCGCGGCCGGCAGCAGGAACAGGGCGCCCATGAGCACGTTCCCGGCCGAGAAGAAGCTGATGGACAGGATGACGGCGAACATCTCGATGACCACGGTGGCCGCACGGACCCACGGCCTGCCGCGCCACAGGCCCAGGCCCACGGCTCCGATCCAGAACCCGGCGGCGACCATGAGGACGACGAGGAACACCTGGGCGCCCAGGTTCAGGGACCCCGTCCCGACCTGCACCCCGAACCCGGCAGCCGCCACCAGCACTCCGAGGGCCTGCAGCAGCAGCACCAGGGCCACCGCCACCACGGCCGGGGGCCTGGGACCCTGCCGACTCTGCGTACTCACGTGCTCGTGCCGTCCTTCCGACGTTGTCCTGTCCTCGACCTGGTTCGCCCGCTGCCCCTCCCCGCTCCGGCGGCGCTGGGCGCTGCCGTGGAGGGAAGGCCGACCCCGCCCCCACCGGACCGGATCCCGTCACCCTTGACAGTGCCGCGCCGGGGCCGGAATAGTCGGCCCCGTCGGGACCCGGCTTGTGATCAACACCTCAGGATATCCGCAGTCCAATCCGCCGTACCCCTTGTTTACGTGCAATGTACATGAAAAGATATTTCACGAGTTCAGCGGGGGTCGTTGCTACGGCCCTTTTTTCTTTGCCGTCGTACCGATGGCGACGACCAGCCCCGCCGACGGACGATCGTCCGTTTCGACAGACGTAGGACGCGCCGGGTCGCAGTGTGCCCGGCAGAAGAGGAGTATCGATCAGCATGGATTGGCGTAGCCGGGCAGCGTGCCTGGACAAGGACCCGGAACTGTTCTTCCCCGTGGGGAACACTGGACCGGCACTGCTCCAGATCGAGGAAGCCAAGGCGGTCTGCCGTACCTGCGAAGTAGTCGACACCTGCCTGCAGTGGGCCATCGAGTCCGGCCAGGACTCCGGGGTCTGGGGCGGCATGAGCGAGGACGAGCGCCGGGCGCTGAAGCGTCGCGCCGCCCGCGCCCGTCGGGCCTCCTGAGACCCCGACCCCCCGTGTGGGGCCTCCGGCCCCGCCCCAACGCCTGGAACCCCGGCCTGCCCAGCAGGCCGGGGTTTCAGCGTTCCGGGACCGGGGCCAGGATCACGACCTCCATGCCCCCGTCCGGACGCCGGCGCCAGTCGATCGTCCCCCGGAGGTCCCCGGCCACCAGCGTCCGCACGATCTGCAGCCCCAGGCCGGCATCCCGTCCCGGTTCCGGCACGACGCCGGCCCCGGCCGGGGCCGGGGCCGGGTGAGGCTCCGGGCCGGCGTCGGGCCCGGTTGGCGGATCCGACGCGCCACTGTCCCACAGCCGGACCTCCAGCCGCTCCCCCGCGGGTACGTGCGAGCGCCGAGCGGACAGGCCCACGTGCCCGCCCTCTGGACGGGTGCCGTGCTCCACGGCGTTCGTGGCCAGCTCGTTGATGACCAGGGCCAGGGGCGTGGCCAGGTCACTGGGCAGGTGGCCGAACCCGCCGGAGTACTCGGTGGTGACGGGCCGGCCGTCGCCGGCGACCTCCACGGCCAGGCGGAACTGGCGGCCCAGCAGGGCATCCATGTCCACCTGCCCGTCCAGGCCGTGGGAAAGGGTCTCATGCACCAGCGCGATCGTGTCCACCCGGCGCATCGCCTGTTCCAGCCCGCGCTTGGCCTCGGGCGAGGTCATCCTGCGGGACTGCATGCGCAATAGTGAGCCGACGGTCTGCAGGTTGTTCTTCACCCGGTGGTGGATCTCCCGGATCGTGGCGTCCTTGCCCACCAGCTGCTGCTCCCGGCGGCGCAGTTCCGTGACATCGCGCAGCAGGACCAGCGCCCCGATACGCTCGTCCTGTTCCCTCAGCGGCACCGTCCTCAGGGTCAGGCTCACCGCCCGGACCTGCAACTCCGCGCGGGCGGTCGCCTTGCCCGTGAGGACCAGGGGCAGGGACTCGTCCACGGGGCGGCGCTCGTCCTGCAGGTCGGTGACGACCCGGGCCAGGGACCTACCCTCCAGGGGGTCGGTCTCCCCCAGCCGCCGGAAGGCCGAGACGGCGTTGGGCGTGGCGAAGTCCACCCGGCCGTCCGCGGTCAGCAGCAGGAGGCCGTCGCCCACGCGCGGCGAGCCGCGGTGCGGCCCGCCGACCGGGTCGTCCGGATCCGGCCACTGGCCCCGGGACACCATCTCCAACAGTCGGTGGGCGCTCTCGCGGTAGACGAGCTCGAGCCGGGAGGGGGTGCGCTGCCCGGTCAGGTTCTGGTGCACGGTCAGCACGCCGATGGTCCTCCCCTCACGCACCACGGGCCACACCGTGACCCGCATCGAACTGTCCGGGGCGTAGACCGAGGGCGCCGTGACCGTGGGCTCCCCGGTCCGCCACGCGTGGTCCACGAGGGACCTCAGGTCCGCGCGCACCCTGCTGCCCACGATGTCCCGGTGCAGCGCGGTCTGCGAGGTGAAGGGCCGGGCCTGGGCCAGGGCGACGAAACCGCGGTCGGGCTCCTCCGGCCCGGTGACCGGGTACCAGAGCACCAGGTCGCCGAAGGACAGGTCCGCCAGCAACTGCCAGTCGGCGACCACGGCCTGCAGCCAGTCGACGTCGCCGTCCCGGAGGTCCGGATCGTCCTCGAGCGGTGCGGTCAGCAGGGGCATCGGAACCCTACTGGGCCGTCACCGCGCGCAACTGGCGCAGCGCCACGGACAGCGAGGCCAGGTCATCGGTCCCGGCCTCGCGGATCTCGTCCAGGAACCCCTCCGCCCGCGTGAGGCTGGTCGAGCGGTCCTCGGCCCACTGGGCCACGAGTTCGTCGACGGTGTCTCCCCTGCCGTCCAGGATGTCGGAGCAGAAGCTGACCAGCAGGCCGTACAGGTCATCGCGCAGCGCGGCCCGAGCCAGCGCGCGCCACCGCCCGTCACGCGGCAGGCCGGTGATGCGGTTGAGCACCGGATCCACGTCGAACCAGTCGTAGAGGCGGTAGTAGACCTCGGCCACGGAGCGCGGGTCGCGCCCCGTCTTCCGCGCCAGGCGCACCACGTCCAGCAGCCCGTAGGACTCGAACTGGTAGGCCCGTCGGCTGGACAGGTCCTCCGGGAGGCCCATCTCCAGGGCCTCGTCACGCCACTGCTCGTAGCGCTCGGCGTCCTGGCCCTGGAGGATCTGCGGCAGGTCCTCCGCCAGCGTCTGGACGTCGTCCCGGAAGTACTCCACCCCCGAGCTGATGCTGGCGCCGGTGCGCGTGCGGTGGTTGACGAACCAGCGCACGGCGCGGTCCAGCACGCGTCGGGCGTCGAGGTAGACGCGGCCCTTGGCCTCCCCGGACACGGACGCCGGCAGCGCCGAGATCGCATCGAGGAACGGGCCGAAGCCGTAGATCTCCTTGATCGCGACGTAGGCGTGCACCACCGCGGGGGCGTCCGCCCCGGTCTCCTCCATGGCGCGGAAGACGAACGTGGTGCCACCGGTATTGACGACGTCGTTGGCGACCACGGTGGCGATGATCTCCCGGCGCAGCGGGTGCTGCTGGATCTGGTCGGCGAACCGCTCCCGGAGCTGCGCCGGGAAGTAGGCGTCCAGCGTGCGGTCGAACCAGGGGTCGTCCGGCAGTGCCGAGTCCAGCAGGACGGCCGAGAGGTTCGTCTTGGCGTAGGCGGCGAGCACGGCCAGTTCCGGGGTCGTCAGGGACGCCCCGTCCTGCTGGCGACGCTCGAGCTCCGCGTCGTCGGGCAGGAACTCCAGCGCCCGGTCCAGGTCCCCGTGCGCTTCCAGCCAGTGGATGTGCCGCTCGAAGCTGGGCAGCCATTCGGAGACCTTCTGGGAGTCGTTGCGCAACAGCCTGTTCTGGTCGACGTTGGTCTGCAGCACCAGGCGGGCGACCTCGTCCGTCATCGACTCGAGCAGCGCGGCACGCTCCTGCGCCTCCAGCGCTCCGGCGGAGACCAGCTGGTCCACGAGGATCTTGATGTTCACCTCGTGGTCGGAGCAGTCCACGCCGGCGGAGTTGTCGATCGCGTCGGTGTTGATCTGCACCCCCGCCAGGGCCGCCTCGATCCGGCCCCGTTGGGTGAAGCCCAGGTTCCCGCCCTCACCCACCACGCGGACCCGGAGGTCCGCGCCGTTGATGCGGATCGCGTTGTTGGCCCGGTCCCCGACCTCCGCGTGGTCCTCGTCCGCGGCCTTGACGTACGTGCCGATGCCGCCGTTGTACAACAGGTCCACCGGTGCCTTCAGGATGGCCTGGATCAGTTCCGCCGGCGTCAACTCGGTGGTGTCCGCGGGAAGGCCCAGCCGGGCCCGCACCTGCTCGGAGACGGGGATGGACTTGGCGGAGCGGTCGAAGACGCCGCCCCCCTCACTGATCAAGGATCGGTCGTAGTCGGACCAGGAGGAGCGGGGCAGCTCGAAGAGCCGGCGGCGTTCGGCGAAGGAGGCCGCCGCGTCCGGGTCCGGGTCGAGGAAGACGTGCAGGTGGTTGAACGCGGCCACGAGCCGGATGTGCTCGGACAGCAGCATGCCGTTGCCGAACACGTCACCGGACATGTCCCCGATGCCGATCACCGTGAAGTCCTGGGCCTGGGTGTCATGGCCGATCGAGGCGAAGTGGCTCTTGACCGACTCCCAGGCACCGCGGGCCGTGATGCCCATGGCCTTGTGGTCGTAGCCCACGGATCCGCCCGAGGCGAAGGCGTCACCGAGCCAGTGCCCGTAGTCGGCGGAGATCTCGTTGGCGGTGTCGGAGAAGGACGCCGTGCCCTTGTCCGCGGCCACCACCAGGTAGGCGTCGTCACCGTCGTAGCGGACGATGTCCCCGCGCACCGAGAACACCGTGCCCTCGCCGGAGCGCTCCTGCTGGTCGGTGATGTCGAGCAGGGCGCGGATGAAGGTGCGGTAGGCGTCCTTCCCGGCCTCCATCCAGGCGCCGCGGTCGGCGGCGGGATCGGGCAGCCTCTTGGCGTAGAACCCTCCCTTGGCACCGGTGGGGACGATCACGGCGTTCTTGACCTGCTGGGCCTTCACGAGTCCGAGCACCTCGGTGCGGAAGTCCTCCCGGCGATCGGACCAGCGCAGCCCGCCACGCGCGATCGGTCCGAAGCGCAGGTGGACGCCCTCGACGTCGGGTGCGTACACCCAGATCTCCCGGGCCGGCCGCGGCTGGGGCGCGAACGGGATCTGCTCGGTGGCGATCTTGAAGCTCAACCGGCGATGCCCCTGGAAGAAACTGGTCCGCTGGGTCGCCTGCATGACGGTGAGGAAGCCCTGCAGGACGCGTTCGGCGTCGAGCGTCGAGACCGCATCCAGGGCGTTCTCGGCGCGTTCGCGGACGTCCTCCATGGCCTGGCGCCGGGCCGGACCGGCGGTGGCGCCGTCGTCGTCCGTGGCCGCGGGCAGCGAGGGATCGAAGCGGGTGTAGAAGTACTCCACCAGCAGGGACGTCATCTCGGGGTGGGTCAGGAGGGAGTCGGCCATGAAGGTCAGGGAGTACTGGACGCCGAGCTGGCGCAGGTACTTGGCGTACGCCCGGAGCATGGTGACGGTGCGGCTGGGCAGCTCCTGGAACAGGACCAGCCGGTCCAGCGCATCGGACTCGGCGGATCCCGTCGCCGTGGCCACCACCGCGTCCTCGAGCAGTCGGGCGGAGACCTCGTTCTCCGTGCCCTCGGGGTAGCCCAGTCCGAAGTCGTAGAGGTAGAACTTGCGCCCGTCGGCCGGCTCGACCTCGAAGGGGCGCTCATCGATCACGGACAGACCGAGGTTCTGCAGCACCGGCAGCACCTCCGTGAGCGTCCGGGGCCGGTCGGAGTAGAGCTTCATCCGGCCCACGGTGATGCCCTCGACCTCCTCCTCCGCCTTGCGTGACCTCTCGTCGCGGTCCTCCGGCACCACGTGCACCACCGGTTCACCGTCCCCCGGCAGGGCCGAGAACCGGCCGATGTCCTCCAGGGCGTCGTCGATCTCGTAGGCCACCCGGTAGGCGGGCGGGAACGCCTCGTCCCAGAGCCGGGCGGTGTCCACGCCGCTGTCCTCGCCGAAGGCCTCGATCGCCTTCTCGTCCACTCCCTCCTTCCAGGAGCGCACCGCGTCGACCAGGAGCTGCTCCAGTTCCTTGGCATCCACCGGTTCACTGCGCTCGCGCTCGCGCGGCAGCCGGACGCGGAAGTAGAGCCGGGCCAGCACGGACTCGGTCAGCCGCACCTGGAAGTCGAGGGACTCCCCTCCGAGCGCCTCCAGCAGCACGTCCTGGATCCGGCCGCGCACGGCGGTGTTGTACCGGTCACGGGGCAGGAACACGAGGGCGTTCATGAACCGCCCGTAGGTGTCCGGGCGCAGGAACAACCGGGTCCGGCGCCGTTCCTGCAGCTGCAGGATCTGCCGGCAGGTCTCCCACAGTTCCTCCACGTCCACCTGGAACAGCTCGTCGCGCGGGTGGGTCTCCAGGATCTGCTGGAGCTCGGCACCCGAGTGGGAGTCCCGGGGGAACCCGGACAGGGCCAGCACCGCGGCCACCTTGTCCCGGATGAGCGGGATGTCCTCCACCGAGGTCGTGTACGCCTTGGGGTCCCAGAGGCCGATGAAGCGCCGCTCGCCGGTGACCCGGCCGTCCGCGCCGTACGTCTTCACGGCCACGTAGTCCATGTAGGCGGCCCGCTGCACGCGGGATCGGGAGTTGGCCTTGGTGATGATCAGCGGGTTGGGGCGCTCGATCTGGTTGCGGCCGGCGATGGACAGCGGTGCCGGGGGCGCGCTGGGCCGGTGGCGCAGGATCCCCAGGCCGGTGTCCTCCAGCGCGACCAGCACCTGCCCGTTGTCCCCGCTCTGCAGCAGGTACTCGCGGTAGCCGGTGAAGGTGAAGTGGCCGTCCTCCATCCAGTTCAGCAGCTCGGTGCTCTGGCGCACGCCCTGGACGCTCGGCGGGGCGTCATGGGCCAGGGCCCGGGCCGCCGTGAAGGCCGCCGAGCGCATGCGGTCGGTGTCGGCGATGGCCGCCCGGACGTCCGCGAGCACCTCCTCGAGACCGTGCTCGAGGTCCGCCGCCTGGTCCTCCGTCAGCGGTCCCACGGTCTGGATCCCGATCCAGGACTCGACGACGGCCCGGGCGCCCTCACCGGCCATGAGCGGGCCGAGGTCGGCGAGCGCCGCCGTCGTGTCACCGCTGGCGGTGCCGGACTGGGTGGGGACGCGGTGCACCGCGAGCAGTCGTCCGCTCTCCTGGTCCCGGTGGGTGATGACCGTGGGATGGGCCACGATGCGGATGGCGTGCCCCTGCCGGGTCAGCTCCGAGGTGACGGAATCGACCAGGTAGGACATGTCATCGTGGACGATCTGCACGAGCGCGTACTGACGCATGGGCGTCACCTTCACGACCGCGTCCTGCAGTCCCTTGCCGGCAGCCAGGTCCACGTGCGTGGTCACCAGCGCCTGGCGGGTCCTCGGGTCCAGTTCGGCCTGGTCCGCCTCGGAGACGTGTTCGAAGTAGGCATCGAACAGCGGGGCGGGGTCGATCTGGCGCTCCGGGGTGGTGGAGTCGTGCTGATCGGTCCACAGGGGAGTCGACGATGACATGTGGTGGTGTCCTCTTCCATCGCTTCAACGGCTCCGGGCACCGGGGCGTCCGGAGGCAGTGGAACGTCCTTGGTCCACTGGCTCCGAGCCTAGTGGCCCACGTCTCAAAGCGTTAACGGGCCGCGCCCAGCAGTCGCCGGGGAACCGGCAGGCGCCGTGCACGGTCATCGGCCGGTTCCTGCGGCGTTCCCGCGAGCGCGGACAGGGCCCGCCGCAGCGCCGACTTCGGCGCGGCCTCCGCGAGCACCTGTCCGCCCAGCAGTGCCCGGTCCAGGGCCTTGCGGTCCCACGGGAGGAAGGCGGACACCGTCCTGTCCCCGGCGAAGTGCTCGAGGACGCTGCGGACCTGGGACCTCGGCGCCACGCCGGAGGCCTCGGCCCGCACCTGGTTGACCACGATCTCCACCACGGCGCCGGACGCCGTCTCGGCCTGGTCGAGCTCGTCGAGGGCCCGGACCAGGCGCGGCAGTCCCACCGGGTCACCGGCGCCCACGGCCAGGATCCGGTCAGCGGCGGCGAGGCCCGCGAGGGTGGCGGCATTGCGCTGCGGCGCGGGGATGTCGAAGCTGAGCTCCTCGTCCTGTTCCAGGCTGAAGCCACAGTCGATCACGACCTCCTCCCACCCCTCGGCTGCCGCGGCCAGGACGGCGTCGAGGGCGGACCGGCGCAGTTCGGGCCATCGGTCGGAGCGGGTCAGTCCCGTCAGGACCTGGAGCGTGGCCCCGGCCACGCGCGCACGGAGGGCGCAGCGGGCGACCCCCTCGGCGGTGATATCGCCCTGGTCCGCCAGTCGGCAGGCCTGGGCGATGCCGGCCGATTCGTCCAGCAGGCCCAGATGCACGCCGGCGGACGCGGCGTAGGTGTCCAGGTCGACCAGCAGGGTGCGGCGTCCGGCCAGCGCCAGTTCGACGGCGAGGTTCACGGCCACCGTCGTCCGGCCCGGGCTGCCCGCAGGTCCCCAGACGGCCGTCGTCCGGGTGGGGCGGGCCCCGGCCTCGGCATCCGCCAGGACATCCACCGGCGGGGCCGAGACCGCGACCGGTGCGGCCGGTCGGGCCCCGGACCGGTCGCCGTCGTCATCGTCCTGGCCGTCGGCCGGGATCCACTCCCCCGGTGACACCGGGGCCGCAGCACTGCCCTGGCCAGCGCCGGGGTCGACGGCCCCGCCGCCGGCCTCCGCGGGCCGGGCACCCGGTGTGGCGGACCCGGACGCACCGGTCCGCACGATGGCCCCACCCGCCCGGTGGCCGGGTCGCTCCATCGGACCGGGCGGTGGGTCGTCAGGCTCGGAGGAACCGACGGGCAGCGGGTGACGCGCCGTCGCCACCGCCTCCTGGAGCAGTGCGGCCAGGTCGGAGGGCGGTGTCTCCGGGGGCACGGCGACGACGCCGAGAGACCCGAGGCGTTCGCGTTCCGCGGCGACGTCGCTGAGTGCCACCACCGCCACACGGCGTCCGCGGGCGTCGGCGGCGAGGGAGTCCAGGAAGGTCAGCGTGAGCTGTCCGGTGTCCCCGGCCACGAGCAGGACGTCCGCGAGTCCGGATCGTGCCACGGAGATCAGTTCCGCCAGGCTCTCGCAGCGCCGGATGACCGTGACCGGCCCGCGCAGCCGTTCCAGCCCGGAGACGTGGTCGTGCCCCGGCATGATGGTGGTGGCGACCGAGACCTTGCGCATCCGGTGCCCCTACCGCCCGCCGAGGGAGGGAACGACGCTGATGCGCGCGCCGTTGCCCTTGGCGTCCAGGACCCGCGGCAGTTCCTCGGGGCCGAGCAGGACCTGCAGCGAGGTCTCACCCGTGGTGCCGAAGGATCCCGAGGCCTCGGAGATCCCGGCGAGTTCGGCGCGCGGGGCCACCAGCTCGGGTTCGCCGAACCCCTGCCGGCCGTCGGCGGCGGCGATCCAGACGTCCACGCGGGCCCCCGGGCCGGTGCCCTCCGGGAGGGGATCCTCCAGCGTGAGGGCGACGGCCTGGCGGGACTCCGGGTCCACGCCCGCCACCGCGCCCACCGGGATCAGCTCCCCCTGACGGACCGTCCCCACCACCGAGGCGTCCGCCGGCAGCGGTCGGTCCGCCGGCAGGTAGTCGTCGGCCGCCTCGCCCAGACGTGCCTGCACCACGGTCAGTTGTTCGGGCTCGACGACCGCTCCGGGCACCAGGTCCTGCCCTGCAGCCCAGTACCCCTCCGACCGGTCCAGCGACTGGACCAGGGCCACGGTCCCCGCCACGGACAGCAGGACCAGCAGGATCCCCACCAGCAGTCGGGGGTCCTTCCATCCCGGTCGCCTAAGGCGCGGGGCCTCCGCGCTGTTCGTCCCCTCCACGAGCGCCCTCCCTGTTCGGCCCGGCGGTCCCGTCCACCACCGGATGCGTCAATCAGCCTAGTCACATCCGGAAAGGACCGCCCAGGCGACGGTCCGTCACTGTGGACACCGGTTCCTGGACACCGGCGCTGGGGACAACCGCGGCCGGGATCCGCGGACGTGGGAGAATGGGCGGCAGTACGCCCGTCCCGACCACCCGGAGGACCGATGCCGCGATTCCTCACCCTGACCGACGTCGCCGAGGAGCTGCAGATCTCGATGGCCCAGGCCCGGGCGATCGTGCGCAGCGGTGAGCTCCCGGCCATCCAGATCGGGGGACGGGGCCAGTGGCGGGTGGAGCAGGTCAAGCTCGACCAGTACATCGAGGACCTGTACGCACAGCAGGCCGCCAAGACCGAGGCCCGTCGCGCCGGCGCGCCTCAGACCGAGGACGCGTGAGCTGACCGGACCACCTGCACCGCGCTGAACGGGATCACCCGCAGTCCGCGGACGTTACGTCCACGGCGGTGCTCGTCCCGCGGATGGACGGCCAGGTCGAAGTGGTCCCTCCCGACCCTGTCGATGGTCCCCTCCCCGAGTGAGCGACCGTCTCGTCCGTAGACCACGACGCCGGCCCGTGTGCGGGAGAGCATGCGGTAGGCCGCGGAGATCCCCAGTCTCCGACGGCCGGGAGAGTCCTCCGGCGTCGCCAGGGCCAGTGGAGCATCCACCGCGAGGACCCCCTCCAGGTGGACGAGCAGGCTCCCACCCCGGTCACTGCCCCCGAGCCACTCCTCACCCACGGTGGACACGGTCATCTGCAGTCGCTCCCCCTCGGCCAGCTGGATCCGGAGGGTCGCACCGAGCGCCCCGCGGATCCTGTCCGCCAGCGTGATGCCCGCATGCTCACCGCGGGTCATCTCCGCGGCCTCGGCCTCGGTGTCCTGCCACTGGCCCTGGGCCAGCTGCGCCTCGAGGTCGGCGAAGAGCCGTTCCCATCTCATGGGCCCAGCCTAGGGGGGGTGGCCCCTCGGCAGGAGCGCCAGCGATCTGTGGGTCCGCGGTCCGAGGAGACGCGATCGCACCACCACGCTTTCTTGATGATCGAATGACATCAAACAGCATCAAAAGGAACGTACATGGGTCTAGAGAGCCTATCGGGCATCTATTGACATCATCAGGCGGCCAGGGTTGGCTGAGGGCATCGAGAAGGTTCACCGGCCGTTGAACGAGTCGGCGCAGGCCACACCACCGAAGGGAAGCCCCGTGGACGCCTCATCACCGCACCATCGAATCGCCCCGCGGGGCGACGACGTCGCCCTGACCGCATTGGCGACGGCGACCGGCCCGTTGTTGTGGTGGTTCGGGTCCACCGGACTCTCTGCCGAGGCCGTCTCCGGACTGCAGGCGGTCGAGGTCCTGGTGGCCTCGGCCTGCGCGGGGACGGGCGCACTGCTGGCCGCCTGGTGGTTCGTGGCGCTGATCGGCACGGCCCTGACGGCACTCGGTCAACGGTCGCGCTCGGTCCGGCTGGTCCGGTACGGACAGGCCCTGTCACCGCGGTTCCTGCGCAGGGTGGCCGCGTCGGTCCTGGGCCTCAACCTGCTGGTCGCCCCCGGCTCCTGGGCGGCGACCGACGACCTCTCCGGGGTCGGCACAGCCCCGGGGCAGCACCTCTCCGTGGCCCGGCAGCAGTCCGCCGCCCTGACCGTACCCGTCCCCCGGCCCGGTTGGATGGCCGCGTCGCGCGAGACACCGTCCGGGACGCCGTCTCCCTCCGCCGGCGTCCCGTCGCCGACCTGGCGACCGTCCGCTCCGGCCCCCTCGGTCCCCGGGGCCGGGCACCAGGGCCGCAGCACGGCGCCCAGGTCGGTCACCGTGCGCGCCGGTGACTGCCTCTGGGACATCGCCGCCGAGGAACTCGGTCCGTACGCCACCGAGCTGGAGATCGACCGCAGGTGGCGGCAGTGGTATCAGCTCAATCGGCCGGTCATCGGAGCCGACGCGGACGTCCTGGCCCCCGGAACGGTCCTCCAGGCACCCCCGGTGTCCTGAACGGGCCGGTTCGGGCACGCGCGCTGGGCACGTCCCGCGCGCCCTGGATCCCCCACACCTGACCCCCAGCACGGTTCGACCGACCCATCGGAGGAACGATGTCCACCACCCACTCGACCGCGACCCACCGCACCCCCGGTCCGCTCACCGTGTCCACGGTGCCACCGGCCCTGCCGCCCCGGTCCGCCCACGGAGGAGCCCACGCCGTCGGGCGCCCCGGCTCCGGTACCTCACGTCCAGCGTGGTCCCCCGGGCCTCAGGCCGCCCCGGTCTCGACGCCCTCCGAACGGGCCCTCGCCGAACGGCGTCGAGAAGAGGACCGGCACATCAGGTCCCTGGCCCGGATCGTCGCCCTGGCCTGCGTCGAGGCCGAGCTCGGTCTCCGGCCGGCGCGCCAGCTCTCGGCATGGCTGGACCTGCCGACCTACGGCAAGATGACCCGACGGGCGGAACTGGCCCGCCGGATCCGGCCTGACCGCGGCGCTGCGGGCGCGCCACAGGCCCTGGGATCCCGCTGCTGTCCCGCAGGAGACGGGGTCTACGAGGCCAGCGCCACCATCCAGTTGCCGGATCGCGTCCGGGCCATGGCCCTGCGGATCGAGCGCCACCGCGACCGGTGGAAGGTCACCGCGCTCGAACTCGGCTGAGCGTGCTCGGACGCCGGGTCGGCCTCGGTTCGGTGCCAGGTCAGCGCCGGCGCTTGCGGCCCTTCTTCGAGGACGCGGCGCCCCGTCCTCCGGCGCCGGCCGTCTCGCCCTCACCGCGCCGGCCATCCGCGTCGGTGGTCCCGGTGCGGCGTACCTCGGTGGTGACCTCGCCGGAGTCGGAGGGAGCAGAGAAGCGCAGGGTTGCCGGCTGCTGCGGCGCCTCGAGGCCCTTGACGTTCAGTACCGGGGTCATCGTGGCACCGCGCGCGTCCTTCACGCCGGGCAGGGAGGTCGGGGCCGGGGCCGTCTGCACCTCGAGGTTGAACAGGTAGCCCACGGACTCCTCGCGGATGGCCTCCATCATGGACTGGAACATGATGTACCCCTCGCGCTGGTACTCGACCAGGGGGTCACGCTGGGCCATCGAGCGCAGCCCGATGCCCTCCTTGAGGTAGTCCATCTCGTACAGGTGGTCCTGCCACTTCCGGCCGATCACGGAGAGCACCACCCGGCGCTCCAGTTCGCGCATGGTCTCCGCGCCGATCGCCTTCTCCCGGTCCTCGTAGGCCAGCTTGGCATCCGAGGTCAGTTCCCGCTTGAGGTCGGCCGCCTTGAGCTTGGTCAGCCCGCCGACCTCCTCGAGGACCTCCTCGATGGTGACCCCCACCGGGTACATCTGCCGCAGGTCGGTCCACAGCTGCTCCAGGTCCCATTCCCCTGCGTGGCCCACGGCGGTGCTCTCGTCCACCATGGTCGAGACCGCGTCCTCGAGGAAGTGCTGGACCTTCTCGTGCAGGTCCTCCCCCTCGAGGATCTGCCGCCGGTCGGTGTAGATGGCCTGGCGCTGGCGGTTCATCACGTCGTCGTACTTCAGCACGTTCTTGCGCTGCTCGGTGTTGCGGGACTCCACCTGCTGCTGCGCGTTGGCGATGGCGGAGGAGACCATCTTCGACTCCAGGGCCATGTCGTCCGGCACCGAGGCGGAGTTCATGATCCGGGAGGCGGCGGCCGGGTTGAACAGGCGCATCAGGTCATCGGTCAGGGACAGGTAGAACCGGGACTCGCCGGGGTCGCCCTGTCGCCCGGAGCGGCCGCGCAGCTGGTTGTCGATGCGCCGCGACTCGTGGCGCTCCGTGCCCAGCACGTAGAGCCCCCCGAGTGCGAGCACCTCCTCGTGCTCCTTCTGCACGCCCTCCTTGGCGGCCGCGAGGACCTCGTCCCAGAGGCGCTCGTACTCCTCCGCGTTCTCCTCCGGGTCCAGCCCTCGCCTCTGCATCTCCGCCACGGCGTTGAACTCGGCGTTGCCACCGAGCATGATGTCCGTTCCGCGCCCGGCCATGTTGGTGGCCACGGTCACCGCGCCCTTACGGCCGGCCTGGGCGACGATCGCGGCCTCACGGGCGTGGTTCTTGGCGTTGAGCACCTCGTGCCGGATACCCGCCTTGGCCAGCAGCTTGGACAGGTACTCGGACTTCTCCACCGAGGTGGTGCCCACCAGTACGGGCTGGCCGGCCTCGTGGCGCTCGGCGATGTCCTGGACCACCGCGTCGAACTTCGCGACCTCGTTCTTGTAGATCAGGTCCGTCTTGTCCTGGCGCTGGATCGGCCGGTTGGACGGGATGGGCACCACGCCCAGCTTGTAGGTGGACATGAACTCGCCGGCCTCGGTCTCGGCCGTGCCGGTCATGCCGGAGAGCTTCTCGTAGAGCCGGAAGTAGTTCTGCAGGGTGACGGTGGCCAGGGTCTGGTTCTCCGCCTTGATCTGCACGCCCTCCTTGGCCTCGATGGCCTGGTGCATGCCCTCGTTGTACCGGCGTCCGGACAGGACACGGCCGGTGTGCTCGTCCACGATATTGACCTCGCCGCCCATGACGACGTAGTCCTTGTCCTTCTTGAACAGTTCCTTGGCCTTGATGGCGTTGTTCAGGTACTGGATCAGCGGGGTGTTCGCGGACTCGTACAGGTTGGTGATCCCCAGCCAGTCCTCGACCTTCTCGATACCGGGCTCGAGCACGCCGACGGTCTTCTTCTTCTCGTCGACCTCGTAGTCCTCGTCCAGGGTCAGCCTCTTCACCAGCTTGGCGAACTCGGTGTACCAGCGGCTGGCGTCCCCCTGGGCCGGGCCGGAGATGATCAGCGGGGTGCGGGCCTCGTCGATGAGGATGGAGTCGACCTCGTCAACGATCGCGAAGTGGTGGCCGCGCTGGACCAGTTCGTCCTTGGACCAGGCCATGTTGTCGCGCAGGTAGTCGAAGCCGAACTCGTTGTTCGTGCCGTAGGTGATGTCCGCGGCGTACTGTGCGCGCCGGGTCGCCGGGTCCTGGTTGGCCACGATGCAGCCGGTCTCCATGCCCAGGAAACGGAACACGCGCCCCATCAGCTCGGACTGATAGGAGGCCAGGTAGTCGTTGACGGTGATGACATGCACGCCCTTGCCGGTCAGCGCGTTCAGGTAGGCCGGCAGCGTGGCGACGAGGGTCTTGCCCTCACCGGTCTTCATCTCGGCGATGTTGCCCAGGTGCAGGGCGGCCCCACCCATCAGCTGCACGTCGTAGTGGCGCTGGCCCAGGGTCCGGCTGGCGGCCTCCCGCACGGCGGCGAAGGCCTCGGGCAGCAGGGAGTCGAGCGTCTCGCCCGCGGCGAGCCGCTCCCGGAACGCCTCGGTCTCGGCGCGCAGGTCGGCGTCGGTCATCTCACGGAACTCGTCCTCGAGGACGTTGATGGCGTCCGCGAATCCCCTCAGGCGCTTGAGGACTTTCTTGTCCCCGGTCTTGAGGATCCGTTCGATGAAAGATGCCACGTGCCTGGACTCCCTGTTCCCCGGTGTCCCGGGTGCGTCGATATGGGTTGCGCTCTGGGTACCCCGGGCGATCCGGCGCACCGGTCCGGGATACCAGCACAGTCTACGATCAAAACCCTTGGAGCTTCCTCAACGCCCACGCCACGTCCCGGGTCAGGTCCCCGTCCGCGTCCGGTTCGACGACCACGTCCCCCAGGGCCAGCCACGCAGCCAGCTCGTTCAGTTCGGCGGCCAGCTCCCCGGCCACGTGCCCGACGTCGGCCGTCCGGTCGCGCGCAACGGTCCCGCCGGGCAGCCCGGCGGGGTCCTCCCACCAGGCCCCGCGCACCAGCAGCACCCCTGACGGGCGATCAGCCTTGAGGTCGACCTGGGCGGCCAGCCGCTCCCCCAGCAGGAACAGCAGGGAGTAGTAACCGCGGGTGCGCCTGGCCGCGGGAGTGTAGATCCCCAGGCGGTACCGGACCCCGAACAGGTCCTCCACCCGCGGACGATGGAACACCAGGGGGTCGAAGGGGCTCACCAGGGCGCGGCCGGTGGCCCACCGGGGCGTGACCGCCGCCACGTGGCGCCAGGCGGGCACGGTCCGCCCGCCGGTGCCCGGCAGTCCGACCGGTTCCAGGACGCCCTCGCGGTGCAGCTCGCGGGCGGCGGCGCGGGCGGCCGTGACGTGGATGCGGTAGTAGTCGGCCAGTGAGGCGTCGGTGGCCACGCCCAGGGCCCGCGAGGCGGCCCGGACGAGCTCGACGGCGGCCGCGTGGGCGTCCGGCTCCCCGACGTCCGGGGTGAGCCGTGAGGCAGGGAAGAACCGGCGCTCGAACTGAGCGTTCCGTCCGGCGCTGGCGACGCGTCCGGAGGCGAAGAGATCCTCGAGGACGCGCTTGACCACGGTCCAGTTCCAGCCCCAGTGCCCCTCATGCCGACCGTGGTCTCCCAGTCGGTCCTGGACCTGCCGGGCCGTCAGGGGCCGGGAGGTCTCCAGCAGCGCCAGGATCCGATCGGACAGGTCCTCCCGCAGTGCGGCGTCCAGCTCCGTGGCGGACATCCACGTGCGGCGCTGGACGGCCATGAGCGCGGGCCGCAACCGGGTCGGCACGAGGGAGGCCTCGTGGGCCCAGTACTCGGTCCAGTCACGCGGGGCCCGGTGCCAGACGCGGTCCAGCCCCGCCGTCTCGTACGGTCCGAGCCTGCTGTAGAGGGGCACGTAGTGCGCCCGGGCCAGCACGTTCACGGAGTCGATCTGCACCACGTTCAGCCGGTCCAGCACCGTCCTGATCCGGCGGCCGGTCACCGGCCCGGGGCGGCGCGGGCGGTCCAGCAGCTGAGCGGCCAGGACGGTGCGCCGGGCCTCGGAGGCGCTCAGGGCGGGTGGGGTGGACGTCATGGGCGGTCGGGCCTCGTGGTCGGACTGGTCCGGACAGGGGCAGTGCCCGCCCCTGCCGGGACGGGCACTGCGCTCAGGGGTTCGCGGGGTCTCAGACGGCGGCCGCCCGGTAGCCGATCTCCTCCTCGCGGGGTTCGGCGTCCGGATGCTCCGCGTCGAGGGCGATGACGCCGTACGACCAGCCCTTGCGCCGGTAGATCGCCGAGGGCCGTCCGGACTCCTCGTCGACGAACAGGTAGAAATCGTGGCCGACCATCTCCATCGCGTCCACGGCGTCATGGACGGTCATGGGCTGGGCGGGGAAGACCTTCTTGCGGATCGTCACCGGCGCCTCGCCGTTCTTCTCGCCCTGGACGCCCTCCTGCGCTGCCTGCTCCGCCTTGACCTGGTCCACGAGCGACCGCTCCGCATCGATCACGGGCAGCGCCGCCGTCGCGTCGGCGACGGACACGCGCTGGTGCTGACGGTCCTTCTGCCGGTCGCGGAGCCTCCGCAGGCGCTCCAGGAGCTTGCCGAACGCCAGGTCGAAGGCCGCGAACTTGTCGTCGGACTGGGCCTCGGCCCGGATGACCTTGCCCTTGCCCTGCACCGTCAGCTCCACGGTCAGGTTCTGGCCCGAATGGCGGTGGTTGGACTGCTTGGTGACCTTGATCTCCAGCCGTTGAGCACGCTGCGCGAGCTGCTCGATCTTGCTGAACTTCTCCTGGGCGTAGTCCCGGAACCGGTCCGGGATCGACACGTTGCGGGCAACGTAGCTGACGTCCATGGTCATGATGTCCTCCTAGGGCCTCGCGGCCATCCGAACAGTGGTGTTGCACCGGGGGCCGGGGTACCGACCGGCCCCTTAATGCACATCGGCGGCGGGAAGAACTCCTCCTTCCTGCCGCCTCTGACGGTTCCCTCCCGGGTTCCGCACACTCAGCCTAGTCGGTTCTTCACCCGGAGTTAAGTCCCTCAGCGGGTCCGGATCCGGGGGCCGTGACAGCCGCGAGGACCACCGCCGCGGCGGGCCTCAAGCCCAGCCCGTCCAGGGCGTGCCAGGCGGCGGCGAGGGTGGACCCGGTGGTCATCACGTCGTCGAACAGCACCACGGGGCGCCCCTGGGCCCGATGGGCCCGGCCGGTCGCGCGGAACCGCCCGGCGTTACGGTGGCGGCGCAGGGTGGAGGCCGTCCCGGCATGACTGGCGGTCCGCCCCGGTCGTCCGCGCGCCCGTGCTCCCGTGCGCCCACGGGCATGGCGCAACAGCCCGGGAGCCAGTTCCCAGCCGGCGGGGAGTGGTCCGGTCAGCAGTTCGGCCACCGGGTCGTATCCCCGCCGCCGGAAACCGACCGCACTCCCCGGGACCGGGACCAGTAGGGCCGGTGCCGTCCAGGTGACCCCGGACCCGCACGGTGCCTGATCACCCAGCAGCGAGGGGACGGCGGCCAGCGCCCGGTGCACCGCCGGGCGCAGGTGCCGGCCGACCGGCGTGCGGCCGTGGTCCTTGAACCCCAGCAACGCCCGCGCCAGGGGGCCGCCGTACCGGCCCGCGGCCACCACCGCCAGCGGAACCATTCCGGCGTCGGGATCCACGGACACCAGCGGTAGCGCGGCGGCGTCCCGTTCGGCCCGGAACGGGTGCAGCACCGAGCCGGCGAGCTGATCGGCGCACGCGGGGCAGACCGCACCGTCCTGGACACCGCACACGGCGCACTCCACCGGCAGCAGCAGTCCGGCCAGTTCCCTCGCGGCGCACCCGACCGTCCGGACGGCCGGCATCCGGACGAGCCGGTCCAGTGCGGGGGCGAGGGAACGGGGCCACGGGTTCATGGCGCCATCCTGTCTTCCCCGTCCACCCGGCCGGCGCGCGCGGACGCCGGTGGTGGACCACGCCCACCGGCCGGGCACGTGTGGAGTGGGGCGGACCGCCCCGGAGGATCAGCCCGGGAAGGCCAGGTCCTCGGCCACTCCCGCCTGGGACCGCCACGTGGACCCCGCGAGGGCGTGGACGGCCTCTGCGGTCTCGGCGTAGATCGGGTTGTCCGCAGGCCCGGTCGAGAGGCCGGTCATGCCGAGCAGGGGCTTGAGGGTCCGCAGGGACCCGTCGAAGCCGACCACCTGTGCCTCCACCGGCTCGTTGGGACTGGTGGAGGCCACCACGAGTTCCTGGTCGGAGAGCCAGGTGACCTCGGTGATCGGGACGGTCGGCTCGAGCCGTACCGGCGCACCCAGTCCGCGCGGCACGCCCTCGGAGTCGCGGATGACCCCGGCGAGGTAGAGGTGGTTGGACTCCCCCTCGCCGGCCACGATGGCCGCACGCGTGCCGTCCCGCGAGATCCTCAGCGCCGAGACCTGCCGGTCTCCGATCCACTCGGCGCTGATCTCACGCGTGGCCTCGTCTCCGGCGCCCCCCGTGCCGGCGTCGATGGCCATCACGCGGGTGCCCTGGGCGTGGTCAACGGTCCAGACCCAGCCGGAGAGGTCGAAGCTGGGCCGGGTGAGGTCGCGCCCCTGCAGGACCAGTCGCTGGGAACCGTCCGTGTCCGCGGTGCGCATCTGGTCGCGGTCGGGGTTGAGGAACGCGAACCGGGTGCCGTCCAGGCTCATGGCCGGCAGCGCGGGCGGCTCGCCGGCGTCGATCCGGAGGCCACCGACCGGGACGGCGGCATCTCCCTCGTAGTAGACCAGCTGCCCGTCGGCCACGGCCACCTGGGTGGAACCCACGCTCGGGTTGACGCGCGCGGTGACGAAACCGTCCGGGGCCGGACCGAGGTCGATGGGGTCGAGGTCGACGGACAGCTCCACCGTGGAGACGTTGTTGAGACCGCCGAGGGTGAGCTCGAGCTGCTGCTGCATCCGGTGACGGGTCAGTCCGTCGGTGCCCTCGAGGGTCTGCTGGGTGAAGTCGACCTTGGCCGCACCGCCGCTGATCGGCACGGAGGGCCGGGCGAGCTCGGACCCGGACTGGAATGCGGTGCGCACCGCTCCCTCCAGGTACGGCGCCGGCCCGTCGAGCAGGGCATCGACGATGTCCGCGGCCGTGCCGGGACGGTTCAGGAACCAGCGCACGTCCGGCACGGCGAACTGGTACGACTGGTCATAGAAGTAGAGCTCGTGGGAGCCGAACAGGGCCCGGAACTGGGTGGTCTCCAGGACGACGCCGGCCGGCGCCCGGGTGATCCGCCACTGCCCGTCCACCTCGGTCACCTCGAACTCCGCCGCCTCGGTGGTGTTCGCGGGCATGCGGCTCATGATGCCGCGGTCGTCCACCACCGACTCGACCTCCATCTGCACGGTGTACACGTTGTCCGTGGCCGAGGGGACGAGCGTCGGTTCGGAGGTGTAGACCAGCGTCCGGGCATTCGGCTGCCACGCGGCGGCCGCGTCCTCGGTGAGGAACTCGCGGGCCGTGGCGTAGTCGTCCTGGACCCCGGTGCCGGCGGTGAGGAAGCCGCGGATGATCTCCTCCGGGCTGTCCCCCTCGGACGGCCCCGCGGGAGTGAAGGTGTAGTTGACCTGGTTGTCGTTCCCGGCCAGGGGCTCCGAGGTGCCCACGGGACCGCCCTGCGGCAACCGGGCGCAGCCGCTGAGGACGAGCAGCCCGGCCACGAGCAGGACCAGCCACCGCCACCGCACCGGGTGGCCGGGGTTCCGTGCTGCCGTTCGTCGGGTCGTCCGCGTCGTGTTCACCGCACCTCCTCGGTCGGCGTCTCGGGTGGCCGCCGGACCAGTGCCTGTTCGTGGACACGGTCCGGCAGGACCAGGCCGGCCGTCCCCGCCGGTTCCGTGCTCTCGATGTCCGTGGGCCGGCGCCGCTGGTCCTCGGTGTACACCGGCGGCAGCTCCAGGGGCGAGCCCTCGCCCACCGCATCACCGCTGCGCCGCGGGATGGTCAGCCGGAAGGCGGATCCCTCGCCCGGTTCTCCCCAGGCGTCGAGCCGGCCGCGGTGCAACCGGGTGTCCTCGGTGGCGATGGACAGTCCCAGCCCGGATCCACCGGTGGTCCGGGCCCGGGCCGGGTCCGCCCGCCAGAACCGGTCGAAGACGCGGGAGGCCTGTTCGGCGGACATCCCGATGCCGTGGTCCCGCACGATGATGGCCACCGAGTCCTCGTCCGATCCGAGGAGCACGTCCACCGGGCGTCCCTCCCCGTGCTCGATCGCGTTGTTGATGAGGTTCCGCACGATCCGTTCGATGCGCCGGGGGTCCACCTCGGCGGTGACGTCGGTGCCGCTGGGCACCAGGAACACCTCGGTGTCCGCCTTGCTGGCCAGCGGCTGGGCCGTCAGGACGACGTCCGCGGCGAGGTGCAGCAGGTCGGTCCTCTCGGCGGCCACGGTGGCCGCACCGGCATCGAAGCGGGTGATCTCCAGCAGGTCCGCCAGCAGCGCCTGGAAGCGCTCCACCTGGTGGTAGAGCAGTTCCGTGGAGCGCCGGTTGACGGGGTCGAAGTCCTCGCGCGAGTCGTACAGGACCTCGGCGGCCATCCGCACCGTGGTCAGCGGGGTGCGCAGCTCGTGCGAGACGTCCGAGACGAAGCGCTGCTGGATCTGGGACAGTTCCGCCAGTTGCGTGATCTGGTCCTGGATGTTGTCCGCCATCCGGTTGAAGGACGTCCCCAGCCGGGCCATCTCGTCCTCCCCGTGGACCGGCATCCGGACGCTCAGGTCCCCGGAGGACAGCGACTCGGCGGTCAGCGCCGCCTGGCTCACGGGGCGCACCACGGCCCGGGTGACGTAGACCGCGATCAGCGAGTTCATCATCACCAGCATCGCGCCGGCGACGACCAGCACACGCATCAGGTAGTCCAGCGTCTGCTGCACGCTGGAGAGGTCGTAGACCATGTACAGGGCATAGACGTTCCCGGGAGGAAGGGTCACCCGGGTGCCGAACGCCAGGCCGGGAGTGGTGCCGCCCCCGGAGTCCGGCAACGAGATCGACTGCCAGTACGTCCCCGTCCCGTCCTGGACGGCCTGGGCGAGCGCCTCGGGGATGACGTCGGCGTCCAGGTTGTTCGTGGTCCGGGTCCCCACGTACAGGTTCTGCGACTGCTCGATCGGGATCAGCAGCAGGTCCCGGCCCACCGTGGCGCCGGTCTGTCCGGCGAGGGAGTTCAGGGTGTCCTCGACCAGTTGGACGGTGTCGTCCGGGTCCGAGGAGACGCTGTTGCCGAAGATCGAGCGCGCGGTGCTCAGGCCGCGGTTCGACTCCGCCTCCACCTGGTCGAATCGGGACTGGAACAGGCCCGAGGTGATCTGCTGGGTCAGGAACAGCGCCAGCACGGCGGCCGAGACCATGGTGAGCACCGCGGTGATGACCACCGTGCGCAGCTGCAGCGAGGCGGCCCACCGCCGGTGCACGGCGCGCCGGACCGTGCCGGCCGCGTCTCGGGCCCGAGACCCGAGGCCGGAGCTGTCTGCTTCCGCCTGCTCAGGGGCGGACGCCGGGCCCTCGGTCAACTCAGGCCTGGCCTGCCTTGTATCCGACGCCCCGGACGGTCAGGACGACCTGGGGGTTCTCCGGGTCCTTCTCCACCTTGGACCGCAACCGCTGGACGTGCACGTTCACCAGCCGGGTGTCCGCCTGGTGCCGGTAGCCCCAGACCTCCTCCAGCAGCATCTCGCGGGTGAAGACCTGCCAGGGCTTGCGGGCCAGCGCGACCAGCAGGTCGAACTCCAGCGGGGTCAGCGGGATCGAGGAGTCCCCGCGGGTCACCTGGTGGCCCGCGACGTCGATGCTCAGGTCCGCGATCTTCAGTGTCTCCGGCGCGCGCTGCTCGCCCTCGCGCAACCGCGCCCGGACCCGGGCCACGAGCTCGGCGGGCTTGAAGGGCTTGGGCACGTAGTCGTCCGCACCGGCCTCGAGGCCGCGCACCACGTCCGAGGTGTCGGACTTGGCGGTGAGCATCACGATGGGGGTGTCCGACTCGCCGCGGATCGCCTTGCACACCTCGATCCCGTCCATGCCCGGCAGCATCAGGTCCAGCAGGACCAGGTCCGGCCGGGTGGAGCGGAACATGTCCAGCGCCTGGGCGCCGTCCGCACAGAAGGTCGGTTCGAACCCGTCATTGCGCAGCACGATGCCGATCATCTCCGACAGCGCCTCGTCGTCGTCGACCACCAGGATTCTGGCCTTCACCGGATACTTCCTCCCCTGCCTCACGTCCTCACCCGGACGGGCCGCTCTGCGCGACCGCCGGAGCCTCGCGGTGGCCCACAGGACCGGCCCGGTCGGCCATCTGTCCCACCCTATCCGACCAGGGGGGCGACGGCCGATATAGTCGGTCCTGACCGGGGCGTGCCGTGGTTCTCCGCGCTGCCCCGCCGGCCGTGCCAGGGTACGGCCCAGGACCATTCACGAGGGGACCTTCCGGTGGACCACCAGCACGAGCCACGCGACGACGACCACCGGGACCGGCCCGGCCCGTACGGCCCGGACCAGCCGTCCGGCTGGGGTGCGCCGGCGTCGGGCCCCGGGTACGACCCCTACGGACAGCCCCAGCCGCCCGCCCACGATCCCCACGGCCGGCCCGTGGACCAGTCCCCCTACGGCTACCCCCAGCAGCCGGGCTACGGCGTCCCGTCCCGCCGGCCCGGGACCATCCCGCTGATCCCGCTGGCCCTGGGCGACATCCTCGGCGGCGCCTTCTCCACGATCCGGCGCAACGCCGCGGCCGTCTTCGGGACCGCCCTGATCGTGGCGCTGCTCGAGATCATCCTGTCCGCCCTGGCCGCCATGTCCTTCCTCGACGCCGCCTTCGAGCTGGTCATGCTGGAAGAGTCCGGTCAGGACCCGTTCGCGGGCGATCCCCTCGCCAGTCCGTACCTCGGCCAGTTCGTCGGCTCCCTGGGCGTCCTCCTGCTCGCCGCCCTGGTGACCCTGTTCACGGGGATCATCGCGCAGGGCGTGCTGTCGGTCGTCGTCCTGCGTGCCGCCGCCGGGCTGAGGACCTCCCTGGGCCAGGCCTGGCGCCTGACCGGCCGGCAGGCCTGGTCGCTGGCGGGGCTGGGCGGGCTGTACCTGCTGGCCGGTGCCGTGACCATGGTCGTCTTCCTGGGACTCCTCTTCGTCCTCGTGGCCGGCGCCGCCGCCGGGGACACGACGACGACCGCCGTGATGGGCATCCTGCTGGTCGTCCTCTCGCTCGGGCTGGCGGTCGTCTGGGTGTGGCTCTACGTCAAGGTCCTGCTGGCACCGGCGGCCGTCGCGGTGGAGCAGCACGCCCCGTTCCGCGCCGTCGGCCGCTCCTGGTCCCTGACCCGCGGGCACTGGTGGCGGACCTTCGGCATCGTGCTGCTGGTGTCGGTCATCGTCGGCGTCATCTCCTCCGTGATCACCACGCCGCTGTCCCTGATCGGCGGCCTGGGTGATCCCTTCCTGGAGCCCGGCTCCGTCCAGCAGGCCCTCGAGTCCGCCCGGGTCTGGATGCTGGTGACGCTCGTCGTCACCGCGCTGGTCAACGCCGTCACCCGCGCGTTCCTCTCCTGCGTCACCGCCCTGCTGTACGTGGACTACCGGATCCGGCACGAGAGCTTCGACCTGGACCTGGCCGCGGCGGCCGACCGGGCCGGCGCGGCCGACGACGAGCGGTTCAGCACCGTGCGCGACGTCCAGGCGGCGGCCGGCACCGAGGACCTGGTCCCCGGCCGCCACCGTCCGTCCGGGCCTCCCGGGCCGGCCTGATCCCGCTGGCCCCGGTCACCGTGCCGCCGGTCCCGACGGTGCTGGCCGTGCCCTCCCCCGCCGCCCGGGACGGCTGGCCGCCGGACCGGGACGCGGCCCGACGGCTCCTGCAGGAGGAACTGGCCGGCCGCGAGTACGCCGAGGCCGCGCCCAACCCGGTCCTGGACTGGCTGCGAGAGGTGTCCGCCGGCTTCCTGGAGTGGCTCGACTCCCTCGGCGGTGGCGTCCCGGCGCTGCCCGGCTGGGTGCTGCTGGTGGTCGTCGTGGTGGTCGCCGTCCTCGTGCTGGTGCTGGTGCGGCCCCGTGCCAACGCGTCCACACGGGCCCGGCGGGCCGCCGTGGTGCTGGCGGAGCGTTCCTCGACCCCCGGGGACCACCGGCGTGCCGCCGCCGCCGCCCTGGCCGCCGGGGACCAGGACGCGGCGCTCGTCTCCTGGTTCCGGGCCCTGGTCCGCCAGGCCGAGGTGCGCACCGTGCTGGACACCCGTCCCGGCCGGACGGCCACCGAGGCCGCCCACGCCCTCGGCGCCGCCTTCCCCGCCGAGCACGACGCCCTGCACGGCGCCGCCGCCGTGTTCGACGCCGTGGCCTACGGCGAGCGCTCCGCCACCGCCGCCCAGGCCGAGTCCGTCCGCCGGCTCGACGCACGGCTGGAGTCCGCCCCCACCACCCACACCGCACCGGCCGTCACCGGACCGGGTTCAGCCGCCCCGGGGGCACCGCGATGAGGACTCCCCCCGCCCGTCCGGCCGCCGCACTCCACACCGCTCCCGCCGTCCCGGACACCGGGCAGGCCGTCCGGCGCTGGTGGCGTGCCGCCCGGATCTGGTTCGTCCTGGCCGCCCTGCTCGTGCTCGTCGCGCTGCCCTCGATCCTGCGCCAGGATCCCGGTGCCCGTCCGCTCGGCACGGACTCCGCACGGCCGGAGGGCGGCAGGGCCGTCGCGCGCGTCCTGGACCAGCACGGGATCGCGGTCCATCCGGCCGCCTCACTGCCGGAGGCCCTGGCCCTGGCCGCAGACCACCCCGGTGCCCCCGTGCTGTTCCACGACCCGGCCGGACACCTGCCCGCCGAGGCGCTGGAGCAACTCGCCGAGGCGGTCGGCCCCGAGCGGCGGGTGCTGGTCGAACCGGGGCTGACCGTCCTGCAGGGCCTGGCTCCCGGGGTCAGCCAGGGCGGTGTCGTCCCCGAGGGCGCCCCGCTGCCTGCCGGACAGCAGTGCCGCTGGCCCGCGGCCCTCGAGGCCCGGTCCGTGTCCGCGGGGGGACGGTCCTACCGCACCGGACCGTCCGGCCAGCAGTGCTTCCCGGTCCCCGGCACCGGTGCGGGGCCGTCCGGGGCCGCGTACGCCGTGGTGACCACCGCCGAGGGCACCGTGGTCCTGGGGCACCGGGACATGGTGGCCAACGCCGGCGCCGCGGACGAGGGCCACGCCGTGCTGTCCCTGTGGACCCTGGGCCGGGACACGGACGTCATCTGGTACCTGCCCTCCCTGGCGGACGTCCCGGTGGACGGCGGACCTCCCACCCTGGACCGGTTGCTTCCCGACTGGGTCCGCCCCGCCGGGCTGTGGCTGGTCCTCTGCCTGTTCGTGCTGCTGTTGTGGCGGGGACGGCGGCACGGCCCGCTGGCGGTGGAGCCGCTGCCGGTGATCGTGCCGGCCTCGGAGACGGCCGTGGGCCGGGCCCGCCTGTACGAGCGGTCCGGCCAGTACGCGGCGGCGGCCCGTGCCCTGCGCTCGGCCACGGTCGTGCGGCTGGCCTCGGCCCTGCGCCTCGGTCCCGCGGCCCCGGTCGGGGCGGTGGTGGCGGCGGCGTCCCGGGCGAGCGGCCTGGACGCCGGCCGGGTCGGCTCCGCGCTGGACGTGGACGACGTCGGCTCCGGCCGGGCCCTGGTGGCCGCGGCCGCCGCCCTGCAGGACCTCGAGGACGAGGTCCACCGTGGCCTGCAGGCCACGGGAACCGCGCGGGACGGCACATCCGCCACGACAGACACCGCCGCCGCCGCCGCCGACACACCATCCGACGCCGACCCGAGGACACCATGAGCATCCCCCACCCCGATCCGCAGCCGGCCCCGCCGGCCGACCCGTTCCGCCCGGACCACCGGGACTCGCCGGACCGGCCGGACGACGCCGAGCTGCGCGAGAGCCTCGACCGGGTGCGGTTGGAGGTCTCGCGCGCCGTCGTCGGGCAGCAACCGGCCGTCACCGGGCTGCTGGTCGGGTTGCTCTGCCACGGTCACGTGCTGCTGGAGGGAGTGCCCGGGGTGGCCAAGACCCTGCTGGTGCGGGCGCTGTCCGCCGCCCTGTCCCTGGAGACCCATCGCGTGCAGTTCACCCCTGACCTCATGCCCGGTGACGTGACCGGCTCCCTGGTCTATGACACCCGGTCCGGGGAGTTCGAGTTCCGCCGCGGGCCGGTGTTCACGAACCTGCTGCTGGCGGACGAGATCAACCGCACCCCGCCCAAGACGCAGGCCGCCCTGCTGGAGGCGATGGCGGAGCGGCAGGTCTCCGTGGACGGCGTCTCCCGTGCGCTCCCGGACCCGTTCATGGTGGCCGCGACCCAGAACCCGGTGGAGTACGAGGGCACGTATCCGCTGCCGGAGGCCCAGTTGGACCGGTTCCTGCTCAAGGTGACCATGGAGCTGCCCGGGCGCGAGGACGAGGTGGAGATCCTGCGCCGCCATGCCGAGGGTTTCGACGCCTCCGACCTCGCCGGCGCCGGGATTCGCGCCGTGGCCGGCGCCGGCACCGTCCGGGCAGCCCGCCGCGCCGTGGCCCGGGTCCAGTCCGGCCCCGGGGTGATCGGTTACGTCACGGACCTGGCCCGGGCCACCCGCGTCTCGCCGTCGTTCCAGCTGGGCGTCTCACCGCGCGGGTCCACCGCCCTGCTGCACGCCGCGACGGCGTGGGCGTGGCTGAACGGCCGGGACTTCACCACCCCGGACGACGTCCAGGCCATGACCCTGCCGTGCCTGCGGCACCGCGTCTCCCTGCGCCCCGAGGCGGAGCTGGACGGCGTCTCGGCCGACCAGGTGCTCTCCGGCCTGCTGGCCACCGTCCCCGTGCCCCGCTGAGGCACCGCCGCCATGGTGCTCTCCGGCCGCCTCCTCGCGCTGGCCCTCGCGCTGCTCCTCCCCGTGGTGCTGCGGCCCGGGATGGACACCGTGGGCTGGTGCCTGCTCGCCCTGGTGCTGGTGGCCGGGACGGACCTGGTGCTCGCCGCCTCCCCGCGGGGGGTGCTGATCGCCCGTGACCTGCCCGCCTCCACCCGCCTGGACGCACCGGTACAGAACGCCCTGCTCATCACCCAGACCGGCGGGCGCAGGCTGCGCGGCTCCGTGCGCGATGCCTGGCAGCCCTCCGCGGGCCAGCTCGCGGCGTCCGGCCGCGCAGACGCCGCGGTGGACCTGGACGTGCCCGCGGGGGAACGACGCCGGGTGGTCACCACCCTGGTTCCGCGCCGCCGGGGCACGCTGCGCAGTGCCTCGGTGACGGTCCGGTCCTGGGGGCCGTTGGGCGTGGCGGCCCGTCAGGTCACCCATCCGGTGCCCGGGCAGCTCTCCGTCCTGCCCCCGTTCCGGTCCCGGCGCCACCTGCCCTCCCGGCTGGCCCGCCTGCGCGAGATGGACGGCCGTGCCGCCGTCCAGACGCGGGGCGGCGGCACGGAGTTCGACTCCCTGCGGGACTACGTCCGCGGGGACGACGTCCGCTCGATCGACTGGCGGGCCACAGCCCGCCGGCGGGACGTGGTGGTCCGGACGTGGCGGCCGGAGCGGGACCGGCGGGTGGTGATCGTGCTGGACACCTCGCGCACCTCGGCCGCGCGCGTGGACGACGAGCCCAAGCTGGACACCGGCATCGAGGCCTCCCTGCTGCTGGCGGCCCTGGCCTCGGCCGGCGGTGACCGGGTCGAGCTGGTGGCCGTGGACCGCCGGGTGCGTGCGCGCGTGTCCTCGACCGAGAAGGGCAGCCTGTTGCACCGGATGGTCACCGCCCTGGCCCCGGTGCAGTCCACGCTGCTCGCCGCCGACTGGTCGCGGGTGCCCGTGGAGGTGGCCGCCGTCGCCCGGCAGCGCTCACTCGTGGTGCTGCTGACGGACCTGGACACCGCCGCCCTGCAGGAGGGGCTGCTGCCCGTCCTGCCGGCCCTGACCGCACGCCACCAGGTGGTCGTCGCATCCGTCGCCGATCCGGGACTGTCCGCGCTGGCCCGGGGCCGGCATGACGTCGAGACGGCGTTCCGCGCGGCGGCCGCCGAGCGCGCGGTGCTGGAGCGACGGGCCGCGGCCCGGGAGCTGAACCTGCTCGGCGTCGAGGTGGTGGACGAGCCACCCCACCGGCTCCCTCCCGCCCTGGCCGACGCCTACCTGCGGCTCAAGGCCGCGGGGAGGCTCTGAGCCGTCCGGCCGGTGCCCATCGGTGCCCATCCCGTACGGTGAGTCCATGGCGACTCCCTCCTTCACGATCGGCCCCTGGCGGGTCCTTGAGACCGGCCTGGACCTGGAGGCCCTGGGCGTGGCCGAATCCGTCTTCGCCCTGGGCAACGGCCACATCGGCCTGCGCGGCGCGCTGGAGGAGACGCAGCCGAGCGTCTCCCGCGGTACCTTCCTGTCCGGGGTCCACGAGCACCATCCGCTGGCCTATCCGGAGGGCGGCTATGGGGCCCCCGAGCGTGGGGAGGCCATCATCGGGGTGGCCGACGGTGCCGCGATCCGCGTCCAGGTGGACGGGGCGGCCCTCGACGTGCGCGAGACCCCGCCGGAGGACCACGAGCGGGTCCTGGACCTGCGGGCCGGCACCCTGGAGCGCCGGACGGAGTGGACCACCCCCGGTGGGCGGCGGATGCGGTTGCGCTCCACCCGGCTGGTCTCGCTGGCCCACCGCTGCGTGACGGCCACGCGCTGGCGACTCGAGGCGGTCGACGGCCCCGCCCGGGTGATCGTGACCTCCGACCTGGTGGTCAACGGGATCCCGCCGCAGGTCGACAACCCCGATCCCAGGGTGGGTGAGGTCCTCGGGCGTCCCTTCGAGGCCCTGGCCGACGGCCGGCACCGGACGGGGGGCCACCTCGTGCACCGCACCCGGAGCAGCCGGATCAGGGTCGCCGCGGCCGTGGACCATGCCGTGCGGCTGCCCGGCACGGCTGCCGTGCCGGAGAGCGCGGTGTCCACGGACGGCGACGAGGACCGGGTGACCACCACGATCGTGGCCGAACTAGCGGCCGGGGAGACCCTGGAGCTGGTCAAGGTCACCGCGCACGCCTGGTCCGGCCGCGATCCCGGCGCGGACCAGCTCGACCAGGCCCGGGCCGCGCTCGCCGAGGCGGTGGACCGCGGGTGGTCGGGGCTGGTCTCGGACCAGCGCGAGGTGCTGGACGCGTACTGGGAGGACGCCGACATCGAGGTGGACGGTGATCCCGAGTTGCAGGACGCCCTGCGGTTCGCCCTGTTCCAGGTGCTCCAGGCCGCGGCCGGCGTCCACGACGCGCCGATCGGGGCCAAGGGGCTGACCGGTTCCGGGTACAGCGGGCACACGTTCTGGGACATCGACGGATTCCTGGTGCCGGTCCTGACGCTGCTGCGGCCGCGGGACGCGGCCCGATTGCTGCGGTGGCGCGCGTCCGGACTGGACCGGGCCCGCGAGCGCGCCCGCGTGCTGGACCTTCCCGGTGCCGCGTTCCCCTGGCGCACCATCAGCGGCCGGGAGACCTCGGCCTACTGGCCGGCGTCCACGGCGGCCATGCACCTCAACGCGGACATCTCCCGTTCCTTCCGGTTCTGGGCCGATGCCACCGGCAGGCCCCTGACGGAGATCGGGGGCGTGGACGTGCTGGTCGAGACCGCCCGGTTGTGGACGGGCCTGGCCCACCACGACCACGGCGGTGCGGCCCACCTGCTGGGACTGACCGGTCCGGACGAGTACACCGGCGTGGTGGACGACAACGTGTTCACCGTCCTGATGGCCCGGTGGAACCTGCGCGCCGCGGCCGGTGCCTGCGCCGCGTACCCGCCGGACGCCCGGCGGCTCGGCGTGACCGATGACGAACCGCGACGCTGGCTCGCGCTGGCCGCGGCCCTGCACGTGCCCTACGACGCCGCGCTCGGCGTGCACCCGGCCAACGAGGGGTTCACGACCTACCGGGAGTGGGACTTCGAGGAGGACCCCGGACCGGAACCGCTCCAGGAGCACACCCACTACCTGACCCTCTACCGGCACCAGGTGGTCAAGCAGGCGGACCTCGTCCAGGCCCTGTGGTGGTGCCCCGAGGAGTTCACCGCCGAACAGGCCGCCCGCAACGTGGACTACTACGAGCGGCGGACCGTGCGGGACTCCTCCCTGTCCGCGGCGGTGCAGTCCGTGGCCTGTGCCCGGGTGGGCCACCTGGACCTGGCGGTGGCGTACCTGCGCGAGGCCGCGCTCGTGGACCTGCGGGACCTGCAGGACGACACCCACCAGGGGCTGCACCTGGCCTCCCTGGCCGGGGCGTGGCTGGCGCTGGTGTCCGGGCTCGGGGGCCTGCACGTGGACGGGGAGGAGTTGCGGCTCGCCCCGCGCCTGCCGGCGCGGCTGGGCCGGTTGTGCTTCCGGTTCCGTTTCCGGGGCCGGCGGCTGCGGGTCGAGGTCACCCCGGAGGGCACCACCCTCACCCTGCAGGACGGTGACGACGACGCCACCGCGGCCGGCCCGTTGCCGGTGGTCATCGACGGGGCCGAGGTCACCGTGGCACCGGGCCGCCCGGTCACCGTGCCCCTGACGGTGGACGAGCCCCTGCTTCCCGTGCCGGTCCAGCCGCCGGGCCGGGCACCGAGGGCCTGAGTCAGAGACCGCCGTCCTGGCGGATCCGGTCCAGTTCCTCCGCGGCGGCCACGGTGGCCGCCAGGGCCCGGTTCGCGGCGTGCCGGGTGCCGGCGGACAGGTCGGGGGCGCCGAGCACCACGAGCGACAGGTGCTCCGGGTCCAGCCCCATCCGTGCCCACGTCCGGGCGATGCCCACGGCGGTGTCCCGGTAGGGGCGGTCGGCCCCGGCCGGGCCGGGTGCGGGAGCCGGCGACGGGTCACCCGGCGGTGGCAGCCGGAGCGTCACGGTCCGGCCGGCCTCGACCCAGCCGGCGATGACCTCCCAGCGGGCCGGGTCCGCCCCGGCACCCTCCAGGGGTGCCAGCGGCAGGACCAGGCCCCGGCCGGCGTCGTCCCCGGAGCCCTCACGGTCCTGCGCACCCGATTGTCCGGGCGGGTCCTCCGGCACGTCCGGACCGTCCGGCGGCGGGACCGCGGGCAGCGCCTCGGAGGCCAGCAGGGCGAGGTCGGGCCAGTCCCACTGCTCACCGGCACCCGAGCGGCCCGGCGCGTGCACGATGCCCGTCGCGCCGCCGTCGAGGGCCGCCTCGGCCACCAGCGTCCAGCCCTGCCGGACCTCGGAGCGGGGAATGGAGCGCACGGTCCGGTACCCGCTCGCGGTGGGCAGCGCCCCGGAGAGCACGGCCGCGGCCTGGGGCTCGTCCACGAGCACCGTCAGCCGGGCCGCCCCGGTCGCGGCGCGCACGGAGCGGACCCAGTCCGCCAGGCCCGAGGCCAGCGACTGGGCCACGTCGCGCCGGGCGCCGGAGTCGGACAGGGAGCGCTCGCCCCCGGGCAGCCACAGGCTGGCGGCCAGCGACAGGGGCCCGGTCACGCGGAGCACGAGATCCTCCACCGTGAGCCCGGCATCGCCGGCCACGTCCGTGAAGGCGTTGACGTCGGAGCGGAGCGCGGAGGCGGCCCGCCGGTGGTCCATCCCGGGCTCGGGGACCAGTCGCCAGCCGTGCGGCTGCAGGTCGACCGCCAGGCCGTCCAGCAGGACGGCGGCGCGGCCCACCGGGTCCGAGCCGGGTCCCCGGCCGGGCAGTTCAGGCAGCACGGGCCGGTGCGGGTGGCCCAGGGCGTTGAGGATGTCCCGGGCAGCGGCCACGGGATCTGCTCCGGGCCAGGCGCCGGTCAGGGAGGCACGGGTCATGCGCGGGTTCCCTCAGTCCTGCTGGTCGGCGATGGCCCGGTGATGCTGGATCACCTCGGAGACGATGAAGTTCAGGAACTTCTCCGCGAAGGCGGGGTCCAGGTCCGCGTCCTCGGCCAGCCGGCGCAGGCGGTCGATCTGGGCGGCCTCGCGTCCGGGGTCCGAGGGCGGCAGCCGGTGCTCGGCCTTCAGCCGGCCCACCCGCTGGGTGCACTTGAACCGCTCGGCCAGCAGGTAGACCAGCGTCGCGTCGAAGTTGTCGATGCTGCCGCGGATCTCGAACAGCTCCTGCAGCACCGCCGGATCGGCCGTCCCCTCCAACGAGGTGGCATGGGGGTCGAAGTCGGTGTCCGGGCGGGGTCCGGTGGCGGGCTCGGTGGTCATGGGTTCCAGCCTACGGTGACGGTCCCGTGGCCCCGGGATCGTTGCGTCACGCGGCCCGCGCCGCGTTCACGGCGGTGTCGATCGTCGCCTGGCCCAGCACCCGGGTGCCCTGGTAGAGCACCGCGGTCTGGCCCGGTGCCACGCCCCGCAGCGGCTCGTCGAGCTCCAGGACCCAGCGGACGGCGTCGTGCTGGCGGTGCACGCGCGCCCGGGCCGGGACCGGGTCACCGTGGGCGCGGACCTGCAGGTGACAGCCGAACCAGTCCCCCGTGGCGTCCTCGGGCAGCGGTGCGCCGGCCCAGGACGGGCGGATCCCGGTGACGCGGTCCACGGCCAGCATCTCCTTCGAGCCGACCACCACGGTGTTGTCCTTGGGCCGGACCTCGAGCACGAACCGGGGCCGGCCGTCGGGGGCGGGCCGGCCGATGTTCAGGCCCTTGCGCTGGCCCACGGTGAAGGCGTGCGCGCCGGGGTGGGAGCCCAGGCGGTTGCCCTCGGTGTCCAGGATGTCGCCCTCGGTCATCTCGATCCGCTCGGCCAGCCAGCCGCGGGTGTCCCCGTCCGGGATGAAGCAGATGTCGTGGGAGTCCGGCTTGGCGGCCACGGAGAGACCCCGCTCGGCCGCCTCGGCCCGGACGAGGTCCTTGGAGGGGGTGTCGGCCAGCGGGAACATCGAGTGCTCCAGCTGCTCGGCGGTCAGCACGCCCAGCACGTAGGACTGGTCCTTGGCCCAGTCCGCGGCGCGGTGCAGTTCCAGGGTGCCGGTCTCCGTCCGGACGACCTTGGCGTAGTGCCCGGTGCACACCGCGTCGAAGCCCAGGGCGAGGGCCTTCTCCAGCAGGGCGGCGAACTTGATCCGCTCGTTGCAGCGCATGCAGGGGTTGGGCGTGCGGCCGGCGGCGTACTCGGCCACGAAGTCGTCCACCACGTCCTCCTTGAACCTCTCGGAGAAGTCCCAGGTGTAGAACGGGATGCCCAGCCTCTCGCAGGCGCGCCAGGCGTCCCGGGAGTCCTCGATCGTGCAGCAGCCCCGGGAACCGGTGCGCAGGGTCCCGGGCATCCGGGACAGTGCCAGGTGCACCCCGACGACCTCGTGCCCGGCGTCCACGGCGCGGGCGGCGGCGACGGCGGAGTCGACTCCCCCGCTCATGGCGGCGAGGACCTTCATACGGTGGGTTCCCTTCGGTACGTGGCGGCGGGGGCGAGACCCCCGGCTCTCAGCGGTGGCTGTTGGCGGTGCGGATGCCGGAACCGTGCCCGGCCATCCCGGCCTTGAGCGCGGCGGCGTGGACGCCCGGCAGGACGTCCAGCACCCTCTCAACGTCCCCGGCGGTCGATGTATGCCCGAGGCTGAACCGCTGGACGGCCCGTGCCAGGTCCTCGTCCACGCCGAGGGCGATCAGCACGTGGGAGGGCCGGGGCACCCCGGCGGAGCAGGCCGAACCGGTGGAGGCCTCGACGCCGGCCATGTCCAGGCCGAACAGGATCGAGTCCCCCTCGCAGCCCGGGAAGGTGAAGTGCGCGTTGCCCGGCAGCCGGCGGGTGCCGGCCGGCAGCCGCTCCCCCGTGGCCGGATCCCGGTCCTCGGCACCGGTGAGCCGGGCCTCGGGAAGACGCTCGCGGACGCCGTCGATCAGCCGGTCCCGCAGCGCACCGACGCGCCCGCGTTCGACCGGCAGGTTCTGGGTGGCCTCGGTGGCGGCGGCGGCGAAGGCCTCGATGAGGGCCACGGGGATGGTGCCGGAACGGATGTCCCGTTCCTGGCCGCCGCCGTGCTGGACGGGGGTGAGCGTGGCGTCCCGGCGCACCAGCAGGGCACCGATGCCCACCGGGGCGCCGATCTTGTGCCCCGTGACGGCCAGGGTCGTGGCCCCCGAGGACGGGAAGTCGAGCGGGACGGCCCCGAAGGCCTGCACCGCGTCCGTGTGGAAGGGCACGCCGTGTTCCGCGGCGCAGGCGGCGGCCTCGGCGATCGGCTGGATGGTGCCGATCTCGTTGTTGGCCCACATCAGGGTGGCCACCGCGATGGTCTCCGGGTCCCGGGCGATCGTGGCCCGCCAGGCGTCCATCTCGACCGTCCCCTCCGGGCCGACCGGGACGACGTCCAGCTGCGCCCCCTCATGGGACTGGAGCCACTCGGCCGTGTCCAGGATGGCGGAGTGCTCGATGCCGGTCAGCACGATGCGGTGGCAGGCCGGCCGCCCGGCCCGGCGGGCGGCGTCCCGCCGGGCCCAGTACAGGCCCTTGAGGGCGAGGTTGTCCGACTCGGTGCCCCCGGACGTGAAGACGACCTCGCTGGGGTGGGCACCCAGCGCGCTCGCGAGCGCGTCCCGGGCGGTCTCGACCCGCAGCTTGGCCCCGCGGCCGGAGGAATGCAGGGAGGACTGGTTGCCCAGGAACAGCGAACTGGCCGTGAACGCCTCCAGGGCGACGGGACGGACCGCCGTGGTGGCGGCATGGTCCAGGTACGTCCGGCCGGTGGTGGGGGTCATCCCTCCAGTGTACGAGCGGCCGGGGACGGTGCTCAGGGGGCCGCCGCGGCCCGCGGCCGGACCAGCCGGCCGGCCTCGTCCGGACCGGCTGACGGGACCACGTCCCCCCGCGGCCCGCGCGCGGTCCGGTCACGACGCCGCGCTCCCCCGATCCCCCCGGCGACCTGCCAGAATGGGCGGAGGCCATCCCGTCCCACCGCCCCGATCCCCCGAGGAGCCCGCCGCCATGTCCCAGGTCGAGCCACAGTCCCGGCGCGGGGTCGGCGGATGAGGCCGGAGGACCTCTCCGGCAGGTCGGCCTACGAGGTCCTGGGCGTGGCCTTCGACGCGGACACGGCCACCCTCAAGGCGGCCTGGCGCCGCGCCGCCCGCCGCACCCATCCCGACTACGGCGGGGACGCCGCCGAGTTCCGCCGGGTCAGCCTGGCCTGGCAGCTCATCGGCGACCCGGACTCCCGGCGTGACTACGACCGCGCCTTCAGTGCTCCCGGCCGGGCGGGCACGGCCGGGACCGCCGGGCCGGGGTCGACGAGCGGGCGCCGGACGACACCGGGCCCCTCCTTCACCGCCTCCGCGGGCCGTGCCCGTGGCGGCCGGGCCCACGCCGGCGACGGTCCCGGCAGCGCCCGCGGCACCGTGGACTACGACCCACCGCTGGGCGAGGACACCGTGCTGGACATGATCCGCAGCTCCCAGCAGGTGCACGGCGCGCCCCGCAAGCGCGGCATCCTGCCCGCCGGGAACCGGCTGGTGCGCGAGGCCCGCACCATCCGCACCCTGCAGGCCCAGGTGCTCGGCTCGCTGCCGGCGGCCCGGCTCGTCACCGGGCTGAACCTGAAGTTCGGCCGGATCAGTTCCGGCGCCATCGACCACGTCGTGCTGTGCGGGGACCGGTTGGCCGTGATCGGGTCCCTCCAGGTCCCGGACGGTGTGTACCGGTGGGACGGGGCCGAGTTGCTGCTCGGCGACCGCCGGGTCTCCCCGCCCTCGCTGGCCCCGGCCATGGTGGCCCTGCAGCGGGCCTTCCCGGACTGCACCGTGGGCGGCTTCATCCTGGTGCTCGGGCCGGAGGACAACCCGCACGCCCCCATCATCCAGCTGGACCGCACCCGGTCCCTGGACACCGACGCCGGCTTCCTCACCGATCCGCCCGCCAACGCGCTGCAGTTCGGCCGCGACCTGAAGATGTTCCTCGGCACCGGCCCGGCGGCGCGCCGCGTGGACCGCCGGGTCCTGGCCCGGCTGCTCGGCGCGATGTACTGAGACGCACTGACTAGCATGGTGCGGTGCCCACTGACTCCGCTCCCGGCCCCGACTCCGATCACGCCCCCGCGCCCGCCGGCGTCCCGGTCGCCTTCCCTGACAACCCGCACCTGGGCGCCCCGCGGAGCCCCGCCCCCGGCACGCCGGGATTCCGGATCCTGTTCCACGCCCCGGAGATCCCCGGCAACACGGGCAACGCGATCCGCCTCGCGGCGATCACCGGCGCCGAGCTGCACCTGGTGGAGCCGGTCGGTTTCGACTTCTCCGACGCCAAGCTGCGCCGGGCCGGACTGGACTACCACGACCTGGCGGTGCTCACGGTGCATCCGGACCTCCAGTCGGCATGGGATGCCCTGCTCCCGGCCCGCGTCTTCGCCTTCACCTCCGGCGGGGACACCCTGTTCACGGACGTGTCCTACCGCGCCGGGGACGTCCTGCTGTTCGGGCGGGAGTCCACCGGACTGCCGGACGAGGTACTGGCGGACCCCCACGTCACGGCCCGGGTCAGGCTGCCGATGCAGCCGGCCCGCCGCTCCCTGAACCTGGCCAACTCGGCGTCCATCGCGGTCTACGAGGCCTGGCGACAGCACGGCTTCGCCGGGGCCGGCTGAACCGCGCACCCGTCATGTTGCGCCACGGTCACGATCCGCGTGGCAGTATCGGCGTCCCGACCCGACTTCCTATGCTGGGATGACCATGGATAAGCGCGCCCCCGGACTGCCCGACCGACCGTCGACGATCGACGACGAGACCTCCCCGTCCACCCCGTCACCCTCCGAGGCCTCCGCCCGTCCCGCCCCGACCGCGACGGACCTGGGCCTGCCCGGGCTCGATCACCTCCTCCGTCTCGCCGGTGAGGGCGACCAGGCCTCCTTCTCCGCGTTCTACGACGCCACCGCCCCCTGGGTGTTCGGCCTGGCCTGCTCGATCTTCGCCTCCCGGAACGACGCCGCCGAGGCCACCGTCCTGACCTACGTCCGGGTCTGGGACGCCGCCCCGGACGAGCGCTTCGAGGACGACTCGGCCAAGGCCCGCCACCGTTCGGTGCTGTGCTGGCTGGAATCCCAGGCGCACGAGACGATGACACGCCTGCTGCGCACCGATGCACTGCCCGACTACGGCACCGGCCTGCTGCCGGACAACGCCGGAGCGGCCCGGGGCGGGCAGCGCGAACCCACCACCGTGCTCTCGGCGCTGACGCAGGCCCAGTTCGAGGCCCTCGACCTCGCCTGGGCCGGGGGTCGCACCTACCGGCAGGTGGCCGAGGAACTGGGCGTGGCCGTGCCGACGGTCAAGTCACGGCTGCGCGACGGCGTCCAGCGGATCACCAAGCGCTACCAGGAGAAGTTCCTCGGCCGGGTCGGCGAGGAGGACCCGGTCATGCTGCGCGCCGTGACGCCGGAGATCGCCGCCCGGACCGGGACCACCCGCAACTTCACCCTGAACCTCAGCCAGGACCTGGAGAACGGCCTGGCCAGGGAATGGGCGGACCTGGTGGCCCTGGACGCGCTGGACGATCCGGAGCGCGAGGAACTGGACCGGTACGTCACCCGCCAGGGACCGGAGTTCACCACGCTCTGGCGCGCCCGCGTGGAGAGCGCCCGCAGGACGGTGACCTGGGCCTTCCGCGGCCTGGCCCACGAGCCGCCGTCGTTCCTGCTCGACGAGCTCCTGCACCGGCTGCCGGCCCAGGACGTCGGCATGGGGCTGGTGGACGGGCTCGGCCCCTCGAACGGGACCGCCGCGAGGATGGTGTCCCTGAGCCGGCCGGTGAAGAAGTGGATGCTCGTGGTGGCCGGACTGCTCGTGGTGGCCCTGGGCCTGTGGCTGGTGGTGCGCCTGGTCATGGGCCCCAACGTCGTGGCCGCCGTGGACGGCGCCGAGGACTCCTTCACCACCCAGCAGGTCTCGCTCACCGAGGGCGGGTCCATGCAGGGCCACATCTCCCGGGACCGGGACATGGCCTACGTGACCTTCGCCGGACTGCCGGACCCGGGCGAGGGCAACGTCTACCAGTTGTGGTTGTTCCCCCGCGACGGTGCGGCGCCCAGCACCCTGGGGACCTACGACCTGGACGACCTCCAGGACCCGGTCACGTTCCGCGGTATCCAGCGCTACGCCGACCTGGCGCTCACGGTGGAGCCGGAGGGCGGTTCCGAGACCCCGACGTCGGCCCGGCTGGGCGCGGTCGACCTGGTCCACCAGGTCACCCAGGGCCCGATCTACGGAGGCCACCCCAACAACACCCCGGCCCCGCCCGAACAGCAGGACGAGGCCGGGGGCGAGTGACCGAACCGCTCAGAACCCGCTGATGGTGCTCTCGTCGTTGACGGCCACCAGGTGGAACGCCTCGGCGTAGCGCACGCCGCCGGCCGGTCCCCCGTCCTCCGTGTCCGGGCTCCAGGTCCGGTGCAGCCCCGCCATGGCGTCCAGCACGAACGCCTCCATCCGGGGCACGTCCGGGTGCTGGGAGACGTGGTGACGCAGGGCCTGCAGCTTCAGCTGCTCGGTCCCGGTCACGTCCACGACCAGGTTGGTCAGCGAGGCCGGTCCACCGAAGAGCACCAGCCAGCGCAGCTTGAACGCCTCCAGGCCCTGTTCGGCCAGGTCGGGGTACGCGAAGGGGTTCTCGACCGCCGGATACGCGGCGCGCACCACGGCCTCGCCCGCGGCCAGGTGATCCGGGTGCGACCGCTGGAGCCGGCTCCAGTCCCGCTCCGGGTGCATGGCGATCACGGCGTCCGGCCGGTGCCGGCGCATCAGGGCCACCACCTGCTTGACCACCTCGTGGCTGGGCTCGAGGTATCCGTCCCGCTCCCCCATGAACTCCACGTCGCGCACGCCCAGCAGGGCGGCCGCGTCGCGCTGTTCCTGCTGCCGGCGTCCGTCGATGGCGTGACGGTGCTGGGGGTCGAAGCCGCCGGCGTCGCCGTCGGTCATCACGCAGTAGATGACCTCCACGCCGGCCCGCGTCAGCCCGGCCACGGTGGCGGCCGCCCCGAAGTCCAGGTCATCCGGGTGGGCGCCGAACGCCAGCACGCGGTGCCAGCCGTGCGCGGCGGCGGCCTCGGCCGGGGTGGGCAGCGTCGACCGGCTCACGACCGACGGGCTCACTGCTGCTCCGCCCCGGACACGAAGGTGACCTCGGCCGACTGCTCCTGGCCGTCCCGCATGAAGTGCACGGTGGCGGTGCCGCCCTCGGGGTACTCGCGCACCACCGCGGTCAGGGACTGGCTGTCCGTCACGGGACGGTCGCCGACGCCCGTGATGACGTCGTCCTTCGTCAGCCCGGCCTCCTCGGCCGGGGAACCCGAGACGACATCGACGACGCGGGCGCCGGCGCTGAAGCCACCGGAGGCCAGCGCGGCCCGGTCCGCGTCGGACATGCCACTGGCCTGGGCGCCGTCGGCCCCGGCCGGGGTCGCAGGCTGCGGGGTCACAGAGACGCCCAGGAACCCGTGCGTGGCCTCGCCGTTCCGGATCAGGTCCTGTGCGATCCGCTGCGCGTAGTCCACGGGGATGGAGAAGCCCACGCCGATGTTCCCGGCCCCCTCGCCGGCACCCCCGGCCGCGGAGGCGATCGCCACGTTGATCCCGATCAGCCGGCCCTCGGCGTCGATGAGCGCTCCACCCGAGTTGCCCGGGTTGATGGCCGCGTCCGTCTGGATGACGTTGATGAAGATGGAACCCTTGGACTGCTGCTGGTCCGGGAGACCGGGGATGCGGAACTCCGGGGCCCCCTCGGTTCCGCCCTCACCGCCGTCCTGGGGGGCGGAGGAGGACACGGAGATGGTCCGGTTCAGCGTGGAGACGATGCCGTCGGTCACGGTGCCGGACAACCCGAGCGGCGCCCCGATGGCGATCGCGGCGTCCCCCACGTTCAGGGTCGAGGACTCCCCGAGCTCCATCGGGGTCAGGCCCTCGGCGTCGATCTTCACCACGGCCAGGTCCGACTCCGGGTCCGTGCCCACGACCTCGGCGGTGTGGACGGTGCCGTCCGCGGTCTGTACCGTGATGTCGGCGTCACCGGAGGCGCCGCCCATGGTCACCACGTGGGTGTTGGTCAGGATGTGGCCCTGGTCGTCGAGGATCACCCCGGACCCCGATCCGGCGGACTGCCCGTCCGTGACCGATAGCGTGACGACGGACGGTGCGGCCTTGGCCGCGGCCGCCGTGACCGGCGTGGCGTCCTCGGTCCGGTTGATGTCCAGGCCGTGGCCCTGCTCCCGCACCGTGCCGCCGTCCTGCAGCTGCGTGGTGCCGGCGTCAGTGTCCGAGGCCGCGTTGACCCCCGCGGCCACTCCGCCGCCGGCCAGGCCGGCCAACAGCATCCCGGCGACGAGCGTGCCGACGCCGACCGTCCGGCGGGCACCGCCCAGCCTGTCGGGCCGGTCGTCGCGGGCACCCTGGTCTCCGAAACCGCCCTGCGGGTCCTGCCCGTACGCGGCCGGGCCGCGTTCCGCAGGGTGTCCGGATCCCGGGTCGGCACCGTAGGCGGGCATTGACTGGGTCTCTTCCCAGCGGGGGTAGGGATCGCGGCTGGCGGACACCTCGTGCACGTCCTCGCCACGAGGACCCGACGGCGGGGACTCCGGGCGGGGCGGGACGGATCCCCCCGCCTCCCGTCCTGCGCCGGACTGGGGTCCGTGGTGGTCCGCGTCGTTCATGGTCGTCGTCCTTCCTGCCGGTCTCCCGGGTGAGGCGGTCCTGCTCCTGGTCTGGGCCGGGCCTGGTCCGCAGTCCATCCTGCCCGGTGCACCTGTTCGATTGGAGCATGTTCTCTGGATGATTGCTGGAAGCCGGCTCCATAGTTCGCCGTTGGCGCAGTCGCGCTCGTGGCGATCCGCGCAGCGTGGCCCATAGACTTCAGAAGGAAGCCACAGTCCGCGCGGCGCGACCCTGCCGCCGCCGCCACCGGCCGGCCGACCGTGCCCCCGGTTCAGGGTGTCCCGGCCGGTCAGGGCCATGAAGGGTGATCGATGAAGTCCCACGCCGTCCCGCTCGCACCGCCCCGCCTCTCCCCCGCCGTCCTGGCCCTGGGAGTCACCGGGGCCTCCGCACTGTCCGCCGTGGCCGGACTGGCGCTCGCGGACGCCGCGCGGGCCGCCGTCGACATCCCGCCGGGCGTGTTCGTGGTGGACGAGGCCCAGGTCCTGACCCCCGCCCAGGAGAACGAGATCAGCCAGGCGATCGATGACCTGCGCCGTTCGGAGGGCCAGGGCCTCTACGTCCTCTACGTGGACGACTTCGGAGACGCCGCGAGCAGCGGTGAGTTCATCGCCGAGGTGGCCCAGGACAAGGGCATCGGGGACCAGGAGTCCGTCCTCGCCATCGCCGTCGAGTCCCGCCAGGTCGGCTTCGACGCGCACCAGGCCAACAGCATCGCGCCGCTGCAGCAGGAGATCTCGGCCGAGTACATCCTGCCGGCCATGCCGGCGCCGGGTGACGACGACTGGGTCACTCCCGCCCTGTCCACCGTCGAGGGCATCGCCGATGCGACCGACGGCTCCCTGTCCGGTTCCGCCGAGTCCGGTGAGAGCGGGGGCGGGGCCGGTGGCTGGCTGGCCGGCGGCCTCGTGGCAGCGGCGCTGGCCGGCGGCGGCATCGCCCTGGCCAGCCGCACCCGGAAGAAGAAGGCCACCGCGGCGCAGCCAGCCCAGGGCCCCAGGGACCCGCTGGACGAGATGAGCGTGGAGGCGCTGCGCACCAAGGCGGGCTCCCTGCTGGTCGCCGCGGACGACGCGATCCGGTCCTCGGAGCAGGAGGTCGGCTTCGCGCTGGCCTCCTACGGCGAGGAGTCGGTGGAGACCTTCCGCAAGGACATCGAGATCGCGAAGGACCACATGCGGGAGTCGTTCCAGCTGCAGAACCAGCTGGACGACCACATCCCGGACACCGAGGAGCAGCAGCGGGCCTGGCTCAAGGACATCATCGCCCGGTGCGAGGCCGTCGGTGCGTCCCTGTCCGCCCACCAGAAGGAGTTCAACGACCTGCGCCACCTCGAGGACAGCGCCGACTCCGCGCTGGAGGACCTCAGGGCACGCGCCGACCAGGTCGCCGACACCGTCTCCGGTGCCGAGCAGCAGCTCGTCGACCTGCACGGCCAGTACGCGGACTCGGCCCTCGTGGAGGTCACCGACAACGCCACCCAGGCCCGCGAGCGGCTCCAGTTCGTCCAGGCGGCCGTGGCCAAGGCCGAGCAGTCCCTGGCCGCCTCGGACCGCTCCACCGCCGTACTGGCCATCCGCGCCGGCGAGGAGGCCGTGGCCCAGACCGTCACGCTGGTGGAGGCCGTGGCCAAGGCCCGCCAGCACCTGGACCAGTCGATGGAGAACCTGCGGGCCGGTGTCAGCCAGACGACCCAGGACCTCGCGCAGGCACGGGCGCTCGTGGACGCCGGCCAGCACCGCGAGCTCGCCGGCCCCATCGCCGGCGTGGAGCAGACCCTGGGCCGCGTCAAGGCCGGGTTCAGCTCGGGCCGTCCCGATCCCGTGGACCTGCTGAAGCAGCTGGAGAAGGCCCATCGTCAGCTCGACGCGCCGCTCGCGGGCATCCGGGACCGGCAGGAACAGGAGCGGCGGGCCGCCTCGGCGCTCCAGTCGGCGATCATGCAGGCTCAGGCCCAGATCGACGGGACCCAGGACTTCATCGCGGCCCGTCGTGGCGCCGTCGGCTCCCAGGCCCGCACCAAGGTCGCCGAGGCCGAGCGCACCCTGCAGCAGGCCGTGCGGATCTCCGGCCAGGACCCGGTGACCGCGCTGAACCTCGCGAACCAGGCCAGCTCCCTGGCCGACCGCGCCAGCCAGCTCGCCCAGCAGGACCTCAGCAGCTGGGGCGGTGGCTACGCCGGGGCGGGGTACGGCCACGGCGGCCATCGGGGCGGTTACGGTCACGGCGGTGGGGCCGGAGGGAGCTTCGCCGGTGGCCTCGGCGGGGCCATCCTCGGGGGCATCCTCATGGGCGGCCTGCTCGGCGGTGACCATGACGGCGGTGGTGACTGGGGCGGCGGCGGCTTCGGCGGCTTCGGCGGCGGCGGGCTGGGTGGCGGAGACTTCGGCGGCGGTGGATTCGGTGACGCCAGCGGCGGTAGTTTCTAGGCAGGATGACCCGAGACCAACGCAGGATGAGAGATGTCCGGCGCCCTCCGGCGTCGGAACCCAACGCCCGGTAGCGGGGCACGGGAGCAGGGGCACCGGAGACGCCGGGGTTCCAGAGAAGCAGAACGGAAGGCGACATCGTGGTTAAGCAGTCCATTTTCGGCCGTATCGCAACCCTGGCGAAGGCCAACATCAACGCCATGCTGGACAAGGCGGAGGATCCGCAGAAGATGCTGGACCAGATGGTCCGCGACTACACCAACAGCATCTCCGAGGCCGAGGCCGCCGTGGCGCAGACCATCGGTAACCTGCGCATGATCCAGGACGACTACAACGAGGACATGGACGCCGCCAAGAGCTGGGGGCAGAAGGCCCTGGCCGCCTCCCAGAAGGCCGACCAGTTCCGCACCTCGGGTGACACCGCCTCCGCGGACAAGTTCGACAACCTGGCCAAGGTGGCGATCGAGCGGCAGATGGACGCCGAGCGCCAGGCGAAGGCCGCCGAGCCGACCATCGCCTCCCAGTCCGAGATCGTGGACAAGCTCAAGACCGGGCTGGACCAGATGAAGACCAAGCGCCAGCAGCTGGTGTCCAAGCGCGACGAGCTGGTGGCCCGCGCCAAGTCGGTCCAGGCACAGTCCGCCGTGCATGACGCCGTGAAGTCGATCGACATCCTGGATCCCTCCTCGGAGGTCAACCGGTTCGAGGAGAAGGTCCGCCGCGAGGAGGCCCGGGTCCGCGGCCAGAACGAGCTGGCCGCCTCGTCCCTGGACGCCCAGTTCGAGTCCCTGGAGGACCTGGGCGAGCAGACCGAGGTCGAGGCCCGCCTGGCGGCGCTGAAGGCCGGTGGCACCCAGTCCCTCACCGCCGGCAACGGCTCCGCGGCGGGCGAGGTCGAGCTGGACTACACCCAGGGCTCCACCACGAACTGAGCCCCGTCCCCGCGAAGGCTCCGGCCCGGCAGCACGTGCTGCCGGGCCGGAGCCGTTCTGCGGGAGGGACCGTCGGCGTGCGGGTCCACGCGGACCGGATGTCTCCAGGTTAACGAGCAAGGCCCCCTGACCGGGACGAATCCGGGTCAGGGGGCCTTCGTGGTTGCGGGGGCAAGATTTGAACTTGCGACCTCCGGGTTATGAGCCCGGCGAGCTACCGAACTGCTCCACCCCGCGTCGACTTCATCGACTATACAGACCATGCGGCGCGAACTCAAATCGGCGGCGCTGGGCCCCGGGGACCACTTCGGGGGCAGGTCTCCCTGCCCCCGAAGCCGGAGCGTGCACTGGAGACCGCGGTCAGCCCTCGGTGCCGGCACCCTCCGTGGCGCCGTCCGTGGGCTGCTCGGCACCCTCGGCGGGCGCCTCGCCTCCCTGGGCGTCGTCCGGGGCCGCACCGCGGATCTCGTCATCCGCCTGCGTCGCCCGCGTCAGCGCGTCGTTGAGACGCTCCTGCGCCTCGCCGTACGCTGTCCAGTCGCCCGAGGCCAGGGCCTCCTCGGAGGCCTGGATCGCCTCGTTGGCGTCCGTCAGGGCCTGGCTGAGCTTCTCCTGCGCGCTCTGGTTCTCCGGAGCCTGCGGCTGGGAGCCGGGCTCCCCCTCCCCGGGTTCCGTGGAGGGGTCCTGTCCGTCGGCCGTCGAGGCCCCGGAGTCACCCTCGAACACCTGGTCCAGGGCCTCCTCCAGGGTGTTGGCGAAGCCCACCTCCTCGCCGAAGGCGACCAGCACCTTGCGCAGCGTGGGATAGGAGGTCGGGCCGGTCGACTGGATGTAGACCGGCTGGACGTAGAGGATGCCCTCGGCCACCGGCAGGGTGATTAGGTTGCCGTTGATGACCTCGGAGGCACCCTGGCGCAGCAGGTTCAGCTCCTGGGAGACCTGGGCGTTGGAGTCGAAGTTCGCCTGGGCCTGGCCCGGTCCCGGGATGGCCGTCTGGCGCGGCAGCTCGAGCAGTTGCAGGTGCCCGTAGCCCTCGGCCTTCTCGCCGTCCTTGCCGGTGCCGGCGTCACCGTTGGCGGACAGGAACCCGTACAGCACGTTGCGCTGCTGGGCGCCCTGGGTGATCTGCGGGATGAAGTTGCTGGTCAGGGAGAACGCCGGATCGTCCTTGCCCGGCATCCGCAGGGTCATGTAGTAGGGCGGCTGCTTGACCGTCGGGTCGTCCTGGGTCGGATCGGCCGGGACGGACCAGGCGTCGTTGTTCTGGTAGAAGTCCACCGGGTTGGTCACGTGGTAGCGGCCCAGGAGCTCTCGCTGGACCTTGAACATGTCCTCCGGGTAGCGGACGTGGTCCATGAGGTTCGCGCTCATCTCCGAGTACGGCTGCAGGGAGGTCGGGTAGACCTTCTGCCAGGCCTGCAGCAGCGGGTCCTCCTCGTCCCAGGCGTACAGGGTGACGGAGCCGTCATAGGCGTCCACGGTGGCCTTCACCGAGTTGCGGATGTAGTTCACCCGGCCGGTGAGGTTGGTCGCGGCGTCCGTGTTGAGGGCGTCCCGGGTCGCGGAGTCCAGCTGCTGCGCGGTGGAGTACGGGAAGGAGTCCGAGGTGGTGTATCCCTCCACGATCCACTGCACGCGCCCGTCCACGATCGCCGGGTAGGCGTTGGAGTCGACGGTCAGGTACGGGGCCACCTTCTCGATCCGCTCGACCGGGTCACGGTCGTAGAGGATCTGCGACTCGGAGTTCACGTCCGAGGACAGCAGGATCTCCGTGGAGCCGAACTTGATGGCGTAGACCAGCTGGTTGAAGAACCCGCCCACGGACGGTCCGCCCTCACCGGTGAAGCTGTAGCTGGTGTCCTGCTCGCTGCTGGCGTCCTGCGGCCGGTCACGCTCACGCGCCGGGGCGTCCTCGGGGGCCCCGACGATCGAGTAGCTCGGCGAGTTCGTGCCGAAGTAGATGCGCGGCTCGTAGCTCGTGTCGTCGCCCAGCACGCCCTTGGTGGGGATGCCGGAGAGCAGGAAGGAGGGACGGCCACCCGCGGCGACCTCGGAGGCATCCGCGGCGACCACGCCGTACCCGTGGGTATAGATGATGTGCTGGTTCACCCACGAGGACGTCGGGTCCACGTTGACGTCGCGCACCGAGATGATGGTGTCCTGCTTCTCGCCCTCGACGTCGTAGCGATCCACGTGCAGGGTGTCCGGGAAGTAGTAGTACGGCCGGAACTGCTGGAGCTGGCCGAACGTGCGCGAGAGCAGGTTCGGGTCCATCAGGCGGACGTTCTCCGTGTTCTCGGCCTCGCCCTCGAGGCTGCCCGCCTGGGCGTCGGTGGAGCCGGCATACTGCGTGGCCTCCACCGCCGAGAGCCCGTAGGCCTCACGCGTGTGCTCGATGTTCCGGGCGATGTAGTCCTGCTCGAGGGTCTCCTCGGAGGGCTTGACCTGGTACTCCTGGATGAGGAACGGGTAGGCGGCGCCGGCCACGATGGCCGCGACCACCAGGACCGCGGTGCCGACCAGGGAGATCCGCCACCGGCCGGAGAAGGCGGTGACGACGAACAGGACGGCCACCAGCAGGGCGGCCACGGCCAGGATCGTGGAGGTGGGGATCACGGCGTTGACGTCCGTGTACATGGCCCCGGCCCAGGTGCCGTCCTGCGACTGCAGGGTCCGGTAGCGGTTGAGCCAGTAGTTGGCCGCCTGCAGCAGCAGGAACAGCGCGGCGAAGACGGCGATGTGCACGCGGGCCGGGCGCTCGATGACGACCCCGCCCTGCTCCTTCACCCGGACGCTGCCGTAGAGGTAGTGCACCAGCAGCCCGGCGATGCCCGCGATCAGCACCACCGAGATCAGGTAGCCGACCACGAGGCCCAGGAAGGGCAGCGTGGCCATGTAGAAGGTGTAGTTCAGCCCGAACTCGGGATCCGTGACCGCCTCCCCGGGTGCCCCGGCATAGGGCACCTGGTTGAAGAACAGCAGCACGTCCTGCCAGGCGTTCATCGCGGCGGACCCGGCGAAGAAGCCGATCACCACGGGGATGCCGATGAAGACCAGGCGCCGCATCGGCTCCAGCTGCCGCTGGTACTGGGCCAGGCTGTCCCGGGTCTGGGTGTGCAGGTTCTGCGGCCGCCTGCGCCAGGCCAGCCACATGGACAGCCACACGGCGGCGCCCATGATGGCACCGCCGATCAGGAACAGGGCCGCCCGCGTCCAGATCTCCGTCCAGAAGACCTCGGAGTACCCGATCTGGTTGTACCAGAGGACATCCGCGTAGATGCCGGCGAAGAACATGAACAGCACCGCGAGCGCGGCGACCACCACGATCGTGAGCACCAGCGCCGAGGGGCGCCGTGGCCCGGTGGGCCGCCCGCCGGGACCGGAGGCACCGGCCTCATTGCCGCCGCCGGGCTCACCGGGACGGCCGGGGCCACCCGGCCTGCCCGGGCCGGACGCCCCGCCGCCGAACAGTCCACCCGGACCGCCCGGGCCGCGGTCGCCACCGCGTCCATCGTCAGGTCCCCCGAAGAGACCGCCAAACCCTTGTCCGAAACTCACGTGCCCTTACCCCTCTGCGCCGACCGGCGCACTTCGTCTCCAGTTGTCCAAGTCCTCACCCGCACCTCAGCCACAGGCCGGGGCACGCGGTGCCTGCCCCTTGCCGAGGGCCTCCACGGCGGACCTGGCCTCGTCCAGGGTGCCCACCGCGTACACGTCGATGCCCTCCGGGACCCGTCCTGCCAGCACCTCGCAGTTGCCGGCCGGGGCGAGGAAGTGCTCGGCGCCGGCCTCGCGGGCCCCGGCCACCTTCTGCACGATGCCGCCGATCTCCCCCACGGTGCCGTCGGGGTCGATGGTGCCGGTGCCGGCGACGTGCCGGCCCCCGGTCATCGCGCCCGGGGTCATCTCGTCGATGATCCCCAGGGCGAACATCATCCCGGCGCTGGGGCCGCCCACGTCCTCCAGGGAGATCGTCACGTCCACCGGGAACTCGAAGTCGGAGTCCAGGTAGACGCCCAGCAGCCAGCTGCCGTCCGGTCCGGGGTACACCGGGACCTGGACGGTGCTCCCGGTCCCGTCGCGGACGATCCCCAGGTCGACGGTGTGCCCGTCGGACCGGTTGAGCTGGTCCTTCAGTCCCTCGAGCCCGGTCACCTCGACGCCACCGGCGGAGACGAGCTGGTCCCCGGCTCGCAGCACCCCGGTCGCCTGGGACTCCGGGGCGAAGTCCGCCACGAACAGTTGCTGCCGGTAGTCGATCCCCAGGTTCTCGAGCGCGGCGGCCACGGCCCAGTTCTGCGAGGTGGTCATCGCCAGGTCGTTCTCCTCGGTGACCTCCTCGGACGTGGTGCCGGAGGGGTAGACGAGTTCGCTGGGGATCAGCGTCTGGGTGGGGTCGGCCCAGCTGGCGACCACGTCCAGGAAGGTGGTCCATCCGGTCGGCGGCCCGGACACGTAGACGGTGGTCAGGTCCAGGGCGCCGTCGGTGGGATAGGTCCGGGCGCCGTCCACGGTGATCACGGGCGAGCCGTCATGCTCTCCGATGGTATTGAAGGTGGGGCCGGGCGACTCGACGATGTAGGGGGTGGGCAGTGCCAGCGCCGTGAGGGTCAGGATCCCGGCCAGGCCCCCGGAGACGATCGTCAGCCGGCGACGACGGCGCGAGGCCCGGGAGCGTCGCGCGGCCTGGGCGAAGGAGACCGGGGCGTCGGATCCGGGCGCGGCCGACGGCGTCGTCGGCGGGTGTCCGTTCTCTCGCACGGCGGGGCACCTGTCTTCATGGGCTACTGCACCGGATGGCGGCGTGCACCGTCCGGGTGGCAGGGGCGGGCCTCCCGGACGGGTCCGGGAGGCTCTGGTCTGCACTTCATTCTAGGGGGTGCGGCACGCCGGCTGTGCGCCCACAGTGAACCGGTGCGTGCGCTGCGGACACGGGCCTTTGGCGCGGATACTCTGGTGGCCATGACGAATCCCCCCAACGGCCCCGGTTCCTCCGACGGAGACGACCCGCTGTCCGAGATGCTCCGCCGGATGTTCGGCGGCGACGGTCCGGACCCCGAGGAGCTGCGCCGCGCCCTCGGCGGGATGGGTGGCGGACCGGGCGCCGGCCCGGGCGGCATGCCCGGCGGGCTGCCGTTCGACCCCTCGCAGCTCGACCCGGCCATGATGGGCCAGATGATGCAGCAGTTCCAGGCCATGATGCAGTCCTCCCCCGAGGACGGCCCGGTGAACTGGACCCTCGCCCGCCAGTCGGCCCGCCAGGCCGTCGCCGGCCAGGACCCCACCGTCGGCACGTTCGCGCGGCGGGAGATCGACGAGGCGTTGCGGCTGGCCGAACTCTGGCTGGACGGCACCACCGAGATCGAGTCGACGGGCCTGCTGGGCAAGGCCTGGTCCCGTGCCGAGTGGGTGGAGGCCTCCATGGACACCTGGCGCCGGCTGACCGAGCCCGTGGCCGTGTCCATGTCCGAGGCGATGACCCGGGTGATGAACGAACAACTCCCGGGCCAGGTGCCGGAGGAGATGCAGGGCATGCTGGGCGGCCTGCAGCCGATGCTCAAGAACCTCGGCGGCACCATGTTCGGCCTCCAGCTCGGCCAGGCGGTCGGGGCGCTGGCCCAGGAGGTCCTCTCCGGCACCGATTCCGGCTTCCCCGTGGCGGGCCACCAGCTGGCCATGGTGCCGGTGAACATCGAGGAGTTCGGCGACGGCCTGCAGGTCCCGGACGACCAGATCCGGATCTACCTCGCCCTGCGTGAGGTCGCCCGCATGCGCCTGTTCGTCCACTCCCCGTGGCTGGAGCGGGACCTGTACGCGGCCATCGAGCAGTACGCGGCCGGGATCCACATCGACATGTCCCGGATCGAGGAGGCCGCGCGGTCGATCGACCCGACGGACCCGGAGTCCATGCAGGCGGCGTTCTCAGGGGCGTCCTTCATCCCCGAGCCCACCGGCCCCCAGAAGGCGGCCCTGGACCGGCTGGAGACGACCCTGGCGCTCATCGAGGGCTGGGTGGACGTGGTGGTCACCGAGGCGGCCGCCCCGCTGGACGCGGCGAACGCGCTGCGGGAGACGATCAACCGCCGCAGGGCCACCGGCGGACCCGCCGAGCACGCCTTCGGGGCACTGGTCGGTCTCGACCTGCGCCCCCGCCGCCTGCGGGAGGCGGCCACCCTGTGGGAGACCATCGGGGCCGAGAAGGGCCGGGCGTACCGGGACGACATCTGGCGACACCCCGAACTGCAGCCCACCGGCGAGGACCTCGACGACCCGGCCGGGTACGTTGCCCGGCGCGAGAAGCGCGAACAGGCGGCGGCCGGTTTCGACGACGACCTGCGCAAGCTGCTCGAGGGCGGATACGACGACCATGACGGCCGGGGCGACCAGGACCGCGGCGAGGACACCGGCGGCCCGGACGATTCCGGCCAGCCCGGGAACCGCCCCTCGGCGGGTTAGCCTCCGGCCTCGTCCCCGTCCGGGCCGTCCGGCTCCCCGTCCGGGGCGGACAGGCCCCGGCCGGTCGCGAAACTGACCCCGGACAGGAAGGCCATGGCCTCGCGCTGCCTCGGGTAACGATCCGCCAGGGCGTGGAACGCCGCCGTGTGGTTGGCGTGCTCCAGGTGTGCCAGTTCATGGATGATCACCCCGTCCAGGACCCAGCCGGGCATGTCCGCCAGTTCCGTGGACAACCGGATGCGGCCGGTGCTGGGCGTGCACGACCCCCAGCGCCGCTGCTGCCGGGCGGACCAGACGACCTCGCGCGGGTCCACCCGTCCCTCCAGGTACCGGCCGGCCAGCGCCCGGGCGCGGGCCAGCAGCTCTCCGTCCGAGGCCGGGCCCTGCGGCCGGCGTGCCTCCACCTTGCGGATCATCCTGCGCGCCCACTCGTGTTCCTCCGCGGAGGCCAGCCCCATGGGCACGGACACCTGCAGCCGCCCGTCCCGCCAGGACGCCGAGATGGTCCGGGTGCGCCGGGCCGAGCGCACCAGGCGCACCGGGGTGCCGTCCACCTCCAGGTCCAGGGTCTGGCGGGTGGGCCGGGCGGGGCCGGCGGGGCGTCGTCCGCGCGTCGAGGTCATGGGTCCATTCTGCCGTCGCGCGCCGGCCGACCCGGCGACCCGCGGGGAGGGTTGTGGACAACCCCGCCGCGGTCGGCCGCTGTGGTGTCACGATGGGCTGACGCCCCCAGCCCCGCCTGGTCACCCGAGGAGTCCCATGCGCCTGAACCCCGGCCTGTCCCTGGTCCGCCTGACACCGGACGCCGTCCAGATCGGATCCGGCACGGGGTCCACCCAGCTGTCCGGCTGTTCGCCCGAGGTCCTCGCGTTCCTGGACCGGCTGCAGTCCGGGATCGAGGACGGCCGGGAACCGGACGTGGTGCGCAGCTGCGGGCTGGACCCCGCGGAGGCCCGGGCGCTGGTCTCGTCGCTGGAGGGCTTCCTGCACCGGCACCCCTCCCCGGCCGGTACCGGCCCCGGTCATGCCGCAGACGTCCTCGCCCAGGACGTCGCCACCGCCCTGGCCGTCGACCACGGTCCGGTGGACTCCCGGGAGCGGGCCGCCCAGATCGTGGCCCGGCGGCGCCGGGCCGGTGCACAGGTCCTCGGACTGGGCCGGACCGGCGCGGCCGTCGCGCGCAGCCTGGCCGCCGCCGGTGTCGGCCGGCTGGTCCTGTGGGACTGCACCGAGGTGGTCACCGGGGACCTGGGCACCGGGTACCTGCCCGCCGACCTGGGGCGGATCCGTCCGATGGCCCTGGCCCGGCGCATCGACGACGTCGGCCTCGACCCCGTCGTCCTGCCACTCACGTCCCCGGCCAGGCCGGGACCGGGCGGCGACGTCACCGTGCTGGTCACCCTCGGCGCGGTCGACCTCGAGGCCGTGGCCCTGGCCCGCGCGGCCGACCACCCGCTGCTGCCGGTCGTGGTCCGGGACGACGACGTGCTGGTCGGACCGTGGTGCGCGCCCGGGGCGACCGGCTGCCCGCTGTGCTGGGACCTGGCAGCGGCGGCCACGGATCCCCTGCGCTCCACGCGGACCGACGCGCTGCTGGCGGCACGAGCCGGCCGGGAGGACCTCGCCCTGGCCGCGGCCGCCGGCGCCCTGGCGGCACGGCAGCTGTTGCAGTGGATCGACACCGGAGCGGTCATGGACGGCACGATGCTGCACCTGCAGGCCGCCTCGGGCCGGGTGGACACCCTGACGGTGCCCCCGCACCGGGACTGCGGGTGCGTCACCGGGGCGGCCGTCCCCGGGTGATCAGGCCGGCGTGGCCCCGTTGACCAGTTCCAGTACGTCCTGGCCGTACTTCTCCAGCTTGGACCGGCCGACCCCGGGGATCCGCAGCAGCTCGGCCGGGGTCTTCGGGGCGGCCTCGGCGATCGCCACGAGGGTGGCGTCCGTGAACACCACGAAGGCCGGCAGGGAGGCCGCCTGGGAGGTGGACAACCGCCAGGCCTTGAGCTCCTCGAACATGGCCTCGTCGTAGGTGGCCGGGCAGTCCAGGCAGCGGCCGGTCTTCCGCTCTGCGCCGGTCTCCAACAGGGCCCCGCACGTGCGGCAGAGTGCCGGTTGCGAGCGCTTGCGGCCGTTGCCCCGGGGGCCGGTGCCGTTCCCGCCCGCACCGGAGGGCCGGCGTCGGGACTGGGCCCCGTGCCGGGATCCGGCCTCCGGGTCCAGCGCCTCGAGGAACCGGGACGGCTTGCGGGTGGAGCGCCCTCCGGTGCCGCGGGCCAGGGTCCAGGTCAGGAACAACCGCAGCCGGGCCCGGGTGATGCCCACGTACAACAGCCGCCGTTCCTCGTCGATGTCCTCCTGGGTCTGGGCGAAGCTGATGGGCATCAGGCCCTCGGACAGTCCGACCAGGAACACGGCGTCCCACTCCAGGCCCTTGGCGGAGTGCAGGGACGCGAGGGTGACACCCTGGACGGTGGGGGCGTGCTGGCTGGCGGCCCGCTCGTCCAGTTCGGCGACCAGGTCCGTCAGCGTGAACTGGTCTCCGCGCGCGGCGGCCAGCTCCTCGGACAGGGCGACCAGGGCGTTGAGGGACTCCCACTTCTCCCGCACCGCGCCGGAGGCCTGCGGGGCGGTCTCCGTGAAGCCCAGCGAGGCCAGCACGTCCCTCACCCTGCCGGGCACCTGGTCCCCCGCCACGTCCTGGGCGGAACGGGCCGCCGCGCGGAGCTGCAGGATGCCGTCGCGCACCTCGCGGCGAGAGAAGAACCGCTCCCCGCCGCGCAACTGGTAGCCGATGCCGGCGGCGGCGAGGGCCTGCTCGAGGGCCTGGGACTGCCCGTTGGTGCGGAACAGCACGGCGATCTCCGCGGCGGTGATCCCCTCGTCCAGCAGCGTCCTCACCTGGGCCGCGACCCAGCCGGCCTCGGCCTCGTCGTCGGTGCACTCGGCGAACACCGGGGCCGGGCCGTGCGGGCGCTGGGAGACCAGCTCCAGCGGCTCGGCCCAGCGGGGCATCGGCCCGCGGGTGCCGTCCGGACCGGGGATCGGCACCTGCTGCCGGGTCCGCTCGTCC
>NZ_AFXQ01000014.1 GCF_000224415.1 Citricoccus sp. CH26A | reverse complement strand
GGGCGGGAACCACGAACCTGGGCGAGATCATGGCCTCGGACCTGTGGGCCCAGGACCCCGCCTTCACCACCACGGTCGGGCTGCTCATCGCGCTGGCCGCCATGACGAAGTCGGCCCAGTTCCCGTTCCACTCCTGGCTCCCCGACGCGATGGCCGCCGCCACCCCCGTCTCGGCCTACCTGCACGCCGCTGCCGTGGTGAAGGCCGGCATCTTCCTGCTGCTGCGCTTCTCGCCGGTCTTCCACGACGACGTGCTGTGGTCCGTCCTGCTCGTCGTCGTGGGCCTGGTGACCTCGGCCGTGGGCGGCTGGCGGGCACTGCAGCAGCACGACCTGAAGAAGCTGATGGCCTACTCCACGGTCAGCCAGCTGGGACTCATCGTGGCCGCGATCGGCACCGGGACCGAGGCCGGCATCGCCGCCGCCCTGATCCACACCATCGCGCACGCCCTGTTCAAGTCCGGGCTGTTCATGGTGGTCGGAGTCGTGGACCACGCCACCGGAACCCGCGACCTGCGGCGCCTGCCGGTGCTGTACCGGGCGCTGCCGTTCACCTTCGTGGTGACCGTCCTGGGCGCCGGTGCGATGGCGGGCATCCCGCCCCTGCTCGGATTCATCTCCAAGGAGTCCATCTTCACGGCCCTCAACCACTGGGCCGCGGACGGAGGCGCGTCCGGCACGCTCGCCGCCTGGGCGGGCCCGGTCGCGCTGGCCGGCGCGGCCCTCGGCTCGGTGCTCACCTTCGCCTACTGCGCCAAGATCGTCGTCGGCGGCTTCCTGGACCCGGAGAGGCCCGGGCGTCCGGGCCCTGCCGGTCACCATGCGCCGGCCGCCGCGCGGGACCACGGGCGGGATCGCGGACACGGCACGGCCGCGGACGTTCCGGTGCACGCCCCCGGCGGCATCCTGGTGACCGCCACCGCGGTGCCGATCCTCGCCTCCGTCGCGGCGCTCTTCGCCCTGCCGCTGCTGGACGTCGCGGTCGGCGCCGCCACGGACACGGCCCTGCCGGGCGCCGGGGCGGAACCGCACTTCGTGCTCTGGCACGGGATCACCGCCGAACTGCTCACCACCCTCGCGGTCTTCGCCGCCGGCGTGGTGACGGTCCTGCTGCGCCACCGGCTCTGGCCGGCGCTGGAGGACGCGGGTCTGCCGTTTGGCGGTGCCTCGATCATCGAGGCCTGCACCCGGGGCCTGACCGTGGCCGGCCACGCCGTGGCCCGGCTGACCGCCCGGGACGCCGCCGCCTCGCACGCGGCCATGATGGTGGCCTCGCTGGCGGCAGTCGTGGTCCCCGGGGTCCTGCTGCTCAGTGCCCAGGGCAGCCTGCCCCCGCTGCGCGAAGGCCTGAACCAGCCGGTGGACGTGGTGCTGCTCGTCCTGCTCGCGGCCTCGGCGCTCGGCGTGGCGTTCACCCGCTCGCGGCTGGGTGCCACGGTGGCCCTGTCCGCCATCGGCATCCTCATGACGGTCCAGATCCTGGCCCTCGGCGCCCCGGACGTGGCCCTGACGCAGCTGCTCGTGGAGAGCCTGACCATCATCGTCATCATGCTGGTGCTGCAGAAGCTGCCGCGGACCTTCAAGAGCCCCCGGGTCGCCCGGGCGCTGCCGGCCGCGGTCATCGCCGTCGGCGCGGGGCTCGCCACCGGTCTGGCCACCTGGGGGCTGACCGGCCGGCGGGAGAAGTCCGAGGTCGGCACGTACCTGCTGGAGAACGGCCAGGAGATCACCGGCGGGGACAACATCGTCAACGTCATCCTGGTCGAGTTCCGAGCCCTGGACACCCTCGGGGAGCTGGCCGTGCTGGGCATGGCCGGCATCGCGCTGGCCGCCGTGCTCTCCACGGTCCGCAACCGGTACATGGACCCGGACCCGGACAAGGTGGCCCGCGAGGAGTTGACGGCCGGTGAGGAGCAGGACGGCGCCGACCGCCCGGGCGGCCCGGACCTCGGCAGCGACACCGCCCGCCGCGCCATCCTCAGCTCCTGGGGCAACATCAGCCAGCTCCAGCTGATGCTGCGGTTCCTGCTCCCGCTGCTCGCGGTCATCTCCGCCATCCTGTTCCTGCGCGGCCACAACGAGCCCGGGGGTGGCTTCATCGCCGCCCTCGTGGGCTCCGGCATCGTGGGGCTCATTTACGTCTCCACCTCGCGGGACCGGCAGATCGGCGCGCCCCGGGTTCCCATCTACCTGATCGGCGGCGGCGTGGTGCTCGCCGTGAGCACGGGCCTGTGGAACATGGCGTTCACGGGGACCTACATGGAGCCCCAGCACGGGTACGTCCTCGGCCAGCACCTCAGCACGTCCATGGTGTTCGACGCCGGTGTCTACCTGGCCGTCGTCGGGCTCATCCTGCTCGCCTTCAACGTCCTCGGCACCGCGCGCTCGGCCCACCAGCGCCCCGGCGGGGAGGGTGCCCGCGAGCGCGTGGACGAGGCCGTGCTGGGAGAGGTGGACGGGCCGATGGACAACCCGATCGACGGCCTGCTCGCCGCAGACCGGACGGCCGCCACCGACGGAAGGCCCGCGAAACCGGTGAAGCCCACCACCCAGCACATCTCCTCCGGCACCCGTCCCGACGAATGGGGGCGGTGACATGTTGGTCCTCGCCGTGACCGTGGGCGTACTGACCGCTGCGGGCGTGTGGCTGCTGCAGCAGCGGAGCATGGTCCGCGCCATCTTCGGGCTGACCCTGATCTCCCACGCCGTCAACCTGCTGCTCCTGACCACCGGGGTGCCGGGGTGGCGCGTGGAACCGCTGATGTCCACGGCGCAGGCCGCGGACGCCGCGGATCCCCTGCCCCAGGCCTTCGTGCTGACCGCGATCGTCATCTCCATGGCCACCACCATCTTCATGCTGGCCCTGGCCGTGATCGGCCGGGACGACGACCAGGAGAAGGTGCCCGAGACCGGGGAGGAGCACGCATGACCGAACTGATGACCCCCGGATCCCTGCTCGCGCTCTTCGTGGCCGTGCCGCTGCTCTGTGCGGGCCTGTCCGTGATCCTCCGCCAGCGCGTGGTCGACCGGATCCTGCTCGTCGGGGTCCCCGTCCTCGCGATCGCCGGGGCGGTGGCGCTGATGCTGTTCCACCGTGAGGTCCCGGTGCTGGCCAGTGCCATCGGTGCCTACGAGGGCGGCATCGCGATCCCCCTGGTCTCGGACACGCTCACGGCCCTGATGCTGGCCACCACCGGGCTCGCCACGGCAGCCTCCGGCTGGTTCCTGACCCTCACGGGTGAGGCCCGGTTGCGGTTCGTCCCGGCGCTGGCCCTGTTGCTGATGACCGGTGTCAACGGCGCCCTGCTGACGGGTGACCTGTTCAACCTCTTCGTCTTCGTCGAGGTGATGCTGCTGCCGTCCTACGCCCTGATCGCGGTGACCGGGACCTGGCGGCGCCTGGGCCTGGGACGCATGTTCGTCATCGTCAACCTGGTGACCAGCCTGATCCTGCTGATGGGCGTCGGCCTGGTCTACGGATCGGCCGGAGCCGTGAACCTCGCCGCCCTGGCCGGGCGCGCCGCCGAGGACCCCCAGGTCGCCCTGGCGGTGACCGTGGTGCTGCTGGCGCTGGCCATCAAGGCCGGCGTGGTGCCCGTCCACGGCTGGCTGCCCCGGGCCTACCCCGGGACCTCGGCGGGGATCATGGCACTGTTCTCGGCCCTGCACACCAAGGTCGCGCTGTACGCGATCTTCCGCATCTACTTCACGACCTTCGAGCCGGGTTCGCCGTCCGGTGCCGCCGGGGCCGCAATGGCGTCCACGGTCGCGGTGGTGATCGCCGTCGTCGTGCTCGCCACCATGGTGGTGGGCGCCATCGGTTCCCTCGGCGAACAGCGGTTCCGCGGGGTCCTGGCCTTCCAGATGGTCGCCGGGGTGGGGCACATCCTGATCGGTGTGGCCGTGACCTCGCCCGCGGCCGTGGCGGCGGGGCTGTTCTACCTGGTCCACCACGTGGTCACGATGGCCTCGTTGCTGACCACCGTCGGGGCCGTCGAGCACACCTACGGCACCGGGGTGCTGGGCCGGATCTCCGGGGTGATGCACCGGGACCGGCTGGCCGCCGTCCTGGTGGCCCTGGGGCTGCTGTCCCTGGCCGGGCTGCCGCCCACCTCGGGACTGTGGGGCAAGCTGGGGCTGGGCCTGGCCGTGGCGGAGGCCGGTGAGACCGGCCCGGCCGGTGCCTGGCAGACCCCGGTGTTCCTGGGGGCGATCGTGGTCTCGTCCGTGGTCACCCTCGTGGCCCTGCAGCGGCTGTGGGGCTCCAGCTTCGCCGGGGCCCCGCTCCACCGCTACTGGCCGGCCGCCCCCGAGGGGGGACGGGCGAAGGCCCAGACCCTGGAAGGCGAGGTGCGCATCCCGCTGCGCCTGCTGGCCCCCGGGACGATGATGATGGGCGTGTCCATCGTCCTCTTCCTCTTCGCCGGGCTCCTGATGCCCTTCATCGACACCGCGACCGCGGGGCTCTTCGAGACCGGTCCCTACATCGAGGCGGTGCTGCCATGAGAACCGACCAGCCGCGTCACCGCAGCTCCTGGCGGTTCAGCGTCGGGTCCATGATCACCTACGTGGCCTGGCTCATCGGTCAGGTGATCGCCGGGTCGATGACCGTGGCCCGCCGCGCCGTGATCCCCGGCCGGTTCGCGGAGCCGTCCATCGTGGCCTTCCCGCTGCGCTGCACCACCGACCTGGAGGTCACGTGGATGGCCTCCTCCATCACCATCACCCCGGGCACCCTCGTGGTGGGCACCGCCCACGGCACGGACTCGGAACCCGTGACGGTCTTCGTCCACTCGGTCTTCGACGCGGACCGGGAGTCCGTCCACGAGGGTCTGCGGGAGATGGAGGACCGGCTGCTGCGGATGACCCGGGGGCCACGATGGCAGGACCACGCGGAAGGGGACGTTCGATGAGCATCGACTCTGCCTATGACGTGGTGCTCGCCGGGGTGCTCCTGATCCTGGCCGTCGCGATCCTGCTGGGGCTCTACCGGATCTTCACGGCCTCCGCGGCCGCCGAGCGGGCCGTGGTCGGGGACCTGGTGTACTTCGCGGGCATCGGGATCCTGATGATCGTCGGCATCCAGTCCGGGTCCGCGGTCATCCAGGACGCGGCCATGCTCGCGGCGTTCCTGGGCATCCTGGCCACCGTGGCCCTGGCCCGCATCCTGACGAGAGGGGAACGCTAGTGGAGGGGTATCAGATCCTCGCCGCCGTCCTGATCCTGGGGGGCGCGCTGCTGGTGCTGCTCTCGGCCGTGGCCATGGTCCGGGCCCGGGACGCCCTGCAGATGATGAACGTGTTCTCGCCGGCCACGGCGATGGGCCTTCCGCTGATGGCGGCCGGGGTGTTCGCGCACCTGACCGGCCGGGACGGGTTCGACTGGTGGGTCCTGCTGGTCAGCCTCGTCACCATCTTCGCCCTGGTCATCGTGTCCTCGCTGGCCTCCAACACCCTTGCCCGCGCGGTGTACCAGTCCGGTGCTCCCGTGGATCCCCAGACCCACCCCCAGGACCTGGCCGGTTCGGCGCGTACCTCTCCTGACGCCTGAGACGTCGACGATTCACGAGACTGGGCCGCCGGCCTCGGTCCTCCGGATGGCACCCGGCCAGGAGGACCCGGCGATCCAGGCCGCCGCGGCCGTGGAGGTGTCCGACGACGGGATCCCGGACGTCCACCAGCGCTGAGGGGTGGCTCTCGGCGACCGGATGACTCGGGAGCGGCTCAGGGCCGGGGCCACGGCTGGCCGCGCAACTCCTCGAGCCCCTGGTTGAACCGGCGCATCAGGGCCGTGAAGGTGGCGACCTCGTTCTCGGTCCAGTCGGCCGTGGCCGTCCGGAAGGACTCCGCCCGGGCGTCCATCTCCGCGTGGAAGCGGCGCAGGCCCTCGGCGGTAGGGCGGTGCTTGCGGGCGGCCCCACCGTGGGGGTCCGTGATCCGTTCGATCAGCCCGGCCCGCATGGCGGTGGCCACCTGACGGTGCACCGTGGAGATGTCCAGGCCGAAGGCCTCGGCCAGCTCGCCCACGGACATCGGCCCGGACGCCTCCAGCCGGGCGATGAGGACCACGGCGCTGCGGTCCAGGAGCCACTCACGGGCTTTGGCAGGCGCTCCCTGCAGCGCCGAGCGGGTCAGCAGCATCTGCTCGTAGGTGAGGTCGTCGTGGGTGCTGTCGGCCATGGCGGTTCTGGTCCTCTCGTTCCGCATGCTCTTTGCATGATACAAACCGGGTGTACCATTTGCATCATGCAAACTGGTGCGGAGGGGGCCTCCCGGGCCCGTGAAGACGTGGACAGGACGATGGCGGAGCCTGCCGGGGCGGGCCCCACACCGACGGGTCAGAAGCTGATCACGCGCACCTTCGTGCTGGCCTGGCTGGTCAACCTCTCCCAGTACCTGACCTTCTACTTCCTCGTCACCACCATGGCCCTCTACGCGGTGCGGGCCTTCGCCGCCTCGGACGCCGCGGGCGGACTGGCCTCCAGTGCCTTCGTCATCGGCGCCACGGTGGCCCGGCTGTTCACCGGCTACGTGGTGGACCGCCTCGGCCGCCGCCGGGTCATGATGGCCGCCCTGGTCCTCGCGGCGGTCTCCTGCGCGCTGTACTTCGCCGCGGGCTCCTTGGCCCTGCTGGTCGCCGTGCGCGTCCTGCACGGATTCACCTACGCCTTCGCCAGCACCGCGATCATGGCCCTGGCGCAGGCGGCGATCCCGCCGACCCGCCGCGGCGAGGGCACCGGTTACCTCGCCCTGGGCACCACCCTGGCCACGGCGGTGGGTCCGGCCCTGGGCCTGTTCGTGACCGGCACCCTCGACTATGCCGTGCTGTTCGCCGTCGCCCTGGGCTCCACGGTCGTCGGGCTCGTCCTCGCGGTGTTCCTCCAGGACCCCGCGACCACGGCCGCGGGAGAGGGCACGACGCCGGTCCCCGCGGCGCGTCCGCGGTTCTCCCTGGCGGTGGTCGTACATCCAGCGGTGGTGCCGATCGGCATCTTCATGGTGGTGATCGGCCTGTGCTACGGCGGCGTGATGACCTTCCTCAACGCCCTGGCCGAAGAGCGGGACCTGGCCGCCGGGGCCGGGCTGTTCTTCGTGGCCTACGCGGCAGCGATGCTGCTGATGCGGCTGACGCTGGGTACCCTGCAGGATCGCCGTGGCGACAACCCGGTGGTCGCCTTCGGGCTGATGTTCTTCGCTCTCGCCCTGGTGTTACTGGCGGTCTCCACGGAGGACTGGCACGTGGTCGTGGCCGGTGCGCTGACGGGCCTGGGCTACGGCACGCTGATGCCGGCCGCGCAGGCTATCGCCGTCTCGCGGGTGCAGCCGCATCAGTATGGGGCCGGGATATCCACGCTGCTGCTGTTCGCGGACGTGGGCCTGGGCCTGGGGCCGGTGGCCCTGGGCGGGCTGGCCAGCGCGGCCGGCTTCGGCGCCATGTACCTGGTGCTGGCCGGCTTCGTGCTGGTCGCTGCGGCCTGGTATGCCGCCGCCCACGGGCGTTTCGACCACGCCCGGCGGTGATCGCTCCGCGTCACCTGATCCTGCTGGATAGCACCCGGACTGGCCGCTCGAGCCAGTCGGCCTGTGTCAGTGCTGGTCGTCGCGCTGGTTCTCGGGCTTCTGCTCCAGGATGCGGGGCTCGCCGGCGTGCTGGCCCTTGCGTTCGGAGCTGCCGTCCACGAGGTCGGCCAGCTTCGCGGCGGCCTCGGCCAGGGCGCGCAGCCCGCGTCCGGCCTCGCCGCGGCCGCGCTCGGCGGCCTGGCGGATCGTGGCGTCCCGCTCGGTGCGGCTCCCGGTGGTGCGGGTCATGAAGTCGTTGATCTGCTGCGTGACGGATGAGGTCGTGCTCCGCAACTGATCCCACGCGTCGGCGGTGTTCGACCGCGCCGAGACCCCCGACGTCGGCCCGCCCGCCTTCCGGCGGACCGAGACGGGCACGGCGGGCTGGTTCGTGGAGTCGGCGGTGCGGCCTTCTCGAGCAGCGTTCTGGTCCTTGTCCTGATGCTGTGGCTCCGAGGTCATGGGGGTGAGTCTATGGTGCTCTCTTGGCGGCGGCTACAGGCGCAATTCACGACGTGGAACCGGGCCCGTGGGCAACACCCGTTCCCGTCGACTGTTAGCGTTCGATCATCGAAGTCGCTGGTCACATGAGGGTCCGGCGTCTCGTCATCGTTAGGGAGGAGGCGTCCGTGCCTGCTGGGCCCGGTGAGGGATTGTCCGCCATGCCGGTGGGGGTCTATGAGTCGTTGTTGACCGAAGGACTGTCAGACCGGCTGGCGCATTTACAGGACTCCACCTATCGCACGTTGGATGTCCCCGGGGGTGAAGACCCACAACGACTGACCAACCACGTGTCCACTGTCATTCGGCATGCCTTGGAGGCGGAGAGAGACGTCTCCAAGCGCGTTGAATTGGCGCAGCAGATCATCGGTCTCCTGGGTGAGGACTACCGATCTGAATTACCCGATGTTCACAACGGTCTGTCGACGCTGGCAGAGATTCGCCGGGTCGATGATCCGTCGCAAGCGATGATGACCCGACCGGAAGCACCGTTGTCCGACGCAGCGCTTCTGACGAACTCCTCCCATGAACCGAGCCTGGGTGCCGAACTGCGATCCGAAATCGAGACGGCAGACCGGGTTGATCTGTTGTGCGCGTTCGTCAAGTGGCATGGTCTTCGAGTGCTCGAGAGGCAGCTCGGTGACCTGAAGAGACGTGGGGTGCCCTTCCGAGTTATCACGACCACCTACGTGGGAGCAACGGAGCGGCGGGCTCTGGACCGCATCGTGAAGGACTTTGGCGGTGAGGTCCATATCAGCTACGAGACGCAGTCGACAAGGCTGCACGCCAAGGCCTGGATGTTCCACCGGAACAGTGGATTCAGTACTGCGTATGTGGGCTCATCGAATCTTTCCAAGTCCGCCTTATTGGAGGGGTTGGAGTGGAACGTCCGGTTGTCCGCTATCGCCACGCCCGAACTCATGCGAAAGTTCGAGGCAGCCTTCGAAACGTACTGGCAGGATCCATCCTTCGAACCGTATGACCCAGATCGGGACGCTGCACATCTGGACCGAGAGATCAAGAACGGTTCGTTCGCGAGTGAGGGACAGCAGGTTGATCTTGCCGGACTGGATGTTCGCCCTTATCCACATCAAGCGTTGATGCTGGAAGATCTCCAAGCGGAGCGAGCGATCCACCGGCGTCATCGGAACCTCCTTGTTGCAGCAACAGGTACCGGTAAGACAGTCATCGCGGCCCTGGACTATCGGAACCTCCTGACCGAACACCGACAGGATCTGAGACTGTTGTTTGTCGCGCATCGACGAGAGATTCTCGAGCAGGCGTTGCGGACATACAGAAATGTTCTCGCCGACGGTTCCTTCGGGGAGCTCTTCGTGGACGGGCGTCGCCCGACAGGGTGGAACCATGTGTTTGCCAGCGTTCAGTCGTTGACGGCCAAGGGACTTGATTCCTTCGCTGACGACCATTTCGATGTCGTCGTTATTGACGAGTTTCATCACGCTGAGGCCGCCACCTACCGTTCCATCCTCAAGCACTTCCAGCCACGCGAGTTGTTAGGTCTGACCGCCACTCCGGAGCGAGCGGATGGCGTCAATGTCAAGGCGTTCTTCGATAATCGTGTCGCGTCGGAATTGAGACTGTGGGACGCCTTAGACGCCGATATTTTGGTCCCCTTCCACTACTTTGGCGTGTCCGACAATGTTGATGTTTCCGGTATCTCGTGGCGAGCAGGGAAGTACGACCCCCGGGAACTCGAGAACCTCTACACGGGCGATGATGCGCGCGTGCGATTGATCGCGCACCAGCTCATGGACAAAGCGGGTTCGCTGGAAGACATCAAGGCACTGGGGTTCTGTGTCTCCGTTCTTCACGCGCGTTTCATGGCAGATCGATTCAACTCCGCCAATATTCCCTCGGCCGTCGTGACGGGAGAAACGCGAAGTGATGAGCGCAGGAAGGCGCTTGAAGCAATCCGCCGAGGCGAGATCAAGTGCATCTTCACCGTCGACGTCTTCAACGAGGGTCTCGACATCCCTCAGATCAATACGGTTCTCTTTCTCCGCCCGACCCAAAGCGCGACGATTTTCCTCCAGCAGTTGGGGCGTGGTCTTCGGCGCTCGTATGGAAAGGACGTCCTCACGGTCTTGGACTTCATCGGCATGCAACGGAAGGAGTTCCGGTTCGACCAGAAACTGCGAGCGTTGACCGGATCGGGGCGTAAACGCCTTCTTGAGGACATCGGCAAGGACTTCCCGTTCCTTCCTGCCGGTTCCCACATCGTTCTTGACTCCGTCGCTAAGGATGTTGTCATCAGGAACGTCAAGGGGCAGATCGCGATGACTGCGAACCAGCTGGCGCAAGATATTCGAGAGCACGCCAATGGTCGCTCACTGTGGGAGTACCGACTCCATGAATACCTCGAAGAAGCTGGCCGAACTCTCGCAGACGTATACCGCTCAGGCTCGAACGGTCGATCATGGACGACACTCAAAATGCGAGCAGACCATGCAGAACCGAGAGCAGGGGTGACCCCGGCGGAGGTGAGCCAGATTCTGCGTGCCTCATCGCTGCTGCATGTCGATGATCACGAGCGGGCGAAGGCTTACCTGCGCCTGCTCCGCGATGACATACACATCACGGAGTTGACCGGCCGCGACAAGAGCTTCGCCGAAATGCTCTATTTCACCACGATCCATCAAAAGGGACGGTTCGATTCCCTGGACGAGGCCTTCGGATGGGTGCGAACCCAGACGAGGTTTGTGGCGGAAGTCGAGGAGATCTTCGAACATACGCTTTCCTCTACGAGAGTTAATCCGACGCCCACTGCACTGGGAACAATGGTTCCCTTGCTGGCCCACGCTCATTACCGGCGTGAAGAAATCTTGTCGGCACTGGGGATCCGTACCTTCGATTCGTCTCCTGACATGGCTCACGTCAGCGGCGTGGCGTGGTCCAAGAAGTATTCAACAGATGCCCTTCTCATCAATCTAAGGAAGTCCGAACGGGATTTTTCGCCGACGACCATGTACCGCGATTACGCCATCAGCCGGGACCAGTTCCATTGGGAGAGCCAGAACAACACACGAGTTACGTCTTCAACGGGTCGAAGATATGCCACTAAGGAGTCCAACGGGTCGAACACGCTGTTGTTCGTTCGTGAAACGCCCAGCAACGACATTGGAACCGCGCCGTTCGTGTGTTTGGGAACGGCGGATCTCAACTCGTGGCATGGTGAGCGCCCCATGCAAGTCACGTGGGATCTGCATCGAGAGATGCCCCTGGAAGTCTTCAGGGTCGCGAGCGCTGTGGCCTGATCCATCCGTGGACCAGCGATAACTGGAGAGGAAGACTTGTGGATGGTGCGGAACAAACTCACTCCCGGTCGCGTTACTTCAATCCGAGAGCATTCTTCCGCGCGTCCTCAGGAGCCTTGTGACCACGCTCGATTCCCTGCCCCTCACCATCGGCATCCTCGGCGCGGGCCGCGTCGGGACGGCCGTCGCCCGCCAGTCGCTGCAGGCCGGGTACGAGGTGAAGATCGCCACCGCCAAGCCGGCCGAGGAGATCGCGATGATCGCGGACATCATCACCCCGGGCGCTCAGGCCGTGGATGCCGCCGAGGCGGCACAGGCGGACTTGGTCGTTCTCGCCGTTCCCATGCACAAGTTCCGCACCCTGGACGCTGACGCCCTGGCCGGCCGCACCGTCATCGACACCATGAACTACTGGGCCCCCACGGACGGGGAGATCGCCGAGTTCGAGGCCGATCACCGTTCCACCTCCGAGGTCGTCCAGGACTTCCTCGCCGGTTCCTCGCTCGTGAAGACCCTCAACCACATCGGGTACCGGGACCTCGAGACCCTGGCCCGCCCCGCGGGCGATCCGGGCCGCCGTGCGCTGGCACTGGCCGGTAACAGCGACGCCGCCCGGGCCGCCGTCGGGACCTTCCTGGACCGCCTGGGTTACGACCCGGTGGACGCCGGCCCGCTCGCCGCGGGCCGCGCGCTCGAACCGGACACCCCCATCTTCGCCACCACGCACCCGGTGGCACGGCTCAGCGAACTGCTGAGCGAGGCCTGCGCCCTCGCCACCCGCTGAGGGGCACGCCCGCCGGAGACGCCGGCAGCCCGGTCAGGCACCCTCGGTCGCCGGCGGCTTCGGCGCGATGTCCTCCGTGGTGATCGGCATGGTCTCCCACGCGGTGGACAGGTCCGTGCCCTTCAGCGCCCGGCGCTCGCCCTCGGCCAGGTCGTCCAGGCCCAGCGCCCGCCAGAACCCCCGGTGATGCTCGCAGGACAACAAGGCGGTGAGCATCCCCCGGACCGGGGCACGGTCGCGCTGAGCGGTGGCATGGATATACCGGTGGCCGGTGTGCTCGGCGCGCCAGGCGGTGATCTCGGGTCGGCCCAGGACCAGGACCCAGGCGATCAGTTCTGAGGGACCGTCCACGGTGGCGGTCAGGTCGCCGACGACATCCAGCTCGCGACTGAGCTTCATCAGCACCGTCAGTTCGCGGGCATCCTCGGGCGGGTACAACATCGTTCCTCCTCTGCCGGATCTCGGCATGGCACCCGGATATTTCTGTTGGTACCAGTGATTTTCGGCATCGTCATGGAGTTGTCAAGAGTCGACGCCTGCCTATACTGGGCCGCGGACACGGGGTGCGCCGCAGGGCGCTGAGATGACACCCGTGGAACCTGATCTAGTTAGGACTAGCGAAGGGATGTCCGCGTGACTTCTTCTTGCCATACCCACATTCCGCCTGCCCCCGCATCCGTGCCCCGTGTGCTGTCCATCGCCGGCACCGATCCCTCCGGGGGCGCCGGCACCGCCGCGGACCTGAAGTCCATCACCGCCGCCGGTGGTTATGGCATGACCGTGGTGACCACCCTCGTCGCCCAGAACACCCACGGCGTGAGAGACCTCCACGTCCCTCCCACGGACTTCCTGCGCGCCCAGCTGGAGGCCGTCAGCGACGACGTCACCCTGGACGCCGTCAAGACCGGCATGCTCGGCACCACCGCCATCATCGACACCGTGGCCGCCTGGTGCGACGAGCACCCGCCGGCCGTGCTCGTGGTGGACCCGGTCATGATCGCCACCAGCGGTGACCGCCTGCTACAGCCCGAGGCCGAACAGGCCATGATCGAGTTCTGCCGCCGCGCCACCGTGGTCACCCCCAACATCGACGAGCTCGCCGTCCTCACCGGCTCAACCCGCGCCGCCGACGAGGCCGAGGCCCTCGACCAGGCCGCCCGCTGGTCAGCCGCGACCGGCGTGGCCGTGGTGGTCAAGACCGGGCACCTGGACACCCGGCGGGTCACGAACACCTGGGTGCACCCGGACGGTGCGCTGGTCTCCGTGCCGTCCACGCGCATCGACACCACCAGCACCCACGGCACCGGCTGCTCCCTGTCCTCCGCGCTCGCCACCCGGCTGGGCCGCGGGGACACCCCGCATGCCGCGCTGGCCTGGGCCACCGAGTGGCTGCACGAGGCCATCGCCCACGGGGCCGCCCTGCAGGTCGGTTCCGGCCACGGCCCCGTGGACCACGGGCACCGCTCGCGCCGGCTGCAGGCCGCCGCCTCCGCCGCCCCCTGGTTCGCCCACGACGCCGTCCCGCCCGCCCTCGAGTCCCCGCAGGACCTGGGCGCCCCGCCCCAGAACCCCGACGCGCGGGTGCCGGCCGCCGTCGCCCCCGCCGGTCCGTGGACCGCGGCGCTGTGGGCCGCCGGGGCGGAGGTCAACGCCGCCATCGCCGACTCCGGGTTCGTCCGTGCCCTCGTGGACGGCAGCCTGACCCGGCACGCCTTCGAGTTCTACCTCGCCCAGGACGCGCTGTACCTCAACGGGTACTCCCGGGCGATGGCCGCCCTCGCCGCCCGCTCAACCGAGCTGGACGCCCAGGTCTTCTGGTCCGGGGCGGCCCACGGCTGCCTCACCGAGGAGGCCGAACTGCACCGCACCTGGCTCGGCGACCGCCCGGCCCCCGTCTCCGGACCGGTGACGAGCGCCTACACGGACTTCCTGCTGGCCACCGCCCTCGGCGAGGACCGTGCCGTGGGCGTGGCCGGGGTGCTGCCCTGCTTCTGGCTCTACGCCCAGGTGGGGGCGATGCTGCCCGCGGTGCCCGCCGACCACCCCTACGCCGCGTGGCTGGACACCTACCGGGACCCGGGCTTCGTGACCGCCACCGAGACCGCGCTGGCCCACGTGGAGCGCGAGCTCGCCGCGGCCTCCCCGGCCGTTCGCGCCCGGGCCGCCCGCGCCTACCTGACCGCCTGCCGGCACGAGCTCGAGTTCTTCGACCAGGCCCTGCGCCTCGACCCGGGCGAGTACGGGGGACGGGCCGAGACCCCCGTGCAGCCCCGCATCCAGGCTCCCACCATGGCGCGCACCGAGGCCCCCGCCGCCGCACTCGCCGGGAGCGTCCGGTGACGGGCGCGACCACGGCGCAGTCCGCCGTCGGGACCCAGACCACCACCAGGACCTCCACCGGGACTCCGAATGAGACCCTGCCCCCGGCGGGACGGGCCGCGCTGCGCGCCGGGGTGGTGGGCAACTGGATCGACAACATCCACGTCTTCCTGCCGCTGACCGCACTCGCCCCGGCCATGCTCGTGCTCGCCGGGCCGGCCGCCGCCGCGTCCACCGGGGCGCTGATCGTCATCGCGATGCTGCTGGGCCGGCCGATCGGCGGGATCGTGTTCGGGCGCATCTCCGACCGGCTCGGGCGCACCCGCACCACGCGGATCGCGATCGCCGGGACCGCCGCCTGCGCGCTGGCCATCGCCGCCACGCCCACCCACGAGATCCTCGGCGCCGGGACCATCGGCCTGATCCTCGTGCTGCGCTTCCTGTGCGGGATCTTCGTGGCGGGGGAGTACTCCGCGGCGATCCCGCTGGCCATGGAGTGGTCCACCGCAAGGCGCCGCGGGCTGATGAGCGGGCTCATCCTGTCCATGGCCCCGTGGGCACAGGCCACCATCGCGTTCTCCGTGGCCGGACTGCTCGTGCTCCTGGGCCCCGACGCCTACGCGGCCTGGGGCTGGCGGCTGCTCTTCGTCCTCGGCGCCGCGCTGTCCCTGGGGATGCTCGTCTACTACAGTCGCCAGGTCACTGACGCCCCGGTCTTCCACCGCCGCGCCCGGGAGGCCGCCGCCCGGCCCGCCGCCCCGAGGGCCGGACTGCGCGACCTGCTCACCGGCCGGTGGGCGCGGGCCTTCTGGCAGGTGTTCATCCTGATGACCGGGCTGTGGCTGCTGACCAACTCCACGGTGCTGCTGCTCACCGCCCGGCTCGCCGAGGACTCCGGGCTGCCCGCCACCGGGGTGCCCGTGGTCATGGGGATCGCCTCGGTGGCGCAGGCCATCGTCATGGCCCTGGCCGGTCACCTGGCCACGCTCACCGGCCGGCGACGGCTGTTCATCCTGTGGGGAGCGGTCGCCGCACTGGCCGGTCCGCTGGTGTGGTGGGCCGCCCTCACCTCGCCCACCCTCGCCGGCGCGGCCGTCTTTGCCGCGGTGCTGCAGGTCATCACGGTCTCCGCCTACGGACCGGTCTCGGCCTACCTCTCCGAGCGGTTCCCCACCGAGGTCCGCTCCACCGGTTACGGCATGGGCTACAGCCTGTCCCTGGTGCTGCCGGCGCTCTACCCCTTCTGCCTGCCGCTCATCGAACCGGTCCTGGGCCGGCACGGCTCCGTGATGGGCATGGTCGCGCTCGGCGGGGCCCTCGTGGTGCTCGGCGCGGCGCTCGGCCCGCGGCTGGCACCGCGGGACATCGAGGGGGACATCGACGACGTCGCCGCCGGGATGGTGCCCGACGCCGCGGTGGGGGCCACCCGGGGAGGGTTCCGGTGACCGGGGCACGGGCCGACGTTCAGCCCGCCGCCGACCGGGCCCTGGACCCCGTCACCACGACGGGCGTGCCTCCGGCCGCCGATCCGGACCTCGCACCGGTCGCGGACGTCCTGGCCGCGGTGCGCGCCGGCCGGCCGCTGGTGCACTGCCTCACCGCGACCGTCTCCATGGCCCTCGTCGCCGACGGCCTGCTGGCCGCCGGGGCCCGCCCGATGATGACCGAGACCCTCGCAGAGGCCCCCACCGTGTCGAGGGCGGCCGACGCGTTGGCCGTGAACCTCGGCACCTTGAGCACGGACGCCATGGAGGGCATCCCCGCCACGGTGGCCGTCGCCGTCGCAGACGGGCGCCCCTGGGTGCTCGACCCCACCGCGATCGGCATCGCGCCGGTGCGGACGCCGCTGGCCCGCGAGCTGCTGGACTCCCGGCCGACCGTGGTGCGGGGCAACGCCTCCGAGGTGCTCGCCCTGGCCGGGGCGGGCGCCGGCGGGCGCGGGGCCGACTCGGTGGCCGGGCCGGACGCGGCGGTGGACGCCGCGATGTCGACCGCGCTCAGGACCCGAGGCGCCGTCGCCGTCTCGGGTGCCGTGGACCTCGTGCTCGACGCCCGTCGGCAGGCGCGCCTGGAACGCGGCACCGAGTTGCTCACCCGGGTCACCGGCACCGGCTGCCTGCTCGGGGCCCTGACGGCCGCCTGCACCGCGGTCGAACCGGACCCCTTCCGCGCCGCGCTCGCCGCGACCACCTGGCTGAACCTGGCCGGTGAGGTCGCGGCCGGGCGGGCCGCCGGGCCGGGGTCGTTCCGGATGCACCTGCTGGACGCGCTCGACGAGGTGGGACGGTGACCGGGGGAGCGGCCGGACGGCTCGGCCCGCGGGTGACCCTCCCGGGCCGACACCGCACGCCGACCGACGGGACCCACGCACCGCCGGACCTGCGCTGCTACCTGGTCACTTCCGGCACTGGCCGGCGCACCGTGGAGGTGGCGGCCGCGGCGGCGGACGCCGGGGCCGGCGTCGTGCAGGTCCGGGCCAAGCAGGCCACCGCCGCCGAACTGCTGGAGCTGACCTGCGCCGTCGCCGAGGCCGTGCACGCGGTCCGGCCGGTCACGCGCGTGCTGGTGGACGACCGGGCCGACGTGGCCTTCGCCGCGCGTGCCCGCGGGGCGGCCGTCCACGGGGTGCACCTGGGTCAGGACGACCTGCCGGTCACCGAGGCCCGGGCGCTGCTGGGCCCGGACGCCGTCATCGGGCTGACCACCGGGACCCCGGACCTGGTCCGCGCGGCGGAGCGGCTGCGCGGGGTGATCGACTACGTGGGGGCCGGGCCCTTCCGTCCGACCCCCACCAAGGACTCCGGCCGGGACCCGATCGGGGTGGACGGGTACCACGGGCTGGTCGCGGCCACGTCGCTGCCGATCGTGGCGATCGGGGGTGTCGAGCCGCGGGACGTGCCGGAGCTCGCCCGGACGGGAGTGGCCGGCGTCGCGCTGGTGCGCGCGATCATGGATGCCGCGGACCCGGGCGCCGTGGTGGGTCAGGTGCTGGCCGGCATGGACACCGGCCAGCACCACCGAGGAGGCGCTGAACCGGTCAGGGTCAATCGACCGGGTACCGGGTGTCGTTGAGCACGGTGAACTGACTGTCGAAGGGCATGCCCCCGTCGGTAAACAAGGCCAATGCTCGCAAGTACCGCAAGTCCACAGCCCTCACCGCCCATAAGGAGTTCCCGGGTCGGTCTCACTGGACCTGCGGTGAACCCGGTTGGGAGGCCGTCGCCGACCACGCCCTGGACTGGGCCCTCGCCCACATCACCGCTCAAACCCGCCAGCCACCCACAATTCCGTGACCGAAGCCGAGATGTATGTCAGGCTCCTGAATGGGCACGTCCCCACCGCAATGGAATCCGGGGAGAGACATGCCCCCTCCGACCGCCCTGCACCTGACAGAACGGTCCGCCCCGGTGATGCACCGGCGCCTCGTCTAGAACCAGAACCGCGCCCGATAGACCGCTGGGCACCCGCAGTCTGAGGTCAACGCAAGTGGGGGGTTCTGAACACTTCTGTCCACCCAACACCATGTCGTCGTGCAGGTGTGCAGATCAGGTCCACCCAGTTGGACACCCTCAGGGGTTCACGCCGAACCGATCCTCAAGGCGAGCGTGTGACCAGTTCGCCGCCTTGTGCTCAGCGACGTCCGCCTCGTGTTGTCTGATCCCGAACTTCACCGGCCTGCTGGAGCCCGGGGTGTCCATTCCGGTCAGACTCGAGACGTGGATCGTCGCCGCCAAATCGGCGGATCTGCCGAGCGCAGAACGCCGCTTTACAGGCACAGAGGATGTCCGCTCGTGCTCGGGCGTCTGCAGTGTTTTTTTCAGGGGACCCCTATCCCGACCTAGCTGGCAGCTATTCCGACCCAACTGGCAGCGGATGTTCTCGACCCGTTGCGACGGTTCCCAGGCGCTGGGGACAGACCATCCACGGGTTTGGATGAGATGGCTAAAGATGCTGTTTTCACCCCCACTACAGTGAGGCGCGTCACGCATCAATGAAAGGCGGCAGCATGGCGCTCCGAACCTCTCCTGTACAGGCCGTTTCGCAGGCTGCTCCACAGGCCCCGGCCGGACCGGGACTGAAGAAGGTCCTGAACCGTTGGGACACCTTGGCGATTGGCGTGGGCGCCATGATCGGATTCGGCTGGGTGGTGCTCACCGGCGACTGGATCACCACCGCCGGCCCCCTGGGCGCCGCGGCCGCCATGGCCATCGGCGGAGGGATCATGGCCGTGGTGGGTCTGACCTACTCGGAGCTGGTGGCCGCGATGCCCCGAGCTGGAGGAGAGCACAATTACCTGCTGCGGGCCATGGGGGCCCGGTGGTCCTTCATCGGCTCATGGGCAATCACCGGGGGATACATCACCATTGTCGCCTTCGAGGCCGTGGCTCTGCCCAAGACCGCGCTCTACCTGTTCCCAGAACTCAACCAGGTGTTCTTGTGGGAGATAGCCGGCTCCGAGGTCTACCTCACGTGGGCGCTGGTCGGTGTGGTCGCCGCCGTCGTCATCACGACGATCAACATCCTTGGCGTGAAACTGGCCGGCGTTGTCCAGACGTTTGTCGTCATCTTCCTCTTCGCCATCGGTGCCCTGCACCTGCTCGGTGCCGTCACCAACGGGGAACCGGCCAACTTCGAGCCACTGGTATCCAATGGGGTTGCTGGCTTCTTCGGGGTACTGATCGTGGTCCCTTTCATGTTCGTCGGTTTCGACGTCATCCCGCAGGCTGCCGAGGAATGCGACCTTCCCCCGCGGCGCATCGGCCGCTACGTGGTGATTGCCGTGCTGATCGCCGCGGCCTGGTACGTGATGGTCATCCTCACGACCGCGTCCGGCCTGTCCGTGGGCCAGCTCGCCACGAGTGACCTCGCCACGGCCGACGCCATGGGGGCACTCTTCGGCTCCCAGATGATGGCCAACCTGCTGATCGCCGGGGGCATCGCCGGCATCCTGACCTCCTGGAACTCCCTGCTCATGGGGGCCTCGCGCTTGCTCTACGCAATGGCAGAATCCGGCATGTTGCCGCAGTGGTTCGCCCGTCTACACCCCCGCTACGGCACGCCGGTGAACGCGCTGCTCTTCATCGGGGCCCTGTCCGTCCTGGCACCGTTCTTCGGGTCGGCCATGTTGGGGTGGCTCGTGGACTCCGGATCGCCCAGCATCGTCCTTGCTTACCTGCTGGTCGGTGTGGCTTTCATCATCCTGCGACGCCGGGAACCGGATATGGAACGGCCGTTGCGTGTGGGCGGCCGCGGTAACTTCGGCGTGGCCATTGGCGGTGCCTCAGTGCTCCTGTGCGCAGGACTGTTGAGTCTCTACCTGCCCGGGATGCCAGCCGGGCTGGGGCCGACACCGTGGATCCTGTTCGGCCTGTGGTGGGTGCTCGGCGCCTTCTTCCTCTTCAGGGTTCCCCGGGGGATTACTCCCGGTCCTGATGCGGAGCACGACTTACTCGCACGCATCGCATCCCGCCGCGGTTAGGACTACGGTCGGGGGAGCGCGACCATCGATCGAACCGCGGTAGTCAGATTCTCGGCGTCGGGAGCGGAGACATATTCGGCGGGCACCGGATGTCGACATTCGGTGCCCGCCCCAGGCGGAAGATACACCCCAGTGCGGGTGCAAGGCGGGGGTGGGGACATCCGCCGGGGTCCGGTACTTCAAATGTGCGATAGCCCGCCAAGTGCGTCGCGATGACGGCGGGCCGCTGACCTCACTCTGCGCGCCCGTTCGCATGAGCGAAGAGGAAGCAAGCGGTCCCGGCGGGAAGACGCTGGTGGACATCTCCCGGTGAGTGCCTCCCCGCACGCTCGGTGGGACATCGGTCTACCGGATTGGCGGAAACTCGCACTGGAGCACGGCCCGGGTGTGGAGGCTCCCGCCCGCACTCGTGCTCCGTCGTGAAGGCCCCTCTAGTGCCCGAGTGGGTCTTCATGGGTTGCGTTGGCCACTGGCGGCGCCGGTGGCAACCTGCTCGTGGCGTAGCTGCCGGAGCATGCAGGCGGATGCCATTCAAAGGTGCAGCAGACCGAGCCTCGCACGCCGTGGTGAGCGAATGCTCGGCGCGAAAATTGCCTCGCTCGGGGCCTCGAGGCCTAAGAGTCAGGGCCACGCTGTAAGGGATGCGGGTGGATCGACTCCGGCGCGCACAGGGTGCGATCCGAGCATGCGGAAGAACCACCCCTACGGTGTCCAGCCATTGGATGGAGGGCACAACCGTACTCGGCTCCTTGGATCTTTCCTCCAAGTATGAGTGTGAGCGAGGCCATACCGTGGCTGTGTGCCCATTCCGGGATCTCGATCAAAGGTAGGTCAATGACGACAGATATTGCGTTCTCTCCCGTTCGGGATATCCCGATTCATCAACCGGGTCCGCTGACCGATGCTCGGGCCCAGCTTGCGGCCGCGGTGGCTACCCTGGGGTATGACGAGGGGTTATACGGATTGTTATCACAGCCTCGGCGGGAGATGTCAGTGAGCATCCCGCTGCGCCGCGATGACGGGACCGTGGAGGTCCTGACCGGTCACCGGGTCCAGCACAACTTCTCCCGTGGCCCGGCAAAGGGCGGGTTGCGGTTCGCTCCTAATGTGGATCTAGACGAGGTCCGGGCTTTGGCGATGTGGATGACCTGGAAATGCGCCTTGCTCGATGTTCCCTACGGTGGGGCCAAGGGTGGCATCCGGATCGATCCGCGCGGTTACTCTCAGGCAGAACTCGAACGCGTCACCCGGCGCTACACCAGCGAAATCCTGCCGATCATCGGGCCGGACAAGGACATCCCCGCTCCGGACGTCGGTACTGATGAACGCACCATGGCGTGGATGATGGATGCCTATTCGGTGTCCTCGGGGTACACCGTGCCCGGAGTCGTTACCGGCAAGCCGGTCAGCCTCGGAGGTTCATTAGGGCGGTCTACGGCCACTTCGGCCGGGGTCGTCCACATCGCTCTGGCCGCCCTGCGGCACCTTGGGTTGCGCCCCTCGACCACGACCGCGGCCGTGCAGGGCTTCGGCAAGGTCGGTGCGGGGACCGCACAGTTCCTGGCCGAGGCGGGGGTCAAAGTTGTCGCTGTCTCAGACCAGTACGGTGCCATCCACCACGCGGACGGCATCGACGTGAGGGCCCTGCAATCCCACGTGGCCGTCACCGGATCCGTGGTCGACTTCGCCGGGGCGGACGCACTGCCCGCCGCAGCACTATTGGCCCTCGAGGTTGATTTGCTGGTGCCCGCGGCCGTCGAGGGGGTCCTGCACGAAGGAAATGCTGCCAGTGTGGCGGCCAAGGTGGTCGTGGAAGGTGCCAACGGGCCCACCACCGGTGCCGCGGACCAGATCCTGGCGGACCAGGGGGTGTTGGTCGTTCCAGATATCTTGGCCAACGCCGGTGGGGTGATCGTCTCTTACTTCGAATGGGTGCAGTCCAACCAGGCCTACTGGTGGTCCGCAGCCGAGGTGAATGAGGGATTGGAACGCCGGATGCTCGCGGCCTGGAACCACCTGTTGGAGGTATCCGCCGCTCGGGGCTTGAGCCTTCGCGAGGCAGCCACGGTTACTGCCGTTGAGCGTGTGGCCGACGCCCACCGCACCCGCGGTCTCTACCCCTGATCCACCCGTGCCGTTCCTGGCCAATCCCGTGGGCCGGCGGGATGACACCAGAGAACAAGCCGACCGCCGACCCTGTCGGCTTGATTGAGTCGACACCCCTTCTGCGAAAGGTTTTTGATGACCACCCTGCCATTGAAGAACGTGCCTGGCCCGGACGGACAGCGACCGCTGGACGGGGTCTTGGTCGCCGATTTCTCCCGCGTCCTCGCCGGGCCGCTGTGCACCATGACCCTGGCCGACCTCGGGGCGCGCGTGATCAAGGTCGAGCGCCCCGGAACCGGTGACGACACCCGCAGTTGGGGACCGCCATGGTCCGCCACCGGTGCCACGTATTTCGAGTCCGTGAACCGGAACAAAGAATCCGTGTGCCTGGACCTGACGGATCCCCAAGACCTGGCCTTGGGCCGGGAACTGGCGCTGCGCGCCGATGTGTTGGTGGAGAACTTCAAGCCCGGCGGGCTTGAGCGGCTGGGGCTGGGTTATGCGGAACTCTCGGTCGAGAACCCGGGTCTGGTATATGCCTCCATCTCCGGGTTTGGGGCCGCTGGCGGCCGGGAGATCCCCGGGTACGACTTCATCGTGCAGGCCCTGGGCGGGCTGATGAGCATCACCGGTGAGGCCGACGGGTCACCCTATAAGGCAGGTGTTGCCCTGGTGGACGTGCTCACGGCCAAGGACGCCACCGTCGCCGTGTTGGCTGCGCTGCGGGCCCGGGAGCACACCGGGCGCGGCAGTCACGTTGAGGTGAACCTGCTGTCCAGCCTGCAGGGCGCCCTGGCGAATCAGGGGCAGGCCTACCTTGGAGCGGGCACGGTGCCCGGGCGGATGGGCAATGCCCACCCCTCGATCGTGCCCTACCAGCTGCTGGAGTGCGGTGACGGGCCCCTGGCCGTGGCTTGCGGCAATGACGGGCAGTTCGCCCGCCTGGCCCAGGAACTGGGGGCACCGGAGCTGTCGAGCGACCCGCGGTTCGCCACCAACAGTGCCCGCGTGGAACACCGGGAGATCCTGATACCGCTGCTGGAGCGCTTGCTCGCCGCTGCACCCTCACGCGAGTGGCAGCAACGGCTCACCCGTGTCGGGGTGCCCGCCGGGCGGGTCGCTGGTATCGACGAGGGGATCGACTACGCGCAATCCCTGGGCCTGGAGCCCACCATCGTGGTCCACGATGTCCAGGGAAACGATGTCGGCCGGCAGATCCGTCATCCGGCGACCTGGAATCCACCGCTGGCCCCGCGCACCCAAGCCCCGCCCAGCCTGGGCGAGCACACCGAGCACGTGGTGGCGTGGCTGCGGGAGGGCCGCAATGTTGATGTAGACGGTTTGGCCTCCCTGGAACTCCCATAACGGGGCCCCGGCATGCCGTGCTGACCCACCGCAGTCCAAGCGGGTCGTATGCCGCGTCGGTCCGGCCTGTCCTCATGCCCACCGGTCCCGCCCCACATGCCTTGTCAGACAGGCGGGGTGGGGCCACCGGGATGCCCGCTCACTGCCCGTGCTGGCGCAACGCCAGCCACAACGGTGCGAAGACGTCCGGGTCGTCCAGGTCCACGCCCAGCAAGGACTGGGCGATGCCGATGCGGTGCCGCACCGAGTTACGGTGCACGCCCAGGTCCCGGGAGACGTTTTCCCAGTGGCCCCGGTGGCGCAGGTACTGGGTGACGGTACCGACCAGGTCGGCGCGGGAGTAGTCGGACAGGATCTTCACCCAGGCCTGGGCCGGCGCCTCGTCGCGGCCGCCGGTTCCGACGAGGGACCCCGCAGGAGCCTGGCGCAACGCCTGCCGCACCGTCGGTAGGGCTTGGGAGACCTCGGCCAGGCTGATCGGTTCACTCAGGGCCCCGGCCAGGCCCTCGGGGATGTCCTGCACGCGGTAGCCACCCTCGGCCACGGGATCGACCCCGCCAGCGGGCAAGACCAGGAAGAGCACTCCCGGTTCCTCATAGCGCAGCAGGCAATCGGTCGCCGACGCCCCCAGCGGGGGCAGGCCCTCTTCTCGGCGCAGGGACGAGGCGGTCCGCACCAGCAACTCGGCATCATCACCGGGTTGGGTCCTCAGACCCAGCAGGCGTACCCGCGAGGGCAGTTCGCGCAGGCCGACATCCTCCGCCAAGATCCGGGCCGCTTCGGCCTGGCCGCGCAGCAGCAACTTGGCAGCGACCGCTCCTAGGGTCGCCGTCGTGCTGGAGACGACCTCCCGCTGACGGGCCTTGATGGCCAGCAGGGTGCATACGGTCAGGATGACCTGGCGGTCCGCGGCGGTCAGAGCACGCCCCGGGCCGATCGCCAGGAATCCGTGGATGCGGTCGCCCGAGGCAATGGGGTATTCCACCACGGGCTGGCCGTGGATTTCGAAGGTGGCCACTGAATGTGCCCCGGCACGGTGAAGACGTGAAGTCTCGGCGTGTAGCACCGGCAACGATGCCTTCGCGCTGGCTGGCCAGTAGAGCTCGGGCCCCTGGTCTGCGGGCAGGTAAGCCGCCCAGCCGCCCAGGGCTTGGGCGATGCCGCGCACCACGGCGTGGGAGGCGTCCTGACGGATGGCTGCCTGCGCCAGGGCGGTCTGGGTGCCCAGGCTGCTCATCAGGTCGGCCTGTCCACTGCGGGCCGTCAGTCCCCAGAAAGCGCGTGAGACGCTCTGGAACGGGACTCCGTCGGGCACGGTCAGCAGGTCGATGCCAGCATCTCGGCAGGCGTCCGTGAGGTATGCGGGAACCTCTTCGAGCCAGGGACCCAGACCGATCCCCAGGGCGTGGATGCCCCTGGCCTGCAATCGGGACACGTAGGCGCCGGTGGTGGCCTCATTGCCGCCGAGCGGCATACCCGTAGTCAGCAACAGCTCGCCGCCATCCAGGTACGGGGTGGGGTCCTCCAGCTCGGAGATGTGGACGCCGCTGAGCTGACGGGCAGACAGCTTCCGCCCCGCGACCGGCACGAGATGAGTGCCCAGATCCGTGCTGAGTTCAAGGAGAGAGACCATGGACGAATTATCCGATAGACCGGGCCTGTTTGGCTGGAATGTTCAATGACGGGTCAGAGCGCGCTCCGTAGCGTGGGCGCCATGACCCAGATCTCCGATGCTTCCGTCCACACCGGATCCCTGCCGCAGACCCGCCAGCTCGTCACCACCGTGCCCGGTCCCCGCTCCCAGGAACTGCACGCTGAGCGCCTCGCGCAGGTCAGCGACGGGTTCGGCGTGGCGCTGCCGGTCTTTGTCGACCGCGCCGACGGCGGGATCATCCAGGACGTGGACGGCAACCGCTTCATCGACTTCGCCTCCGGCATCGCCGTGACCAGCGTGGGCGCCGCCAACGCCCGGGTGCGCCAGCGCGTGGCCGAGCAACTGGAGCGGTTCACCCACACCTGCTTCATGGTCACCGAGTACGAGTCCTTCACCCGCGTCTGCCGCTGGCTCAACGAGCACACCCCCGGTGACTTCGACAAGCGCACGGCACTGTTCTCTACCGGCGCCGAGGCCGTGGAGAACGCCGTGAAGATCGCCCGCTCGGCCACCGGCCGGCCCCACGTGCTGGTCTTCGACGAGGCCTACCACGGCCGCAGCCTGCTGACCATGGCCATGACCGCCAAGGAGAACCCTTACCGCCTCAACTTCGGGCCCCTGCCCGGTGAGGTCGTCCGTGCCGCCTCGGCCAACCCGTTGCGGCCCTCGGTCCAGGGTGCCTCCGGTGAAGACGTCACCGCCATGGCCCTGGCCTCCGTCGAGGCCACCCTGGACGCGCGCGGCCCCGAGACGTTCGCCGCGATGGTCATCGAACCGATCCAGGGCGAGGGCGGGTTCATCGTGCCGGCTCCCGGTTTCCTCGCCGGACTGCGCGAGATCGCCGACCGGCACGGGATCGTGCTGGTCATCGATGAGATCCAGGCCGGCATGGGCCGGACCGGCGCCCTGTACGCCAGCGAGCACGAAGGAATCGCCGGGGACATCACCCTCTCCGCCAAGGCGCTGGCCGACGGCCTTCCGCTGTCTGCGGTGACGGGACGGACCGAACTCATGAACGCGGTGCACGCCGGCGGGCTCGGCGGGACCTACGCCGGGAACCCGCTGGCGTGCGAGGCGGCCCTAGCGGTCTTCGAGGAGTTCGAGGACGGCACGCTGCTGGCCAACGCCCGCGAGATCGAGGCAATCGCCCGCGAGATGCTCGAACCCCTCGTGGAGCAGACCCCCGTCGTCGCCCAGTTCCGCGGCCGCGGGGCCATGCTGGCCCTCGAGTTCGCCGACCGGGACACCCTGGAACCGCGTCCGGAGCTGGCCAAGTCCATCTCGGCCGCCTGCCACGCCCAGGGGGTGCTGACCCTGACCTGCGGCACCCACGGCAACGTCATCCGCCTGCTGCCGCCGCTGGTGATCGGCTCCGAGCTGCTCCGCGACGGCCTGGGCGTACTGCGCCAGGCCATCCTGGACGCCACCGCAGGGTCGTGAACCACGGGGGTGGCCGCCGACACCGGCGCCCACCCCCACCCACCACTTCCACCCCCCACCGCTAAGCGCCAGACAAGGACGATCATGACCACCCTCGCCACGGGCCCGGACCAGGCCGCGGACATCACCCTGGACCCCGCCGACCTCATCGATTTCGACTCGCTGCTGACGGCCGAGGAGATCGCCACGCGGGACCGCGTCCGCGCCTTCGTGGACGCCGAGGTCAAGCCGAACATCGCCTCCTGGTACGCCGACGCCGTGTTCCCCCTGGAGATCGTCCCGGAGATGGCCAAGCTGGGCCTGCTGGGCATGCACCTGTCCGGTTACGGCTGCCCGGGCTCCTCGGCGGTGGAGTACGGACTGGCCGGGGCGGAGCTGGAGGCCGGGGACTCCGGACTGCGCACCTTCGTCTCGGTCCAGGGATCGCTGGCGATGTCCGCGATCTACAAGCACGGTTCGGAAGAGCAGAAGCAGCAGTGGCTGCCCGCCATGGCCGCCGGCGAGGCCATCGGCTGCTTCGGGCTCACCGAGCCCACGGCCGGTTCGGACCCCTCCGCGATGAAGACCTTCGCCCGCCGCGACGGTGAGGACTGGGTGCTCAACGGCACCAAACGGTGGATCGGCCTGGCCAACGTGGCGCAGGTCGCGGTCATCTGGGTCCAGACCGACGAGGGGATCCGCGGGTTCGTGGTCCCCACCTCGACGCCGGGCTACTCGGCCACCCCGATCGAGCCCAAGCTCTCGATGCGCGCCTCGATCCAGTGTGAGATCGAGCTGACCGACGTGCGCTTGCCCGCCGACGCCGTGCTGCCCGGTGTCGTGGGGCTCAAGGGACCCTTCAGCTGCCTGAACGAGGCCCGCTACGGCATCATCTGGGGCGCCATGGGCGCTGCCCGGGACGCCTTCGAGGTGGCCCTGGCCTACTCCCAGCAGCGCCTGCAGTTCGACAAGCCGCTGGCCGGTTACCAGCTCACCCAGCAGAAGCTGGTGGACATGGCCCTGGAGATCAACAAGGGATTCCTGCTGGCCCTGCACATCGGCCGCCGCAAGGACGCCGGCACGCTGAAGCTGCACGAGATCTCCGTGGGCAAGCTCAACAACTGCCGTGAGGCCATTGAGATCGCCCGCGAGGCCCGCACCATCCTGGGCGGCAACGGGATCACCCTGGAGTACTCGCCGCTGCGCCACGCCAACAACCTGGAATCCGTGCGGACCTACGAGGGAACCGACGAGGTCCACACCCTGATCCTGGGCCAGAAGCTCACCGGTACCCCGGCCTTCCGCTGACCGATGCCGACCTCCGCGGACACTCGCCGAATGACACGGGAGACGAACCAGATGAACCCCGAAGCACCCCCCGCCGTCCCGCTGCGGCACCTGATCGACGGCGCCTGGCAGGAAGGCACGAGTGCACCGCTCGTCTCCGAGAACCCCACGCGTCCCGAGGAGCAGGTCGCCCACGGCCTGCAGGCCACGGTCGAGGACGTGGACCGGGCCATGGCCGCCGCGTCCACCGCCACCCGGGACTGGGCTCGGACCCCGATGCACGAACGCGGGGCCGTCCTGCTCCGCGCCGCCCAAGTCCTGGAGCGTTCCGCAGACGAGCTGGGCCTGGAGCTGGCGCGCGAGGAGGGCAAGACCCTGGCCGAGGCCACCGGTGAGGTCCTGCGCGCCGCGCAGATCATGCGCTACTACGGCGGTGCGGGGGACCGGGTGGCAGGTGAGGTCTTCTCCTCCCCACGCCGGGGTGAACGAATCCTGGTGACACGCAAGCCACTCGGCGTGGTCGGCGTCGTCACACCGTTCAACTTCCCCATCGCCATCCCGGCGTGGAAGATCGCCCCGGCCCTGGTCTACGGCAACACCGTGGTCTGGAAGCCGGCCAGCACCGTGCCGTTGCTCGCCGTCCGCCTGGCGGAGTCCTTGCAGGAGGCAGGGCTGCCCCGGGGCGTGTTGAACCTGGTCATCGGGCGCGGCTCCCTGGGCACCGCAATCGTCGAGCACCCGCGGCTGGACGGGTTGACCTTCACCGGGTCCACCGGGGTCGGCCGACAGCTGGCCGCGGCCGCCGCCGCACGTGGGGTACCGATGCAGGCCGAGATGGGCGGAAAGAACGCCTCGATCGTCCTCGCCGATGCCGACCTCGACCTGGCCTCCGAGCAGGTCATGCTGGGTGCGTTCCGCTCCACCGGCCAGAAGTGCACCGCGACCTCGCGGCTGATCGTGGAGGACGCCGTAGCCGGGGAGTTCATCGACCGGCTCCGGGCACGCATCGACGGCTGGACCGTGGGGGATCCCACTGACACCCGGGTGCACATGGGCCCGTTGGTCAGTGAGTCCGCTGCGGACGACGTCCGCCAGGGGGTCCACACCGCGCTAGGAGAGGGCGCCACCCTGCTGCACCAGGGTGCTGGCCCTTCCAACGGCTCCGCCCCCGGATGCTTCGTCCCGCCCACGGTCCTTCAGCTTCCCGCCGACCGGAACGCGGCTGCGACGAACACGGCCTGGCGGGACGAGTTCTTCGGTCCGATCCTCACCGTCGCCCGTGCCTCCGGTCCCCAGGATGCCTTCGCCCTGGCCAACGACAGCGATTTCGGTCTCTCCGCAGCCGTGTTCACCCAGGATGTCACCCGGGTGCTGGACGCGGTGGACGAGATCGACGTGGGCATCCTGCACGTGAACTCCGAATCCGCCGGCGCCGACCCGCACGTTCCCTTCGGCGGAGCCAAGAAATCCGGATACGGACCCAAAGAGCAGGGCGGCGCCGCCCAGGAGTTCTTCACCCACACCACCACCGTCTACCTACGCGGAGGCAGCCCGGCATGAGCACATCCATCGAGATGATCGAGAACGTCCTCGTCGTGGGCGCCGGGGCCATGGGCCGGCAGATCGCCATGACCGCAGCCCTGGCCGGATACCGCACCACAGTCCAGGACATCTCCGCGGACATGCTCAGCACCGCCCGCACTGACCTGGTGTCCTGGACCAAGGAGCGGGTGGTCAAGGGCAAGCTTCAACAAGGCGACGCCCAGGATGCACTGGAGCGGTTGACGTGGAGCACGGATGTGGAACACGCCGCGGTCACTGCGGATTTCGTCATTGAAGCCGCCACCGAACGGTTGCCGGTCAAGACGGAGATCTTCAGGACCCTCGGCCGGTGCGCACCGGACCACGCGATCCTGACGACCAATTCCTCCACCCTGGGCTCCTCCAAGGTCGCCGACGTCACCGGACGTCCTGAGAAGGTATGCAACATGCACTTCTTCAATCCCGCCCTGGTGATGAAGTGCGTGGAAGTCGTCCGTCACGACCGCACCTCCGAGGACACCGTGGGCACGGTCCTGGAGTTCACCCGGCGTCTGGGCAAACTGCCCGTGCTCCTCTCCCGGGAGATCCCCGGTTTCATCGCCAACCGCCTCATGGGCGCCGTCCAGCGAGAAGCCCTGGACCTTGCAGCGGCAGGGATTGCCACCGTGGAAGATATCGACACTACGGCTCGAACCGCACTGGGCCATCCCATGGGTCCGTTCGAACTCATGGACATGATTGGTCTGGACGTCATCAACTTCATCGCCGAGGCCACCTATGCCGACACCCAGGACGACTCCGACAAACCCCATCCCACCGTTACCGCATTGCTCGCCCAAGGACGGCAGGGACGAAAGAGCGGAGCTGGATTCTACGACTACGCTCAAAGCTCCTGAAGAAGATCTGACAACCTCCTCGAGTACGGCCAGACGACGGTGGCCACCTCTGTTGGCAAGGTTCACTAGCTGACCCCGAAGCAGTTCGACGGCGCATGTGGGACCGTGCGCCCCTGGGTCAGCCGAGAAGAGGGTGAGCATGGTCGCCAGGTCGGCGCCACCGTCCGTCCCGAACCCCTGGACGGCCCGCTGCAGGGTGTACTTCCAGTAGGCTGCCAATCAGCCCCAAGCCGACCGATACCCATGCGAGAAGTCGACACGCATTCCGCGGTGCCCCGACGGCGCGAAGCTCAACGCGTGGGACGTCTCTCGCCTGCGCTGGCAACCCTCATCGAGACGTGCCCGGCTCGGTTACCCTCGGCCCATGCGGCCGGAGGTGTATGAGCGCGGGTCGTCGGGTTATGACCGGGCACTGGGATTCTTCGACACGATCGATGGCTTCTCGTTGACACCGTTGATTGTCAATCTGGACGTGCCGGAGGCCACGGCCTGGCAGAGCTTCTCGACGGGCGGCTGGTCCATCACTCGGATTGAGGCGTGCAATACGTCAGCCTGGCCTACACCGACACGCTGGCCGCCTTCGGTGTCACCGCGTCGGTGGGCACCTTCGGCGATTCGTGCGACAACGCCCTCGCCGAAGCCGTGAACGGCCTCTACAAGGCCGAGATCATCCACACTCGCCGGGTCTGGCCCTCGGTCACGGCCGTGGAGATGGCCACGATGGACTGGGTGCAGTGGTGGAACACCCACCGGCTGCACGAGAACCTCGACTACCGAACCCCGGCAGAAGTCGAAGCCTCATACACTCAACACCTGACGCCCGCGCCCGCGGTGGTCTAACCACGGAACGAAACCCAGGGCGCTTCAGTTCCTCGTCCCTGGGTTTCGTGGCCGATGTGGTTAGTCCGCGTGGCCGTTCGCCGTTTTTCGGGTGAAGGGCAGGACCAACCGGGACGGGTGCAGGGCGTCGCGGTAGATCTTGGTCGTCACCGGGCGGCCCACCGGCAGGTGGAAGGCGTCCGGGGGCAGCAGCGAATTCGCGTCGTCGACCATGGGCTCGTTGGTGGACAGCTCCACCGTCAGCTTGTGGCCCACCATGAAGGTGGCGGCGAATGGGTACAGCCGGATCACGTACTCCTCGATGGTGCCCGGCTCCACCGGCACCGCACGGGTGTGCGGGTGCACGGGGCTGCCCTCGGTAGTGCGCTCCGCGTCGAGTTCGCGGTGTGAAGCCTTGAGGTAACCGGTCGTGAGCAGCTGGCGCTTGCCGTTCGGGGCCACGTCCCACAGGCGCAGGACGAAGTTGGTGTCCGGCTGGTCGATCTCGGCGAAGAGGTGGGCGGCGCCGGTACCGATCATCTCCGTGGTCTCCTCGAACGCGGGGGTGGAGTAGCGGATCATCGCCACGTCGTCGGTCACGGTCATCGGGGGCTGGTACCAGCCGTCCGGGTGCGCGTACTCGGGGCCGAGCAGTTCGGGCTCGGCGGTCAGCTTCCGGCGGGGCTTGAGGTAGAGCGAGGAGTACTCGATCTCCTTCGGCGGCCACGCCTCGGCGGTGAGGACCTCGCGGGAGCCCTCCACGAACACGGACACGGCCGGCTCGTCCATGACGCCGTTGTCGATGCCCTTGATCCAGTAGTCGTACCAGCGGAACATCTTGTCGTGTTCCTCGACCCACGGACGGGACTGCATCGGGGGGTAGGAGCCGATGTCCAGCTTCTTCGGGCCCTTCAGTGCGTGGAAGAGCTCGATGGTGCCGTCCAGGGTCCAGCCGCGGCCCTGGTCCAACTGAAGGTAGACCGGGATGTCGATGTTTGGCGCCAGGGTGATCGGGTTGCGCTCCTCGTACCATTGGCCGTCCAGCTCGTTCATCACGATGTCGAACCAGGCCTCGTGGTGCTTGGGGTAGTTCAGCAGGTGCACCAGGTTTGGCCAGGCGGCGACGTCAGGGTCCGCCAGGCGCTGGTCCACGAGCTTCTTGAGCTCCTCGGGGGAGTACTGCTCGAGCATGCGGGACGTGGTCTGGTCGGTGAAGGCCCAGCCGGAGTCGCCACCGCGGCCCTCGCGGGCGGCGCGCGGCATGAACCACATGATGCCGCCGTGGTAGGTGGTCTCGTAGAAGTCGTAGTGGCCACCGGAGACGAAGATGGCCTTCAGGTGCGGCGGGCGCTCGGCCGCGGCCAGGACCTGCATGGACCCGAAGTAGGAGATGCCCACCATGCCCACGTTGCCGTCGCACCAGGGCTGCTCGGCCACCCACTCGATGAAGTCGTAGGCGTCCTCGCCGAGCGGCACGCCGCCGGCGTTGTAGTTGCCGATGTGCTCACCCCCGGAGCCGCCGGAGCCGCGCAGGTCGCCGATGACGTGGACGTAGTCCTCTGCAACGATGCGGGCGATGTCGCCAGCCTCGATGCAGCCGTCCCAGAGCACGGAGGGACGCTGCTGCGGGGGAGTGGTCAGGGCCAGGGCCTGGAGTTCCTTGCCGTAGGGGCTCAGCGCCACGAGGGCCGGGCGCGGCTTGTCCTCGACGCCCTGGTAGGTGTCGGCGACGAGCTGAACCCCGTCACGCATCGGCACCCGGAGGTCCTTGCCGATCCGGATGGTCTCCGTGCCGGCCTGCCACGTGGTGTATTGGGTCATGGGTGGGTAACTCCTTGTACTGAGGACGTCCGGGTGAACTGGGTGCGGTGGCCGTGAAGCGTGGTGAAGAACGGGGAGGGTTCCAGTGTGGGGTCACCGGTGTAGCCGAGTTCGTGTGCCACCGGAGCGAAGGGTGAGTAGGGGGATTCGGTGTCCCGCAGTCCGGCCTCCAGGCAGCGGTAGGCGGTGTCGCCGATGCGGGCCTGGACCTCCAGGCTCTCCTGCAGGGCCTGTTGAGCCTGTTCCGCGTCCAGTTCGACGCCGTGCGGCGTGCCGTCGGTGCGGCGGTATGGATGGCCCAGGTAGAGGTGGCGAGGCCGGATGTGGTCGCGCAGGAACTGCAGGCTCGCGCGGTAGGCGGCAGGGTCGACGTATCCGGGGAAACCGTTGGCCGCACCGTGGACCTGCACGGCGTCACCGACGAACGCGTCGTTCTGGTCGTTGAGGACATAGGCGACCGACCCGGGGGTGTGGCCCGGTATCGAGTGAACGGACACCGTGACCTCGCCCCCCAGGGACAGGGTTTCGCCTCCGCGCACCAACAGCGTGGGTTCCATCTCGCCGGAGATGACCGCGTTCCCGGCCGCGGCCACCTTCGCTGCACCCTCGGGGTCGTGCAGGTACCGTCCGCGGCCGACGAGGTACTCCTGCACGTGGGCCCGCCGGGAACGCAGCATCGGTGCATCCGCCTCGTGGATGACCACCTGCGCGCGTCGGCCGGTGAGCTCCCACAGGGCATGGGCGCCGCCGATGTGATCGATGTGCCCGTGGGTCAGCAGGATCCACCGCACGTCCTCGATCCGGCGCCCGAGCGCCTCCAGCGCCGGCGCCATGCCCTGGGCGGGCGATGAGGCGATTCCGGTGTCGACGATGGCCGGCTCCGGGGCATCGATGAAGAAGCTGTAGAGACCGAAGCGCCCCCAGGGCGAGACCAGCGGATGGACGGCGACCTGCTGCGTCATCTCCGAGCACTCCCGTTGAGGAAGTCACCCGTTTCCCGGAAGGCCCGGTAGTACTCCGGGATCCAGGAGAAGTTCTGGACGAAGCCGTGGTTGGCCCCGGCGTAGCGGCTGACCGTGGCGTTGACGCCCGCCTCCTGAAGGCGCCGGCCGTAGAGCTCGCCCTCGTCCCGCAGGGGATCGTACTCGGCTGTGATGATCAGAGCCGGGGGTAGACCCGCCAGATCTGCCCTCTTGGCGGGGGAGACCAGGGGGTCGGCCGGGTCGGCACCGGATTCCAGGTAGAAGGAGTTCCAGGGCTGCAGGGCGACGGTCTCGAGCCCGTACCCGTGCGCATTCTCCTGCAGGGACGCGTACCGCTCGAGGTTGAAGTCGAGATCCAGCGAGGGATAGAACAGCACCTGGTGTGAGATGCTCTCGAAGCCCTCATCGTGGGCCAGCGCGGTGACGGCTGCGACGAAGTTCCCGCCCGAGCTGTCGCCCGCGACCGCCAACAGCTTCCCGTCCCATTGGAGGGATTCGCCGTTCTCCACCACCCAGCGGACCACGCCATAGCAGTCCTGCAGGCCGGCGGGGTACGCGGACTCGGGGGCCCGCCGATAGTCGACCGCGATGACCTGGTGGCCCGTTTCCTTCGCCAGGTGGCGGGCCACGTGGTCGTGCGTCTCGAGGTCTCCCGAGAAGAACGCTCCGCCGTGGAAGAACACGATGACCCCGTAGGACCGGGCCTGGACCGGGGTGTAGATCCGCACTGGCACGTCCCCGGCCGGGGTGGCCGCCGTGGCGTCCGTGACCTGGTGCAGCGGCAACCGTTCCCCCTCAGGGGTCACGAACTCCAGATCGGCCGCACGCTTGGCTGCGGGATCCGGACGTGTTCCGTCGGACGGCGGGATGTGCCCAAGGATTTCGGCGATCTGCGGGTGAATAGGCATCAGAGGACCCTTCTACTGGTTGGCCGGGAATGCTGAGTCCACCGCGTCGGCATGCCAGCCCAAGCGCGAGACGCGCTGCAGCTCGTCGGTCAGCGGCTTGCGGGTGGTCTCGTAGATCGACAGCGCATCCTTCACGGAGTCGCCCTGCACTAGGGCGTCGGCGAGGCCGCCGGCGTCCAGGATGGCCGAGTTGGCGCCCTGGCCCTGGTGGTGGAGCATCGCATGGGCGGCATCACCGAGCAATGCGACGGAGTCGGTGTGCCAGGAGTCCAGGGAATCGATGTCGAACACCGAACGGCTGGTCACCTGGCTCAGGTCCAGTTCCCGGGCGACCTGGACGATCCGTTCGTCGAAGCCTTCCAGGATCTTCTCCAGGTACTCCGTCGAGATCTCCGGCGCCCACGAGTCGTCCTCGGACGGGGCCGTGATGTCGTAGGAGAGCTGCCCGCGGTGGCGCAGGGGCAGGTTGTAGGCGATCGTGCCGTTCTCGCCCATGTAGAAGCGCGGGTTGTCGTCGGTGACGAGCCCGTGGGCGTCCTCGATCGAGATGACCGCACGGTAGGCGTGCTCACCGGAGAACACCGGCTGGATCTCGCCGAAGACCTGGTTGCGTACCGTCGAGCGGATGCCGTCGGCACCGATGACGAGATCGGCGGTGACGGCCCGGCCGTTGGTGAACCTCAGCGTCGCGGTCTCGCCGTGGTCCTCGATGGTCTCCAGCTTGTGGTCCAGGTGCACCATGCCCTCAGGCAGCGCGCCCAGCAGGACGTCGATGAAGTCTCCGCGGTGGATCATGCGGTTGTGGTTGATCTGGTCATAGGCGCGCAGGAAGGGCCACTCTTCTTGGGCCAGGACGTGCTTGCCGTCCGCGGTGAGGATCTCGAGGTGGTCGCTGGGCGAGCTCGCGGCGGCAATCGCCTCGAAGATGCCCCACTGGCGGAACAGCTCGACCGAAGGCGGGCGCAGGCCGATGCCGGCGCCCACCTGCCCCAGAGCCGGTGCCTGCTCGTAGACATCGATGTTCTCCGCACCCACGCTTTGCAGCGCCTTGGCGGCGGAGGCCCCGCCATAGCCGCCACCGATGATGGCGATCCTGAGGTTCTTCAGTTCCGAGGTCTTCATGTCTTGATTCACTTTCCTGATCCAGGTCGCACCTGGGGGGTGGTTAGGTTGAGGTGGTTTGCCGGTGGCCAGTCAGTTCTGCATGGACAGGAAGTCCGCGGTGTTCTCCACCAGCAGCTGCGTGATGGTGGCGTCGTCGATGCCAACGGCCTTCATGTCCGGGATCATGTCCTCGAAGATGTAGTTGACCGTGTGGCCCTTGACCCCGGGCCAGCCCAGGGGTGAGCAGTTGGCGTCCGCGCCGACCAGGAGCTTGTCCGTGTAGCCCTTGTCCACCAGCTGCTTGAAGTGGCCCATGCGCTCGGCGCGTTTGCGGCCCCAGAACGGCGGGTCCGGCAGTTCCAGGTCGTAGCCGAAGGTGTCGAAGCCGATGCGCCCGCCCTGGGCGTAGATGTAGTCGTGTGGGGTGATCGGGGCGTTGAGCCCGTCGTCGGCGTGGCCGAACAGCACGCGGTCCAGGTCCAGGCCCTCCTCGTGGAAGATGGCCACCGCCGGTTCGGGATCGATCGCCAGGTGCGTCAGGATCGGCACGCCGGTCACGACGGCGGCGCGGGCGGCGGCGCGGTAGATGCGCTTGTCCAGCTCGGTCATCTTCCCGCCGCGGGACACGCCGACCTTGATGATGCCGGCCTTGGCCCCGGTGCTGCCGATGCCCACGGTGATCTCGTGGATGAAGACCTGGGCCAGGTAGTCCACGGAGGCCCGGGCGAAGTGGGCCAGGGCGGTGTCACCGCCGACGAAGCCGGTGCAGGCGACGATGTTCACCCCGGTCTTGGCGGACAGGGCCTGGTAGTAGTTCGGATCGCGGCCGTTGCAGATGCCGGTGGCGTCCACGAACGTGCGCCCGCCGTAGTCATGAAATCTCCGCAGCTTCGGCACGGTCTCCTCGAAGGCCTGCTCCGGGGTCTTCCACCACTTGGTGTCCAGCTCGGAGCCGGGCATGCCGTAGCCGATGTGCTCGTGGATGGCGACGACGCCGAGTTCTGCGGCCGGGATGGTGCCCAGCACGGTATTGACCTTGGTCATGGTTTCACCTCAAGGGGTTCGAAAGCGTGTGGGGGTGGGGTGCGCAGTTCCGGGCGTCAGCGCACCCAGAGCAGGCGGGCCGGGTTGTCCACGAGGATCCGCTGGGCGTCGTCCTCGGACAGGCCCTTGCCCTTCAGGTACGGGATGAAGGTGGTCAGCGCGTGCTCGTAGGGCAGGTCGTAGTCAGGCAGGCCCTTGGCCACGCCGATCGCGTTGGAGGACAGGATGACCTTGTCCGCGTGGCCCGCGGCGACCAGGTCCAGCACCAGGGTGGCGCGCTCCTCATCGGTGAGATAGCCGGTGTCGTCGTTCAGGCCGACGTGGTCGATCCCGACGAAGGCGCCCCGATCGGCGACGGCGGCGGCCACCTCGGCGGGGGCGCCGGCGGCGTCGGTGCGGTCCAGGTCCCCGATGAGCACTCGGTCCGCCGGGACCTGCTCGTCCAGGACGATCTCCAGTTCACGCAGCGCGTCCACGCCGTAGCGGATGGACACGGCCACCCCCGTGTTCTTCGCGGCGCGGGCCGAACCACGGAAGAGGGACTCCTCGGTGGGGGTCATCCCGGCGCGGTCGGCCACGGTGGTGACCATGCCGGCGGCGGCGCGGCGCTCGATGCGCGGGACCACCATGCCCTCGGTGACCTCCTTGGCGAAGAGGTCCGCGAACTTCTCGGCCGGCCACGGGGTCGGCGGGTTGGTCTGCGGGGTCAAGAAGTACCCGCCCAGCTTCTCCTCCGGGCCCATCCCGGTGGAGGCGACGATGTGCACCCCGGTGGCCTTCGACAGCGCCTCGTAGAGCTTCAGGTCGCGGCCGTGGAACATGCCGGTGGCATCGACGATGGTCGTGCCGCCGGCCGCGCGGAAGGCGAGGACCTTGGTTTCGAGCGCTTCGTAGATCTCCGCCCGGTCCATGGAGATATCCGGGGCGTACTGGGCGCCCGGGAGCACCGACAGCAGGGCCTCGTGGACCGCCACGACCCCCAGGTCATCAGCGGGAACGGGCCCCAGCACGGTGTTGACGGTGGCGCGTGTCGCGGGGAGGGCGTCACCGGTGTCGGCGGGGGTGGGGTGGCTCACTGGATTCCCTCTTGAGGCTCGGGGACTGGGATACGGGTTCCACCGGCCTGGGAGCCGGCGCAACCACGCGCTGTTATCAGCATCACAGCTGACTTTACGTAGTGTCAAGTAAATAGTCACTGCGTTTCTCGCAGCCGCCACCACGCGCCACCCTCCGGCCGCAGGGGCATGGGCGGGATTTCCTTATGCGGTGCCAATTTATGAATCACGTCACAAATTTTCTTGACGCAATGTAAAGCGAGAGGTCACACTGTCTCAGGGGTGACCCGCCAAGGCCAGGGCCCGCGGGGCGTTCGGGGAACAGTGGGCGGCCCCTCGCCCGTCCCCCGAGGATCGACCGGAAACCAAAGGAGTTTCATCGATGAGCCAGACCATCAAGGTCGCGAGCCGAGGCTCGAGCCGAGCCACGTTCGTGGCCGCCTACAGCGCGGTCGCGCTGGCCCAGATCACCAACTCCCTGCCCGGTGCGCTCAGCGGTACCTTCGCCGTGGAATTCCAGACCTCCGGTGCCGGGTTGACCTGGATCGCGGGCATGTTCCTGATGGGCATCGTGGTGTTCGAGCTCAGCTGGGGACTGCTGGGGGATATGTTCGGTCGGAAGAAGTTGCTGTACATCGGGGCCGTCGTCAGCGTTGCCGGCTCCGTGCTGGTCGCTCTGGCGCAGAGCACCGGAATGATGATCTTCGCCCAGGCAGTGGGCGGCATCGGGGCGGGCATCCTCTTCCCCATCTCGCTGTCCATGATCGCGGCGATCACCCCGGACCACCGTGCGCGGGCGAAAGTCATCGCCACGTGGGCGGGATTCCTTTCTCTCGGCGCGGTGATCTCCCCGGTCCTGGCCGGGTTCACGGCGCAGTTCTTCACCGTGCCGGGCAGTGCCCCGGGTGCACCGAACGAGTTCAGTGGCTGGCGGGTGGCCTACCTGGTTGCCGCCGCCCTCGCCGTCGTGGTGTTCATCGTCGCGCTGCGGGCCAAGGACTCCGCGGTCACCGAGGTGCGCAACCTGGATCTGCCCGGCCAGATCACGCTCGCCCTGGGCCTCATCGCCATCCTCTACGCCACGGTGACAGCCGTGGACGCCGGCTTCGGCAGTGCCCAGGTCATGGCCAGCTACGTCGTCGGCGCGGCCCTTCTGGTCGCATTCGTCGTCATCGAATCACGCACTGAACAGCCCCTCATTCACCTGTCGCTGTTCAAGAACAGCGCCTACTCGATCACCGGCATCGTGGCGGTCACCGGGATGTTCGCCTTCCTGGCGATCTGCTTCAGTACCAGCGTCGCAGTCAGCGGACTGGCCCTGGCCGAGACCTGGAAGGTCGGGGTGCTCTTCGTCTTCATCCAAGGCCCCGCCTTCGCCTTCATCCCGGTCGTGGGCTGGCTCATTCACCATGTGGCCCCGCGCTGGGTACTCACCGCGGGCTTCACCCTCATGGCGGCCTCCGGGTTCTGGCTCTCGACATTCGCCCTGGGCACCCCGGAGGCGTTCGGCGGCACCCCCTGGACAGCCTTCATCCCGCCACTGCTGCTGTTGGGCACCGGATTCGCCCTGACCGTCGGTTCGGTCACCGCTGTCGCCATCAACGCCGTCCCATCCCGGCAGATCGGCATGGCCTCGGCGACGACGAACCTGCTGCGCGACCTCGGTTTCGCCCTCGGTCCGGTGGTCGGTTCAGCCATCGCCTTCGGCATCGGCGCCACCGTCTTCGCCGGCGCCCTGGCCGGGATCCTCGACGGGACGGGGCTGCCCGCCCACGCGGTCGCCGGCCTGTCCCACGTGCCACCCCTGGGTTATCTCTCGGGCTGGGACGGTGTGATCGCTGAGTTCTCCGGCCAGGCGTCGGCCGCCGGCGCCCCCGCACCGGCCGTCGAGGGCATGGTCCAGTCCCTGAACACCGCACAACCGCAGATCCAGGGCGCCGCAGGAACCTCGCTGGGCCAGGGGTTCCAGGCCGTGTACCTCACCGCGGGCATCGCGGCGGCCCTCTCCGCCCTTCTGACCCTGTTCATCTCCGCCCGGTCCTCCGCACCCACCACGGAACCCGTCACCGCACCGACCTCAGATGCCAGCGCACAAACCACCGAGGCAAATGCCGAAGCGACCACCGGTGCCACCGTCTGAGACGGCGGCACCACACCGACCACCCACCATCCGCAAGGAGAACACCGTGACCGCACCGACCGAATCACCCATCGACATCTGGGCTGACGACATCGTCGTCGACCCCTACCCCACCTACGCCGCGCTGCGCGAGCAGGCCGGGGTCGTGCACCTGCCCCAGAACGACCTGTACGTGCTGACGCGCTACGACATCATCCGTGAGGTGCTCGGTGATCCGCAGACGTTCTCGTCCACCACCCTGGGCTTCAACCCGATGGTCAACGAGGCGCTGCAGGGCACCTCGCTGGCATCCGACCCGCCCACGCACACCCAGCTGCGCGCGACGCTGTCGGAAAACCTCACGCCCCGGGCCCTGCGTGGACTGAAGGTGACCATCGAGGACAAGGCCGACCGGCTCGTCGCCGAACTCGTCGCCGAGGGCAACTTCGAGGCCATCGACTCCCTGGCCCGCGCCTTCCCGATCGAGATCGTCGCCGACCTCATCGGCTTCCAGGGGCACGTCAAGGACAACATGCTCCGCTGGGGGCAGGCCGCGATGCAGGTCCTCGGGCCGTTGAACCACCGCACCCAAGAGAGCTTCCCGATCGCCGGCGAACTCTACGGCTGGTGCTCCTCGGTCACCGCCGAGGACCTGGCTCCCGGGTCGATCGGCCGCGGGATCTTCGACGCCGAGAAGCGCGGCGACATCCCCGAAGGCTCCGCCGGGCACATCATCCACCAGTACCTCGGGGCCGGCGTCGACACCACGATCGCCTCGATCGGGAACATCGTGGCCCTGTTCGGGCGCCACCCGGAGCAGCTCCAGCTCGTGCGCGAGAACCCCGAGCTCGTCTCCGCGGCCTTCGCCGAGGTGCTGCGCTACTGGACGCCGCTCCACATCTGGGGCCGTACGGCCACCCGCGACGTGCAGATCGACGGGGCAACGGTTCCGGCAGGCGCCCAGCTGGGCATCCTGATCGGGGCCGGCAACCGCGACCCGCGCCACTATGAGAACCCGGACGTCTTCGACGTGCGACGCAACCCCGTGGACCACCTCTCCTTCGGCTACGGCCCACACGGTTGCGCCGGCCAGGGCCTGGCCAGACTCGAGGGCCACGCCATCATCAACGCCCTGGCCCGCCAGGTGCAATCGATCACGGTCGCCGATGGGAGCCGGGTGCCCAGCAACATGGTCCGGAGCCTCGAGACGCTCCCGGTCCTCGAGGTGGTGGCGGCATGAAGATCGAACTGGATCGCCCCCGCTGCGAAGGCCACGGCCTGTGCGAGGAAGCCGCGCCCACGCTGATGCACCTGGACGATGACGGCGAATTGGTGATCGACGTCCCCGACGTGGACGGAGCCGACCTCGACGCCGCCAGGGCGGCGGTACGGGTCTGTCCGGTCGCCGCACTGCGCCTGACGGGGGCCTCGTGATGCGCCGGATCGTCGTCGTGGGTAACGGCATCGCCGGCCTCACGGCCTGTGACTCCCTGCGCTCGGCCGGTTTCGACGGCGAGCTCACGGTGGTCGGCGCCGAGCGCCACCACCCCTACAGCCGCCCAGCCCTGTCCAAGGCACTGCTGCACGGGGACGACGACCTGACGTCCCACGAACTGCCGGCGCCCACCCACGAGGCGACCGAGCTGCTCGGGCTGAGCGCCACGAGCCTGGACACCGACGCCCGGCTCGTGCGACTCGAAGACGGCGGGGAACTGCCGTACGACGGGCTGGTCATCGCCTCCGGTGCCCGCGCCAAACGCCTGGCCACAGCCCCAGGGAGTGATGGCTCTGCCCGCGAGGTCACGGTGCGTACGATCGAGGACGCGATCGCGCTGAAGCAGCACGTCGCGGCGCGCCCCTCGGTCCTGGTGATCGGCGGCGGACCGCTGGGCATGGAGGTCGCCTCGGGCTGCCTGCAGGCCGGTTGCCAGGTCACGCTCGTCTCCGACGCCGCCCCGCTGGCCCGCCAGCTCGGTGAGCACCTGTCCGATGTGTTCACCTCCGCGGCAATCCGGCGTGGCCTGCGGGTCATGGGCGGCGGGAAAGCCCGCCTGGTCGAGTCCGGGGCCGGGGCCCTCGTTGTGCTGGCCGACGGCACCGAGCTGGACGCCGACCTGATCGTCACCGCCATCGGCGACGAACCGAACACCGGCTGGCTGGCCGGCTCGGGACTGCTCGTCGACGGGTCGCTGCGTGTGGACTCCCGGGGCCGGCTCCGGGAGGACATCGTCGCCGCCGGTGACGTAGCGTTCTTCCCGACCCGCCACGGGCTAGCGCGGGTGCCGCTGTGGACCAGCGCCATCGAACAGGCCAAGACCGCGGCCCTGGGCCTACTCCGGGGCGAAGCGGCCCCTGAGTTCGACTTCCAACCGTACTTCTGGACCGAGGGCTTCGGCCTCTCGCTCAAGGCGGTCGGCCCCACGCCCGTGATCGGCGCACCCGATTACTGCGAACCCGGCAAGGACCCGGAATCGATGCTGCTGCGCTGGGAGAACGCGGACGGGACCGGAACCGCCGCAGCGATCAACTACCGGATTCCCATCCCGAAACTACGCCGACTGGCCACCACCGGCCCGGACGCCCTGCGTCCGGCAGCACCCGCGAGACTCTGATGCCGATCCTCGGTTCCCCCAAGGAGGCGCCTACCGCCGTACCCCAGCCTTCCTCCAATCAACGTAAGGACGCTTAACACCACGGATAGGATTGCCTCATGCAGTCGCTGCGAGAAGCCCAGAAACAGCTGACCCGCGACACGATCGTCGACCGGGCGCTGGAGCTCTTCACCGAGAAGGGCTACGCCGCGACGACCATCGACGAAATCGCCGTGGCCGCCGGCACCAGCCGGGTAACCTTCTACGCGCACTACCCCTCACGTACCCACCTGATGAGGGAGTTCTTGGCGCGCGTCAACACCGTGCTCGAACGCGCCGAGGCCCCCGGCACGCCCTCCACCGCCGCCGAACTCGTCGATATCGTCCGAGTGGGCCAGTTGCCGGGCATCCTGGCATGGCTGGAGTCCCGCGCTGCGCTCTGGCCAGACTTCCGCCCCTACCTGGACGTGCTCATCGAAGCGTCCGCCGTCGATCGCGAGGTACGGACCCTGCTCGAACAATGGCGAGAGGAGGTCATCGCCGACATGGTCCGTGGCATGGAACTGGCGAACCGGTTCCCCCCGGAGACGCGCCATCTCCGGGGAAGCCTCGCCTACGAGCAGCTCGACTACATCAGCACCCTCTGGACACGCCGCAAGGGCGAGCCCAACCGCGACCACGCACTCGAAGTACTCGCCGACAGCTGGTACCACCTGCTTGGTGGCGAAGGCTGAACCGGCGCAACGCACAATACCCCCCTGGAATCCAAACAACGACGCCGCTCTCCCATGGCCGATGCGACCCGCAGGGCCACGGCTTGCCCGCCGGCGTCGCGAGTCCAGGTCGAGACCCCGGCGTCTCCGAGGACTTGCCCACGTCCTCCTTTAATACTGTCTGGTGTCTCCGCCCGTGTTCGGACAGGAAGGCCTCGAACCGGGTCAGCATTGTCTTGAAGCACTGGCCGCGGTCCGGCCAGGTCTCCGGCCGCGGCCGGTCGTAGACGAGTTCGCGGTGCGGCCCGTTCTGCAACAGTTCAGGGGCGCGCCCGTACACCCCCATCAGGTACCGGCACACCCGGGCCGGTTCGCATCAGTAGAGGCGGGCGATCTGTTCGACGCTGAGGCCGCGCTGATACATCAACACCGACTCCCGGTGCGCCAGTCGCCAGTACGCCGTCCGGTCGAACGAACCGGCAAGAACGGGCACGTTCCGAATCCGTCAGCGATAACGCCAGGTCGGCCGCCACGTCCGGCCGACCGCGACAAAGGGCTCGAGCCGCAGCCTTCACCCTGGCCGTAGCGGCAGCGCCTTCGATTGGGCCCGGCCGAGTGTCCCAGTCGGCGAGGCCCGAGGCAGGGTGGATCTCGATGTCGACGTCCTTTCCCCGTAGAAGGGCACGTCGGTGGGGGAATGCTGGCTGTGATCGGTCCGTGCGGGGGGGGGGGGCGGTGGTTAGCGTGTCCTCCGGTGCTCATAGTGTCCCGGGGTGATGGCGCTTCCCACCGCCGACCGGTCAGCCCCGGTTCCTCGTTGTGGCGTTCCTTCCCAGACGCACGCGTGGACCGAACGGCAGCTGACCGGCCACCCCCGTCGGCAACTCGCGGCGGGGCAACTATTAACACAGGACACATGAAGGGACGTCGGCACGGGTGGGAGTGTTCACGCAGTCGGTGGGAGTCGAACGCGACGGTCACGGGATGCCGCGGTATCTGGTGTGGGAGGGGCGGCGGTATGTGGTGGCCGCTGAGCCTGTGCGTTGGTACGAGCGGCGCAAGTGGTGGGTGGAGGAGCGCCGGGTCGAACGTGGACGGGGTGCCGGGCTGATCGATCATGAGATCTGGCGGTTGCAGGTCCGCCTGGCCGCCGCGCGCCGTGCGCCTCTGTTGACCCTGGACATCGCCCATCACCGGGATTCGGGGCGGTGGCGGTTGGTCCGCGCCCATGACGGCACCGGCGCCAGCGCATCGTTGCAGCGCAGCGCTTGACCATCCCGGCCGAAGACTCCCTTCCCGACAGAGCGCTGGGGAGGGTCGGCGGGGTCCGGTCGTGGGTGCCGGGGGTTAGACGATTGAGCCGCTGCGGGCCAGGATGGTGGCGACCCGGTGGATCTGGTCGGGTTGGAATCTGGACCAGTGGTCCTGGTCGTCGACCACGACGACGGGGGCCTGGGTGTATCCGAGGTCGTCTTGGATGTAGCCCAGGGCCTCGGCATTCTGGCAACCCCTTCTCTATTCGGGTCTTCGCCCCAACTGGTCGGAGCCAGTTGTCCCACAGCCTGCGGGACAACGTGCTCCGGCCCCCAGGGAGGCCGTGGTGGAGGGTTCGTGAGCACCCGCCCGCCGCGGTGCTTTACTCACGGACTCCGACAGTCCGGAAGCCACGGCGTCTGTGAGTAACAGGGCATCCTCCGGCCGTTCGGCCGTTTGCGGGCGAGGACTTGGCAGCCATCCTGGGGAATCACAGGTAGTCACTATGTACACTCATGTTCATAAGGTTCACCGATGTACACCGAAAGGGTGACTGTGGTGCCAGGACTGAATCCATTCCGGCCGACGGCCGGGGCCGAGCCGCCCCAGTTGGTCGGACGAGCGGGGTTGTTGGATGAGTTCGAATATGGGTTGCGGATCCGCTCGGGCGCTCCGGGACTGTTGACGATCTTCACCGGGGCGCGCGGGGTGGGCAAGACGGTGATGCTGGGCGAGGCCGAGGACGCCGCCCGTCGAGCCGGGTGGGCGGTGATCTCCGAGACCGCCACGCGCGGGTTCCTGGGCCGGATTGGCGCGGCGATGCACCCCTTCCTGGAAGAGCTCGGTTCCGGGCCGGCCGGCCGGCGCATCACCGGGGTGGGCCTGGGCGGGTTCTCAGTGACCACCGAGTTGGCCCCGGCCCAGCAGGCCGGGTGGCGCCAGCTGGGGGAGGAACTGCTGAGACTGCTGGATGCTCAAGGCACCGGGCTGGCCATCACGGTGGATGAGATTCACGGCGCCGATCGGGACGAGCTGGCCCAGTTGGCGGCCTCGGTGCAGCACTTCATCCGGGCCGGGCTCCCGGTGGCCCTGGTCTTCGCCGGCCTGCCCGCAGCGGTCTCGGATCTATTGGACGAGGGCGTGGCCACGTTCCTGCGCCGGGCGGACCGCATCGACCTGCATCCCGCGGCCATTGACGAGGTCGAAGCCTCCTACCGGGACACTCTTACCGTCCTGGAGCATGCGATCGCCCCGGAGTTGCTGCGCACCGCGGCAGAGGTCACTGGCGGGTACCCGTTCTTGATCCAGCTGGTGGGGTACCACCTGTGGCAGGTCGCCGAGGCCACCGACGGGCCCCTGACCGCGGAGGACGTCGGCCTGGCGGTGGCGGCCGCACGCCGGCGCAACACCCGGATGGTCATCGACGCGGCCCTGGCCTCGGCCTCCCCGAAGGACCTGGAGTTCTTGCGGGCCATGGCCGAGGACGACGGGTCGTCTCGGACCGTCGATATCGGCCGGCGGCTCGGGGATGCCCGTAACACCGTGGGCAATTATCGGGCGCGGCTCATCGACGCCGGGCTCATCGAGTCCACCGGACACGGCCTGGTGGACTTCGCCATCCCGGGCCTGCGCGAGCACCTGCGCCCCTGAGGCCTTCTGTCCTTGATGGTCGCCACTTACGAGATCGGCCTGTCGGCAGCCAACGCCATACTGCTCCGCAAGCAGATGAAGGCGTACATCGGCAAGGCTCGCACTGAGTGAACCCAGCGCCAGCCGGGCTGAGGCCTCGATCTCGCACTTCACCCCGGCATGTACCACCGGGTGGCCGTGGCGGTCGTTGGATGTTGTGCCTGTCCGTGGCGGCCCGCCGGATCATCACCGTCGGCGTGCTCGCGACCCTGTGCCTGCTGGCGTGGATGCTCGTGGACGCTGAAGCAGGGACCAGGTCCCTGAATGCCGACCTGGTGCAGTCGGCACCGCACGTGAACGCGGTCTCCACCGAGAGGGTGTGGGGCGGTCGACCGGGAGTGCCACGGCACGCGCGGACCTGCGGCTGAGGGCCTACCCGTTGACGTCCACCACGGTGCGCCCGCGGGTGCGCCCGGCCAGGATCTGCTGGGCGTAGGGGATGGTCTCGGCCAGCCCGATGGTCGTGGTCATCAGGTCGAGCTGGTCCAGGTCGAGCTCGTCGGCCAGGGCGGTCCAGGCCCGCTGGCGCAGGGCCTGCGGTGCGTAGACCGAGTTGGCGCCGGTGAGGGTGACGCCGCGCAGGATGAACGGCGCCACGGTCGTGGGCAGGTCCATGCCCTGGGCCAGGCCGCAGGCGGACACGGTCCCGCCGTAGTTGGTCTGGGCCAGGACGTTGGCCAGGGTGGTGCTGCCGGCGACGTCCACGGCGCCGGCCCAGCGCTGTTCCTGCAGGGGCTTGCCGAGGTCCTCGGAGAGCTCGTGGCGGTCGAGGAGGTCGGCGGCACCGAGGTCCCGCAGGTAGTCACCCTCCTCCTCGGCCCGTCCGGTGGAGGCCACCACCCGGTAACCGCGGCCGGCCAGCAGGGACACCGCCACCGAACCCACGCCACCGGCCGCGCCGGTGACCAGGATGTCCCCGGACCCCGGGGTGAGTCCGGCATCGGCCAGCTGCAGCACGGAGATCATGGCCGTGAAGCCGGCGGTGCCGATGGCCGCGGCGCGCACCGGGCTGATGTCCCGGGGCAGCTCCACGAGGGCCTCGCCGTGGACCCGGGCCCGGGTCGCGAAGCCGCCGTGGCGCGATTCGCCGATGCCGTCCCCGTTGAGCACCACCGTGTCCCCGGGGTCCCAGGCCGGGTCGTCGGAGCGGGTGACCGTGCCGACGATGTCGATGCCCGGGATGATCGGCCAGTTCTGCAGCACGCCCCGGCCGGCACCGGTGATGGCCAGGCCGTCCTTGTAGTTGTAGCTGGAGTAGAGTACGTCCAGCTCCACGGGACCACTGAGGATGCCCTCGTCGGCCGTCTCCTCCAGGCGCGCCTCCGCTCCCCGGGACTCCACGATCACTGCCCGCATGCCTCACCCTTCCTGTCCTCGCCCCACGGTGGGGACCGCTCCCACGTCACGGTACGGGCCGACGTGGTCGTCCGTCAGCCCCGCCCGCGCTCCGGACCTTGTGCCGCAGCCGAGCCGCTGCCTACTGTGGCCACACTCCACGGGCCCTCCGGACCCGTGTGCTGGACCCCGCGCGCTCCTGCTGACGTGGAGACGACGGACCGGCAGTGGAAACGACGCAGAAGGGGAACACCATGGACGAGTCGAAGCCGGTGGTCGTCGGGGTTGACGGGTCGGACCAGTCGATCGAGGCGCTGCGCGAGGGCAAGATCATGGCGGATCTGATGAACGCCCCGCTGATGGCGGTGGCGGCCTGGCAGTGGCCCGCGGCGAGTGGGGAGATCCCGGAACTGGTCGGCTACGATCCCGAGCAGGAGGCCCGGCAACGGCTCGACGGCACGCTCGCCGAGGCGTTCGGCGACGAACAGCCGGCATCGCTGCAGACCGTGGTGCAGAAGGGCCAGCCCGCGCAGGTGCTCACCGAGCTGAGCAAGGGCGCGCGCATGCTCGTGGTCGGCAGCCGCGGCCGGGGCGGGTTCCGGGGCCTGCTGCTCGGTTCGGTCAGTTCCGCCGTCGGCGCGCACGCCGCGTGCCCCGTGCTGATCATGCACGGCAGGACCGAGTAGGGCTCCCACCGGCGGCGCCACGTGCGTCAGCCGTGCCCCACGTGCCCGCCGGTCTCGGCCGCCTGCTCGGCCTCGGCGATGACCGGGATCGTGCGGAGGACGGAGTCCGGGTTCAGGGACATCGAGTCGATGCCGGCCTCCACCAGGAACTCCGCGAAGTCCGCGTGGTTGCTCGGACCCTGCCCGCACAGGCCCACCGTGATGCCCGCCGCCTGCGCCCGGCGGATGACGTCCGCGATCATCGACTCCACCGCCGGATCGCGCTCGTCGAACTGCCGGGCCAGGATCTCCGAGTCCCGGTCCACCCCGAGCACCAGTTGGGTCAGGTCGTTGGAGCCGATCGAGAAGCCGTCGAAGCGGCGGGCGAACTCCTCGGCGAGCACCACGTTGGAGGGCACCTCGCACATCATGTAGACCAGCAGCCCGTCCTGGCCCCGGACCAGCCCGTGCGAGGCCATCGCCGCCAGCACCCGGTCCGCCTCGGGCACCGTCCGGCAGAAGGGCACCATGACGGCGAGGTTCGTGAAGCCCAGGCGTTCCCGCACCCGCCGCAGGGCGCGGCACTCGAGCTCGAAGCCCTCCCGGTACCGGTCGTCGTCGTACCTCGAGGCGCCGCGGAAGCCGAGCATGGGGTTCTCCTCGGCCGGCTCGAAGGCCCGCCCGCCCAGCAGGTGCGCGTACTCGTTGGTCTTGAAGTCACTCAGCCGCACGATCACCGGGCGGGGATGGTACGGCGCGCACAGCTTGCCCAGCCCGGTGGCCAGGCGGTCGATGAAGTACTCGCGCGGGTCGCCGTACCCGCTCGTCAGCTCGCGGATCCGCTCGGCGTCCTCGGCGGACTCCACGCGCTCGGGGTGGACCAGGGCCATGGGATGGACGCGGATCGCCTCGGTGATGATGAACTCCATCCGGGCCAGCCCCACCCCGTCCACGGGCAGCCGCCACCACCGGAAGGCGGCGGCCGGGCTGGCCACGTTGACCATCACCTTGGTGCGGGTGCGCGGCAACCGCTCCAGGTCGACCTCCTCCGTGCGCCACCGCAGCCGCCCCGCGTAGACGTGGCCCACCTCGCCCTCGGCGCAGGACAGGGTGACCACTCCGCCGTCGTCCAGGTCCCGGGTGGCGGAGCCGGTCCCGACGACGGCCGGCACCCCCAGCTCCCGGCTCACGATGGCCGCGTGGCTGGTGGGCCCGCCGTGGTCGGTGATGATCCCGGCGGCCCGTTTCATCACCGGCCCCCAGTCCGGGTCGGTCATCTCGGCCACCAGGATCGCCCCGTCGCGGAAGCTGCCGATGTCCGCCGCGCTGCGGATCACGCACACCTCACCGGCGACGATCGCGTCCCCGATGGCCGCCCCCGTGGCCAGCGCGCGGCCGGACTCCTCGAGGTGGTGCACCGTGAACCGGGTGGCGCTGCGTCGGGCCTGGACGGTCTCCGGGCGTGCCTGGACGATGAACAGCTCCCCGGTGGGGCCGTCCTTGGCCCACTCCAGGTCCATGGGGGTACCGTAGTGGCGTTCCACCACCGCCGCCCAGCGGGCCAGCCGCAGCACCTCGGCGTCCGTGAGCACGAGCGCCCGGCGTTCCTGCGGCGAGGTCTCCACCAGGGCGGTCGGCGAGCCGGCGTGCGGTCCGTAGACCAGCTTGACCTCCTTGGCCCCCACGGTGCGCTCGAGCACCGGGACGAGCCGGTCGTCGTCGAGGAACGGCTTGAACACCACGTACTTGTCCGGGTCCACGGTGCCCTGGACCACCGTCTCACCCAGTCCCCAGGTGGCGCTGACGACCACGACGTCCGGGAAGCCGGACTCCGTGTCCAGGGTGAACATCACCCCCGAGGACCCGGAGGCGGAGTCCACCATCAGCTGCACGCCCACGGACAGCGCCACCTGCAGGTCGTCGAAGCCCTTCAGGGCCCGGTAGCTGATGGCGCGGTCCGTGAACAGGGAGGCGAAGCACCGGCGGCAGGCGTCCAGGAGCCCGTCCACCCCGCACACGTTGAGGAAGGTCTCCTGCTGGCCGGCGAAGCTGGCCTCGGGCAGGTCCTCCGCGGTGGCGCTGCTACGCACGGCCACCGCCGGGTCCGTGGTGCCGGTGCGCCGCGCCAGTTCGGCGTAGGCCGCGGCCACCGCGTCCACGAGTGGCGGCGGGAAGGGGGCGTCCAGGAACAGGCGGCGGATGCGCTCGCCGGCCTCGCGGAGCGGCAACCCGCCACCGCGTCCGTGCTCCAGCAGCTCCCGGATGCGGGGCTCGAGGCCGTTGGCCTGCACGACCTCCCGGTACGCCTCGGCGGTGAGCGCGAACCCCCCGGGGACCTGGACCCCCTCGGCCGTCAGGGTCCGGATCATCTCACCGAGGGAGGCGTTCTTGCCGCCCACCCGGGGAAGGTCCTCGAGGCCGGTGTCCTCCAGCCATAGGATGTGCTGCCGCTCCATGTGCGCCTCCGCGATACGGTCCCTGGTGGCAGACAGGGTAGGCCAGGGGTTCGCCGCGTGCACAGGTCCGGCAGGCCTGCGCCGCACCGCTGCGCCGCACCGCTGCGCCGCACCCCTGCGCCGCATCTCCGCACCGCACCCCTGCGCCGCATCTCCGCACCGCACCCCTGCGCCGCACCCGTGGGTGCCCTCGCGGGCCGGCACCCCGTGCATCCGTGCGGATCAGCGCCCCGAACACCTGCACGGACCGGCGCCCCGAGGGGGCACGAGCACTTCCCCCGCCTGTCGGGCTGGCCCAGAATGACCGCATGAGGCGGGGACGATGGATCGTCGCGGCCCTGGTGATCGCACTCACGGGCTGCGAGGCGGGGGAGCCGGATACCGGACCAGGGACCGATCCACCGCCCGCGACCCGTGCGCCGTTCGAGGACCCCGGGGACGCTCCCGGGCCGGGGCTGGGCGTCCCCACGCCGGAGGGCACCGACACGAGGTCCCGCCGGGCTTCCGCCACTCCGACCCCGCACGTGCACAAGACCGCCCAGGGGACCTGTGAAGATCTCGGGTCCGCGCAGGCGCTGCGGTTGTCCACCACCGATCCGGCGGGGAGGAGGATCCTGGACGAGTGGGATGCGTGCCTGCGCACGGACACGAGGCCCGCCTACACGTGGCTGCACAACCGCACCGGCGCGGTGTGGATCCTGCGCACCACGCCCTGGGACGCGGTGCAGGAGCACCGTCCCGGACGCACCCGCCTGGAGACGCTCCAGTCCGGGGTGATGCACCGGACGGCACAGGAACGGGGCAAGCCGTCCAACGCCTCGGCCTTCATCCTCCCCGGGGAGTCGGTCTGGATCTCCGCCGAACCCGGCACGATCACCGCGCAGGTGGACCTGCCCCTGACCGTGGCGTGGGCCGGCGCGGGAGAGATCCTCGCCCGGCTCGACGGCCACGGCCAGCGGTTGCTGACCGAGGCCATGGACCGACGGGAGACCGGGCCCAGCGCGGCCGTCGCCTGTGTCCTCGCGCTCTACGACTACGCCCTGCGCAGGACGGACCTGTACGCGGCCGAACTGCAGGACGTGCTCCGCGACGGCTTCGAGGACATCCTCGCCGACGAGGATTGCGCCGAGCCGGCGCGCGAGACCATCATGGGCCGCCGGGGCCGGACTGTCTCGGTCCTGGAGGACGTCCTCGAGGTGATCCCGGGCTCGGCGAGCACCCTGGAGCGGATCAGCAGTGCGCTCGAGCCCTACCGGCGGGTCTACGGGACCATCGCCGTGGAACCGGTGACGCCCGCCGGCGGGGAGTCACGCTGACTGGGGTTCCGCGACCGGTTCCCGGTGCCGGCGGGGGTTCAGCGGGCAGGAGGGGATGGCGTAGCGGCACAGCAGGACCGCGGCCACCGCGCCGGAGCCCAGGACGCCGACGACTGCGCTTGCGGGGGAGGGCAGTTCCTGGACCAGGACGAAGACGCCCATGGCCAGCACGAAGAAGCCGAAGCCCTCGCGCAGGATGTTCTCGGGGATGATCCCCGTCAGCTTCGCCCCGATCAGCGAACCGACGATCGCGGCGGCGGTCACCCCGGCCACGAGCCCCCAGTCGAGCTGGACGCTCGTGAGGTAGCCGCCCAGGCCCGCGAAGGACTTCATGGCGATGACCACCAGGGACGTCCCGACGGCGGCCGGCATGGACAGCCCGCCCAGCAGCACCAGCGCGGGCACCACCAGGAAACCGCCCCCGGCGCCGACGAGCCCGGTGACCAGGCCGACCACCAGGCCCTCGAGGACGACCTTGACGACGGGCAGCTTCTTCGCCTCGTCCCCGCCGGAGGAGGGGGCCTTCCTCCGGCCCCGGATCATGGCGGCCGCGGTGGCGACCATCATCAGGGCGAAGGCGATCATCAGCACGGTGCCGGGGATGTGGCCGCCCAGCAGCCCGCCGCCGAAGGCACCGGCCATGCTCGCCACTCCGAAGACGAGGCCGGTACGCCACCTCACCCTCCCCTTGCGGGCATGGGAGACCACGCTGACCAGCGAGGTGGTGCCCACCACGAACAGCGAGGCGGCGATCGCCTCCTTGGCGGGAAGTCCGGCCACGTAGGTGAGGATCGGGACGGTGAGGATGGACCCCCCACCGCCCAGCAGGCCGAGGGAGACCCCGATCAGCACCGAGAGCGCAAGGGTGACGATGAGCGTGACGGTCATGGATGGTCCTTGGGAGTAGGCCGGGCGGGGCTGGGAAGGAAGGGGCCCGACGGCGGCGCGGAGGGGGGAGGGGGTGCGCCGCCGCCGGGCGGTCTGGGTCAGCCCGCGGAGGGCAACTGCTCGATCGCGGACTGGGCGGTGGGCTCGGAGGCCGTCCTGTTCCAGGGCATCTTGGCCAGGACGTTGCCCATGGCGCAGGTGTTGGTGACGGCGGAGAAGCTCAGCCCGGCGCCGATGGCACCGGCGAGCATGCTCACCTTGGGGGAGACGAGCTTCCCACCCAGCATCCCGGCCAGCACGAGGGAGCCGGCGGCCATGCGGACCTGGCGCTCCAGGGACCAGCGCTGGGCTCCGCGGACGACGTCCCCACCGGCGGCCTCGAAGGCGGGGACGCCGCCGGTGAGGACCGTGGCCTTCTCCAGGCCGGCGGTGTTCAGCCGGGTGCGGGCCTGCCCGGCGCGGACGCCGGACTGGCAGACCAGCACCACGTGGCGGTCCAGGCGCTGGGCGAGCTCGTCGGCGTGCTCGGACAGCAGCGGAAGCGGGACGTTGTAGGAACCCTTGATGTGCAGGCCCTCGAACTCCGCGGCGGAACGCATGTCCAGCACGATCAGGTCATCGTGGCGATCGATCCACTCACGCAGGGTCGGGGCGTCGACGTCGGTCAGGGCGGGGGTGGGGGAGGTCAAGAGGCTTCTCTTCCGTTCGTCTGGATATGACTCCATGAGTCTGCCACATACCCCCTAGGGTATGCAACACACCCCCGGGGGTATAGAATGGCGGGGACTGATACCCCCTCCACGACCCGAGGAGCACCTCATGGAACTCGACACCACCGAGCTCAAGCCGGTCCTCAACAGGCTCAAGCGGGCCCAGGGCCAGCTCGCCGCGGTCACCCGTATGCTCGAGGAGGGCCGCGACTGCAAGGACGTGGTCACCCAGCTGGCCGCCGTCTCCAAGGCGCTGGACCGGGCCGGGTTCGCCATCATCGCCACCGGCCTGGAGCAGTGCCTGCGCACGGAGGACGGCTCCATGGACAAGGCGGACATGGAGAAGCTCTTCCTCTCCCTGGCCTGAGGCCTGGACTGCGGTTTCCGAGGCCCCCGGAGCATTGACCCGTCAACGCTCCGGGGGCTTTCGCGTGCCCGGAGGCTTTGGCGCGCCCGGGGGAGGCGGAAGGAGTGCGCAGGCGGGATGCACAGAAGGGACGCCCCGTGGGGCGCCCCTTCTGCGGACGGTCCGGTGGACCGGGCGACTCGTCAGCCGGTCGGCTGCCGGGTCAGGCGCCGACCGGTTCCTGGGCGGTCTCCGAGGTCTCCGGCTGGACTCCGCTGCGGCGGGCCCACTCGGACCAGGCGCTGTAGCTGCCGTCGAGTTCGACGACGTCGTGTCCGGCCCGGCGCAGGGCGCTGGCGGCCACCGAGTTGCGCATCCCGGACTGGCAGTACGTCACGATGGTGCCCTCGGTGGGCAGCTGGTCCTGGTGCCACAGCACGCGGCCGGCGCTCAACTGGCGCGAGCCGGGGATGTGGCCCTCGGTGTACTCGGTCTTGTTGCGCACGTCCAGGACCAGGGCCGCGTCGAAGCCCTCGAGCTCCTCCGGTTGGATGAGACGCGGGGTGGTGGTCGGCAGGCCCTCGATCCCGGTGACGTACCCGGAGACGCGGTCGATGCCCACGCGCACCAGGTGGTCCCAGAACTGCTGGGCCTGCTCCTGGTCCTGGGCCAGCAGTACCAATGGGCGATCGTCCTTCTCGGGGTCGTAGGCCCAGCCACCGTAGGTGGCCATCTTGCCCGGGGCGGGGATGCTGATCGACCCGGGAACGGTCCCGGCGTGGACCTCGTCCACGGGGCGGGTGTCCACGAAGGTGACCTTGTCCTGCTCGAGGTCGCGGGCGACGTCCTCGATCGCCAGCTCCGGCAGCGGGGCACGATCGCCCATCACGGCCGGGCCGTCCCGGTTCTCGCGCTTCATGCGGCCGAAGTAGGCGTGGGCGTCCGGCTGGCCGGCCAGCAGCTCGTCGACGAAGCCCTGCTCATCGTCGTCGGCGACGTACTTGCCCCACCAGGCGTAGAGGCGCTCGTAGCCGACCGTGGAGGAGGGGATCGCGCCCAGGGCCTTGCCGCAGGCCGAACCGGCGCCGTGGGCCGGGTAGACCTGGACGTGGTCCGGCAGGGTCACGAACTTCTCCTTGAGGCTGCGGAACAGGTCCTTGGCGCCGCCGAAGCGCGTGTCCACCCCGCCGGCGGCCTCGTCCAGCAGGTCCGGGCGGCCGAGGTCGCCGGAGAAGACGAAGTCACCGGTCAGCATGTAGCCCGGCTGGTCGCTGAAGGCCCCGTCGGTGACGAGGAAGGACAGGTGCTCGGGGGTGTGGCCGGGGGTGTGGACAGCCTGGACGGTGATGTTGCCGATCGTGATCTTGTCCCCGTCGTGCAGCAGGTTCGCCTCGAAGCCGTAGGTCCAGTCGGGGCCACCCTCGCCGGAGACGTACATCTCGGCGCCGGTCTTGGCGGCGAGCTCGCGGGTGCCGGAGAGGTAGTCGGCGTGGATGTGGGTCTCGGTGACCGCCACGATGGTCATGCCGTTCTTCGCGGCCAGATCCAGGTAGGGGGTCAGGTCACGGCGGGCGTCGACCACGACGGCCGTGCCGTTCTTCTGGCAGCCGATGAAGTAGCTGGCCTGGGCGAGGTCCTCGTCGTAGATCCGTTCAAGCAGCATGGAGTCTCCTTCGTTGGTTTCCAGATACCCCCTCGGGTATCGGTTCTGAGTCGAGAGTAATACCTACGGGGGTATCCCGCAAGGTGATGTATGCTGGTAACTAATACCCCTAGGGGTATATTCCGGAGGGGTCGGCGATCGTTCGATTCGGTACGCCTCCGACCCTAGGACCTCAGGAGAAGGAGACACATCATGTGCCAGGCAGTGAAGTGCGCCAAGTGCGGTAAGACCACGTGGGCCGGGTGTGGCAACCACGTGGACCAGGTGATGAGGAACGTCCCGGTGTCCAACCGGTGCACGTGCGACCAGAAGGCAGCCGTCGGTGCGGGGGCGGGCGGCTCCGCGGGCGCCGGCTCGGGCTGGCTGGGCAGGCTGTTCGGCCGCTGACCCGACTCGTCGGTCAGTCGTCGGTCAGCCGTCGATCCGGTCGTGGCCCGCGCTCACGGCTCGATGACCACCTTGCCCGCGGCGTGCCCGCCCTCGACGGCGGCCATCGCGGCCCGGGCCTCGGCCAGGCTGAAGCGCCGGCCCACGTGCGGGTCGATGAGGCCGTGCTGGAAGAGGCCGGTGACCTTCGCCAGCGCCTCCCGGGTGCGCCGCACCCCGGACCCGCCGAGTTCCCCGGCGAGTTCCGGGTCCACGGTCGTGAGGACGTGCCCCGGGTCCTTCGCCACGGGTGCGATGCCCCGCAGCGCCTGCCCGCCGACCAGGTCCACGACCAGGTCCACGCCCTCGGGGGCGATCTCGCGCACCCGGTCCACCACGCCGTCACCGGACTCGACGAACGTGGCGCCGGTGGACTCCACCAGTTCCTTCTTCGAGGCGCTGGCCACCCCGATCACCCGGAACCGGTGCGCCGCGCCGATCTGAGCCGCCATCAGGCCCACGCCGCCGCCGGCCCCGAGGATGAGCAGGCTCTGGCCGGGCTCGAGCTCGACCTGGTGGGTGACGTCGTAGGCGACCGTCCCGGCGACGGGGATGGTCGCCGCCTCCACGAAGGAGATCTCCGGTGGCTTGGCCACGGTCCTGGCCGCGTCCAGCACCGCGTGCTCGGCGAACGTGCCCTCACCCCGCACCGGCAGGCCGAGGACCTCGTCCCCCACGGCGAAGTCCTCCACGCCCTCGCCGACCGCGGTGATGACCCCGGAGGCCTCCAGGCCCATCGGGGAGGGCAGCGTGCGCTTCCTGCCGAAGAGCCCCTGGCGCATCTTCGCGTCCGCCGGATTCACGCCGGCCGCCTTCACCCGGATGACGACCTGTCCGGGGCGCGGCCGGGGCACCTCGCGCTCGATGAGTTCCTGGTTCTCCGGGCCCCCGAAGTCCGTGAAGACCAACACCTTCGACATCTGGTTCTCCTCCTGTGTCCTGTCCCCGGGCGGCGCGTCTGGGTGGCGAGCGGGCCGTCGAGCCCACCTTCCCCGTTTCACGCCTCCCGATCCAGTCCTGCGGACCCGGCGCTCAGGCGCCCACGGACGGGGCGCCCTCGGTGGCCTCGAGTCCCTGGCGGCGGGACGGGGTCCGCGCCTGCCGCGTCATCACGGTCGAGTGGCTGTCGTTGCGCATCAGCCGCATGGCGTTGAGGATCACCAGCAGCACGGACGCCTCGTGGACCAGCATCCCGGCCGACATGGTCACCCCGCCGGCGAAGACACCGGCCAGCAGCAGCACCACCGTGATCAGCGCGATCGCGATGTTCTGCCTCATCACGCTCACGGTGCGCCGGGCCAGGCTGATCGACTCCGGCAGCTTCATCAGGTGGTCGCCCATCAGCGCGATGTCCGCGGTCTCCACGGCCACCGCCGAACCGGCCGCGCCCATGGCCACGCCGATGTCCGCCGTGGCCAGGGCAGGGGCGTCGTTGACGCCGTCGCCGACCATGGCCACCGTGTGGCCCTCACGCTGCAGGCGTGCCACCACCTCCAGCTTGTCCTCCGGTAGCAGCGCGGCGTGGATCTCGTCGATCCCCGTCGTCGCGCCGATGGACTCGGCCACCAGGCGGGAGTCACCGGTGAGCATGACGACCTTCTCCACGCCGGCCTCGTGCAACCGGGTGACCATGGCCGGGGCGTCCGGCCGGACCTGGTCGGCCACCGCGATCACCCCGATCACCGTCGAGTCGACGGCCACGATCATCGGGGTCTTGCCCGCGGCGGCGAGACCGTGCGCGGCCGGGCCGGCGCCGACGTCGTCCGCCACGCCGTACTGGGCCAGCAGCGGCAGGTTGCCGACCAGCACCCGCTGCCCGCCGACGTCGGACACGATGCCCTTGCCGGGCACCGGGGTGACGTGACCGGGGATGCCCACCGGGGGCACTCTCGCCTCCTGGGCGGAGTCCAGGATGGGCCGGGCCAGCGGGTGCTCCGAACCGGCCTCGGCGGCTGCGGCCCAGCGCAGCACGTCGGTGCGGTCCGTGCCCTCGCCCAGCACGACGACATCCGTCAACCGGGGCCTGCCCTCGGTGAGGGTGCCGGTCTTGTCCACGGCCACGGCCGAGATCCTGGCGGAGGTCTCCAGGAACTCGCCGCCCTTGATGAGGATGCCGTTGCGGGCGGCGCGCCCGATGCCGGCGACGATGGCGACCGGGATGGAGATCACCAGGGCACCGGGGCAGCCGATGACCAGCAGGGTCAGGGCCAGCACCACGTCCTGGGTGAGGAGCCAGGTGACCAGGGACAGCACGATCACGGCCGGTGTGTACCACCTCGAGAAGCGGTCGATGAAGGCCTGGGTCTTCGCCTTGGTGTCCTGGGCCTCCTCCACGCGGTGGATGATCCGGGCCAGCGTGGTGTCCGCGCCGATCCCGGTGGCCAGCACCTGCAGGAAGCCCCCGCGGGAGACGGTGCCGGCGAAGACCCGGTCCGACGTGGACTTCTCCACCGGGATGGACTCGCCGGTGATGGAGGCCTCGTCGATGGCGCCGGTACCGGAGACCACCTGGCCGTCCACGGGGACCTTCGCGCCGTTCTTGACCAGCACGATCTCACCCGTGCGGACCAGGTGGGCCGGGACCTCGACCTGTTCACCGTCCCGCATCACGATCGCCGTGTCCGGCGCGACGGCGACCAGTTCGGTCAGCGCCGAGCGCGTCCTGTTCAGCGTGGCCGCCTCGAGTGCGTGACCGATGGCGAACAGGAAGGTGACCGCGGCCGCCTCCCAGAAGTTGCCGATGAGAGTGGCGCCGATGGCCGCGATGGCCACCAGCAGGTCGATGCCGATGACCCTGATCCTCAGAGAGCGGACCGCCGTGCGCACGATCCCGTAACCGGCCACGACGGTCGCCGCCAGCAGGAAGAGGTTGGCGAGGGTGAAGGCGTGGCCGGAGCCGTGCGCGTGCTCACCGGCGTCGATCCACCACTGGGGCCCGATGACCGCGTTCCATGCACCGCCACCGAGGCGTCCGATGCCGAGCGCGAGGAGGATGAGCAGGCCCGAGAGGATCGGGACGGACCAACTGCTGTGGAGCCATGTCTGGAGCCTGTTCACGGTGGGTGCGGCCTTTCCGGGTGGATGCGAGGGGTGGATGCGAGGGGGCGAGGGGGAGAGGGCGGCTGGACCGGGCGGTCACGGTGCGGACCACCGGTTGCCCGTGACCGCGGCGGGTCACGGGCGGGCGACCGGATCAGAAGGCCGAGGGGGTGGCCGTGTAACCGGCCTTGGCGATGGCGGTGACGATGTCCTCGACGGAGGTCGTGGTCTCGTCGTGGTCGACCTCGATGCGGGCGGAGGCGAAGTGGACCGTCACGTTCTGCACGCCCTGGAGCCGGCCGACCTGCTTCTCGATCTTGCCCACGCAGGACGGGCAGGAGAAGCCCTCCGCGCGGAAGATGGTGTGGGCGGTGGTCGCGGTGGTCATCTGTGACTCCCTTCGTTCGTCGTGTCTGGTGCTGACACCGTCAACCTACGGGGGAGCGGGATGCGGATCCTTGACCTGGGTCAAGTCCGGGAATCGTCCTCGCGCCGGCCGGGGACCGCGGGGGAGCTCGACACAGGAGGCAGGAGGCAGGACGCAGGACGGCCCGGCGCCGGAGGGTGTCCGGGGCCGGGCCGGGGCTGGAAGGCGACGGCGGCGCCGTCGGGCCTTGCGGGGTGGTCAGTAGTTCTGCGGCGGATCCGAGGCGGGGAAGGAGGCCTTGCCCCAGTCATCGGCCTTGGCGTCGTCGTGCTCGTACTTCACCTGCTGCTGGGTGGCGTCGTTGACGAGCTGCTGTGCCAGGTCGGCGTCCGTGGTGGTCACCGTCTTGGTGACCGTCACCGTCTCGGTCGTCGTCTGCGGATCGTGGGTGGCTTCGCTCATGACGTCTCCTCTCGGTTGTCTCCATTATCGGCTTCTTCCCGTGTCAATGCACGGTTGCACCGGTCCCGGGGATGTGCAATCGCGGTGTTGTTCAGTCCCGGAGCTCGATCGGCAACCGGTCCCGGTCGTCGGTGATGTCCGTGTAGCCGTGCGGGGCGGGCTTGCCGTCCTCGCCGAGCGAGACGAACACCATCCGCTCGATCGTCAGGATGACGTGGCGGGTGATCATGTTGCGGACCTCCGCGCGCATGGTGAGGGAGGTGCGGCCGAAGTGGGTGGCCTTCAGGCCCATCTCGATCATGTCCCCCTGGCGGGCCGAGGACACGAAGTTGATCTCGGAGATGAACTTGGTGACCACGCGGTGGGTGCCCAGCTGGATGCTCGCGTAGATGGCCGCCTGCTCGTCGATCCAGAGCAACAGCGACCCACCGAAGAGCGTGCCGTTGGCGTTGAGGTCCTCGGGCTTGACCCACTTGCGGGTGTGGAAGCTGACGGGGTCCGCGCCGGCCCGCGCGGTGCCGTCCGGGCCGGGGGTGGGCAGGTCGGAGGTGCGGTCGGCGGGCTCGTTCGGGGGCTGGATGGTCATGGGGGGAGCGTAGCCCGGGGCGTGGCTGCGGGGCAGGGCGGAGGGTATCGACATACCTATGCGTATAGGTATATGGTCGGTGACGAAGCAGGTGTGGGGCAGATCACTCCCTGCTCGCAGAACCCCCTCCGCAGGACCATCCGAGAGGACCGAACCGATGTCTGAAACCATGTCGACCACCAAGTCTCTGCAGGACGTGCTGGACGAGTCCGGCAACGTCGTCGAGCGCCTGCGCAATGCGCAGATCGGCGCGTACATCTACCCCGTCGTGGCCCCCGAGTTCTCGAACTGGCGCTCCGAGCAGCGCGCCTGGCGGGACTCTGCGGTGCTCTTCGACCAGTCCCACCACATGGACAACCTGATCCTGCGCGGCCCGGACGCCATCAACCTCATCTCGGACACCGCCATCAACTCCGTGGCCAACTTCGCCGTGGACAAGGCCAAGCAGTACGTCCCGGTCACCCCGGCCGGCCACGTCATCGGTGACGGCATCATGTTCCGCCAGGCCGAGGAGGAGATCGTCTACGTCGGCCGCGCTCCGTCCACCAACTGGCTGCTGTTCAACGCCGAGAAGAACGGCTACCAGAACCTGGAGATCGTCGAGGACCGCCGCTCGCCCTCCCGCCCCATGGGCAAGCCGGTGCAGCGCGAGTACTACCGTTTCCAGATCCAGGGCCCGCGCGCCTGGGAGATCATCGAGAAGCTGCACGGCGGCTCCCTCGAGAAGCTGAAGTTCTTCAACATGTCCTGGATGAACATCGAGGGCACCCAGGTCCGCACCCTGCGCCACGGCATGTCCGGCGCCCCGGGCCTGGAGATCTGGGGCCCCTACGCCGACTACGACCGCATGCGCGACGCCATCCTGGCCGCCGGCGAGGAGTTCGGCATGCTGGCCGTGGGCTCGCGGGCCTACCCCTCCAACACCCTGGAGTCCGGCTGGATCCCGTCCCCGCTGCCGGCCATCTACACCGGTGAGGGCCTGCTGGCCGAGTACCGCCAGTGGCTGGGCGCCGACTCCTACGAGGCCAACAACGCCGTGGCCGGTTCGTTCGTCTCGGACAACATCGAGGACTACTACCACACCCCCTGGGAGCTCGGTTACGGGTCCTTCGTGAAGTTCGACCACGACTTCATCGGCCGCGACGCCCTGGAGAAGATGGATCCCGCCGCCCAGCGCAAGAAGGTCACCCTGGCGTGGGACGCCGAGGACATTCAGCGCATCCAGGCCTCGCTGTACGACACGGAGGGCACCCCCTTCAAGTACTTCGACCTGCCGCTGGCCAACTACGGCTCGTCCAACTTCGACAAGGTGATCGACGATGACGGCACCGTGGTGGGCGTGTCCATGTTCACCGGTTACTCGGCGAACGAGAAGCGCGCCCTGTCCCTGGCCACCATCAACCCGGACGTGCCCGAGGGCGCCCGGCTGAAGGTCGTCTGGGGCGAGGAGGACGGCGGCACGAAGAAGACCACCGTCGAGCCGCACCAGCAGACCGAGGTCAACGCCACCGTCTCCCCGGTGCCGTACTCCGCCGTGGCGCGTGAGTCCTACCAGGAAGGCTGGCGCACCGGCTACAAGGCCTGATCCCGGTCCGCTGTCCGGACCCGGATGGATGGCCCGTGATGGGTAGTCCCTCGCGGGCGGCCCGTGACGGGTCGCTGGCCCCATCCTGACCCGGCCCGAGCGCGCGGCGCCCCATCTCCTCGGAGGTGGGGCGCCGTCGTCGTGGGTGGGGCGGCCGGGAATCATGCCGCGGTGGACAGGTCCCCGGTTCCTGCCGGCCTGAATGGTCCATTGGAGCATTGTTGACCGGCGGCGGTCATTCCACAGCTCGCCTCCCGGGGATCATCTGGCCGGGTTGTCCACACGCTCGGCCACCAGGGCGGCACGGCGACCGCGTTCCGCGATGTGCTGGACCGATGACGCTCACGACATCCCCATCCCGTGCAGGTGTGCCAGGACTCTACGCGGACCATCCCGTGCGCATGCAGGCAGACGGAACCCTGCGCGCCTGGACCATCCCGATGATGCTGGCCGACCCATCGGGCACCTCTGCGCAGGACCCCAGGCGACTGTCGAGGGCCGTGGAGCGCGGTGATCTCGTCCGGATCCGTCCGGGTGTCTACGCCGAGCGCGCGGGATGGAATGACGCCTATCCGATGAACCGGTACATGGCCACCGTGCTGGCCATCGCAGCCTCCCGGCGAGCGGGTGCCGCAATGTTCTGCCGGGAGACGGCGCTGGCCCTCCACGGGATCAGCCTGTGGTCGTTCCCCCGGGAGATCAGTGTCCGGTCGGCACGCGCCGGATCGTCGGGAACCAGGAGGCCGGTTCGAAAAGCGGGCGCCCAGCACGCGCCGTTCGCGGAGCGGCACCGGATGTGGCCGCGGGCATGGCGACCACTCCGAGGCGTGGACCGGGGTGGCATGCCCTCCGAGGAACTGGTGCTGGCAGGGATCTCCCTCCGGGTCGAATCCCTGGACCGGACGCTGGCTGACACCATTCCCTGCATGGACCCCGCGGAGGCCGCCGCGGTGCTCGACGCCCTCCTGGCCGGCCGGCCTGCCGGACTCAAGAACACGAGGGCATCCACACCGACGCCCTGGTCCCGGGAAGAATTGCTGGGCCTGCAGGAGCTCTGCACCTCGGCGGCCGCGAGGGAGCGTTTCCTGATGCGCGCGCGATTCGCCACGGGGGAGACCGATTCGCCGGGAGAATCCGTCAGCCGGGTGGTGATCCGCGACCTCGGATTCGCCCTCCCGGAGATGCAGCATCGGGTGCACGATGAGAGCGGCGCGCTGCTGGGCATCACGGACTTCTGGTGGGAGGGCGCCGGCACGGTGGGGGAGTTCGACGGCCTGGCTAAGTACCTGGGCCGGCGCAGTTACTCCGGGCTCTCCGCGGAGCAGGTCATCGCCGAAGAGAGGCGCCGTGAGGATGCCATCTGCGACCAGGGGTTGCGCATGGTGCGGTGGTTGGCGGAGGACCTGCGCAGCCCGGCCAGGCTGGAGGCGAAGTTGCGGCGAGCGGGTGTGCCTTGGCGGAGGTGACCGGAATGTCAGGACAGGATGGACATCTCCCCAGTTCCTCCCGGCCTGAAATGTCCATCCTGGGATGATTGGCGTCCGTGATGCGGGGCGTCCGGGCTTCAGCCCCGACCGGTGTGACCGGCCTGGGAGCCGATCAACCGACCGCCGCTGTTGAGCTGGAGGGCGCACAGCACCTGGCGGTCGCCCTCGGACCAGGACCCCGAGGACGGGGTGTACATGGTGTACCCGAGATCGGAGTCCTCCGGGGCCGTGCCCGTGAAGGCGGTGAACTCCGCGCGGCAGCCGGCGTCGGCGAGCCCGTGCACCCGCTGGTCGCCCGGCCAGGACGGCTCGTCGAGCTGGAACAGGGCGTAGGCCTCGAGGTCATGGGCCACGGTGCAGGGCACCACCTCGACCGCATAGAGGCCGTCCGCAGTCGGCCGGTCGTAGCACTGGCCCGGGGACAGTTTGAAGATGCTCGTCTCCGTCGCGGAGGCGGCGGGCGTAGGGGTGGACGCCCCGACCACCTCCTCCGTGGCTCCCGGGCCACCGCACCCGGCGAGCAGGGCCGCGAGGGTGAGTGCCGCCGTCGGGGCGGACAGGGCGCGCACAGGCCGGGGACGACTCATGTCCCCCACTCTACGGAGGCGACCGCGCCCGTCCGTGTCCTCCCGGTCGTCACCACAGTCCTCACGGGGTGGCTGCCACCCTCGCCGCACGGCACTACCGAAGCCCCCTGCCACACCGTGCTGCCGCCGCCGGTATCCCGACGACGGCAGCTCAGCTGGGCGGTGGAGGTCAGTGCTTGCGCTGGTACTCCTCGATCCACTCCGCGGTCGCCCGCATGCCGCCGAAGGTGTAGAAGTGCAGCTTCACGTCGCCGTGGTCCTCGGTCATGGCCGCGTCCAGGGCGGAGATCAGCTTGTCGGGGCCGGCGGTGCCGAGCAGGTTGGTCAGGGAGAAGCCGTACTTCTTGGCGATGCCCGCGGACGTGGAGACGCCGAAGCGGCTGGCGTAGGTCAGCAGGCGCTTGATGCCCGCGGGGCCGGGCACGCCCACGCGGATCGGCAGCTGGATGCCGCGGCGGCGGACCTCCTCGATCCAGTGCACGATCGGGTCCACGTCGAAGCCGAACTGGGTGAGGATCGTGCCGTTGAGGCCCTGCTCCTGCAGGGAGGCGTTCTTGCGCTCGAGGGCGTCCCAGAGCTGGGCCTCGGTGATGTCCGGGTGGCCCTCGGGGTAGCCGGCGATCGAGATGTCCGTGAACCCGTGCTCCTTGAACAGGCCGGACTCGATGACCTCGAGCGAGGAGGCGTACGGCCCCATCGGCTCGGACGGGTCCCCGCCGACGGCGAATGCGTGGGTGGTGCCGACCTGCTCCCGCAGCGCGGTGAGGAACTCGACGAGCTCCGCCTGCGAGGTCAGCCGGCGGGCCGAGATGTGCGGGACCGGGATGAAGCCGAGGTCCCGGGCGGCGGTGGAGGCCTTGACGCGCATGGACAGGTCCTCGTTGCCGAGGAAGGTGACGTTGATGCGGGTGCCCTGCGGGATGACGGAGGCGGCATCGCGCAGGGACTCGATGTCCTTGTCCTTGCCGGTCATCTCCAGCGAGGGCTCGGTCATGACGGTCTGGCGGCCGGTGGCGGGGGTGGCGTTCATGGCATTTCCTCGGCGGTCCTTGGGTCGGCGGGCCCGGTGGTGGCGCCCCGACGGTGGTCTCGATCACACTGCTGGAACCGACCCTAATATAACTATGGCGATAGGTATAGGGGGGTGGCGCTCAGTCGGTCGCCTTGATGCCCCGGTCCGCGTAGGGCGCACTCCACCGGCGGCGCAGGGATGCGACTCGGACGGTGAACACGGCGACCATGATCAGGGCCAACGAGACCCAGTTGAACCAATGCAGCCACCACAGCAGCGCGGTCAGCCCGGCCCCGAACAGTGCGGGCACCGCGTAGAGGCCCCGCGGGTTGAAGATCTCGGGCACCTCGTTGGCCGTGACGTCGCGCAGCAGCCCGCCGACCACGGCGGTGGTCACGCCCAGCACGATCGCCATGACCGGGGTGATCCCGGCCGCCAGCGCGGTCCGGGTACCGGTGACGCAGAACAGGGCGAGCCCGGCCGCGTCGAACACCAGCAGGCCGCGGCGCATCCGGTCCTGACGGATGAAGCGGACGTAGACCAGGCCCGCGGCGAGCAGCGGCGGGAGCAGGTAGAGCGGGTTGGAGAAGGAGTTCGGCACGCCCTCGTTGATGATGAGGTCCCGCACCACGCCGCCGCCCAGGCCGGCGAAGAACGCCAGGAACACCGACCCGATGATGTCGAAGTGGCGCCGGGCCGCCAGCAGGGACCCGGACACCGCGAAGAAGAACACCCCGAGCAGGTCCAGGACCAGCAGCAGGGTGGGCAGCGCGGATTCCAGCTGCTCGACCAGCGGGTCCAGTTCGTTCGAGGGTGACGGGATCTCCGGTTCCACGCCCGCCCGCCACAGCGTCAGCGTGATCATCACTGTCCCCGGCGCGGGCTCAGACGCCCTGCGCCAGCTCCTCGGCCAGCCCGGTGTAGGAGGCGGGGGTGAGCGCCATCAGCCGGGCCTCGGCGTCGGGCCCCAGGCCCAGTCCGGCCACGAACTCGCGCATCCGCACCCCGTCCACCCGCTGCCCGCGGGTGAGGTCCTTGAGCCGCTCGTAGGGGTTGTCCATGCCCTCGGCGCCGGCGATCGCCTGGGCGCGCATGACGGTCTGCACGGCCTCACCGAGCACCTCCCAGTTCTCGTCCAGGTCCCCGGCGAGCACCTGCTCGGCGACCTTGAGCTGCTTCATGCCCTTGGTGACGTTGGACAGTGCCAGCACCGAGTGCCCCAGGGCCACCCCGATGTTGCGCTGCGAGGTGGAGTCGGTGAGGTCGCGCTGCCAGCGGGACTCCACCAGGGTCGCGCCCAGGGAGTCCAGCAGCGCGTTGGAGAGCTCGAGGTTGGCCTCGGCGTTCTCGAAGCGGATCGGGTTGACCTTGTGCGGCATCGTCGAGGAACCGGTGGCGCCGGCCACCGGGATCTGCGCGAAGTAGCCGATCGAGATGTAGCTCCACACGTCCACGCAGAACCCGTGCAGGATCCGGTTGACCCGGGCGACGTCCGCGTACAGCTCCGCCTGCCAGTCGTGCGACTCGATCTGGGTGGTCAGCGGGTTCCAGGTCAGCCCGAGGTGCTCCACGAACGTGCGGGAGACCTCCTGCCAGTCGGCGTCCGGCGCGGCGGCCAGGTGTGCGGCGTACGTGCCGGTGGCGCCGTTGATCTTGCCCAGGTACTCCTGCTGCTCGATCCGCCGCAGCTGCCGCTCCAGCCGGAACACGAACACGGCCATCTCCTTGCCCAGCGTGGTGGGCGTGGCCGGCTGGCCGTGGGTGCGGGAGAGCATGGGTACGCCCGCCGCACTCGCGGCCAGCTCGCGGATGGTCCCGACGGCGGCCCGGGCGCCCGGGAGCCAGACGTCCAGCACCGCGTCACGCACGCCCACGGCGTAGGAGAGGTTGTTGATGTCCTCGGAGGTGCAGGCGAAGTGCACCAGCGGGGTCAGGTGGGCCAGCCCGAGGCCCTCGAGCCGGCGGCCGATGTAGTACTCCACGGCCTTGACGTCGTGCACGGTCTTGGCCTCGATCGAGCCCAGCTCGTCCACGCCCTCGGGGCCGAAGTCCGTGACGATGGCCCGCAGTCCCGCCTCCTGCTCCGGCGTCAGCGGGGACAGTCCCGGCAGGACCTGGTGGTTGGCCAGGTGGATGAACCACTCCACCTCCACGTGGATGCGGTTGCGGTTCAGCGCGGCCTCGGACAGGTGGTCCGCCAGCGGCGCGACGGCGGCGCGGTACCGTCCGTCGAGCGGGCCCAGCGGGATGCCGGCGTCGGCCAGGGACCGGCGGGCCGGCGTCGGGCCCTGCGACGCGGGGACGGCGGCCGACGCGGCGGGCGAACCCGCGGCGGAACCGGTGGCGGAGGCGGACTGCGGCGTGGAGGACTCAGGCATGGCCCATATTCTCCCACGCGCCGCGGCGCCGACATGCTGACCGCGTCACGGGTGGGATCGGCCATGCTGTGGACATGGCGAAGAGATCGAGGTTCGGGTGGCCGTGGAGGCGCACGGCGGGGAGCGGGACGGCCGGGACGGAGTCTGTGGACGAGTTCCCGGACGAGTCGCGCTGGGCTGAGGTGCGGGGACTGAGGCTGCACTACCGCGTGGTCGGACGCCCCAGCGGCACCCCGCTCGTGATGCTCCACGGGCTCCTGGGGCATGCCCGGGAGTGGGACCCGGCCGTGGCGGAACTGGCGGTGGCCCACCAGGTCTGGGTGCTGGACCAGCGCGGGCACGGGCTGAGTGACTGGGCCGGGGACTACGCACGGTCCACCATGGGCGAGGACCTGATCGCGTGGCTGGAGGCGGTCGGGCTGGACCGCCCCGTCGTGATCGGGCACTCGATGGGCGCCACCGTGGCCCTGCTGGCCGCGGCGCGGCGGCCCGACCTCTTCGGCAGGCTGGTCATCGCCGACACCGCGCCGAAGACCGCCGACGGCCAGCTCCAGGCATGGTTGCGTGAGTACCTGCAGGAGCTCGGAGCCGCGTCCCACGGCACCGTGGCCGAGGCGCTCGCCCTGCGCTCCGGTGGTCCCCGGGCCCGTCCCGACCTCGTCCGCCGGTCGGTCGAGCAGAGCCTGGTGCGAGGCGACGACGGCCGGTACCGCTGGCGCTTCGACGCCCGGGGGCTGGTCGGCTCGCTCGACAGCGTGGACCCGGCCGTGCTGTGGGACGCCATCGACGCGATCTCCTGCCCCGTGCTGCTGCTGCGCGGTGAGCACAGCCTCGAGCTGTCACCGGAGCTGGCCGGGGAGATGGCGCGGCGCCTCGGGGACGCCCGGCTGGGCACGATCGCCGGCGCCGGTCACGACCTCGCGCTCGAGAACCCCGAGGGGGTGGCGCGGGCCGTGCTGGACTACCTGGCCGGGGACTGAGTGGTGGTCGTCGACATGCAGGTTCCCGCCAGCGTTCTCTGATAGACCATCAATCACGGCGTCTTCCCCCGGCGCCGGCGTTTCCTCGAAGGAGAGAGATTCATGACTGCGACTGCAGAGACCACGACCGCCACGTTCGCCGGGCAGCCGGTGGACACCCAGTTCATCGCCGGTGCGTGGCGGGTGGGGCGTTCGGAGAAGGTGAACACGGACACCAACCCGTTCAACGACCAGGTGGTGGCGCGGATCCGGCAGGCCTCGGTAGAGGACCTGGACGAGGCCTACCGGGCCGCGGAGGCCGCCCAGCCGGGCTGGGCCGCGATGGCCCCGGGCGAGCGGGCCAGGATCATCCGCCGGGCCGGGGAGATCCTGGAGGAGCGCCGCGAGGAGATCGTGTCCTGGCTGGTCGCCGAGGGCGGGGCGACCGTGCTCAAGGCCAACATCGAGGTGTCCCTGGCCGCGGGCATCACGGCCGAGTCCGCCTCGTTCCCGACCCGGGTGCACGGCACCATCCATCCCTCGAACACCCCGGACCGCGAGATGCGGGTCTACCGCACCCCGGTCGGGGTGGTCGGGGTGATCAGCCCGTGGAACTTCCCGCTGCACCTGTCCCAGCGCTCGGTGGCCCCGGCCCTGGCCCTGGGCAACGCCGTGGTGATCAAGCCGGCCTCGGACACCCCGGTGACCGGTGGGCTGCTGCTCGCCCGGGTCTTCGAGGAGGCCGGGTTGCCGGCCGGTGTGCTCTCGGTGGTGGTGGGTGCCGGTTCGGAGATCGGGGACGCGTTCGTGGCGCACCCGGTCCCTAGGTTGATCTCCTTCACCGGGTCCACCCCGGTGGGCCAGAACGTGGGCACCGTGGCCACCTCGGGGGAGCACCTGAAGAAGGTCTCCCTGGAACTGGGGGGCAACGCCCCGCTGGTGGTGCTGGACGACGCGGACCTGGACGCCGCGGTCGGCCAGGCGATCCCGGGCACCTTCCTGCACTCGGGTCAGATCTGCATGTCCGTGAACCGGATCATCGTCCAGGCCCCGGTCTATGACGAGTTCGTGGCCAAGTTCACCGCCGCGGCCCAGTCGGTGAAGTTCGGTGATCCGGCCGCCGAGGGCACCCTGGTCGGCCCGGTGGTCAACGACTCCCAGCTCGAGGGACTGAAGAAGAAGATCGCCGGGGCGCGGGATGCCGGAGCGACGGTCGCGGTCGAGGGCGAGATCACCGGCCGGGTGGTCCCCCCGCACGTGTTCACCGACGTGAGCCCGGAGATGGAGATCGCCCGCGAGGAGATCTTCGGCCCCATGGTCGCGGTGCTCAAGGCCGAGGACGAGGACCACGCCCTCCAGTTGGCCAATGACCACGTCTACGGGTTGTCCTCGGCGGTGTTCACCCAGGACCTGGACCGCGGCGTGCGTTTCGCCCAGCGGGTCAAGGCCGGGATGACCTTCGTCAACGAGATGACCGTCCAGGACGAGGCCCACGTGGCCTTCGGCGGGGAACGCAACTCCGGGCTGGGCCGGTTCAACGGTGAATGGGCCATCGAGGAGTTCACCACCGCCCACACCATCGGCGTCAAGCGCCTCTGAATGGCCGCACCGGCCGCGGGGGATCGCCCCTGAACCCCGCCGCCTGACATCAGGAGTGGGATTCGTCGGCCATGAGGGCATCCTTGGCCGACGGATTCCACACCTGATGCGTCCGAGGCCTTCCGGCCCCTCGGCGTCACCCCCTCCGACGGCGGCGTCGCACCTTGACAGTGCGACGCCGCCGTCGTTCATGCGCGGATCGTCAGGGGTCAAGCACCCATAGTCAATGCCCAGGCCGTGCTCCTGACGTACGGTGACGCCTATCACCGTGCCCCGGGCGGTGCTCGCAGTGGCCTGCCCGGGCACGGGCAAGAGCACTGACCGACCCGGAACGGAGCGCCGCGATGCCCGAGACCACCACCACAGAACCCACTGACTTCCTGGTGATCGGAGCCGGTTCCGCCGGCTGCGTCATCGCCCGCCGGCTCCTGGACGCCGGGCATACGGTCACCCTCGCGGAGGCCGGAGACCATGACATCAACCCGGACATCGACGACGTCTCCCGGCTGGGCTACCTGTGGGGCTCGGACGTGGACTGGAACTACTTCACCGAGCCCCAGCCCGAGCTCAACGATCGCCGAGTCCACCTCCCCCGGGGCAAGGTGCTCGGCGGCTCGCACGCCCTGAACGCGACCATCTGGGTCCGCGGCGACCGGGCCGACTTCGACGGCTGGGCCCAGGACGGCTGCACCGGCTGGTCCTGGGACGAGGTGCTCCCGTACTTCCGGGCCATCGAGGCCTACGCGGACGGCGACCCCGGGGTCCGCGGCCAGGACGGCCCGTTGGACGTCACCACGGACTACTCGCGTCACCCCGTCCAGCAGGCCATGCACGACGCCACCGTCCAGGAGGGCGTGCCCCGGAATGCCGACTACAACGCCGGCTCCGTGGAGGGCGTGGGGTGGATGCAGCTGAACCTGCGGGACCGCAAGCGCTTCAACACCTGGCGGGCCTACCTCAAGCCGATCGCCGACCATCCGAGGCTCACCCTGGTCACGGGCGCGCACGCCCGGCGCCTGCTCATCCGGGACGGCGCGGTGACGGGTGCGGAGTTCACGCGCGGGCAGGATCGGTTCACGGTCGAGGCGGGGGAGGTGGTCCTCGCCGGCGGGGCGATCGGCTCGCCGGAACTGCTCCTGCGCTCCGGCGTGGGCCCCGCCGAACACCTGCGCGAGGTGGGCGTGGACGTGGTGCTGGACCTGCCCGGCGTCGGGCGCAACCTGCACGACCACCTGCTGGTGCCGGTGGTCTGCACCACCGAACAGCCCCAGCCGGCGCCCGAGGTGGCGGTGGCCCAGGTGCACTACTGGGCCAAGTCCTCCCCGGAGATGGACGTGCCGGACACCCAGCCGATCTTCTTCTCCGTGCCCATGTACACCAACACCGCCGGGGAGCTCATGGAGGGGCCCGAGGAGGGGTTCTCCCTGCTGGCGGGGATCGTGCGGCCGGCCTCCCGGGGCAGCCTGACGCTGTCCGGGCCCGACGCGGAGGACCCGGTGCGCATCGACCTGGGCGCGTACACCGCACCCGAGGACCTGGAGGCGATGCTGTTCTCGCTGCGCCAGTGCCGGTCCATCGCGGCCCGGCCCGCCCTGCAGGAGCTCGGCGCGCAGGAGGTCTTCCCCGGCCCGGCCGTGGGTGACTCGGACGATGAGCTGATCGCGTACATCCGCAACACCACCACGACCTACCACCACCAGGTCGGCACGTGCGCGATGGGCACCGGGGCACAGGCCGTGGTGGATCCCGAGACCTTCCGGGTGCACGGCCTGCGGGGGCTGCGGGTGGCGGACGCCTCGATCATGCCCCGGGTGACGACCGGCAACACCAACGCCCCCTCCGTGCTGATCGGGGAGAAGGCCGCCGCGGCGATCACGGGTGTCACGCCCTTCTGAACCGGCACTTCCGGGTCCACCCCTCGGCCCGCACCACGACGGCGGCGCCGCACCCTGGGCAGGTGCGGCGCCGCCGTCGTCGGGTGGCTGGAATCGTCCCTCCCAGCACCGTCCAGGGGGACAGGACCAGCCACCGGACCGGCCCCGGTGGGGCTCAGTCGCGGGGTGCGCCGGCCCCGACGGGCTCCTCGTCCTGCGCGGCGGTGTGGACGGGACGCCCCGCGAACCAGGTCTGCAGCACCCGGGTCCGGTGGATGTCCTCCGGATCCACCGTGAACACGTCCTGGTCCACCACGATGAAGTCGGCCGCCAGGCCCCGGGCGAGCCGGCCCGTCACGTCACCGAGGCCCATGGCACGGGCCGGCTCCCGGGTGAACGCGGCCACGGCCTCCTCCACGGTCAGGGCCTGGTCGGCGTTCAGGGCACCGGGCAGGGACCCGTCCGGGCTGCGGCGCGTGACCATGGTCTGCAGCCCCACCCAGGGGTCCGGGCTGGGCAGGGCGCACGGCCAGTCCGAGCCGGCCGCCACCACGGCCCCGGAATCCACGAGATCCCGCATCGGCCAGCTCTGCTCGAACACCTCCTCGCTGACCTGCTGGGAGATGGAGGACTGGATGACCGAGGGATACCAGATGTACGGGGACGCGTCTGCCACGACGTCCAGCTCGGCGAACCGGGGCAGGTCCTCGCGCGCGATGTACTCGGCGTGCGCCACGTGGAACCGCGGTTGCCCGCCGTGGGTACGGCGGACGTGCTCCACGGTGTCGAGGACGACCCGCACGGCGGCGTCACCGGTGGCGTGCAGCTTGGCGCTGAGTCCCCGCCCGACGGTGTCCGACAGCGAGGCGCGGAGCTCCTCGGGATCCCAGATCAGGTGCCCGCGGTCCTCCGGGGAGTGATGGTCGGCGCAGCAGCGGTAGGGGCCCAGCATGGCCGAGGTGCGGGTCATCGGGACCCCGTCCAGGACGTACTTGGCGAAGTCGGGACGGACGTGGGTGCTGCGGTACTGCTCGGCGGCCTCGAACAGCTCCGGTCCCACGGCTCCGGGTTCCAGGAACTGCTGGGCCGGCATGGAGGCCACCACCCACGCGGTCAGTTCACCCGCGGAGTCCATCCGGTGCAGCGCCCGGAGGGTGGGTTCCATCGTGGCCGCCTCCTGCACCGAGGTGATGCCGAAGGAGTGCGCCGCGCGCAGGCCCTCCCGCAGGGCGCGACGGAGGTAGGCGTCCAGGTCCTGGATGCTATCGGCCACCGTCGCCTCGGCCACCTGGGAGGCCATCTCCCACAGCACGCCGGTCAGCCGGCCCTCCTGGTCACGGACATAGGTGCCGTCCTGGGGATCGGGCGAGTCCGGGCCGACCCCCATCGCCTCCAGGGCCCGCGAGTTCACCCACCGGTTGTGCATGGAGTCGTCCCGCAGCATCACCGGGCGCCCGCCCGAGGCCTCGTCCAGGGCCGCCAGCATCCCCACATCGACAAGGGTGTCCATCACGGTGGACCCCACGATCCCGCCGACGACCCAGTCGTCCGGCTGCAGGGCGGTGCTCCAGTCCCGCACCTTGGCGAGGATCTCCTCGACACTGTCCGTCGGAAGCACCGGCAATTCCCAGGCGAGCTGGCGGCCGCCGAGGCCGAGGTGGATGTGCACGTCGCAGAAGCCCGGCATCACGAGAGCGCCCTGCAGGTCGACGAGTTCGGCATCCGGTCCCGCCGCCTGCCGGGCCTCGGCCAGCGAGCCGGCCACGAGGATGCGCCCCTCGGCCACGGCCAGGGCCTCCACCCAGGGGCGGTCGCGATCGGCGGTGAAGATGCGGGATCCGGTCAGCACCAGCGGTCCGTCGGAGCCCGACGTCGGCCCGGTCGGTTCCCGGGCGGGCTCACCGCCCGGCGTCGTGTCGCTGGAGGGGGAGGGTGAGGACATGTGCGTTCCCTTCATCGTGTGGTTCATGGAGTCAGCAGGTGAGGTGACGGTCGGCGGGTCCGCAGTGCCAGGGCGCAGGCGAAGCAGACCGCGACCTCCAGGGCGACGATGGCCAGCATGAGCGATGTTCCCGCGCCGGCCCCAGGCTCGACGACCGCTGACGCCGTGAGGCCCGTCGTGGCTGACGGCGCGGTGCCGGCGCCCGCTCCGTGGGCTCCGTGGTGGCCGCCGCCGCCGAGCGCCCCGGTCAGCAGCACCACGTGCAGCAGGGCCATCGTCCCGGCCATCACCCAGAGGTGCCGCAGCGCCCGGATCCGGTGACAGGCGGTGACCGCCGTCCGGGTGTCACCCCGGCGGACCGCGCCGACCGCGCACCACAGGCACCACAGGGCCATGGCGCCCATCAGCAGGGACAGGACCACGCCGTGGGAGTGGGCCACCAGCATCCAGCCGTGCAGCGGCACGGAGGCCGCGGCCAGCCCGGCCGCCGCCAGGGTGGCCGGGCCCGCCAGGGTCACCGGCCCCGTCCGGTGCGGGGTGACACCGGCCCGGTCCGCACCCGACGGGAGGGTGACCCCGTCGGGACCCGGGGCATGGCCCCTTCGGGGTGGCACCGCGGGTGTGCGGTGCGACCCCCGCACCCTGCCGGACCGGCCGGTTGCGGTGGTCTCAGTGGCCGCTACAGCAGCCATGACCTGCTCCGGCCGGGGCCTCGGTGCCGCCCTCGCCCGGCGCGCAGCAGTGGCCGGATCGGGGGGCCGGGACGTCCAGGACGGGGGAGCGGTCGAAGAAGCCTTCAGGCCGCAGGCGAAACCCGACGTGGTCCACGGGCATGATCGGCCAGTCCTCCGGGCGCGGGAAGTGGGTCAGCCCGAAGGTGTGCCACACGACCAGGTCCTCGCCGTCCACGTTCCGGTCGGCCTGCGTCCAGTCCGGCAGGCCGCCGTCGCCGGCGTGCTGGTTCGGGAAGTCGCCCGTGGGGTAGCGCTCGTCCTGGTGATACGGGGAGACCCACAGGGCCTTGGAGGCGAAGGTGGCCCGGCGGTGGATGGAGGACCCCTCCGCCGCCAGCAGCGTCGGCGTCCCCTCGGGGTGCAGCTTGTACGCCACCGGCTGGCCGAGCCGGTTGGTGGATTCCGTGCTGGAGACCACCCAGGTGCGTCCCACGGACTGGTCGGCGTCGCGCTGGGCCTGCTGCTCGGTCGCCAGCACGGTGCGCTTGCGGGTGAAGGCGTTGCCGCGGGGGTTGTCCTCTGAGATCGGCAGGCGCACCGCGTCCTCCTCCTCGACCCGGCAGGCGCCGCCGTCGAGGGCGAAGTCGAGGCGGGCGGAGAACAGGTGCTGGTGGAAGGGGGCACCCAGGCCGGGGGCCATCTCCGAGGCGAAGTCGGTGGGCCCGTCCGGCACCGCGGAGGTGAAGACGATGCCGGTGGCCTTGGCCTCGAACTCGATGGTGCCGTCCAGGTAGAGGTACCAGTAGAAGCCGTAGTCGTAGTTGCCGACCGTGGTGAAGAACGAGATCACCAGGCGCCGGTTGCGGCGCGTGTAGGCGATCCCGGACCACAGGTCGGTGTGCTTGGACAGGATGGACCAGTCCTCCTCGTGCATGCAGATGCCGTTCTTCACCTGTCGCGGCTCGCCCACGTTGTTGACGACCCATGGGGAGAGGTAGGTGATGTCGCCCAGGCAGTCGCAGCCCAGCTCCAGCGAGTTGGCCCACTGGCCCACGAGGTACTCGCCGGTGTCGAAGTAGTTCTGCCAGGACCGCACGGGGGAGGGGTCGCCGTAGGGCACCACCATCTCCGCGATCACGGCCCGGTCCAGGATCCGGCGGGTGCGCTCGCCGTCCTGGAAGGAGATGTTGTGCAGCACCAGGCCCTCGCGCATGTCGAAGCCGACGTCCAGGGACCACTTCTCCCACTCCACGTGGTTGCCCCCGGTCACGGTGAAGGACGGGCCCTCGGGCTGGGTGATCTCGATCGGCTTCTGGGTGGTGCGGATCGGGCCGGTCAGCTCGGGGTCGGTGTAGTTGCCGTGCTCGGCCGGCACCGGCATCACGCCGAGGTCGATCACCTGGTCGACGCTCCGGGCGGCCACGTCCACGTAGGCGACCAGGCCGTCGATCGGGTGGGCCCAGGCGGAGTCGGTCTCGTGCTGCTGGTGGAAGGCCAGCCCGCGCAGGATGCGCCGCCCCCTCTCCTCCGGGTACTCGAACACGCCGGCGGACAGTGGGGCCACGCGGACCTCCTCGACCGGGATCCCGCGCTTGGCCAGCGCCTCGAGCCACCGCGGGTCCTCGGCGAGCACCGACTCCACGACCTCAAACTCCTCCTCCAGCACGGGCAGCTCGCCACTGGCCTCGGTGTCCAGCACCGTGTCCGACTCCACCCGGCGGTGCGTGGCGGACACGACGACGTCGTGGGAGCGGCCGTGCTCGGTGTTCAGCAGGAAGACGCGGAAACGGCGGTCGACCGGGGCGTCGGCGGGGGTGCCACGGACCGGGTCGAGGAGACCGAGGTACCCCATGCGCATGGACTCGGAGAAGAGCCCGGCCTCGGCGAGGACCTCGCGCACGATCGCGATCTCCTCGGGCGTCTGCAGGGCGTAGGCGCCGGGGGTGGAGTCCTCGGAGAGCACGGTGTCGTCGCGAGTACCGGAATCGGTGGTGGTCATGTCCGGACCTTTCGGGGGAGGAGAGCCTGGGGTCGACGCCGCAGTGAAGTGCGTCACGTTTACATCTACAGTTGTAGAGAATAAGCACGGGGAGGCCCCGGGGGCAAGGGGTGTGTGGTCGCCGAGGTCACGCCCCCGGGCGGGCGCGGCGCGGTGGCACAATGATCCCGACGACGGCGGGCCGGTCCCGCGGCGCGCTGCGGGGCGCGGGAGAGGGGGTGGCGATGCCGAAGGTGGTAGACCACGGGCAGCGCAGGCAGGAGCTGGTCGAGGCCACGTGGCGGATCATCGCCCGGCACGGCCTCTCCGGGGCCACCATGCGCCAGATCGCGGCCGAGGCCGGTTTCGCCAACGGCGCCCTCAAGCCCTACTTTCCCACCAAGGCCGAACTGATCGAGGCGACCTACGCCTTCGTCTTCGACCGGACGAACCGGCGCGTCGAGGTGGCGACCCGCGACCTGGGCGGGCTGGTGGCGCTGGAGGCCTTCTGTCGCGAGGTGCTGCCCCTGGACGCCGAGCGGCTGGACGAGGCCCGCGTGGTGATCTCCTTCTGGCAGGAGGCCGCCCATGATCCGCGCGGGGCCGACCTCAACAACGTCTCGATGGCACAGTGGCGGCGGTCCATGACCGGCTGGATGGAGCAGGCGCGCGCAACCGGCGAACTGGAGCCGGGCGTGGACATCCCCGCGGTCGGCGACGTGCTGCTGAACTTCCTGCTCGGTAGCCAGATCTCCGCCGTCATCGACCGGTCGGCGACCGGGCCCGCCGACCTCGAGCGGCAACTGGCGGCCCAGCTGGATCGGTTGCGCGCGCGGCGCTGAGCTCACCCGCCCGGCGCTGGTCGGGCGCTGACCCCACGCCCCCGGGCTGATCCCCGGTCGTCACCGCCGCTACCCGGGTGCGCCGGCGCCTGGGGTTTTCCTCCCAGTGGAGAGAAACCCGTGACGGGCGCCGTTCTGCCGCCTACAGTGGTCCTGACGGTGACCTGCGCCACACCCCCCCTGCCGATGGCATGGTCATCCACCGGAGCAGGCCCCGGTCCGCCCGGGTGCCCCGCTCGTGTCTCCAGGAGGATCGCCATGTACCAGCAGGACACCGCCTCGGACTTCGTCCAGTGGCGCCGGCTCGTCTCCGAGTCGTTCGTGCCGCTCGCCGCCGAACAGGTGCGCCCGGGCCCATTCACGGGGCACCTCGCCGGACGGCACCTGCGGGAACTGGCGATCATGCGTGTCCAGGCCGGGTCCCATGCCGTGCTCCGCACTCCGGAGCTGATCGGCCAGGCCGGGCCGGGGTACTACAAGCTCAGCCTGCAGGTCAGCGGTCACGGGCTGCTGGTCCAGGACGGGCGCGAGACCCTGCTGCAGCCGGGAGACCTGGCGATCTACGACACTGAGCGTCCCTACTCGCTGTCGTTCGACGAGGAGTTCTCGACCCTCGTGCTGATGTTCCCCCGCCAGCTCGCCGGCCTGTCCACCGACGACGTCCGGGAGCTCACGGCGACCACGATGGGCGCCGGCCACCGGCTCGGGCAGGCCGTCGCCCCCTTCATCACGCAGATCGGCGCGATGCTGCCGACCCTGGACGGGCCGATCGGTCACCGGCTGGCCCTCAACGTCGTGGACCTGCTGGCCACCGTGATGGCGGACGAGCTCTACTCGCGCCAGGAGGCGGACAGCACCCAGCAGTCGCGACTGCTGCGCCGGATCCATCACTTCATCGAGTCCCAGCTGGCCAACCCGGACCTGGGACCGGACATGATCGCGGCGGCGCACTACATCTCCACCCGGGCCCTGCACCAGCTCTTCGCCACCACCGACCACACGGTGGCCCGGTGGATCAGGGAACGGCGGTTGGAACAGTGTCGCCGGGACCTGCAGGACCCGCTGCACCGGGACGTGCCCGTGGCAGCCGTCGGCGCCCGCTGGGGCCTCGCGGACCCGGCGCACTTCTCTCGGGTGTTCCGCGCCGAGTTCGGCCAGTCCCCGGCCCAGTACCGCCGCGACCATCTCTGAGCCGGCCGCACGCGACCCTGACGACCGCGGCGGGGGCCTGTCGCGCTCGCAGCCGGGCCGGCGTCGGGACCCTCACCACGGCCCCGCCCTGCACGCATCGTCAAGTGTCCTGCCCCCACGGCCAAGACCCCGGCGCATGCGGCACGGCATGCTGGGTGACCATCCTCGCTGATCCCCCATCAGCACCGGCACCCGTTCCGGATCCCCCCGGATGACCCAGGAGACGACATGTCCCAGTCCACCACCACCCGGAAGCACGGGGACTCCGTGCACCCCGGTCCCGAGGCACAGCCGGCCGACGACGGCCGCCTCGGCGCCCGCCGAATCGGCATCCCGGCGCTGGTCTTCATGATCATCGCGGCCTCGGCACCACTGACGGTCATGGCCGGCGGCGTGCCCAGCAACTTCGCGGTGACCTCGCTGGTCGGGATCCCGCTGTCCTTCCTGGTGCTCGGGGTCGTGCTGGTGCTGTTCTCCATCGGCTACGCCGCGATGAGCAGCCACGTGCACAACGCCGGTGCCTTCTACGCCTACATCGCCAAGGGCCTGGGCAAGCCCGTGGGCGTGGGGGCCTCGCTGGTGGCGGTGGTCGCCTACAACTGCATGCAGATCGGCATCGCCGGGTTGTTCGGTTTCGCCCTGTCCTCCTTCCTGGAGGGCACGGCCGGGATCTCGCTGCCGTGGTGGGTGTGCGCCCTGGCCGCCTGGGTGGTCGTGGGCGTGATGGGCGTCAACCGGGTGGACCTCTCCGCCAAGGTCCTGGGCATCGTGGTGGCCGCCGAATTCCTCGTGGTCATCGTCTACGACGTGCTGGCCCTCGGCACGGCTCCCGAGGGCGTCACCGCCGACGGGCTGGTCCCGGACCAGCTGTTCGCCTCCGGCATCGGTGCGGCCCTGGCGTTCTCGATCGCCGCCTTCATGGGCTTCGAGTCCGGGGCGATCTACAACGAGGAGGTCAAGGACCCCAAGCGCACCGCCGGGATCGCCACGCTGATCGCCATCTCGGTCATCGCACTGTTCTACGGCTTCTCCGCGTGGGCGATGGTGGTGGGCGAGGGAGCCTCGAACGTCATCGCCCGCTCCCAGGAGTTCGGACCGGACCTGATGTTCGTGTTCTTGGCCGAGCACGCCGGGGAGTGGTTCGTGACGCTGGCCAACCTGATGTTCATCACCAGCCTGTTCGCGGCCCTCGTGGCCTTCCACAACATCGTGGCCCGGTACTTCTTCGCCCTCGGCCGCGAGCGCGTCCTGCCCGGCGTGCTGGAGCACACCGGTGCCCGTTCCGGGGCGCCCGTGGCCGGCTCCCTGGCGCAGTCGGCGCTGGCCCTCGTGGTCATCCTCGTCTTCGGGCTGGCCGGCGCCGGCTCCGACGACCCCCTGTTCCCCGTGCTGACCCTGTTCACCTGGCTGACCAACATGGGCGCCTTCGGACTGGTGCTGCTGATGGCCCTGGCCTCGATGGCCGTGGTCGGGTATCTGCGGCGCCTGACCGGTGAGTACTCCGTGTGGACCCGGCTCATCGCCCCGGGCCTGGCCGCGATCGGCCTCGTCGTCCTCTTCGTGCTGATCGTGGTGAACTTCAACGTCCTGATCGGCGCCGAGGGCGTCACGGTCCTGAGCTGGCTGCTGCCGGCCATCGTGCTGGTGCCCGGCCTCTTCGGCACCCTGTGGGCCTGGTGGCTGCGGGCCGAGCGGCCGGCGACCTACCGCGGCATCGGGCAGGGCGGTGAGCTGGACTGACCTGATCCTGCCGACAGCCTGAACCGCACCATCGCCTCCCCGACCCTGAACTCCTGAGGAAAGGACCTCTCATGACCACCGAGACCACCACCGCCGCCGACCTGACGACCTACGAGAACCTGCTGTCCGCCATCTCCGCGCCCGAGGGACAGGGGGTCCCGATGAGGGACCCGGCCACCGGGGCCGTCGTCGGGCGCGCTCCGCAGCATGCGGAGGCGGACCTGGACGCCGCCGTGGAGATCGCCCGTCAGGCCCAGCGGGAGTGGGCGGCGAGGTCCCACGCCGAGCGCTCGGAGCTGCTGAACCGCGCCGCCGACGCCGTGGAGGCCTCCGCGGAGGCACTGGCCGAGCTGCTCTCCCGTGAGCAGGGCAAGCCGCTCAACGGCCCCAACGCCCGGTTCGAGGTCGGGGCCTGCGCCGGGTGGCTGCGCGCCACCGCCGGGTTCGAGATCGAGCCCGAGGTACTGGTGGACGATGAGTCCGGCAAGGCCGTGCTGGAGTACGTGCCGGTGGGTGTGGTCGGGGCGATCGGGCCGTGGAACTGGCCGATGATGATCTCGGTCTGGCAGATCGCCCCGTCGCTGCGGATGGGCAACACCGTGGTGCTCAAGCCCAGCGAGTACACCCCGCTGTCCGTGCTGGGCCTGGCCGCGGTGCTGAACCAGGTGCTGCCGGAGGGTGTGCTGCAGGTGGTGCCCGGCGGCGGGGAGCTCGGGGCGGCGTTGACCGCGCACCAGGACATCGACAAGCTGATGTTCACCGGATCGACCTCCACCGGCCAGGCGATCATGCGTTCGGCGGCGGACACCCTGAAGCGGCTGACCCTGGAGCTCGGCGGCAACGATGCCGGGATCGTGCTGCCCGACGCCGACCCCGAGGCGATCGCCGAGGGCCTGTTCTGGGGGGCGTTCATCAACACCGGCCAGACCTGCGCGGCGCTCAAGCGCCTCTACGTGCACGAGTCGCAGTACGACCAGGTGTGCGAGGCGCTGGTGGACGTGGCCAAGAAGATGCCGATGGGCGTGGGCATGGACGAGCAGAACGTGCTCGGCCCGCTGCAGAACAAGGCCCAGTTCGACATCGTCTCCTCACTGGTCGACCAGGCCCGGGCGTCCGGGGCTCGGATCCTGACCGGCGGGGACCCGGAGGCGGACCAGGCCGGGTACTTCTACCCCACGACGCTGGTGGCGGACATCGACAACGACAACCCCCTGGTGGCCCAGGAGCAGTTCGGCCCGGCGCTGCCGATCGTGAAGTACTCGGACCTGGATGAGGTCATCGACTGGGCCAACGCCCTGGAGGTCGGGCTGGGCTCCTCGGTCTGGGGCACCGACCTGGAGGCGGCCCGTGCGGTGGCCGCCCGGCTGCAGGCCGGCACCACGTGGATCAACAAGCACGGCGCGATCGACCCGCGGGTGCCCTTCGGCGGGGTGAAGAGGTCCGGGTACGGCCTGGAGTTCGGCCTGGAGGGCCTGAAGTCCGTGGCCCTGCCCAAGGTCACCAGCTGGTGAGCTGAGTCCCGCCGGCTGGGCAACCCGGCCGCGCGACACCAGGAGTGGGATTCGTCGGCTATGAACCGCGTCTTGGCCGACGAATCCCACTCCTGACGCGTGTCCGTGGACCGAGACCGCCCTACCGCTTGCGGTACAGCGCCTTGCGCTGGAACCTCGGTTCAGAGGTGACGAGCGCGCCGAGGGAGCGGAAGATGTCCTCGTCCACGGTGCCCAGGATGGTGGTGGTGTGCACGTTGCAGCCGGCGAGGTTGCGCAACTCGGCCACCGCGCGCCGGGCGTTGTCGTCATCGGCCGCGGAGACGGACAGCGCGATCAGCACCTCGTCCGTGTGCAGGCGCGGGTTGCGCGAGCCCAGGTGCTGGGTCTTGAGCGTCTGGATCGGCTCGATCGCCTGGGGGGAGAGCAGGTGCACCGCGTCGTCGATCCCGGCCAGGTGCTTCAGCGCGTTGAGCAGCATGGCCGCCGAGCAGCCCAGCAGGTCGGAGGTCTTGCCGGTGATGATGGTGCCGTCGGCCAGCTCGATCGCCGAGGCGGGCTCACCGGTGCCTTCCTCCACGGCCAGGGCGGGCCCGACGACGGCTCGGTCCTCGGTCTTGCACCCCGCCTTGGACATCACCATGGCCACGCGCTGGGAGACCGTGTCGTCCAGGTCGTTGATCCGCTCGTCCACGAGGGCCTTGTAGTAGCGGCGGATGATCTCCTGGCGGGAGGCCTCGCGGCACACGGCATCGTCCACGATGCACTCCCCGGCCAGGTTCACGCCCATGTCCGTGGGGGAGGCGTAGGGGGAGGCCCCGGTGAGCTCCTCCAGCAGGGTCTTCATCAGCGGGAAGACCTCGACGTCCCGGTTGTAGCTGGTGACCTGCTCGCCGTAGGCGGCCAGGTGGTAGGGGTCGATCAGGTTGACGTCGTCCAGGTCGGCCGTGGCGGCCTCGTACGCCAGGTTCACGGGGTGTTCCAGCGGCAGGTTCCAGATGGGGAAGGTCTCGAACTTGGCGTAGCCGGAGGAGATGCCCCGGGCGTGGTCGTGGTACACCTGCGACAGGCACGTGGCGAGCTTGCCGGAGCCCGGGCCCGGTGCGGTGACCACGATCAGGTCCCGCGAGGTCTCGGAGTACTCGTTGGCGCCGAAGCCCTGCTCGGAGACGATCCGGCGGGTGTCCTGCGGATACCCGGGGATGATGCCGTGCCGGGCGACCTCCAGGCCGAGGCGCTCCAGCCGTTCCCGGAACGCGTGGGCGATGTGGTTCGACTCCTCCAACTGGGTCATCACCACGTGCTCCACCAGGAATCCGCGCTCGCGGAACACGTCGATCAGCCGCAGCACGTCGTCCTCGTAGGGGATGCCGAGGTCGGCCCGGACCTTCTGCCGCTGAAGATCCTTGGCGTTGATGCAGATGAGGATCTCGACCTCGTCCCGCAGCCGCTCCAGCATCGCGATCTTGTTGTCCGGGGTGAAGCCGGGCAGCACGCGGGAGGCGTGCAGGTCGTCGAAGAGCTTGCCGCCCATCTCCAGGTAGAGCTTGCCGCCGATCTGTTGGCGTCGCTCGTGGATGTGGTGCGACTGCAGTTCGATGTACTTCTCGCGGTCGAAGCCCACGGGGCGGGCCGGACCGGTGCCGGGTACCGCGGGCCGGGGCGGGCCGGCGTCGTTCCCTGCCCGGGCAGCCGGATCGGAGGGGTGCTGGGCGGGGCTGGAGGACGAGGCGGTCACGCGGACACGCTAGCACCGGGCGGGTGCGCGTGGAGGGGTGGCGGGCTCAGCCGGTCCTGGGCCGGTCGATCGCGAGGACCTCGCCCAGGGTGCCCCACTCGTTGCGCCCCAGCCGGGTCAGCGGGTCCAGCCTGCCGGCCAGCGGCAGGCTGCGGCCCCGGGCATCCGTGCTGAGCGTGTCCGTGTCCACCGAGACGTGGACGACGTTGCCCAGCACCAGGAAGTTCCCGCCCACGGGGATCACCCGGTCCAGGGTGCACTCCATGACCGCCGGGGAACCGGCCACCCGCGGCGGGTCCACCACCACGGACTCCTCCCGCCCGATGCCCGCCGCCTCGAACTCGCTGACCTCGGGGCCGTAGGGAGCCGAGGTCTGGTTCGCCTGCTCGAACTGGGCCCGGGAGACCAGGGAGATCGTGAACTGGCCGGTGGCCTCGATGTTGTTCAGCGAGTCCTTGCGCGTGGTCGAGGAGAACAGCACGATGGGCGGCTGCTCCGAGGCCATCGTGAAGAACGAGTGCGGGGCCAGGTTGGGGATGCCGTCGGCGGACAGCGACCCGACCCAGGCGATCGGCCGCGGGATGAGGATCGACTTCACCAGCAGGGTCGTCTCCCGGTCACCCAGCGCCGCGGGGTCGAACTCAGTGCGCCGCGGGGCGGGGGCGGTGCTCGCGTCGCCGCTCGGTTCAGTGCCCGGGGCGCTGTTCGATCCGGCGTTCGGTCCGGGGCTCGGCTCGGTGCTCATGGGCCCAGTCTGCCGCACTCCCGGGGACCGCGGGCCCCGGTGGGGCCGGGCTGTGGACGGCTGGTGGCGGTCGGCCGGTGCACCGGCCCGCACTCCACAGCGGGCCGGCGCGCCGGGCCCGTCCCCACGCCCCGGGGCCGCCCACCGCCGACGCCACCCGGCTCCCTAGCGTCGGAGACGTCACCATCCCGTTCGTCCAGGAGGACAGGCATGAAGACCGGTCACGGTGCCCCGCCGCCGCTCATCGAGATCGTCCAGACGCCGGTGCCGGTGCTGCCCGGCGGCGCTGCCACGCTCCCGGTGCCCGTGCCGAACCAGGAGGCGCTCTGCCACCATGCGGTGCGGGCGGCCGGGTCCATCGTGCCGGACGAGTCCCTGGTCTGGTTGCTGGAGACGGCGGTGGCCCAGCTGCACCAGGTGGTGGAGGAGCTGGGCCGGGTCGGGGCCGGCACCCGTCAGGTCGCCGAACGGGTCCAGGCGCTGGAAGCCATCGACTGGGAGTCCCCGGCCGGCGCCGCCTTCGCCGCGCGCAGCCGACGGCTGCGTGTCCGCGCCGAGCACCTCGCCGCCACCGCCGAGGAACAGGTCGTCCTGGGGCGCACGGCGATCGATGACCTGCACCAGCGGATCGGCAGGCTCCGGTCCGAGCTCGCCGCGGCCCGCGCCGTGCTCGCCACCGCCGCGGCGTTGGGGGTGTGCTGATGGAGCGGCACTCCGCCGGAGTGGGTCGGCCAGGGCTCCTGGAGGGCGTGCGGGACGGGACCGTGGAGGAGCGCACGGGGCAGGTCCCCGCGCGAACCCCTGCAGGACCCTCGTTCTCCGTCCGGGGCGGCCCCACGAGCATCCACGCGAACCTGGACGAACTGGAGCGGGGCAGCATGCTGCTGGCCGCGGCGGCTGCGGAGTCGACGGCGCTGGCCCTCCGGGCCGCCGGGTGGGGATCGCTGCTGACGGTCGCCACACAGCAGAGCCCCCTGGCCGGTGCCCTGGGGGCACGCACGGCCGAATTGTCGTCCGGGCTGTTGGCCGTCGGCACGGAGGCGGAGGTGCTGGAACACGCGGTCGGGTTCTCGGTGCGGTCCTACCGGGAGGCGGAGGACCGGGCGCGGCGGGCGTTCCAGGACGTCGCCGGAATCCCCGCGTTCGTCCTGGCGGTGGGGTTCGCCGCGGGGGCCGGCCGCTGCCCGTCCCCCTCACGGACCTCGCGATCCAGGGTGCTCCGGACGTCGTGGCCGCGGTGCTCGGGGCCGCGTCCGGTGGGCTGGCCACCGGTTTCTGGATCACCTCCGATGTCACCGGTGTCCTGGCCCGTGACGACGCCCGCTCCGGTCCACTGACCGGTCCGGAGCGGTTGTATCCGCTGATCGCCACGGGTGGGATCCTGGCCGGGCTGGTCCAGATCGGCCCCGTGAGGGTCCACTCCGTGGGGAAGGCGACGGTCGAGTACCGGATGGACGGCTCCCTCACCGGCCTGATGGAGCAACTGGACCACACCCGGGAGGACGTCTCCGGGCCCGGTGCCGTGCAGGTCACCCGTGTCTCCCCGGACGCGGAGGACGCCCCGGAACGGGTCTGGCTGGTCGCGCTCCCCGGCACCCAGGGCGGGGACTACCGGGACGCGGCCGGCTGGTCCACGAACGCCTTCGACATCAGCGGCAATGCCGAGGCGATGACCTTGGACTCCCAGCACGTGGCGAGGGGAGTCCAGGAGGCCCTCGCGGCCGCGGGGGCCCGGCCGGGTGACGCCGTGGTGCCCATGGGCTACAGCCAGGGCGGCATCCACGCCGCCCGCCTCGCTGCCGACCCCGGGCTCGCTGAGGTCTACGACATGCAGGGCCTGGTCACCATCGGCTCTCCGACCGGGGAAATCGCGCTGGACCAGGACATCGAGGCGCTGCACCTGGAGCACGACCAGGACGTCGTCGCCGGGCTGGACGGACGCGGAAACCCGCAGGGCGCCCATCGGACCACCGTGACCTTCTCGGGGTACGCGGAGGGGGCGGAGCCGGACGAGAGGACCACGTCGAGCGCCCACGAGTTCGGCAACTACCGCGCCCACGTCGCCCGGCTCGAGGGGCGGGACGCTGTCGCGGGCCCGGACGCCGACCGCCTGGTCCCGGCGCAGGAGCGTCTCGCCTGGCTCACCACCGGAACGGCCGTCTCCCGGACGGTCACCCTGGAGCGGACGCGTCCGGGAAGCCCGCGCAACCCCCTGGGTGCGGGCCTCGGCCACCCGTCCAGGCCGCTGGCGCCCTTCCCGTCCACCGGGATCGCAGACTCCGTTCGCCCTGCGGCTCCCGGGCCGTGACCACCGGCGTCACCCCTCGCCGCCACCGGGACGCGGTACTGCCGACGACTTCTCTATAGGCTGGTCCTGCGCCCCTTCCCTGACGTCGACGTGAGTGATCGTGATGGACGTGGCAGACACTGCCCTGCATGGCCTTCCCGCCGAGGATGCCCTCCGCCGCCTCGACTCCACCCGGCACGGGTTGTCCGTCGGCGAACGTTCCGCGCGGTTCACGCGCCACGGGCCCAATGACCTGGAGACCGCGCGGCCCGACCCTCGCTGGCTGACGCTGGTGAGGCAGTTCGGCAGCCCGATGATCGTCTTCCTGCTCGTCGCCGCCGTCGTCACGGCCTTCATGCGGGAGTGGATCGACACCGGCGCCATCCTGCTGGCACTGGTCCTCAACGCGGTGATCGGCTATTGGCAGGAACGCAAGGCCCTGCGCGACGTCCAGGCCCTGCGGTCCCTCAGCAGCCCGACGGCGCGGGTCCTGCAGGACGGCCACGCACTCCAGGTGGACGCGGTCACGCTGGTACCGGGTGATGTCTTGCTCCTGGAGTCCGGGGACCGTGTCCCCGCCGACCTGCGACTGCTCGAGACCAGCGGGTTGCGGGTGGACGAGTCGATGCTGACCGGTGAGGTCCTGGCGGTCGACAAATCGACGACGCCCGTGGACGCGGACACGCCCCTGGCGGAACGGTCCTCGATGGCGTTCTCGGGCACGCTCGTGGTCGCGGGTCGGGCCGTCGGACTCACCACGGCCACGGGCCGCCACTCCGAGCTGGGTGAGATCAACGAACTCGTCCAGACCACCGATACCCGAACGCCCCTGCAGGTCCTGACCCACCGGATGGAGAAGATCATCGCCGCCGTCATCCTGGGCGTGGCGGCGGCCATGTTCCTGGTGGGCCTGGGGTTGGGCTATGAGCCGAACGAACTGTTCCGCACGGCGGTGGCCCTCATCGTCTCGGCCATGCCGGAGGCGCTGCCGATCGTGCTCACGGTGGCGATGGGCGTCGGCGTCTCGCGGATGGCCGCCCACCACGCGGTGGTGCGGCACCTGCCCAGCGTGGAGACCCTGGGGTCGACGACGGTCATCGGATCCGACAAGACCGGGACCCTCACCCAGAATCGCCTCACCGTGGAACGGATCTGGACGGCCGACGGCGACCGTGACCTCACGGGCGAGGGAGCGACCGAGCGGGCGGCCGGTGACCTCAGCGGACTCGAGCGCGCCGTGGCACGTGCCGGGGCGCTGACCAATGAGGCCAGGGTGAAGGACCCGTCCACCGGCGAACTGCACGGCGATGCCGTCGACGTCGCCATGGCCTCCTTCGCCCTGCGCACCGGCGTCGTCGGAACCGCGGACCTGGCCATCACGCCCGAGCGGCACATGCCCTACGAACCACATCATCAGTTCTCCCAGTCGGTCGTCACCGGGCCCGACGGCGCCCGGACCCTCTACGTGAAGGGGGCACCGGAGAAGGTCCTGGAGTTCTGCGACCGGTGGGCCACCGCCTCGGGTCCGCAGCCGCTGGACGCGGCGGCCGCGGACACCGTCAACGCGGCCAGCGTGCGGATGGGAGCCGAGGGGTTGAGGGTCCTGGCCACGGCCAGCCGACCGGTCCCCGACGGTGAGGACCTGCCCGAGGAACTCCCCCGGCCCCGTGGGCTGGACCTGCTGGGGCTTGAGGGCATGGCCGATCCACCGCGCCCCGGCGTCCCCGAGTCCGTCACCGCCTGCCAGGACGCCGGGATCAGGGTCATGATGATCACCGGCGACCATCCCGTGACGGCGTCCTCGATCGGTCGGAGGCTTGGTCTGGACGTCGGATCCGGTGCAGCGCCGCTGACCGGGCGGGAGGTCGACGAGCTGGGTGACGACGAATTGCGCGAACGGCTGCGCACCACCTCCGTCGCCGCTCGCATGACCCCGCAGAACAAGCTGCGCATCGTGGAACTGCTCCGCGAGGAGGGCGAGACCGTGGCGGTGACGGGGGACGGGGTCAACGACGCACCCGCCCTCAAGGTGGCCTCGATCGGGGTGGCCATGGGGCGCTCGGGAACGGACGTCGCACGCGAGTCGGCCGACCTGGTGCTGACGGACGACAACTTCGTCACGATCGTCCAGGCGGTGGAACAGGGACGGGTGACCTTCGCGGCCATCCGCAAGGCCAGCTTCTTCCTGCTGGCCAATGCCACGGGGTTCATGCTGGCAGTCGCGGTCAACCTCTTCACGGACCATCCGCTGATCTTCCTGCCGGTGATGCTGCTCTGGACCAATATCGTCACCAACGGCGTCCAGGACATCGCCCTGGCCTTCGAGAAGGGTGAGGGGGACGAGTTGCGGCAGGAACCACGCGACCGGACCGAGGGCGTGCTCAACGGGACCATGTGGGTGCGCACCGTGCTCACCGGCGTGTGGATGGCCGCGGGCACCCTGCTCGTCTACAGTCACGCGATCGACACCGGGTACGCCGTTGACCACGCGCGGACCTATGCGCTGACGACCATGGTGATGTTCAACTTCTTCAACGTCATGAACGCCCGTACCGAGCGGCGCTCACTGTTCCAGGTCAACTTGGTGGGCAACCCGCTCCTGGTCATCTCTGCGATCGTCGCCCTGCTGATGCACTGGGGCGTGATGAGCTGGGGTGCCTCCGCCGGCGTCCTCGGTCTCGCGCCGCTGACCGGGCTCGAGTGGGGGACCTGCATCCTGTTCGGCTCGACCGTCCTCGTCCTGGTCGAGGTGGAGAAGCTCATCCGCCGCCGGCTGGCCACCGCGGGCCGGGACGTGTGACCGCCTCAGTCCCGGCTGCCCGGCGTGAGCATCCCCAGGACGCCGTTGGCCAGCATCGAGACCACCGAGATGATGATCGCGGCGAAGACCGCGGTCCACCAGAAGGAGTCCACGGTGACCTGCATCGGCATGTAGGAGGTGAGCCAGACCGTCAGCATCAGCATGCCAGCGTTGATGATGATGGTGAACAGCCCCAGCGTCAGGCAGGTGATCGGGATCGACAGGAACGAGATGACCGGCTTGACCACCGCGTTCACGGCCCCGAAGACCAGGCCGATCACCAGGTAGGCGATCACCAGGTTCAGGGTGGGGTCACCGGTGTCGGCGAGGGTCCCGCCGGGGATGACCTCCATGCCGGGCAGGAGCCAGGTGGCCACCCACAGGGCCAGGGCGTTGACGATGACGCGGAGCAGAAACCTCATGTCCACATCGTCCCATGCCACCCTGTGGCCCGGATATGCGTCCGCGTCCCCAGCGCCGATCGGACGGTGGCGCCCTCGCCCGAGGGCAATCTGTCCGGGCGGAAGGGAACGATCAGGCGATCTGTCGGGACTTCGGGAGGATCCGAGGCCGATTCGTCCGCGCCGGGACTAGTCTGGTGATCCATGAACGAACCGCATCCGATCCGCCCGCGTCCGGTCCTGGGCAGGCTCCCCGCCTACGCCGCCGGGAAGCCTCCCGCACCGGTGGAGGGGCTGGTCTCCTACAAGCTCGCCTCCAACGAGAACCCCTACGGGCCCGTTCCCGCGGTGCGCCGGGCCGTCGAGCGGTTCGACGCGATCGCCCGCTATCCGGACCCGCTGTCCACCGCGCTGCGGGAGCGGTTGTCCGCCCACCTCGGCGTGGCCGCCCAGGACATCGTCACGGGCGCCGGTTCCCTCGGCGCGCTGACCCAGATCATCACCACCTTCGCGGGGACCGGTGAGGACGGCACCCCGGACGAGGTGATCTTCGCCTGGCGCTCCTTCGAAGCCTACCCGATCGTGGTGCGCTCCTCCGGGGCGCGGGACGTCCAGGTGCCGCTGACCGCGGACTTCCGCCACGACCTCGAGGCCATGGCCGCGGCCATCACCGAGCGCACCCGCGTGATCCTGCTGTGCACGCCCAACAACCCGACCGGCCCGGTGCTGACCACCCGGGAAGTCGAGGACTTCCTGGCGAAGGTGCCCCAGCACGTGCTCGTGGTCATCGACGAGGCGTACCAGGAGTTCGTCCGCCAGCCGGACGCCGTCGACGGCCTCGACGTGTTCTCCCGGCACTCGAACGTTGCCGTGCTGCGGACCTTCTCCAAGGCCCACGGCCTGGCGAACCTGCGCGTGGGCTACTCCGTGACCCATCCCCACGTCACCCAGTACCTGCGGGTGCTGGCCACCCCGTTCGCGGTCTCGTCGCTGGCCGAGCAGGCCGCGATCGCCTCGCTGGACCACCTCGAGGACGTCATGGAACGCGTGGACATCGTGGTCGCCGAGCGGCAGAAGATGGTGGCCGGGCTGGCCGAGGCCGGCTGGAGCGTGCCGGAGACCCAGGCCAACTTCGTCTGGCTGGACCTGGGGGACCGGACCCCGGGTTCGTGGAGGCGGCCGCCCGCCAGGCGCTGTCCGTGCGGGGCTTCGGCACCGAGGGCGTGCGCGTCTCCGTCGGCGAGCGGGAGGCCAACGCACGGTTCCTGCAGCTGTGCCGGGAGTTCGGGGCGCCCTCGGACGGGCAGTAGCGGACCTTCGCAGAACGCGCGCATATGCCGGTCCGGGTCTAGGCTGGACCGGGACCGACGCCGGGTGCGTCGGCATGGAAGGAGTTCTCCGTGCACCATACGCCGACGTCACCGGCTCCGGCGACCGAGCTGCCGGAAGGAGCCGTCCGCCTGCTGGACGCTGACGGGACCCTGCACGAGGACGCCCGGTTCACGCCCTACCTGGCGGACCTGACCGAGGACACGCTACAGCGCATGTACCGGTTGATGGCCACCGAGCGCCGCGTGGACCAGGAGGGCACCTCCCTGCAGCGCCAGGGGCAACTGGCGCTGTGGGTCCCCGCCGTCGGCCAGGAGGGTGCCCAGGCCGGGGCGCTGACCGCACTGCGCGAGGACGACTGGATCTTCCCCACCTACCGCGAGCACCTCTTCGCCCTGGGCCGCGGCGTCACCCCGGGCCAGCTCCTCGCCCTCTTCCGCGGCGTCGCCCACGCCGGCTGGGCCGCCGAGGACCACCGGATGCAGCCCTACACGCTCGTGCTGGCCGCCCAGGCCCTGCACGCCACCGGCTACGCCTGGGGCATCTCCCGGGACCAGGCCGGCTGGGACGCCGAGCGCCGCCGGGCCGAGGGGCAGGTCGTGCTCGCCTGCTACGGGGACGGTGCCTCCTCCGAGGGCGACATCCACGAGTCCATGGTCTTCGCCGCCAGCTACGACCTGCCGGTGGTGTTCTTCTGCCAGAACAACCAGTGGGCCATCTCGGTGCCCGCCGCCACCCAGACCCGGGTGCCGCTGGCGAGGCGCGCCGCCGGCTACGGCTTCGAGGGCGTCACGGTGGACGGCAACGACCCGCTCGCCATGCATGCCGTGACCGCCTGGGCCGCCGAGCAGGCCCGCACCGGGGCCGGTCCCGTGCTCATCGAGGCGCACACCTTCCGCGGTGGCGCCCACACCACCGCGGACGACCCCACGAAGTACCGCACCCGGGCCGAGGAAGAGGCCTGGGCCGCCGTCGACCCGCTGGCCCGGCTCGAGGCGCACCTGCGGGCCACCGGCGCCGCGGGGCCCGACCCGGACCGCTTCTTCGCCGACGTGGCCACGGAGGGCGAGGAGCTGGCGCGGCGCACCCGCGAGGCCGTGCTGACGATGACCGGGGACGCCGTCGCCCCCCTGGACACCGTCTTCGAGACCGTCTACGCCGAGGCCCACCCGCTCGTGGCGGAGGAGCTGGCCTGGCACCGGCAGTGGCAGGCCGGCTTCGCGGACACCGAGGTGGAAGGAGACCGCTCATGACCACGGACACCACGACGCCGGCCGGGGCGGTTCCCGGTACGGCCGCCGGACCCGCGCCGGTCACCGGGGCCGGGACCGCCCTCGAGACCCTGACCATCGCCAAGGCCATCAACCGGGCCCTGGCCGATGAACTGGCCGCGGACGAGAAGGTCCTGCTGATGGGCGAGGACATCGGCTCGCTCGGCGGGGTCTACCGCGTCACCGAGGGGCTGAAGGCCCGCTTCGGCGCGGACCGGGTGGTGGACTCCCCGCTGGCCGAGTCCGGCATCATCGGCACCTCGATCGGCCTGGCCCTGCGCGGCTACCGACCGGTGGCGGAGATCCAGTTCGACGGCTTCGTCTTCCCGGGCTTCAACCAGATCACCACCCAGCTGGCCAAGATGCACGCCCGCACCCGCGGCGCCGCCACGGTCCCGGTGACGATCCGCATCCCCTACGGCGGCGGCATCGGCTCGATCGAGCACCACTCCGAGTCGCCCGAGGCGCTGTTCGCGCACACCGCGGGCCTGCGGGTCATCACCCCGTCCAACGCCCACGACGCCTACTGGATGACCCGCCAGGGGATCCGGTCCCAGGACCCGGTCATCATCTTCGAGCCCAAGCGCCGGTACTGGCTCAAGGGCGAGGTCGACGTCTCCGCGGACGGCCACCGCGGGGTGTCCGCCTTCCAGGCGCAGGTGGTCCGCGAGGGCACCGACGCCACGATCGCCGCCTGGGGGCCGCTGGTGCCCGTGGCGCTGGCCGCCGCGAACGCCGCCGCCGAGGACGGCCGGTCGATCGAGGTCATCGACCTGCGCTCCCTCTCGCCCGTGGACTTCGACGCCCTGCAGGCCTCGGTGGAGAAGACCGGCCGGATGGTCGTCACGCACGAGGCCCCGACCTTCGGCGGCCTCGGCGGGGAGATCGCCGCCCGGTTGATGGAGCGGTCCTTCCTGCACCTCGAGGCCCCGATCCTGCGCGTGGGCGGGTTCCACCTGCCCTACCCGCCCTCACGCGTGGAGGAGCAGTACCTGCCGGACCTGGACCGGATCCTCGACGCCGTGGACCGCACCTTCGCCTACTGACCCCGCGCACCGAGCCTGCCCGCCGAACCCGACCACCGGGCCGCGCGCAGCATCGCGCACCGCCCCGCCTGCCGAACCGAGAGACTGCCGGAGACCACCATGGAGACCTTCAACCTGCCGGACGTCGGCGAGGGACTGACCGAGGCCGAGATCACCGAGTGGAAGGTGGCGGTCGGGGACACCGTGGCGGTCAACGACGTCCTCTGCGAGATCGAGACGGCCAAGTCGCTGGTGGAGCTGCCCAGCCCCTACGCCGGCACGGTGGCCGAGCTGATGGTCCCCGTGGGGGAGACCGTCGCCGTCGGCACCCCGATCATCGGCATCACCACCGGCGCCGAGGCGCCCCCGTCCGGCGGGGACGGTTCCGCCGAGGTGGAGCAGGAGATCCCGGACGCCCGGATGCCCGCGCCCGGTGACGGGACGGACACCCAGGAGGAGGACGAGGACGGTCCGGCGCCCCGCCCGGGGGTCGGCGAGGAGGCCCCGGTCCCGGCCGACGGCGGCGTCCCGCGCGCCGGCACCGGTGCCGGCCCGGCCGGGGGATCGGGGGGCCGCGCTGACCGGTTCCGGCCCCAAGGCCGAC
>NZ_AFXQ01000015.1 GCF_000224415.1 Citricoccus sp. CH26A | reverse complement strand
CGTCTGCTGGTTGCTGGTGGTGTTCGACGGTTACGACCTGATCGTCTTCGGCACGGTCCAGACCTCGCTGGTGAACGACACGGACTGGGGCCTGACGGACGCCGGGCTGGGCGTCGTGGGCTCGATGGCCTTCGTGGGCATGATGATCGGCGCCCTGTTCGCCGGCCGCCTGGCCGACGCCCTGGGCCGGCGTCGCACCATCCTGGCCTGCGCCATCACCTTCTCCGTGTTCACCATCCTCTGCGCGTTCGCGCCGAGCGCGTGGGTCTTCGGCGCCTTCCGCCTCGTGGCGGGCATCGGGCTGGGCGGACTCGTGCCCTCCGCCAACGCCATGGTGGCCGAGCTGGTCCCGGACCGCTGGCGCTCCTCCATCGCCACGCTGATGATGTCCGGTGTACCGATCGGCGGATCGCTGGCAGCCCTGATCGGCATCCCGATGATTCCCGCCCTGGGCTGGCCGTCCATGTTCCTGGTCGCCGCCATCGCCCTCGTGGTCGTGGTCCCGCTGGGCTTCGCGTACCTGCCCGAGACCCTCGCCTCGGAGGACCGTGCCCGGAAGGGCGCCGCCGCGGGCACCGCCTCGGCGTCCCCGGAGCGGGTCGGCGGATACGCCGGGCTGCTGCGCCAGCCCTACCTGCTGGTCTCGATCATGTTCGCGCTGGCCACGCTGGCGACCCTGTTCGCCTGGTACGGCCTGGGCACCTGGCTGCCGCGGGCCATGGAGTCCCTCGGTTACAACCTCGGCTCGGCGCTGACCTTCTCGCTGTCCCTGAACATCGGTGCGGTCATGGGATCCATCGTCACCGCCTGGGCCGGCGACCGGTACGGCGCCGTGAAGTCCGGCGTGGTCGCCGCGGCCCTGGCCGGCGTGGCCTTGCTGGCGCTGCTGTTCTCCCCGCCGGTGTGGCTGGTGTACGTCATCCTGATGGTCGCCGGCGTGGGCACCCACGGCACCCAGTGCCTGATCATCGCCGCCGTCAGCAACCACTACCCCGGCTATCTGCGCGGCACCGCCCTGGGCTGGGCCCTCGGCGTCGGGCGCCTCGGCGCCGTGACGGCCCCGCTCGTGGCCGGATTCCTGCTGAACAACGGCTACGGCGCCGGCTCGCTCTTCGTCGCCTTCGGCATCGCCGCGGGCCTGGCCGCCATCCTGCAGGTGATCATCATCGCGCAGGGCCACGGCGGGCGCAGCACCGACCGCGGAGTACAGGCACCCGCCGCCTCCTGACCCCTCGTCCTGCCCCGCCTCAGGCGCGGGCGATCCCCGGCGGGTTGACCCGGTCCACGATCGCCTGCGCGGCCTCGCCCAGGACCCTGACCTGCTCGGGGCTCAGCGCGTCGAACACGTAGCGGCGTACCGCCTCGACGTGGCCGGGCGCGGCGTCCCGCACGGTGGCCCATCCCTCGTCGGTGAGCGAGGCCAGGGTGTACCGGCCGTCGTCGGGATCCGGGGCGCGCCGCACCCAGCCGGCCCGCTCCAAACGGGACACCACGCGTGAGAGGTGGGACAGGGTCATGTTGGAGACCGTGGCCAGCTCGCTGAGCCGGACCGTGCGGTCCGGGGCCATGGAGATCTGGGACAGGGCATGATATTCCGGGTGGGTCAGCCCGGAGTCCTGCCGCAACTGGGCGTCCAGCCGGGTCGGCAGCCAGGTCATCATGGACCACAGGGCCAGCCAGGCCCGGGTCTCGTCCGGGTCGAGCCAGCGAGGCTCCTCCGCCGGGCCATGCTCTGCGTTCGCCATGGCCCCATCCTAGGGACTGGTTGATCCGGAAGGCCCCCGGTCGGGGTCCAGTGCTCGCCGGCTGCCACCGCCCGTGGCGATACTGGCCCCATGCCGGCCATCATTCCCGTCGAGGGCGACATCACCCGCATGACCGTGGACGCGATCGTCAACGCGGCCAACACCTCCCTGGGCGGTGGGGCCGGTGTCAACGGCGCCGTCCACGCCGCCGGGGGGCCGGGCCTCTTGGCCGAGACCGGCCTCTGGTACCCCCATGGGCTCGGCACGGGGGACGCCGCCTGGACCACGGCCGGGAAGCTGCCGGCCCGCTGGGTCATCCACACGGTCGGGCCCAACCACCGGGCCGGCCAGAGGGAGCGGGCCCTGCTGGTCTCCGGCTACCGCCGCGCCCTGGAGGTGGCCGACTCCCTCGGTGCCCGGACCGTGGCCTTCCCGGTGCTCAGCTCCGGCATCTTCGGCTGGCCCTTCCATGACGCGGTCCGCACCGCCGTCGACGCCATCGCCCTGGCGCGCACCGACGTCCGGGAGGCCTGCATCGTGGCACACGGGGACCGGGCCTTCCAGGCCGTCCAGACCGCGCTCGGGGTCAGCACGCCGCTGCGCGTGCTGCAGGGATTGCGTGAACTGTACCGCCGCGGTTACCAGCAGTTGCGGCTCCAGCCCGGCATGGACCACTCGGGGGCGCATTGGCGGATCGCGATCACGACGGCGGAGAACCTGAGGCCAGGTGACCCGACCCCGTTCGACACCCCTCGGGACGGGATGCGCGTGCTCCGCTACTCCACGGTCGACCGGGCCATGGTAGGCGGTCGCGAGGTCACCGCCGGCACCACCCCCGCCGAGGCGGCGGCCGTCATCCTGGACCAGGTCGGGAACCCGGATCCGGAACCGGTCCACCCCCGGTACACCGCGTGGTTCGCCTCCTTGATCGCGGAGGTCGAGACCGCAACGTCCGCCACCGGCCAGGCGCTGCCCGTCGACCACTCCGAGGACGTCGACGACCGGGGCTCCTGGGAACTCGGCCCGGGCAGCGGACGCCGGCACCCCGCTCCTCCCTCGGCGTAGGGCGCCACGACACCCATTACTTGACGCGGAAAGTTATCTGTCCTAGATTGACTTTCCGTGGCAAGTATTCTGCGGAGCGTCGCACCGCAATCCGGAACCGAAACCGACCCCGAGGAGCCCTCATGACCCTGATCCCCCGCACCGATCTCGACGTCTTCCCGCTGAACCTGGGTGGCAACACCTTCGGCTGGACCTCGGACCGGGAGACCTCCTTCGCCGTGCTGGACGCCTTCGTGGCCGCCGGCGGCAATTTCATCGACACCGCCGACTCCTACGCCATGTGGGCCGAGGGGTCCGACGGCGGCGACTCCGAGCGCGTGCTCGGGGAGTGGTTCACCGCTCGCGGCAACCGCGATCGGGTCATCCTGGCCACCAAGCTCGGCGGCAAGCCGGGCCGCGAGGGACTCTCGGCCCAGAACGCCGCGGCCGCCCTGGACGAGTCGCTCCAGCGCCTGCAGACCGGCTACATCGACCTGTACTACGCCCACTATGACGACGAGGACGTCTCCATCGAGGAGCAGGTGAAGATCGCCGGCTCCCTGGTGGAGTCCGGCAAGGTCAAGCACGTCGGGCTGTCCAACTTCACCCCCGAGCGGATGCGCGAGTGGTTCGACACCGCCCAGCGCCTCGGCCAGCCGGCGCCGGTGGCCATCCAGCCGCAGTACAACCTGCTGGCCCGCGCGGACTACGAACAGGGCTACGCCCCGATCGCGAGGGACTTCGACGTCGCGGTGTTCCCGTACTTCGCCCTGGCCTCCGGCTTCCTCACCGGCAAGTACCGCACCGCCGAGGACCTGGAGGGCGCCGACCGCAAGGACTTCGCCGCCGGCTACCTCACCGAGGACGGCCTGAAGGTCGTGGACGAGCTGGTGCGAATCGCCGAGGCACGCGACGCCGAGCCCGCCACCGTGGCCCTGGCCTGGTTGCTGGCCAAGGACACCGTCACCGCCCCGATCGCCTCGGCCTCGAAGCCCGAGCAGCTGCCGGCCCTGATGGCCGCACCGGCGCTGGAGCTCACCGCCGACGAGGTCGCCACCCTGGACGCCGCCTCGGCCATCTTCGCCTGAACCCACGCACCGTCCCCCCTCCTCCCCCGACCTTCTCCCCCCTGCCCATGAATGGAGCCACACCATGACCACGACACCCGGCCTGGACCTCACCGAGCTGCCCACCGGGGGCGGCACCGTGCTGGTGGCCGGGGACGGCGGCCTGATCGGCTCCTACGCCGCGCGCGAGTACGCCCGGCTGGGCTGGGACGTGCACGGGGTGAGCCGCCGGGAGCCCGGGGACGTGCCCTGGGCCCATCACCGGGTGGACCTGCTCGACGCCGAGGCCGCCACCACCGGCCTCGGCGCCGCGCCCGGTGTCGAGGACGTCACCCACCTGGTGTTCGCCGCCTACCTGGAGAAGGCCACCGATACCGAGGCGATCGCAGCGAACGACGCCCTGCTGCGTCACACCTTGGACGCCCTGGCGGCCACCGGTGCTCCGTTGCGCCATGTCACCGTCTACCAGGGCGGCAAGGCTTACGGGCACCACCTGGGGTTCTTCAACACCCCGGCCAAGGAATCCGACCCCCGGCTGATCGCCCCGCACTTCTACTACACCCAGGAAGACCTACTCCGGGACGCCGCGGCCGAGCGCGGCTTCTCCTTCACCGCCCTGCGCCCGGAGGGCGTCACCGGTTACGCCACCGGGAACCCGATGAACCTGCTGCTGGTCATCGGCGTCTACGCCGCGATCTGCAAGGAACTCGGCCTGCCGCTGCGCTTCCCCGGCACCCGGGCCGCCTACGACGTGCTCTACCAGACCACCGACGCCGAACTGCTGGCCCGCGCCACCGTCTGGGCCGGTTCGGCCGCCTCCGCCCGGGACCAGGTCTTCAACGTCACCAACGGCGACCAGTTCCGCTGGTCCCAGCTCTGGCCACGGTTCGCCGAGCACTTCGGCATGGACTACGCCGCCCCGCAACAGATGTCCCTCACGGAGGCGATGCCCACCCGTGCTGAGATCTGGCAACACCTGGTCGACCGGCACGGGCTGGTGCCCACCCCCTTCGAGCAGCTCGTGGGCTGGGGCGTCGGGGACTTCCTGTTCCACCACGAGGCGGACAACATCACCTCCACCGTGAAGATCCGGCAGGCCGGTTTCGCCGACGCGCTGGACACCGAGACCCGCCTGCTGGCCCTCTTCGACCGCCTCGTGGAGCAGAGGGTGCTGCCTGCGTTCGGGAACAACTGACCGCGCGCCCGAAACCTACCGGCGGCGGTGGCGCAGCGGGGATCATCGGACCGAGGATCATCCCTCGCACGCCGCATCGACCAGGAGGACCCAGATGGCCGTGAAGCTCGTCTACGTTGCCCGCCGGCGCCCCGAACTGACTCCAGAGGAGTTCCACGAGTACTGGTCCGGTGGGCACGCGGACCTGATGAGGGAACTCCAGCCGGTGCTCGGCTTCACCAGGTACGTCCAGAGCCGTCCGCTGGACACGCCCGTCAACGCCGCGTTCGCCAAGGCCCGCGGCATGTCCCTGGAGACGCCCCCGGACGGCACGTCCGAGGTCTGGTGGGACTCCCTCGAGGACCTCGTGGCCGCGCTCTCGAGCCCGGATGGGGAGAAGGCCGCCGGGCGGCTCCTCGAGGACGAGGCCAAGTTCGTGGACTTCGCCACCTCTCACGCGTTCGTCACCCAGGAACGGCAGGTCGTCTGACCCCGTGACGAGTCACCGGAGGATCTCCCGCTGCACACTCGCGCTGGCCGCCGCCGTGCTGCTGGCCGGTTGTGGCACGCCCGGTGGCGGTGCCGGCGGGACCCCGGCACCGTCCGGCAGTCCCGGCCCGCCGTCCGCCGGCGGTGCCGCAGACGCCGCGCCCCGGGCGGGTTCCGCCCCGCGGACGGTGGTGGGCGGGCTCGACGCGCCGTGGTCGATCGCCTTCACGGACCGGGGCGCCGCCCTGGTCAGCCAGCGCGACGACGGCACGGTCCTCGAACTGACGGGGGTGGGCACCGAGCAGGCCAGCACGCGCGAGGTCGGCACGGTCGAGGGTGTGGTCCACCGGGGTGAGGGCGGACTGTTGGGACTGGCCGTCCTGGCCGACGGTGAGGGAGCCGGATGGCTCTACGCCTATTCGACCGCCGCCGGGGGCAATCGCATCCAGCGCTTCGCCCTCACCGGCGAGGCGGGAGGCCTGGGACTGGGTCCGGCGCAGACGATCATCGAGGGCCTGCCCGCCGCCGGCAACCACAACGGCGGGCGGATCGCCTTCGGACCCGACGGGATGCTCTACGCCGGGACCGGTGACGCCGGTGATCGCGCGAGCGCCCAGGACCCGGCATCACTCGCGGGGAAGATCCTGCGCCTGGCCCCGGACGGCACGGTCCCCGAGGACAACCCGGACCCCGGTTCCCCGGTCTACAGCTCGGGGCACCGCAACGTGCAGGGGTTGGCGTGGGCCGAGGACGGCACGATGTTCGCCACCGAATTCGGGCAGAACACCTGGGACGAGCTGAACGTGATCGAGCCCGGCGGCAATTACGGCTGGCCGGAGGTCGAGGGCATCGCGGGAGGCGGCTCCGGCGCGCAGGGGAAGTTCATCGACCCGGTCCAGCAGTGGTCCCCGGCCGAGGCCAGTCCGAGCGGGATGGCCGCGCTGGACGGGACGCTGTACATCGCGAACCTGCGCGGCGAGGTCCTGCGGACCGTTCCTGTCGCGGACCCCGGCACGTCCGCCACCCACTGGTCCGGTGAGTACGGCCGGCTGCGGGATGCCGTCGTGGCCCCGGACGGTGCGCTCTGGGTCCTGACGAACAACACCGACGGGCGAGGTGACCCCTCCGAGGGCGATGACCTGGTCCTCGGGGTCACCCCCTGATCCTGACGCCCTCCGTGGCCGTCGCCGCCCGCCGGTGGTCCCCAGCGGTCAGGACGCGGCGTTCTTCATCTCCTCGTAGGCGTCCAGGGCGTGCCGGCGGGACTCCTTCAGGTCCACGATGGGCTCGGGGTAGCCGCTGAGGGGTTCCACCGCCTCGGGGACCCACCGGCGTACGTAGACGCCGTCCGGGTCGAAGCGCTCGCGCTGGGTCTCGGGGTTGAACACCCGGAAGTAGGGGGCGGCGTCCGCCCCGCAGCCGGCCACCCACTGCCAGGACACCGGGTTGTTCGCCTCGTCCGCGTCCACCAGGGTGTCCCAGAACCACTGCTCCCCGTCCCACCACGGGTGCAGGAGGTTCTTGGCCAGGAAGCTGCCGACCACGAGCCGCACCCGGTTGTGCACCCAGCCGGACTGCCAGAGCTGACGCATGCCGGCGTCGACGAGGGGCACCCCGGTGCGCCCGCGCTGCCAGGCCCGCAGCGCGTCGTCGTCGGGCTCCCAGGGGAAGGCGCGGAACTCCGGGCGCAGCGGCCCGGACTCCAGCGGCGGGCAGTGGTAGGTGAGGTGCCAGGAGAACTCGCGCCAGTACAGTTGGCGCACCCAGGCGCGGCGGTCCTCGTTCTCCGGGACCCCCAGCTCGGGATGCGCGGTGACCGCGTGCACCAGCTGACGGGGGGAGAGCTCACCGAAGCGCAGGCGCGGTGAGAGCCGGGAGGTGCCGTGGTCATCGCCCGGGACGTCCCGCGTGGTGCTGTATCCGGTCACCGTCTCCTCCAGGCCGGCCAGCGCCTCCCCGGCGGTGACGCAACCCGGCTCCCAGTACCGGGCGACGGTCTCCTCCCACCACCGGGGGTCCTCGTCCAACAGGTCCAGCTGACCCAGCGGCACCACGGTGCCGTCGCGGTGCAGCCGGTCCAGGCGTCCGGACAGCCCGGCGGGCGGGTCCTGGGGCTCGGGCGCCGGCAGCGGCGCCCCGACCGGCAGGTCCGCGGCGGCCTTCCAGAACGGGGTGAACACCTTGTAGTGGCCGCCGGATCCGGTGCTGACCTCCCATGGTTCCACGAGCAGGGACCCCGGGTGGCTGTGGACCTCCAGCCCGGCGGCGCGCAGCCCGTCCTTCAGGTGGGCGTCGAGGGCGCGGGAGGCCGGGGCGTACCGGCGGCTCCACGTCACCGCGGAGGCCTGCAGACCGGAGGCCACCGCGGGCAGCACCTCAGCGGCCGGCCCGGCGGCGAACACCAGCGGGATGCCCAGCTCCTCGAGCTCGACGGCGAGCACCTCGAGGGACCGGTGTGCCCACCAGCGGGTGGCCCCACCCAGAGGCCGGGGTCCGCGCCCCTCGGCGTCCCGCGCCTCCCGGATCCAGAGCCCGACGACGGCGCCCGCCTCCCGCGCTGCGGTCAGGGCCGGGTGGTCGGCCACGCGCAGGTCATCACGGAACCAGACGATGGTCAGCGGGCGCGCGGAGCCCGTGTCAGGCGACTGCATGGACGGCGTCTCAGGCATGTGCCCAGCGTACTGGCCGGGTCTGTCAGGACCGTTCTGGTCAGCTCGGTCCGAGGCGGGCGGAATCGTCCTCGAACTCACCGCCGAGCCTGCGTTGCAAACCGCTGCGCCATTTCTGCGGCAGTTCCGGGGAGGCGAGCAGTCGCGCGACGCCCTCGCGGTCGTCCCGGTCCACGTTCATGATCCGGTTGATCTCGGCCACGGAGACGGATCCGTCCAGGCGGCTCACCAGGGTCATCGGGTCGCCCGCGCGGATCTGTCCGGGTTCGAGGACGCGCAGGTAGTAGCCCGAGCGGCCGGTCTGCTGGACGAGCTGGGGCAGCTCGCGCATCGCCCACCGGGCGGAGAGCGTGGTGCAGGGGCGCCGGGGCTGGCTGACCTGGACCAGGACCTCGCCGATGCGGAACAGGTCCCCGGCGTGCACCGCTGCTTCCGGCCAGCCGGTCACGGTCAAGTTCTCGAAGAATCCGCCCCCCGGGATGTCGATGCCGTCTGCCTGCCACGCGTCATAATTCTCCTGGGCGTAGGCCAGGATGGCCTTCTCGACTCCGCCGTGATGCTTTCGATCGCCCTGCTCGTCACCGGCCAGGCCCGTGATCGAGACCGACACGGGGCCGCCGACGACGTCCTTCGCGGCGGCCGTGGACAGTTCACGGCCGTTCCATGCCTGCCGCTGGACCCGGCCCACGCGCACGGTGACGACGGCACCCGGGCCACGGCCGACGTCGGGCCCGGACTCGGACGATGGAACTGGCTGGTGCGGCGTGTCTCTCACCTGACCATTGTGACCGGTACGGGTGCACGATACCGCCATGGTTTCTCCTCGACCGCAGGGCGGAGGTGGTCCCGGACTGCCTACGAGGAGAGTGGCGGCCCTGGGTGCCCTCGGAGTGGTCTTCGGGGACATCGGCACGAGCCCGCGGCACGCCCTCTACACGGCGTTCAGCATGGAGCACAACGCCGTGAGCATCGCTGTTCGCCGGGGTGATGATCGGTCTGCTGGAGCTCGTGGTGCTGGCGGCGAACTCGACCAAGATCATCGCGTCCCTGGATGGGGTGCGGCGTATTCCGGGGGCAGTGGTGTTTCCGCACCCGTTCATGTACACCCCACCGCTGCCACCGCCACGCACCGTGGTGATGGGGTCGGAACTGGAGACGTAGGCGGGGTAGGCCGAAAATCCCGGCAATAGTTATCGTTTTACGATAGGTTACTCTCGACATTCGATCAGAGGAGCTCTCATGCGGAACATCACCATCCTCGCCCTGCGCGGCGTACTCGCCGTCGCCCTGGCGGGTTCGCTGTTCGTCCAGGTGGTCATCGTCCCGCTGTTGTGGGCGGACCTGGCCGGGGCACCGGACTGGCTGCGGATCACTCTCGTGGTCCTCGTGGTGCTGGGCATCGTGACCCTCCAGGTGGTGGCCGTCTGCGTGTGGCGCCTGCTGGCCATGGTCCGGCAGGGCACGGTCTTCTCCCCCGCGGCCTTCCGGTACGTGGACACGATCACCGGGGCGATCGCGGTTGCTGCTGTGTTGGTCTTCGGGATCGCCGTGGCGTTGGCCCCGACCACCGCGGCGCCCGGTGTGGTCGGCCTGATCTGCGGTGCGGCCCTGGTGGTGGCCGGGGTGGCGCTGGTGGTCTACGTCCAGCGGATGCTGCTGGCCCAGGCCGTGGACCGGGATGCCGAGGCCCGGGCATTGCAGTCCGAGCTCGACGAGGTGATCTGATGCCGATCGTGGTGGACATCGACATCATGCTCGCCAGGCGCAAGATGGGCGTGGGAGCACTGGCAGAGCGCGTGGGCATCACACCGGCGAACCTTGCGGTACTGAAGAACGGCCGCGCCAAGGCCGTGCGGTTCACGACGCTGGAGGCACTGTGCGAAGTGCTGGACTGCCAGCCCGGAGACCTGCTGCGGTGGGAGCCGGAGTGATGCGCTCCGGGCGGGTCCAGCCGGCGCGCTCAGGGATGGGCTGGCCGGCGCTTCGGCAGCCGGATCCGGTCGAGATCCCGGGCAACATGGACTTCAGTGTCGCCTGCCCTCGCCCGGGCTTCTGCCCGCAGGGGTTCGAGGTCCTGGTAGCGCGCGGAGAAGTGGGTCAGGAGCAGGATGTGCACGCCGCCGGTGGCTGCCAGGGCACCGGCCTGCCCTGCGGTGAGGTGTCGGTAGTCCCGGGCCAGGTCGGCCTGCGCGTCGGCGAAGGTGGACTCGGCGACCAGCAGGTCCGCCCGCTCCGCCAGCTCCTCCGCGCCGGGGCACGGGGCGGTGTCCATGACGAAGGCGAAGCGCTGGCCGGGACGGAACTCGCTGACGTCCTCCAGGGACACACCGTGCAGTACGCCTTCCCGCTGCAACCGGCCGATGTCCGGGCCATGGATGCCGGCCGCATCGAGCCGCTCCGGCAACAGCCTCCGCCCGTCCGGTTCGCCGACCCGGTACCCGTAGGCCTCGATGCGGTGCTCCAGTGGGCGGACCTCCAGCCCGGGGGCCACCTCACCCGGGATTCCGTGGGGATGCAGCCGGAGGTCGAGCCGTCCCGAGGCGAGGGACACCAGAGCACGAACCACCGGCTCTCCGGAGGTCGGGTAGTGCAGGTGCACCGGGTGCTCCACGCCGTCCAGCGCCATGCGGGACAGGACGCCAGGCACACCGTAGCAGTGGTCCCCGTGGACGTGGGTCAGGCAGATGCGAGTGATCTTGCTGGCGGAGACGCCCGCGTGGATCATCTGCCGTTGGGTGCCCTCGCCGGGATCGAACAACAACCCCTCGCCGTCCCACAACAGCAGGTAGCCGTTCTGGTTCCGTTCGCGGGTGGGGACCTGGGAGGCGGTGCCGAGGACCACGAGTTCGCGCATGTCCCGAGGTTCGCATGATGGGCAGCGACTCCGCACCCCCGAGGCGAGTGACCAGTGCGACTCGACGTGCGGCGCGCCGGGCGACCATGGTCCACGCGCACGCAGCCGGGCCGCGTACGATCCTGTCCAACTCCTTAACGAGTCAGGAGGCGGTCGCAATGACCGCCTCCTGATGGACTGAGGATCAGTGGGCCCGTATCCCCCCGGGCTTGTTCCACTGTTCCGGTCCGTGTGCACCGTCTCATAGGGCTCCTTCAGGTTATCGAGGCGCCACCGCTGCCGCACAGTGGACTATCGTCCAGACTTCGGGCCTCAAACCGGCACCTTCGGCTATCCCCGCCCAAGTCACGATGAGATGACGGCGCCACGTGGTTGGGCTGCAGACCATCTCAATCCCGGCCGAGACGGCCGACCAGCGACTCCAGCGCCTGCGCATAGGCCACGGACTCGAGGTAGCCCTGGTGGGTGGCCACGGTGAACTGGTACGCGCCGCGGACGAACTCCTCGGCCTGCACATCCATGCCGCCTGCTGGGCCGGAGCCGCCGTACCGCACGGTGAACCCCAGCGGGTCGTTCGGCCGGTGCAGGTTGGTCCACCGGTCTCGCACGATCCACCACAGGGACCCCGGCGCCTGCAGGGACGCCGCTGCCCCTGGCAGCCAGTGGGTACTCTGCTCCCGGTCGACCTCCTCGGCCAGTTCGGGGGGCCAGGGGTCGCGGCCATCTGCCGAGGGCGGTGGGGCGGGGATGATCGAGAGCACCTGCGCACCCAGCACCTGGGGGAAGACCCGCGCGAAGTACCGGCGCAGCTGTGAACCGTAGCTCAACATTCCGATGCGCTGCAGCCGGTCCTCCGTCATGCCGCGGGCGGACAGGTGGAACAGCACGCAGACCGCCAGCACCCCGCCCATCGAGTGTGCCGAGAGGACCACGCGCCGCATTCCGTCGGCCGGCTCCTGGACCCACTCCTCGATCCGGTCGGTGACCTCCGGCACCACGCGCTCCGAGTAGCACGGCGGCCCGAAGGGATGGGCCTGCGTGGGCAGGAAGCACATCAGGTCCCACAGCAGTCCGGCCGGCCGGCTCTGGCCCCGGCCGGAGAGGATCGCGATCGCTGCCACCAGCACCACGCCGATCCACAGTCCCACCGTGCCGGTCCCCCGGACCAGTGGCCACCACCCGTCCAGCCCGGGCCAGCCGATGAGCCACGCCGCATTCAGCACGACCGAGACCGCCAGGCCCACCAGGACCGCGGCAGCCAGCCAGGCAGTGATCACCTCCGCGCGGCGCAGCAGTGAGGCGACCCGCCGCGAGATCCAGACGGCCCGCGCCGCGGAACTGATGACCGGCGCCTCCGCCCAGGGGCCGGCGTCGGCGACCAGACGGTCACGGACCGACGACAGTTCCCGTGCCGTCTCGCTCTCCCCCGCCCGCCAGGACAGGAACAGCTGCACGGCCAGCCCTGTCAGGGCAGCCCCGGTGAGCAGCGTGAAGCCCGAGGCGAACAGCAGGTGGATCACCGGTGGCTCGGTGCTCCCGAGTGACCAGGCGGCCAGGATCACCGTGGAGAAGGACAGCAGCAGGGCGAAACCCACCGCCAGGGATGAGAAGACGAACGGTCCGCTGCCACCCCAGGCGACGGCGTCGCGGTCCCGATCCGCCACGCCGCGCCGTGACCGCATCAGCAGGACGACCAACAGCACGGCCAGGCCCAAGGTCACCATCACGGTGGACAGTCCCCCGCCCCGGCTGCCGGCCATCGCCGGGTCGTCCGCGGCGAGCTGGCCCAGACCGGGATGACCGGCCGGACGGTCGTCCACCAACGAGCACACCATCGCCGACAGGAGCACGGCAGCACCCGCGGCGAACAGTATCCGGTGGCCGGCCGGGGCGCGCGTGCGCGGATCGTGGGCCTGGGAGCGCAGGATGCGGACCCCGACGACGGCGATCACCGACAGCCCGACGGCCAGCAGCACGATCCACGCCTGGTCCATCGCGCCGAGGGTTCTCGGGCCGCCGGTCACCATCGTGTCCGCCCGGGCCAGGGCCACGATCGAGCCGGTCCAGGCGAGGGCGCCCGCGGTGTGCAGCAGGCCCAGGAACCGCATGCCGGCACCGACCCGCCACAGGCCGCTGCGGGCCAGGACGTGGCTGGGCGTGTTCCGGTCGCCGGCATGGCCGAGGGTGTCCTCGTGGTCGGCCGGCGCGGTCGGTTCGACCGGGGCCACCGGCGCTGCGCACGGTGGCCCCGGCAGGTATCTCGTGCGCGCCAGGGCCGACATCAGCACGATGACACTGAGGGCCAGCACGGGCAGCACCGTCAGCACGGCCGTCCGGGCACCGGCAGGCCAGCCGGCCATGGTGTCGCGGATGAATCCGCCCTGCCCGACGGCGGCCATGTCCAAGGCGACAGTGGCGGCAGTACTGACGAAGAGCAGGGTCAGGGCCAGGCCGAGCAGTCGCACGGTGCCGGCCAGGCGCCCCTCGCCGATGACCTCGGGCAGGGGACACCCTGCCGTGGCGGGCGGACTCGATCCGGTGGGGGCCGACGTCGGGCCCTTCCCGAGCTGGTGACGGGACCAGTAGGCGGTGTTGGCCAGTCCGAAGGGGGCGAGGGTGAACCAGACGGCGCGCACCAGGCTGTCCCCCAGCCGCCCGAGGGCCGGGAACCCCGTGAACCGGGCCAGCCGACCCCAGGAGTAGGCCTCGACCCGGTGACCGGCCTCCGAGGCGCGGTCGATGGAGAACCCGGCCAGCTGGTCTCCGCGGGTGCGCTGGACGTTGGCCGGGATGGCCCGGAGCATGTGGTGGGACGGAGTGTTCCGAATCCCGTGGATCCGCAGTTCCAGCAGGCCGGGGTCCAGGTGCGGCATGGTCCCATCGTCCCCTGTCGGCCGGTGGAGGGGAACGGTCGCCGGACGGCTACCTGCGGGGCATGCGGACGGTGAACTCGGCTCCCTGTCCGGGACCGGCACTGGAGGCGGTCAGGGCGCCCCCCTGCGCCTCGACCAGGGCCTTGCTGATGGCCAGTCCCAGTCCCGATCCACCGGGCTTGCCCTCACGGCCCTCACCGACCCGGTAGAAACGCATGAAGATGCGGGACAGGTCCTCGGCGTCGATGCCCTCGCCGGTGTCCGAGACGGTGAATGACACCTCATGCGTCCCTTCCGAGAGGCCCACCGTCACCCGGCCACCGGCCGGCGTGTGACGCAAGGCGTTCTCCACCAGGTTGCTGAGGACCTGGTCCATCCGTCGCCGGTCCACCATCACGTGGGACACCGTACCGCCGGGCACCCGGGCGGACAGTTCCACCTGCCGGGCCCTGGCCGTGGGCTCCGCCGCAGCGATGGTGTCCCGGACCAGGTCGGTGGGATCGTGATGCCTGAGCTGCAGGTGGACCATGCCCTCCTCGGCCTGGGTCAGCGCCCTCATGTCCTTCGCCAGGTGTTCCAGGCGGTTGATCTGCGCTGTCAGGATCGCTGCCGTGTGGCGGTCCTGGGGCACGATCCCGTCCTCGATCCCCTCGAGGTGCCCCTTCAGGCTGGCCAGGGGCGTCCTCATCTCGTGGGCCAGGTCCGCCAGCATCTGGCGACGGGTCCGGTCCACGGCCTCGAGCTTTGCGGCCATGTCATTGAAGGAATCGACCAGGGCGTCGAACTCCGAGCCCAGTTTCGAGGGCTTCAGCCTGATGTCGAACTCGCCGGAGGCGATGCGGTTCGCGGCATCGCCCACCTGCGAGACCGAGTACCGGATCTGCCGGGTCACCAGGACGCTCACCACCGCGGCGATCACCAGCGAGGTCAGCCCGCCCACCGACATGGCGAGCAGGCTCACCTCCCGGAAGGAGTTGTCCAGGTCGAAGATGGCCCGGATGTCACTGCCGCGGCCCTCCCGGATGAGTTCGTTGATGTACATCTGCGGTCCGATGAGCAGCGTCGTCACAGCCATCACGGCCAGCCCGACGACCAGCACCAGGAGCTGGACGATAAGGAACAGGACCGTCAGCGAGGCCCGGGGCATGCCAGCGTCCCGGTCTTCCTTCGATTCCCATAGGTCCCCCTTGGGGGACGACCACCTCACGTGGCTGCCACCATCCGGTAGCCGATGCCGCGCACCGTCTGGATGTACCGCGGCTTGGCCGCGTCCTCGCCGAGCTTGCGGCGCACCCGGGCCAGGTGGACGTCCACGAGGTGGTCGTCGGTGGTCATGGACTCACCCCAGACCAAGTCCAGCAGTTGACGTCTGCTCAGCACCCGGTCCGGGGATGCCGCGAGGCAGGCCAGCAGGTCGAACTCCGTCTTGGTCAGGGTGATGGGCACCCCCGCCAGGCGGACCTGCCGCGATCCCTCGTCCACCACCAGCTCCCCCACTTCGTGCACGCCATCGGCGGGCACGTCGGCATGTGGGAGGGCCGACGTCGGGAAGATCCGGGCCCTGCGGATCATGGCCTGGACCCGGGCGACGAGTTCGCGCGGACTGAACGGCTTAGTGACGTAGTCGTCCGCCCCGAGGGACAGCCCCACGACCTTGTCCACCTCGTCGTCCCGAGCGGTGAGCATCAGCACGTGGCACTGGGTGAAGGCGCGCACCTGGCGGCAGACTTCGAAGCCGTCGATGCCCGGCAGCCCGAGGTCCAGCACGAGGACGTCCGGGGCGAACTCCCGCACCGCGGCCGGCGCCTCGGAACCGTTGTGGCGCATCTGGACCTCGAAGCCGGCGTTCTCCAGGTAGTCGCGGATCAACCGGGCCAGGTCCCGTTCGTCCTCGACCACCAGTATCCGTCCCACCGACGCGTCAGTCATGGTGCCTCCTCGGTGTATACCGGCCATCCTGCCGTCTGACTTCAGGATACGGACCGGTAGTCCGGAATGCGGACCGTCCGGACGACACGGTGGGCACGTGTCGGGGGCGCTCAGCCGTCCGAGGAGGAGGACGGCGGCCGGTGGGGCGATTCGCCCGGGTTCTCGGCAGAGCGGCCCGTGACGTTCCCGCCCTGGACCGCGCCGGCTGCCTCGCGGACGGAGGCCTCCTTGGCACTCGTGGTAACCGTACGGGCACCGTCGACAGCGCGATGCACGACCGTCTCCAGCGGACCGCGGCGGAAGGACTGGTGCCAGAACCAAGCGAACGCGGCCGCCGCGCCGACCTGCACCACGAACCACAGCACAGGGGCCTCGTAGTGAACCTCCGGGATGAGGGCGAGCAGGTGGGTCGAGTAGAGGGTGAGGGTCATGGAACCCATGGCGGCCAGGGGCGTCAGAAACCGGCCATACCGGGCACCGAGCAGGAGGAGCACGCCCAGCGCCGCCATGGCGATGCCCAGACTGGAGGCAATGGCCAGGGTGGTTCCGCTGTGCGGGGTCGCGATGGCCTGCCACCAGAAGGACGTGTTGTAGAGGATGTCCGGGCCGAAGGCCAGCGCATCATCGAGGCTGTCCATCGTCATGTCCTCAGTGTCCAGTAGTGCCCCGTAACCGCCGAAGGCGTAGAGCAGGAGCGAGGAGACAAGGTTTGCCACGATGGCCATGGCCGCACCGATCCCGGCCATCATGGCCTGGACCCGCGTGCTACGTAGGTCCAGGCGTCCCAGGCCGAGGCCAGCCAGAATGAAGGCCATGAACGTCAGCGCCGGGTAGGCCCCCGTGAGCAGCAGTTCGGACAGCGTGGCGGTCGGCTCCGTGAAGAACATGACCAGGGTGTGGTTGTAGCCCGACGAGTCCGGCAGGCCCTCGTACATGCTCTGCATCAGCAACGGGGAGACGACCGCGAAGACCCCCGCGCTGATAAACAGCGCCATGGGCCGCAGGGCCAGGAACGGGATGGCCAGGAGGAAGAACACCGCATAGTAGAGCAGGATGCTGACGACCGGTGGGTCCTCGGGCTGCAGTGCGGCGATCACCAAGGCGATGATGCCGATGATCACTGCTCTCACCGCCAGTCCGACCTGGTCAGACATCAGGGTCCGCCCCTGATGGGGCGCCCTCCCCCCGGTGGACAGGGCCAGGCCCACGCCGGCCAGCAGCGCGAAGAGCGCAGCCGAGTCCCCGGCGAACAATGTCCACGTTAGTGAAGGCCCCCCGGATTCGGCTTCTTCCGGCAGGATATGAATGGCCATCAGGCCGATGAGTGCCAGACCGCGTGCGGCATCGATGCCGATCAGGCGCTTCTTCTGGGCCTTGGGGGCGGGCTTCGGGCCGGCCTCGGGGCCGCCTCTGGGTGGAATGTCTACCATGACTGTCTTGAACCTGTCTTCTTGCTGTCCGACGCGGTGTGCGCGTTGCCCCTCCTGCACGGGCCGGGACTGTTCCAAGTCCCGGCCCGTGCCGTAATCCGATGCTGACAGGCGCACATTGAGGACGTCGGACGGGAAGCTCAAGGTTTGGTCAAGATTGCCGGCGCAGCGGCCAGACGAGTGGCGGCGTGGATGATCGCATCGGTCATGAGGGCCAGGACTCCGAGATTGACGTTGCCGAGGTCATCACCGGGCTTGTGGTAGTGCGGATCGCAGGGCCTCTTGGCCTCACCGCCGAAAATGAGGGCCTCCTTCTTCGTCTTCTTGTCGCTGTCCCCGGTGTACAGTCCGCCTGCCGCGATGCCCTTCTTGGCGAACGCGACCTGGTCGGAGTCGTAGCCCCAGTCAGTGGTGGTCCAGGGCTGCCGGCGGGAGTCGAAGTAGCCGGTGAAGAGGTCCATGATCTGCGTCGACCCGTCGGGGATCTTGAAGTCGGGATCCGAGTCGCGTGCGTCGTAGACCGCGACCACCGGGTTGGGCGAGGCGATCATGTCGAAGTTCAGGTACGAGGAGATCTTCCTAAGCTCCTCCGGGTTGTTCTTGGCCAGGTCCTTGACGTAGTGCCGTGAACCGTGCGACTTGTCAAACTCCTCCGCCCCCCACCAGGCGAAGCGGACCTTGTGGTCGATGCGGTCCAGCCGGCTGACGGCCTTCGCGGCCTCCAGCACGGCCGCGACGCCCGAGCCGTTGTCATTGATCGCCGCGGTGCCCGGCACGCCGTCGAGATGGGCCCCGAGCATGACCACGTGGTCGTCCCGGCCGGACACGGTCTCGGCGAGGATGTTGAAGGTACCGATCTCCCTGCCGTCCTCCCGGAAGGTGAAGTACTGGCGAGTGCTGCGATAGCCCGCGTCCGCCAGTTGACGTTCGACGTACCGGGCCGCCGCCTCGTAGCCCGAGGTGCCCGCGGCTCGATCACCGTGCCGGTTGGCGAGGGCCTGGAGCTGCCGCAGGTGCTCATAGGCGGCGGGCACGCCGTCGCGCGACACCGCGGGGGTGAAGCCCTGCAGGGGGGCGGGACGTGGTCCCAGGAGCCAGCTCAGTTTCATGGTGTCGTCCTCTTGTTCTGGGGGATGGTCTTGCGGACTGCAGGGAGCGAGCCTGTCAACGGTTCATTCCGCGGTGCCGCTGTCCTCGGTGCTGTCCACGGAACTGATCTTCAGGGCGCTGCGGTCCTGTGCCAGTTCGGTCGCGGCATGGGTGACGGCATCGGTCATGATGTCCAGCGCATCCATGTCGATATTGCTGATGTCGTCGTTCGGGGTGTGATAGTTCGGATCCCGCGGTGCCTTGGCGACACCCCCGAAGATGCGGACGTCCTTGCGGGACTTCCTCTCGTCACTGCCAGTGAACAGCCCACCTACCGGTACGTCCTCCCGGGTGAACGACCTCTGGTCGGAACTCATGTCCCACCCCGTGGCCACCCACGGCTGCCCACGGGAATCGAAGTAGTCCGTGAAGAACTTCATGACCTTGACCGAGCCCTCGGGGATGTCCTGCGAGGCATCGTCGTCCTTCGCGTCGTAGACGCCGATGACCGGGTTGGGCGAGGCGACCATGTCGAAGTTCAGGTACGCCTTGATGTTCTCGAGTTCGTCCTCGTCGTCCAGGTCCTCGACGTAGGCACGGGACCCCGGGGCGCGGCGGTACTCCTCCGCACCCCACCAGGCGAAACGGACCTTGTGCTTGATCTCATCCTGCGTGCCCAGTGCGCTCGCAGCCTCAAGCAGTGCTGCCGAACCCGTGGCGTTATCGCTGATGGCCGGGCTGCCCGGCACCCCGTCAAGGTGAGCGCCGAGCATGATGACGTCTTCGGCGCTGCCCTCGGCAGTCTCGGCGATGATGCTGAAGCTCTCCATCTCCTCGTCATCGTCATAGAAGGTGAAGTAGTGGCGAGTGCTCTCCAGACCTGCCCTCTCGAGTTGCTCTTCGACGTACTGGGCCGCAGCCTCATATCCATCGGTGCCCGCAGCACGGTCACCGTGCTCCTCGGCGAGGGCCTGGAACTGCTCCAGGTGTGCATAGACCGGACTGACCGCTGCCTTGCGACCGGCCTCGCTCGCCGCGTTCACGGCGACGACGATGACGGTCATCAGCAGGGCGATCGCGCCGGCCGCGACGAGGGCCATACCCCTCTTCTGCCGGCGCGATCCCCTGCGGACCGAGCCCCGATTCAGGCTCCGATTCATTTCATCCTTCTATGCTTCTACGCCGGTAGCGGCGGGTAGTGTCTCGATCTCCTGGGCGGGGTTGCCCCCGTAGCGGGCGCCTGCGGGGACCCTGGCCCCCTTCATCAGGAAGGAATCCGGTTCCAGGACCGAGCCGTCGCCCATCTCGACGTCGTAGTGCAGGTAGATGCCCGTGCCGACGGTGCAACCGCGGCCAACCTTGATGGCATCCAGCTTGAACACGCCGTCCTCCATAGAGTGGCACTGGATGATGCTGTGCGCATTGAGCACCGCGTCGTCACCGATGGACACGAGGGTCTTCTCCGGAATGGCGACGCCGTCATCGAAGACCCGCTTGCCCATCTTCACGCCCTGCAGGCGCCAGACGACGGGCTTGAACGGAGTGCCCTCGAAGAAGGGCATCGGGTAGATGAACTTCCAGAACCGCTCGTGCTGCCAGAACTTCACGTCGTACACCGAACAGGTCATGGGGACCATGTCCTTGAAACCCGTGCTGGCGCGCTCGAGCAGGATGAAGAAGGCAACCTGGAAGGCGAAGAAGCCCATGAAGCCCACCCAGAGTCCCAGACCCGTGAGGCCCACCAGGCCCGGATTGTCCGAGGGCCAGGCCAGGACCACCGCGGCAGCCATCAGGGCAACGAATGCGAGGACCCAGCGGCTCAGCAGGTACAACGCGATGGACACCCCGTTGTGCCTGTTCTTGGCCGGTATCCGGCGCGCAATCTCCTCGGGACTATCGATCTTCTTGAACTCGGCGTCCCGGTCGACCGTCCGGGGGATCTCGAAGGCCGGTGAACCCAGCAGGCCGATGTTCTCGCGAAGCGGGCCATCGATGGGGACCATGGTCTTGGTCCCGAACAGGACGTTGTCACCGGTGGGTGCACCGGCGGGGTAGGGAACGTCGTTGCCGAAGAAGTTCGTCGCGCCGATCTCCACCTCGGACACCCGGAAGGAGGTGCTCGAGTAGTCGGCATTCATCATCGACAGGCCGTCCGAGACCATGGTCCCGGATCCCACGGTGCACAGGTGCGGGTTCTCGTGCTGGACCTCGGGCCCGAAGTTGGATCCCGTCTGCACCAGGTTGGGCTGCTTGTATCCCAGCAGGCGGAGGTAGTGCACCACCAGGGAGCTGTCCGCCGTGATATGGAGCAACTGGAAGACGTCGGTCATCCCGTAGATCGTGCGGTGGACGGCATAGTGCAGTCCGAAGAGCGGATAGGTCTTCCCCGGGGTGATCAGGCGATTGAGCAGTCGGGGAATCGTGGTGACCGCGGCCAGGACGGCGAACAGACCACCGAACCAGATGATGAACGCTACGATCGCCAGGTCCACGTAGAACAGGGGATTCGCGAAGTTCAGGTGACCGGAGGCCTGATACGCGGGCACGATCACCGCTACCGCCAGCAGGATCAGCGGACTGAACAGCACGGTGGCATTGATCAGCACGAGCGCACTGTAGATGAACTGACGCAGCCCGCTGGCCCGCAGTGGCCTGGCCCTGGCGAAGTTGGAGTCCGTCGGCCGTGCCGGAGAACCATGCCAGCTCTCGCCCGCGGGAATGACCTGGGTCCGGTGCAGGGAGGACGTATGGCCGAGCTGTGCGGCGTCGCCCATGGTGGAGCCGATGTCCAGGATGCACTTCTCACTGACGTACACGTCCCTGCCAAGGGTCACCGGGCCGGTCTGGATCCACCCGTCATAGGCGCGGTAGCCGCTGTAGGCCGATTCCTTGTTGATCACCGTGTTGTCGCCGATGGTCAGCAGGTCGGTGCACACCGGGATGTTGGGCGTCAGGATCAGGACGTTGGAGCCGACCTTGGCGCCCAGCAGCCGAAGGTAGAACGGCAGGATCGGGGTGCCGACGAAGGCAACCAACGGGTTGAGGTTGACCAGTGTCTTGACGAGCCAGAACCTGACATAGGCCAGGCTCCAGATCCGGATGTGCTGTTCCTTCCACCGACCGATGACCACCCACTTGAGCAGGATCGGCAGGGCACAGATCCCCACGAAGAAGACGATGGTGAAGGCCACCGACCGGCCCCAGAGTTCCATGAAGCCGGTTCCCTGGATGACCCAGTCGTAACCCATCACGGCGACCGCCATGAGGGGCAGCGAGTACCCGAGGGCGAGCACGGTCTGCAGTACACCGCACAGTACGTGTTCGAAGGTGCTGGAACGCCCCTTGCGAGGCACTTCGTACGGTTCAGCCCAGGAGGCCTTGCCCTCCGGGGTGTCGACCGTAGCGGCCAGCTGCCGGATGGTCGGTGCCTGGTAGATGTCCTGCACGCCGATGGGCGGCAGGTCGGTGTTTCGCCGCAGCGCCGCGGAGAACCGCGCGATCGTCAGGGAGTTGGCGCCCAGCTCCTCGAACACGTGAGCCTCGACGGAGACGCGGTCCATGCCCAGGACGGCCCCGAGCTGCTCGGCGAGTTCCGCCTCGGTGTCGTTCGCAGGCTCCACGTACTCGACGTCGGAGGCGACGCCCAGCCGATTCTTCGGAGTGGGCAGGCTCTTGCGGTCCGCCTTGTCGCTGGGCAGCATCGGCATGGTCTCGAGCTGTTCGTAGAACGCCGGGACCATGTACCCCGGCAACCGGTCGCGGAGCTCGTCCTGGATGAGTTGGGGGTCGAGCGACTCGACATCGCTGCGCAGCGTGTAGAACGCGGCCAGCTCGACCATCCCCGGAGCCGGTTCGTGGGTGTCGACCACGGCCTGGGCGATCCCGGGCACCTGCAGGAGCACCGATTCGATCTCCGACAGCTCGATCCGGTACCCGCGGATCTTCACCTGGGTGTCGATCCGGCCGAAGTACTCGATCTCCCCGTACTCATTGACCCGGCACAGGTCCCCACTGCGGTAGATGCGTCCGGAGGGATTGTTCGGGATGTCCATGAAGTCGTCGATGAAGACCTCGTTGGTCTTCTCCGGGTTGTTCAGGTAACCCGCTGCGACCCCGATCCCGGCGATGCCGAGTTCACCCATCTCGCCCTGCGCCAGCGCCCGCGGCTCGTCAGGATCCAGGATCATGGTCGTGTACGTCGGCAGGGGCTGGCCGAGGGTGATCGGCTTGCCCGGCTCGAGCAGTTCCATGGTCGCGGTCACGGTCGCCTCGGTGGGTCCATAGACGTTGAGGAACCGCCGGCCGGGCAGGTGCCAGCGCTCGGCCAGGTCGCGCGGGCAGGCCTCGCCGGAGACGAGCAGGAACCGGACGTCCGGCAGCTCCCCCTCGATCGTGGCCAGCAGAGTGGGCACGCAGCACATCGCCGTGATGCGGTTCTCGAGCAGGAACTCCTCGAGGTCGGCGCCGAGCAGGCTCACCGAGCTGGGCTTGGGCACCAGCGTGGCACCGACCATCCACGGCACCCACATCTCCTCGACGGAGAAGTCGAAGGCGATGGTCAGGCCCTGGTAGACGCGGTCATCGCGCTCGTACCCGTAGACCTCTGCCGCGACGCGGATGAAGTTGCAGATGCTGGGATGCTCGATCGCCACGCCCTTGGGGCGTCCGGTGGATCCCGAGGTGTAGATGATGTAGGCCAGGTCCTCGACCGGCTCGGGCTTCTCGTACTCGCCGAGCCGGGACGAGGGCAGTTGCTTGATCAGCGGCACCTCGGTGTCCAGCGCCAGCGCGATCACGCTGGTGTCCGGCAGGAGGTTGACCAGGTGGTTCAGGGTCAGGACCCTGCTGCACCCGGAGTCCTCCATGATGTAACCGATGCGGTCGGAGGGGAAGCCGGCGTCGAGGGGCACGTACGCGGCCCGGATCTTCAGCACGGCCAGCATCGCGGCGTAGGACCAGATGGCCTGGTCGAAGAGCAACGCGATCCGGTCGCCGGCCTTCGCGCCGTCGGCCAGCAGGAACCGGGCCAGCTGGTTCGCCATCGCGTCCAGCTGGGCGTAGGTCAGCGTCCTGTTGCCGGCGTCCACGGCCAGCTGGCCTGCGCGGCCCTCCCGGGCCAGGGCATCGCACTGCTCCTCGAACAGTGTCTCCATCCGCTCGCCCGGACGCCACCGGACCTCCTGGTCATGCGGGGACTGTAGTAGTAGGGCCGACCCTGCCGGCGCTGCTTCAGCCTTACGGACTTCAGTCAGCATTCCAGTGGTGTCGACGCGGGTTTCGGATATCTCGTCCGGAGCCATCGAAAGCCTCATGATTCTGCTCATAGGGGGTCTGAGAGACGGTGCGCGCGACCACGGGGCGGTCACGGCATCGCCCCCCACGGTATGGACGCAGCGCACGGCGCAGATCCGTGACGCATACTCGATTCCCCGCCGCCATACGCGTGGTCCACCCGCTCGATACCCGGACTCCACTGATCACCCACGTGGTCACCCTCGACGGCGCGCCGCGACGGGGTGCCCCAGCGGTGGGCCACCGCCCCCAGGGCCCGCGTCCGGCGCTGTCTGGGCACGCAGGTACGGGACAAGTGGCTTCCACCCATGTCCCGGGCGGCGCCCGTTCGTACGGTGGTTATGACCGCGAGGTCTGCCCGGGCCGACGACCCCATCCCCGTTACGGCCATCCCAGCTGGAAGGAAAGTGCAGTGTCCGATCACCACGACGTCTTCACCGAACGAGAGTCCCAGGTCCGGAGCTACTGCCGGTCATTCCCCCACGTGCTGAACACGGCCGTGGGAAGCCTCCTATACGACGGTGAGGGCAACGAGTACATCGATTTCCTCGCCGGAGCCGGTTCCCTGAACTACGGGCACAATGACCCGGACATGAAGGCCGCCCTGATGGAATACATCGCCGGGGACGGCATCACCCACGGCCTGGACCTGCACACCGAGGCCAAGGCCCGCTTCCTGACCACGTTGCAGGAGGTCATCCTCGCTCCGCGGGGCATGGACTACCGGGTGATGTTCACCGGCCCCACCGGCACCAACGCCGTCGAGGCCGCGCTGAAGCTGGCCCGCAAGGTGACCGGCCGCAGCAACGTCATCGCCTTCACCAACGCGTTCCACGGCGGCAGCGCCGGGGCCCTGGCGGCGACCGGCAATCAGCATCACCGGATGTCCGGGCTGGGGCTGCACGGGGTCACCCGCATGCCGTACGACGGCTACAACGGTGACGGGGTGGACACCAGCGAGACGCTGGCGAAGATGCTGGCCGATCCCTCCAGCGGGGTCGACGCGCCGGCGGCCATCCTCCTCGAGGTCGTCCAGGGCGAGGGCGGACTCAACCAGGCCTCCCCGGAATGGCTCCGGCGCATCGCCTCACTGGCCGCCGAATACGGCGCCAAGCTGATCATCGACGACATCCAGGCCGGTTGCGGACGCACCGGGACGTTCTTCAGCTTCGAGGAGATGGGCGTGGACCCGGACATGGTCGTCCTGTCCAAGTCACTGTCCGGGTTCGGGCTGCCGATGTCCATCCTGCTGATCCGTCCGAAGCTGGACGAGTGGCTGCCCGGGGAGCACAACGGTACGTTCCGGGGCAATGCGCACGCCTTCGTCACCGCAGAGGTGGCGTTGCGGAAGTTCTGGACCACGGCCGACTTCGCCGAGACCGTCAGCCGCCGTTCGGCCAGGGTCCGCGAGTGCCTGCTGGACCTCTCGAAGCTGATCCCCGGGTCCCGGGTCAAGGGACGGGGGATGATGCAGGGCCTGGACGTCCTCGACGAGCAGACCTCGGCGACCATTCGGCGCACCTGCGTGCAGAACGGCCTGCTGATTGAGGCCGCCGGTCCGCACGACGAGGTCATCAAGGTCATGGCGCCCCTGACCACGGACGACGAGGTCCTCGAGCGCGGCCTGGCGATCCTTCGCTCGGCCGTGGAGGAGCACGCCGCCCAGGTGAGGACCCTGGCACTCGCCAGCTGACGCCGGGCGAGGCGTGATCACGGCACCAGCATCACCTTGAGTGCCTCGCGGGCGTCCATGGCCGCGTAGGCCTCGGGGGCCTGGTCCAGGGGCATGGAGCGGTCGAAGACCCTGCCCGGGGTGATCTCTCCCGAGAGCACCCCGGGCATTGCCCGCTCGATGTAGGCCCGCACCGGCGCCGTCCCACCGGTGAGCGTGATGCTGTCCCGGAACAGTCGCCCGCCCAGGGGTGCCTCCGCGAATTGCGGCACGCCCACGCGCGAGATGGTCCCGCCCGCGCGGACCGCGCCCAGGGCCTGTTCGTGCGCCGGCAGGTGCCCCACGGCCTCGATCACCACGTGGGTGCCCTCCCCGGACGTCAGGTCCCGGACCCGGTCGATGCCCTCCGGTCCGCGTTCGCTGACGACGTCGGTCGCGCCGAACTCCCGCCCCAGGTCGGTCCGCGCGGTGTGACGGCCCATCAGGATGATCCGCTCGGCGCCGAGTTGCCGGGAGGCCAGGACCGCGGAGAGCCCGACGGCGCCGTCCCCGACGACGGTGACGGTCGTGCCGCGGCCGACCCGCCCCATGTGCGCGGCGTGGTATCCGGTGAGGTACACGTCGGAGAGGCTCAGCAGGCTCGCGAGCAGGTCCTCGGAGCCGTTGCCGGTCTCGTCGACGCCGGGCACCACCACCAGGGTCCCGTCGGCCTGCGGGACCCGCACGTACTCGGCCTGCAGCCCGATTCCCTGGCCCCCGAAGAAGCCGCCGTGCAGGCAGGAGACGTGGAAGCCCTCGCGGCAGTGCACGCAGGTGTTGTCCTGGTAGGTGAAGGAGGAGATCACCAGGTCACCGGGCGTGAGGGTCGTGACCTCCGCGCCGGTCTCCTCCACGATGCCGATGACCTCGTGGCCCATCGGGCTCCCGGTCTGCGCCGCGGGCATGGTGTGGAAGGGGTGCAGGTCCGAACCGCACACGCACGAGCGTACGGTCCGGATGATCGCGTCGGTCGGTTCCTGGAGGGTGGGGTCGTCCACGGTCTCGACGCGGACGTCTCCCGCGCCGTACATGAATGCGGCCTTCATGGTGTGTGCTGCCTCTGCTCTCGATCGTCGGTGGGTGCTCCGGCCCGGCTGGCCCGCATCCACCGTACTGCCGGGCACCACGGGCCGGCCCTACACGTCGCGGGCGATCGCGACCCGTCCCCCGCGTGCGGCCTGCTCCAGGGCGGCGTGGTCCTGCTCGTTGCGGTCGGCATACCGGGCCGCGAAGTCGGCGAGCGCCTCGTCGAAGCCCCGGCCCTTGCGCAGGTAGGCGTCGATCGCGAACCGGTCCCCGGACCGGGCGTGGGAGCGGGCCAGGATCCAGGCACAGTACCGGCCGTAGACCTCCAGGCTGTCGGGGGCGAAATCCTCGATCGCGAACTGGCCCTTCCAGTCCCGCAGTTGGCGGACGTAGTAGTCGCGCACGGTGTCGTTGATCCGGGCCCGTTTCCAGCCGAGCAGCAGGTCGCCGGTGGCCAGCATGATGCGCTGGCCGGTCACGACCCGCTGTCCCTGGGAGGCGTGGCCGGGCACCATGTCGATGCCGGCCTCGTCCGCGGCCCCGACCGTGACCCCCCGGTCGGTGGCGAGCGCCAGGCCGTGCTCCAGCACGGAGGCCCGGGCCTCCTTGGACTGCAGGACCAGGGGGTCCATCCCGCCGGTCCCCTCCAGCAGGAACACCCAGGCCCGCCTGCCCACGCTGCCGACCCCCACCACCTTCCGGGCGACGTCGGTGAGCGTGTACTGCTGGAGCATGTGGCGCACGGCGGGCCCGAGGGTCTGGGCGTAGTCCGCCATCATCGCCAGCAGCGTGGCGCGGCGCCGGGTGGCGTCCCCGCCGGGGTAGACCTGGTCGAGGGGCACGAGCAATGGGGGATCGAGGCGGAACCGCAGGTGGCCGTCCACCACCTCGGTGGTCTTCCGGGCGGCGTGCCACCGGTCCCGGGACAGGGACTTGCGCACGGCCCGGTCCACGCGCCGCATGGCGGCCTCGTCCAGGACGCGGCGCAACTCGGCCAGTGAGGCGACCACGTCCAGTCGTGCATACCAGAGGTCGATCTCACCCATGCCGGTGAAGCCGCGCATGGCCTTGCGGTAGGACTTGGACATCGCGACCACCGCGCGTCGGCACACCGAGGGGTCGAAGCCGTTGTCCCGGCCTGCGGCCTCGATGCTGGCGGCCAGGCGCTTGAGGTCCCACTCGAAGGGGCCGGGGTAGGTCTCGTCGAAGTCGTTGACGTCGAACACCAGCCGCCGCTCGAACGAGGCGAACAGGCCGAAGTTGCCCACGTGCGCGTCCCCGCACAGCTGGGCGTGCAGCCCGGTGTTCGGCACGGACCCCAGGTCATCGCTCATGATCACGGCGGCGCCGCGGTAGAAGGTGAACGGTGAGACCAGCATGCGCCCGTAGCGCACGGGCACCAGCCCGGGGATGTCATCGGCAGCCTGCCGTTCCAGCAGCGCCACGGGGTCGACGCCGGCCGGCCGGACCGGCAGCTCGGCGTGCGCCTCGTGCGGAACGGCCCGCCGGGCACGTTCACCGCGTGCCCGGCGTGATGCGATGCTCGGGGCGTCCTCCCCCATCCGCAGCACGGCCTCAGCCATCGGAGGACCTCGTGCAGCACCGTGACATGACAGGCTCCTCGGTTCGCGGGCGACGGGCGTGTGCCGATCGTCCCTCCATGGTCGGATCACCGGCCCGGGCGCTCAAGGACTCACCGTCCGCGGGAGGGTCCGGGAGACTCCGGGGGCCCGGGCGGTCCTGACGCGTCACCGGGGGCCGGGCCGTGACGGCCCGGCCCCCGGGGGATGGGCGTGGTCAGTCCTTCGACGCGACGTAGTAGGTGTTGAACGGGTCGGTCGCGATGTCCGTGGCCTCGACGGTGGTGAAGCCCGCCTCGGACACCATCCGCTCCGCCACCTGCCGGCCCCACACCGTGCCCAGCCCGTCCCCGCCGAGGCCGAGGGAGACGCTCATGCAGTGGAACATCGAGATCGCGTAGAGGTAGCTGGCCCAGGGCAGGTTGAGGTTGTCCTCCACCTGGCTCTCGGCCCTGATGTCCACCATCAGGAACACGCCCCCGGCCGGAGGGCCCGGTGGATGTTGCCCAGCACCTGTGCGGGATGGGCCTGGTCGTGGATGGCGTCGAAGGCCGTGATGGCGTCGAATCCCTCCGACACGTCCAGCGCGGCGACGTCGAGGACCTCGAACCGGGCATTGGCCAGGCCCCACTCGGCCGCCTCCCGGCGGGCCGTGGCGATGGCGTCCGCAGAGAAGTCGTATCCGGTGAACCGGCTGCCCGGGTAGGCGGCCGCCATGAGGTTGATGGCGTGGCCGGAACCGCATCCGATGTCGGCCACGTCGATCCCGGCCTCCAGTCGCTCCGGCAGGCCCTCGACGAGTGGCAGGATCCCGTCGATGAGGGAGGCGTCGTTCACCGCGGCACTCTCCTGGGCCATGATGCGGTGGAAGTCCGGGTAGTCCGCATAGGACAGCCCGCCACCGTGCTGGAGCCTCTCCACGATCGGTTGCTCCACCCGTCCCATCACCCCGATGTACTGCATGAGGTGGGCCATGTTGTCCGGGCCGGCGGACTCGGTGAGGACGGCGGCGTGCTCCGGTGGCAACACGTGGGTGCGGGTGTCCGGGTGGTAGCGGACGATGCCCGCCGTCACCATGCCCGCCAGCCATTCCCGGACGTAGCGTTCGTCGAGGTGTCCGGTGTCCGCGAGCTGCCGGCTCGTGGATCCCGGGTGGCGCACCATCAGCTCGAAGAGCCCGGCCTGGTGCCCGACGCTGATGAGCAGGGCGATGGCCCCCTGGTTCATGAAGCCGACGCAGCGTTCCGCGAAGGCGGCCACGGCTGCGGGGTCGACCTCCGGCACCGGGGGTGCTGACGCGGTCCCGGCGTCGGTCTGGTGGCGCGAGAGTTGCGTGGTCACTGGTCTCTCCTTCGTGGGTGGTGCCAGTGTTCCCTGGCACCGTCAACGCTAGGAGCGGCGCCCCGTCGTGACATCGGGCGGAGTACCCATGGTCCCGTCCCCGGCATGGGGCATTCGATGCAGCCCGTGTTCGTGAGCCCACGCTCCGGCCGCGGTCCGGGAGCTGACCCCGATCTTGGTGAAGATGTTGGCCAGGTGCCGGCCGACCGTCTTCTGGCTGATGAACAGGGCCTCGGCCACCGCGCGGTTGCTGGCACCGTCTGCCACGAGCGCCAGGACGTCGGCCTCGCGCCCGGTGAGCCCGCCGGGCAGCTGACCGCCCCCCAGCCTGCGGACGTCCGGACGCGCACCGAGGCCGGTGTAGAGGGCCAGTGCCTGGGCCAGGTCGGCGGCCGCCGCCCCGCTCGTGCCGAGGCCGCGGTGGGCCCGGGCCAGGAGCTCGTGCATCCGGGCGGTCTCGTACCGGGCCCCCAGGGCACGGTATTCGGCGGCGGCCCGGTGCACCACGGGCAGGGCCTCGGCGTACCGCCGACCCGTCACCAGCACCAGGGCCCGCGCGTGGGCCGCCCAGGCCCGGAACCCTGGGGTGCCGAAGTCCGTGGCCGTGGACTCCAGTTCCGAGCACAGGTGCTCGGCCTCCTGCACCCGTCCCAGGGACAGGGCCACCTCCACGCCGGCGCCCAGCAGCGCGACCCCGGCCAGCCGGTCCCGTCCGGCCAGCGCCGCGCACAGCGCGGCCCAGGCGTCCTCGGACCTGCCCTCGGCGTGCAGGAGCAGTGCCTCCCCCGGTTGCGGATCGGTGCCGAGGCGCCGGGACTGGTCGTAGGCCGCCCGCGCGGCGGCAGTGTCACCGCGGAGCCGGCGGATCTCGCCGAGCTGGTAGAAGGCCTCCGCGGCGACCCAGTTGTTGCGGCCGATGAGTTCGGTGCCGCTGCGTTCGATGGCCTCCTCCGCCTGGTCCCACTGGCCCTCGACGCACTGCAGCTGGAGCCGGTGGATGCGGCAGATGCCGGAGTAGACGACCTCGCCCCGGAACTGGTGGCACCACTGTTCGGTGGCCTGGGTCCAGGCGCGCATGCGCGGCAGGTCGGCCAGGGCGTGGCAGGCGTGGATCACCGTGCAGTAGATGTCCCCGGCCCACTCCGGCGGCAACTGGCCCGCCAGCACCGGCAGCATGGCCTCGTCCAGTTGCGCAAAGCCCCGGGCGGTCGCGCCGTCGCGGATGTCCGCCAGGCCGGACAGGACCAGGCTGAAGGAGGTCAGTTGCGGAGCCCGCAGCCGCCGGCCCAGGTGGTCCAGCCTGGCCGCGGCCTCCCGGGTGGGCCGCAGGTCCCCGTAGTCCAGGTCCACGGACGCGTCCAGGTACAGCAGGTACCCGTGCTCCTCGCAGTCCGGGAAGTCCTTGAGGAGGCGCCGGGCGCGGCTGGCCCAGCCGGAGGAGATCACGAGGTCGCCCCGGATGAACCACAGCAGTCCCAGGTTCAGCGCCTTCATGGCGGCCGCGAGGGGGGCGCCGTCGTCCTCGTAGCGGTGGTAGACCTCCTCGGAGAGGGATACCGACTCCCTGACGTCCCCGACCCACCACAACGTGCTGCTGTACCGGTCCAGGTCCTCCGTGGGCAGCTCCCCCAGCGACCGGACCCGGGCGAAGTCGCGATGGGCGCTGTCCCACTCGCCGCGGGCGAATGCCGCCCGGGCCGCCGTCAACAGGGTGGTGCCGTTCTCAGCCATCGGGACTCCTGGTCCACTGTATCCCCGGCCGGTTCGGGAGTCACGGAGTGACCGGTCGGGGACCCGCGGACTAGGGGGCCTGGCGCCGGACCGTCCGCGTGACCGTCCTGACGATCATGAGCACCAGCAGCAGGATGCCCACGTAGCCGTTGATCACGTAGACGATGTTGACCATCTGATCGAACGGCAGGATCAGGCCGATGACCGTGCCCAGGGCGGCCAGGCCGAGGGTGAGGAACTTGTAGGGGCGGGTCTTGTCCGTGAAGAACCGGGAGGAGACCGTCCACAGCAGGGGCACCGCCGTGGTGTAGATACCGGCCAGGATGATCACGGCGAAGCCCGCGGCCAGCCAGGGGGCGGCGTCGGAGGCCAGGACGAGCATCGGGATCTGGGTGCCGGCGACCATCTCGATGTTCGCCAGCAGGCCGAGGCCGACGACGATGCAGGCCACGGAGAAGACCACGCCGCCGAGGACTCCCCCGCTGGCGGCCTCCCGCCGGGTACGGGCGGTCTTGCCCAGCGCGGTCAGGAAGGCCGCGAGCCACAGCATGCAGAAGCCCACGTAGGACAGGCCGGCCATGAACCAGTTGGTGGAGGCCTGGGTCAGGTCCAGTTCCGGGAGGATGGCCGCCCCGTCGACGATGCCCTCCGGGTTGCGGAGGACGCCGAGGACGCCGAGGGCGACGGCGATCACCACGATCAACGGCCCGACCTTGCCGATGACGTCCACCAGGCTCTTCAGTCCGAACCAGACCGTGATGCCCACGGCCGCGGCCAGGCCGATCCCCCCGACGAACTTGGACATCCCGTAGTGCTCCTCGAACACCGCGCCGGCACCGGCGACCATCACGGTGAAGGACAGGAACACGAAGAGGATGGAGAAGTAGTCGAAGAAGGTGCCCAGGTAGCGCCCGCAGTAGTAGTGGAAGATCCGTGAGGGCCGGTCGAACGCCCTCGCCTGGCCGACCACGAAGAACTCGACGCACACGTAGGTGATCAGCACCAGGACGAGTAGCCCCGTGCCGAAGATGCCCCAGTACCCGTAGGACGTGAAGTACTGCAGGATCTCCTGGCCGGTGGCGAAGCCCGAACCGATGAGGAAGGCGATGATCGCCCCGGCGTAGGTGACGACCCGCAGCGCGCTGGTCCTCTCCACGGTGGCCAGATGGGTGCTTGAGGCGGGTGGTGCGGTCATGGGAGGACCGGGCCTTTCGTCGACGGGTCTGATATATCAGTATCGGCAGAACCGTATTTCAGATGTGTGACGTAGTCAACAGTTTTTTGTTACAAACATTGCCCTCCCCGCTCGCAGGAGGGCACGATGCCCCGGGTGCGTGTCGATCGGGCGCCAGTCCGAGGGCGGGCGCAATGCCGTCTGCCACCCCGAGGTGGGGCCTCTACGCTGGGTACATGGAACCCTCTGCTCCCGACCACCCCGCCCGCCCGTGAACCGACTCTCCCGCACGGTGCTGGGCCTGTTCGCAGCACCGCGGCTCAACATGCGTGAGGACTACGGGAAGGTCCGGCGCGTCCAGCGCCGACTCGCGACGTTGACCGCACCGCGGCACCGGACCCCGTACCGGCAGGAGTCGTTCACCGACGGCGGCGCCCCGATCCCGGTCCGGATCTTCCAGCCCAGGGAACGGCGGCGCGACGACGTCCTGCTCTTCTTCCACGGCGGTGGCTGGGTCACCGGTGACATCGTCAGCTACACCTCGGCCTGCACCACGATGGCCGATCTCACCGGGTGCGTGGTGGCCTCCGTGGACTACAGGCTGGCACCGGAGCACCCCTTCCCGGCGGGGCTGGAGGACTGCTACCGCGTGGCCAACGCCCTGCTGCGGGACCCGCACAGGGCGGGCATCGAGAATGCCGGCAAGATCGTCCTGGTGGGTGACTCGGCCGGGGGCAACCTGGTGGCAGCCGTCTCCCTGCTGCTGAAGGAGCGTGGTCAGCGGGGCGCGGACCGCCAGATCCTCCTCTACCCGGTGACCCACTGGGACCACGATCCCCAGACCTCGCCGTTCGCCTCGGTGCACCACCACGGGGAGGGTTACCGGCTCACCAACACCGAGGTCGAGGACTACTTCGAGCTCTACGTCCCCGATCCGGGACAACGTCGCGACCCGCGGGTCGCCCCGCTGATGGCGACCGACCTGTCCGGACAGCCCAGGACGCTGGTGATCACGGCCGAACGGGACCTGCTGTGCGACGAGGGCGAGGCCTACGGCCGCGCGCTCGAGGAGGCCGGGAACACGGTACGCGTCCACCGGGTGGACGGGGCGCTGCACGGGTTCATCGTCCTGCCGCGGTTCTCCCGGTACCTGCGAGAGGCCTACGAGGTGATCGACGCGTTCCTCGAGGACGAGCCGGCCGATGGCGGATGCCAGCGCCCGCGGGAGCCCTCGTGACCCGCCGGACCTGGGTGCGACTGGACAACGCCTCCAACATCTTCCTCGCCGCCCGGACCGACGCCGATCCCAAGGTGTTCCGCCTGAGCGCCGAGACGGACCACTACGTGGACCCGCACCTGTTGCAGGCGGCCCTGGACACCACGTTCGACCGCTACCCGCTCTACCATGCGGTGCTGCGCCGCGGCGTGTTCTGGTACTACCTCCAGGACAGCGACCTGCGTCCCGTCGTCACCGCGGAGGACCAGTACACCTGCGCCCCGCTCTACCAGTCGGACCGGCGGAACCTGCTGTTCCGCGTGGTGCACCATCGCCGCCGGATCATCCTCGAGGTCTTCCACGCCCTGTCCGACGGCACCGGGGCGCTCTGGTTCCTGACCGACCTGCTGACCGCCTACCACCGCCTGCGCTATCCGGATCCGGTGCGCCCGGCCGCAGGCGCTCGCGAACCCCTCGGCTCCGGGACCGGCCCCGGCCTCGCTGACCCGGTCGCCCCGGTCGTCCCGCCCGGTGGCGACGCGTCGGCACCGACGCACGCCCTGAGCGGCGACAGCTTCCGGCACTACTTCCTGCGGCGCCGTCAGGGATCGACGGCCACCGGGTCCGCATTCCGCCGCGAGGCCGCTCCGGCCACACTGACAGCGGCCGCCGGCGCCCCGTCGTCGGGCGCGGCGCTGCGGGGAACCGGCGCGCGGCACAGCAGGCCCCGGACGAAGGTCTACCGCGCCGCGGGCACCCGCACCCCGGACAACCGCACCCGCGCCGTCGAGCTCACGATGCCCGCCCAGCGGGTGCTGGAACTGGCCCGCGCCGAGGGGGTCTCGCTCACGATGTACCTGATCGCCGTGTTCTTCGAATCCCTGCGCCGCTCCTCCGGTGGGCTGGGTGCGGCCCGGACCCTGGCGGCGTCGGTGCCGGTGAACCTGCGGCAGTTCTTCCCCTCGACCTCGGCGCGGAACTTCTTCGCGACCGTCCGGGTGGACCACACCTACGGCGAGGGCCCGGACGACGTCGGCTCCGTCAGCCGACAGCTCGACGGCCAGTTCCGGCCCAAGGCCTCCCCCGAGGCCCTGGAGCGGAAGCTGCGACGGTTCATCCGCTTCGAGCGGATGTCCGTGCTGAGGATCCTTCCGCGCCCCCTGAAGGACCTGATCCTGAAGCTGGTCAACGGGGGCACCAACCGGGGACTGAGCGTCGCGGTCTCGAACCTGGGCCGCGTGAGCCTGCCGGAGCCGGCCGCCTCCCACGTGGGGCGCATCCTGTTCCACGTCACCGCGGTCCGCCCGCAGTTCTGCGCGATCTCCCACGCCGGACTGCTCACGATCACCTTCACCTCGCCGTTCACCGAGACCGCGCACGTCAGGGACTTCGCCCGCATGCTGACCGCCCGCGGGGTCGACGTGACGGTCGCCGCGGCCCGGGTGACCGAGGACGAACTCGCGGAGGGGGAACCGTGAGGCGCTGCGCACAGTGCGCCGTGGACGTGGAGGGCCACTGGACACGGTGTCCGCTGTGTGCGGCTCCGGTGGCCGGCGAGGCGTCGCCGAGCCCGCTGCCGGCGGTGCCCCTGAACTTCTCCCGCCGCCGGGTGTGGAAGGCCCTGTTCCTCACCTCCCTGGCCGTGATCCTGGCGTCCTTCCTGGCCCAGCTGTTGTTCGGGGCGGCCGCGGACATCGGGCTCGTGCGGTCCGTCTGGCTGGGCCTGACCGCCATGTGGCTGGTAGTGCTGATGGCCGTGCGCAAGCGACGCAACGTCGCCAAGGGCACCGTGTACCTCGTGGTCCTGATCGGCCTGGTCTGCGTGTACTGGGACTACCTGAGCGGGTGGGACGGCTGGTCCCTGACCTACGCGCTGCCGGCCCTGTGCGCGTCGGCCATCATCGCCGTGCTGATCACGGTGCGGGTCATGCGGACCGAGGTGGGCGAGCACATCCTCTACAGCGGACTGACCGTCCTGCTGGGCCTGGCCCCCCTGGTGTTCCTGGTCCTCGGCTGGGTGACCAACCCGGTGCCCTCGGTGGTCTGCGGCGCGCTCAGCATCTGCGCCCTGGTGATGGTGCAGGCCGCCCGGGGCGCGGAAGTGCGTCACGAGCTCGCCAAGCGCCTGCACGTGTAGGCGCCTGGCGGCCCCGTGGTCCCGGGGCGGGTTCCCGGGGGTCGAGAGCGTGGACGGGCCATGGCCCGTCCACGCTCACTCGTCCCAGACCTGCACCACGTTCTGCCGGGTGATCAGTCCCGCCGAGATGTCCGCCGTGCAGGCGCACCACACGGTGGTCCCGTCCGGGTAGCGGCACAGGGTGGTCAGGGCGACCCGGTCCTCGCCGACCACCGGGTCGACCACCCGATGGGTCATGTCCCGGGAGTAGGTGTCCTCCAGCCAGGGACGGATCTGGTCCTTCCCCGTGAGGACCTGTGGTGACCTCGGTGGATGGTTCCGGTCGACGATGGTCACCTCGGCGTCGTCGGCATAGGACCCCAGCAGGGTCTCGGCGTTGCGTTCCTCCGTGGCCCGGGTGAAACCGGCCAGGTCGAAGGCTGTGTTGGCGTTCATGGCTGTGTCCTGGTGTTCAGGCCCTCCGCACGGTAATTCTCCCGCTGCGGGACGCCGGGGGCAACGGCCGCGGACCGTGGTGGAGAACCTGGCCCGCGGCCGTGGCCCCCTTGGTCCCCCACGGGACCTGACGCGCGGTCAGCAACCCCTCGGCCTGCATCTTGCGCAGCTCCGGATAGATGATCGAACCGCGGCCGCGCACCCGTAGCCGACGGCGATGAACACGTGGATTTGGTCGCTAGAAGGCGATCTTCTGTGGTCGTTCAGTGGCATCAGTGCACCGTCGGCAGGCTGCTACGGCATCGATGTCGCGTCGAAGAGGCCCTGCCCCACGAAGTCCTCACCCTGCACCCCGGGCGGCACCAGGAAGACCGCCGAGCCGGTGGTCTTGAGGTACTCGACGAACATGTCGTCGCGGGCCATGCTGGTGTGCACCCGGGCGAACCGCTGCGGTGCGTTGACGAAGGCGATGAAGAACAGCCCGGCATCGAGACGTCCCTGTTCGTCGTTGCCGTCCACGAAGTTGTAGCCCCGTCGCAGCATGCGGATCCCGTCGTTGTGGTCCGGATGCGTCCGGAACACGTGGGAGCGCCGGTCGATCAGCGGCTCGCCCTGCGCATCGGTCGCCGAGAAGTCCAGGGCGGTGAATTCCTCCCCGCCGGAGAGGGGTGCTCCTTCGACCTTGTCCCGCCCGGTGACGCGTTGTTGCTCGCCGAGCTGCAGGCTGTCCCACACCTCGATCGTCATCGCGATCCTCCGGGCGATGAGGTAACTGCCGCCCACGGCCCAGTCCGGTCCCTGGGCGGCACCGATCCACACGTGTTCATCGACCAGTTCCTGGTGCTCCGCCTTCAGGTTGTTCGTGCCGTCCTTCAGGCCGAACAGGTTGCGCGGGGTGGACTGCGCGGTCGAGGTCGATGCCGTCCGGCCGAAGCCCAGTTGCGACCACCGGATCGCCGCGCGGCCGACCGCCATACGCGAAAGGTTGCGGATGGCATGGACGGCGACCTGCGGGTCATGGGCGCAGGCCTGGATGCACAGGTCCCCGTCCGAGCGGGCGGGGTCGAGGAAGTCGTTCACCATCACCGGAAGCTCGGTGAAGTGCTCCGGCATCGCCGGTCGCAGGCCGAAGCGGTCCTCGCCCGAGGCGGTCAGGAACAGGCTGCGCCCGAATCCGAAGGTCAGCGTCAGGCCGGAGGGTCCGAGTCCGGCCGCCTCGCCGGTGTCGTCGGGCGGGAAGAGCTCTCCGCCGCCGAACGCGCCCCGGGCGCTGACCTCGCCGCCGAGGACCAACCGGGAGGCCGCCCGGGTCCAGTCCTCGAGCAGCCCGATGAGCTCACTGCGCGTCGTACCCTCCCGGACGTCGAAGGCGGCGAAGTGGAGGCGGTCCTGCGCGGGGGTGACGATGCCGGCCTGGTGTGCCCCGGTGAACTCGTAGACGAGCTCCTCTGCCGTCGGTGGCGGGTCGTCGTCGTTGCGGGCGTTGGCGGCCAGCGCTGCGCCGGTGGCGCCCACGGCCAGCCCCACGGCGCCCCCGCCGAGGGCACCGAGCAGCCCTCGGCGCCGGATGCCGCGCGGGCTGTCGTCCGGTTCGGCGTGAGGCGGGACCCCCGGGCGGTCTGTGGGCCTGGACATTGCGTGCTATCCCTCGATCTCCAGCACGGTCCCGGTCAATCGGGAGAGCGGTTCGCGCAGCTCGTCGATCTGGCGGGTCAGCTCGGCCTGCTGCTCGGCGGTGACCTGGTCGTAGAGGACGAAACCGTCCTCCAGGTTGCCGTACTGGGCCAGCAGGGCCTCCAGGGCGTCGTACTCCTCGTTGATCGTCGCCACCAGCTGCCGGCCCTGCTCACCCTTGCGCTCGGCGATGGGCGCCACGAGGTCGAAGGCGATGCGCGATCCCTCAACGTTGGCCTGGAAGTCCCAGAGGTCGTAGTGCGACCACCAGTCCTCCTCACCGGTCACCTTGGTCACCGCGACCTCCTCCAGCAGGGCGATCGCGCCGTTGGAGACCGTGCTGATGGTCATCTGCTGGTCCTGGGCGAAGTCCTCGTCGTGCACCGTGTCGTACAGGTCCTGCACGTCCGCGACGAGTTGCCGGCCGATCCTCTGACGGTCCTCATCGGTGCTCCACGTCCACTGCTCGAAGGCCGAGGACCCGTCCGCGTTGAGATCACCCTCCTGCGGTGGCCACAGGTCCTTCTCCATCCGGTGGAAACCGAGCCACTCGGTGAACGTGGGATCGTCCGCCTCCAATTCCGCGGCCTCCGCGAGGTAGTCGACCTCGCGGTAGTCGATGCGGGGATCGAGGGTTCCCAGCGCCTCGGCGATGGGCTCGATCCGCTCGTAGTTCACGCGGGTGGGGGCGAAGAGCTCCCGGGCCCGAGCGTCGTCACCGGCCATGTAGGCCTGGGCGAATTCCTCCACGTTCGGGACGAGTGCGGCGACCTCGTTCTTGACGAAGTCCACATAGACACCGACGGCCTCGGAGTACAGCTCGTCATCCTGGCCCGTGAGCTCGACCGCCTCACCGGTGACGGTGAAGGCCGCCTCCCCGACGTTCGCCCCCCGCAAACCCGGTTTGCACGCCGTGAAGTAGTCACCCGGCTGGAGCGAAACCGTCAGCTGGGCCGAGGCTCCCGGGGCGATGTTCTCCTGCTCGGAGACGATCCGCAGTCCGTCCTCGCCGAGCAGATAGAACTCGGTGACCCGGTCACCGTCGTTGGTGATGGTGAACGTGTTCGTGCCGCTCTCGGCCGTGTCCGTCGAGACCTCGCAGGCATCGGCGGTGGAGGACACCTGGATCCCGTCCCCCTCGGCCACGTTGGACGTGTTGGGCGCGCAGCCGCTCAGTGCCAGGACGGTGACGGATGCGAGCAGGGCGGCTGAGATCGAGGTGTCGGTCATGGGGTTCCTTTGGCTGACAGGGGTGATGGCAGATGGCGCCCCACGGCGGCTCGGTCGCCGTCAGCGGCAGCGGCAACGGGGGTCAGGGCCGGGGTAGCCGTCGGTGCGCCGGCCGAGGCGTCCGGCGTGGTGGCTGCGGACCGGGCGGCCGGACGGCGCAGCCGCCGCGCGCGGCGGATGAACGCGGGGATGACGGTGATGAGGTAGATGGCCCACACGGTGACCTCGAGCCAGGTCATCATCGGCGCGAAGCCCACCGTCCCCTTCAGCAGGGCGGCCAGGAATCCGGTCGGTTCGATGACGTTCTCGAGGTTGAACGCCCAGCCGAAGGGGTAGGCCGCACCCCAGAACGGATAATCGGCGAATCCGGTCAGCACCTCGCCCGTGCGCGGATGGGTGGGGGAGATCGGGGCGCCGGAGAAGGGACCGGGCAGCACGGCCGCCTCCTGCAGGTCATGGATGCCGTAGGCCAGGATGCCAGCGGCGATGATCAGAAGGAACACGCTGGACCAGGTGAAGAACGTCCCGAGGTTGATCCGGATCGCGCCGCGGTAGAGGCCGTAACCGATGCCGGCCGCGAGGGCGATCCCGAGCAGTGCTCCGCCGAGAGCGACGAGGTTTCCCACCCACCCCCAGAGCATCAGGGTCGTCTCCACCCCCTCCCTCGCCACGGCCAGGAAGGCGATCCAGAAGACGGCGAACCCACCACCGATGAGCAGTGCTCGGTCCACGCTGCCCTCGAGCTCGGACTGCATCCGTCGGCCCGCGCTCATCATCCAGAACACCATCCAGGTGACCATCCCGGCAGCCAGGACCGACATGCTCCCGCCGAGGACCTCCTGTGCCTCGAAACTCAACCGGGACCGCCCAAAGGTGGACACCGCGCCGATGATCACGATGAGCACCACCGCCAGGCCAACACCGGCCCACATCCTGCGACGAACGTCGTTGCGCCCGAGCTTGTGGAGGTAGGCCAGGAGGATGCTGACGATCAGCGCGGCCTCCAGGCCCTCCCGCAGACCGATGAGCAATGAGGCGAGGAACATGGACCGACCATCCCGCTCGTAGGGCCGGGGCTCCACGGGCACTCTCTCGGGACTGAACTTAGGTAAGGCATACCTAACCTAGCACCACCGCGCGGATGGGTGAACCCCCGTTTTCGGGCCGCCCTGGCGAGCCGGGTCTTGATCTGAGACGTTCGCCGATTTATTGCGGTCTTCTTTGATCGCTGGGTGACAGCTCCAGCCATGGGCTCAGGCGTGTCCGCTTGGGGATCCTCGAATGGCTCACTTCGGTGGTGCTTCATTGAGGGGCTGGGCCTTCCCGGACAAAGCCGGGCTGCCCGGCACCCCGTCCAGGTGGGCCCCGAGCATGATGACATTCCCGTCGTCCCCGCCCTCGGTTTCGACGATGACGCTGAAGGACTCGACCTGCTCACCGCGGTGTTCGAAAGTGAAGTAGTCGCGGCTGCTCTCGAACCCGGCGCGGGCGAGCTGGTCCTCGACGTACCGGGCCGCCGCCTCGTACCCGGAAGTGCCGGCGGCGCGGTCCCCGTGCTCATCGGCCAGGTCCTGGAACCGCTCCAGGTGCTCATAGGCCGTGGGAGGCCGCGGCGCCGGCGCGAGGTCCTCCGTGCGCAGTCCCGGATGGTCCGAGGTACCGCTCGACAGCAGGGACACCACCGCGGCCACGGCCCCGATCATGGCGATGACACCGAACACGGCAAGGAGGACCACTACGCTCGGGAACGGTTTCTGTCTCATCGGTTCTCCTTTGATATCCCTACGATATTGCACGACCCGAACCCCACCCCCAGCGGTCGGCCGGGTACGTGACAGCGCCACAGAGTGACACAGCGGGCCGGGCGCGGCACCACCGTAGAAACCGATGATGGTCCACCCTGCGCACCCCGCAGGCCGGGCACGCCGCTGAAGAACTGGCCGTCGTGCGGTGCATACCGTGGTGCTGCCCCCCCCCATCCGACGGGGCCGGGCGAACCGCCCTCCGGATTCGCCAATTCCACCCCGACGGGCTTATCTGCATCTCCAGCACCCCAGTCTTCCTGGCCCGAGATACCCACCCCGACGGAGGGGTCATCCGAGCCTGTCAGCTCCGGGGGTCGTTGTGTTCGTGGCGGGGATAGGGGCTAGAGCTGACCGGGGCGTTGTTCCTAGGTTGGTGAGTGGGCCAGGGGAACCCTCTGGCTGCGACCACCGAGTGAGAAGGACTTGTCCTCGTGTTCATTCATCAGCAGAAACTGCAGTTCACCACCAAGCCCGAGAAGCCCGATGCCGTGTACGCCCGCAAGCTGCAGGAAGTGATCGGCGGGCAGTACGGGGAGATCACCGTGGCCATGCAGTACAGCTTCCAGGCCTGGAACGCGCACATCCCGGGCAAGTACCGGGACCTGCTGTTCAGCACGGCCGCCGAGGAGTTCGGGCACGTGGAGATGCTGGCCACCATGGTCGCCCAACTGCTCGAGAAGGCCCCGCTGGGCATCACCACCGACGCCGTCCAGGACGACCCCACGGTGGCGGCGATCATCGGTGGGACCGATGTCCAGCATGGGATCGTCGCCGGCGCCGGCGCCCGTCCCGTGGACTCCATGGGCAACCCCTGGTCCGGCAGCTACGTCACCGCCAGCGGCAACCTGCTGGCCGACATGACCGCCAACCTCAACGCGGAGATGCAGGGCCGGGTCCAGGTCGCCCGGCTCTATCACATGACCGATGACCCGGGCATCCGGGAGTTGCTGTCGTTCCTGCTGGCGAGGGACACCATGCACCAGAACCAGTGGGCCGCGGCCGTGCGGGAGTTGCAGGAGGACGGCCTGGAGCAGATGCCGACCCCGAGCAACTTCCCGCAGTCCAAGGAGGCCGGTGAGCACGCGTACACCGCGTACAACTTCTCCGACGGGGCGGCGATGGCCGAGGGGACCTGGGCCTCCGGGCCCACCCCGGACGGCAAGGCCGAGTTCTCCTACCAGCCCGAACCCATGGCCGGGGTCCCGATGCCTCCACCCACCCACCCGGATGCCCGCTTCTACGGCACCACCGAGCTGCCCAACGCCATGGAGAAGGCCGCCGGCGCCATCCAGGACAAACTCCACAAGGAGTAACCCCCGGACTCTGCCGGCCAGCGGGGTGGACGTGGTGGGGTTCGAACCGTTATGACCAGGGCGCTCTGGTGCATCCCCCACCGATCCCGGACTGGCTCGTCGGGCGTGTCCGCCCGGACAGCGATCTGCGAGGACCAGCGGGGTGATCTATGGCGCGGACGGCCACCAGAGCAAGGGGTAACGATCCACGCCTGGACGGCGCATCGGTCGGGGTCGATCTCGACGTCTTCTCACCCAGCGTCGGGCGCCGACGAGATCGACTCCTCCGGTGCACCCTGGTCAAGCCGTGTCAGCGGCAGCCTCGTGTTCGGGCGGGGTTCTAAACGCGCGCAGCGTGAATCCCGCACGTCATTGCACCTTCCTGGACCACTAGACGGCGACTTCCCGAGAAGGACGCCGAACCATTGTGGGGCGCCGGGGACCGTCTTAAAGTGATTGCTGCACCGACGGTCGGCCACTAGGGTAAGTGGCCGTTCTGGGGACGTTGAATCCAGGATCTGGAGTCTCCACAGCAACCTTTAGTGATCGCGAGACAGCCCCCGACCAGACTGCTGTTAGCAGATAGTCGAGTCCTCCACTCCCCCGGCCTCAGGCAATAAGGCCGCTGGTCATCTCGATGTGTGCTGTCTTCGGTCGCCCCGTGAAAGAAGACCGAGATGTCCCATCAACCTCGTCACGACCCGGCATGCCCGCGTCCGAGTGCACGCAACCGGGTCGGGGTATCCATGTACCGCAGCGTCGCTGCAGTCGTCATCGCGGGGGGCCTGCTCGCCAGCGGCGTGGCGCCTGCGAGTAGTGCGCCAGGACCGGTTGCCGCCCCTCAGCCGGCGGCCGCCAGTTGCACCGCCCAGTCCCCGCCGAGCGACGTCGGGAACGCCATGGCGTGGGAGATCCATCGCCTGGTCAATGAGCAGCGGACGCAAAACGGGCTTGCGGCCCTCGAAGTCGACCAAGGTGTCAGCAATGCTGCCATCAAGCACTCTCAGAACATGGCCCGGACTGGGATCTTCAGCCATGTGATCAACGGCAAGGGCCCCGCTGACCGGCTCAAGGACGAGAACGTCTCGTTCTCCGCATACGGTGAGAACATCTACCACAACTGGTGCCAGATGAACGGCAAACCGGCCTATGCCGTAGACGGGTTCCCCCACAAGGCGGTGACTGCATGGATGAACTCCGCAGGGCACCGCGCCAACATCCTGAACCCGGATTTCACCCACACCGGGATCGGTATCTGGGCAATCCCCAGGGACAACAAGGGGTACATGTACACCACCCAGGTCTTCATCAAGCGCTGACCGCGCTGGGTGAAGGAACGACCATATGACCATCGGACCCCGTCGCGGATCCCGGTCCGACCGGGATCCGCGACGTCAGACTATTCAACCCGCCCGCCCTGAACGGGTGGGCGACAGTTATGCGGGCTCCCGCACCCCATGGGGATGCGAGGGGGCGACATCACGAATCCGGCGCCTTCGGCGGAATGAAGAGGTCCTCGATCGTGCATTCGAAGACGTTCGCGAGCCGGAACGCTACCGGTAAAGACGGGTCGTACCGGCCCTTCTCGATCGAGATGATGGTCTGTCGGGAGACTCCGAGCTCGTCAGCCAGTCGCTGCTGGGACCATCCACGGCTCTGCCGGTGTTGTGGAAGCGTGTTCTCCACTACTGTGCCGATCTCTTCAGCCACAGGTAACGCACCGCAATGTCGAGCATGGCAAAGACCACCAGTGCCGATAGCGCCCAGGTCAAAGGTCCTTCGATCCCCGCCAAGCCGAATCCCCCGGCGCCTAATCCCCCCACGAGGAGAATGTCCCCGAACGCTCCGCTGGCCGCCTTGTCATACCAGGCCGACTCGATCGAGTCCTCGGGCTTGTCGAGCGCCCCGGCCAGCGTCGAGCGATCCACCAACACTGCCCAGCCCAGCGCTGCACTGACCGGCAGGGTGATGACGAAGACCACCCAGAAGGCGAACATGGGATTCTCGGCGGTGCCCAGAACCAGAAAGAGCCCGCCCAGACCGGCGGAGATGAGGACGCCGACGATCAGCGCGACAACTAACAACGTCGTCGGACTACCCCCACATCGTGCCCGCCCCCATACGCTCCGTGTCGTCCTGTTGGTATCCATGCCGTCAGCCCTTCCCTCGTCCACATCCCGTTGTGTCAAGCTCACTTTACAGACAAGCGTGCTTGACGTAAAGACTGCTTTACTAGTTCGAGGGGAGTCCTGACGCGTTTGGGCCCCGTTGCTGCTGAAGAACGGCCCACGGCGCCCGTTCGCCAGACCTCCCGAGACCGTGCGTGCAGCGCCTGCCCGTCAGCGGATTCCTGCTTGAGACCGGTGGTTTCAGGAGGCGCATACACGCCCACGTCGGATGAGCCCGTTACGGACCAACGCCCCGCGCTTCCTCTGCATGCCGGTCTACGTAGTCCTGGACCTCGCCACCCTGATGCTCATCGGTGACTTCACCGCCTCAGTGCCCGCCATGGTACTGATCTGCGCTGGCGGCCCTGCCCACACATGACCGGCACCATGTTCTACGCACCCAAACGCCCGAATCCCCGCATGGAGTGCTGTGGCTGCGCCTGTCACTGCAGCGTGGCCATGTTCGCCGCCCTCGGCGGCCGGCGTCTCCGGTCATCTTTCGTTGCCCGTAAGTGCGCTTGGTTCACACGTCACTGGGTCGAGACCCGCCGCCATGCGATGACGTGCCGTCGTCATGCCCTCGCACACAAGCGACAGCTTGCGCACGTTGCCCTTCATGCGCAGCACATAGTCGATCGAATGCCAGTCAACATCAACCGGTGGCACCGCTGTGAGCAGCGATGAGAACGCGATCGCACCCGCAGCCTCACCCATGGCCATGTACTGCGGCTCCATACGCACCGATCCGTGAGCGCGGGGACTCGCCGAGACATTCACTGTCACCATCAGGTTGTCGAGGTTGACCGGGTGGATCACGCCGCGAGGCACCTCGTACCAAGGAACGGCCGCATAAGAAGCCCAGTCACGGTACATGACACCGTCCCAGTAGCGGTACTCGCTCGGCTTGTTGTCGACGTGATAGGTGCCGATCGCGATGCTCTCATCGGCAACCCGCTGCGCCGGGTCGTCGATGTTGTGCATCGTCAGCGTCTCTTCGCCTACGATGCGCCGCCCCTCACGGATGTATGGCTCGTACGGCCAGTTCTCGTTGTCTGTGAACTCGTCCGCGCACAACCCGAAACCGGCCATGGATTCACGAACGCTTTCTGGCGTCTCATACTGAAGGAACCACATCCAGTTGCGCTGATAGTCTTCCAGCTGATCGAATACGGCGTCGCGTTCGCCCGTGAACAGCCCGTCTGGCGCCGGGACGTTGACGAATCCGTGTCCGTTATTGAAGTCCCACTTCCCATCCTGGGTCGGGACGATCTGGACGGGACCGGTAATCCTGCCGTGACCATTGAGCTTGGCTCCCCATGCCAGTCCGCCCTGCCAGCGCCGCCACCCGTCTGCGTATCGTTCGTAGTTGTCAGTCTTCGCAAACGGAACCCTGTTGTTCTCGTCCTTCGTCACGCACAGGCGATAGGTCATCGAGATCCGGCCGTCACTGGCATCCTCAACCCATGAGTCGGAGGGCGGGACACCGGTCGTGACGTAGGGGTTCTCCGCAAACGCAGCCTCGGCACCGGACACATCCTCAGGTTCCAGCTCGTAGAGGACCTTCCAGACACGCTCTGTGCGTGGCTCGTCGTAGTCGAACCAGTCGCCGTAGCCCAGACGGTGGGGAGTGCCAGCCGCGGCGGCCAGTTCACCGGTGTAGGTCGCATCTACGAAGACCGGGCCACAATACTGCGAACGGGTGGTGGTAACGCAGTCGATCTGCTCGCCACTTTTCGCTACCGATTCCAGCGTCTCGTCCGTGAAGACCTCAACCCCGGCATCGCTGAGGTGCCCCCGAAAGATTTCCTCTGCATCGCTCGGAGCAACGTTCCAGGCTCCGGGGTCATCATAGGTATCCCTCACCCCCTGGAAGAAGCGGTCCGCGTAGCCCGTCACCGCGGACTTGCCCCCGATATCGGCCGCGCCAAGACCGTTGGAGATGGCACCGCCAACGGTTGGATACTGGCTGATCAACGCGACTCGGTGCCCGTGCTTCTCGCCCCATTCCGCAGCAGTGACCGCGGCGGCGACACCAGAGGGTGAACCACCGAAAACCACGACATCGAAATCGGAGCGGACTACCGAGATCAGGGACGCCACTGGTTCACTGGGAACATCGACGCCACCCGCTTCGACTGCGCAGCCAGTAAGACCGAAGACAGTTCCCGTTGAAACAGGGAACGCGAGTAAGACCTGACGCACCGTTGATGGATTCGTCTTCGGGTCGCGCACCGATCCAGGCTGCAGGGTTTGTTCTGTCATCGGTCCCGCTCCCATTCGGTGTTAGCAGCCGCTCATACTCCGATCCGGGCGCACGCATGAATTGGCGTGATAGTGATTTTCGTCGTCGATCTATCACGCTTCCCACGACGTCTTCCGGTCATTCACAACCGTCCCCGGGCTGGGCCGGATGGGCACTTGTCCTCACGGCCTAAAAGTACTTTCGGCCCTCGCCCATCCCTAGGGTGGTCCGCACTCGTCAGGCACTGAGATCAGTACAGCGACTACTCCATCCCACTCAACGCATACGTGGTCCCGCGCGTTTCTGCCCCTGGTCGTTGCGTCATAGGCCGCCGCCTATTGACGACGCCATCATCAGTCGGCGCGGAGGAGGCGCCAGGCCTTCTAGAAGGCGCAGGCGTCCTCGGTGGCGGCATGGTGACCCCGGAAGATCCGGTTCGAGCCGTCGGGCACAACGTGGCGGGCTCAGGCGGTCGGGCGGTTATTGTCGGCGCCCGTCGGTGATTCCTATTCTGGAGCCCCCGCTTACCAACTGTCCCAGTGCAGCGCCCTGTGGGACAGCGTCACTGGATTGGCCCCGGGGAAAACACAGCGCCATCGCGCACAGGATCGCGAGGTGGTCTCGACCAGATCTCCACAGACTGATCCCATCACCAGAAACCCGACTCACGCAGGGAAGCAGCAGACCGATGAACACAGCGCAGGACAACAGTGGGACGGAGGACGTGAGCCGTGCCCTGCAGGAGCTGAGCAGACGATTGGTCGGTTCGGTGATCGAGCCGCGGGACCCCCTCTACGACGAGGCTCGCGCGGTATGGAACGGGATGATCGATCGGCGTCCACGCGCCGTCATCCGGGCAGGCGCCGTGCAGGACATCAGCCCAGTGCTGGAGGTGGCACGGAGCACCGGCCTGGCGTTGGCCGTGCGCGGGGGCGGGCACAGCATCGCCGGTCACAGCACGGTCGAGGACGGTCTGGTGCTGGACCTGGGCGCCTTGCGGAGCGTGGAGGTAGACGTCGAACGCCGGTTGGTGACCGTGGCACCTGGGGCGAGATTGTCGGACGTCGACCGGGTGACCACCGCCCACGGGTTGGTCGTGCCGCTCGGGGAGGTCAGCATGACCGGAGTCGCCGGGCTGACCCTCGGCGGAGGGGTCGGCTGGCTGACCCGGACCCACGGGCTGAGTCTGGACAACCTGGTCGCCGCCGAACTGGTCACCGCCCGCGGTGAGCACCTGCATGCCAGTGAGCAGGAGAACCCGGAGCTGTTCTGGGGCCTGCGCGGTGGAGGCGGGAACTTCGGCGTGGTGTCGTCCTTCACCTTCCGGGCACACCCGCTGCCGGCAGAGGTCCTGTGCGCCAACCTCTTCTACAGGCCCGCGCGCTGGCGAGATGCCCTACGTGCCTTCGACCGGTGGGCCCAGGAGCTGCCCGACGAGATGAACGCAGGCATCACCTTCACTGTGCTCCCGCCCGAGCTGGGCATGGGCGAGCAACCCTGGATGATGGTCGGCTGCGTGTGGGGCTCCGATGACTACGACGCCGGCCGGGGGTTGATCGAGCGCCTACGGTCGGCGGTGGCCCCCGATGCGGAGGAGACCTCCCCGACCTCCTGGACCGTCTGGCAGTCCGCGATGGACGAGATGTTGCCCCCGGGCTCCCGGAGCTACTTGAAGAACCAACCCATCACCGGACTCGACGAGACAGCACGTGACGTGCTCGTGGATGTGGCCTCGGAGCTGACCTGGTTCGGGACCGCGATCAGCATCTACACCATGGGCGGAGTCTTCGGCCGGATCCCCGACGACGCGACCGCCTTTCCCGATCGCTCGGCGAGGTACTGGGTTGAGATCACCGGTTTCTGGACCGACCCGGCCGAGGACCAGCGGCTCAGCGTGTTCGCCCGGACGGCCCACGCCCGGTTCCAGCCCTTTGCTGCCGCAGGACAGTACGTCAACTTCATCGGTGAACCCCTAGCCGGAGCGGAGGAGGCGGCAGAAACGGCACGCCGGGCCTATGGACCCGCCAAGTACGAGCGGCTGGTGGCCCTGAAGAATCGCTACGACCCGGAGAACCTCTTCCGCCTCAACCACAACGTCATTCCCGATAACGCAGGGACCACGTCCTAGCTCTGGAACAGGCCACGGGCATGCCACGGCACGGGGCAATGGAGTTCACTGGAAGGCTTCGCGCGCGAGCCTCCTCTGGGATGGGGAACACATGTTCCGCATCGCTGCGTGTCGGCATCGGATGACCGTCGGCGGAATGGTCTCTCTCCATACTGGGTCCGCTGACTCGTGGGTGGCCGCCGCGGTCGGAGGCCGAGCGTGGCTACCTCGCGTGGCGGTTCGGCGTCAGAGCTTCCGGGCCTCGCGCACGTTGCGGACACCACCCCAGACCAGGGCGAAACGCTCGGGGTTCACGGGGTCGACGTACACGGTGAGGAGTTGTCCCGGGGCCCAGGCGGGTCCGGATACCGTGCCGTGGACCCGAAGCAGTTTCAGGCACTGCTGAAGGTTGAGATCTCACCGTGCAGGACCTGGCCATGAACGGGATAATCCAGGGCGGCTGTCGCCTGCGTGATGTATCTGCGTCCGGAGTCCCGTGACACGCGCGTTGAATGCTCTACGGGCACAGGTCCCACGACGCCGGTGGTCTCGATCCCCTGCCGCGAACCCGTTGACTGCCTCTCCCCCAGGGACACACCGGAGGTTGCGCTTCTCACGGCCATGGCGCCCCGGGGGGCAGGTTTCGATCACGGTTCGGTTCCGAATCACCGTTCGGCCTAGTGAAGAGCGGTTTTCGACACAACGACGGATAGCTTGAGTGTGCCTGCTGCTCCTCGCGGCCCCTGGGGTGAGGTCCTCGCCGTGCCGGAAATGAGTGGCAGTTCTTCCTGTCATCGCCATCGCTGTCGCACGCACCTGACGAAAGGACCCTCCATTGACACATACGTCATTGCCCGCACCCCGACCGCCCGCGTCCAGTAGGAGGGCGGCCACGGCCGCGGTGCTCGGCACCGTGCTGGTGGCGGGATCGCTGTCGGCGATCCCGGCCAATGCCGCCTCCGGGGCCGAGACCATCGCCCCGTACGGCGGGTACGTCCAGGACATCTCCATCGTCGAGGACAAGCTCACGGCCGAGGATGACCACCTGACGGTGGCTGTCGACTTCTGTCTGGCCCCCGGGGCTGCGGCCCGTAAGGGGGTGGAGGACATCTACCTGGAGGCCACGCCCATCGCCGACTATGAAGAGCTCGGTGAGCGGTTCATGGATGTCGGGGAGCTGACCGTCCAGGACACCGCCGGGAAGAACACCTTCCGGGTAGAGAGCCTGGCCGCGGGCCTGGAGACCGAGGTGCCCATCACGGAGTCGGTCATCTCCATCTACCCGGTCTCCGGCCCGGCCACCTCCAAGGGTGGTTGCGGCACGCTGGAGTTGCCCGCCCAGGCCCCGCAGTATTACTGGGCCGAGCGGTCCCTGACGAAGTCGTTCGAGGCCAGCGACGCGTTCGGCAACCGGTTCACCGACAAGGTCACCCTGGGCCGCGGTGGCCCAGACACCCTTGATGCGGATGAGCCGCAGCTGCGCCCGGACCTGCTCTGGAACGGGGATGTGGACTGGTACGTGCACACTCCTGAGGGCCCGGCCGAATCCGTGTCGCTGACCCTGGACGCGGCCGATGCCTGCGGTGACGTGACCGGGCTGGCGTCCTCCGCCGGTGAGGGCACCGAGAACGGGCGCCATGGCCGGGTCTCCTGCGCCCAGGGCGTGGTGCGGGCCCGCCTGGACGGCGGTCTGTTTGAGGATGAGCGGTTCACCGTCAACGCCGTGGACACCTCGGGCCGTGTCTTCGATGAGCAGGTCACCGCCCGGACCACCATCAACCTCGACGGGGACTACCACCGCCTGTCCGACACCGTGGAGCTCGCCGAACCCGCTGCGTCCTTCGACCGGCCCTGGGCCGCAGTGGCCCACGGGGAGTTGTGCCCGGTGTCCTTCACGGACGTCAAGCCCGGAGGGGCGTTCTTCGGGTCCATCCAGTGGCTGGGTTGCGAGGGGATCTCTGCCGGCCAGTCCAACGGGGCCTTCGGCGTGACCCGCGAGATCACCCGCGGCGAGCTGGCGACGTTCCTGATGCGCGCCTACGGGGAGAAGCACGTGGACCCCTTCACCGCCCGTGAGGGCCGTTACTGGGTCGCCCCGAAGACCAGCCCGTTCACGGACATGAAGCCCACCTCGGCCCACTACGCGGCGGCCACCTGGCTGCGCTCGATGGGCATCGCCGGCTACGCCGACGGCACCTTCAAGCCCAGCAAGCCGGTCTCCCGCGTGGAGGCCGCCCAGTTCATCTACTTGGCCGACCACGCCGACGAGGACTGGACCGCACCGTCCAGGAGCCCGTTCACGGACATCCCGGCCACGTACAGCCGCTTCGAGGCCATCAGCTACCTGTACGCCACCGGGGCCACCCGCGGCTACACGGACGGCACCTTCCGCCCGAGCCGGGACATCACCCGCGGGGAGATGGCCAAGTTCGTCGAGACGGTCTTCAACGACTGACCCGGCAGCACCATGACACGGCACAGGCCGGTCGGCGCCCTACCGGCACCGGCCGGCCTGAGCCGTTTGCGCCTCCCGGTGCGACGAAAGGTCGGGGGTCCGCCTGATGAATGGACTGCAGATGTGTGAGGACCGTCGGTCTGCCGTGGAACCCGAAGCGTTGATCCTGCTCCCAGACACGGTGGAAGACGTGGAGGACTTCTTCTCCCAGCCGGGGCGGTACTTGGTGAGCCTGTACGCCGAACCGCAACGGGCAGCGTGAGTGTGGCGCGAGCGACGGACGAGGCACCCTTACGTTAACGGCACCCTGGACGCCCCCGCGCCACAGCACATCGGTGCTCTGCGGCACGCCTCGCGCTGCCACACCGCCTGAATCGGTGTTCCCCGAGCAAACGGTCCGCGCGCGAGGGAGGAGGACGACGCTGCACCCCGCCATTGACTTTCCCACGAGGAAACTGATTCACTTGCAGATATGGAAAACAACTCCTCCGCCGGCACCACCGCTCGACCGTCCAGCATGCAGGCACAGCAGATTCTGCAGGACCTGGAATCCGACCGAGCGACCCTGGCGGAGCGGCTCGCAGCACCCGGGTGGCTCTACCCACTCGTGGCCATGATCGTCGCCGGTTACGTGGCCACACCAGCCGTCCGCTCCAGCGAACCACGCAACGCGGTGGTGGGAGGTCTCATCGTCGGCACCATCGTCGTGCTGATCGCCTACCAACGGCTCTCCGGAGTACGCGTGGGACGCATTCGTGTCCGGGCCGGTGCGGTGCTGACGGCCCTGCTCGTGGTGACCCTCGTGTTGCTGAGCACGTCCTACGGCCTGGTGGCGTCGCTGAGCGCGTGGTGGGTGCTGGCACCTGCCGCAGCGTGCTTCGTGGTGGTCCTGTTCGGCGGACGATGGTTCGATCGCCTGTACCGAGAGGACCTGGGTCATGGCCGCTGAGGCCGCTGAGGCCGCTGAGGCCGCTGAGGCCGCTGAGGCCGCTGAGGCCGCTGAGGCCGCTTTCGACGACACCATCCACGCCCCTCTCCGTCTTCGCATTTGCGGGGTTCTTCGCCACCTCGAGGAGATCGACTTCGCGGTACTGCGTGACACCCTGGGGACCACGGACGCCACGTTGTCCAAGCACCTCAAAGTGCTCCTCACCGCGGATTACATATCGATGACCAAGAGTCCTTCACCGACCCGCGCCGATGCGCGCCGACTCACCTGGATCAGGCAGACTCGGACCGGCAGGCAGGCTTTCGACGCGCACATGGAAGAACTTCAGCGGATCGCAGCCGGGCTCTCCACCACGTCGGCTGACCCCCCGTGAAGCCGACGCGCCGCCTGAGGCCTCCCGCCTGGGGCGGCCAGCCCGTCATGCTGGTGACGCACGATCGACCCGTGCACAGCGAGCGGCGGCGGGTGCCGGCACGAGGTGGGACGCACTGGTTGCCTCGACCATCGACTGGTCCTTCAGCAGATCGACGACGCGTTCGAGACATCACCAACGCGCCCTCAGTCCACGAGCTGGAGATCGAACTCCGCAGGGCCAGGAAGCGTGTCGTGATCATCGGCAAAGGGCACCGTACGGCACCACGGGACGCTTCGGTGCCGGCCGCGACTGGGCTCAGGCCCAGGACGCGTCGGATGCGGCGGTGTCCTCCAGGAACTCCCTGCACTCGATGACCTTGCCGTCCCGCAGGACGAACACGGTGACCGTGTCCTGATCCAGGGTCTTGCCATTCCTGACCGCATGACTGTGGTGGATCCCCACCGTATGGTTCTCCCCGCCGATGATGTCCCGGACCGGCACGGCGTCGAGTGCGCAGGCACGGGCGTGGGACTTGCAGGGGAAGGGAGACGTCCGTGGAGTTCCAGGGCGCCATGGAGGCAGTGGGCAAGGCGGTGGACATCACCGGGGTGGTGGCGATCGTGGTGGGCATCGCCGTGGCCAGCTCCATCGCCGCCGGGGCACTGCTCGGCAAGGGGCCGGATCGGACAGACGTCTATCACCAGTATCGACGACGCCTGGGGCGGTCCATCCTGCTGGGGCTGGAACTGTTCATGGCCGCGGACATCATCCGGACCGTGGTCCCCGCGACAGACACGCAGGACCGTGTCGGTGCCGGCGAGCGCTGACCCCCAGCACGGACGGCGATGACACCACGACGAGGGGTCCTCCCGCCGCACGGCAGGAGGACCCCTGGTCCCGGGCCCTGCCTACTCGACCGGAATGTTGCCGGCGTAGTCCGTCTGGTATCCGGTCACCGGCTGGTGCGGGATCTCCTCCCACCGTTCCGGATCCTCGTGCTGCACCTCTCCCGTGGCCATCCCGAGCAGGAGCTCCTTCAGTGCCAGCACGTTCTGTCGAACCGACTTCCCGCGGGCCTTCTGTCCCAGGCTGCCATCGGAGGTGTTCCCGCTCGTCTCGAAGAACACGACCGGGTTGGTGTGCCCTTCGGGGTTCATCCCCTCATGGTCCAGACCCAACATCATGGCCGAGACGACGCCGCCCTTGATGTCGATCTCCATCCCATTGCCCACCTGATAGCGGTCCATGTTGATGGATCCGTACTTCGAGAGCTGGTCGTAGACGTGCACGAGCATCTGCCGGGTCAGGACGTCGTAGGCCCCTCCCTCAAGCCCGGGCAAGGTGGGCCCGCCGGGTGCCAGGGAGATGCCGAGAGACAGCGTCACGTCATCGCCTGACCCCCATTCCTTCTTCAGGCCCTGGTGATGGATGTCCACCCCGAAGGCCGGATCCACCATGGTCCAGTACTCATAGAAGGCCAGGGACTCCTTCGCGGCGAAACCGTTCGCGGTCCAGTCCCGGTTGAGGTCGACGCGCTGTTCACGCCCGTTCCCACCAAGCTCGGGGGATCCGGTCACGTCGTCCCACAGGAGCGTATGGCGGATGTTCGCCTCGGCGCCGTCCGGGTTGTACATCGGGATGATGTGGAAGGTGTACTTCTCGCGCAGGAGGTCGTAGTCCGATGACCCATTCGTCCCCAGGTCCTTGAGGAGGGTCAGCAACGAATCGGTGCCATAGGGCTCGTTGCCGTGGATCCGTCCTTGGAGCCAGACGTCCTCCGGCCCCGTTCCCACGGTGGCGACGTAGAGGTCGCGGCCCTGTTCGGAGGTGTTCACGGACGTCCCGGCCTCGGCGAGGGTGAAGACGTCCACGGCGAAGCGGGAGGTCTGCTCCAGCTTCTTCAGCTCCTTCTCCACGTCCGCAGGGGTCAGGATGCTGGAGATGGTGGTCTCGCCCCTGGGAGAGGGGAAATTCGCGTCCGCCATCGCGGGTGCGACGCCGGCCGGCACCGCGAGCGCCAAAGACGCCGCGGTCACAACGGCCGCAAGGCGGCCGCGCCGTGTGGATCGTGGGGTGGACTGCATGACCCTCCTGAGGATTCTTCCGTGGTGTCACGGTGACATACGTACTGGTCAGGACCACGATCATCGGTGACCGTGGCCCTCTCGCAGTCTAGATGTGTCCCATGTCACCTCAAGGTTGCGGCCTGAACCGTGGACTGACTGCTCGTCGGACGGCCCGAACGGTCGATGGGGTCCATATCGGCCCGTGCACAGCCGATGATGCATCCCCGGGACGCGGCCCGCGTGCGCGGTCCCGGTGACCGTGTTCGGACGGCACGGTGACAGGGCAGCCGCGGAGCAGGGCCGAGCGCCGTTCACGCTGGCCATGAGCAGCAATACGGGCACGTGGCTGTTGTCGACGGTCGCAGGGGCCATGATCACGACCGTCGGTCCCGTTGTCTCGCTGACCGTGCTCAGCCTGCACCGCCCATCTCCACGCCGAGGGCCACCCCGAGCGGGCGGCAGCCCTGGGCGGGTTCGCCGGAGACGTCGCGCGACCGCTTCGAGCACGAGTGATCACCGTGCGGCGCATCGGGGCAAGTCGGGTAGCCCTGGGGTACCGGCCCCCGGGGCCTGCGAGCGCGGTCCGGGCCTAGATTCGATATCGGTCGAGGACATGCCGGGAATCCCCCCCTCCAATCCCGGCATGTCCTCGATTCCGCGGGGCCACGCCGGCACGTCCGGTGGCACGCGAGGCAGCTCGAGTTGGGAGAGCGGCGATGGACCTGTAGTGTGGGGTGTTCCGACGCGGGGTGGAGCAGTTCGGTAGCTCGCCGGGCTCATAACCCGGAGGTCGCAAGTTCAAATCTTGCCCCCGCAACGAAGAAGACCCCGGCCCCTCAGGGCCGGGGTCTTCGTGTTTCCTCGCCGCATCCGGCGCCGTGGACATCCTCCCCGTCCACGTCCGGGTGTCGTGCGGCAGGGAGCTGCACTCGTCCTGCCGACGGGGTGCCGTCCTCCGTTGGCGGCGGAGCGGGAACACGTCATGGATGCCTGGCGCGGGACCACCAGGGCGAACGTGCCGGGGGGGCGAGCAGGGTCCCGGCGGGAAGTTCCGCACGGTCATCCCCCTGGCGCCGAGACCACCGGCACCGCCCGCGGACCCCGTCGGGGGCCGATCCTGACGGGTCGACGCGGAACCTTGACGCTGCGCATCCCAGCCACCACGCTATGGACCAGGACAGTCCCACCGTCTGCCAGTTCCCGTTCTGCTTCGGAAAGCCGTCCAGACCATGGTTGCACCACCCGGGCCGGTCACGCGATGGCAGGAGATCCCCAAGGACCCCCTGTCCTGGACCGTGCGGCCCAACCTCGAGGACTATGACACGGCCTGCGCCGGCTTCAGCTGGTAGCAGGCCCGCCGGCAGTTGTCCGGACTGCCGGGTGGAGGACTGAACATCGCCTATGAGGCCGTCGAGCGTCATGCGGCGGGTGCGCGTGCCGGCCACGAGGCGCTGCGGTTCGTCGGTACGGACGGCGACGTCCGGTCGCTGACGTACAGCGACCTGGCCGAGGTGGTGGACCGGTTCGCCAGCGTGCTCCGGGGCTTGGGCGTCGGCGCCGGGGAACGGGTGTTCTCCCTGGTGGGGCGACGACCGGAACTGTACGCGTCCGTGCTGGGGACGCTGAAGCACGCCGGTGTCTTCTGCCCGCTGTTCTCCGCGTTCGGCCCGGAACCGGTGCGGATGCGCCTGGAGCTCGGCGATGCCCGCGTTCTGGTGACCACCCGCGCCCTGTACCGCAAGAAGGTCGCCCCGGTCCGCGAGGCGCTGCCGGGGCTCCGGCACGTCCTGCTCGTGGACGCCGACGGTCACGCGGATCCGGGCACCCTGGACCTGCAGGACCTCATGCACCGGGCGCCACCCTATGGGAGCACCGCCAGGACGCAGGCGGAGGACATGGCCCTGCTGCACTTCACCAGCGGCACCACCGGCAGGCCCAAGGGGGCCGTCCATGTCCACGAGGCGGTGGTCGCACACCACGCCACGGGGCGTTTCGCCCTGGACCTGCACCCGGAGGACGTCTATTGGTGCACCGCGGACCCGGGCTGGGTCACGGGCATGTCCTACGGCATCATCGCCCCGCTGGTCCATTGCATCACCACCGTCGTGGACGAGGAGGAGATGGATCCGCTGCGCTGGTACCGGATCCTGGCGGAGCACCGGGTCACGGTCTGGTACACCTCCCCGACAGCGCTGCGGATGCTCATGAAGGCCGGCGACGAGGCCGCCCGCGGCCAGGACCTGTCCGCGCTACGGTTCGTGGCCAGCGTCGGGGAACCGCTGAACCCGGAAGTGGTCGTCTGGGGCCGGAAGGTCCTCGGTCATCCCGTCCACGACAACTGGTGGCAGACCGAGACAGGAGGCATCATGATCGCCAACCTGCCGGCCCTGCCCATCCGTCCCGGTTCCATGGGACGGCCCCTGCCCGGTGTCGAGGCGGGCCTCATCGCGCGGGACGAGCAGGGTGAGCCGGTGCTGCGCGGTGGCCGGGCCACCCTGGTCACCGACCCGGACACCGTGGGCGAACTGGCGTTGAGACCGGGGTGGCCGTCCATGTTCCGCGGTTACCTGGGCGAGGAGGAGCGGTACCGCAGGTGTTTCGTGGCCGGGTGGTACCTCACCGGCGACCTGGCCCGCCGTGACGCCGACGGCTACTACTGGTTCGTGGGCCGCGGTGATGACGTGATCAAGTCCTCCGGTCACCTGATCGGCCCCTTCGAGGTCGAGAGCCTGCTGATGGAACATGGCGCCGTGGCCCAGGCCGGGGTCATCGGCCTGCCGGACGCCGTCGCCGGTGAGGTGGTCAAGGCCTTCGTCGAGCTGCATCCGGGACACGACCCCAGCGATGACCTGCGCAGGGACATCATCGGCTTCGCCCGCCGGCGGCTGGGACCCGCCGTGGCACCGCGGCTCCTGGACTTCACGCCCTCGCTCCCCCGGACCCGCAGCGGCAAGATCCTGCGCCGGCTGCTCAGGGCCCGCGAACTCGGCCTGCCAGAGGGCGACGTATCGACCGTGGAGGTACAGGGATGACCCACCGCACGCCACCCACCGGATCCCCGGCCGTCCCTGAGGCCGCCGGACACCTGCTGCGCCAGATGCTGCGGGTCCGCCGTCTCGAGGAACAGTGCGTCGAGCTCTACAGCGCTGCGAGGATCCGGGGGTTCCTCCACGTCTATATCGGTGAGGAGGCCGTGGCGGCGGGCGTCATGTCCGCGCTCGGCCCCGAGGACGCCGTGGTGGCCACCTACCGTGAACACGGACACGCGCTGCTGCGCGGCGTCTCGGCCGGAGTGATCCTGGCCGAGATGTACGGCCACGTGCAGGGCTGTTGCCGCGGGCGGGGTGGATCCATGCACCTGTTCGACGCTGCCACGCACTTCTACGGGGGCAATGCGATCGTCGCCGGAGGCCTGCCCCTGGCGGTCGGCATGGCCCTGGCGGACAGGATGGCCGGACGGGCCCGGGTGACCGCGTGCTTCTTCGGCGAGGGCGCGGCCGCCGAGGGCGAGTTCCACGAGAGCCTGAACCTGGCCGCGCTGTGGCGGCTGCCCGTGCTCTTCTGCTGCGAGAACAACCTCTACGCCATGGGCACGGCACTGGCCCGGTCCCAGTCCCAGACGGACCTGGCCCTCAAGGCCGCCGCCTATGAGCTGCCGGCCTGGAGCGTCGACGGCATGGACGTGCTCGCGGTCGAGGAGTCGGCCCGTCGGGCCGTGGACGCCGTGCGGGCCGGCGGCGGCCCGCATTTCCTGGAACTGCGCACCTACCGGTTCCGGGCCCACTCGATGTTCGACCCCGAACGCTACCGGGACAAGGCGGAGGTCGCCCGCTGGACCGAACGGGATCCCATCCTGTCGCTCCGCCGCTCCCTGGAGGCGACGGGCCGGTTCTCCGAGGACGACTGGAACGCGCTGGACCGCGAGGTGGCCGCGGAGATGGAGGCGGCCGTGCGGTTCGCCGAGGCGGGGGCCCCCGAGCCCCTGGACGACCTGCAACGCTTCGTCTACAGCGAGCGGTGAGGACATGGAGACGACCTACCGCGAGGCCATGCGCACCGCCATCCGCGAGGCGCTGCTGCAGGATGACCGGGTCTTCCTGATGGGCGAGGACGTCGGTGCCTACGGCGGCTGCTTCGCGGTCAGCCTCGGGCTGTTCGAGGAGTTCGGTCCCGAACGGGTCCGCGACACCCCCCTGTCTGAGTCCGCCTTCGTGGGGGCCGGCATCGGGGCCGCGCTGAACGGGATGCGGCCGATCGTGGAGATCATGACGGTCAACTTCAGCCTGCTGGCCCTGGACCAGATCGTGAACAACGCCGCGACCCTGCTGCACATGTCCGGCGGGCAGTTCAACGTGCCCCTGGTGATCCGCATGACGACCGGGGCCGGACGCCAGCTGGGGGCCCAGCACTCCCACAGCCTGGAGGGCTGGTTCGCCCACGTGCCGGGCCTGCGCATCCTCACCCCGGCCACCGTGGAGGACGCCCGGGGGATGCTGTGGACGGCCCTGGAGGACCCGGACCCCGTCCTGATCTTCGAGCACGGTTCGCTGTACAACCTGTCCGGGGAGCTCGCCGAGGACGCCGGCCCCGTGGACATCCATGCGGCCGCGGTCCGGCGCGAGGGCGGTGACGTCTCGCTGATCACCTACGGCGGCACGTTGCCGCTGACCCTGGAGGCCGCCGATCGGCTGGCCGCCGAGGGCATCGAGGCCGAGGTCCTGGACCTGAGGACGCTGCGCCCCCTGGACGACGCGGCCATCCTGGCCACCGTGGTCAAGACCCACCGGGCCGTCGTGGTGGACGAGGGCTGGCGCAGCGGCAGCCTCTCCGCGGAGATCAGCGCCAGGATCACCGAGTCGGCCTTCTACGAGCTCGACGCCCCGGTGGCGCGGGTCTGCAGCGCCGAGGTCCCCATTCCCTACGCCCGTGACCTCGAGCTGGCCGCCCTGCCCAGCGCGGAGCGGGTCGTGGCCGCGGCCCGCGAGGCGGTGGGCGGCGGTGGGTGAGTTCCGGATGCCCTCGCTGGGGGGCGGACATGGAGCGGGGCAAGCTGGTGGAATGGCTGGTCACACCGGGTGACTACGTCCGCCGGGGTGACGTGATGGCCACCGTGGACACCGAGAAAACCGTGATGGAGGTGGAGTCCTTCGAGGACGGCGTCATCGCCGAGTTGCTCGCCGCACCCGGTGAGACGCTCGCCGTCGGCGCTCCGATGGCCCGCATCACGCCCACGCCGGCCACCGTCACCGCCACTCCGGTGACTGCGCCGGCCGGCATTCCCGTCGCCCAGGCGGAGGTGGAGGCCGAACGGGAGCACACGACGCCGTCACCGGGGGCAGGGACGCCGTCGGCCACGCCGCCGGTCCGGCGCCTGGCCCGCGGCCTGGGCCTGGACCTGACCCGGATCACCGGCACCGGCAGGGGCGGTCACGTCACCCGGGCGGACGTGGAGCGCGCCGCGGCCCGGCAGCGGCACGACGCCGGCTCCGTGCGGCCGGTCCGCATCTCACCGCGAGCGCGTCGGCTGGCCGGCGAGCTCGGCATCGACGCGACCACCGTGGCGGGCACCGGCCCGCGAGGAGCCGTCACGGGGGAGGACGTCCTCCGCGCGGCGAGGGAGAAGGAGCCCGCGGACGTCGACGATCGCCCCGGGGCGCCGCGCGGCCCGGGACCGGTGACCGCGCCCGCACCGGCACCCCCTGACACGGGGCAGCGCGCGACCGCGCTGCGCCGCAGGATCGGGACACTGATGTCCCGGTCGAAGAAGACCATCCCCCACTACTACCTGGGGACCACCATCGACCTGCAGGCCGCCGTGGCGTGGATGCACGCGGTCAACGCGCAGCGGTCCGTCTCGGCCCGGTTGGTCCCGGCAGCCCTGTTGCTCAAGGCCTGCGCCCTGGCGGCCCGTCAGGTGCCGGAGGTCAACGGCTTCTACACCGAGGCACGCTTCCGCCCCAGTCAGGCCGTACACCTGGGGGTCGCCGTCGCGCTGCGGGAGGGCGGGTTGGTCGCCCCGGCGATCCACGACGCGGACACGTTGACCGTGGACCAGCTGATGGAACGTCTGCGCGACGTCGTCACCCGGGCCCGCACCGGACACCTGCGCCGAGCGGAGATCGCGGACCCGACCCTCACCGTCACCGCACTGGGCGAACTCGGCGTCGACACCGTGTACGGGGTGATCTACCCCCCGCAGGTGGCGCTCGTCGGCTTCGGCCGCGTCCGGGAGAGGCCCTGGGCCCAGGACGGCATGCTCGCGGTGCGCCAGTCCGTCACCGCCACCCTCTCGGCCGACCACCGCGTCAGCGACGGCCTGCGCGGAGGGTGCTTCCTCGACCTCGTCGACGAGATGCTGCAGCGACCGGAGGACCTATGAACGAGCACGAGGCACGCGCGGCCGTGTACGCGGCGACCTCGCAGGTGGCCCCCGACGTCGAGACCCAGGGTCTCGACGACCGCTCCCGGCTCCGCCAGGACCTGGAGCTGGACTCACTGGACTTCCTGGCCCTGGTGGAGCACCTGGCGCGTCACGCCGGCGTGGACGTCCCGGAGGGTGACTACGGACGGGTCGGCACCGTGGCCTCCCTCATCGCCTACGTCGCCGAGCACGCCTGAGGTCGCGGGGACCGACGGTGGACGACCCCGGCTGACGTGATCACGATGGAGCGTTCGACGCACGGCCCGCGCACCGGGCGCAGGGCTCGCGGGTAGGCCCCTCCCCCATGGACACCGCGGACCGTGAGGCCTCACCTCCGGGCTTGACCTCGGCGGAGGCTGCCCGGCGGCTGGGGCAGTCGGGACCCAACGAGCTCCCCCGCATCCATCAGGTGCCCGGGTGGCGGCGGTTCGCGGGCCAGTTCACCCACTTCTTCGCCGTCCTGCTCTGGGGCGCGGCCGGGCTGGCGTGGATAGCGGGCATGCCGCAACTGTCGATCGCGGTGATCGCCGTGGTGGTGATCAACGGCGTGTTCGCCTTCGCCCAGGAGGAACGGGCAGCCCAGGCCGCCGCGCGGCTCCGGGAGCTCCTGCCCGCCCAGGTCACGGTGCGTCGGGATGGCCGGCGCATGCCGATTCCCGCCTCCGAGGTGGTGCCCGGTGACATCATCATCCTCACGGCCGGTGACCGGTTGCCTGCCGACGTGCGCTTCGTCGAGGCGGACAGCTGCACGGTGGATGAGTCCATGCTCTCCGGGGAGAGCATGCCCGTGGTCAAGGGCACGGGCAGCGATGGCTTCGGGGGCACGTTCCTGGCCAACGGGTCCGCCGAGGCCGAGGCCACCGCGACGGGGTCGGCAACCCGGTTGGCGGCCATCACCACCCTGACGGGTCAGGCGGTACCGCCACCCACGCCGCTGCAACGCGAGTTACGCCGCATCGTCCGCATGCTCTCCTCGGTGGCCCTGGGCCTGGGTGCCGCCTTCTGCGGCGTCTCACTGCTGGCGGGAACACCGCTGAGGGACGCGTTCCTCTTCGCCATCGGTGCGGCGGTGGCGATGATCCCCGAGGGACTGCTGCCCACGGTGACCCTGTCCCTGGCCATGGGAGCCCAGCGGATGGCGGGCCGCAACGCGTTGGTGCGGAACCTGCAGGCGGTGGAGACGCTGGGATCGACGACGTTCATCTGCACGGACAAGACCGGGACGCTGACCCAGAACAGGATGAACGTCGTCGAGGTCTGGACGCCGTCCGGGACCGTCTCGATCGACGGCGAGGGGTATCACCCCGTGGCGACGGTGGACGGACCACCACCGGCCCGTGCCGCCGCGACCGATGCGGCGTGGGCGGCCCGGGCGGCGTCCCGGGGACGTATCCGTCAGCACGAGGAGGACTGGCTGCCCGACGGCGACCCCATGGAGGCCGCACTCGATGCCCTGGCGCACCGCCTGACCGGCCCGGAGGGCCTGCACGCCACCCCCATCACCCGGCGGTTCGGCTTCGACCCGGACCGGCGCCGGGAGTCGGTCGTCGTCGGGGGCGACCTCCTGGTCAAGGGCGCCCCGGAGAACGTGTTGACCCTGTGCCTCGACCGTGACCAGGTGGGCCTGGCCTCGAGGGTCCTGTCCGGCATGGCCGCCCGCGGCCTGCGCGTCCTGGCGGTGGCCCGGCGTCCCCTGGGCCGGACGGAATCCCCGGGGCAGGACACCACCGCATCAGAGCTGGAGCACGGCCTGACCCTCGTCGGCCTGATCGCCCTCCAGGACCCGCCGCGGCACAGTGTCCCCCCGGCCCTGCGCCAGGCCCGCCAGGCCGGCATCAAGGTGGCCATGATCACCGGGGACCACCCGGTCACCGCCCTCGCGATCGCCCGGCAGACCGGTCTGTGCCTGGACACCCCCGTGGTCGTCGAGGGCAAGGACCTGCCCCAGGACGAGCGGGCGCTCGGGATCCTCCTGGACCGGGACGGCATCGTGGTCAGCCGCGTCTCACCGGAACAGAAACTCGCCATCGCCCGCGCGCTCCAGCACCGCGGACACGTGGTCGCGATGACCGGAGACGGGGTCAACGACGGCCCGGCGCTCAACGAGGCCGACATCGGCGTCGCCATGGGTGCATCCGGAACGGACGTCGCCCGGGAGGCCGCCGACCTGGTCCTGCTCGACGACGACTTCGCGACCATCATCACCGCCGTCGAACAGGGCCGGGCCACGTACACCAATATCCGCCGCTTCCTGACGTACCACCTCACGGACAACGTCGCAGAGCTCACCCCCTTCGTCATCTGGGCCCTGTCCGGGGGAAACGTGCCGCTGGCACTGGGCGTCCTGCAGATCCTGTGCCTGGACATCGGCACCGACCTGCTTCCGGCGCTGGCCCTGGGCGCGGAGAAACCCGGCCAGCGGGTCCTGCTCAAGCCGCCCGAACGACGCCACCTGATGGACGCGCCGTTGCTCGTCCGGGTCTTCGGGGTACTCGGGCCGACTCAGGCCCTCATCCAGATGCTCGCCTTCCTGGTGGTGCTCGGGACCGCCGGGTGGACCTGGGGGGCCGAGCCGGCACCCGCCCTCCTGGCCGCGGCCTCCGGGGCGGCCTTCACCACCGTGGTGCTGGCGCAGATGGCCAACGCGTTCGGGTGCCGCAGTGCCGCCCGGCCCGCCTGGCGGCTCGACTGGACCGGGAACCACCTGTTGCTCTGGGCCGTGGCCGCCGAGTGCGTCCTGCTCCTGGGCTTCCTCTTCATCCCGCCACTGGCCGGCGCACTGGGCCACGCGCCCCCGCCACCGGTGGGAACACTGATCGCCCTCACCGCCGTCCCGGCGCTCCTAATCGTGGACGGGCTCCACAAGACGTTCCGTCACCGCAGGCGAGGCTGATACTCCCCGGTACCGGACCGCTCCCGTGGCGCCGCTTTCTGCTCGCCGGTGCTCGCCTCAGTCCTTGCTGCGGTGCGTGATGAGCACCGGGCACGTGGCATGGGCCGCCACCGCAGAGCTCACCGAGCCCAGCAACAGGCCCGCGAATCCACCGCGGCCCCGGCTGCCCACCACCACCATCCGGGCCCCCTCACCGAGGTCGCGCAGGACCCGGGCCGGCGGGCCCTGCCTCACCTCGGTCTCCAGGCCCCGGGGACGGTCGTCGCCGAACGCCGCCCGCAGGGCATCGTCCAGTTGCTCCCGGGCGTCATCCTGGAAGTTGTACTCGAGCCGGTAGGGATACTCGGCGGCCGTGACCGGCATCTCCCATGCCGTGACCGCCTTCAGCGTGCACCCCAGCGACTCGGCCAGGGTCCTGGCCTCCCGCAGGGCCTGCAATGAGGCCTCGGACCCGTCAACGCCGACCACAATCTGTTGCGAACCCTGCACCGTGTCCCCCTACGGGTCGTCTGCACCACTCGCGGCACCGGACATCCGCCATCCGCCCCCGGACGAGGGGCGAAGCAGACCGGCCGCGACTCGATCGTGCAGTCACCCTAGGCGCCACCGGCCGGGCCGCACAATATCCACGGCACCGGCATCCACGCTGCCGGCATCCGCGGCGCCGGCCCGTCAGCCGAGACCTTCTGCCGGCAGTGACCGGCGGTGTACCGTGACGGCGTGATCGTCCCCCAGACCCCCCAGGACGCCGTGGCGGTCGCCGACCACTATGACGAACTGGATCCGGTCTATCGCCGGGTGTGGGGTGAGCACGTCCATCACGGACTGTGGGAGACGGGTCGCGAGACGCCCGCCCAGGCCGTCGAGGCCCTCGTCGAGACGGTCGGGGATCGCCTGCGCCTCCGGCCCGGCGAGGCGTGCGTGGACATCGGATGCGGATACGGGGCGACCGCCAGACAACTGGCCACCGGGCACGGGGTTCGTGTGACCGGCTTCACGCTGTCCGCCGGACAGGCCCACCAGGCCGCCGCACATCCCACGCCCGGTGTGGAGATCCACCACCGCGACTGGTTCGCCAACGCGCTGCCCGAGGGCTCGGCCGACGCCGCCTGGGCCATCGAGTCGAGCGAGCACATGGCCGACAAGCCCCGGTTCTTCGCCGAGGCCCACCGGGTGTTGTCACCCGGCGGCCGCCTCGTCGTCTGTGCCTGGCTCGCCGATCCCGCCGCGAGCGAGTGGAAGGTCCGCCACCTGCTGGAGCCGATCTGCCGCGAAGGGCGACTGCCCTCGATGGGCACGCGCGAGGAGTACGAGGCCATGGCACGGGCAGCAGGGTTCACGGTCACCGATTACGAGGACGTCAGCCGGCGCGTCGCGCGCACCTGGACGATCTGCGCCCGCCGACTGCTGAAGTCCCTGGCCCTGGATCGCGACGCCCGCCACCTGGCGCTGCGCGGACGCCATCGTGTCTTCGCCGTCACCGTGCCCCGCCTGATCCTGGCCTACCGCACCGGTGCCATGCGTTACGGCATCTTCACGCTGGCGGCGGGTGAGGACGCGGCGTTGGAGTGAGAGACCCTGCGCGGACCGATGGAGTCTTGGCCGGCGTCAAGGTGCGTCACTAGGCTTCGGACGAGGATGCCACTGCCGTGAGGAGTCGCCATGTCGCGTCCCGCCGTTCCCCTCCTGGCCGGACGCCGCCGGCGACAGCGCGCGGTCCTGACCGTCATGGCCCTGGCCTCTGTCCTCGGCCTGACCGCGGCCTGTTCCACCCCCTCCCCCGGGCCGACGGCAGCCTCGGACACGGTGAACGTGGACGCCGGCGAGCTCCAGGCCACCTTCCAGGACGCAGCCGCCGCGCTGGAGGTCCCGGGTGCGTTCATGCTCCTGCGCTCCCCGGAGGGGGAGGTCCTCGGTTCGTACGGCACCGTCAGCACGGACGAGACGCTGCCGCCCCGATCCGACCATCATCTGCGGGTGGGATCGAACACCAAGACCTGGACAGGGACGGTCATCCTGCAGTTGGCGCAGGAGGGCGTGCTGGACCTCGACGATCCCATCGCCGCCTACCGGCCAGACGTGCCCAACGGCCAGAACATCACGATCGAGCAGTTGCTGTCCATGCGCAGCGGACTGTACAACTACACGCTCGACCGGGGCCTGAACCAGGCGATGGACGAGGACCCCGAGAGGGCCTGGGACCCCGAGGACCTGCTGGCCATCTCGTGGGAGCACCCGCCCAGTTTCGCCCCCGGTGAGGGCTGGGAGTACTCGAACACCAACACGGTCCTGTTGGGACTCGTGGCCGAACAGCTGGAGGGAGAGCCGCTGGAGAGGATCTTCGCCGACCGGCTCTTCACGCCGCTGGGCCTGGCGGACACCCTGTTCCCGGCGCGGTCGTCGAACCGGATCCCCGAACCCTACGCGCACGGTTACATGTTCGGCTCCAACGTCCTGACGATGGGCACGCCCCCCGCGCTGCCGGAACGGATGCAGGAGCAGGCCCGGTCGGGGGCCCTCGACCCCGTCGACCGGACGTTCGACAACCCCTCCTGGGGCTGGGCCGCCGGCGGCGGGATCTCGACGGCCCACGACCTGGCGGACTGGGCCGAGGCCCTGACCGATGGCCGACTGCTCGACGAGGAGTTCCAGAGGCTGAGGATGGAGAGTCCCCGGTCCACGGGCGGGGACCAGCCGGCGTCGGCCCGCTACGGACTGGCGATCGCGAAGTTCGGCGAACTATACGGTCACACGGGAGAGCTGCCGGGCTACAACTCCTTCATGGGACACGACCCGGACCGCGACATCACCCTGGTGGTGTGGGCGAACCTCGCGCCCACGCCGGATGGGCGGGACCCGGCGACGACGATCGCCCGGACCCTGGTCGACTCGATCTATCCCGTCGGGGACTGACCGGTCGTCCACACCCCTTGTCCGCACCCCGTCGTGCGGGTCGCCGGGTGCCCGGCGACTGCCCGGCTCCCGGCGACCCACCACCGCGTGGGCGTGCCGTCCTAGGCGGGGATCATCCCGTGCGGATCGATCACGTACTTCCTGGCCGCCCCCTGGTCGAACTCCTTGTAGCTCCGGGGAGCGTCGTCCAGGCTGATGGTCGTGGCGTTGACGGCCTTGGAGATATTGGCCTTGTCGGCCAGGATCAGCTTCATCAGCTTCCGGTTGTACCGTTTCACCGGGCACTGGCCCGTGGTGAACGAGAGGGACTTGGCCCACCCCGTGCCCAGCTGCACACCGATCTGGCCGACCTTGGCGTTCTCGTCGACAGCCCCCGGATCCCCGGTGACGTACAGGCCCGGGATACCCAGGGCACCGCCCACCTGGGTCACCGACATGATGTCGTTGAGGACCGTGGCGGGTGCCTCCGCGGCATTGGCGCCGTGGCCGCGGGCCTCGAATCCCACCGCGTCCACCGCGGCGTCGACCACGGGGACGCCCAGGATCTGCTCGATACGGTCCGGCAGGGCGCCCTCCTGGCTCAGGTCGATCGTCTCGCAGCCGAAGCTGGCGGCCTGCTTCAGCCGGTCGGCGTTCATGTCTCCCACGATGACCGCCGAGGCACCCAGCACCTGCGCCGAGAAGGCCGCGGCGAGGCCCACCGGGCCGGCGCCCGCGACGTAGACGGTGGATCCGGTCGTGACGCCGGCGGTGTATGCACCGTGGTACCCGGTGGGGAAGATGTCGGACAGCATGGTGAGGTCGAGGATCTTCTCGAGGGCCTGGTCCCGGTCCGGGAACTTGAGCAGGTTGAAGTCCGCGTAGGGGACCATCACGTACTCCGCCTGGCCGCCGATCCAACCACCCATGTCCACGTAACCGTAGGCCGCGCCGGGACGGGCGGGATTCACGTTGAGGCAGACACCGGTCTTGCCCTCGTTGCACATCTGACAACGGCCGCACGCGATGTTGAAGGGCACCGAGCAGATGTCGCCCTCCTGGACGAAGAGCACGTCGTCTCCGGTCTCGACGACCTCGCCCGTGATCTCGTGGCCGAGCGACTGGCCGACCGGCGCGGTGGTACGGCCACGGACCATGTGCTGGTCGCTTCCGCAGATATTGGTGGCCACCAGTTTCAGGATGGCGGCATGGGGTGCCTTCTGCTGGATGCCCATCTTGCCGGCGACCTCGGAGGGCAATTCGAGTTTGGGGTAGTCGATCGTCTCGACGGCGACCTCGCCTGGGCCCTTGTACACGACTACACGGTTTCCCGTCATGGTTCTTCCTCTCGATGGCTGTCCCCCGACCGCGTGATGCGGACCGAGAACAATCGCTGTGATCGCGATCCGGTGATTGTCTATTCGGTGGATTCGGGTCTCTGGCCGTGCTCTTCCGCCATCGACTCATCGTCGGCGCGCGGCTCGGGCTCGGGGACGTCTCGGGGGCGGGCGATGACGTCGTAGGCCAGCGCGGCGGCCGCGCTGCCGATGAAGGGGCCGATGACGTACAGCGGGTACTGGGACCACACGACGTCGCCGCCGAAGAGGGTCTGCACGAGGTTCGGTCCGAAGGTCCGCGCCGGGTTCAGTGAGCCACCGGTCAGGGGGGCGATGACGAGGATGGCGCCCGCGACGGCCAGTCCGATGATCAGGCCCGCCCACCCCTTGGGCGCCCTCCGGTCGACGGCCACCGCCATGATCGCGAGCATCAGGAAGAAGGTCCCCAGCACCTCTGCCACGATGCCCTGACCGTACGAGACCCCCGCGCCCAGGGCCGTCGCACCGCTGCCCATGTCCACGGCCCGGGTCCCGAACGAGGCCACCAGGAGCAGGCTGCCGACGGCGGCCCCGATCAGCTGCGCGAGGACGTAGGGCACCAGCTCGGCCCAGGGGAAGCGCCGGGTGACGGCCAGCGCGAAGGTCACGGCGGGATTGATGTGGGCACCGGACACGGCCAGGAACGCGTAGATGGCCACGGCGACGGCGATGGCGAAACCCAGGGAGATGAACCCCACTCCCGGATACGTGAGCTCACCGTTGCCGGCCGTCAGGGCCGCCAGCACGGTGCCGACGCCGAAGATCACCAGCACCGCCGTGCCCAGCATCTCGGCCACCAACCGGCGCATCAGAGTCGGAGACATTGTCCACATTTCGTGTCGGGACCAAGGGATAGTTAACGAAATGAATTGGTTAACTAAAGGCAACTGACCTGGAATGCTGCGAGCGTAAGCAGGGTCCTCGGAGGGAGTCAATGGGTCATCCTCGCGCGGCGGCGGAGGCCGGAGACCCGGGGTCAGCCCGCCGCGTTCCCTCAGTCCTGGGGACCGCTGCGCCGGTCCGGCTCGTCCTGGGAGGGATCCTCGTCGGTGAAACTGCCCGTGGCGACTGGTCCGCCGAGTGCGTAGGAGGCCATGACGACACCGGACTGCGAGACCTCGTCCTCGGTCAGGCGGAGACCGGCCGGGATGGTCCCCTCCGCGAAGAGCCGCTTGCCGGGGCCCAGCAGCAGCGGGAAGACCAGGACCCGGACCTCGTCGATCAGCCCGGCGGTCAACAGGGACTGGATGAGGTTGCCGCTGCCCTGCAGCAGCAGATCCGGCCCGTCCTGGCCCTTCAGCGCGGCGACCTGTTCCGGCACGTTGCCGGACAGGACCGTGGTGTGTTCCCAGGCGGGATCGTGCAGTCGGTGGCTGGCCACGTACTTGTGTGCCCGGCTGAACGCCTCCCCCACGAGCGAGTCCGTGTGATGGGGCCAGTAGGCGGCGAAGATCTCATAGGTCCTGCGTCCCAGGAGCAGGTCGAACTGGGTGGCGAAGGTCCGGTCCATCCACGAGCCCATGGACTCGTCGAACAGCGGGGCGGTCCACCCGCCGAGGGTGAAGCCCCCCGTACGGTCCTCGTCGGGCCCTCCGGGAGCCTGCATGACGCCGTCGAGGGAGACGAACGTGCTGGAGATGAGCTTTCTCATGGCGGCAGTGAAGCCCACCGCGCGGGACGACGGCCACTCCGATCATGCGCCGTTCGGTCCGTCCGGCCGGGGAGGGAGCGCGCGAGACATGCACGTCATGGACGGCGGAGGACTGACAGGGCGCCCGGTTCTGCCTACTCTGCTGGCATGAGCACTACCGAGGCGGTGTGGAACCGCGCCCTTGACTTCGATGCCCTGCCTGAGGCCACCTCCCCCGGTGACATCGCCCTGCGCGATGTCCTGACCTTCCACGGGGCGGTGCAGACCGGCGGACTCGTCAACGCGATCGAGATGCACCTGGACGACGACGAGTTCCCGCTCCAACGGGTGATCACCGGGTACGAGTACCTCGGCCTGGACGACGTGGCCGAGACGATCACGGAGGCCCGGGTCCGGTTCGTGGCCGTGGACGACGACGAGGAGGCCCTGGAGGCCCTCGAGCTCGAGGTCGACCCCATGTACGAGGTGGAGGACGAGGACCTCAGCCAGGCGTTGGAAGGCCGGCTGCAGAAGGATCCCGAGGACTTCGACCCCGCGCGCTGACCAGCCGGGGCACCAGCCGCACCAGCACCACCATCACGACCAGCTCCACGAGGGTCTGGGTGACCACCACCAGCGGCGCCAGCCGGTAGTCCGGGCCCAGCGACGCCGGCAGGGCCAGCACCAGCGGCAGCACCACGAGGGAGTTCCGGGTCACCCCGCTGAACACGAGCGCCCGCCGTCCGGGCGCATCCAGCCCGGCGACGCGACCGGCCGCCAGTCCGAGCGCGACCATCACGGCCGCGAAGAGCACGTACACCGGCACCACGGTGAGCAACCCGCCCAGGTGCCGGGCGACGTCGTGCGCCTGGGAGGCGACCACGACGGCCAGCGTGGCCATCATCAACGGGACCATCCCCGCCGAGACCACCCGGTCCACGGCGCGGCCCCAGGCCCGGCGGACGGCCACCGCCTGGGTCAGCCACGCCGCGCCGAGGGGCGCCACGATGAGCAGCGCGAAGGCCTCCAGGAACGGGCGGACATCGAGTCCGGGGGCGAGCTGCGGCCCGGCCATCAGCCACAGGTACCCCGGCAGCAGGAGCATCTGCGCCAGCATCAGCAACGGCGTGGCGGCCAGCAGGCGGTCCTGCGAGCCGCCGGCCAGGCCGGTGAAGACGATGACGTAGTCCACGCACGGGGTCAGCAGGACGAACAGCACCCCGAGCAGCAGGACGTCGTCGTGGGCGACCAGCCGGGAGAGGGCGAACACCACCACCGGCACCACCACGAAGTTCAGCCCCAGCACCGCCAGGAGGAATCCCCCGTCCCGCGCAGCACGGCCGAGGCGGCGGAACGGGACGGCCAGGAAGGTGGCGTACAGCAACAGGCCCAGCACCGGTGTGATGGCCTGCCCGGCAGGTCCGGCAACGGCCGGGACCAGGGACCCGGCGACGGCGCCCGCACCCAGCGCGGACAGGTACAGCACCACCTGGTGCCGCTCCATCCAGTCGCCGGCCGATCCCATGGATCCCAGCATTCCACCACCGGGCCCGCCGGCCCGAATCATCTCCTCGCCCGTGCCCCGCCCCGGGCCCACCCCGGGAGGGCGGTCAGGCGTCGATGACGACGGCGGTGATCAGCGGGGCCCGCCGGTAGGCGCGGTCGAGGTGGCGGCCCACCGTGTCCACGATCAGCTTCTCGATCTGGTCCAGGTCGTCGATGCCGGCGACGTGGGGCTTGGCCAGGGCGTCCTTGACCTTCTTCGCCGCGGTGTCGAAGATCTGGGGGTCCTGGATGAAGCCCTTGGTCATGAACTCCAGCGGCTCGGCCAGGGTGTTGGTGTCCGGGTCCACGATCGCGACCACGGTCACCGAACCGCCCTCCTGCAGCAGCCGCCGCTCGACCAGGGTCTCCTCGGTGACCTTGCCGACGGTGTGGCCGTCCACGTAGACCAGTCCGGCCTCCACCTGGCCGGAGACCCTGGCCTGGCCCTTGACCAGGTCCACGGTGGTGCCATCCTTGACGACGAGCACGCGCTCGGGGGCGATGCCGGTCCGCACGGCCAGGTCGGCGTTGGCGTGGAGGTGCGAGGACTCGCCGTGCACGGGCATGACGTGGGTGGGCCGGACGATGTTGTAGCAGTAGACCAGTTCCCCGGCGGAGGCGTGACCGGAGACGTGCACCTTGGCGTTGCCCTTGTGCACGACCTTGACGCCTAGGTCGGTGAACTTGTTGATGATCCCGTAGATCGCGTTCTCGTTGCCGGGCACCATCGAGCTGGCCATCAGGACGGTGTCCCCGGCGCCGAGCTTGATCTGGTGGGTGCCGGAGGCCATCCGGGACAGTGCCGCCATCGGCTCGCCCTGGGACCCGGTGCAGACCAGCGCGACCTTGTCATCGGGCATGGACTGCAGCTTCTTGAAGTCCACGAGCAGCCCGCGCGGGATCTTGAGGTAGTCCAGGTCGCTGGCGATGCCCATGTTGCGCACCATGGACCGGCCCACGAACGCGACCTTGCGCCCGCTGGCGTGCGCGGCGTCCAGGACCTGCTGGATGCGGTGCACGTGGCTGGCGAAGCTGGAGACGATGATCCGCTTCTTCGCGGTGGCGAAGACCTGCTCGATCGCGGGGGTCAGTTCCCGCTCCGAGATGGTGAACCCCGGAACCTCGGCGTTCGTGGAGTCGGTGAGGAACAGGTCCACGCCCTCCTCGCCCAGGCGGGCGAAGTGGCGCAGGTCCGTGATCCGGTCGTCCAGCGGGAACTGGTCCATCTTGAAGTCACCGGTGTGCAGGACCAGGCCGGCCTTGGTGCGGATCGCCACGGCGAGGCTGTCCGGGATGGAGTGGTTGACCGCGACGAACTCGAGTTCGAAGGGGCCCGCCTGGTGCTTGTCCTCGGCCTCCACGTGGATCGTCTTCGGCGTGATCCGGTGCTCGGTGAGCTTGGCGGAGATGAACGCCAGCGTCAGCTCGGAACCGATCAACGGGATGTCCGGGCGCTCCTTCAGCAGGTAGGGCACCCCGCCGATGTGGTCCTCGTGGCCGTGCGTGAGCACGATGCCGACGATGTCCTTCAACCGGTCCCGGATGGAAGTGAAGTCCGGGAGGATGACGTCGATGCCGGGCTGGTGCTCCTCGGGGAAGAGGACGCCACAGTCCACCACGAGCAGCTTGCCCTCGTGCTCGAAGACCGTCATGTTGCGGCCGATCTCACCCAGGCCTCCCAGCGGGGTGATCCGCAACCCTCCGGACGGCAGGGAGGACGAGGACTTGGACTTACGGGAGGAACGGGGCAACTGATCACGCTTTCGTCGTCAGGGAAGTGCACCAGGGCGGTACACCGATGTGGAGGGGGTTCCCTCGGGTCCGGGGCCCGCAGCGAGCGGGCGGCGCCGGGAAGACTACCCCCTAATGTACCGCCCACGGACCCCCGGGACGGTATCACCGGGACGCTCCGGTGGGACGGGACGTCCGGCGCGGCGTGCGCGGACGGCGTCCAGGCGTCCCCCATCCCGCGCGCGGCCCCACTAGGATGTGAAGTCCATCACAGAATACCCGCAGGCCCGGCCCGGATGGCGGGTCCGACCCCGACCCCGGAGGTCTCCCATGGTTCGTTCGGTTGTCTCCCGGCGCACGGTCCTCGGCGGGCTCGGCGCCCTGACCGTGGGCGGGCTGGTGGGGTGCGGCAACGAGGCCTCCCCCTCCGGTGGTTCCGCCTCCGGCACCGACGGGCCGGCCGCGGCGGTGACCTACCAGTTGTCCTGGACGCATTCGGTGCAGTTCGGCGGCACCTACCTGGCGCAGGACCGGGGCCTGTTCCGGGACCTCGGGCTGGACGTCAGCCTCGCGGCCGGCGGACCCAACGTGGCCGGGGACGCGAACACGGTCAGCGGGGCAGCGCTGATGAACGTCTCGGTGGCGGACGGTGTCGCCCGGTCCAATGCCGAGGGCGCCGACCTGGTCATCATCGGTGCCCAGTACCAGAAGAGCCCTGTGACGATCCTGTCCCTGGCGGATGCGCCACTGACCTCCCCCCAGGACCTGGTGGGCAGGAAGATCGGCGTGGCCGGCACGGACACCCCCGGGCTGGAGGCCTTCCTGGCCATCAACGGCCTGACCCAGGACCAGGTCGAGTTCGTCCCGAGCCAGTACGACCCGGCGGTCCTCACTGCCGGCCAGGTCGACGGCCTCTACTGCTTCTACAACGACCTTCCCGTGGCGCTGGCCGTCCAGGGCATCGAGGGGCACTCGATGCTGCTCGCCGACTTCGGCTACGACCCGATGAGCCAGACCTACACCGTGTTGCGTTCCAGCCTCCAGGACGAGGCGCGGCGCGACCAGGTCATCCGGCTGCTCCGCGGGGACGCCCGCGGCTGGCAGCTCTACCAGGACGATCCCCGGGCCGCCGCCGAGCTCGCCGTCCAGGCGTACCCCGATGCCGGCCTGGACCTGGAGACGCAGCAGGAACAGGCGACGGTCCAGCTCGACATCATGTTCTCCGAGGCCACCGAGCAGTTCGGCTTCGGGTGGTTCACCGACGACCAGGTCCAGGAGAACCTGCGGCTGTTCGAGCTCCTGGGCATCGAGGGGGCCACCGAGCAGATGTGGGACCGGAGCATCCTCGACGAGGTGTACCGGGACGGGCCCACCGCGTGACCGGCGTGCAGACCGCCCGCACGGCGGGACGACCGGCCCCCGAGGTGCTGTGCACCGCCGTCGCCAAGACCTTCCCCGGTCCGGCGGAGCCGCTGCCCGTCCTGGCGTCCCTGGACCTGACCCTGGAGGCCGGTTCGGTCACGGCCCTGGTCGGGCCCTCCGGGTGCGGGAAGTCCACCCTGCTGCGGATCATCGCGGGCCTGGAACACCCCGACGCCGGCGGGTCGGTGCGCATCGACGGTGACGACCCGCTCGAGGTGCGCCGGCGCGGCGAGCTGGCCATCGCCTTCCAGGACGCCTCGCTGCTGCCCTGGCGGACCGCCGCCGGCAACGTGGCCCTGGCCCGGCGGCTGGCCGGTCAGCCGGTCGACCACCGCAAGGTCGCCCGGTTGCTGGGCATGGTCGGCCTGGCCGGGTTCGAGAAGGCCCGTCCGGCGCAACTGTCCGGCGGGATGCGGCAGCGCGCGGCGATCGCCCGCTGCCTGGTCACCGAGCCGAGGCTGCTGTTGCTCGACGAGCCCTTCGGCGCGGTCGACGAGCTCACCCGTCGCAGGCTCAACATCGAACTGCCGCCGCTGTGGTCCGGTGCCACCACCACCACGCTGCTGGTGACCCACTCGATCCCCGAGGCGGTCCTGCTGGCGGACCGTGTCCTGGTGATGTCGGCCCGGCCCGGCTCCATCGTCGCGGACCTGCCGGTCGGCCTCGAACGGCCGCGGCGGATGCAGCAGCTGCATTCCCGGCGCTTCACCGAGCTCGTGGACCGGATCGGCACCCTGCTGGGCGTGGACGAGTACGCCCTCGGCCAGGGGTGAGGAATGGTCCTGCAGGGTGAACAGGCCGTCCAGGCCACGGGCCGCGACGGCGACGGCCCCCGTCCCGCCCGTGCCCGGCCGGCTGCCGCACTGCGCGTGCTCCTGGGCTGGGTCCTGGTGATCGGCCTGTGGGAACTGGTCGGCCGGACGGTCCTGGCCGACCGGCACCTGATCGGTGTCCCCTCCGGCATCCTCGGCACGCTCGTGGAGAACGCCGACGTCTACGGCCGGGGGCTGTGGTTCACCACGCGCGAGGCGATGATCGGCTACCTGGCCGGCAACGTGGCGGCCGTGGCCCTGGCCCTGCTGGTCGTGCTGTTGCCGGGCCTGGAGCGGACGGTGCTGCGGCTCGCCCTGGTCGTCTACTGCCTGCCCCTCGTGGCGCTGGGGCCGCTGCTGCGACTGGCCTACGGGTTCGGGGACGGGCCGCAGGTCACGCTGGCGGCCCTGGCCGTCTACTACCTCACCCTCGTGCCCCTGCTGGTGGGCATGCGCGCCGTGCCCCGGTCCTGGCTCGACCTGACGGCCACCTACGGCAGGGGCCGCTGGACCACGCTGGTCACCGTCCGGGCGCGCGCGGCCCTGCCGTACCTGATGGCCGGGTTGCAGGCCTCGGTGCCCGCCGCCTTCCTCGGAGCACTGGTCGGGGAGTTCACGGGGGCCGAGCGCGGCATCGGGGTGCTCTCGATCCAGGCGCTGCGGAGCCTGGACACCGACGGCCTCTGGGCGTTGATGATCCTCAGCGCCGTGGTGTCGATGATCGGGTACGTCCTGGTCTCGTTCATCGCCCGGCGGTTGGCACCGGAGCAGCCGACGGTGCTGCTGGCCACGCCCGGGGCCGACCCCCGGCGGCCCGCCTGGCGACGCTGGCTCGTCAGTGCCGGCGGCGTGGCCCTCACGGCGGCGATCGTGCTGCTGGCCTGGGCCGGGCTGTTCTGGCTGCTCGACCTCAACCCCTATTTCGCCAAGCGCCCCTGGGACGTCTGGGAGTGGCTGGTGTCCGCGCCGACGGCCGCCGAGCACCGTGCCGAGCTGTTCACGGCGGCCAGCCAGACCGCCCTCGTGGCCGTCCCCGGTTACTTCGCCGGTCTGGCGCTGGGCGTGCTCCTGGCCGCCGCGTTCTCCCTCTCGGCCCGCGTGCGGCGGGCCCTGACGCCCGTCGCCGTCGCCCTGCGGTGCGTGCCGATCATCGCGATCGCGCCCCTGCTGGTCGCCGCGCTCGGCCGCGGGTCGTTCGGCACCGCCGTCGTGGTGGCCCTCATGACGTTCTTCCCCACGCTGGTCTCGTGCCTCTACGGCCTGGGCCGGCTGCCCGGCCAGGTGGCCGACGTCTTCGCCGCCTATGCCACGCCGCGCACGAGGGTACTGGTGCTGGGCCGGCTGCCGGCAATGGCGCCGGCGTTCTTCGCCGCCGCGCGGATCGCCGCGCCCACGGCGCTGCTCGCCGCCACGGTTGCCGAGTGGCTGGCCACCGGGACCGGGCTGGGCAACATGATGGCCGTGGACGCGGCGACGAGCCGGTACACCTCCCTGTGGTCCACGGTCGTGGTCGTCACGCTGATGGCGCTGGCGGGATATGCCCTCGTCGAGGCCGTCGAGCGCCGGGTGCTGGCCGTGGTGGCGCCGGAGCAGTCCCGCTGGTGAGGGCGGCGGCCACCCGGGCCGCGGTGTCCGACCACCTCGTCAGGCGGGCGCATTGCCCGGCCGCGTCTCGTCGCCAGCGGTCCCTGAGCCGCTCGTCCGCCAGCCAGGCGCGCAGGGCCCCGGCCAGGGCGCCGACGTCACCGGCCGGGAACGTCTCCCCCGCCCCCTGCGCCTCGACGGCACCGGTGCCGGACGCGACGACGGACGGGATCCCCCTGGCCAGGGCCTCGGCGACGACCATCCCGTAGGTCTCGGCACGCGAGGTGTGGACCAGCAGGTCGGTGGCGTCCCAGACGGCGTCCAGGTCCCTGCCGTGGAGGGGCCCCGTCACCCCGACACGGCCGGTGAGCCCGGCCTCGGCGATGCGCTCACGGACGCGGCGGCTGAGGGCCTCGTCGACGGTGTCGGGACCCACCAGCCGGGCGGTCCAGTCCAGGTCCCGTAACCGGGCCAGCGCCTCGACGACCGTGAGGGGGTCCTTGCCGGGGGTCAGCCGGGCCAGCCACAACAGCATCGGCGGACGTCCGCGGCGCACCGAGCCGGGCGCGGGCGCGACCGGGTCGACGCCGGGGACGGCCACCACCGCGTCGTGGCGCCCGTACCGGTCGGCCACCGCGGCGCCGGCCCAGGCGCTGGTCACCACCACCCGGCTCGCCGTCCGGACGGACTCCGCCTCCGCTGCGGCGAGTCGCTGCCGGTCGGGGGCCGGCAGGGCCGGGTCGTCGGCCGGGAAGTAGTGCACCAGGATCGTGACCCGGCGTCCGGCCGAGACCGCGTCGGCGATTTGGTCCGGCACTGCCGAGGCGACGATGTTGCCGATGAGCCAGTCCTGCTCCCGGGCCAGCACGCCGGAGAACCGCCGGCGGTCGTCGTCCGAGGGCAGCGGCCAGTTCCCCGTGACGGGATACTCGCGAACCTCCAGCCCCCGCGCCCGCAGGGCCACCGTGAGCTCCTCGTCGTAGCGGTTGCCGCCACTGGCCGAGTCGCTGCGCCAGCGCACGAAACCCGTCGGGGGGTGCGACATACGGGACCTCCTGGACTGCCAGGGAAGCTGACGGCACCGGCGTCGACCGCGCCGGCCGAAAGGGGCCAGCACACCTCGGGCGACCGGTGCCGGAAGACTACACTGAGCCTCGTCGAGAGGGAGACCATGTCGGGTGTGGTAGCAGGGTACGGCGCCTTCGATCCGGCCATGGGCCGGCGCATGCTGGAGCGCCTGGCCCACCGGGGACCGGACGGGTCAGGAAGCCAGGGCGTCGGAAGGGCCTGGATCGGCAGCAGGTACCTGACGATCACCGACCCCGTGTCGGGCAACCAGCCGCTGTGGGGAGGCCGGGACCGGGACCTCTGGCTCGTCGGGGACGGGACGGTCCAGAACCACCGGCGCATCAGGCAGACGGTGGGTGGCGATCGTTTCACCACCGAGTCGGACCTCGAGGCCGCCATCGTCCTCTTCGAGGACGTCGGTCCCGGGGCCTTCGAGCGGCTCTGGGGTTCCTACGCCCTGGTCATCGCCGCCGGGGACGGCCGCTTCGCCGTGGCCCGCGACGTCCTCGGGCTGTGCCCGCTGTACTGGGCCACGCGGGACGACACGGTGATCTTCGCCTCCGAGCTCAAGGCGTTCGACGAGGACCTGCGTCCCTCTGTGCGTCCCTTCCCCCCGGGACACCACTGGACCCCGGAGGGCGGCCTGTCCCCGATCCGGCGCTTCCCGGGCACCGTCCCCGTCCTGCTCCAGAGCCGGGCCGAGGACGAGGAACCCCCGGCGTGGGTCTTCGACGCCCTCCGGGAGACCCTGGTCAGGGCTGTCGACCGGAGCCTCTCCGGACAGCAGCCCCCCGGGGTGCTCCTGTCCGGAGGCGTCGATTCCAGCATCATCACCGCGATCACCGCCCGACGGCTCGGCGCCGATGGCCGGAGGCTGAAGACATTCGCCGTCGGCCTGGAGGACAGCACCGACCTGACCGCCGCACGCGTCGTCGCCGACCACTGCGGCACCGAGCACCACGAACTCATCTATACCGCGGACGACGCGATCGAGGCGGTCCCCCGGGTCGTCGCCGGACTGGAGTCGTTCGATCCCACGCTCGTCCACTCGGCCGTGCCGAACTACTTCGTCTCCCGGTTGGCGGCCCGCCACGTCAAGGTCATCCTCGTCGGCGAGGGAGCCGACGAGCTCTTCGCCGGGTACTCCCACTACGGCGAGCACAGTGGGGGCCCGGAATTGCACGCGGACCTGCTCGAGACCCTCCAGGGCATGCACATCGGAGGGCTGCAGCGGGTCGATCGCGTGGCGGGTGCCCTCGGGGTGGAGCCGAGGCTCCCCTTCCTCGACCTGGACATGGTCGAACTGGCCATGGCGCTTCCCCCGGAATGGAAGCTGGTGCGACCCGACCGGCCGGCCAAGTGGTTGTTGCGACGGTCCTTCGACGGCTGGCTGCCCGACGAGGTGCTCTGGCGGCGGAAGGAGCAGTTCGGTGAGGGGACCGGGATGAACGAGGTGCTCAGCCACCACTTCGGGCGGACGGTCGGCGCGGACGAGCTGGCGGCCGAGGCCGGTCGGGTGCGTCCGCCCCTGCGGACGCGCGAGGAACTCGCCTACTACCGGATGTTCATGGCCGCCCTGCACGGCGTGGATGCCGAGACCACCGTCGGCCGGTTCACGGAGGCGTGAACACCGGCCGACGGGGCCCGTGCCTCAGGAGCCGATCAGGCCCTGCTCCTGGAGCCATTCCTCGGCGACATCGCTCGGATCCTCGCCGTCCGTGTCCACCCGTCCGTTGAGCTGCATCATCGTCTCGTTGGTGAGCCGCTCGGAGATGGGCGCCATGATCTCCGCGATCTCCGGGTACTGGTCCAGCGTCTCCTGCCGGAGGGTCATGGCCCCCTGGTACTCGACGAAGAACTCCCGGTCGTCCTCCAGGACCTGCATGTCGTTGGCCGCGATCCGAGCATCGGTGGAGAACACCTCGCCGAACTCACAGGTGTCCCCGACCTGGGTGTAGATCAGGTTCAGGTCCAGTTCGACGACACGGGAGAACTCGAAGCCGTAGGCCTCCTCCAGGCCGGGCAGGCCGTCGTCCCGGTTGATGAACTCACTCGCGGCACACACACGTGCCCGGTCCGGGTTCGCGTTGATGAAGTCCGCGGCGTCGGACTGGGTCGCCAAGCCGTTCTCGGTGGCGAAGTCCTGCTTGACGGCGATGCGGTAGGTGTTCTCGAACGGGGCCGGGTCCAGCCACGCGATGCCGTTCTCCGCGTCTGCCGTTGCCACGGCGTCGTACAGGTCCTCCGGGGCGTCCTCGGTCGTATTGCCGAGGATGTTCACCCAGCCGGTACCCGTGTAGTCCCAGTAGAAGTCGATCTCCTCGGACGCGAGCGCCTCGCGCACGGTCGCGCTGCCCGAGATCCCGGTCTGGTCCTCGACGGTCGCGCCGGCGTCCTCGAGGGCATGCGCAGTGATCTGGGACAGGATCACCGACTCGGTGAACTCCTTGGATCCCGCCGTGAGCTGTGCCCCCTCCAGCAGCCCGGTGTTCGGGCTCTCACCCCCACCACCACTGCAACCGGTCAGCACGAGGGCGGCGACAGCCGCCAGCCCTACGCCGGTGTTCTTGGTCCTTGTGTTCATGCCTGCCTCCATGTTGGTCCTTGATCGGAAGTCGTGGTCCCTCGCCCGGTGTCTCAGGCATCCGCGAGGCGTAGTCCGCGCGGCGTGAGCAGGTCCTCCGCGATACCGGCCAGGTAGTCGATGAACAGCGCCAGGGCTGCTGTCAGGATGGCGCCCACCAACTGCACCAGGACCCGGTTGGTGGACAGTCCTGCGACGATGATGTCTCCCAGGCCGCCCGCGTTGATATAGGTCACCAGCGTCGCCGTTCCCACGTTGATGACCAAGGCCGTGCGGACACCGGCCAGGATGACCGGCACCGCCAGCGGCAGTTCGAGCTTCCAGAGCACGTGCAGTCGGGAGAGCCCCATGCCCCGTCCAGCCTCCAGCACGGCGTCGTCGACCTGCTCGAGCCCCACCATGGTGTTCAGCAGCACCGGGATGATCGCATACAGGACGAGGCCGACGATCGCGGCCTTGAAGCCGAGGAACAGGAAGCCCACCGCCAGCAGCACGAGGATGGAGATCGTGGGGACGGCCTGTCCGAGGGTCAGCACCCCGATGACGAACGGACGGGTCCTGCGGGCGAACGGGCGCGTCAGGAGTATGCCCAGGGGCACGGCGATCAGCAGCGTGATGGCGGTGGACACGGCCGTGAGCAACACGTGCTCACCGGTCGCCGTGGCCAGTGCACTCGCGTTCAGGGACCGGGCCTCGATCGAGTCCAGGTCCTGGCCGCCGACGTAGAGGTACAGCGACACCAGGGCGACGGCCAGGATCACCGGCATCGTCAGGTATCCCGTCCAACGGCGCCGACCCGGCGCCGGCGGGGCCTGCGGGACGATATCGGCGGCGTGGCCGTCCACGGCGGACCCGACGCTCATGGCCGGGCCCCCGCGTCGGTGATGTCCGTCCTGGCCTCGTCGACGGCCGACCGGCGCATCGACCGGATGGCCTGGTTGATCTGGTCGATGTCCACGACGCCCCGGTAGCGTCCCGACTCGTCGACCACGACGGTGACGGCATGGCGGGCGGCGATGAGTTCGTTCAGGGCGTCGCTCAGGGTGGCCTGGGGTTCGACCACGGCCTGCGGTACGGCACCGATCTCGTCCAGTGACCGGACGGGCTCGTGCCGCAGGTCGTCCAGCCCCACCCATCGCGCCGGCCGACCCGCCCCGTCGAGGACCAGGACCGCGCTGCGCTGTGAGGAGAGCAGTGCCGCCCGGGCCTGGTCCACGGAGTCGCCCGCCCCGACGGTCGGCCACGGGCTCAGTTCGATGTCCCGGACCCGCGTGAGGCTGAGGCGCTTGAGTGAGGCGCCCCCGCCGATGAAGTCCCGCACGAAGTCGTTGGCCGGGGCCGTGAGGATCTTCTCCGGGGTGTCGTACTGGGCGATCCTGGAACCCTCCTGCAGGATGGCGATCCGGTCTCCCATCTTGATCGCCTCGTCGATGTCGTGGGTGACGAACACGATGGTCTTGCGGACCTGGGACTGCAGCCGGAGGAACTCGTTCTGGAGTCGTTCGCGCGTGATCGGGTCGATGGCCCCGAACGGCTCGTCCATCAGCATGACCTGGGGGTCCCCCCCGAGTGCGCGGGCGACTCCCACGCGCTGCTGCTGGCCGCCGGACAGCTGCTTGGGATAGCGGTCCCGGAACTCGGCCGGATCCATGTTGACGGTCCGCAACAGGTCATCGACACGCGCCCGGATCCGCTCTGCATCCCAGCCGAGCAGCCTCGGCACGGTGGCCACGTTCTCACCGATCGTGACGTGGGGGAACAGGCCGATCTGCTGGATGACGTACCCGATCCTGCGGCGCAACTGGTCGGGGTCCGACCTCGTGACGTCCTCGCCGTCGATGATGATGCGGCCCGAGGTCGGTTCGATGATCCGGTTGATCATCTTCATGGTGGTGGTCTTGCCGCAACCGGACGGCCCCACCAGTACGACGATCTCTCCCCGTCGGATGTCCATCGTCAGCCCGTCCACGGCGTTCCGCTGGGCGCCGGGGAATCGTTTCGTCAAGTCCTCCAGCCGGATCATCACGTCGGCATCGGTACGGGTGTCGTGGGTCTGGGTCATCGGATCCCTCGCGAAGTGGTGAGGCGGCGGACGGCATGGAAGAGCAGGTCGAAGAGGATGGCCAGCACGATGACCCCCAGGGTCCCTGCCAGCACCAGGTTGACGGCGACGGGTGTCCCCACGCGCGCCAGCCCGGTGAAGATCAGTTCTCCGTAACCGGGCCCGTTGACGATCGCCCCGATCGCCGCGATGCCCAGGAGGACGAGGGTCGTGACCCGCACCCCGGTGATGACCACCGGCCAGGCCAGGGGCAATTCGATCTGCATCAGGCGCTGGCGCCGGCTCAAGCCCATGCCCTTGGCTGATTCGATGATCGCGGGATCGACCTCGCGCAACCCGGTGATGGTGTTGCGCACCACCGGCAGGAGCCCGTACAGCACGAGTGCGAGCAACACGGGCGGCCACCCGAGGCCCAGGGGGCCCAGCAGGAGGATGAACAGGGCGAAGGACGGGATGGTCAGGAAGGTACCGCTGATGGCAAGGACGATCTGCCGTGGCCGCTCGGTGCGGTACGTCGCGACCCCGAGGGCGACTCCGAGGATCGTGGCGATGACCACCGCGGCGCCGACGAGCGCAGCGTGCTGCAGGCCGAGCTCGAGCATGTCGTCCGAACGGTCCACCAAGAACTCGAGAAACTCCACTGCAGCCTCCTCGGGACCAGCCGTCGTCTTCGGACACTATAGTTCAGCCTGTTCACACGGAACTCCAAGGTGGTTCCCGGACAGCCTCGTCCCGGCGCACGGGCTCAGTACGTCAGTCGCACCGCCGCCTCCCGCAGGTACCGGTCGACCAGCAGGTAGGCGTCACGAGTCAGGGCACGCCAGAACCGGACGGCCAGGCCGGTGTCCGTCTCCTCCAGCGCGTCGAGGGCCTCCGGGGTCAGGACCATGAGCTCGACGGCACCCACGGCCTTCTCCGTGGTCTCCTGCCTGTCCTCGCTGCCCAACGCGAGTTCCCCGAAGGTCATCCCGGCACTGAGCGTGTTCAGGCGCACGCGGTTTCCCTGGGGATCCGAGGCCAGCGTGTTGACCTGGCCGGAGACGATGAAGTGCACTCCGCCGAACCGCTGGCCCACCCGCCGGATGACGTCACCGTCCTGGTAGTCACGCCGCTCCATCAAGGACTGCAGCAGCTCCCGCTCGTGCCGGTCCAGTGCGGTGAGGACGGGTGACTCGGTGACCGGAACGCGCGGAGCAGGCCGCGCGGGCGGCCCGTGCCGTTCCAGCACACGGTCCTCGCAGTACTCGATGGCCTCCCCGAGGCTTCCGAAGGTGTTCGCCGGCACGTCCCGGAGGGCTGCGCCCGCTGGGGAGTCCTCCCCCGTGACGAGGACGCACTCTCGGTGCTCCGCCGTCAGGCGACGCTGCAGTTCGGCCAGCATGTCCCGTCCGAGCCGGCCGACGTCATGCACCTGGCGCAGGTCGAGGACGACGATCTCCACCTCACCGCCGAGTTCGCTCACCGTCCGGACGAGGGACTCCGTGCCCGCGAAGAACAGGTCGCCGACGACCTCCACGACGCAGGCCCGACCGCTGGAACGCTCCAGGACCTCGGCCTCCTCCTCCGTCCGCCGCACGCGGGACGGCAGTTGGGAGATCTCCACCACCGCCTTCACGGCCGACCTGCCGTTGCGTGCGGCCCTCACGAAGTGCATCTCCATGTCGGCGGACAGCCGCCGGCACGTCTCGACCCCGCGAACGCTGTTCCCGTGCCCGTCCAGTGGGGGCGCGAAGACCGCGAGACCGGCCTGGCCGGGGAGGACCGCCAGGGTGCCCCCACCGACCCCGGACTTGGCCGGCATGCCGACTTCGCTGGCCCAGGAGCCCGCGTCGTCGTACATGCCCGAGGTCATCATCACGGACAGCACCCGTTCCACGATCTCCATGCTGAGCACCTCGTTCCCGGTCAACGGATTCGTGCCTCCGTTGGCCAGGGTGGCCGCCATCAGCGCCAGGTCCCGAGCGGTGACCTGGACGGCGCACTGCCGGAGATAGGTCTCCAGGGCGCGCGTCGGATCATCGTCGATGATGCCGAAGGACCGCAACAGGAACGCTAGGGCATGATTGCGGTCACTGTGGCGCATCTCGACGTCGAACACGGACTTGCTGCTCGTCAGCTCCCGCCCGGCGCAACCGGAGTACAACTCCGTGATCCTGCGCAGGGCAGGCTTGCCACCGCTGCCCCTGATCATCGAGGCCACGGCCAGGGCCCCGGCATTGACCATCGCGTTCGGCGGCCGGCCGGTGTCGGGCGCCAGGGAGATCTGGTTGAACGGGTCACCCGAGGGCTCGACGTCCACCTTCTCGTCGACCGTCTCGAACCCATGGTCGGCGAGGGCGAGAGCGTACGTGAACGGCTTGGAGATCGACTGGATGGAGAACTCCGTGCCGGCCGCGCCGGCGGAGTACACCTGGCCGTCGACCGTGGCCAGGCAGATACCGAAGTCCTCGGGGTCGGGCGCCCGGCCGGCCGGGTGGACCGGGTAGGGCTCTCCCCCGCGCAGTTCACGGACGTCGGCGAGCACCTGGTCGAGTATCCGCTGGATGGGCGAGTGCATGGCCCCACCGTAGCCGCTGGTTTCCGGCGGGCACCGGTGGTATCGCGCCCGGCCGGCGGGTCAGCCGGCAGCCCGGCGCACCAGCGCGCGGATCTCGTCCTCGGCCTGAGGGGTGAGCCGTGTCAGTGCGAACGACGTCGGCCAGAACCCGCTGTCCTCGTCCTCGAACCGTGCCCCCTCGTCGAAACCCAGGGTCGAATAGCGCGCCTTGTCCGCCGCACCGCTGCGGAAGAAGCAGACCACCGTGCCATCACGGTAGTAGCCGGGCTGGCCGTACATCAGTCGCGGGGTCAGGTCCGGCGCGACCTCGGTCACGATCGCGTGGATCCTCTCCGCCACCGCGCGGTCCCGGGCGTCCATGCCGGCGATCGTCCTCAGCACGTCGTCCCGGTCTCCGGCGGCCTTGCTCATGGACTTGGGCAGCAGTCCCATGGTCCGACACTCCTTCATCTAGGGCTCGGCTCCCGTGCCGTGCTCGTGGCCTCCACGGTAACCCCGGGTTCCAGGACGCGCGTCCCGGGACCCGGACGTCCGGGCGTGGCGGCACCGCCGGCCGCAGTGACGTGGGACAGCAAAAAGGCCCTTCCTCAGGTGAGGAAGGGCCTTTCTTCTGGTGGAGGTAAGGGGATTCGAACCCCTGACCTTCTCCATGCCATGGAGACGCGCTACCAACTGCGCCATACCCCCAGAAGGGTGTTTCCCCGGCCGTTTCGTTTTCGTTCCGTCCGAAGCAACTCGATAAATATACACAGCTCTTCGATCGGTTCGCAAATCGAGGTCCGACACGGGCAGTCGGCCGGCGATCACCCGTGCCGCCACCGGGGCGGGAACGCGCCCCGGTGGGGTCTCGGCCGCTGGCGTGGCCTACTGCGCCTGGGCCTCACCCGGCGCGCCGGGTGTCCAGTCCCGCGGGGTGTCGTCCGGGGTGATGGTCGAACCGGGTTCACCGGCTCCCACCCCGTCCGTGAGGCCGAGGTCGATCAGCGGGGCGTCCTTCCAGAGGCGGTCGAGGGCGTAGAACACCCGCTCCTCCTCGTGCTGGACGTGCACCACGAAGTGCCCGTAGTCCAGCAGCACCCAGCGGCCGCCGGCCTTGCCCTCACGGCGGATCACGTCGAGCTTCAGCTGCCGGCTGAGCACTTCCTCGACCTCGTCCACGACGGCGACGACCTGCCGCTCCGACGAGGCCGAGGCGATGAGGAACGCGTCGGTCAGCCCCATCCGCTCGGCCACGTCGACGGCCACGATGTCGGTGGCCTGCTTGTCTGCTGCGGCCTGGCCGGCCAGCTTCAGCGCGGTCAGGGTGGTGGGGGGACGGTCACGGGCAACTCCTGGAGGGTGGGTGGTACGACGGTGGTCACAGGGCCAGGGCGATGATCAGCGCGATGACCAGGATGGCGAAGACGACCGCGGCCACGATCACCAGGGTGCGCTCCCGGGAACCCCACGCCGAGGCCGGCAGGGAGTCCAGCCCGTGGGCGGACTGCGCCTGGATCGGTTCATGGCGCACGGACGCGGCGGCGGGCTCGGCACCGGACGCCCCGACGGGCGCAGCGGGGGGAACAGTGGCCAGCATGCCGGTCTGGTTGAGGAGACGGGCCTTCTCCGCCAGCACCTCCTGCTCCCGCAGCAATTGCGGGTCCACGTTCGCGGGGTCATCACCGGCGGCGGCGAGGCGTTCGGCCAGGGCCGCGGCCTCGAGGGCCAGGGACTCCCGGGTGACGGGTTCTTCGCCCTGTCCCGCGAGTCCGGCCGGGGCACCTGCCGGTGCCTCCGCGCGTCGGGCCGTGGCGGGCGAGGACTCGGGGCCGGCGCCGGACTCCTGACGCCGGCGCATCTCGCGCAACTGCCGACGGGTGAGCGGTTGCCCGTCGGGGCCCACCGGCACCCCGTCGCTGGCGACGGTGTACCCGGTGGGGGCATCGGACTCGAAGACGCGGGCCAGGGCGGCGGGGGCCTGGCCGGGGCGGGACACGACCCGCCCGTCCTTGAGCAGGGGCAGTTCGGCCACGCCGGGGAGCACGCCGGGGAACGTGCCGGTCAGCGGGCCGACGTCGGCCGGGTCGACCCCGGAGGCGGGCAGGTCGAGGATCGCCTCGGAGGTCTCCCCCGCCGGCGCCCCGGCCTCAGTGTCCACCCGGCGGTGCTGGCGTTCGGGACGGCGGGTGGGATCAACAGCACTCACGCCCGGACCTCCGGGGCGTCCTGGCTGCGGCGCCCGCCCAGGCCGCCGCCCGGGCCGTGCGCGTCGGGCAGGTACAGGAGGTGCTTGGCAATGTACTGGACCACGCCGTCCGGCACGAGGTACCAGACCGGCTTGTGGGCCTGGACCCGGGCGCGGCAATCGGTCGAGGAGATGGCCATCGCCGGGACCTCCATGAGCATCACGCCCGTCTCCGGGCCGACCTCCACGAGGTCGTGCCCCGGACGGGTGACACCGACGAACTGGGCCATGTCCCAGAGGGTGTCCACGTCCTTCCAGGTCATGATCTGTTCCAGGGCGTCCGCCCCGGTGATGAAGAACAGCTCCGCCTCGGGCCGCAGGATGCGCAGGTCACGCAGGGTGTCCGCGGTGAAGGTCGGTCCGGGACGGTCGATGTCCACCCGGGACACCGTGAAGCGCGGGTTGGAGGCGGTGGCGATGACCGTCATCAGGTACCGGTGCTCGGCCGGGGACACCTTGTTGCCGTCCTTCTGCCATGGCTTGCCGGTGGGCACGAAGACGACCTCGTCCAGGTCCAGCTCGGCGGCCACCTCGGAGGCGGCCACGAGGTGTCCGTGGTGGATCGGGTCGAAGGTGCCACCCATGACGCCGAGGCGGAACCGGCGCCGACCACCATCCTGCTGACGGGTCGCCGAGGCCTGCTCGGGCTCGGCCACGTCACAGATGGTCTGGGTGGGCTTCTGGAGTGAGTCGGTCACTACGCGGCGGGAGTTCGACGGAGGATCAGTGGGTTCCCCAGTGGCTGTGCTCGCGCTCGTCGTAGCCACGGCCCTGGTGGTAGTCGTCCACGCCCGGCACCTCGTGGCGGCGGCCGACGGAGCGCAGGCCCATGACGGCGGCCAGCATCAGCAGGAAGAGCAGGAAGGAACCCACGCCGATGACCGAGGCCGGCAGGAACAGCGGGTTGACCACGAGGTGCTCCTCGGCGGCCAGGACGGTCAGGGCGGTGATGGTGTTCATCTGGTGGATCTCCCTCGAAGGGGCCGGTCATCCGGCCACAGGTCACGGTGATGTCTGGGCCCCATCCTAGTACGTCCCCCGTTCAGATCCGGACCTGGCCCTCCCCGCGAAGCACCCACTTGGTGGTGGTGAGCTCCTCGAGGCCCATGGGTCCGCGGGCGTGCATCTTCTGCGTGGAGATGCCCACCTCGGCGCCCAGGCCCAGCTGACCGCCATCGGTGAAACGGGTGGAGGCGTTGACGATCACCGCGGCGGAGTCGATCTCGGTGACGAAGCGGTCCGCGTTGGCCAGGTCGTTGGTGACGATGGCCTCGGTGTGGCCGGTGGACCAGCGCTGGATGTGCTCGATCGCCTCGTCCAGGGATCCCACCGTCTTCACGGCCATCTCCAGGGCCAGGTACTCCCGTCCCCAGTCCTCGTCCCGAGCGGTCTCGGCCTGGGCGCCGTCCGGCAGCCAGGCGCGGGCGCCCTCGTCCACGTGCAGGAACACGCCGGTGCGGGACAGGGCCCGCAACACCTCGCGGCCGGCCTCCTCCGCCTGGGCGTGGATGAGCAGGGTCTCGGCGGCGTTGCACACCGAGACCCTCTGCGTCTTGGCGTTCAGGGCGATGTCCACGGCCATCTTGACGGGCGCGGAGGCGTCGATGAACAGGTGGACATTGCCCTCGCCGGTCTCGATGACGGGGACCCTGGCCGTGCGCACCACGGACTGGATCAGGTCGTGGCCGCCGCGCGGGATGAGCACGTCCACCGAGCCCCGCTCGGACATCAGTGCGGTGGCACCGGCGCGTCCGTACTGGTCGATGCCCTGGATGATGTCCGCCTCGAAGCCCTGGTCCCCGGCCACCTCGCGCAGGATCGAGATCAGCGCGGCATTGGTGTTCCTGGCGGCCGAACCGCCGCGGAGGATGACGGCGTTGCCGGACTTCAGGGCCAGCCCGGCGATGTCCACGGTCACGTTGGGGCGGGCCTCGTAGATGGCGCCCACGGTGCCGAGCGGGACCCGGACCTGGGTCATCCGCAGCCCGTTCGGCAGGTTGCGGCCGCGCACCACGTCACCGACCGGATCCGGCAGGGCCGCCAGCTCCTCCAGGGCCACGGCCAGGGCCTCGATGCGCGCCTCGTCCAGGGACAACCGGTCCAGCATCGCCTCGGACGTCCCGGACTCGCGGCCGGCCGCCACGTCCTTCTTGTTCTCCGCGATCAGGTGCCGGGTGTTCAGCCGCAGCTTCGCGGCCATCGCCCGCAGCGTCTCGTCCTTGCGGGCCCGGCCCGCGGTGGCCAGTTCGTGGCGGGCCCGCCGGGCACGCTCGCCGACGGACCGGATGGCCTCGCGGACCTCCTCCGGCACGTCGGTCCCACCGTTCCCGGACACCGGGGCGTCCTGGGCGGTCTCGACGGTCTCGGCGGTCACGGCGTTCTCAGCGGCACTGTTGGGCATGCCCCGGAGTCTACCGGCGGCGCTGGGCCCGGGCCGAGAGCCGGACACAATCGTCCGTGTGCACCACGGGGCGCTGGTACTCCGGGCCGAGTTCCTCGCGCAGGTCGGCGGTGGTGCGCCCCAGCATGGGGGGCAACTCCGAGGAGGAGTAGTTCACCAGTCCGCGGGCCACCACGGTGCCCCGGGCATCGGCCAGCTCGATCGGGTCACCGGCGTCGAAGCGGCCCTCCACCCCGGTGATCCCGGCCGGCAGCAGGGACCTCTTGTTCCGCACCACGGCGGTGACGGCACCGTCGTCGAGCACCACCCGGCCGTGCACCTCGGCGAGCAGCCCGAGCCAGGTGCTCCGCGCCGTCCGGCGCCTGCCGGAGGCCTGGAACCAGGTGCCCACGTCCTCCCCCGCCAGCGCGCGATTGGCGTTGGCCGCGGAGGTGACGAGGGCGTGGATGCCCGAACCGGTGGCGATCCCGGCGGCCTCCACCTTGGTGACCATGCCCCCGGTCCCGACGCCGGCCGGGCCGGTCCGGCCGATCGCCACGTCCTCCAGGTCGGCCCGTGAGGCGACGGAGGGGATGCGCTGGGATCCGGGCCGTGAGGGCGGGCCGGTGTACAGGGCGTCGACGTCGGTGAGCAGCAGCAGCGCGTCGGCGCGCAGCAGGTTGGCCACCAGGGCGGAGAGCCGGTCGTTGTCCCCGAACCGGATCTCCGCGGTGGTCACCGTGTCGTTCTCGTTGATGATCGGCACCACCGCGAGGGCCAGCAGCCGGTTCAGCGCCCGGAACGCGTTCGTGTACTGGGTGCGGCGGATCAGGTCCTCGGCGGTCAGCAGCACCTGGGCCACCTCGGTCTGGTGCCGGGCGAAGGACGCGGCGTAGTGCGCCAGCAGCTTGCCCTGCCCCACGGCGGCCGCGGCCTGCTGGGTGGCCAGGTCCCGCGGTCGCTTGCCCAGGCCCAACGGGTGGATGCCCGCCGCGATGGTGCCCGAGGACACCAGGGCGACCTCGGTGCCGCGTGAGCGCACGGCCGCGATGGTGTCCACGAGGGAGTTGATGGCCGCGTGGTCGACCCCGGTGGGCGTGGTCAGCGAGGACGAGCCGATCTTGATGACCAGGCGGCGGGCGCGGTGCAGGGTGTCCCGTCCGGTGACGGGGTTCATGACCTGCTCAGCCATCGACGGGCCCTTCGGCACTCCCCGTCCCGGCGTTCTCGCCGTCCGTGTCCCGCGCATAGCGTTCCGTCCAGATGCCCGACCGGCGCTCGGCCTCCAGCTCGGCCTGGGTGCGGGCCCGGGCCGCCTTGCGGTCCTCGAGCTCCTGGCGCTTCTGCTCGCGGGTGGGGCGGGACCGCTCCTCCATGCGCAGGTCGGCCCCGCGCGGGCCGGCCAGCAACTCGGCACCGGCGGCCATGGTGGGCTCCCAGTCGAAGACCACGCCGTTGTCGTCACTGCCGATCACCACGGCGTCACCAGGCTTGGCGCCCTGCTTGAAGAGCTCGTCCTCCACGCCCAGGCGATTGAGCCGGTCGGCCAGGTAGCCCACGGCCTCGTCGTTGGTGAAGTCGGTCTGGGCGATCCAGCGCTCCGGCTTGGTGCCGCGCACGCGGAACAGCGGCTCGAGGTTGCGCTCCTCGCGCGTGATCTCGAACTCCTTGGCACGCACGGACCGCGGCCGGACGACCACGGGCTCGGCGGTCTCCACGGGCTCCGGCATCCGGTCCCGGGCCTCCTGGACGAGCCCGGCCATGGCGAACTTCAGCGGGTCCAGGCCCTTGTGCGAGACCGCGGAGACCTCGAAGACGCGCAGTCCGCGGGCCTCGAGGGACTCACGCACCATCTCGGCCATCGCCTGGCCGTCCGGCAGGTCCGTCTTGTTCAGGGCCACGATGCGCGGCCGCTCGTTCAGCGGGACGACGCCCTCCCCGGCCTGGGCGAAGGTCGGCTCCACGGCGTAGGCCGCCAGCTCGGCCTCGATCGCCTCGAAGTCGGCCATCGGGTCCCGGTCGGACTCCAGCGAGGCGCAGTCCAGCACGTGCACCAGGGCGGCGCAGCGCTCCACGTGGCGCAGGAACTCCAGGCCCAGGCCCTTGCCCTCGGAGGCGCCCGGGATCAGGCCCGGGACGTCGGCCACGGTGAATCGGACGTCGCCGGCCTGCACCACGCCCAGGTTCGGCACGAGGGTGGTGAACGGGTAGTCGGCGATCTTGGGCCGAGCCGCGGACAGGGCGGCGATCAGCGAGGACTTGCCGGCCGAGGGGAAACCCACCAGGGCGATGTCCGCCACGGACTTGAGCTCCAGGACGATGTCCAGTTCGTCACCGGGGGTCCCGAGCAGGGCGAAGCCGGGGGCCTTGCGCTTCTGCGAGGCCAGCGCCGCGTTGCCCAGGCCGCCCTGGCCACCGTGGGCCACCACGTAGGAGGCGCCGTGGCCCACGAGGTCGGCGAGGATGTTGCCCTGGATGTCCTTGACGACGGTGCCGTCCGGGACGGAGAGCGTGAGGGACTCCCCGTGGGCCCCGTGCCGGAAGTCTCCCTTGCCGGGCCCGCCGTTGCCGGCGTGCCGGTGGGGGGCGTGGTGGTAGGACAGCAACGTGGTGGTCTGCGAGTCCACCACCAGGGTGACGTCGCCGCCGTCGCCGCCGTTGCCGCCGTCGGGTCCGCCCAGGGGCTTGAACTTCTCCCGCTTCACGGAGGCCACGCCGTGGCCTCCGTGTCCGCCGGATACGTGCAGGACCACCCGGTCCACGAATGCCGCCATGGCCGCCTCTCTGCCGCACCCGCTCTGCCGGGGCGATGTTGGTGTTGCTGGTCTCCAGTCTGACGTACTCCCGCAGGGGCACGCCGTGACCGGTGCCTGTTAACGACTCCGGCGGAGGCGGACCAGTCTGGCCCGCCCCGCCGGGGCGATGTTCAGGTCCGGGAGCTCATGCCCCCGGTGCCGTCACGCGAGTGATCACTCAGCGGCGGCAGGAACGATGTTGACGACCTTGCGGCCGCGGCGGTTGCCGAACTCCACGGCGCCGGCGGACAGGGCGAACAGGGTGTCGTCCTTGCCGATGCCGACGTTGGCGCCCGGGTGGAACTTGGTGCCGCGCTGGCGGACCAGGATCTCACCGGCGTTGACGGCCTGGCCGCCGAAGCGCTTGATGCCGAGGAACTGCGGGTTGGAGTCGCGGCCGTTCTTCGAGGAACTACCGGCCTTCTTGTGTGCCATTGTTCAATCCTTCGGTGTGGTGCGGCCGGTGGCTTCTCGCCAGGAACCGCGGGGTCTGGTTGTGCGTGACCGGGCTAGCCGGCGAGGCGCAGGATCAGGCGATCGAGGTGACCTTGACGGTGGTCAGCTCGGACCGGTGGCCCTGGCGCTTCTTGTAGCCGGTCTTGTTCTTGTACTTCTGGATGACAATCTTCTTGCCACGGGAATGGTCGACGACCTCGGCGGTGACCTTGACCTTGGCCAGGTCATCAGCACCGGTGGTCACCTTGTCCCCGTCCACCAGCATGACGGCGGGCAGCTCCAGGGAGCTTCCGGCCTCAGCGGCGACGCGGTCAAGGGTAACGAGGTCTCCGACGGAAACCTTTTCCTGGCGGCCGCCAGCGCGGACAATCGCGTACACCACTTGGGACTCACTTCTCTCGACGATGACGATTCTGTTCTGCTGCACTCAGGGCCTGCCCAAACCAGCGGTGTCCGGCCGGCGAATGCGGACGGTCCCGGACAGCGGGGGCGATACCTTGAGGCGGACCGGCGGGCCTTCCGACGCCCAACACCAGGGGCAGAGAAGAAACGACGGCGGCGCAGCACCGAGTGACTATCCTACCCGCCGGGCCCCCGCTGGGCCAAATGCCGGTGAGACGGCGCGCCGCGGCCGGTCGAGGACCGCGGCGCGCCGGGACGGGCCCGGACTACTCCGGGCGGGCGATGTCCTCGGCCTTGACCCCGACGCCGATGATCGACGGCGCCGCGGCCCGGGCCGCGCCGCCGGCGCCCTCCGTCGCGGACTCACCGGCCGCAGCGGCGCCCGCTCCGGCGGCGCCGACGGAGGCGCTGAACCGGTGGCCGCCGCTGGAGGCCGCGGTCAGCTCCACGGTCTGGATTTCACCCGAGGTCCCGTCCGAGGACGCGGCCCGACGACGGCGACGGGTCGGGGCCGCCGGGGCCTGGGCTGCGGGGGCCTGGGCCGGTGCCGCCTGTGCGGGCGCCGGTGCAGGGGACTGCAGGGCCGGGGCGGCCGACGGCTGCGGCTCGGGCTGCTCGCGCGCTTCCCTCGG